>CAWABX010000004.1:0-574140 GCA_963780405.1 uncultured Flavobacteriaceae bacterium
AAGTTTATCAATAAACACAAAGTACCTGAGGGCGTTCCGATCATCATTGTTTCAAATCACCAAAGTACTTATGACATCCCTCCTATGTATATGTACTTTAGGAAACACTTTCCAAACTTTGTGTCAAAAATCGAATTAGGAAAAGGTATTCCAAGTGTTTCCTACAACCTAAGACATGGGGATAATGTGCTTATTGAACGAAAAGACCCCAGACAGGCCATCAATACTTTGATGAAATTTGGTGAAAAAATTGAAAAAGAAAACCTAGTTGCAGTTATTTTCCCTGAAGGAACCAGAAGTAAAACAGCTGTGCCAAAACCTTTCCGCGAAAGCGGCTTAAAAATGATGGTTAAAAAAGCACCATCCTCCTATATTATTCCACTTTCAATAAATAATTCCTGGCGGCTGGTTCGAAAAGGAGCATTTCCTCTGGGTGTAGGTATCAAAGTAACCATGGAGGCGCATAAGCCCATCAAATCAGATGCCATGCCTTTTCCTGAATTATTGGAAAAAACTGAAACTACCATAAATGAGGCGCTTTTGAAATTAAATCCTACTGAGTGATTTTTTAATTGATCACAAAACTGTCACGATCTTCTAAAAATCTGAATTTGCTCCTTGTTTGCGCTATATGTCCAATATCAATGGAAACTGACCCAATGACTTGTTTACCTGGTTCAAAGTTCAGTAAGGTGGCTCCCATGGCGTCGTAGACTGCCGAATGCCCGGTATACACCAGTTGATTATTGTCTATTCCTACCCTATTTAAACCTATAACATAACACAAATTTTCAATCGCTCTGGCTTTTAACAAAGTATCCCAAGCCAGCATTCTCGCATTTGGCCAGTTGGCAACAAAAATAATTAGATCGATTTCCTCTGTATTTCGGGCCCATACGGGAAACCGCAGATCGTAGCAAATCAAAGGGCAAATCTTAAAGCCTTTGTATTCAAAGGTCATGCGCTCTTTGCCTGCTTTAAAAACCTTGTCTTCCCCTGCAAATGAAAATAAGTGGCGCTTATCATAGTGTTTTACATTTCCATCCGGAAAGGCAACAATTAATCTGTTGAAATAATTTCCTGATTCAATGATCAACAGGCTCCCTAAAACTACACATTCCCTTTTATGGGCAGTATCTAACATCCATTGCACTCCTACTCCATCCATTGTTTCGGCAACTCGTTCTGCTTCCATCGTGAAGCCAGTAGTAAACAATTCAGGTAAAATGATCATATCTGTTTTTTCCTGAATCTGCTCAATTTTAGAAGTCAAATTCTTAAGATTCATGTCTATGTTTTCCCAAACATTATCTGTTTGAACCAAGCTAATTGTCAATGATTTTGCCACTTTCTCTATTTTAAATATTAGTTTTGTCGATTAGGAATTTATTCAATTGCATTCAATATCTCTGCTCCTCTTAACAGGGTCTCATCACTTTTAGCAAAACAAAACCTTAAAACTTTATGATCAGCATGCTGATTATAAAATGCTGACACCGGTATTGAAGCAAGTTTTAGTTCCTTGGTCCATTTTTTGGCCAATTTCATGTCGCTTTCTCCAGAGATACTACTATAATCCAGTAGTTGAAAATAGGTGCCGGATGATGGGTTAAATGAAAACTTTGATCCTTTAATAGCATCGAGGAAAATATCTCGTTTAGCCTGAAAAAATTGCGCTAAGGACAAATAATGCTCCTTCTCCTCCAGATAGGTCGCCAGAGCCTTTTGAATGGGATGATTTACACTAAAAACGTTGAACTGATGTACTTTTCTAAATTCATTCATAAGGGCAGAAGGTCCTGCACAATAACCCATTTTCCAACCTGTATTGTGAAAGGTTTTACCGAATGAAGCTACTAAAAAACTGCGTTCGGCCAATCCGGGAAATCTTGCGATACTCTGGTGTTCCAACCCATCGTAAACAAGATGTTCATATACCTCATCACTTAAGATCATGATCTTGGTGTCTCTGACCAATTCTTCAAGTATAAGCATATCTTGCCGGCTCAAAATCGTTCCTGTAGGATTGTGAGGGGTATTGATAATGATCATTCTTGTTTTTTCAGAAATAGCTGCTTTAACTTCCTCCCAATCTACCTTAAAACCCGGTGCTTTCAATTCCAATTCAACTGTTTTTCCTCCGTTCAGACGAATGGTAGGATCATAACAATCATAGGCAGGAGCAAATATAATGACCTCATCATCCTTTTGCACCAGTGAAGTAATAATGGTATAGATAGCCTGAGTAGCACCCGCTGTAACGGTAATCTCGGTTTCCGGATCATATTGCGTCCCGTAAAGTGTCTCAATCTTATCCGAAATCGCTTCCCTCAATGAATAGATTCCCGGCATCGGTGCATATTGATTAAAGCCTTCTTTCATAGCTTTGTTTACCAATTCTATCAATTTAGGCGAAGAAGGAAAATCAGGATAGCCCTGTGCTAAGTTAATCGCATTTTCTTCATGAGATAGCTTACTCATTACCGCAAAAATACTCGTTGTGGTATGAGGTAATTTTGAAGAAACGGGGGCAGAATAATTTGGCATTCTAAAAGAGAATTTAAGGTTGTTACTAAATTACTGCTTTTTACTAAAATCACTTCTTAATTCTTTGAATTCTGCGACCATATATTTGTTTAATAATTTTTTGGCAAGGTGTTTACTTTTATGGTTTCGTGACATAAGTGAGCCCCTGACTTAAGTCAGGGGCTCACTAAAAGAAAAAACCCCTCATCATGAAGGGTTTTATTATTATATAAAATTGACAAACTATTGTCAAAGAAGTAATCTAGATACTAGCTTTTAAGTATTCACGATTCATTCTTGCAATATTCTCCAAAGAAATGTTTTTAGGACATTCCACCTCACAGGCTCCTGTATTGGTGCAGTTTCCAAAACCTTCTTCATCCATTTGCTTTACCATATTCAGCACCCTGTCTTTAGCTTCGATTCTTCCCTGAGGCAATAGCGCAAACTGAGACACTTTGGCCCCGACAAACAACATGGCTGATGAATTTTTACAAGAGGCAACACAAGCTCCACAACCAATACAAGCAGCTGCATCCATTGAAAGATCCGCATCTAATTTTGGTATAGGAATCGAGTTGGCATCTTGGGTATTTCCAGAGGTATTTACCGAAATATAGGCTCCGGCCTGCTGAATTCTTTCGAAAGCAGTTCTGTCAACAACAAGGTCCTTTATTACCGGAAAAGCCTTTGCTCTCCAGGGCTCAATATGAATGGTATCTCCATCATTGAACATTCTCATATGCAACTGGCAAGTTGTAATTCCTCTATCAGGACCATGAGGTTCTCCGTTGATATGCAAAGAACAAGCTCCGCAAATACCTTCTCTACAATCGTGATCAAAAGCGACAGGGTCTTCATTTTTAGCTACCAAACCCTCATTTAACACATCCATCATTTCCAAAAATGACATATGTTCAGAAATATCGGTCACTTTATAATCCACCATACGCCCCTTATCCTGTGGCCCTTTTTGTCTCCAAATTTTTAACGTTAAATTCATAATGTCTCTTTATTTATAGGAACGTGTTTTCAATTCAATATCTTTAAACTCTAGCTCTTCTTTATGTAAAATTGCCTCACTTGGCTTTCCTGTATATTCCCAGGCTGCTACATAGGCATAATTCTTGTCATCTCTCTTGGCTTCACCGTCTTCAGTCACATGCTCTTCCCTAAAATGACCTCCGCAAGACTCTTCTCTTTCCAAAGCGTCTTTGGCGAACAATTCTCCCAATTCCAGGAAATCTGCTACCCTACCCGCTTTTTCCAATTCAGGGTTCAACTCGTTCATCTCTCCAGTAACTTTTACGTTTTTCCAAAAGTCTTCGCGCAATTCATGAATCTCATCAATCGCTTCTTTTAGACCTTTTTCATTTCTCGCCATACCAACCTTATCCCACATGATTTTTCCAAGTTTCTTATGGTAATAATCCACAGTATGGGTTCCTTTATTGTTAATGAAGAATTCCAATCTTTCTTTTACATCTTTTTCAACTTCATCAAACTCAGGACTATCTGTTGGAATTTTACCTGTTTGGATGTCATCCGATAAATAATCACCAATTGTATATGGCAACACAAAATATCCATCCGCCAGACCCTGCATCAAAGCTGAGGCACCAAGTCTGTTGGCTCCGTGATCAGAGAAATTAGCCTCTCCTATACAGTATAAACCAGGTACAGTTGTCATCAAATTGTAATCAACCCAAACACCACCCATCGTATAGTGAGTAGCAGGATAGATCATCATAGGCGTTTTATAAGGATTCTCATCTATGATCTTTTCATACATCTGGAATAAGTTTCCATACTTTTCTTCAATAATAGCAGCACCCAATTCTATAATTTTCTCTTTTGTTGGGTTTGCAATATGCTTAAGTTTCGCTTGCTCAGTTCCGTATCTTTCAATAGCCGAGGCAAAATCAAGGTAAACAGCTTCTCCTGTTGCATTCACACCAAATCCTGCATCACATCTTTCCTTCGCTGCCCGTGAAGCTACATCACGAGGAACAAGATTTCCAAATGCCGGGTATCTTCTTTCCAAAAAGTAATCTCTGTCTTCTTCGGCTATAGCTGTAGGCTTTAATTTTCCTTCTTGAATGGCTTTTGCATCTTCAAGTTTACCAGGCACCCAAATTCTACCATCGTTCCTTAATGATTCAGACATCAAAGTCAATTTTGACTGGTAATCACCTGACCTGGGAATACAGGTTGGATGGATCTGCGTAAAACAAGGATTCGCAAAATAGGCTCCTCTTTTATGAATTTTCCATGCCGCCGTGGCATTGGATCCCATCGCATTGGTTGATAAAAAATAAACATTCCCGTAGCCCCCTGTTCCGATCACTACCGCATGTGCGCTGTGTCTTTCTATTTCTCCCGTAATCAGGTTTCTGGCAATAATACCTCTGGCTTTACCATCAACGATTACCACATCTAGCATCTCATGACGGTTAAACATTTCTATCTTGCCACGAGCTATTTGTCTGTTCATTGCTGAATAAGCCCCGAGTAACAACTGCTGACCGGTTTGTCCCTTGGCGTAAAAGGTTCTTGACACCAAAACACCTCCAAAAGATCGGTTATCCAATAAGCCTCCATAATCCCTGGCAAAAGGAACTCCTTGAGCCACACATTGATCGATAATATTTCCTGAAACCTCAGCGAGCCTATGCACATTGGCCTCACGAGAGCGATAATCTCCTCCTTTTACTGTATCGTAAAACAAACGGTAATTCGAATCCCCATCACCCATATAGTTTTTAGAAGCATTGATACCCCCTTGAGCTGCAATTGAATGTGCTCTTCTTGGAGAATCCTGATAAGCAAATGCTTTTACATTATAGCCCAGTTCCGCTAAAGTGGCTGCAGCAGAACCTCCGGCAAGACCTGTACCTACTACGATAATATCTATATTTCTTTTATTGGCCGGGTTAACCAGATCGATTTTGTCCTTATATGTTGTCCATTTATCTTTTATTGGACCCTTTGGTACTTTAGAGTTTAACTTAGTCATAAATGAATAGATTAATGGTTAAAATGATGATATAAAGCAATAATAATGAAACCTAATGGAATAGCAAATGAATAGAACTTTCCAAACGATTTCACTGCGCTGGTATACTTATTATTGAACCCAACTGATTGAAATGCTGATTGAAAACCATGAAGCAAGTGTAATGCCAATAGAACAAAAGAAATCACATAAGCTCCCACTCTTAGCGGGCTCACAAATTTGTGTTGAAGCTCTCCAAAATATCTGTTCGGATCTTCTGGTAAAAATTCAATGTATTTGTGGTTCATTTCAGGAACCCAAAAATCTATAAAGTGTAAAATCAAAAAAGCAAGAATCACTCCTCCTGATAAGATCATGTTTCTTGATGCCCAGCTTGCGTTAGCAGCGCCATTAAATTTAACGTAGTTTACAGTCCTGGCCCTTTTATTCTTTAATTCAAGTACAAAACCCATTACAAAATGAAACACGACGCCAAGAATAAGCACGGGTTGCATCGCAAATTGAATTAATGGATTGGTTCCCATAAAATGAGAGAGCTCATTAAATAGTTTCTCACTAAATAAGGAGGTGATATTGACCGATAAATGAATAATAAGGAAAATAATTAAGAAAAGTGCCGACAAGGCCATAGCGACCTTTCTTGCGATAGATGAAGATAAAAATCCGCTCATTTTGCTTGGTTTATAAAATAGTAGACAAATATACCAAATACTTAAATTTTAAGCGGCCTATTTTACTTGATTATTTTTATTTGATTAACATTACTATATTTATCCCGAACTAAAATTAAACAAGAATGTCTGATAACATAAAGCATACCCTAAATCCTGACAAATGGATCGATCTGTATGCTGATTATCTTTACAATTATGCCATCACAAGAGTAGACGGTCAGGACCTTGCAAAAGATCTTGTACAAGAAACTTTTTTTTCAGGAATTAAGGGTAAAGATAATTTCAGAGGTCAGGCAGCAGAACGTACTTGGTTGGTTTCCATACTAAAAAGAAAGATCATTGATCATTATCGCAAGATCAACTCGGCCAAAGGACAGAAAGAGGTCCGAATGAATTTTTATGACGAAGGTGAAAAAAAGGGCAGTTGGATTGAAGAAATGGTTCCTCAGAGTTGGGGAAATGATGCTGAAAGAGAAATTGAAAATACAGAACTGAAAGATACTCTTGAAACATGCATCCAAAACTTACCCGAAAAATATAGAATTGTTTTTATGTTAAAAACCGTTCAAAACTATGAAACAGAGGAGATTTGTAATGAACTTGGCATAACATCGTCAAATTTATGGGTAATCATTCACAGAGCAAGAGTCCAGCTGAGAAATTGTATGGAAGAAAATTGGTTTAGAAATTAAAGATAGGCATATGAAATTTATGATTAGCTGTGACGAAGCAACTGCAATATGTGATAAGAATCAATATGGCGAAGCGAGTCTTTCGGAAAAAATTAGTTTGAGTTTTCATTTGTTAGTTTGCAGGTACTGTAAAAAATATACCAAGCAAAACAATTTGATGTCACACCTTTTTGGCAAATACCTAACGCCTTGTGACGGGTCTGAAAAACTCAGTGATGAAGCAAAAGAAGCGCTCAAAAAGAAGCTTCAAAAAGAGATAAAAAACAACTGATAAGTAATTCCTTAATCTTATAACGGTATTGAAAATTCAATACCGTTTTTTTTTACCTTTGAATAGCTTGTCGGTTTATTCGGCATTCGAAATTCGCCTGAAAATGGAATATATTGAAACTATTAAGCCTTTCGCGCTGATTGTTTATTACATTTTTATCAGCTTTATTATTATCATCGTAATTTTGGATAATAAAAGGCCCGAAAAATCTTTTGCCTATATTTTTTTGATTCTATTAATTCCCGTTGCCGGAGTGATCATTTACCTCCTATTTGGGGCCCAGTATCAAAAAAAGAAAATGCTGACCAAAAAACGGTATTTTGATAAGGTGTATTTAAACCAGATCAGCGAAATCAATAAACTCGCTCCTGTGCGTAACTCAAGTTCATCCTATGGAAAGCTCCCCACCTTATTCTACAATATTGAACAAGTAAATTTTACCAATAACAATAAAATTGAAGTCCTGCATAATGGAGAGGAAAAGTTCCCGAAACTACTTGAAGAACTGAATAAGGCACAAAAGAGTATACACCTCGATTACTATATTATAAAAGATGATGATATTGGAAACCAAATATTTGACATCCTTTGTCACAAAGCAAGAGCAGGGGTTCAGGTTAAAATCATCTATGACGATGTGGGAAGCTCTATTAGTAAAAGCGGATTGATCAAATTGAATTTGTCAGGCGTACAGGTCTATCCATATATGCCTGTTCTTTTTTCAAGACTCGCTCATAAAGCTAATTATAGAAATCACAGAAAAATTGTTGTCATTGATAATGAAACTGGCTTCCTTGGAGGAATCAATATCAAGGATAAATATATCAATCCGAATAAGCTGGGTCTTTATTGGAGAGATACCCATATCATGATCAAAGGAGAAGCCGTCGTTGATTTACAATACTTGTTTGTTAGTGATTGGTATTTTGTTAGTGGTCAAAAAATTGACCTTGACGAAGTTCGTTATGAGAACAACCATAACATGTCCAACCATCTGCCTACGAGCATTTTAGGAAGTGATTATGGAAAGAGGAACCAAACCATTATGGAGGCCTTTTTTGGAATGATCACAAGTGCGCGTGAAGAAATTTTGATTACAACACCCTATTTTATTCCTGATGAATCTATTTTTAACGCCTTGAAAATAACCTCTAAAAGCGGGGTAAAGATAAAACTCATCATTCCAGAAAAAACAGATATCCGCACGGCCTTTTATGCATCACAAACCTATTTAAAAGAACTTCTTTTGAGCGGCGTCGAAGTGTATTTTTATACCAAAGGAATGATGCACTCTAAAACCATGATCATCGACTCACTGATCAGTACGGTTGGCAGTACAAACATGGATCAAAGAAGTTTCAGTCTCAACGCTGAGGTGAATGCCTTTATACATGACAAAGAAATTGCTGAAAAACTGAGATTCTATTTTGAAGAAGATCTAAAGGATTGTTATAAATTGCAACTTATTGATCTTAAAAACAGACCTTGGTACGTCAAAGTACTTAGTTCCATTGCAAGACTCATCGCGCCTATACTTTAAAACCAATACTATGAATTTTTTACCTGAACATATAGATCAATACGCTTCTGATCATTCCCAAAAAGAACCAATGCTGCTGCAGGAACTATTTAATGAAACATGGCAAAAAGCCTTGGTTCCAAGAATGATCAGCGGGCATTTTCAAGGCCGTGTATTGTCACTGATCTCAAAACTTATCAGCCCAAAAACTATAGTAGAAATTGGTACATATACCGGTTATTCGGCGCTATGCTTAGCAGAAGGATTACAAAATGGAGGACTGCTTCATACGATAGATCACAATGAGGAACTCTATGATTTTCAAAGAAAATACTTTGATCGCTCAAATTTTAAGGATCAAATCAAGCAGTATGTTGGCGAGGCACTTGATGTACTCGTTGAGATTAAGGGCCCCTTTGATCTTGTGTTCATTGATGCTGATAAGGCAAATTACGGCAACTACTTTAAAGCCGTCATTGATAAAATGAATCCTGGTGGGGTAATCTTGTCAGACAACGTTCTTTGGAGCGGTAAGGTAACAGAGATCCCTCACGCCAAAGATGAAGATACCAAGGCGCTCATTGCTTATAATCAAATGATGAATGAAGATCATAGAATTGAAACTGTTTTACTCCCCATAAGGGATGGCTTAACTGTGAGCAGAGTGAAATAAAGATTCACTGCTTTTCATCAATAATTTTTGAGTTTTTATAAATCGATAGTACGATTAGCTCCTGATCATGGTCAGTACCATTTTGAATTTTTCAATAGCTTTTAGCGCATGGGGAATATTTGCAGGCATAATGATCGAATCGCCAGTCTGAAGTAAATGCGATGTTCTGTCAATTGTGATTTCGGTCTTACCATCAACAATCATAACCAAAGCATCAAAAGGGGTAGTATGTTCGCTAAGTCCTTCGCCTTTATCAAACGCAAACAGACTGATATTTCCTGTTTGTTTTTTGAGTATGTGCTTGCTTACAACAGCCTTGTCGGCATAGGAAATACTTTTATCAAATGAAAATTTCACTCCCTTTTCAAATTCATTTTGTCCCATATCCCTCTGCTTTTATATGTATGTTAAATGTAATTCCTTTGCTTTAAAATTAAGCTTAATTTTTGGAAACTGCTACCTCGATCCATAATCTTTCCGAGGCCTTCATTCATCTTATCAATGTAAGAACATATTTTTATTTGAAAAGTTTCTGGTGTTTATTTCGTTCGAAACTATTCCTGCCTTTCATTTGAATCAAAGACCTGTTTTAAAAAGCTAATATGATCATCTAAAAAATCCTTGATTTCTTCAAGAAACTCATCATCTTTTTCAGTTCTATTGATCGTTAAGTGAACAATGATCGATTCCGGAGCCGGATCATAGCCAGTAGTTATTGTCCAGACAAGGGCATTGGGGCATTCCAAAAGTGAAAAACGTAAACCGCCTTTAATCTCTTGCCTTGTCAAAGTAAATTCTCCCCATAAACTACCGATTCTAGCGAGATGATCGCTTAATGGTTCCAATAAAAATAGCTGCGAGCTCATCAATTCTAATTGATTGATATCAAGAGTGTCTTTAATGCTGTTCTCGTCTGCCTTGCTATTGATTATTCTGAAAAATTCCATAGGTCTTCAATATAAGAAGTTATATAATCACAAGTATAGCCTATTCTGTTATCATCAGATCAATTCAAACATACGTCTTTTCAACTTTGTCTTCAATATTTTATGCGCCTTTACCTCATAAACCTTTCTTTGACCATATCATTGGGCTCTACCATAAAATCAAACCGGGTACTTGCGGCTTAATGATAATATTGATGGTATTGTTTCGGCAGGGCTTCCAGTTTTTTAATTTTAATATTCTTATAAAATACCTCAGCGGCTTCACTTTGTAATTGAATCTTTCCCTTATGCATAGGAACTTTTTTACCATTTTCTACATATCTGGAATTTTGCAAAATCATCACTACTTCACCATTCACTATATGGATGCTTTTGTTTTCAAAACAGATAAGCTCCAGCTCGTTCCATTCTCCATGAGGTTTTTCGAAGTTCGCACTGCGCATACAATAGCCTTGTACCTCCTCGCCTCTGCCCAAAGCTAAAAAGGGCTGGCTTTTATCGGCCACCGGATTCATAATGTACTCTGGTAAATAAGCCCTGATATCAATGGCCGAATTGGCCTGACTCCAGAAATCGCCCATATGACCCTGCATCACCTGAAACTCCTGAGAAAGCATCCATGATCTCCAGCTTTCTGCTCCATGGGGTCCAATAGAATGGTATAAAACTCCTGAATCTTTTAATAGTTCCTTTCGTGGATGCCATTTTGTATCACCCCATTTCACTTGAAGTTTTAAATGATAATTTTCAAATTCTGACTTGGTTGCTACACAGCCATAAATCTCTCCACTGATACGCAGTACAGGTTCTCCTCCCTTTTCAATCACAGTAAAAACACCAAACTCATCTTTGTTGAGCCCTATGGGTTTTAAGTCATTGCCTTCAGCATCTTTAGGAATGTCCCCCTTATATCCTTCCGGATAGCGATAACTAAGGTAGTTCTCCCAATGTGAAAGATCTTTGTCGAGTAGGTCAATCCAGGTATTACTCTGTTCAAATGAAGACAGAAATAACAGCATTAAGAGCAGTAAATAACTTTTAAACATGATCATTTTATTTCATCTTAATGAATTTCAAATTTCTTACCCTTCCCGACGATACTTCACAGGAATTAATGACTCCATCCTTATCTCTTTTAAATTCTATTTGTCCAAAAAACCATTTATTGCCAGAAAAGAAGTCTGTTTTAGAAGGCGTTAATTCTATGTCTGATATTCTGGAATGTTCTGCTACTAATTTTCCCTCTTTTATTTTAAAATGATAAGTTGTTGACAGTTCGTCGCTATAAAAATCTCCTGTAAAATCGTCTAAATTTACCTTGCTCTTGTCAAAAGCAGCCAATCTTGGAGCATCCATAATTTGTCCTCCCTGGTGTAATTTGATAGCTTGGGCTTTTGCTCCGCCATTTGGAATAAAATGTATCGTTGCTTCAACTCCTTTTACTTTAAACTCAGTCTCTGATATAAGTTCTAAAGAAATTATTTGTTGCCCGGTTGCTTGCGCAAGTAAAGTGCCTGATTCTTCGGAAACACTGATAATGAACCCAGGCTGCAATTCATAATCGCCTGTATAAGCATCTATTAATTCTGAGCTTAAAACAACTGTCTGGGTTGATTTTTCTTGAGTTGAATCTTCTTTTTCCGGTTCATCTACTAATTGATCCTTTAAATATATATCCACAACTTTATGCGCCAGAGCCCCAGAATTAAAAGAGGCTGAATTTCCGAAAACCACAACTGAAAAATCCTCATCTGGAAATCTAGTTAAAAAAGTTCTGTATCCTGCATCTGCGCCTCCATGAGATATTTCCTTGAGGCCTTTATACTTCCCAACAAACTGACCTTTTGCTGCGTTTATTGTATCTCCATTATTCAAAATTGCCCTAGTGTTCAACGATTTAATAATATCCTTATTTCCAACTTTGGTTTCAGAAAAATTATTCGCCCACAAACTCAGATCTTCCACGGTCGTAAACAAACTGGTGGCACCAACATTGGCATAACTCAATACACTTTTTTTATAGCCTTCGGTATCCGCATAATACGAATAGGCTCTGTTTTTTACAATTTTCTCATGATCGTCATAAAATAAGGTGTTTGACATATGTAAAGGCCTAAATATTCTTTCTTCTGTAAACTCCGCAAAGGTCTTGCCAGAAACTCTGGCAACAACTTCTGCCAGAAGCGTAAATCCAGTGTTACAGTATGCCATTTCTTCCCCAGGATCAAAATTAAGATCCTTTTGTTTGCTAACAAGTTTTAGAACATGCTCTTTGGTAATGACGTCGTCCAAACGCCAACCTGCGATGGCTAATAAGTTCCATTGATCCCTCATTCCACTGGTATGGGTCACTAGATGCTTTAAAGTAATGGTTTTTCCAAAATCAGGTACTTCAGGAATATATTTCCTAATATCGTCATCAATACTTAGCTTCCCATCAGCCTCTAACAGTAAAATAGAATAGGCTGTAAATTGTTTGGAAACCGAAGCTATGTGAAATACAGTAGTCGGATCTACAGGTATATCGTATTCCAGATTTGCCATACCATAACCTTTTTTATAGATAATCACGCCATCTTTTTGAACAGCGACCACTGCTCCCGGACCATCCTTTTGGTTCCACACAAAGAAGGCCTCGTCTACCTTATCGTTTTTCGATATGGCTTTTGGCTTCACAGCGACCAATGTAATCTCATAATCACCTTCCAGAGCTTCCTTATTAAAAGGATATACCGCAACCTTGTATATACCTTTATCTGTTGAAGTGAATTGAATTAATTCCGGACCGTTTGTTCCATTAGGACTATCAAAATCCGCTATTTTGTCCCCATTTACAGCATAGGTGGTAATTTGAAGATCTACTCCATTTTGCATCACTTTTAGAAATGCAAACTGATCTTTTTCAAGGTCCAAATTAAAAAAATGTTTCTCATCAGAAGTGGTTTTGTGACCTTGGGTTATCCCTATTTCGAGATTCCCTTTTTGAATTTGTGCGTAGCTTAGATTTACAATAAGAAAGCTAAACAAGCATAAACATGTTTTGTGAAAAGTAGTTTTCATTTTTTGGTTACAGATTGGTTTAGTTAGTTACTTAGAAATAAAGAACAAGGTTCTTATCATCAGCATTCTAAAAATACAAAAGAAAGACTATGATCTGTTTGTATGGTTGTGTTAGTTTCTATTCGCATTGATACTTTTAATTGGCTTTGATAAATTGAAATAAAATTACTTTTCCATCACCAGAGATAACTGCGTTTAGACCTCTTTCAACCTTCGCATAACGAATCTTTTTCGGAAACTCATTGTCTGGGTTTTCACAAGTAAAACTCTCCATTTCAATTTTAGTTACTTTGAAAATAGTCGGCTCAATAGTACCCTGTTGTGATACTTCAAAGTTCCACAGGTCCTTGGATTTGCTTAACCTGATGGATTCTTGCCAGATCGTATCAGACTCTTTTAAAGTATATCCCCAGCCTCTTAATTCTGTTTCATTTATTTTTTCCCAGTGTTCAAAAGTTTGTAAACCCTCTTTATCATTGGTTTTTTTCCAGATTCCAAGCAGCCAATCGAAATTGCTATCGTTGAAGTTAGAAGCTTTCGTATTGGTTTTATAAGTGTTACTATCCGCAAACCCGAGAAAACAAAATAGACTTAAAAAAACGAGGAATTTTTTCATGGGTTTGGATTTACTGAAAAAGTATTCTAAGATACTCATTCTTAATGAATGGGTCAAGTTTGGTAAAAATACCAAATACTGCAGTAAATACGAGCTTCCCAGTGATTTTCTGAAGCTTTGGAATTAAGTATTTTATGGGGAATCCTGACTTATACTAAGGGATTTTCAAGCTTGTTTTATAGGGTTTAAACGAATTTTGAGCATCGTTTTTTATCTATAAACCCCTTATTGACCATGAAATCCATTTTTCCAAAAGAGATTCTAGACCATACTTCAGAATTATACAGGCATAATTTCCTAAAAAGGAGTCAAGCAATCTATATGATTCTATTGATATCGCTGCTTCTCATTGGTGCTGCTTTACCATTCATCAAAATCGATCTTTACACCACATCTCCTGGAATGATTAGGCCCAGTAAAGAGCGAAACCTTATCACTAGTCCTATCAATGGAAAAATCGACGATGTGCGTATTGGCGAAAATTCGTCTGTCAAAGAAGGTGACACCCTTGTGATTTTAGATGATTCCTCCATTTCACAGGAGTTGGCCCTTATCGAAGAACAAACAGATACCTTAAAACTATATATTAAAGATTTGAAGCTGATGTGTCGTGATCTTCTGGTTCCGCCAGATTCCTTAACAACCACATTAGGCAAAAGTCAATTTCAACAATACGAGCAAAAACTGAAAGCTCTTCAAGAAAAATGGCAAAGACATCTCTCAATGTTCAAGAGGCAAAATCATCTGTATAAAAAAGATGTCATCGCCAAAATTGAATTTGAAACATCAGTCATATGAACTAGAAAAATCTCGAAACGAACTTCTGTATTTTAAGAAAAATCAAATCCGCCTTTGGCAAAATGAATTGCATCAGAAAAAATCTGATTTGCGTGTTGTTCAATCCAAATTGTTATCATTAAAAAAAAATAGAGATTTACATTATATTATTTCCCCTGCAACTGGCAACATTCAGGAATTCAAAGGGTTTGATAGAAACAATTTTCTTTATACCGGAACCGCTATTGCGGAAATTTCTCCGCAGACCGATCTGATGGTTGAGTGTTACGTGTCACCTTCCGATATTGGTCAAATAAAGAATAACCAACCCGTAAAATTTCAAATAGACGCATTTGATCATGCACGATGGGGAACTGCCACGGGTCAAATTGTAAGAATCAATCAGGACATAAGTAAGGTCAACGATCTTCCCATGTTTAAAGTTTTATGTTCTATCAATGAAACCGGTCTTTTTTTAAATAAAAAAATCAATGGAAGTTTTCAGAAAGGAATGACCCTTAAGGCACTTTTCTTTATTGAAAACAGGTCCCTTTTTCAATTGCTGTTTGATAAACTAGATGACTGGTATGACCCTAATTAAAAAAAGCATGTCTGGATTGAATATTAAACAACACGATATAACCGACTGTGGAGCAGCCTGTATTGCTTCTATTGCTGCTTTCTATAAGCTTTATTTACCGCTATCAAAAATTCGTCAATATATTGGAACAGACAAAGACGGAACTAATATTCTCGGAATATTGGAAGGGGCTCAAAAACTCGGTTTTGATGCAAAGGGGGTAAAAGGAGATGTGACCAGTCTTTATAAAATTCCAATTCCTGCCATCGCTCATACTGTAATTGACGGACGTCTTAATCATTTTGTTGTCATTTACAAGGTATCTCAAAAGTATATCAGGATTATGGATCCTGGAACAGGAAAAACAGAACAAATCTCGCTCGATAGCTTTATCAAACAATGGACAGGAGTTTTGGTCATTCTGCTTCCCAATGAATCATTCAGTGCTAGAAATGAAAAAATATCTCAATTTCTTCGATTTTGGCATTTACTAAAACCGCATAGATTTATACTCTTCCAATCGCTTATAGGCTCCTTCTTTTACACGATCCTTGGGTTTTCAACTTCAATTTATATTCAGAAAATAACTGACCATGTCCTTCTTAATGAAAATTTTAAGCTGCTGAATATCATGAGTATATCTATGGTTTTCTTATTGGTAATTCAAATCATTCTCAGCGTATACAAGGATATTTTTTTGATTAGAACAGGGCAGGAAATAGATGCAAGATTAATACTGGGATATTATAAACATCTCTTAAAACTACCTCAGCAATTTTTTGACAAAATGCGTGTAGGAGAGATATTGTCACGAATCAATGATGCTGTCAAAATAAGATTGTTTATCAACAACACAGCCCTCAATTTAATGGTAAACTTGTTTATTGTCATTTTCTCTTTCCTTCTAATGTTCACCTACTATTGGAAACTGGGCTTGTTGATGATAGCTATTCTACCTGTATATCTACTCATATTTTTGATTACCAATAAGTTAAATAAAAAGACTGAACGAAAGATTATGGAATCTTCTGCTGATCTTGAAAGTCAACTTGTTGAATCCCTAAATGCGATCAGCACCATCAAACTGTTCGGTCTGGAAAACGAAATGAATGCCAAAACTGAGTACAGATTCATCAAGGTGTTAAAAAATGGATATCGATCCTCACTTAATCAGGTGTTCAGTCAATCTTCAACCCAGGGAATATCAAGTTTGTTTACTATTTTACTGCTGTGGGTCGGTTCATATTATGTTTTAGCAAAAGAGCTTACTCCGGGTGAACTTTTCTCTTTTTACGCCATTATCGGATATTTTACCGGACCGGTTTCAGGATTAATTTCCTCAAATAAAACCATCCAAAATGCCCTAATCGCTTCTGACAGGCTTTTTGAAGTATTTGATCTTGAAACTGAAGTATCTGAAAATTGCTACTCCTTTGATAAATCAACCTTAGAACAAATCAGATTTAAAGATGTAGCCTTTGGCTACAATAACAAGGGCGTAGTTTTCTCCAGTTTAAATTTAAGCTTTAAAAAAGGAGAGATTACAGCCATTGTAGGAGAAAGTGGTTCCGGAAAATCTACCTTGATCCATTTAATTCAAGGCTTATACCTATTAAAAAAAGGAAATATTCTACTTAATGAGCACGACATTAAATACATAAGTAAAACGAGCCTGAGAAAAATCATTAGTGTGGTCCCCCAACAAATTCACCTTTTTGATGGAACCTTGATTGAAAACCTGGCACTTGGAAAGCTTCACATTGATATGGAAAAGGTACTTCATATTTGCAATTCATTGAAAATGATGGATTTCATAGAAGCACTTCCCCAAGGTTTTAATACGTACCTCGGTGAAAATGGAGCGACACTTTCTGGAGGTCAAAAACAAAGGGTTGCCATTGCTAGGGCCTTATATCAGGATCCGGAGGTGTTGGTACTTGATGAAGCAACTTCTTCACTTGACAGTGAATCAGATGCTGCCCTTCAAAAAACAATAGTTGACCTAAAGGAAAAAAATAAAACCGTTATCCTAATTTCTCACAGATTGCTCAATTTAACAATTGCCGATAAAATTATGGTTTTAAAAAACGGAAAGCTTGTTCAATCGGGCCATCACAACAAGCTCATCCTTGAAAAAGGCACTTATCAAGATCTATGGAAAAAACAGTTTCCTGAAAATTACGCTCATGACACATCTGTCTAACTAAAATCAAAAGCAATGAACAATTTAAAGCAACTGGAACGACTTAGAAAAACGCATCAACTGATAAAACTTGAAACAACAGGAACTCCTTTCGAGCTATCAAAAAAATTACATATTAGCCTAAGACAAACTTATCTTTTACTAGAACAACTCAAAGAATTTGATGCACCATTAAAATTTAATCGTCGCACAAAAACTTACTATTATGAATTCGATTTTGAGCTGACAATCAATATTTCCATTCAAGTAATGGCTAAAGAAAAACTAACAAATATTTATGCCGGACAATCTTTCTCAAACTATCTTTTTTCACTGCAAGGAAGGTGCAGTAAACCGAATTATCTTAGCTATATCAAAACAAAGCTAGACGTAGCGGGTTAGACGTAACCATATTTTGAATAATCAATAAATGTATAACAAGACCCCATCAAAGGGGTCAAAAAAACTTTAAAACTTATGAAAGAAGCAGCATATTATGGGATGCATGAACTGGCTCCTGAAGAATTAGATCAAATAAAAGGAGGCTTACCTATATTGGTCGTCTTGGGAGCAGTAACAACTGCGGTGAGTGTTGGTAAAATCTTAGACCAAGTAGGAGAATGGTTTCTACAAGGCTGGAATAATCCAAGATAGTAGTTATGGAAAATATTTCAAAAATGAACTGTATCCACCTTGATCATAATGAACTACTAAGTGTTCAAGGAGGAGGTCCTATCAAAGAAGCGGTAGAATGGTACTACAAGACGGTAGGGAGTTTTTACAGAGGAATTTATGACGGACTCATGGGGAATGAACCCTTGATATAATTGATTGAATGATGAGATCAATAATCAATCTTGCCTATGTCTTTTTTAGTGTTGGAATTTTAAATTTTGTCTTTCTCGTTGATACGATATTAACAGATCCCGCAATAGAATTTTCTATCTTTTCGATGACAACTACTAAAACAATCAACATCATTTATTATGGTGTTATATGTATAATCCTGTTTTTTGCAGGTGTCTATATCATTAGAAACAATAAAAAAATAATAAAATGACTCAATTAGATATTACCGGACTACAAGTTTTAAATCAAGAGGAAATCCATGTTATAAGAGGTGGGGCTGAACCCGCTAAAGGCTCTTATGCTGCAGGATATGCAGTCGGATCTTGGTTTAGAGAAATGTACAGTATTTGGTCTTATGGGCTCACCCATCTGACGGAGCGCTAAAAGCCAAAAATGCCTCGTTAAAGAACGAGGCATTTTTTATTTATGTCATTCCCTTAATTCTTTTGGGCCAACAACCACTGCAATCTATCATAAGAAACAAGATAGTGTATGATGACAAGACCACCTAAAGCATAACTCAGCCTGGGATATTTCAAGTCATAAAGCGCCCAAACAGCCAAAGCAAAAAATACAAATTCAATCACTAATCTAATCAGGCCTGATACAGATACTGGTGCTTTGCCAGAACGACTTGGATCATCAGGAACGGCAAAGGTTCCCCATACAATAGTCATCAAAATAGGCAAGCCAAGACCAAGTACATATTGAAGTGTACCGTCAAAACTTTTCCAGCCCCACAAACCTACTGATGCGAGAGCCATCAGCTCAAGTAGAAATCGGATCATTAGATTAACGGGATGGCTTCCCATAGATATTGGCTTAAATTAAAAACACAGTGAGAAACGTAAAAAAATTTCACAATGAAAATAATGCGCTATTACACCACTTTCAATAAAAAATAATTCCGCTTTCCTCTTTGTAGTAAGATGAATTTATCTGCAATTAAGTCTCCATTACCTAAAACAAAGTCATCTTTTACTTTTTCCTTGTTTATAGAAATAGAATTTTCTTTTAAGGCTCTTCTCGCCTCTCCATTTGATTTCAAAAAGCCAGATTTTTCGTTCAAAGCCTCAACAATCTCTAAACCATTTTCTAATTCCGTTTTTTCAATTTCAGCTTGAGGTACTCCTTCAAAAACATCAAGAAACGTTTGCTCATCAAGGGTTTTCAGGTCATCTGCAGTCGATTTGCCAAATAAGATCTGTGACGCTTTTACTGCATTTTCATAGGCTTCTTCTCCGTGACACATTACTGTGACCTCCTCACCTACTTTCTTTTGCAATAATCTTACATGCGGTGCTTCTTTATGCTCTGCTATAAGTTTTTCAACGGTATCCTGATCCAGGAAAGTGAATATTTTGATATAATTCTCGGCATCCACATCTGAAGCGTTAAGCCAGTATTGATAAAACTTATAAGGAGACGTTCTTTTTGTATCGAGCCAGATATTTCCGCCTTCAGTCTTTCCAAATTTAGTCCCATCAGCCTTCGTTACCAAAGGGCTGGTTAAAGCATAGGCTTTACCCTGTACTTTCCTTCTAATCAACTCAGTACCTGTAGTGATGTTACCCCATTGGTCACTTCCTCCTATTTGTAACCTACAATTTTTATGGCTGTATAAATGAAGAAAATCATAGCCCTGAACCAGTTGGTAAGTGAATTCTGTAAAGCTCATTCCTTCTTTTGACTCTGCATTGATACGATTCTTAACAGAATCCTTGGCCATCATATAATTAACGGTGATATGTTTTCCGATATCTCTGGCAAAGTCAAGAAAAGAAAGATCTTTCATCCAGTCATAGTTATTGACCATTTCTGCTGAATTCTCTACAGCTCCAGAAAAGTCAATAAACCTTTCCAATGTCTGTTTTACTCCGTTGATGTTTTTTGCCAAGGTCTCCTCGTCGAGTAAATTTCGTTCATTCGATTTTCCTGAAGGGTCACCAATCATCCCCGTAGCCCCTCCTACCAAAGCAATTGGCTTATGTCCCGACTTTTGCAAATGCATCAATAAAATAATCTGTACCAAACTACCAATATGCAATGAGTCGGCCGTTGGATCAAAGCCAATATAGGCGACTGTAGATTCCTTTTGCAGTTGCTCTTCTGTGCCAGGCATGATAGTATGCAGGAGTCCTCTCCAACGCAACTCTTCAACAAAGTTCTTCTTCATTCTTAGAAATTTGCAGCAAATATAAAAAAGAAAGCCTTGTTTGAATTCATATCTTTGAAATATTCACTCAAATTAAGAGATTTATCAAAGCCTCATTATCATTCAATTGTTTATTTTCGTAACATGATTTTGGTAACCGGCGGAACTGGCTTGGTGGGCTCACACCTGTTATATCATCTTTTACTTGAAAATGATAGTGTTCGCGCTATTCATCAAAAAAACAGTGATCTCAACGCTGTAAAAAGAGTTTTTCAATTTTATGGACCGGATACAGAGAGTCTTTTCAACAAGATACGTTGGGTTGAGGCGAGTTTAAATGACATTCCTGAGCTTGAAAAAGCATTTGAGCAGGTAAAATATGTGTATCACTGCGCGGCAATCATCTCTTTTGCATCAAAAGACTATCAGAAAATGAGGAAGGTCAATATACATGGTACAACAAATATTGTGAATCTGTGTATCAGTAATCATGTCGAAAAACTTTGTTTTGTTAGTTCTGTTGCTGCCATTGAAAATGGCGCTGAAGGCCAATTGATGGATGAAACAGATAATTGGAACAATGCTACTGACAAAAGTGATTATGCCATCACAAAGTATGGAGCAGAAATGGAGGTTTGGAGAGCTTCTCAAGAAGGTGTTCCTGTAGTTATTGTGAATCCGGGAGTCATTCTGGGCTCTGGTTTCTTGCAAAAGGGCTCTGGTACTCTTTTTAGCAATGTGCAAAAAGGCCTTAAGTTTTATTCTGAGGGAGTCACTGGTTTTGTTGGGGTTCAGGATGTGGTTAAAATCATGATTCAATTGATGGGTTCAACCTTGGCCAATCAACGCTTTGTCTTGATTTCAGAAAACCTCTCCTATAAAGATGTCCTATTTATGATTGCTGATGCACTCGGAAAACAACGGCCCAGGATCAAGATCAACAAATTGATCAGTGCTTTTGTATGGAGATTAGAGTTTTTGAGAAGTAAAATAACGCTTTCAACTCCTTTATTAACGAAATATACGGCGAAATCAGCTATGTCAAACCATCCCTATACCGCTGAAAAAATAAAAAAGGAACTGGATTTTCAATTTGAGCCCATAAGTGGCTGTATAGAAAAAGTTGCGCGTGATATCAATACTTAAGTTGATTTGCTATTCTGAAAAGAAATTACTCTTTTGTATCCGGTGAGTTTTCAATACTATCATTCATTCTTATGGCGTCTCTGGCTTTATCTGAAAAATCAGTAATAGAATCTCCCTTCGGCTCCATAATATTTTGAAGATTTGCTATTCTGCGTTCTACTTCTTCAAAAATATCTTCATACTCCTGAATATGAGCAGTATAATATAGATTAGACTCAGCAAACCTGGTACTGTCTATATTGTGTTTTTGATACACCAAAGACATATAGTTCCTGTCTTTCTCAAGATGAACATTCTGTATATTGGAGGTTCCGACGGCCAAGTGCATATCATAGAGTAAATCGATCATTTCTGACTTTCCGATCAATCCTTCAGGTTTTTCATAGCTTACCTTATCTTGACAACCAAGCAAGAAAACGACCAATAATATTGCATAAATTGTTTTCATTATCTCTCAAATAGTAATCGCTTACCTTTTATTTGATCATTAAAAACGCCTTTGTTATAAATCAGCTCACCGTTTACAAAGGTATGGGTCACCTTAGAATGGAAAGTTGTACCTTCAAATGGAGACCAACCACATTTATATAAAATATTATCTTTATGAACCGTTTGACTCTGGTTAGGGTCAATCAATACAAGATCAGCAAAATAGCCCTCCTTAACAAAACCCCTTTTTTCTATTTTAAATAATCGGGCCGGATTATGACACATTTTCTCCACAACTTTTTCCAAACTGATTTTTTCTTCTTTTACTGCTTCCATCATCGCTAACAGCCCATGTTGTACAAGGGGGCCGCCGCTAGGGGCCTTTGTATATACCTGTCTTTTCTCTTCCAAAGTATGTGGCGCATGATCTGTTGCAATCACATCGATCCTGTCATCAAGTAAAGCTTTCCATAGCCCCGCTTTGTCCGATTCAGATTTCACTGCTGGGTTCCATTTGATAAAAGCTCCCTTTTCTTTATAATCTCTGTCATCAAACCATAAATGATGAATACAAACTTCAGCAGTGATCTGCTTTTCCTCAAGCGGTATTTTATTTGTAAATAAATCTGTTTCAATCGCTGTTGATAAATGAAAAACATGTAGTCTCGCACCTGTTTTTTTGGCAAGTTTAATGGCTTTTGACGATGATATATAGCAAGCCTCTGCACTTCTAATGACAGGATGCATTTCCATCGGAATATCCTCACCATAAATGCTTTTTTGCTTGTCTAAATTATTTTTTATAGTCGTCTCGTCTTCGCAATGGACTGCGATTAGGAGTTTTGTAGACGAAAATATTTTTTCTAGTACTTCTTCATCATCCACCAACATATTGCCTGTTGAAGAACCTAAAAATAGCTTAATTGCAGCAACATTTTTAGGGTTCGTTTTTAAAAGTTCCTCAAGATTGTCATTGGTGCCACCCATCATAAAAGAGTAGTTGGCATAGGAATCTTTTGCCGCAATTTGGAACTTATCTTCCAGTAATTTTTGAGTTGTTGCCTGTGGCACCGTATTGGGCATTTCTATAAAAGAAGTGATTCCTCCAGCTACAGCTGCCCTGGATTCAGTGGCTATATTCGCCTTGTGAGTAAGTCCCGGTTCGCGAAAATGTACCTGATCATCTATAATTCCAGGAATCATAAGCTTTCCTGAGGCATCTATAATCTTCGTGTTTGGAGGAAAATCTACAATATTATCACCAATCTGCTTAATCATTTCACCCTCGATCAGTACATCGCATTCTAACGTACTACCTTCATTAACAAGGCTAACATTTCTTATTAACGTGTTGATAATCATACTTTTTTATTTTTTGGAGGTTTTGGTAAGCCCGCGAATCTCATTTTAATAATCCCAAAAATGGCTTCTGTAATAATGGTCTTGCTCATTTTGGATTCTCCAAGAGTCCGGTCTGTAAAAATAACTGATACTTCCTGAATATTAAATCCATGTTTCCATGCCTTAAATTTCATTTCTATCTGAAAGGCATAGCCTACAAACTTAATTTTATCTAACTGAATTTTCTCCAGCACCCTCCTGTTATAACATACAAAACCGGCTGTGGTGTCATTAAAAGGCATTCCTGTTACAAAACGAACATATTTTGATGCAAAAAATGATAATAACACTCTTTTCATTGGCCAGTTTACTACATTAACCCCATTTGAATATCTAGAACCAATCGAAACATCTGCTCCTTCTTTAACACATTTATCATATAACCTCACAAGGTCAACTGGATTGTGAGAGAAATCAGCATCCATTTCTATAATATAATCGTATTTCTTTTTGATCGCCCATTTAAACCCATGGATATAGGCCCTTCCCAGCCCATCTTTTTTATTTCTTACTTCAAGAAAAAGGCTTTTGGGATGCTCTTCTTGCAGTTCCTTAACAATGTCAGCTGTTCCGTCAGGAGAACTATCATCAACAATTAGTATATCAAAACATTTCGTTTGAGAAAAAGTTGCTCTAATGATCTTCTCAATATTCTCCTTCTCATTGAAGGTAGGAATGATAACCAGCGTATCTTGCATAATACTTATTTAGTAAGGCAAAGGTAAAATAAATAATTGCTAATTTTGTGTTAAGAATATGCTTAATGAAAATATTAAAAGATCCCAAGTTTCAGTTTTTTTCCATACTTCTTTTCTTTCTTGTAATTAACCTGTTGCAAAGTAGTTTTACCTACCTCTTTGAAGATGAAGCTTACTATTATGTGTGGTCGAAAGACCTTGCCTTTGGTTATTTCGACCACCCTCCTATGGTTGCGCTTTGGGCAGCACTTGGAAATAGTCTATTTGATGGGGAACTTGGCCTAAGGTTATTAAGCACTATCAGTTTCTCTCTCATGCTATTGGTCATATGGTCTATGATCGATTTTAAAGAGAAATGGAAGCATGTACCGCTGTTTTTTCTTGTAGTTATTTCCTTAACTTTTTGGCAGGTCTTTGGTTTTATCATCACACCTGATACTCCCCTGTTACTTTTCACTGCTTTGTTTTTACTGGCCTATAAGCGGTTTCTCACTAATGAAAGTGTTTTCAATATTCTCTTTCTAGGCTTTAGTATGGCGGGTATGCTTTATAGTAAGTACCATGGTATTCTTGTTATTGGTTTTGTAGTTATTTCTCATTGGAAATTATTAAAAAACCCAAGGTTTTGGATGGCTGGCCTTTTTGGTTTATTTCTTTTCCTTCCTCATCTCAACTGGCAATATCAAAATGGCTTTCCTTCGTTTGAATACCATTTAAAAGAAAGGGGTAAAAAACCTTATAGCATACTCAATAACCTTACCCATTTGATCAATATGATTGCTGTCGTTGGACTTACTTTTCCTGTGGTGTACAACGCTTTCTTTAAGCAAAAAGTCAAAAGCGTATTTGAAAGATCTCTGAAGTTTATAGTATATGGGTTCTTTATCTTTTTCTTTATAAGTTCCTTCAAGTCTGAACCACAGGCCCAGTGGCTGATTGTTATACTAATACCGATTCTTCTCATTATATTTCCTTTTTTTATCCATCATTACAAAGCCCGTCGTTGGTTGATGATACTAGGTAGTGTACAACTTGGTATTATCTTGATCATCAGATTGTTTTTTGCTTTCCCTTCTATTTCCCCTATTGTTTTAGAACCTCATGTATCACGGCAATGGATTCCCGAATTAAAAATCAATACCGAAAGTAAGCCAGTAGTATTTGTCAATTCCTATAGAAATGCCTCTCTTTATAATTTTTACACGGGTATTAAAACACATTCTTATAGCATTTTAAAGGGAAGACAAAGTCAATATAACCTACTTGATTTCGAAGCAAATATGCAGGGTGAAGATATCTATAGTGCCACTTCTTATGTCAAAGATCAACCTAAACTGGCAAAAAGATATAGCAGCTATATATATGGTAAGCTCATTAAAAATTACCAGACCTTTGAAAAAGTGCAATGTTTGATCGAATCGCAGGAGCTATCAATAACTACAGGTATAAACGAATTAGAATTTACAATGATCAATACTTATGATAAAAATATTACTTTTGATCAGGTTCATTTTTATGGTGTTTTTCAAGGTTATAAAAATAAAATTCTTGCAAAAGTTCCTTTGCAAATAAGCGGTGTAGCAAATTTAATGCCCTACGAAAAAAATGTGTTTAAAGCTGTTTTTGAAGCTCCAAAACTGAATGAAAATGAAATAATTACGTTTAGAGTAGCCCTTGAGTTTTATGACTTACTCGAAGGTTTTCAAGGAAATAAAGTACCTGTGGTAATGATGAATCAAATTACGAACCAATAACAGATCATGTTTGAAGGTGTAGAAAAAATATCTGTAACCAGTGATTGGATCACGCTGATCTTTCTATTTGTCTTGATCCTCATTGCCATTATTCAATTCAATTTCACCGAGCGATTTTCAAAACTATTCTCTTTGGTCTATTCAGAAAAATACTACACCGATTATATCAAAACCCGGCCTTTGATATTCAATTGGTATCATGTTATTTTCTTTTTAATCATTATTTTTAACATTTCCCTGTATATTTATTTTACTCTTAATGCCTTTTCTACTCCTGAGATGCAAGGGCAGTTTTATTTCTATTTTCAAATTTTTATCATGACACTGGGCTATTTCATTTTAAGATATTTTTTAGGCTTTTTATTGGGTAATATATTTGAGTTAGAAGAGAGTCAAAATTACTTTACCTTTCTCAAAATAAGTAATTTAGCTCTGGTTTCCATTATCATATTTCCTTTGCTTATTCTGACCAATTACAGTGTGGGATTTTTTCATAAGTTTTTGATAACTTTCGGTATAGTAGTTTCTTTGGCCTTTGCTTTATTTCGTTACTTTGTATTGATCAAAAATGAAAAATTAAGTTTTAACAATTTGTTCTATTTATTTTTGTACCTTTGCGCCCTTGAATTATCCCCCTTTATAGTTGTTTATAAACTGTTTGTTGAATAAAACAAAATTATATGAAAGTAAAAACTATACTCGTTTCACAACCCGCTCCAAAAGCAGAACAATCTCCTTATTTTGACCTGATGAATAAACAAAAAGTGAAAATCGATTTTCGCTCTTTTATTCATGTAGAAGGAGAATCTTCGAGAGAGGTAAGAAATCAGAAAATCGATTTTTTAAGTTTTTCAGCAGTAATTTTTACAAGCAGAAATGCAGTAGATCACTACTTTAGAATAGCTGACGAGATGAGGGTTACTATTCCGGATGACATGAAATATTTTTGTCTTTCTGAAGCAGTCGCTTTTTATTTACAGAAGTATGTGGTGTACAGAAAACGTAAGATCTATGTAGGAACTAGAACATTTGATGATCTTATTCCTTTGATTAAGAAGCACAAGTCTGAAAAATTCCTTTTACCTTGTTCTGATCATGTTAAAGAAACAATGATTGATAAAATGGACAGTCTCGGTGTAGAATGGAAGCGAGCTGTATTATTTAAAACGGTGATTAGCGATCTTTCTGATCTGGAAAATGTGTTCTATGATGTTTTGGTTTTCTTTAGTCCAAGTGGAATAAAATCTTTATTTGAGAACTTCCCTACTTTTAAGCAAAACAATACCAGAATTGCTGTATTTGGCAACTCAACAGTAAAAGCAGCTGAAGAAGCTGGTCTGCAGATTGATATTGCTGCTCCATCAAAGGAAACACCATCAATGACGATGGCTCTTGAAAAATATATCAAGGAAGCAAATAAATAAAACCTTCTTTTTAAGATAAAAAAAAGCGACTTAGTAAGTCGCTTTTTTTATTTTGAGTTTATTCTAGTTTGCTTTGATCATTTCAGTGATCTTGGCTTCCAGTTCATCGGCAAGTTCAGGATTATCTCCTATCAACGCTTTCACTGCGTCTCTACCTTGACCAAGTTTGGTATCCCCGTAACTAAACCATGATCCGCTTTTCTTGATGATCTCTAACTCAACGCCAAGATCAAGAATTTCTCCAACTTTAGAAACGCCTAAACCATACATAATATCAAATTCTGTAGTTTGAAATGGTGGGGCCACCTTATTCTTCACAACTTTAACCTTTGCTCTGTTTCCTAGTATTTTGTCGCCATCCTTAATTTGGGTTCTCCTCCTAATATCCAATCTCACAGAAGCATAGAATTTCAATGCATTTCCTCCTGTTGTTGTTTCAGGGTTGCCAAACATAACACCAATTTTTTCTCTTAACTGATTGATAAAGATCACGGTACAGTTTGTTTTATTGATAGTTGCTGTCAACTTTCTAAGTGCTTGTGACATCAAACGAGCATGAAGTCCCATTTTTGAGTCTCCCATTTCTCCTTCGATCTCACTTTTTGGCGTCAAAGCAGCAACAGAATCGATGACAACAATATCTACTGCCCCTGAACTGATCAGGTTATCAGCAATCTCCAAAGCCTGTTCTCCATAATCGGGTTGAGAGATGATCAAATTGTCAATATCTACGCCTAAATTTGATGCGTAAAAACGATCAAAAGCGTGTTCAGCATCAATAAAAGCCGCTATTCCTCCTGCCTTTTGAGCTTCAGCCATAGCATGTAAGGCTAAGGTTGTTTTACCAGAGGATTCGGGTCCGAAGATTTCAATTACTCTTCCCCTTGGATAACCACCTACACCCAAGGCAAGATCCAAACCTAAGGATCCTGATGGGATCACTTCAATATCCTGGTAAGCTACATCACCCATCTTCATGACAGAACCTTTTCCGTAGGTCTTATCAAGCTTGTCAAGAGTTAGTTGTAATGCTTTAAGTTTTGCTGTTTTTTCTTTGTCTTCTGCCATAATCGTTCGTAAAATTTATCTTTTTTTCTTATAATTCAACGGTAGCTAAAATAGGAATTTTTAAGGGTATTTATTCCCAATATACTTAAGATTGTTATTAACAAAAATCTGGTTTATATAATAGCACTATTCTTAGTATTTATTCATGTATGAATAATAGTAAAGTAAACGAATCAGTGCAATTATTTATATAGGTACTGGCTAATTTTTTATCATGTACATATGAGGAATACCATCCTCCATATAATCATGTCCGGTTGAAACAAATCCCAGGGATTCATAAAATTTCTTTAAATATTGCTGTGCACCTATTCGAACGGTTTTGGTGTTGAAAAGACATTCTATTTGCGCTATGGATCTTGACATTAACTCAAAACCAAGGCCATCTTTTCTAAAATCCTTATGCACCACTACCCTTCCAATAGCAGCTTCTTCATAATAATCTCCTGGCCCGAATAACCTGGTATAAGCAACTGTTTGCCCTTGATCGGTTGTTGCAAATAAATGATATGCTATTTCATCCTTCCCATCCAAATCCAGATATGGACAATCTTGTTCAACTACGAATATAGCTAAGCGTAATTGTATAAAATCATGAAATTCTGAAAGGGTTAATTCATCAAAGCTTTTAAGTGTCCAGTTCATCTATTTTTAGTTAATCTTGAATAATAAAATCTTTGTGATCATCTCTTTCATACTCAGGTTGTAGATTGGAATGATTGATATGAAACTTATCCATTAAAATATATTCAACTTTGGAACAAATCATATCAAATTCAGACAGTTTAATATCTTTATTAAATTCTATATGTGCCTCGAAATGAATATCGTGGTCGTTTAATTGCCAAATGTGAACATGGTGTATATTGTCAATTTCGGGAAGGGCAATTATTTCGTCCTGAATAGCTGTTATCTCAAGACCTTTTGGTGCAAAGAGCATTAAGATCTTTAAGGAATCAATAAAAATAGCTCCAACTCATAAATAAAAGATATATAGATATAAAAATGGTAAGAACGGCGTCCAACCAATAGATTTCATAATATTTCATCAAAATACCGCCAATCATAACAGCTACAGAAGTAAGCATGTCTGTTATTAGATGTAAATATGCAGATTTCATATTTAAATTATGATCTGCATCCCTTTTTAATAATAATACACTTATACCATTTCCTATAATAGCTATAAAAGCCAACCAAATCACCAGATCACTGCCAATTTCGGTTGGTTCATTAAATCTTTTTACCGCCTCAATACCTAAAAATACTGCAATAATGATTAAGGTTGATGAATTGATAAAGGCAGCAATGATTTCAGCTCGTTTAAAACCAAAAGTTTGATGTACGGTTTGTTTTTTCTTATTACTTAATAAATTCGCTGCCATAACTAATGATTAAAGAAATAACATCGGATAAATTATGTACGGCATCTGAAATCAATGCTAAACTACCAGAGATAATACCTCCTATAACTTGAGATGCAGTAATTATAATATTAAGTATTATTGAAAATAGCAGTCTATTTCCAGATAACTGGCCATGTTGATGTGAATGTTGATGACCCATAACTCTTTAACAGTTATCAGTAGGTATTTTATCAATTCTTTTCTGATGTCTCCCTCCTTCAAAATCTGTACTTAAAAAGGTCTTCACAAACCGAATACTATCTTCTTCTGAAACAAACCGAGCAGGAATACTCAAAATATTAGCATTATTATGCTGTCTTGCCAGCGTAACCAGTTCATCATTCCAGCAAAGTGCTGCACGAATTTTTTTATGATGATTAGCCGTCATTGCAGCTCCATTGCCACTTCCACAAATAATAATACCGAGATCTGCTTTTCCTGATTCCACAGCTTCTGCTACTGGATGAATAGCATCAGGATAATCCATACTTTCTTCATTGTCAGTCCCAAAATTGATTACCTGATTACCATTATTTTTTAAATAATCAATAATCTTAAATTTATAGGTTGTACCGGCGTGGTCATTTCCAATAGCTATAGTCATGTCTACAATTTTAAACAAAATTACATTTATTAAAGTAATAAACATAAAATTATTCTATTGTTAACTAAACTATACAGAAGGTTGATTTTAAATATTTTATAAATAAGTCTATTTGTTCATTAATTGATCTATAATTCTTATAAGTATATTTTGACAATCAATATTTATTTATTAATGAATTAAAAAATAGATGTAAACAAATTTATTTATAAGTTTTTTAGTTCTATTTATGAACAGTTTTTAACAGTGTTATAAGTATTGTTTTCTATTTATTTCTTATCTAATTCTAGTTAATAGTAATTAGTACATCTGTGTATAACTTGATAAAAAAATTGATTTTAAGGCACTTATCTTTTTATAAAATGTTCACAGTTTTTTACAAATGATATTTCATAATAAAATGACTTATTTTTATAGTAGGTATTAACATACTATAATAAACATCATTTGTTTTTTAAATTTATAAATAAAAGCTATTAATATTAATATAGTTGTTAATAAAAACAAACTAAATTCAAAAAATAAAGATCAAGAGAAACGCTTTGAATCTAAAGAGAAGTGTAGTGCAGTCGCCTCATTTGTTTGAGAGCATTCAACTTCTTGAAAAGTATAATCAATACTTTTTTTAGTAGCATAAATACTCAATGCAAAAATAAGGATACATAGAATAAATATTTTAACGATTGGCTTCATATAAATAAAGACGAGCATTATTTATAAATGTTACAAAAATGTTAAAATTTATGGAACAATGAATTGAATAGTAGCTGGCAGGAGCTCAAATAGAGCATTCCCTTTACCGATCAATTCACCATCAGCTTGTATATAACAGGAATCATTTTGAGACATTTTAAACTCTTTTATATGAAAACACGATGCTTCTTTAACTGTATTTATTTTACCATTATAGAGTTTTAAAATTTGCGTGATTACACTGAATAAAGTAATTGATTTAATCATGGTTACATCGAAATATCCAGTTTTATGATTTTTAAAATCAGTGAATTGCATGCCAGCTCCTGAGAATCTGCAAATACCTATAGAGAGGAGAAATATATAAGATTTCATTTTCACGGAATCCACTGAATAACTAACCTTAGTTTTGTTAAATGAATTAAAACTGGATAATGCTGCTATTAAATATGCAAGAGAACCCCATTTTCGATATAAATAGATATTTTTTACAACAAAAGCATCAAAACCAATTCCTGCGGCGTTGTTAAAAAATGACACTTTATTTTCATCTGTCAAAGTTATTTTACCTATATCCTGAAAAATACTTTTATCGTTTTGTATGAGCTGGATGGCTTTTTTAGGATCTTTTGGAATGTTATAATTTTTAACCCAATCATTTCCTGTTCCAGCAGGAAGTACAGCTAATTTAATATGGTTTGTATCAATATACTTTTGTTTCATGATACCATTGATCATATGATGAATGGTTCCGTCACCTCCGATACATATAAATTTTAAATAACCTTGTTGAATAGCTGTTTGCACCAATTCTTCTTCATGATGAGGGTATTGGGTTCTGGTAAATTGATAAGATATTTGATATTCCTTTAAATAAGATAAAATACAATCTATCTTGTTTTGCTTTATACCTCCTCCTGAGGTAGGATTACATATGGTATACCAACATGTATCTAAAGATTCAGTTTCCATTCACGCAAATTACAATTTGTTTTTTATTAACAGTTTATGAATATATAATCTGATTAAAATACGTACTTTTGGGCCTAGAAATAATGATTTCATGTCAAGAAGAAAAAAAAGTATATTTAAAAGTAAAGGAAACAAAATCAGGAATTTAGATACAGATATTTTACAAGTATTTAATCAAAATTCTAACAAACTTCTCAATTATAAACAAATTGCAGCCAAACTAAATATAGTTGATGCAAATGGAAGAAATTTGGTGATTCAGGAACTACAGGATTTAAAAGCTCAAGATAGAATAGAAGAAGTAGAAAGAGGAAAGTTTATCATGGTAGCGAAGAGTCATTACTATGAGGGTAAAGTTGAAGTTACCTCAAGAGGAAATGCTTATGTGGTTTGTGAGGATCTCGAACATGATATTTATATTCCTTCAAGAAATTTAAATCATGCGTTAAACAATGACCTGGTAAAGGTTTATGTTTATAAAAGAAAAAAGAACAAAAAACAGGAAGGTGATATTGTTGACATCATCAAAAGAGCAAAAATAGAGTTTGTAGGTGTTTTACAGAAAAGCAAGAACTTTGGTTTTGTAGTACCTGATGATCCTAAAATGTATGCTGATATTTTTGTTTCACCAAAAGAATTGGCTGAAGCAGAAGATGGAGATAAGGTTTTAGCTGAAATTACTGATTGGCCTGCAAATTCAAAGAATCCTTTTGGAAAAATTACCAGGGTACTTGGTAAACCTGGGGATCACGACACTGAAATACATTCTATTCTTTTAGAATATGGATTACCCTATTCTTTTCCTGATCATGTTGAGGAATACGCTTCTAAATTGCCCATAGAAATTACTAAAGAAGAGATTGGTAAGAGGAGAGATATGAGACAGGATCTGACTTTTACTATTGACCCTAAAGATGCAAAGGATTTTGATGATGCCCTCTCATTTAAAGTTTTAGAAAACGGTAATTATGAAATAGGAATTCATATTGCTGATGTGTCACATTATGTGAAGGAAGATACAGCGCTCGAAGATGAAGCTTATCTAAGAGCTACTTCAGTTTATTTAGTGGATAGGGTAGTGCCTATGTTACCTGAGATCCTTTCAAACAATGTATGTTCATTGCGACCTAACGAAGAAAAACTTACCTTTTCGGTTGTTTTCGAAATGGATGAAAAAGGTCATTTGATCAACCAATGGTTTGGCAGAACTGTAATTTATTCTGATAAAAGATTCGCATATGAAGACGCTCAGGAGATTATAGAGGGAAATACAGATGGAATAGATCAATCTCTAGAAAAAGCAATATTAACCTTAGACAGCCTCGCTAAAAAGTTAAGAAAAAGAAGGATGTCAGAGGGTGCTATTTCGTTTGATAAGACTGAAGTTAAGTTTAACCTTGATGAAGATGCAAATCCGATTGGTGTTTATGTCAAAGAATCTAAGGATGCTAATAAACTAATAGAAGAATTCATGTTGCTGGCCAATAAAAAAGTAGCTGAATTTATTGGTAAAAAGAAGAAAACATTCATTTATAGGGTGCATGATGAACCAAATATAGATAAACTTGCCTTGCTCCAAGGAATCATTACCAAGTTTGGTTATACGATTAATACTAATACAAGGGAAAGCACTTCTGAGTCTCTCAATAAGTTACTTGCCGATGTTCATGGAAAAGCTGAATCTAATATGATAGAAACACTTACGATTAGATCGATGAGTAAGGCTGTTTATACTACTGAGAATATTGGTCATTATGGCTTGGCTTTTGATTATTATACCCACTTTACTTCTCCTATACGGAGGTATCCTGATGTTATGGCACATCGCCTGTTACAACATTATTTAGATGGAGGTCAATCTGTTAAGGTTGAAAAATATGAGGAGAAATGTAAACATTCTTCCGAAAGAGAATTTATGGCTAGTAAAGCTGAAAGAGATTCTATTAAATATATGCAGATCAAATATATGCAAGATCATAATGACCAGGAATTTAAAGGAGTTATTTCGGGTGTAACTGAGTGGGGTATCTATATAGAGATCATAGAAAATAAATGTGAAGGTATGGTAAGAATCAAAGACATTACCAGTGACTATTTTATTTTTGATGAAAAACAATATGCATTGATAGGTCAGGCAGATAAGCGCATGTACCAGTTAGGTGATCAAGTTACAGTAACCGTAAAAAACACGGATCTTGAAAGAAAACATCTTGATTTTAATTTAGTGGAAGATTAAAAACTGTAACAAATAACTTTTTTAAAAGTCTAATAATTGGTCAATAAATGTAACCAATTATAAACTGAAATAGATTATTTAACACATAATAATCATAAAATTTAACTCAATGAAAAGATTAGTTTTTACACTTATGTTGATAAGTGCTTTAGGGATGGCTCAAGAAAAAGTAACCATGAATCTTGGAGATTTTCACACTTTGAAAACCTACAGAGGTTTGCAGGTTGAATTGATTAAAGCAGATGCGGCACAGCTGATCATAGACGGTAAACGATCATCTGAGGTTACTGTTAAAAATAATAACGGAACCTTAAAGATCTCAATGAGTATAACCCATACTTTTTCAGCTGATGACGTGATGGTTTATTTATATTTTAAAGATGATATTGATGTCATTGATGCCAATGAAGGTTCTTATATATTTTCTGATGAAGTCATCAAGCAGGAGAAATTAACGGCAAAAACCCAGGAAGCGGCTCGTATTAAACTTGAAATAGATACAGAACAATTAGATGTTAATGTGTTTACGGGTGGACAGGTAAATTTGAAAGGTACTTCAAAGAATCAAAATGTTAAATCTAATACCGGTGGTATTTACAAAGGAGGAAGTTTAGAAACTGAATACACTAAAGTTACTTCATATACTGGAGGAACTGCAGATGTTAAGGCGTCTAAATTAATCGATGCCAAAGCAAGTACAGGCGGTACTATAAGCATTAATGGAGAGCCTGAGGAACTAAAGAAAAGTGAATCTCTAGGCGGATATATACGTCAATAGCTAATAATTAAGAATATAATTATTAACTTTGTGGACTAAATAATAAAATAATGATGTTACAAACGATTTTTTTAGGTTTTGTTGGTCCTTGGCAATGGATTATCATCGGTTTAGCCATTTTATTACTTTTTGGCGGTAAAAAATTACCTGAATTGATGAAGGGACTAGGAACGGGAATTAAGGAATTTAAGAACGCGACCAACGAAGAAGAAGAAGCCCAAAAGGCAAAAGAGAAAAAATAATTTCTGTTTTACAGATATAAATGAAAACCTCAAATCATATTGATTTGAGGTTTTTTTATGATTACAGTTGTCAAAGTGTTGGGTCTATTTCTTCTTATTAATGTTGTTGTTCATCTCGTTGATCTTATTGGCAGCTAAAAGAGAAGCTGTCATATCATTAAGCATATTGCTTGCAGCAGTTGGGTTATTAGGCAAAAGAATTAGGTTTGAACTACTATCAGCTCCAATCGATTGCAACGTATCATAATGCTGGGTAATAACGATCAATGCGGAAGCTTCCTGCGGGTTGATACCTGCTTTGTTAAGCGTATCTACACTCTCTTCCAGACCTTTGGCAATTTCTCTTCTTTGATCTGCAATACCTTTACCCTGTAAACGTTTACTTTCTGCCTCTGCTTTAGCGCGTTCAACGATCAAGATGCGTTGGGCATCACCTTCATGCTGAGCGGCCACTTTTTCTCTTTCTGCCGCGTTAATTCTATTCATAGCTTCTTTTACAGAAGAATCAGGGTCAATATCAGTTACCAATGCTTTTACGATGTCATATCCATAGTCGAGCATAGCTTCTTTTAAATCTCTCTTTACAGCAAATGCGATATCATCCTTTTTTTCAAAAACATCATCAAGGATCATTTTGGGAATTTCAGCCCGAACCAGGTCAAATATATAAGCCGTTAATTGTTCATGGGGATTTTGCAATCTATAAAAGGCATCATACACCTTATCCCTCAATATCTGATACTGCACAGATATTTTGAGGTGTACAAACACATCATCTTTTGTTTTAGTTTCAACAACCACATCGAGTTGTTGAATTCTTAAACTCAACCTTGCGGCAATTCTGTCAATAAATGGAATTTTAAATTGTAATCCGGCCGACCGGATACTGCTGTATTTACCAAATCTTTCAATGATATAGGCTGTTTGTTGCTTTACCATAAACAGTCCAAGAAAGATGATAAGTAGTATAAATAGGAAAATAGGAATAGCTGTAATCATCGTGGTTTTCTTTAAAATTATCAAGACTAAAGTTACGAATAAAAATTTCATTAGGTGACCTTGGTTGCTGAGGATAATTAATTTATTACTTTTGGTTATCTAAATCCAAAACTACGATGAAAAAATTTCTCAGTTATGCAGGTGTTTCCATATTGATCGTCTTTATAATTTATATTTGTTTTATCTATTTTGTTACTTTTAGTGAAGGCTACAGAGCGGGCGAGCTGATTAAAATTTCTAAAAGAGGTTTATTATTCAAAACCTGGGAAGGACGTTTGAGTCAGGGAGTTTCAGAAGAACAGCAATTCAATTTTTCAGTTCAAAAATCAGACAAGGAAGTCTTGGAGAAGCTAAATGAATTTCAGGGTAAAAGAGTAAAGGTCACGTATATTGAAAGATTTGGTACTTTTTTCTGGTTAGGAGACACCAAGTATTATGTCAAAGAAGTTGAAATGCTTAAAAGCGATAAGGATATGTTAAATGACTAGTCAAACATTTAAAACTACTGAGGAATCGGAGATTGTTTTAACAGAACTCATGTTGCCATCTTACTCCAATTTTAGTGGTAAAATTCATGGGGGCTTTATTTTGTCTTTGATGGACAAAGCTGCTTTTACAACTGCCACCAAATTTAGCAGTCACTATTGTGTTACGGCGTCTGTGAATCGGGTTGACTTTTTAAATCCAATTGAAGTAGGGGAGTTGGTTACGTTAAAAGCAAAGGTTAATTATGTCGGTAATTCTTCTATGGTGGTTGGGATAAGGGTAGTTTCTCAGAATATCATGACCGGAGAAGAGAAGCACTGTAATTCTTCTTATTTTTCTATGGTGGCCAAAGATAAAACGGGCAAGAGCACAAAAGTTCCAGGGTTAATTATCTCTAACCAGGAAGATCTTCGAAGATTTCTGAGGTCAATTGAACATATCAACAATAGAAATATTCGCAAAACGGAGTTTAGTAAAGATAATTTTATCCCTGAAAACTATAAAAAAACTCTGAAAAACTATAACGTTAAGATTGAATTATAAGGATCAACCTAGTTTTTCAGCCGCTGAACGAATTCTCTTCACAGTTTCGGCTCTTCCTATTAAAAATGCAATATCAGACAAATGAGGGCCTTTTAAAGCGCCCACGAGACTAAGTCTTAAGGGTTGCATCACTTTTCCGAAACCAATTTCCTTGGATGTGATCCATTCTTTGATCGAATTTTCAATATTTTCAGATGAAAAATCAGCAATTTGCTCAATCATTTGGCTTAGTTCTAACATAAGATCAGCAGTACCTTCTTTCCAATTCTTTTTAGCTGCTTTCTCATCATAGACATCAGGAGCGATAAAAAAGAAACTTCCAAGATCCCATAGATCACTCACAAAAGTGGCCCTTTCCTTAATTAATCCAACAACTTTAGTGATATAATCCAAGTCCAGATCTTTGTCAAAGCTGTTTCCCAAATGTTGCTCCAGCACAGGCACAAATAGGTGGGCTATCTCGCCATCTTCTTTTTGGATGAAATACTGGTGTTGAAACCATTTTGTTTTTTCCGCATCAAACTTAGCACCCGATTTTCCAACTTTAGCAATGTCAAAAGCTTTAATCAACTCGTCAAGATTAAATATCTCTTGTTCAGTACCTGGGTTCCATCCCAGAAATGCAAGCATATTGACAAAAGCGTCTGAGAAATAGCCATCCTCACGATACCCTTTAGAGACTTCACCTGTTTCTTTATTGGTATACTCCAACGGAAATACAGGAAAACCAAGTTTATCACCATCTCTTTTACTTAATTTACCCTTTCCTGTGGGCTTAAGAATTAAAGGCAAATGAGCAAATTCCGGCGCGTCCCAGCCAAAAGCCCTGTATAATAAAACGTGCAAAGCCAAAGAGGGCAACCATTCTTCACCCCTTATGACATGGCTGATTTCCATCAGATGATCATCCACAATATTTGCCAAGTGATAGGTAGGCATTCCATCTGACTTAAAGAGTATTTTATCATCTAGAATATTGGTGTCTATCTTGATCTCTCCCCTGATCATATCCTTGAGCTCGAGGATTTCATCTACCGGACACTTAAAACGAATAACATATTTTTCTCCTTTCTTGATTTTTTCTTGCACCTCTTCTGTTGATAACCTGAGAGAATTGTTTAATTTTTCCCGGTTATGCCAATTATAAATAAAGGTTTTTCCTTTTTCCTGATGGTTATTTCGATGAAAATCCAACTCTTCAGCGGTATCAAAGGCATAGTAGGCGCTCCCGGTCGAGATAAGCTCATCTGCGTATTTTTTATAAAGGTCCTTTCTTTCAGACTGACGGTAAGGCCCATATCCTCCGTCTTTTCCCGGACCTTCATCAAAAGGAATATGAGACCAATTAAGCGCATCAATAATATATTGTTCAGCATTGGCTACATATCTGTTTTGATCAGTATCTTCAATTCTTAGCACAAAAGTTCCATCATGCTTCTTGGCAAAAAGGTAATTAAAAAGGGCTGTTCGAACACCGCCGATATGTAATGGTCCTGTAGGACTGGGGGCAAACCTTACTCTAACTTGTTTTGTCATTGGATTCAAATTATGGCGCAAAGATAACGGGTTATAATCTTTTAATGAATCTATGACATAAAATTTATAATTGTATTTTTACCCTGAAAAAAAAAGCAAAAAATGAAAACTTCAAAAGACATTCTACTGGTGATTTTATTTTTGAGCTTTTTTCAAAATAGTAACGCACAAGACTGGCCGGATTTGAATCGATTTAGAAAACAAAATAAAAGTTTAGGTTTGCCTGCTCAAGGAGAACAGCGAGTAGTTTTTATGGGGAATTCCATTACTGAAGGTTGGCCCAATAAAGATCCTGAATTCTTTGAGAACCCAAATTATGTCAATAGAGGAATAGGGGGGCAGACCACGCCTCAAATGCTGTTACGTTTTCGGGCAGATGTGATTGATCTAAAGCCAAAAGCAGTTGTTATTCTTGCCGGAACCAATGATATCGCTGGAAATACTGGTCCTATGAGCTTGGAAGAGATCAGAGACAATATAATTTCTATGGCAGAACTCGCAAGAGCTAATAACATTCAAGTGATTATTTCTTCTGTATTACCCGCCTATGATTATGTTTGGCGACCTGGCTTGGAGCCCAACATAAAGATCCCAAAGTTGAATGCGATGTTAAAAGATTACGCTGATAATAATGGCTTTCTATATTTGGATTATTTCACAGCCATGGCTGATGACCGAAATGGCCTGCCAAAAGAACTGGCAGATGATGGCGTTCACCCTACAAGAGAAGGGTATATGATCATGAAGAAGTTGGTTAAGGAGGCTATAGAGGAGGTTTTAATCCAATAAAAACCCGAGATTAATCGTAATTTTAGAAATTACTTATGAACCATTATAAGCACATACACGACAAGCTCCGGGCCTTTATAAAAAGGTATTATACCAATGAGATCATCAAAGGGGCCATATTCTTTTTGTTCTTCGGTTTATTGTATTTGTTTTTTACCTTGATTGTCGAATACTTCCTATGGCTGGAGCCCTTTTACAGAACGGTGCTATTTTGGTTATTTGTGTCTATAGAATTCATTTTACTATTTCGATTTATCTTGATCCCAATATTTAAATTAATTGGATTCCGAAAGGGAATATCAGCTACTGAAGCTTCCGAGATCATTGGTAAACATTTTAAAGAAGTAGAGGATAAGCTGCTTAATATCATTCAGTTAGAATCAATTGAATCAAAAAACGAATTATTAGTCGCCAGCATTGAACAAAAATCGAAGGAACTTACTCCGATAAGCTTTAAAAAGGCTGTAGTGTTTAAAAAAAATGCGGTGTATTTAAAATATTTATTTATACCTCTGATTATTTGGTTTTTAGTTTGGATTACCGGAAACAATTCTGTTTTTACCCAAAGCCTGAATCGAGTAGTTCATCATCAGACAGCTTTTGAAGCACCCGCTCCCTTTTATTTTGAGGTGGTCAATGATCAATTGGAAACAGTGGAAGACGAATCATTCAAATTGCTTATTAGAACGGTTGGAGAGTTAATTCCTGAAAATGTGCGCATTGTTTATGGAGGGCACAGCTATTATGCAATTCCAGAGGAAGATGGCGTATTGTCATATGTTTTTGAATTTCCGGCAAAGGATATAGAGTTTTATATGGAAGGTAATTCTGTAAGTTCCAAGCCTTATCTCTTAAGAGTCCTTTCTGCACCAAAGATCACAGACTTTAGCATGGAATTGAAGTATCCAGCGTATTTGAATAAACAGCCTGATACGATAAACTAATACAGGTAATGCCATAATTCCTATAGGAACTGAAGTGACATGGTTTGTTGGTTCGCAAAACACTGAGATACTCGATTTTACCATTAAGGGCGATAAGGATGACCAAAAGGTTGAAAAAATGACTAGTGAAAATAATGGTAGATTTTTGTTGACCAAGAAAATTCTAAAAAATACTTCTTATGACATTCGTTCATCTAATGAATATTTAAAGGAGTTTGAAACCTTAAGTTATCAATTGGAGGTAGTAGCTGATGAGTATCCAAAGATATTTGTTCAATCTGATATCGACTCAGTTAGTCGTGGTCCGGTTCAGTTTTTGGGTCAACTTACCGATGATTATGGCATATCTAGATTACAAATTGTTGCTAAAGACATAGAAAACGGCCAACAAAGTATTGGAAGGATAAATATTGATTATAGCGACTTTGAAGAATTTTTCTATGTGTTTCCGGAAGGCATTCTATTAGAAGAAGGGAGAACCTACGAATTGTATTTTGAAGTATTTGATAACGACGCCATTAAGGGTCCAAAGAAAACAGTTTCTCAGACATTCAGGTATAGAAATAAAACACAGCAGGAAGAGGAAGAAGAAATTTTAGAAGAACAAAAACAGGGGATCGAAGAAGCAGAAAAGTCAAAAGAGTCAGGAGAGCAATTGGAAAAATCACTTGAAGAATTTTCGAAGAAACTTAAGAACAAGGAAGAAGCGGATTGGAATGATAAAAAGCAGCTTGACGAATTCTTGGAAAGACAGAAACGTTATCAGGAGATGATGGATAAGAATGCAGAAATGATGAAAGATAACCTTGACGATATGGATATGGAGGATCAACCAGATCTGGAGGATAAAAAGGATGAGCTAAAAAGGCGCTGGGAGGAAATGGCTGATTATAAGGAAAAGGAAGACTTGATCAAAGAGCTTGAAGAGTTGGCTGAAAAACTACAGAAGGAAGATTTGCTGGAAAAAATAGATAAACTTAAGGAACAAAGTAAACAGGAAACCAGAACACTTGAGCGTATATTAGAATTGACCAAACAGTTTTATGTCGAAAAGAAATCTGCACAGATCATGCAGAAGTTAGAAGAGCTTTCAGAAGAGCAATTGGATCTCAGCACGGAGGAAATTAATTCAGAGGAAGAACAAAAAAAATTGAATACAAAGTTTGATTCCCTCCAACAAGATTTTAATGAACTAAGAGAGCAAAATGATGAATTAAAAGATCCTATGGATATTTTTGATAGCCAGCCAGATGAGAAATTGATTGAAATGGATATGAAGGATGCGGAGGAATCCTTAAAGAACAGTGAGCAAAGTGAGGGCAAAGAGCAAAAGAGTAATAAGGATAAAGCAAAAGAGCAACAGAGAAGGGCCTCGGAAAGGATGAAGGAGTTGAGTAAAAAAATGGAGGCTGGTTTGATGGAAATGGAGATGCAAGGGATGGAAGAAAATATAAAGGACCTACAACAGATACTTAAGAATTTATTGCTCTTTTCTCTGGACCAGGAAGAGCTAATGCTTTCTTTTGATAATGTGAACTCAGAAAATGCGGATTTTCCTAAAAAGTTGAAAGAGCAGATCAAGCTAAAAGAACATTTTGAACATATAGATGACAGTTTATATGCTTTATCACTCAGGATGGTAAAGTTGAGCTCTAAAATTCAGGAGGATATTGGTTCAGCGCATTATAACCTTGACAAATCGCTTGAAAATATTGCTGAGAATAGAATACAACAGGGAATGAGCAATCAGCAATACACCATGACAGCTGCTAATAATCTTGCAGACTTATTAAGTGATATGCTGCAAAATCTTCAGAATCAAAAACCCGGATCGGGAAAAGGAAAGGGCAAAGAAGGAGAGCTTAGTTTACCTGATGTGATTAAAAAACAGCAGGGAATGATGAAGAAGATGAAGGAAGGAATGGATGAGCAGAAAGGACCGGGCAAAAAGGGAAAAGAGGCGATGAGTGGGGAGCAATTTCAGATGTATCAGGAACAAAAATTATTAAAGGATCAATTGCGAGAAATTTTGGATAAAGAAGGTGGTGGAGGTCAAAAAGGGAAAGCTGTATTGAATCAGATGGAAGAGTTAGAGAAGATATTGCTTGAAAAAGGGATTACAAAAGAATCACTTGACAGGATGCAAAAATTGGAACACGAGTTGTTAGAGATGGAGAATGCGGCTTTGGAACGAAATAAGGATAGTAAAAGAAAAGCTGAAACAAGTCTTTATGAACAGCAGTTTAGGGAGATTGATGCCTTGAAACATACGAAAGAACCCGGAAATGAGGACGAGATTTTAAAACGTAAGAGACTGGAATTGGCTCCGGATTATAAAAAGAGGGTAAAGGAATATTTTGAACAGGATAATAATTAAGACGATATGATTGAATACACTTTTGTAGGAAAATTTACTCTGGAAGACGAAGAGAAAATATCGGATTGGGTGACTTTTGTTCTTGATCAGGAGGAAAGGGAACTGGGAGAAATTAACTATATATTCTGTGACGATGATTATTTGCATGAAATAAATATTAAAACACTGAATCACAATACATTAACAGATATCATTAGTTTTGATTACACTGTTGGAGATGTTGTTTCCGGAGATATCTATATTTCTTACGAAAGAGTCAAGGAGAATGCTGAAAAACTGGCACTAGATTTTAAGGATGAATTACACAGGGTGATGATCCATGGAATACTGCATTATTGTGCTTATAATGACAAGGATATGAAGGATAAATTGATCATGAGGTCGAAAGAGGATTATTACCTATCTTTGCGGACTTTTTAACATGAGGTTAAATATGTTTCACGTGAAACAATGAGGATGAATTTATTTGAATCTACATACGATGTTATAGTGGTTGGTGGTGGCCATGCTGGAAGTGAAGCTGCCGCGGCTGCTGCCAATCTCGGTTGCAGCACCTTATTAATTACCATGAGTTTACAGAATATTGCTCAGATGAGTTGTAATCCGGCAATGGGTGGTATAGCAAAAGGACAAATTGTTCGGGAAATTGACGCCCTTGGCGGACTTAGTGGAATAGTCACTGACAAAACAGCTATTCAATTTAAGATGCTGAACAAATCTAAGGGACCGGCAATGTGGAGTCCAAGAGCCCAAAGTGACAGAATGAGATTTGCTGAGGAATGGAGAATGCAATTAGAACAAACGGAACATCTCGACATGTTTCAGGATTCGGTAAACGGCCTGCTATTTAAAGAGGATAAAGTTGTTGGTGTTAAAACACTGTTAGGGCTGGATATTTATGCGAAGACAGTTATTGTTACAGCCGGAACTTTTTTAAATGGTAAGATCCATATTGGAGAAAAAACCTTTGGAGGAGGAAGAGCAGGTGAGGGGGCTTCTACAGGAATCACAGAAGATCTAGTGGCTAAAGGTTTTGAAGCTGGAAGGATGAAGACTGGTACACCTCCCAGGGTAGATGCAAGATCACTGGATTTTACACAGATGATTGAGCAGCCAGGCGATAAGATAACTTCAAAATTTTCATATACGAATACAGAGCACTTAACTGAACAACGATCTTGTTACATGGCTTACACTTCTCCTGAAGTACATGATTTGTTACGAGAGGGGTTTGAAAATTCTCCAATGTATACAGGAAGAATAAAAGGAATAGGTCCACGATATTGTCCTTCAATTGAAGATAAGATTGATCGGTTTTCAACCAAAGACAGGCATCAGATTTTTGTAGAACCTGAGGGCTGGAATACAACCGAAATATATGTCAATGGTTTTTCTACTTCCTTACCTCATGAGGTTCAATACAAGGCATTGAAAAAAGTAGCAGGATTTGAGAATGTTAAGTTTCTGAGATTTGGATATGCGATAGAGTATGATTATTTTCCACCTACACAGTTGCTTCACAGTCTGGAGACAAAGCTGGTTAAGAACCTCTATTTTGCAGGACAGATTAATGGTACAACCGGATATGAGGAGGCAGCAGCTCAAGGTTTGATGGCAGGAATAAATGCCGCGTTAAACATTAATGGAAAAGAGCCGTTTATCTTGAAGAGGGATGAAGCTTATATTGGAGTCTTGATAGATGACTTGATTACCAAAGGAACGGAGGAACCTTATAGAATGTTTACGTCAAGGGCAGAATACCGAACTTTATTGAGACAGGATAATGCGGATTTGAGATTAACACCCCTATCCTATGCTATCGGTTTGGCCTCGAAGGATCGCTTGGACAGGGTGCTCGAGAAACAAGAAAAGACCGATTTATTTATAAAGTTTTTAAAGGAAACTAGTATAAAGCCTGAAGATGTAAATGCCATTTTAAATGAAAAGGATTCTGCAGCTGTTAGCCAGTCGATGAAGATGTTTAAAATAGCTTCAAGGCCCCAATTAGATTTTGATGATGTCAAGCGTTTTCCAAAAGTTAAAGAGTTTATTTTGGAGCATCAAATTGATGATGAGGTCATAGAGCAAACTGAAATCCATGTTAAGTATTCAGGCTATATTGAAAAGGAAAAAAACTCTGCTGATAAATTACAGCGCCTGGAGAATATAAAAATTCCTATGAACTTCGACTATCAAAAGATACATTCCATTTCTTATGAGGCGAGAGAGAAGCTAACTAAAATTCAACCGGCTACCATATCTCAGGCAAGCAGGATTTCAGGGGTTTCACCAAGTGATGTTTCTGTATTACTTGTTTATATGGGTCGCTAACTAATGCTTACCAATGAATATTGATATGAAGCAAGCAGAAAAAGGATATAAAGAGCCTTATGGCAAAAAGGAAAATCTGGAACCATTTCTAACTTGTATTGATTACACTGTTTCACGTGAAACATTTTCGCTTCTTTTAGATCCAGAGAAAGAGCTTTTGGTTACGTTTCCGCGCCCTAATAAAGCTGATCTTCCTACTTATTATGAGAGTGAGGAATATATTTCTCATACTGATTCTAAGCGAACTTTCATGGATAAAGTATATCAGGGGGTCAAGACCTATTCCTTAAAGAAAAAACTTAAATTGATCAATAAACTTAGCGCAAGAAAAGGACAACTTTTAGATATTGGTTGTGGAACAGGAGATTTGTTATCGGTTTGTGAAAAAGATGGTTGGCAAATATCAGGGACAGAGCCTAGTGAAAAAGCTCGAGAACTAGCCCTAAAAAAAATTACTTTCAAGGAGGGCATAAAAAAAGATTTGGGTGAGTTTTCTGATTCTAATAAGGGCAAGTTCGACGTAATTACTATGTGGCATGTGTTGGAGCATGTTCCTAATTTATTAGAGTATATAGAAAATTTAAAGGAACTACTTTCTCCAAGAGGATATTTAATTGTTGCGGTTCCTAATTTCAAAAGCCATGACGCTAGTCACTATAAAGAGTTTTGGGCAGCATATGATGTGCCCAGACATTTATGGCATTTCAGTGAAAAATCAATTCGGCATATTTTTGGCCAATATGACTTTGAGGTAATTGAGACCTTACCATTGATTTTTGATTCTTTTTATGTAAGTCTTCTATCGGAAAAATATATGACGGGTAAGTCAAATTTGATTTCCGGATTTAAAACAGGATTGATATCGAATATCAAGGCAAGGCGAACAAATGAGTACTCCTCCAAGATTTATGTGATAAAGAAAGTGTGAAACGCATTTTAAGCCGTTTTAAGAGCCTTTCTTATTTCTTAGATTAACTTATAAGGGGGATTCATTGAAAAAAGACTATAGAGAGTGTGGTGGCTTAGGGTTCTATAAGAGAATTTTATAATCGTATAATATCTATAAAGAACGCCTATGCTTCCCCAAAACCCAATAAGTGAAAGTTTTTTTATTGTTAATCGAATCATTATTTTACATTTGCCACACTAAATCAAAAATTAATTAGGATGAAAAAATTAGCAATAGTATTTTCTTTAATGATGTTGATGGCTTCTTGTACTCAAGTAAAGATAGCCTATGTGGATGTAGAGGAAATATTGAAGGAGTATGATGGAGCAAAGCAAGCTGAGGAAGATATGAAAGCACAATCTCAGCAGATTTCTCAACAATTGGATCAGATAGCGTTGCCTTTGCAACAAAAGATCCAGGAGTATCAGCAAAATAAAGACAACTTATCTGCTGCAGCACGTCAAAAGAAAGAAGCGGAATTAATGCAAGAGCAACAAACCTTTCAGCAACAACAGCAAATGGCTCAACAGCAAGTTCAGGCTGAAGGCCAAAGAATGTTTGAAAAGATCAACACTGATATTGAAACCTTCTTGGCCGAATATGGTCAATCAAAAGGATACACCTATATTCTTGGATCTTCAATGCAAACGAAAAGTGTGCTATATGGAGAAGAATCTCTTAATATCACCGATGAAGTTATTGATGCTTTAAATGTGAATTACGAAGTTGAAGCTCCTGCTGAAGCAGCTACCCCAGCTGAAGAACCGGCACCAGTGAATTAATTCATTGAATTGAATAGATTTAAAGAGCCCTGCATTTGCAGGGCTTTTTTTGTGTTTAATTTTCACTTCAATGATCACTTGATATTTTTTCACTACATATAATTTTTTAGACTTTCCTGCGTTATTAACACACTGTTGATAAGTTGCTATATAAAGAAATGTTCCTGTTGAGTATTCATTTAAAAAAAAGAAACAGATTGAAGTTAGCAATTAAATATTTGAAATACAAATAATTATAAGTTACAAATTATGAAAAGGGGATTCATATTAGTTTTTTTTCTAGCTTGGTTTTTACAAGTTGCTGGTCAGTCAACTGGCAAGTATCAAATTAAATTTTTAGAAGTAAATAAGAAAAACTCAGATTATGGTGTTGCCATATTGGATGAGAATAAATTGATTTTTACTTCAGCTGATCACAAAGTGACCACAGCCAAAAAAAATTACAATCCAAGAAAAGACCTGTATAAAGGAGATATAAATTTTGATGGAGAAATCAAAAATGTAAAAAGGGTAACCAAAGACATTAATAAAAGAGTTAACCAAACTGGAGTTACTTACTCTAAAGATGGAAGAACAGTTTACTTCAGCAGAAACAAATACAAAAAGAAACTAAAGAAGCAGAATTTACCAAAGAATAAGAGGTTACTTTTATATAAAGCGGATGTTGCTGCCGATGGAAGTTGGACAAACATTAAAAAACTCCCCTTTAATAAAAAGAAAGCATCAACTGGTTATCCGGTACTAAATGCCGATGACAGCAAGTTGTATTTTGTTTCCGACCGATTACCTTCAAAAGGGAATACCGATATTTTTGTTGTTGATGTTTTAAAAGAAGGAAATTTTAGCAAGCCCCGTAACCTGGGATCTTTTGTAAATACAGAAGGTAATGAAACCACACCATTTATTAGTGATGAAAACATTTTGTACTTTTCATCTGATGGTCATGAAGGCCAGGGTAAATTGGACGTTTTTGCCGTTGAAGTATTTGACAATGCAACTTCCGAAGTGTATGAACTAGCTTCTCCAATAAATAGTATCAATGATGACTTTGCCTATATAGTGAATAAGGATAACAACCAGGGTTTTTTCACTTCTAACAGATTACAAGGAGATGGTTTTAATGACTTATACTCTTTTACGCTCGAAGAAGATGTTCGACCAGGTGAATGTTTTATTACAGTTGATGGTAAGGTAAGAGACAAAGAATCTTATCAAACTATTGCAGGCGCTACAGTAGATCTTTATTCAATAGATGGTAGCTTACTTGAATCAGTTTCTACATATAGTGATGGTACTTATCAGTTTACTGTTTCTTGTGCTAAGGAGTACGAATTGGTAGCATCTAATCCAAATTATCTCAATGACAAAAAACGAATAGAGATTCTTGAAGAGAATTACCATTCTGCTTTACACACGAATTTAAACCTAAGCAAAATTGAAAAACCTGTAGTGAACAAGATGTCTCCAATCTATTATGAATTCGATGCATCAAATATTACTCAAGAAGCTGCGATGGAAATGGATAAGATCGCTGATATCATGATGGAGAATGAAAACCTTATTATTGAAGCCTCATCATTTACAGATTCACGAGGTACGGATGCTTATAACCTTGAACTTTCTAAAAGACGTGCAAAAGCAGCAGTTGAATACCTTAAATCAAAAGGGATTGATCAAAGCAGGATAAGATCTAAAGGATATGGTGAAGACAAATTGATCAATCAATGTGTAAATGGTGTTGAATGTCAAGATGAGTCGCATCAGATGAACAGAAGGACAGAATTCAATTTTGTGAATATTCCTGCAGATACAAAGAAAAAGAAATCAGGATCTGCAAAATCCAAGGTAGCCCTTCAAACTAAAAAAACGGTTGTCCCTGTAGCAGCGAAGTCTCATACAGTTGAAGAAGTAAAACCAGTTGAGAAGGTAGCGCTTAGTCAAGTCAAAGAAGTACCCAAGGCAAACATCGTAAAGGAATCAACTGAGACAGTAGCTCTTGAAGAAGTTAAAAATATCGAGAGTGCCAAAAAAGAAACCGTTAAGGTTGCCGCCGCGGATCATCAAATAAGCACTCCGGCTATTCCAAAGGAAAGCCTGAAATTAACACCTGTTGTTCAAGTTGAGAAGGAAGTTTCAACACCGAAAGTGGCCTTGGAACAAAACAATATTGAAAAGAATCCAGTGGTAAAACAAGAAAAAATTGCCGCAAACAACACAGAAGAAATAGAAAACAAAAGTGGGAAAATTGAAGAGGAAGCAGTATCCATAGCTTCTACCTCTAAAGAAGAAACAAATAAGAAAGATGTTAAAGAGGCAGTAATCATTAATTATAACTCAACAATTGTTGCGACAAATCCTGAGAGTAATAAAGTGTTGAATTATATAGGAACTGAAAAAGTGAAAATGATTGAACAGTTAACAGAGCTGGAGAAAAAATATGAAGAGGCCATTCCTCAATACCCTAAGCTTTCCGATTCTCTAAAAGTGCAAAAAGATAAAATCGCAGCGATAATTCTCAATGCTCAGGAACTTGAAGAAACGGGTTGGTCTAATATAATTGAATATAAAAACAATCTGCTTCATTTCAAGAAAAAATACCGTGACCTAATGGTGAGTAATAGCAGAACTGCCGTATCAGGATCTTCATCAAGAAGAGACAGGCAATTGGCTCATGCTCAAGCAGAACCTGTAAAGGCTGATGTGGCTTATTCTGAAGAAGAGAAACGAGATGTTGCCATCATGGAGGAAAACTTGAGTGTAGACAATGTTCAGGTTACTGCCATGAAAATGAATGGAAACGGAAAATATCAAAAAACAAATAATGCCAATAAAACGGATTTGATCAAGGTATCGTTTAAGCTAAAGAGTAATGAAAAAGTAGGTTCAGGAAGAAAGGAAGCTCATTTGGTATTGCAGAATCCTGAAGGAAACGTTGAAGAAGCAAAGGGAATATTTAAAATGAAAAACGGAGAGAAGGAATCTAAGTATACTGATCATGCCATTATAAATTACAATAATCATGATGTAGATGTTACCATGTTCATTCAAAGAAAGGGACAAAATTTTCAGAAAGGTGTATATCCTGTGAAAGTATTCCTTGAAGGAGAGTTAATGACGGTAACTAAATTAGATTTGCAAAACTCATTTTAGACAGTTTCTAACATAAATATGCCCATAACGGTAAGGATAAAATATACCGTAATATTCATAGCCCCGGAGTAATCCTGGGCTATTCTTTGTCCGGTCATTAGCAAAAGTAATGTGAATGAAACAGCAAGCATTCCCCATAAAAGAAAAGCTGTACTTCCTCCTTTCAGCAAGTTATATAATCCTATTGTATTCAACCCAACACAAACGAGTTCCATAAAAATGACCAAAACGATGGCTGCGGGAACATGATTTTTAAGAAAGGATCTTTTGAAATGCGCTTGGTAATAGACTTTAGAGTCTTGCCATTGAATGATTTTTTCAATAATGGAGTAGGCAAAACTTAAAGTCAGGTAACAAACAATGAGTGAAACGGCTAGGTGTTGATTCATGGAGCTATTTTGCTGATACTTGGCAAAAATAATCCGAATAGGTCTAATATCTCCATATTTTTTCATGGAAATAAATATCTTTGAGCAAAATCTATTGTATGTCTCTTTTTGATAAAAAAGACTTTTTCACTATTCTGTTCATCCTTGCCCTTTCTCATCCTTTGCTATCACAAACTGATTTTAGCAATTCATGGGAAGACTTTTTTTCTTATAATAATGTAAAGGATTTTATCACTACAGATACAAGGATTTATGCTGTTGCGGATAACGCTGCATTCATTTACGATATTGAAAGAGGTGATATGGAAAAGATATCTTCCGTTCACGGTTTATCAGGAAAAGAAACAACGAGCCTTCATTATAGCGCGGCAACTAACCGATTTATTATTGGTTATCAAACAGGTTTACTTGAAATTATTGATGAAAACGGAAAGATCACCGTGGCCAATGATATAGAAAGATTGGATATTACGGGCCAAAAGCAAATCAATGACATCAACGAATATAATGGAAACCTGTATTTGTCGACACCTTTTGGTATTGTGGTTTACAACATTGAAAGCCTAAATTTTGGAGACACTTTTTATATTGATGAAAATTCTAACCCGGTATTTGTTAACGAAAGTATTGTTCAGGAAGAAACCATTTATGCCGTTAGTCAAAAAGGAATCTACTCAGCCAACGTAAATGATCCCAATCTTATTGATTTTAATAACTGGCTTCAGCCTGCAGGAGACTTGCTTGGTGATTTCAGGTCTATTGCTGTTCTTGATGATAAGATCTTTACTTGTAGCACAAGTATGTTGTATGAACTGGTGGGAATAGGTGAATTACAGATTAGAAGAAACTATAACCGAACCATATTAAACCTTAGGGCTTCTGAACAATTGATGTCAGTGACCCTACAAAAATCTGCTCTTATCGTTGATAAGGATTTGTCGCTCATTTATGAAGCCGGATCACTTGGCGTTTATAATTTTGAATTAAACAGCTCTTTTGCCAGGAGAGATCAGGTGTATTTGGCGACGAACAGCTTTGGGATCTTAAAAAAATCATTTAATGATGCGTCTTACCAAGAAATTCACCCCCAGGGCCCTTCTTCCAACAAAATATTTTCTATAGAGGCGGCAAATAACAATCTATGGGTGGTGTATGGAGGCTATAATTTATCTTTTGACCCCCTTAACAAAAAATTTGGATATTCTCATTATAATGGATCTTCATCTGAATCAACACAATGGGTAAATAAAGCGTATGACCCCTCTTTCCCGGCGCAGGATCTGGTTCATATAACAATTGATCCCACTGCTGAAAACAAAGCGTATCTCAGCTCTTGGGGCAGTGGCATGTTGGTTGTTGATCAAGATGAACCTGTGATCATTTGGGACGATAGCAATAGTGGATTGGAAGATCTTTATCAGGAAGGAGAACCTGAATCAAGCATCAGGGTAAATGGAGCTGCTTTTGACAACCGGGGGAATTTCTGGATTGCAAATGCATGGGTACCGAAAAAATTAAAAAAACTGGAACCTAATGGCAATTGGAAGGGTTTTGACCTAAGTTCTATCATAACAGAACAAGTAGCTCTAGGGCTCACCGAACTGGTTATTGATAAAACAGGAAGTGTCTGGATAGGTTCAAGGAGAAATGGAGCCCTGGTTTACAATGAGTCCGGAGACAGAAAAAGGGCACTCGATACCGAAAGCACCAAAGGATCTTTACCAGATCTAAATGTTAGAACACTCGCCGTAGACAGGAATAATAGGATATGGATAGGAACCCAAAAAGGGCTCGTTGTATTTACGGGAGCGGAAAGTCTGTTTGAAGCCGATATTTATGATGCGGAACCGGTTATTATTGACGATAATGGCGTACCAAAAAAATTGTTAGGGGATCAGCCGGTTAATTCCATTGCGATAGACGGGGCAGAGAATAAGTGGTTTGGCACGGATACAGGAGGAGCCTTAGGCACTAATCCCTCAGGAAGTCAGACTCTTTATAATTTCAATAAAGACAACTCACCGCTACCTTCTAATAGTGTTTTAAAGATCAAGATCGACAATAGTATGGGTAAAGTATATTTTGCCACCGATAAAGGAATTGTTGCTTTTAACAGTGAAGTTGCTCCTTTTGGAGAGACTTTAGAGGAGGTTTATGCTTATCCGAACCCGGTAAAAAAGGAACATGAATTTGTTACCATTGATGGAAGAAACGGAACTCATCTACCCAAAGGGACCAATGTAAAGATCCTTGATATTGCAGGTAGACTGGTACATGAAACCAATGTGGATATTGGCCAGGAAATTAGAGGGGGAAAAGTGATTTGGAACAAGACTAACCTTAGAGGAAGGAAAGTAGCTTCAGGAGTCTATATCGTGCTATTGACCAGCCCCGATAAATCAGAAACTGCTTCGACGAAAATCGCGGTCATCAATTAATTTTTTGCACCAGATGTTGATCAAAACCAAGGCAATTGTTTTAACCTCTATCAAATATGGAGAAGCAGATCTTATTGTAAAATGCCTTACAGAGGAAGGGGTCAAATCATATCTGATCAGAAGTATTTTTAGATCGAGAAGCAAAAAACTGAAAATTGGATATTTTCAGGCCCTGAGTCAACTTGATATTACCGCATACCACAATAAACAGGGAAACCTGAACAAAATCTCCGAAGTCAGAGCGTCATATCTTTACCAAAGTCTCGCCACAAATATATACAAACAGTCCATCGCCTTGTTTTTAGCAGAGGTTCTTTCCTATGCCTTAAAAGAAGAGGAACAAAATCAAGCGCAATTCAGTTTTATTGAATCTTCTTTTCAATGGTTGGATCAACATGATTCATTTGCCAATTTTCATTTGATCTTTATGCTTCGATTAACTAAATATTTAGGCTTTTATCCCGATGTGGAAAACAGTAGTGCAGAATTCTTTGATCTTGAGGAGGGCACATTTAAGAGCTTAAAACCCTATAGAAACTTTTTGACTGGGAAAAAATTAATTCTATTTAAATCTATTATCGGCATAAAATTTGATGATATGGTACAACTGAAATGGAATTCGGAAGGAAGACAAACTGTGTTAGATATACTTTTGGACTATTACGAATTTCATTTACCTGGATTTAAAAAACCACGATCACTAAAAGTATTAAAAGAGGTCTTTAATGAAATTTCTTAATGCATTATTAATTGTCCTTATAGGACATTTTTCTTATGGGCAAAAGGTGGTTGTTGTAGACAAGGATTCAGAATTTCCTATATCCAATGTTCATGTGAGCAATGAAGATCAATCTAAAACCGTAGTGTCTGATAGAAATGGAATTTTGGACTTGAGCGGTTTTGGCGATATGGAGCTTCTTGAATTTAAGCATGTCAGCTATGTTGAGTTGGATTTGATCAAAAAACAGATCAGAAAGGATTTTACCACTGTATTTTTACAATTTAAATCTGAGCTTCTAAAGGAAGTATTTTTATCAGCAGCCAAAGGTGATGTAGATCGATCAAGAATTGCCGAGGAGATCGCTGTTTTTTCGAGTAAAGACATTCAAAATGTTGTTCCTCAAACATCAGCAGATATGTTATCCAAAATTCCGGGAGTCAAGGTGCAAAAAACACAATTTGGTGGAGGAAGTCCGGTACTTAGAGGAATGGAGGCAAACAGGATCTTGTTGGTTGTAGATGGAGTGAGGATGAATAACGCCATCTACAGAAAAGGACACCTACAAAATGCTATCACAGTAGCCCCCACAACACTTGACAAGACAGAGGTCATATTTGGACCGTCCTCAGTGATCTATGGATCAGATGCACTAGGGGGTGTAATTCATTATTATACGCGTAAACCTGAACTTTCTGAACGCAGTAATACGAATCTTGAATTCCTCGGTCGTTACAGCACTGTTAATGATGAAAAAACCGTTAATGCGGGAGTAGAATTACAGTTTAAAAAACTAGCATCCTTTACCAGTATTACGCACAGTAGTTTTGGCGACTTGAGAATGGGGGAATACAGACCTCACGGTTTTGACAACTGGGGTTTACAATACGAATATTCTAATAATACCGACTCTTTTTATAATCCTGAACCCATTCCAAATACAGATCCTTCAATACAGCGAAATGTAGGCTATCAGCAAACAGATTTTTTGCAAAAATTATTTCTGCCTCTAAAACGTGGAAATGATTTAATGTTCAACCTTCAGTACAGTAGTTCATCCAGAATTAACAGATTTGATAAACTAACAGAAAGAAGAGATGGAGAACTCAGGTTTGCAGAATGGTATTATGGTCCGCAAGACAGATTCCTGTTTTCAACTCAATTCAATATCAATGCCAATAAGAAATTGATGGATAAAGGAACTTTTACAGCGGCATACCAAAACATAAAGGAGTCAAGAATTGAACGTAAGTTTGGAACAGTTGACAGATCCTCCCAATTAGAAAAAGTTCAGGTGATCAGTCTCAACGGAGATTTTACAAAAAATTTGAACCCAAAGATCCATAGAGATTTTAATTATGGTTTTGAAGTCGCATATAATGATGTAGATTCCAGATCTAAAGGAGAAGTTCTTGATGTTGTAGGGGATAAAATTATTGGTGTAGCGGATAATTATGTAGTTCAGACTCGATATCCTGATGGTGGAAGTAGTTATTTGAGCTCGGCTATTTATGCTAGTTACAGGCAGGATTTAGGGAAGAAATCGACTTTGAATACAGGGTTGAGATTGACAAATACGGTCCTTGCGGCCAAATGGATAGATACCACATATATTAAATTGCCCGAAAGCGATATCAAATCTATGAACACCTCCGTTACACTTACCGCTGGATATGCTTATCGACCCAATGACAACTGGCAGATAAACGGTGTTCTTTCTTCCGGGTTCAGATCTCCAAATATCGATGACATAGGAAAAGTAAGAGAGAAAAGAGGAGATGTTACCGTTCCAAATGTTCATTTACAACCGGAGTATGCTTATAATTTTGAAGCCGGACTGATCAAATATTTTGATGAAAAGAAAACATATATCGGCTTGACAACCTATTACACCTTACTCAATAATTATATAGTAAGAGGGCCATATGAGTTAAACGGTAATTCTCAGATTATTTACGATGGTGAATTGGCTAATGTGGTGGCAAATGTTAATAAGGGAAATGCCTATCTGTTAGGTGGTACCATGACCTTTAAAGGGCAGCTTACAAATACCTGGAGTACAAGAGCAAGTCTTACTTATACCAAGGGAACTGCCTATGACACAAAGGAGCCCTTGTCTTCTATACCTCCTTTGTTCGGAAGTCTTGATTTTAATTATGTTAGAAACAGAATAGAAACAGGTGTTAATGTGGTCTACAATGGTTTTAAGGGAGTTGATGATTACAATATATCTGAGGGAATAGATAATATTGAACAAACCCCTTATATAATTGAAGATGATGCCTATTACGGGACCCCATCCTGGTATACATTAAACTATTATATGAGAATCAAAACCTCCAAATATGTTGATCTATTGATCAACGTTGACAATATTATGGATCATCATTATAGGGAATTTGCTTCTGCTATTAGTGCACCTGGAAGAAACTTTTCTTTTACTGTTATAGGTAGTTTTTAAAGCAAGACATTTTTTACGGATATAAAATACGCTTGATCTCCTTCCAGGAAATCATTTTTACTCCTTGATCTTTCAGTAGGTTTTTACATGTCAAACTAGTAAAAAAATCCAGATCTACCTGTCTCCATGCTGCACCAAAATTAGGATGGTCTTTGGTAATCGCTTGCATTTCAGGATCATCAAAGGCCGTATGGATTAACAACATATTTAAACCTGGTTTTAAAGCCTTGATTGAATTTGCATAGTAATCTCCAAGTTTACCTTCTTTAAAATCTTTATAATTTCCAAGATATAGACGATCGATTAAAATTTCATTTTGACTATCAAGATCTGTTTCAGGAATTCCGGACACCTCAGTAATCAGTTCCGAATTGAGCATAACCGGAAGTTTATAAATTTGCCCAATTTCACGATAAACTGTCAAAAACTCCTGAGATGCGCCAAGCGTATACATATGAGAATCAAGATGACTTGGTTGCAAACCGAAGGAGAGCGCCCGGTCTATTTGTGCACACAACTCTTTTTTCAGTTCTGAAAGCAGGGCATTGTCAAGAACTTCTTGTCGGGTTTTAAAAAAATATCCTTGATTGTCTACCAGGCTTGGAACCTCGTTTTTACTCAGAACAGGTCCAAATTTATAGGAGTTCCATTCACAAGTTAAAGTTAGGTGAACACCATAATCGAAATCGGGATACTGAAGTGCAAACGCTGAGATTTCATAAAACCAAGGGCATGGCACCATGATACTATAAGAATTCACAAGGCCTTTTTTTAAAGCTTGGATGGTTGCTCTATTTTCGGCATGTGATAAACCTGCGTCATCGGCATGAATCATCAGAAGTTTGACATCTGGTTCAAACCCGAGAGCATCTAAAGTATTTTTAACCTTAATCATACACCCGGATAATTTCTCCATTCCCTCTACCCTCAACACTTCTAACATAGGCATTGACAACTTTAGTCATTGGAATTGGGTTATGGCCTGGAAAAAAACCTTTATATTTCTGGTAGGCATCTTCCACCACTCCTAAAGAAACAACATTAATTCTCAGCTCATTTTCGATTTCAAGAGCAACTGCTTTGACAAAACTATGCAGGGCGCCATTGACCATAGCCGCACTTGTTGTTTTAACTACAGGATCATCGGCCAATATTCCTGTTGAAAGTGTAATAGAACCTTTTGATTTCAAATAGTCTTGACCAATGCGCACAAGGTTTACCTGACCCATTAATTTACTTCTGATACCGATATAGAAATCTTCTTCACTTAGGTCTTTAAAATCATCCCATTTGGCTTCTCCTGCAATGCAAATAATTGAATCCAGCGAGGGGATCGATTCCAAAAGTGCTCGTATAGAACTAGCCTTGGTTATATCAACCAAAAAATCTCCACTGCTTCTTCCTGCGATAAGGACGTCGTGTTTTTCATTCAGACGAGAAACAACCGGTTTTCCTATGGTGCCATGACCTCCTATGATTAAAATCTTCATATGCTTTTATATTTTAAGGGCGAAATGCCATTCAGGGTAACTGACTTTGATACAAGTTTAAAGATAAATAAAAGTTGATAGACGCAGTCTTATGGTGAAGAGGTTTTATCAATTTATGTAAAAAAGGTTAAGACATAAATTGACAATAGATCAATAGAATTATCTTGGTTAGTGCTTTTTTACCGCAATAATAATTCCAGTTGACCAATTCAATTTAGTCAACTGTAAATCGTCACGATTTTCAAGCTTGTCAATTAATTCATTTACCAGATCCTGGTGGCCTTCAGGCCAGTTGGGTTGCGCAATCATATCGTCAATGACATACATCCCTCCCACTGTGAGAAATTCCAAGGTTTGATCCAAGTCACTATATTTTCCAGGCCATGCGTCTGCAAAAATCAGGTCAAATTTATTTCCTTTAGCCTCTTTTATCCATTTTGACCCATCCTCACAAACAATTGTTACCCTACTGTCATGGCCGAAGAATTCTGCGGCAATTTCAGTCAATTGAGGGTCAATATCAACGCTTGTTATTTTTGAATTGACATCCATACCGTCAATCATCCAGGATAGTGATAAGCCAATACCCGTTCCAATTTCAAGAAGATTAGACCCCGGTTTAGAGCTGATAAGGGTTTTAAGCAAGGAACCAATGTATCGGTCAGAGGGCATGGTAAAACCAATTACCTGACATTTCTCCACAAGAAGATGATAACTCTTGGGTAGACCTGATATAACGATATCATTCATATAGCACTTATTTGAAAGTTTAGTTTTTTGCTGATTCAATAATCAACCCTTGATCTGGCTGGGGAATATACCAAACATTATTTTTAAGATCCACACCACCTTTCATCTGTTCCTGAACCACGCGGTCCACAACAAATATCCCCTTCTCGGCCATATTTTCAAAAGTATCAATGCCATCATTTGGAAAATTCTGTCTGGTTCTGTGGATATTAAATCGATTCGAGAACGTTTGATCAAAAGCCTGTTCAATACCCTCTTTACCGATCATAAAACCAATTAATCCACCCCAGGTCGCGGTGGGGTTATCAGAATCCCATCCACTAAGTGCACCAATTTTAATTGTTTCCAAAATATCTCCTTCTCCGTATAGCAAGCTGACAATACTGGAAGCATAATTGATCCCAGCAGCGAAGCAACCGTTGCAGTAGAGGTTTTTTGAGGTGATGTCGTAACCATCTTTTTGCTCAACCTGATATCTTTGATAGACCGAATCGCGAGCTGCTTCCCAGGTAGCTCCGTCATCATATTGACTTTTAACAAAATCAAACATTTTCGAGGAATAAGAATCTTCAGGAAGTCTTTTTCTCGCTTGATCTGCCATCCAATGGATCTTTTCTTTCATCGTGAGATCTGAGTGTACATAGGAGGCTAAAGAATACATGATCACGTAAAATTCAGAAATCCATGCAGCATCTTCCGAAGCCGTTGTTCTTATGGGGAGTTGTCCCATTTTTAGAGCAATATCAGGGCGTGAAGGAGCAAAGAACCCAAATATTTCAGTAGTGAGTTGGGCGTCGATCATCATATAATTTTCATTGTTTTCAGGCTGACTTGTGGCAGGTGGCAACATCCCTTTGTTCATAAGATCCAGGGCAGTTTGATTGGATACCCACAGAAAATTTTCTTCTTCTGCCTTGATATGTTTTATCCAACCATCACGTATCTGTTCAGGGCTTAGCAACGTGGTTTTGTTTGTATAGAGAAGGTGCTGATACATGTATTCTATATCTGTATCATCGTCAGCGCCCCAAATACTGTCTTGTCCCATGAGCATAAAATCTATGGTAGGCGATAAGGAACTGGGAATTCCTTCACCCCATATGCTTGGATGATCAGGCTGCCCCCAATCTTTACGAGTGTAGAAATCACCGGTTTTGATATCACCAATATTTCCAATCTTATCCATTTCAGTCACCAATCCTGTCCAATTGGCAATGCACTCACCCAACCAAAATCCATAAAGCTGGTCCTTATAGGCTTTCCTTGAAATAACAAGATCTGAAGCTTTTTTCTTATAATCGAGATAAACCAGGCCAGTATCTTTCAATGAACTTATCGACTCAGCTTGAGGCTCCGGTTTATGTTCAGATTTACAGGAATGGGTTACGCCTAAACAAAAAACAACTAAAAGAGTGAAAATTAGTTTCATAAGTAAAGATTTGTTTCAAGATCAAATGTATGGGTTTTGACCTTGGGATGCAGAACTATTGCGCTTCAACTGAATTCGACTTTATTTGACAGAGACTATTTTACTTAGGGTTGGAGAAGCTCCAAGATCAAGACTGCGTTTTGTTGGTAAACTTCCTCCAATAGAAAGTGTATAACTCCCCTTCTTCAGCTCCTTTTCTCCTTTTTCATTGATCTGGTTGAGCAACTGCGGTGAAACAACAAAAGATATTTCCTGGCTTGATCCGGGTTGTAAAGAAACTCTTTGAACTCCTTTTAAGGAAAAAAGAGGGCTATCCAAAACTTTTGAATTAGCTGTAATATACAACTGTACGATCTCGTCTGCACTTTGATGAGAAGTATTGGTCACCTTACAAGTCAACAAGGTACTTTCTTTCTTTGTAATGCTTTCCTTCGAGAGTTTTACATCCGAATAATCAAATTTCGCATAGCTTAATCCAAAACCAAAAGGATACATGGGCTCTTTAGTCATATAGCGATAGGTCCTACCCTTCATCGAATAATCTTCATAGGGAGGTAATTGTTCAAGGCTTTTAGGAAAAGTGATAGGCAATCTTCCCGAAGGAGATACATTTCCAAACAGAATGTCTGCAGCTGCGGTTCCACCTTCTTCTCCCGGATACCAGGCAAACAGCAATGCATCAGCAAGTTCATGAACTTCTGAAAGATTCATGGGGCAGCCTCCGGTAATAATAACAATGACCGGTTTTCCATGATTTCCCTTGATCTTTTTTAAATAGTCTAGTTGATTTTGAGGAATGTTATAATCTAATCTGTCTCCAGAATAGGGTGAGGAGATAGATTCTCCTTCTTCTCCTTCAATATGTCTTGTCAGGCCCATAACGACAATCGTGGCATCTGCATTTGCGGCTTCACCTGTACTCCAGTCAATAGTGTTAATATTTGGTTTGTCAAGCGTTGTGCCCGGACTGTACTGCACCTGACTTCCTAAAGCCACTTTAGCCGCAATACCTTCGAGAAAAGTCACGATTTTTGAATTTACCCCAAAATAGTTCCCCAATAAAGCATCAATTGAAGCTGCATTTGGACCCACTACATAATACCTTTCAAGATCATTTTTTAGCGGTAAAACACCATTATTCTTCAATAAAACCATTGATTTTACAGCTGTTTCATAAGCAAGCTCCCGGTGTTCCTTACTGTCGATCACCTCTGATGAGATCTGATTGTAAGGATTGCGCTCAGAAGGATCAAAAAGGCCCAGTTTAAATCTCGTTTTAAGCAGTTTGGCCAATTGTTCATCTATATCAGATTCTTTTATCAAGCCCAACGCAAGCGCTTCATTTAGGGCTTCAAAAGTATTTCCACAGTTCAAACTGACACCACTCTTCAGGGCTAAGGCCGCGGCTTCTGCTTTGTTTGAAACCGTTCCATGTCCTATGTCAGTGTAGAAATCGGTTAGCGCCCCACAATCAGTTAAAATGTGTCCTTTAAAATTCCATTGATCAATTAATATATCCGTCAATAGACTATTGCTACCGCAACAGGGCTCATCATTTGTTCTGTTATAGGCACACATGATAGACTCTACATTTGAGTCAACCAGTTGTTCAAAAGCAGGTAAATAGGTTTCATAAAGATCTTTTTGACTTACTATGGCATTGAATTCATGTCTTAGTTTTTCGGGGCCACTATGCACAGCAAAATGTTTAGCACAGGCAGCAGTTTTCAAGTAGGTTGGATGATCACCTTGCAGACCTTTTACAAAAGAAGCTCCCAGCAAGCCAGTTAAAAACGGATCTTCCCCATAGGTTTCCTGCCCTCGACCCCAACGAGGATCTCTAAAGATATTTACATTGGGTGTCCAGAAGCTAAGTCCGTTATAGCGTTTATAATTTCCCGCTTTTTGGGCGGCATTGAACATGGCTCTTGCCTCATCTGAAATGGCAGTTGATACCCGATATAATAGATCAGGGTCAAAAGTAGCAGCCATTCCAATAGCCTGAGGAAAAATAGTTGCATTACCCGACCTGCCTACTCCGTGTAAGGCTTCGTTCCACCAATCATACGGAAGTATATCAAGGCGATCAATTCGAGCAGAGCTATTTACCATTTGTGAAACTTTTTCTTCAATGGTCAGGGCTTCAAGGAGTAAATCAATCCTATCGTCAAGTGGTAGTTTGGGATCTTTGAAAGATCCGTTTTGTGCTTGAATAAGGCAAGTACTTGCCAATAAAAAAAGGCTGATAAGCCAATACCGCTGTGTCTTTGTTAAAAATAAATTCATAGGTTCAGATTAAGAAGCATAAAGATAGGAAATGCTGTTAAAAAACCGATGAAAGAATTACTGCTGATCGGAAGTTTCTGACATGGATTGTTAGATCAAAAAAGGGAACCAGACATTTCTGTCCAGATTCCCTTTTTGAATTATAATTTACCCCTCACTCTTGGGGTAGTATGGTTAATTTTTAGGTTTAATATTTTGATTGATTCTAAATAGGTTTCCGGGATCATATTTGGTCTTTATTTCCACAAGGCGGTCATAGTTTTGTCTGTAACTGTCGCGCACTCTTTCCTGGCCTTCATCCATCATAAAATTGGTATATGCACCACCAGAAGAATAGGGGTGCAATGCTTCCTGATAGCTTTTGGCCCAACTGGTAATTTTTTCAGCATTTGCCGGATCTGGGTCTACACCAACAAAAACTCCGGCATACTTTGCGTCTCTATAAGCCCATGGTGTATCAGTTATTCCCGGTTTACTTGCCGCGCCGCTTATAGGGTACATATGCATTTGAGAAAGAGGGGTTGGGATAGTTGAACCGAATTTTTTATGCTCAGCCCTGGCCTTAGGTCCTAATTCAGAGAAAAAATCAGCTCTCCAATACCATTGCATTCCAGGTGGAAGGAGGCCGTCAAACAGGGTTTGAACCGAAGGATAGGGCATCTCTCCAACATGAGCAAATAAGGGTTGTTTATCCAATACCGGCTTGAATATTTCATCAAATTTGGCAGGATCTCCCACGTAACACCACACGATACCACAGAATTTTTTTAGATGCAGATGATCTGGAAATGGTGGGCCGGGGATAATCATTGTAGCGACAAAACCATTCAGATCTTCATCGGCATTATGGATAAAATCGTGGTACCACTCCATGATTTCTTCTGTTTGCTCAACTGGCCATAGGGTGGGGCCACCAATAACAGTTTTTACGGGATGAGCCTGAAATTTAAAAGAAGTAACGATTCCGAAATTTCCGCCACCACCTCTAATGGCCCAATAAAGATCGGTATTTTGTGAGGCATTTACCGTTACGAAAGAACCATCGGCAAGGACCATATCAGCTTCAATTAAATTATCAATAGTCAGGCCATATTTTCTTGATAAATGACCGACCCCTCCACCAAGGGTTAATCCTCCAACACCTGTCGTGGAGATTATTCCCGCAGGTACGGCCAAACCAAAAGGATGAGTGGCATGATCAACTTCACCCCAAAGGTTACCACCACCTACTCTCACCGTGTTATCATCCGTATTTACCCTGACATATTTAATGCCAGAGAGGTCAATGACCATTCCTCCATCGCAAATTCCCAAACCACCTCCGTTATGACCTCCGCCTCTTACGGCCACTAAAAGATTATTTTTACGTCCGTAGTTTACACAGGCAATAACATCAGCCGCGTCAACACATTTGACGATCATTCCAGGCCGTTTATCGATCATCCCATTATATATTTTTCTTGATTCATGATAGTTTTCGCTATCCGGAAGAATTACATCTCCCCGGATCTGAGCTTTAAAGTCTTCAAAGTTGGCTTCCATAAGTTTGATATTTAGATTAGTTAATTTCGTTGGATTACAAGGAGATATGGTAAAATTATGTTGACCTGTCAATTTGAGATGCAAGTTTTAGATCAAATAATTATATAATTGACTCAAATACGCTTTTATAAGGGCATTAAAATCTTAATCATCTTTGTTTGGGAAGGAAAGATGCCAAATCACATTTGACATTCATCAATTGGATTTCTACTAAATTAATAAATTTTTCTGTAACGAATAAATTTAAAGGCTTACAGACAACAGGTTAACCCACTTTACCAGATTCCGGGAATCATGGTTTTACGGTTTTTAGGATATTCAGGAAAATGATTTCTATACCATTTGTGATGACCAAGTGCCCTTGGGATCAGATTTGCACCGGTCCATATTAGAAAAGATAAGGCCGGTAAATTCCAGGCCATGATCACAAAACCGGTCCATTGTACTAATTCTCCAAAAAGATTAGGACAGGAAATGTATTTGAATAAAAAACCAGTCGGAATTTTATAACTTGTTTCCCCCGGTTTTCTTAAATGAATCAAAATATGATCACTTTTTTGATTGATCATAAAACCAAGTATAAAAAGCACAAGCCCCAAAATAAAATTCCATTGGTAAAATGAATCTAGGCCATAAGATTCAAAATGAGCAAGAAAGTATCCATTAAGCCCCGCATTCATACAATTAAAAAAAATGGCAGACCCGACAATGACCAATGGCATTTTTTTCCCTTTTGTTCTTATCCTAAAAGGATATATAAAAGTTCTGTTCAGGTAATGAACAAGCCATAACAGGGATAAAATACTTGCGTATGCACTTTGATCTGAACTCAAATAGAAATAAAGAATGATAAAAAAGGAGGGAGCTTCCATAATGACCCACCCAAGTTTATTAGAAATTTCTGGTCCCCACCCTTTCTTAACATGTCTTCCATAAGGTGCTGTAACATATTGTAATAGCATAAAAGTGGCTATTCCAATGCCTGCCCAAATAATACTGATTAAATTAATCGTTTCTAAAGTCATGTCATGTCATTTTCATTGAACCATTGAATAAGGTCTTTAATACTATGTTGAGTTGCTCGGTTTGTATGCCCAAGTTCTTTTATCGCCTTTGAGCAATCCATTCTCTTTGGAGCATATTTCAACGTGGTTAAACTTTCTTTATTTATTGGCCATTTGAGTTTAAAAAACCTATCATAGATCTTGATAAAAGGTAAGAATTTAATCAATAAATCAAGCGACAATAATGAAGGTGTCTTAGTTGAACAAGCGATTCTGGCAAGCTCCTTTAAACTGATATATTGCCCTCCTGTAAGGTATACCCCTCCCTTTTTTGCCATAGACATACTATTGATAATGGTTCGACACAGATCCCTGACATCAACCATGTTATATCCGCCATTAGTAATAAATGGGAGCTTTCCCTTAGATAAGTCGAGGATGGTACGGCCAAACCGAGAAGGACCTGGATCTTCTGGACCTACAATTGCTGTAGGTCTGATAATTATGGCGTCCAAATCGTTCTTTTCGACATTTTCAAGCACGAGTATTTCACTCTGTGCCTTTGTCCAGGCATAAAAAAATGCTTTGTCAGATCTGTAAGGTCGGTTCTCGTCAAAGACCTCATTTTCTAAGGGATCTTCGGTGGCAGTAGATGAACTGATATAAATAAATCGAATGGGTTTTTGTAAGCAGCATTGTATCAGATTTTTGGTCCCATTTACATTGACTTCATAAACAGTATTATGATCCATTTCACCTAAAGAAATGGCGCTGGCACAGTGAATGATTGCATCACTTTTATCCGTTAATTGCGATAGGGCCTCTAAGTTACTGAGATCACCTTTAACCCAGGTCAAAAGAGGATGTATACAAGGGAAAGAGGAATTCCTGATCAAGGCTTTTACCTTATATTCCTGATCAAGTAGCGCTTTAATGAGGTTTATTCCCAAATGCCCTGTTCCTCCGGTTATGGATATGGTTTTTCTATTTTTCAAAAGCTGCCGTTCATTTCAATAGGATTAGATGACTACAAGATAAAAAATCAAATCAAACAAGAATTTTTAAGTAGATAAAATCAATTCTGTCAAGTTGATTTCAAATTTGAAATATTTTTCTTTAAAGGCATAAAACCCTGCCATAATGCAGCAGTTTGGTTATCTAGATAAGACATTTGTTTATATCTCCCAAGCAATAAAGTACGTTCTAATGTTTCGATTCTATCAAACATATTATCGGTTAAATTATTTTTAAAATTCGAAAGTTTTAGATTTGTAGAACTCATCATCAAACATTACCTGAGCATGTCCGCTTGGAGCATCATAAGGAGCCTTTGGCAAAACAGATGGATTTGAAGGATAAGAGCCATTTTCAAAGGTCAATTCCTTAAACACACCGGCATCTTTTACCAATAAAATCGACCATTCGTTTACTTTAGTACTCTCAACAAAAATAGGAGCCCTGGTTACAGTGAACTTTGTGATGATCTCACCATATTTATCCAAAAGCAGGAAGGTACAGCCTCCGGACCCACAAAAATAAGAGCTCATAAATCGTACAAAAATTTCCTCATTTCCATCATTATTTAGGTCTATTTTGTAGAATTGAAATTTTCTGTCTTTAGGTTCCAAAAATGAAATATCATCTTTTAAATAATCATTGACGAGAAAGTTTTTAAGGTTATTTGCTGTTTGTTCATCAGTTGACTGAGGTACGAATTCCGTCATCTTATTTTCAGGAATTTTGTTTTCAGCAGCAGTATCTGATTTGGAAATAATGTCAGGTGATACTTCATTGTTTTTATTTGATTGCTGATGCTCTCCTTTGCAGGAAAATAGAAGTAAACAGATAAAAGAGATGTATAATTTTTTCATGATGTTTGGTTTTTGAAATTCACTTAAAAATGGAAAGCTAAATTTAAGCATTAAGATAATGTCTTGCAAAATCTTCGAAAGAATCAAAACTTTGATCAAAATTTTCACATTGACCGAAGCCATAACGCATAAAAATAAATGGAACGCCAGCTTTTTTACTTTGGACCATGTCGGAGCCAGTATCTCCAATATAAATTGGTCTTTTCAATTGATAATGTGAGATTAGAGTTGATATATTTTTATTTTTGGCCTTGTAATTTTGACCATGAGAAAAAGAATCCAGTATTAAATGATCAATCCCTGCGAATTTCATAAAATGTTTAATGGTAAACTCAGGGCAATTACTCACGATAAAGAGTTTGTATTTTTTTTGTAATAAAGGCAGGAACTCTTTTACGCCGGGATAGATGTCCCCACCGATTTCATCGATCAGATCATATTGGAGTTGGACAACTTCTTTATAGCGAAGAGCTCTTTCATTTTCGGGGAAATCAGGAAGAACGATTTCAAGAAATGCTCCCTCTTCCAAACCCATTAAATTATCCAAATCCGTTTTACTTAGTCGATTGCTAAGACCGTGAAGTTCAAAATATGTATTCCAGGCCAGTGTATAGGTTTTGACGGCATCCCAAAGGGTGCCATCCATATCAAAGATCAAAGCATCTGTAGAGATCTTGTTACTAGTATCGTATTTCAAAACGAGAAATTTTTATCCTTTTTTAGCCAATCTTCTTATGATCGCCCACTGTTTTAGGGTTTCCTTGGCTTCGACTGCAGGGAACCCAAGTATGGTTTTCCCGTCAGGGATATCATTAATAATTCCAGACTTTCCTCCAATTGTTACGCCATTTCCAATGGTTACATGATCTTTTACAGCCACTTGCCCAGCCATGATGACGCCATCACCAATTGTGACCGAGCCCGAAATTCCGCAGCTACCGGCAATCAAACACGCCCTGCCTATTTTACAATTATGACCTATTTGAACCAGGTTGTCAATTTTTGTACCGTCGCCTATAGTCGTCGAACTGAACTTACCTCTATCTATACAACTGGAAGATCCAATTTCTACCTGATTTCCGATAACTACATTGCCAATATGGGTAATTTTAACGATCCCTCTACCATCCGGACTAGGCCTGTATCCAAAGCCATCGGATCCAATGGTGACATTGGCCTGTAGGATAGAATAGTGACCAACAATGCATCTTTCAGCAATGACTGTTCCGGGTTTGACAACGCTATGATCACCAACTACTGCTTCATCTAAAATAGTGACATTCGGATAGATTGTAGCATTTTTACCAATTCTTACTCCGGGACCTATATATGAATTCGCCCCGATTGAGGCTTCCGAATCAATAAAGGCTGTTTCATCAACGATAGCCGAGGGATGTACACCTTGAGCCAATTTAACAGGCGAAGGGGTAAATAATTCGAGCAATTGAGCCATGGCCAGATCTGCATTGTCCACTTCAATAAAGGCTTTGTTAGACCCCGGATCGGTCAATTGTAAAGAACGATCAACGATTGCTGCAGAGGCATTGGATTTCTCCCAAAGAGGTATATATTTTTTGTGACCTATAAAAGTTATAGAACTTTCTTTTGCCGATTCTATTTGTTCCGGTTCTGATATCTGTTGATCTGTATATCCGATTAAGCTTCCATTTAGCAGCTTGCAAAGCTCCTTGACGGGATATGATTTTGATGCATTTTTCATGATCGAAAGATAAGGATTTATTAGCAGGAGTTATTTAACTCAATATCATTTCATATAAATTATTAACGGCATACTTTGTGGTTTTTTCGCCAACTTTGACAAATCCATAATCTTCGTAATACCGACATAAGCGAGGATTCGAGCCATCACAATCCAAGCGAATTTTTTCAATTTTATCTTGTTTTAACTGGTCTATGATTCTAAGCATTACGGCTGTCCCAACTCCCTGGCCGCCACGGGAGGGTAGAACGACCAAGGAATGAATATATCTGGTATTTTTTTCTATTCCTTTTTCATCCCAGTACAGCGTGTCTTTTTCTAGAAGTCTGAACATGGCTATTTTGTTTCCGTCAAGATCATGCACAAAATAGAATTCTCCATTGTCAAATCCCTCTTTTACCCAGTTTATTTTGTCCTCCGGAGGATCAACCCAGTAGCTCCATTGACTAACCTTTTTTTTAGTGAGAGACTGGCTGGCGAGTTTAAAAAAATGTAGTGCATCTTCAAGCTCGCTACTTAATGCTTGAATGAATTTTATGTCCATATCCTAAGTCAATTAAAGGCTATTTCTTTTGAATCAATTTGTTAAATTCTAAGGCTTTTTGAGTCCAAAAATCCAAATCTTCGTCCTTGTCAAACCCTTCAGGGTCGATAAAAAGAAACCCCCTCATTACAGAACCGGTAAAATCCATCGGACGACTACCTTCCTTTTTGAGTAATGTTTCATAGGGTAATTTTCCGACCCTTACCATGAGTCTGTCTGATTGAGAATTCTTATCCATATCAATACCAATACACATCTTATCATTGACCATAAAGATGAGCCCACCCATCATTTTCTTTTCGACAACTTTTCCTTTATTGACAAGTCTTTGCCGCACTTTATCGGCTAAAAATTCACTGTAGGCCATATACAATATATAATTTTAGAAGTGGTGCACACAGCATACTAATGTACAAATTATCATAATTCAAATTCATACTTATGAAGAAAGAACACAGCGAATTCCTTCTCGATCCATTTCGACTATGCATTCATTACATCGGTTGCACAAACTTTTTTCGACGAGGCCTTCTTTGATCTTTATCAGAAATTCGGGGTCATGAATTAAGGGTCTTGCCAAAGCGATAAAATTAAATCCCGCATCCAATATTTCTAAAATCCCTTTTCTTGAATCAACGCCCCCTAAATAAACTAGATCAATAGAAACGGCTTGCCTTACTTTGAGTGCCTTTTCAAGGAAGAAATTCGGAATGAAATCATATTTTTTAATGATAAGAGGTCCAAATAGCGACATAGTGATCTTTTCAGCCCAGGAAGAACCATTTTGAATCATTCCTTTTAAAGGGATATGACCCCGCATCATATAGAAAGGTGATTTACTCGTGAACCCTCCACTTAGAACGATCGCAGCACAGCCTATTTCTTCTAGTTTTTTTGACACATAAATGCAATCATCAAGAGTAAAGCCTCCTTTTACGCCGTCATCTAAATTTAACTTGACCAGAACCGGAAAATCTGTACCCACCGCCAAAACGACTCTTTTCACAACCTCCAATGGAAAGCGACTCCTGTTTATAATGCTCCCTCCATATCTATCATTTCTTTTATTGGTCAAAGGGCTTAAAAACTGGCTTAATAGATAACCATGACCCATATGAATTTCCAAGGCATCAAAGCCAATAGATTGAAGCGCTATAGCCGATCCGACAAAATCTTCAATAACATCTTCAAGATCATTTTCTTCCATGGCATTAGAAAAGCCCAAACCAGAAAGAAAGCCGTAAGCATTAAAAAGTTTACTAGGTGCAAATATCTTTTTAGCGTTTTTGTTTTTTGAGAAAAATCCGCAATGGGTTAGTTGAATCGACACCTTTCCTCCTGCGGCATGAACCTTTTCTGCCAGCTTTTCCAAAGGATCAAGGCTTAATTCATTGATATACATTTGGTGCTCAAAGGTTCTGGCATCTGCAGATACTGCTCCATAAGAAATGGTTGTCAAGCCTACACCTCCCTTTGCCAGGGCCACATGATGATCAATTAGTTTTTGGTCAGGGATTCCTTTGTTATACATGCCCTCGTAAGTAGCTGATTTGATAAAGCTGTTTTTTAGATTCAAAGTTGAATTCCCAAGTTTCTTGACTAAAAAAGCTTGATCAATTGAGACGGCATTTGTTTTATTCTCATTCATGAGGATGATCTTTGTTCTGCTAAAATAATTCAAGCCCTGCAATGAATCGCAACTTTAATTAATTTATACCAAACAAACCATTGCTTATCTCTGCTTCCATCAAAGTTTGTTCATCTTTTTTTCTAATCAAGATTTTGCCATCTGCTTCCTTAGCTTCAAAACCACCCATGTTGAGATAATAATCCAGAGGAACTCTTTTGCTGCCCTTTATATAGGTATTGAAAAAAGTGCTCTGGTCTTTTCCACTGGCATTTGACATCAAGCTCTTTAACTCCTCTAAAGTATATCTGTCATTGGTTCCACCATATTTTTCAAATAATGACTTCATGACATGATCAATACTCATTTTATTTTCCGTTGAAGACCTTATGATCATATCCTGTGAAATACCAGCAAAGAAGCCTCCACTGTAGATCAATCCCCAATGATCATGTTTTTGGTCTCCTTGCGTTAGGGAAAGTTCACCTACTCCTTTGTCATTGTGATATCGCTGATAGAAAAAGTTGTCTAATACGCTGAGATAAGATTGTTCATTTAAAAAGCCAATGTGGAACAATGATTTGAGCGTATAATAATTGGTAAATCCTTCTTTGAACCATTCACAGTCCTCTCCCTCTGGGGTAAAAGACTTGCCGTTCCACAAATGAAAGAATTCATGAGCAAAAAGAAACCGAGCAACCAATTGAGACATGGCGTCCCCGTCTTTTTCCAACAGGATGCTGATATTATTTCCAATAACCTCGCCATCAGTTTGGGAAGAAGAATTCATGACAACCAAGACTTTACTAAATTTATTATCGGGAGCAGGATTGGGAACACCCCCCATCAAGTCAATATAATAATCTAATACCCCTTCTGCCATCTCAGAAAAGGCCTTTTTTTGTTTAACAATTTCCTCTCCTCCAAAAGCAAAGATCAGTTCAAAATCGTCTCGTTTGATGACAACTTCCTCATGTGTCCCGGCAAAAAACATACCGTCAGAGAGTGTTATTTGATTTCTGACTAGAAATTCAAGATTGCTATCATCAGTTTTTTCCCATGGGGTAGACACCTGCCATTCTTTTGGAAGAATGAAACGCACATGAAGATCTTCTTTTTGTTCTCCGCTCATAATAAAAATGCTACGTCCTGTGAAAAACAGCCCCCAGTCACGGGTATATGCGGCGCCATCGATTCCTCCATTCCATTTAAAATTTTCATGATCAAGATGAATCTCATAGGTCAATTTGACCCTGGAATTATGAGGACTATGAATTCTCCATTGAGCACCTCCCAAGGTATCTACTTTTAAAGAAATACCGTTCAGGTTTTCTGCTTTAAGTCCATGAACAAAATAAGCCCATCGTGAAGGAAATTGATTTGCTCCGATGCTGCTCATATAAAGCAGGCTATCCTGAACATTTAAAACACATTGAACTAAGATCTTTTTTGGAACATTTTGATCAATTTGGATGGTGTAACGATCTGAATTAGGTGAACCTTGACCGTTTAAATTTACAGTAATGAAGAAAAGAAATATCAGTTTAAAAAATCGGATTGACTTGAATCGATACATATGCCTTATTTTAGGTAATATGACGATTGCAAAGATCAATGAGTTACACCAAGTAGTTTGTTACTAATTATAGTAACATTATTCGTTACTTTTTTCCGGCATAATTCTAGGGCTCCAGATTTCATAAATCGGATCTCCTTTGGAGCTCAGACCACTGTGATGCCATTCATTTTCAATAACTTCATATTGGAAAGACAATTTAGCGCCGACCCTGCTATTATCTCTTGAAAAAAATTCTATTTGTTCAGTATAAGTGCCGTTTTCAGCCGTATAGCTACCGCCACCTGTTCCAGAGAACTTCCCGGTGGCTGTGTTAAATGCAATCCATTGAAAGCGAGAAGAAGACAGAATTTTCATCGTTTTGCGATCACCAGGAGTACGACGCACCATATTGCCGTCTCTTTTCCGACCTGTAATTAGCCAGGCCCCATTCAAATCTCCTTCCTGACCCGAATCAATTCTAGTCCAAACTTTATCACTTCCTTCAAATAGTATGGTGTCACCCTTAAGGTCAAACAGCTGCTCTTTTGTTGTACCTACGGCAGTACTATCTGCTGAAGAAAACTCAATCTTCAGCATAAAAAGGTTTTTGTCAATGGCCCATGAGCCTCCGAAAGTGCGAACAAATGCTCCGGTTTTTTCATTGTATAAAGTTTCCGCCAAATAACCGTCCATAACGATAGTGGTAATTGTTATTTTTTCTCCTGCCTCATTGGTTTCAGAGCTGGTCCAGGCTCCTTGAATCGCCTCGGAAATATCAGACTCATCTGTATAAATCTCATGATCAGACTCAACGGCTTCTTTAAGATGAGAAGTGTATTTTCCGGTAATCAGAATTGAAAGTGCCAGCAGGGGTAAAAAAATAAGGGTTTTCATATTTTATCTATTAGTTGTAATGAATTTCTCTAAGTTAATAATAACAAATTAGGTAAAGGCAGGAATACCCGTTATATCCATTCCTGTAATCAGAAGATGAATATCATGAGTTCCTTCGTATGTGATCACTGATTCCAGGTTCATCATATGTCTCATGATAGCATAGTCACCTGTGATTCCCATCGCGCCAAGAATCTGACGGGCTTCACGCGCGATATTCAGGGCCATTGCTACATTGTTTCTTTTGGCCATTGAAATCTGAGCCGAAGTAGCTCGGTTTTCATTGCGCAGTACTCCCAATCTCCAGGTCAGTAACTGTGCCTTTGTAATTTCAGTGATCATTTCAGCCAGCTTTTTTTGTTGCAATTGAAAACCGGCAATCGGCTTTCCAAACTGTATCCTTTCTTTGGCGTACCGCAAAGCAGTATCATAGCAGTCCATTGCTGCGCCGATCACTCCCCATGCGATGCCATATCTGGCAGAATCAAGGCAGCCCAAAGGAGCACCCAAGCCACTTTTATTAGGCAGCAGGTTTTCTTTGGGAACTTTTACATTGTCAAAGATCAATTCTCCTGTAGCCGAAGCTCTTAAAGACCATTTATGATGTGTTTCCGGGGTGGAGAAGCCTTCCATACCTCTTTCTACGATCAGGCCATGAATCCTTCCTTCCTCATTTTTCGCCCAAACAATGGCAATATCTGCAAAAGGGGAATTAGAGATCCATAATTTTGCTCCGTTTAGCAGATAATGGTCTCCCATATCCTTATACTTGGTCTCCATTCCGCCCGGGTTTGAACCGTGATTAGGTTCAGTAAGACCAAAGCAGCCTATCATTTCACCTGAGGCGAGTTTAGGCAGGAATTTGTTTTTTTGCGCTTCGTTCCCGTATTTAAAGATCGGGTACATGACCAAAGAAGATTGAACAGAAGCCGTTGATCTGATCCCGGAATCTCCCCTTTCAATTTCCTGCATGATCAAACCATAAGAAATCTGGTCCAATCCGGCCCCACCGTATTCTTCAGGAATATATGGACCGAAAGCGCCAATTTCAGCAAGACCATTGAGTAGTTGGTGAGGAAATTTTGCTTCTTGAGCAGCGTCTTCGATAATAGGAGAAACTTCTCTCTTTACCCAATCTCTGCAAGCGTCTCTCACAAGTTTATGCTCTTCAGTTAATAAATCGTCAAGTAAAAAGTAATCAGGTGCTTGAAATTGATCTACAGACATACAAATTGAAATTTTGTTAATAAAGCAAAGTTACAATTATTGGAATGATAAAAACAAGAGCTATAAACTTTTAAATGCATAAAAATAAATAGTTATATTTGCCCTTGATGCGGTATACGTTTAGGAACGAGGAAAAGCTTAAAAAGAAAAATCTTATTACAGAATTATTTGCTTCTGGCAAGTCTGCATCAGTATTCCCACTAAAAATGATCTACCTTCAAAATGATCATGATTCCCCTTTTAAGATCCAAGCGGGAGTATCCGTATCCAAAAGAAGTTTTAAGAGAGCCGTAGACAGAAATCGAATCAAAAGATTAATGCGCGAATCTTACAGAAAAAATAAATACTTGATATACAACAATGAGGATACTAAAAAGCATATAATGATGTTTATATATCAAGGAAAGAATGAAGTACCCTATGAACTAATGGAGGAGAAAATGACTCAGTTGATTGAAAAATTTCTCCAAAAACAAAAATCAATGGCAACATGAAAAAACTAAAAAGAGCTGTAGTGATCGGCAGTCTTGTGTTGATGAGCACACTTTTATTTGCGTTTAAATCGGATTTTTTCGAAGTGGCGAAGCAAATGGAAATTTATACCACCTTGTTCAAAGAACTGAATCTGTATTATATTGACGAAATTAATCCTGCAGAATTAACCGAGAAAGCCATTAATGAAATGCTTGAAGGCCTCGATCCATACACGAGGTATTATGATGAACAGGGCGTAGAAGAGGTTAAGATCAATTCTTCCGGAGAATACAGTGGTATTGGTGCAGAATCAAGTCATTATGATGATAAACTTGTGATTACTGAGGTATATGAAGGATATTCAGCAGAGGAAGTAGGGATTAAAGTAGGAGATCAAATTATAAAGATCGATGATATTTTTGTAGCAGATTATGACAGCAATCAGATTTCGACTTTACTACAAGGAATTCCCGACAGTATGGTGAAGCTCATTATAAAGAGACAAAAAGAAACACTTGATTTTACGGTAAAACGAGAAAAAATCATCGTTGATCCTGTGCCTCATTTTCAGATGGTAAGTACTGAAATTGGTTATATCGCGTTTAATAAATTCAATAATAAAGCGTCGGCTTCTGTAAAATCTGCTTTTGTAGATTTGAAAGGAAATGGGATGAAGAAGCTGATTCTTGATCTTAGGGGTAACCCCGGTGGATTATTGAATGAGGCGATCAATATTACGAATTTCTTTGTTCCTAAAAATGAAGTAGTGGTGAGTACAAAGGCCAAATTAAAAAAATGGAGTGAAGTATACAGAACAAAGTACGAACCTATTGATCTGGATATCCCAATAGTGGTATTGATCGATGGCAAATCAGCTTCTGCGGCTGAGATTGTCGCAGGATCATTACAGGATCTTGACCGAGCAGTTATTCTGGGTGAAAGATCATTTGGCAAGGGATTGGTGCAGCGCTATAGAAATCTCACCTATGGAACCAAGCTGAAATTGACGATTTCTAAATACTACACGCCTAGCGGCAGAAATATCCAGGAACTTGATTATACCCATCGCGACGGAGAAGATGTTCCTAAATTTGCTGAAGAAAACAGAAATTCTTTTAAGACCAAAAATGGGCGAACAGTTTATGATGGTGGAGGAATATCTCCGGATATAGAGATTGAAAAGACTGCATTAACAGCATCAACAAAAGCCCTGTTGAGGTCAGATGCCATTTTTAATTTTGCATCTGATTATTTTTATAAGAACCCTACTATTGCAAGCCCTGAGACCTATGTATTTGAGGATGCACAATTTGATCAATTCATATCGTTTTTACAAGAAGGAAATTCAAATTTTAAAACTAAATCTGAATCGAAATTCCAAGCGGCTTTCGAGCTTTCTGAAAAGGAAAATCTGTCTGAAGGTATTCAGTCTTCGTATAAGGCACTTTCCAAGCAACTAGAGGACGAAAAAATAGCTGAATTGAACAAGAACCGTGAAAACATCAAAGAAGTGCTTAGCGATGAGATTATCAACCGGTATTATTTTGAAAAAGGTGAATATCAAAACCATATAGAATTTAGCCCTTTTATAAAAGAAGCTATCTCAGTTCTTGAAAATGAGGATCAATACAGAAGGATTTTAACGAATGGAAAAAATTAAACGAACCCGGGCTCAGATTTCAACAAATGCCATTGAAAGGATCTATATCACGATGCGGCATTTATTTATCCGGGGATTTTATAAACCCATGGGTGTGTCAGGAAATGCCCTGATCAACGAACTTTTAATTTTACGTCCAGAAATCTATGGTTCCATAGGTGAGGAAATGACTGAGCTGGAAGGTCTGTCTTACATCATTGACAGGTTGCCCGAAGGTATTGCTGAGTGCCGTTATATTAGCTTAACTGCAGATGAAGGCTTGAGGGAGTCTCATTTTAAAAAGATCGTTCCGGCCAAACGAAGAAGAAATTGTTATAGGATAGATCGAGATCAGATGAATATTGAAATTACCAGAGGAAGATCTGATATTTACGATATCCTGACCCACTTGACCTTTATGTTTATTGAGGCCAAAAAGATTGCCCGTAAAGTTTTGATCAACGATGAAGGTCATACCATAAGGGAGTGGAACCATCTTGAAGAAGTGGTGCTGATGAATAAAAAGATCAGCAAAAATGAAAGAGAAGTGCTCATTGCGCATTTATCAACTTTTTTGGGTAGAAGTTATGAGGAAATTCAAAAAGCAGATGTCAATTTTGCGACTGATCAATCTCCAAACAGGCTATTTCAAGTGATCTACTGGATGGGTAAACTGTCCCTGAATGAAATTCTGGAAGATAAAAAGTACGAAATTACCTTTAGTCCGATTCTTAGAGAGAGGATAGGCCACCATATATCGGGTGAAAGCTGGGCTGACAATATCAAAAAGGAACTTTATAAGAGAGACTTGCTAGACAGACCGATTCATATCATCAGTGCCAACATGCACAGTGTGATGAATTCTATTTATGCCGAGATGTTCTTGCCGAGTGAAGCAAGTAAAAATAACGGGATCTCCCTTTTTGAATTGATTGGAAGCTCAGAAAACAAGGATCTGAGAAAGATTATTAAAAAAGGCGCTGGTAAGAACGGATTGACTTTTATTAAGGATACGACAGGTGCCAATATTGATGTTCAGATTATTGATACGGAAAAGATAGACTTAGAGAAAACCCGTTATACGATAAAACACTCAAAAAAGGCAAAACCGGTCATTATTGTAATGGATTATGCCTTTGGAGAGCAAGCCTACGAAACACTTGATGAATTATTGAAACCTTATGAGTTGGCTTCCGACGACAAGAAACACTTGAATATAGTCTCTGTTTCTGTTATGGGAAAAGCAGGGATCCTTGAAGGGGTTAAAGGAGATATCATGATTCCTACCTCACATATTTTTGAAGGGACTGCTGACAATTATCCATTTAGGAACCAATTAACAGCAGAAGATCTTAAAGATGAAGGTCTTGATGTTTATGAAGGCTCGATGATCACAGTTCTGGGGACTTCTTTGCAAAACAGGGATATTTTGGAATTCTTTTATAATTCTACCTGGAAAGTGATTGGGCTTGAAATGGAAGGAGCTCATTATCAGAAAGCCATTCAGTCTGCCTCCAAGATCAGAGGAAATGTGAAGCAAGACATTGAAGTTCGATATGCTTATTATGCCTCTGATAATCCATTAGAAACGGGAAGCACTCTTGCCTCAGGCGGCTTAGGAGCTTCTGGGGTCAAACCCACTTATCTTATCACCCAGAAAATTTTAGAACAGATCTTTTAAATTTGTAATTAAATTCTATTTACGGAGTATTTCATACCCGGATTTGGGCTTAATTGAATTTTTAAAGTATTTTTGCATGCATAAATGCAGCATATGAATATACTTATTTTAGGGTCAGGAGGAAGAGAATGTACACTTGCTTGGAAGCTGGCTCAAAGCCCTCAATGCGGAGATCTTTTTATTGCCCCTGGCAATGCAGGAACATTGAACTTTGGAACAAATTTGGAACTCAACCCCAATGATTTTAACCAGCTAAAAGATGCAGTATTAAAGCACGGTATCCAAATGGTGATCGTAGGGCCAGAGGATCCTTTGGTACTTGGTATACATGACTTTTTCCTTGAAGATGATGCGCTTAAGAACGTTCCGGTAATAGGGCCCCAAAAATATGCTGCTCAATTAGAAGGAAGTAAAGAATTTGCTAAGGAGTTCATGTACAGGCATCAGATACCTACTGCAAAATATAAGAGTTTTACTATTGAAAATTTAGCTGAAGGATATGAATTCCTTGAGACCTTGAAGGCACCATATGTCTTAAAAGCTGATGGCTTGGCAGCCGGTAAGGGAGTTTTGATTTTGAATGATCTTCAAGAGGCCAAAAAGGAACTTGAAGAGATGCTCGGACAACAGAAGTTTGGTACAGCCAGCTCTAAAGTGGTTATTGAAGAGTTCTTAGACGGTATTGAAATGAGTTCCTTTGTACTAACCGATAGTGAGAATTATGTTATTTTGCCAAATGCGAAAGATTATAAGCGTATTGGAGAAGGTGACAAGGGCCTGAATACAGGTGGAATGGGAGCCATATCTCCTGTGCCTTTTGCAGATGCTGAATTTCTGTCTAAAGTTGAAAAAAGAGTGATCATTCCGACTATTGAAGGATTAAAGAAAGATAACATACCTTATGTTGGATTTATTTTTATCGGTTTAATCAGGGTAAATAACGAACCCTTTGTGATTGAATACAATGTCAGAATGGGAGACCCTGAGACTGAGGTAGTCATACCAAGGATCCAATCAGATCTTGTGGCGCTTTTTAAAGCCACAGCAGATAAAAAATTGAATGATTTCAAGCTGGACATTGACCAAAGATCAGCCACAACTGTAATGATGGTTTCGGGGGGATATCCGGAGGCGTATGATAAAGGGATGCAAATTAAAGGCCTGGATAAGGTGGAGGATTCAATAGTTTTTCACGCAGGAACCAAGCTTTCAGGAGATCGCATTTTAACCAGTGGAGGACGAGTACTTGCTGTAACGTCTTTTGGAGTTGACTTTAGGCAGGCCCTTAAGCAGTCGTATAAAAACATTGAGCACATTCATTTTGATAAAATGAATTATAGAAAGGATATCGGATTTGATCTATAGGGAAACCCTCTATGATGTAGACGTCTGGTTTCTCGAACCTCTAAAGCATTGAATTGATTCAGAACAGACCACATAAAAAGATCCTGGTGGCACCTTTAAATTGGGGTCTTGGACATGCTACTCGCTGCATTCCTGTTATTAAAGCACTGATCCAATATGATTTCCAGCCTATATTGGCGGGAGATGGAGATTCTCTCCAACTTTTAAGACAAGAATTTCCGGAGTTAACTTATTATGATCTACCCTCAACGGAGGTCGTATATGCTGAAAAAGGGAATCTTTTAAAATACAAATTAATGTCTCAGGCTCCAAAATTGATCAGGGCCGTTAAACTGGAAAAAAAGAGAACCCAAGAGATCCATAAACTAGAAAAGTTAAGTGGTATCATCTCAGATAATCGGTTTGGTGTTCGATCTGATGACATTCCAAGTGTTTACATTACCCATCAATTGCAGGTCTTAAGCGGAGCTACGACTGTTTTAAGCAGTCAATATCACAGACAAATCATTAGTAAATTTAAGGAATGTTGGGTGCCAGATTTTGATTCAAATGAACTGGCTGGAAAATTGTCAAAACCTGGAAAAGGAAAATTAGTGCTAAAATATATAGGGCCTCTAAGCAGGTTTACCCATCATCCCCAAAATAAAAGATGGAATATTGTAGCAGTATTGAGTGGTCCTGAGCCACAACGAGGACTTTTGGAAGCAAAAATTAAAGACGAATTAAGCGATTATTCTGGTAAAAGTTTGATTGTTCAGGGAATTGTTGACAGCAAGCAAAGTAGGAAATCCGACGGGAATTTGACCATTGTTAACTTTATGCTGCATCAGGAATTAGGGGATGTCATTGAACAAGGAGAACTTATCTTGTCAAGATCTGGGTATAGTAGTGTTATGGACCTTTATGAATTAGCAGCAAAAGCCTATTTTATACCGACCCCAGGGCAATTTGAACAGGAGTATCTGGCTGAGCATTTAAAACAAAAAGGATATACTGATTTTTCTTCACAAGCATCATTTCAACTGGATAAACTCATAAACAGTAAGAATTATGAGGGTTTTAGCCATAAAAAAACATCAAAAAATAATCTGGATCGATCACTTTTTGATGTTTTTAATTAAGCTCTATATTCTTTAAAGAAAAGACAAATCTGTCTTTTCGACTTCTTGAACTTTAACGATTTTATTTGATTTATAGGTTACTTCTTTTACGGCTTCATCTTCTATCATATACCATTTACCATCTTTCTCACCATTGTTATACATAGCAACTACTTTAATTTTTCCTTCCTTGTTATAGGAAACCCATTTATCATGAAGTTTATCATTTTTGAAAAAACCGACCTCTTTTACTATTCCATTGTCGTGATAATAGGTGGCTTTAACCAGATCTTCTTGTTTTTCAAATGTTGGTTCTATCTGCTGAGCGAAAGAAACACTTATCATCAGCATGAACACTATTAAGCTTGTGACTAACCTTTTCATAATACCTTGTTTTTGATTTTTCTTATCGTAAAAGTACTTAATTAACACTAAGTAAACAATAAGTTTACAATAACTTAACATTGGAAAGTTCAGAATATTGTGTAAAAGAGATTGTTAATCAGTAAATTAAATGGTTAAATTGCTTTATTTATGGTAAATGAGAAAATTGATCCTTGCCCTATTTTACTCTCTACAAAGACTTCCTGATCATGTGCTTCAACTATATGTTTAACAATGGCAAGCCCTAATCCTGAACCTCCCTGATCCCTCGAACGGCTTTTTTCAACCCGATAAAATCTTTCGAATAATCGCGGAAGATTATTTTCATCTATTCCTAAACCATTGTCCTCAAAACTTATAAGGTATTGATGATCGGAATATGATTTAATACTCACCAAGGTGCTTCCTCCAACCTTACCGTATTTAATAGAGTTGGACAAAAGATTTATGACCACCTGTTCGATTTTGTCCTTATCAGCTTTCACCATAATTGGAAATTCATAAGGTTCTTTAAAATCGATTCGAATATTTTTTTTACTTGATTTTAGTTCAAATAAATCGAATACGTCTAGCAGGGTTTTGACAAGGTTAAAATTATTCTGTTCCAGTTTCATTCCCGATTCCAGCTTAGCGATCATGTCAAGATCTTTAACGATGTATGACAAACGTTCGATACTTTTATTAGTTCTCCCCAAATACTTTTTGATCAGTTCAGGATCATCTAAATCATCATCAAGAACCGTTAAAAGATACCCTTGGGCTGTAAAAAGAGGCGTCTTTAATTCATGTGCAATATCTCCAATAAAATCGCGTCGGAAATCATCTCGGTTGTGAAGTTGCTCAATTTCTGTATGCTTGGTTTCAGCAAATTTTCTAATGCGTTTTATGAATTTTTCAAAATCAATATCCTCCAACTCCTTTTTTAATGCGGGCTCATTGTCAAAAAGGTTTGATTGATAAACTTTGTTTAATTGAAGAAAAATGAATTTCTTCATTTGAAACCAATAAATGAAGTACAAAGTAATAAAATAGGCGCAACCGACCAAGATCCAATTACTAAGGGTCATCTCCCTAAAAGAATAAAAAAATAAAGAAATCACGATAAGCGCGATTATGCTGAAGAAAGAAGTGCGTAAGGCCTGCTTTTGAAGAAGTGTCAATTTCATTCCCAAATATACGGGAAGATGGGTTTAATCTACAAATTTATATCCCACTCCTTTTATCGTTTTGATAAAGTCGTCACCAATTTTCTCTCTAAGTTTTCTAATGTGAACATCAATGGTTCTGCCTCCAACTACAACATCCTGTCCCCAGACAGTTTTTAAAATGATTTCCCGATTAAAGACCTTATTAGGAACACTAGCCAAGAGAGACAACAATTCAAACTCTTTTCGAGGAAGGGTAATTTCTTTTCCATCAATCTCTACAAAGTATTCATCTTTGTTGATGGTAATGCCTTCAAAGCTAAGGACATTTTCTTTTTTTTCTTCTTGAGACATCAATCTTCTGAGAAGACCTCGCACTTTGCTTACAAGCACTTTTGGTTTTACAGGTTTGGTTATATAGTCATCTGCACCAGCTTCGAAGCCAGCCACCTGGGAATAATCTTCTCCTCTTGCAGTAAAAAAAGCAATAATTACGTTTTCTAGACCTTCTATGTTTCTTATTTTCTCACAAGCTTCGATTCCGTCCATTTCGGGCATCATGATATCGAGAAGAATCAGATGAGGTTGAATAACTTTCGCATTCACTACTGCCTCCGTTCCCTTTGAAGCTTTGAAAACCTGATAGCCCTCTTTCTTCAAATGATACCCGACGATTTCTAGAATGTCTGGTTCATCATCCACTAAGAGAATCTTTATCGATCCGTTATCCATAGGATTGTCTTTTAGATTTTGTCATACAAAAGTAGGTAATTTTCAACGCCTAAATCCCTGTTAACAATAACTTAATATAGTAACACCTGTGATACTTTTTTTTGACTGACTCATAAAGGGGACTTAACATTCCTATAACATAGGAAGCAGACTTTTGTCTTGTAAATTAAAATCAATTAAAACTAAAAAACTAAAAATGAAAAAATTAATTCTATCAAGCCTAATGATAACCGCTCTGGCCCTTTCATTTACAAGTTGTGCAGATGATACAGGTACAGGAGGAGCTTCTTGTTTTAATGGAATTCAAGATGGTACAGAAACAGGAGTAGACTGTGGTGGCCCTGATTGTGCTCCATGCCCCACTTGTGATGATGGCATTCAAAATGGAGGAGAAACAGGAGTAGACTGTGGAGGACCAGATTGTGCCCCTTGTACAGGACTTGTATTGAAAGCAGGTCTTTTGACGGCAAATGAAAAATGGACCAGTAACAATATCTATCAATTAGCCGGTAAGGTTGTCGTTGATGATGGTATTACTCTTGAAATTGAGCCTGGAACCATAATTAAAGGACAGCAAGGAATAGGATCATTAGCATCCGCTTTAATTGTAGCCAGAGGAGGGAAGATCATGGCAATGGGAACTGCAGAGAGTCCGATTGTATTTACGTCAGTTGAAGACAACATATCTGTAGGAGAAAAGGCCGGTACTAACCTTGGCGAGGAGGATCAAGGTCTTTGGGGAGGTGTTTTGATCCTGGGATATGCCCCTGGTTCATTTAAAGGAGATGTAACTGAGGTTCAGATCGAAGGAATTCCTGCTGGAGACACTTATGGTCTTTACGGCGGAGATGATCCTCTAGATAACTCCGGAGTATTCGAATATGTTTCTATTCGTCATGGTGGTGCTTTGATTGGAGAAGGTAATGAGATCAATGGATTAACTTTAGGCGCTGTTGGATCAGGTACTGTGATCAACAATATAGAAGTTGTAGCCAATGTTGATGATGGCGTTGAATATTTTGGTGGAACTGTAAATACTGAAAATGTATTGGTATGGGCTCAGGGAGATGACGGATTGGACATCGATCAGGCTTATAGTGGAACAATAAGCAACTCTGTTGTGATTTTAGGAAATAATTCTGATCATGGTTTGGAAATCGACGGACCTGAAGGAGCTCTTGAAGGCAGCTATGTATTGAACAATATTACACTTATTGGAAACTTGGATACTCCGGGTGGACAATTCGCTGACCACAGAGCCCTGGCAATGGGTCAGGACAATAATATCTATGCCTATGGATTTAAGGATGCTGCTAATGTAGAGTTAGACAACAATGGTGTATCTCAAAACTTTTTGGACGGTAAATTGAGCTTTTCAAACTGGGAAGTTGTTGGATTTGATAACGCCATATTTGTGGAGAAAACAGCTGACAATGAGGATAAGATCATTCTGAACCCAGACTTTACAACAAGAGCTGCTACCTGGACAACTCAAGTTGAGATGGGAGCCAATACGGTTGGGGCGAACCTTGCAGATTTTAACTGGACCTACGCGAAAGGGAAAGGTGCATTTTAACGAAACAAGCAAAAAACGAAACAATTCAATTGCTCATCTTATTAAAGATGAGCAATTGTTATACTAAACAGATAAGAAAGAAGTAATGAAGAATCAATTTTTATACCTGATCATATTTGCATTGTTAAGCAATGTGATCTATTCACAATCTGGTGAACTATCGGGTAAAATAATGGATAAGGAATATAATGATATCCTTCCTTTTGCCAATGTCATTGTTAAGGAAACAGGAGGAGGTACAACCACAGATTTTGAGGGAAATTATAGCATTAGACTTGATGAAGGGGTCTATACCGTGTCGTTTTCTTTTATTGGTTATGAAACCATAGAAATTTCTGGAGTTGAAATAAGAGCTGGTGAAACTACTATTTTGAATTCAAGTATCGGCCCTTTGTCGAATGAATTGGAAGAAGTTGTTGTACGAGCTACTACAGCAGAAAACACGGAAGCATCCATACTTAATGTACAGAAAAAATCAATAAATCTACTTGACGGAATTTCGGCACAAACCTTTAGGAAGATCGGAGCAAGTAATTCGGCAAGTGCCGTTAAAAGTGTGCCCGGTGTATCTGTTCAAGGAGGTAAATACGTTTATGTAAGAGGTTTAGGAGATCGTTATACCAAATCTATATTGAATGGGATTGATATTCCGGGATTAGATCCTGATAGAAATACAATTCAAATGGATATTTTTCCTACGAATATTTTGGACAATATTCAGGTTGTAAAATCATTTACAGCTGACTATCCCGCTGATTTTACGGGAGGTGTCGTAAATATTATAACAAGAGATTTTCCTAATAAAGAAGAGTATAGTGTATCTGTAGGTGCAGAATACAATCCGAATATGCACTTTAATAATAACTACCTGGGTTCGGGTAGAAGTAATGCTGAATTGTTTGGATTTGACAGTGGATTGAGATCTAATCCTATTCCAAAGGATATCACCATACCTCCACCATCTGCGCAGAACCCGGCGACATCCTACTGGACATCGCAATTTAACCCGGAAATGAAAGCAAAGAGGGAGACGAGTTTTATGAATACCAATTTTGGTCTTACGGCGGGGAATTTATATGACGTTGGTAAAGGCGGAAACAAATTGGGTTACCAGTTCGCCGGTTCTTATCGCAACGATTATATTTATTATGAAGATTATAAAAACGGGAACTGGAGGAAGTTTGCTGACAAATCGATCAATGAGATGGATCCCGATAAACTTCAGAATGGTGACCTGGCCAAGAATAATGTGCTTTGGAACGTTTTGGCAGGAATTACCTTTAAAACAGACAAAAGCAAGTATAAGCTGTCAGGCCTGCATATCCAGAACGGGGTTTCAACTGCGGGATATTTGCGCCAAGAGATCCTATTCTCTGATGCCGTAACTATCTTCAAGGACAACCTGGAGTATACCCAAAGTCAAATCACCAACATCTTGTTGAATGGAAAGCACTCAAATGATGACGGATCATGGAACATCGAGTGGAAAGTGTCACCAACCCTGTCAAAGATCAATGACAAGGATATAAGGGTTGCGCCTTTCGAATTTGAAGAAGATACGGGAGATTACTTTCTCAGTCCAAGTTCTGCTGGTAGCCCCTTGAGAATATGGAGAGATTTGGAAGAGGTTAACCTGGTAGGTAAGCTTGATTTTACTAAGCGCCATGATCTGTTTGGCAATAATGCCCGACTGCTTTTTGGAGGTCAGTATACCTATAAGCAAAGGGATTTTACAATTCAACAATATCAAGTGAGATATCAAGGAGGTACAGGAGTTGAATTTGAAGGTGATGCGGATGAAATTTTGAATCCTCAAAACCTTTGGACGGTCAACACGCGCCGTGGAACCTTTGCAGAAGGGAATTTTGAGCCTACCAATACCTTCGACGCAAATCAGAATGTTGCCGCTGCCTATGTTTCAGAAGAGTTTCAGATCACTGATAAATTGAAGTCGACAATCGGTCTTCGTTTTGAAAAATTTGACCTTTACTATACTGGAACCAATAATCAGGGGAATGTTGTACTGGACAATGAAAAAATCCTCGATAAATCGGATTTTTTCCCATCGGCAAACTTTATATACGCGCTGAATGATCAGTCAAACCTTAGATTGGCCTATGGTCGCACAACGGCAAGACCTTCATTTAAAGAAGCGTCGATCACACAGATATTTGATCCGATCTCGAGCACTACCTTTAATGGTAATATTGATTTGCAACCCACCTATGTGAACAATCTTGATCTGAGATGGGAGCGATTTAGTGAAAAGGCTCAAATGTTTGCCGTAAGTTTATTCTACAAGGATTTCAAAGATCCCATTGAATTGTCTTACTTTCTATCGGCATCGGATCAGTTTATTCCTGTGAATACGGATAAGGCCCGTGTTTATGGAGCGGAATTTGAAATTAGAAGGAATTTGGGTTTTATCGGTGGAGATAGCTGGGAAGACTTAAGTTTTAATTTGAACTTTTCCGTCATTCAATCTGAATTGAAAATGTCGGAAGCTGAATACGAAAGAAGACTATTAAGTGCGCGTGACGGTGAAACCATCAGTGATAAACGTGAAATGCAAGGTCAATCGCCTTATTTGGTGAACTTTGGATTCAATTATGCCAATGATGATAACGGATGGCAATCAAGCTTATATTACAACGTTCAGGGAAAAACGCTACAAGTTGTGGGTACCGGGGACGTACCTGATGCCTATACCATTCCATTTCATAGCCTTGATTTTATCTTGAATAAGAGTTTTGGCAAGGAGAGTAATTCGAACATCAGCTTTAAGATTAAAAACTTACTTGACAGTCAAAGAGAGGTGAGATATCAGTCTTATCAAGCCGAAGATCAGATCTTCTCCAGCTTTAGTCCGGGTAGAGGAATTTCTTTAGGGTATACCTACAGATTCTAATGGTTGGAAATGCTCATCTGAGCAGCCTATGTTAACTTATACAGCCCTTGTGAAACAAAAAGTATTTATTCACAAGGGCTTTTTATGTAATATTTTAGTGCTTTAAACAGAAAAGATCCCACACCATCGAATCAATAAGGCAAATATTACTAACCCTCCATTTTTTCGGATAATTCAAGCCATCTTTCCTCCTTAACCTCTAAATCCGCAATAATATCCTGCAATTTTAAGGACGCTTTCTCAATGTGTTCAGGTATTATTTCATTTTTCGAAAACTTCAATTCAATATCAGTTTTTTTTCGTTCAAGGTTGGCAATGTCTTTTTCAAGCTTGCCGAATTCTCGCTTTTCAGAAAAAGAAAGTTGCCCCTCAGAAGGGTCCGCTTTTCTACTGTCTTCTTTTTTAGTTTTCTGACTGGTCTCAGACGGTTTGGAATCTTCATAAATTCGGTAATCGGAATAATTGCCGGGAAAGCCGTTGATCACTCCTGATCCTTCAAAAACAAATAACTGATCTACAATTCGATCCATAAAATACCTGTCATGAGAAATGACGATAAGATTTCCTGGGAAATCCAAAAGGAAATTTTCTAAAACCTGTAGCGTGACGATATCTAGATCATTCGTGGGTTCATCAAGAATCAAAAAATTGGGATTTTGAATCAAAACGGTGCAAAGAAAAAGCCGTTTAAGTTCTCCTCCAGAAAGTTTTTCAACAAAGTCATATTGTTTTTTTCGGTCAAAAAGAAAGCGCTCCAGTAGTTGCCCGGCACTGATTGCCTTTCCCTTGGCCAAAGGGATATATTCGCCGTATTCTTTTATAACTTCAATAACTTTTTGTCCTTCTTTAATGTGGATACCGCCTTGAGAATAATAACCAAATTTAATGGTATCTCCAATGACTACTTTTCCTGAATCCGGAGCAAGGCCTCCAGTCAGCATATTGACAAAAGTTGATTTACCGGTACCGTTTTTACCAATGATCCCTATGCGCTCACCTCTTTTAAAGACATAGTCAAATTTATTGATCAACAAATTTTTGTCAAAGCTTTTAGAAACATGGTGTAACTCAACAACCTTGCTTCCGAGGCGTTCCATCTGGATTTCGAGCTGAACCTTGTGGTCCTTCCTTCTTTGATGCGCCACTTCTTTAATTTGATGGAAGTCATCAATTCGGGATTTTGATTTAGTGGTGCGGGCTTTGGGTTGCCTCCGCATCCATTCCAATTCTTTTTTAAACAGATTTTTGGCCTTAGATACAGTACTTTGCTCCGCTGTGATTCGCTCTTCTTTTTTCTCAAGAAAATAGGAGTAGTTTCCTTTATACCTATACATATTTCCATGATCCAATTCTAGAATATCATTACACACCCTATCGAGAAAATACCGATCATGCGTGACCATAAACAGCGTTGTATTGGCTTTTTTCAGGTATTGTTCCAACCATTCTATCATTTCAAGGTCCAGATGATTGGTCGGTTCATCCAGAATAAGAAGATCGGGCTGATCGAGCAGGATAATAGCCAGGGCCAATCTTTTTTTCTGACCACCTGACAATGACCCTACTTTTTTATCGAGCTCATTTAATTTTAATTTGAAAAGAATTTGTTTGTATTGGGTTTCAAAGTCCCAGGCATTTTTTTGCTCCATCAAGTCAAAGGCCTTTTGATAAGCATCAGCATCATCGGGGTGTTTTAGCGCCTTTTCATATTGTTCAACGATTTTTAACGTCTCATTATCTGAATCAAAAATAGTTTCTTCTATTGTCAGTTTTTCGTTGAGATCTTCTTTTTGTGAGAGGTAAGCAACTTTTATATCTTTTCGGATGATAATATTGCCCTGGTCAGGGGTTTCATCACCTGCAATAATGTTCAGCAAAGTGGTTTTACCCGTTCCATTTTTAGCTACAAACCCTATTTTTTGATCCTTATTGATCCCAAAAGAAATCCCTTCAAACAACACTCTATCTCCAAAAGATTTGGAAATATTCTCAACAGATAAGTAATTCACTTAGGCAATTTTTAGCAATGGTTAGTCTTTGGTTCGACTCTTTGCGAGCGGTTCAAAGATATGAAAGGTTAAGAGATTGTTAGCCCTTAAATTGAGAAACAAAATCTTTCTGATATTGATCCCATTGTTCCTGAGTATTGATCTTTTCATGGTCATTATTCAAAAACAGTTTCAAATACAATTCCAATTGGTTGGGTGTTTTGTATCCGGGAACAGGAAGCAAGGTCTCTCCACTTTCATTAAAGAAAACAATGGTTGGGTAAGCAGTAATTCGCAATGCCCCAGCCAATTGATGTTGTGCATTTCTGCCGCTCCTATTGGGATCATAATCTGGATTTTGAAACAGATTATCTTTAAAATTGATCTTTTCGTTTCCCTCCGCATTAAATTTTACGGCATAATAATGCTCATTCACGTATTTGACAACATCCTTATTTTGGAAGGTGTTTTTATCAAGCATTTTGCACGGACCACACCAGGTGGTATAAACGTCCATCATAATTTTTTTAGGGGATACAGCCTGCGCAGCTTCTGCTTCTTCCAGGCTCATCCAATTGATCTTATCTTTTTGCGCCACTGCAGAGATCGAAAATAATACCACAGCTAATGTAAAAACAATCTTCTTCATGTTATTCAAATTATTCATTGCCTTAGTAGCTAAATTTTTGCAAAATTACAGAATATGATCTTATAATTTTGTTAAAAGACACAATGTCCTAACATTTTTTTATCCTAATTATTTTACACCGTGCATTAATTTTTTAAGTAACGGGTTGAGCATAATGGATAAGAACCCAACCCCGATAGGAATGATAGTAAAGATCAAAAAGAAGGAACTCAATGAATATTCCTCAGAAATTTTATCGATCAAACCACCCATAGTTCCGGCGGTTTTCTGACCAATAGCTATGGCTAAATACCAGATACCAAACATAAACCCAATCATACGAGAAGGCACCAGTTTACTCAAATAAGAAAGTCCTACAGGTGAGAGACAAAGTTCACCCATCGTGTGCAAGAGATAAGCAAGAATAAGAAAAATCATACTAACAGAAGCTGTTTTGGCTCCTGAAGGAATACTCGCAGTACCAAAAGCAAGAATGGCAAACCCTAGCCCAAGTAATATAAGCCCTAGTCCATATTTCATGGCGGCACTTGGATTGTATTTACTTTCCCACCATTTTGAAAAGAATGGAGCAAGTGTGATGATAAAAAACGAATTCAATATACCAAACCAAGATGCTGGAGCTTCTGTAGTGTCCTTACTAAACTCTCTATTAATTTTCCAACTCACAATGAACCATAGTCCTAAAAAAGCAATACCTAAAATAATGTTTGAATAAGGAATTTTAGCATATGTTTTTTTAAATAATAAAAATAGTACCCAAGTTATAATGGCCAATGGGCCAACGGTAAGAATTGAATCTATTATTTTGAAAATCATTGCGGATGCCCCGGTTAAATTTCTCGCCGTATAGTCTCTTGCAAAAATCGTCATGGAACCTAAAGATTGTTCAAAAGCAGCAAAAAAGAATACAGTAAAGAGTCCAAAAATTGCAACTGCGATAATGCGATCCCTGATGACGCTATCGTATCTGCTTACTCTGGAAACCAGGAGATATAGAAACATAACTAATCCCGATAATATTGTTACTGTTGATCCATCGTAACCACCTATGGAAAAGTTTAGGAAACCCGAAGCACTTACTTTTGACATTGGGTCATTAAAAAGATATAGCAGTCCACATAAAGATGAAAGAGCGACAAGTATTTTATCAAGTTGTGTAAAAGGGTTTAATTTTTCTGGTTTTTCCGCTTTGATTTCAACTGTTTCATTCTCTTTTCTTAATTTTTCTGATGCAGCAATTACACTAGGTCTTTCCCCTATATTTCCAAATAAATTCTTAGCCATTAAGAATTGAAGCATCCCTAAAAACATAAAAATTCCTGCCAAACCAAAGCCATAACTCCAACCTAAATTTTCCGCCAAATAACCACAAAGCATCATGCCGAAAAAAGCACCAGCGTTAACTCCCATATAAAAGATAGTGTAGGCACCGTCCTTTTTGGACTCTTTCCCCTTATACATCGTGGAGATAATGGAGGTAATGTTAGGTTTAAAGAAACCCGTTCCTATAACCAGTAATGCCAGTCCCAGATACAAAGAAAATTGTGTTTCAAAGACCATGGATAGGTGACCAAGAGTCATAATTATACAGCCAATGACAACTGCCCATTTATAGCCTGTATACTTGTCTGCTATAAATCCGCCGATAATTGGTGTTAAATAGAGTAATGAAGCGTAGGTACCGATTAAAGCTAAGGCATGTTCTCTTGGCCATTCCCACCCTGGATTATCCCCTACCAACGGGGCCGTTAAAAACAGGACCAATAAAATTCTCATACCGTAGAAAGAAAAACGTTCCCACATTTCGGTGAAAAATAAAACAAACAACCCGGCAGGGTGCCCTAAGACCTTGTCCTTAAACAGATTTTCTATATCAGTGCTCATAAATTAAATATTTGGAAAATTATAAAACCCCTTTAAGAATATCATTCTTTAAAGGGGTTTGTAATCAATTGTTGGTCATAAGTGTTTTTTCTTCTTCGGTAACTTCATGTTCATCATCTTCAGCTCCATGGGTGAGGAGTTCTAACTTTTTCCTGAATAACAGTACGATAGCTCCAAAAACAATACAGAATACTGCAATACCTGTAAAGACGGTAAATTCTCCCAGGCCTTCAGCTGATTCTCCCAGCCATCCGGCCAGTTTATTTCCAAATCCGGTCATGGCAAAATAGATCCCCATCATTAGAGAACCATATTTTAGCGGAGCTAATTTTGTAATATAAGAAAGCGCAACCGGTGAAATACACAATTCACCTATTGTATGCAATAGATAAGCCAAAACCAGCCAATACATGGCAGAAGAGCCATTGGCCTCAAATTGAGAAGCTGCAGCTGACATAAAAAAGAACCCGGTACCCATAATGATCAAACCAACGATCATTTTAAATAAAGAAGTTGAAAGTTTCCCCTGGAGTTTTTTCTTGGCCCAATAAGCCGCTACAGAAGTTCCTAGAAATATAATAAACATCGCATTTAACGATTGAAACCAAGACGCCGGAATTTCCCAACCCATTAACATTCTATTGGTTTTTTCCTTGGCATAAATATTCATTAAGCCACCTGCTTGTTCAAAGGCGCCCCAGAAAATGATCACTAGTAAAAAGGAGATCATAAGTACTATGATTCTGTCTTTTTCAATTTTAGTAAGTGGTTTATTCATGGCCTCTTTTTCAGCGGCATTTTCAGAAACTCCGAGAAAATTACCGACATTTTTTAAATATTTCTGACCCAGAAGATATTGTATTAAGCCCATCGCCATTCCTATACCTGCCAAACCAAATCCATAATGCCATCCGTGTACTTCTCCCACATAGCCAACAATTAAACTTGATAAAAAGGCACCTACGTTAATCCCTATGTAAAAGATGGTAAACCCTTTATCTCTTCGGATATCTCCTTGTCTGTATAATCCACCCACCATGGTAGAAATATTGGGCTTTAACATACCCACTCCTGCTACAATCAGGCCCAATCCTGTGTAAAATGCCCAATATTCTTCTATAGCTAAAATACTGTGTCCGGCAACAAGTAAAATTCCGCCATATAACACTGATTTTTTCTGACCCAGAAATTTATCTGCAATCCATCCTCCGGGAATTGAAGCCACATAAACCAACATGGTATACCATCCATATAAGGCAAGAGCTTCTCCATTAGTCCATCCCAAACCAGGATTTGTATCTGTAGTGGCTTGAACCAAATACAATACGAGGATCGCTCTCATTCCATAGTATGAAAAACGTTCCCACATTTCTGTAAAAAACAGGATAAAAAGTCCAACGGGATGACCAAAAAGTTCTTTTTGCTCAGGTGATTTTGTTATGGATGTCATAAAAATTAGTTTAGAATTAGTTGATTAATTTTCCTGTTTTTCTCCGTTATTTCCAAGAGAACGGTCAATAAAAGTAGTCATTTTTTTGAAAAGGTGTAATCGGGTGTTTCTTCCTTTAGAAATACCATGGGCCCTATCTGGATATGCAAAAAAATCAAATTCTTTATTTGCCTGTATCAGCGCGTTGATCATTTGCATTGAATTCTGTACATGTACATTATCATCACCCGTTCCATGAATGAGTAAATAATCCCCTTTTAACAGATCAGCAAAATTCACCGGAGAATTCTGGTCATAACCAGAGGGATTTTCCTGAGGGGTTTGCATATACCTTTCCGTATAAACTGAATCGTAATACCTCCAAGAGGTGACAGGGGCCACTGCAATAGCCATTTTAAAGACATCCGCCCCTTTTGTAATGGCAAGAGAACTCATAAATCCACCATAACTCCATCCCCAAATTCCTATGCTGCTTTCATCAATATAATTTCTTTTACCCAATTCAATGGCCGATTCAATTTGATCCTCAATTTCATATTTCCCCAATTCCTTATAGACTACTTTTTCAAAGTCTCGCCCTTTAAAGCCGGTTCCTCTTCCATCAACGCAAGCAATTATATATCCCTTCTGACTCAGCATCATATGCCAATAATCATGACCCCTTACCGTATTCCAGCGATTCGAAACAGTTTGTGAACCTGGACCAGAATATTGAAACATTAAAAGAGGATATTTTTTATTGGGGTCAAAGTCTTTTGGCTTGATCATCCACATATTGAATTCACCGTTTTGAGTTTTTATAGTACTGAATTCTTTGTCAGGAAGATCATATGTATCTAATTGATCAGCAAGGGCTAGATTATTTTTGATCTCTTTTATTTCGGCACCGGTTTTAGCATCTATCAAACGATAGACAGTAGGATGAATAGCGCTTGAATAGGTATTGACAAAATAATTAAAACTGTTACTAAAAGCAGCTGAGTTGGTACCCACAAAATTGCTCAGTTTTTTCTTTTTCTTCCCTGAAATATCAATAGAATAGATACTTCTGTTGATTGAGCCTTCTTCAGTTGATTGATAAAATACTCTTTTTGTTTTTTTATCAAAACCATAATATGCTGTGACTTCCCAATTGCCGGTTGTGATCTGATTTTTCAACTTTCCGCTGCTGTCATAATAATATAAATGATTAAAGCCATCGCTTTCACTACTCCAGATAAAGCTATTGTCGTGAAGAAAGGTCAGGTCATCCTGAATATTGATATAGGCCGCATCTTTTTCATTTAACAGTAAACTCGTTTCGTTTTTGTCTGCAAAGAAGGAAATAAGGTTCAGGTTGTTTTGATGTCTGTTGATGGTGGTTATAACAAGTTGATCGGCTTCATGGGTCCATTGAATTCTGGGGATATAATATTGCTCAAATGACTTAAGATCAATTTGGGATTTTTTCTTTTTCACAAGGTCATAAAAATGAAGACTAACTAGTGAATTGTTTTCTCCCGCTTTGGGATACTTGAAAGTTTGTTGGCTCGGGTACAAACCATCTTTGTAAACATCCATTGAAAACTCAGGAACCTCAGTTTCATCAAATCGTATAAAGGCCAGTTTATTTGAGGAGGCATTCCATTCAAATGCCCTCACCAGAGAAAATTCTTCTTCATATACCCAATCTGTAATTCCATTGATGATTTTATTTTTTTCACCATCAGTGGTAATTTGAATAGTTTCCTTGGAAATAAGGTTTTTGATATAAATATTGTTTTTATACCCATAAGCTATTTTTTCACCATCAGGAGAAAAAGTAGGCTCTTGAATATTCATTTCAGATATGATCTCGAGTGTTTTACCGGAAAGATCATATACGTAATATTTTCCCTGTTTAGACCGCCTATAGATAGGCTCAAGATTCACCCCGATGATTAACTTGGTTTCATCTGGACTAAAGGTGTAGTCATCAAAATACTTAATACCATCAAGGTCTTTTCCCAATACGACAGTTTCCACTTTTTCAAGGGTTTTATAATCGAACTTGTCCATATAGGTGCCATATGAGTTGTGGTTGAGGACAGTGTAATGATCACTATTTTTCATCGAATGAAAAGCCTCCAGAGAAGTTGTTTCAAAAGTGTTTTTTACCCAAATATCTTCTAAACTAATATCTTTTTGTTGTGAAAAAAGAGGTTGTATCAGGAGGATCAATAAAAGTAAAATAATTCTCATATCAATATATTGGAATATTAATGGCCAAGTTTACGGAAAATATATGAAATGAATTCTGAATTATATCAGATTCTTGTGCATTGTTTGAGGAATATTTTGAGTTTATAATGAGGGTTTTCCAACAATGGAGACGATACTTAAGAAACTATTTAATGTTTTCTATCAAGTAATAAGCATCATTCATTTTCTTGTGATATTCCTTGCAATATATCCATGTCATTTTTCTAGACCTATTGATTATCTTTGTCAGGCTTTAATAACTGGAATATGTCAAAAATGATCAAAGGATTTTCGAAATTAAGTAAAGCTGAAAAAATAAACTGGCTGGCTGAAAATTTCTTTTATGAAAAGGAAAAGGGTATCGAAACTCTCGAGCAATACATGAACAAAGATGCTCAAATTCAACAGCTTCATGATGAGTTTATAGAAAATACCATTAGTAACTTTTATGTGCCTTACGCTATTGCTCCTAATTTTTTAATTAATGGAAAGACATATGCCATTCCAATGGCAATTGAAGAAAGTTCAGTAGTTGCTGCTGCTGCGTTGACAGCCAAATTTTGGAGTACCAGAGGAGGGTTTAAGGCCCATGTGATCTCTACAACTAAAATTGGTCAGGTTCATTTTACTTATGAAGGCAGTAAGTCCGATTTGGAAGAATATTTTTCATCCGTTAAGAATGACCTGATACGCGCTACGGATCACATCACAGTGAATATGAGAAAAAGGGGAGGTGGAATTGTCAATATCGAATTAAGGGATCGGACAGAATCTTTAGAACATTATTACCAATTACACGTTACTTTTGAGACAGGTGATAGCATGGGGGCAAATTTCATCAACTCCTGTTTAGAAGCGATTGCTGATTCTTTCCAAAAGGAGGGTGTTTTCGTGATCATGAGTATCTTATCAAATTATGTTCCTCAATGTTTGGTTCGTGCTGAGGTATCATGTAAAATAGAAGATTTTTTTCCTGAAGATGCAGAATTATACGCACGTAAATTCGTTCAGGCTGTTGAAATAGCTAAAGTGGAGCCATTCAGAGCGGTGACCCATAACAAAGGAATTATGAATGGGATTGATGCAGTTGTACTGGCTACGGGAAATGATTTTAGAGCCGTTGCTGCAGGAGCACATGCTTACGCTTGTAAGGATGGACAATATTCAAGTCTTACTCAAGCAGAGATAGTAGATGGAAATTTTAAGTTTTCGATCGAAATTCCTTTATCTTTGGGAACAGTAGGAGGGCTCACTAAGCTTCATCCTCTGGCTAAATTATCAATGGAGATCCTGCAGAATCCCAGCGCTTCGGAACTGATGCAAATTGTAGCTGTTGCGGGACTGGCCCAAAATTTTGCAGCCATTCGCGCCCTGACGACAACGGGTATACAGCAAGGCCATATGAAGATGCATCTTTTGAATATTTTGAATCAGCTGGAGGCCAATGTTCATGAAAAGGAATTAATTAGTGAGGCTTTTAAAGGAAAAACAGTGAGCCATAGCGCTATTGCAGAATACCTGCATCTCATCAGAACAGGACATTAAATAGCTTCTGATTATGTGAAAATAAAATTTTTCTATTTGATAAATTTGACTTCAGGCTGAAGTATTGCTTATCTTTACTAAAAATTAAATAATTTATTAAACAACATATTATGTCATTTCAATTACCAAAATTACCATATGCATATGACGCTTTGGAGCCTCATATTGACGCAAGAACGATGGAGATACATCATTCCAAACACCATAATGGGTATACAACTAATCTCAACAATGCAATCGCAGGAACAGATCTTGAAGGGAAATCAATTAACGCCATATTAGAAAACCTTGATATGTCCAACGGAGCCGTAAGAAATAATGGAGGGGGTTTTTATAACCATGATTTATTCTGGAAAGTAATGTCTCCAAATGGAGGTGGCGCAGCAACAGGAGCTGTAGCAGAAGCTATTGATGCAGCTTTTGGATCATTTGATGAATTTAAAACGGCGTTTTCTAAAGCAGCAGCTACTAGATTTGGTTCAGGATGGGCTTGGCTTTGTGTGCATGAAGGAGGAAAAGTAGAAGTGTGCTCTACAGCGAATCAGGATAATCCTTTAATGCCAGAAATGGGCTGTAACGGGACACCTATTTTAGCACTAGATGTTTGGGAACACGCCTATTACTTAAATTATCAAAATAGGAGACCAGATTATATCAATGCTTTCTTTAACGTGATCAACTGGGAGGAAGTCAACAAAAGGTATGCCGAAGGTAAATAAGTATATTTATTTAAAATAGTTAAATTAACCACGGATTAATAGTCCGTGGTTACTCTTTTTTAGGAAGTACCCTACACGTAAATTTTAACAGATTTAAATGAATTTTAACAAATGAGATCCAGGAATATAGCTTTTTTACTTGCCTTTCTGGCAGCCTTGATCTATGGGGTAAGCTTTACTGTTGCTAAAGAGGTAATGCCTTTGTATATTCGTCCGTTTGGCTTTATTTTAATTAGAGTACTGGGAGCGGCCTTGTTATTTTGGACCGTTGGAATTTTCTTAAAAAAAGAAAAGATTGAAACCCAGGACTACCCAAGGTTGTTGCTTGGAGCATTGTTTGGTATTGCACTCAATCAACTTTCATTCTTTAAAGGACTGAGCATGACCACGCCGATCAATGCTTCAGTGATCATGGTCACCACCCCTATACTGGTCTTGATATTTTCCTCTTTTTTATTAAAAGAAAAAGCGAGTAAAAAAAAATTACTGGGAATTTTTGTTGGTTTGTTCGGAGCCGTTATGCTCATTATTTTTGGAAAGGATAAAGGTATGGCAAGCAATGCTACTTTAGGTAACCTCTTGGTTTTTATCAATGCCTCTTCCTATGGTCTATACCTGATATTGATTAAAAATCTCACAAAAAAATACCATGCTATTACGCTGGCCAAATGGCTGTATCTCTTTGGTTTGATCATGGTAATTCCTTTTGGAATTTCTGAATTTAGTGTCGTAGATTGGCATACAATGCCATTACCAATTCTCTACAGAGTAGGGTTTATTATCGTATTTACGTCTTTTATGACCTATATGTTCAATCTTTTTGCCATTAAAGAGTTGAAACCTACCACCCTGAGTATCTTTATTTATTTACAACCCGTAATTGCAAGCAGTTATGCACTTTTTGTGGGGAGTGATTCATTGAATGTCATCAAAGTAGCAGCCACAGTGCTTATTTTTATTGGGGTTTACTTGGTTACACGCAAGCCTAAGGAATCTTTGAATTGAGATGATTATAATGTTTACCTTCTTAAAGGAAAGATATTTTTATTGCTAACTTTACCGAAATTTAAAGCAATCCCATGATAAAATCCATGACCGGATACGGTAAATCAATAATTCAACTGGAAACAAAAAAGATCAGTCTCGAGATAAAATCACTGAACAGTAAAAATCTTGATATAAATACAAGATTTCCTGGGGTTTACAAGGAGAAGGAAATTGATGTAAGAAAACTGATCGCAAATAATTTGGTTAGAGGAAAGATAGATATGTCATTTTATATTGAATCGACTACAGTAGAAACCTCAACCAAAATCAATAAGGAAATTGTAGCCAATTATATTAAACAATTGGAAGAGATACATAAGGAAACAGATATTCTATCTATTGCCATGAGGTTGCCCGATGTATTGAAAACCGAAAGAGAGGAATTAGATCCGGAAGAGTGGGGTAAGATCGAGACGGGAATTATGGAGGCCATTGAAAGTTTACAGGAATATCGCTTATCTGAGGGTATAGAGTTAGGCAATGATTTTAAAGATCGGATAAAGACTTTACAAAGGAAGTTGGAAGAGGTCATTGATCTGGATAGTGAAAGACTCGAACAGGTAAGGATAAGATTGAAAAAATCAATCAAAGAATTAGAACAGAATGTAGATGAGAATCGATTTGAACAAGAGCTGATCTACTATCTTGAAAAACTCGATATTACAGAGGAAAAAGTAAGACTTACCAATCATCTGAGCTACTTTTTACAGGAGCTTAATGTAAAAGTATCCAATGGGAAGAAACTGGGTTTTATCTCTCAGGAAATAGGTAGAGAAATAAATACCATAGGTTCCAAGGCGAACTTTGCTCCGATGCAAAAAGTAGTGGTTGAGATGAAAGATGAATTGGAAAAGATCAAAGAACAATTGCTAAACGTTTTATAGTATGCATAGAGAAAAAGGAAAGCTGATCGTATTTTCAGCTCCGTCAGGTTCGGGTAAAACAACGATTGTGCATCATTTGCTGAAACAGGAAAAGCTCAATCTTGATTTTTCAATATCTGCGACATCAAGAGACAAAAGAGGACAGGAAGTCGATGGAAAGGATTATTACTTTATAAGCCTTGAAGAGTTTAAGACACATATTGATCAGGATGATTTTGTAGAATGGGAAGAGGTCTACCGTAACAATTTTTATGGTACATTAAAGTCTGAGGTGGAAAGGATATGGTCTGAAGGGAAGCACGCCATTTTTGACATCGATGTGGTAGGCGGTTTACGAATTAAAGAGAAATTTCCAGAAAAAACTTTGGCCGTGTTCGTTAAAACACCCTCGATTGAGATCATGGAAAAGCGCTTAAGAGCGAGAGAAACAGATTCAGAAGAAAAGATTCAGGAAAGAATAGCAAAAGCTGAAAAAGAACTTTCCTATGCCGATGAATTTGACATCATTTTGGTGAATGATGATCTGGATACAGCTAAAAAGGAAGCCGAGGAATTGGTCCAAAAATTTACTTCTTAAAAGTTTTAAGTACAACAATATGAAAATTGGTCTTTTCTTTGGAAGCTATAACCCGATTCATGTTGGCCATTTGATTATTGCCAATCATATGGTCGAATATTCAGACTTAGATGAGGTTTGGTTGGTTGTAACTCCACATAATCCGTTTAAAAAGAAAAGTTCCTTACTCGAAGATCATCATCGTTTTCAACTTGTGTTGAGAGCTACAGAGGATTATCCAAAATTAAAGCCGAGTAATATTGAATTTGGTCTTCCCCAGCCAAATTATACGATCAATACCCTAGTTCATTTAGAGGAGAAATATCCGCAACATCATTTTAACCTGATCATGGGTCTAGACAATTTGCATTCTTTTCCAAAATGGAAAAATTACCAGAAGATTCTGGATCAGCATGAACTTTATGTATACCCTAGAATATCCAAGGATATGTCTAGTCCTGATCTTCTGAGCCATAAAAATGTGCATGTCATCGAAGCTCCCATTGTTGAGATTTCATCAACCTTTATCAGAAAAGGGATCAAAGAGAGAAAAAATATAAGAGCACTTATGCCTCACAATGCTTGGATTTATTTGGATGAAATGAATTTTTACAAGTAAAAAAAGGCTTTTTGATTTAGGTTTCAGAAGCATATACGGAGGATAAGAGGGAACTTAAAAACATTGTATATTTGTCTTGAAATTCTTGTCATGGAGAAAACCAAAAGAGAAAAACTAAAAGAAAAATTAACCTTTAAGTATCGTTTTGTTGTTTTAAACGAGGATACTTTTGAGGAGCGATTTTCGTTCAAGCTCAACCGTTTGAATGCATTTGTTCTTGGGGCTATTTTTTCAATCATTCTGATCAGTCTTACCATTCTCTTTATCACCGTTACTCCCTTAAAGGAATACATCCAGGGATATTCATCGACTGAATTGCAAAAAGAAACTACAAATCTGTCTTATAAGGTTGATTCCCTGAACCAGGCACTGTCCGTAAATGATCTTTATATAGAGAATATCCAACAAGTACTTAAAGGAGAAATCAAAAGAGTAACATTTAATAAAGACTCGGTTTTAAGACAATTTCAGATAGATGAGATCGATTTTGCTCCTTCTCCTGTAGATTCCGTGTTTCGAGAGGAAGTAGAACAGATGGACAGGTTTAGTGTCTTTCAACAAGCTGAAAAAAACACAGATATTGTTTTTTCATCTCCAATTAAGGGGCAAATTACCCAACAATATGATGATCAGGAAAAACATTTTGCAGTGGATATTGCAGTAGATGAGGACACTCCTGTGAAAGCTGTCGCAGATGGCACCGTTATTTTTAAAGGATTTACAGCAGATACAGGTTATGTTATATTGATCGAACACGGACAGGGTTTTACGTCAATATATAAGCACAACGCATCTATTTACAAAGAGCAAGGGGAATTAGTGAAAAGCGGTGAAGTTATTGCAAGCGCCGGTTCGACAGGAGCTTTTTCCACAGGAGCACATCTGCATTTTGAACTTTGGAATGATGGATATCCTGTAAATCCTACCAATTATATTAATTTTGAATAAACCAGTTTTCTGGGTGACTAATAATTAGATTTTTAATTCGTGTTAAAATCATTCCTAGCAAAAATTTATGCCGGCATTGTTTCAAGACAAGTTTATGCTTGGGCTAATAATCCTTTTGCCTCACAAGACAAAGTCTTCAAAGACCTTATTGAGCAAGCGAAAAACACCAAATTTGGGAAAGACCATAATTTTGAAGGGATAAAGTCATATTTGGATTTTAAGAAGCATGTTCCTGTAAGAGATTATGAAGGATTAAAAGATTATGTGCAGCTTATTAGGAAGGGAGATGAAGATGTATTATGGAAGGGAACTCCTTTATATTTTGCCAAAACCTCAGGGACTACCTCAGGAGCAAAATACATTCCTATAACTAAAGAATCGATGCCATATCAGATTTCCGCAGCCAAGGAAGCCTTACTTTTATACATTGCTGAGACAGGAAAAGCGGATTTTGTAGATGGCAAAATGATATTTTTACAAGGATCTCCTGAGATTGACGGGTCTGAGAAAGTCAAAACAGGAAGATTGTCTGGAATAGTTGCTCATTTTGTTCCAAAATACCTGCAAAAAAACAGGCTGCCTTCTTGGAAGACCAATTGCATAGATGATTGGGAAACTAAAGTTGATGAGATCGTCAAGGAAACGGTAGTTGAGGATATGACATTGATCAGTGGAATTCCTTCCTGGGTGCAAATGTATTTTGAAAAACTGATAGAAGATCAAGGAAAAAAAGTAGGAGAGATTTTTCCCAATTTTAACCTTTTTGTTTATGGGGGTGTCAATTATGAGCCCTATAGACAAAACATGGAAAACCTTATCGGAAGGAAGGTTGATTCAATTGAATTGTTTCCCGCTTCAGAAGGATTTTTTGCTTATCAGGACAAGCAACAAAAGGAAAATCCTTCGGATAGGGGTATGCTTCTTTTACTAAATAGCGGTATTTTTTATGAGTTTATTGTTGCTGAGGATTTCTACAAAGCATCGGCCGAAAGAATTACCATAAGAGATGTAAAACTTGGGGTTAATTATGTATTGATTATTTCTACAAATGCAGGTTTATGGAGTTATAATATAGGAGATACAATTGCCTTTACCTCACTATCTCCATTCAGAGTAATTGTTACGGGAAGAATCAAGCATTTTATTTCCGCTTTCGGAGAGCATGTGATAGGCAAGGAGGTGGAAGAAGCGATTAAAATTGCCACAGCCCATTCGCCTATTCAAATTAAAGAATTTACGGTGGCACCCCAAGTGAATCCCAAACCAGGGGAATTGCCATATCATGAATGGTTTATTGAATTTGAACAAGAACCTGAAGACCTAGAAGCATTAGCAACAAAGATAGACCAGGAAATGCAACGTCAGAACAGCTACTATTTTGACCTGCTTCAAGGAAATATTTTACGGCAATTGGTCATAAGAAAGGTAAAAAAGAACGGATTTGATCAGTATATGAAGTCTGTTGGAAAACTGGGAGGGCAAAATAAGATCCCAAGACTTTCCAATGATAGAAAGATCGCAGACAAGCTACAAATCATTTCCTGATTGATGAAAATAGTCTCTTTAAATATTGGTGAAAGAACAGAAATTCAATGGAAAGGAAAAACCTATAGCACAGGTATTTTTAAATCTAAAGTTGGAGGGCCACTGTTTCTTGATCTTGAAGATGTTGAAAACGATGTCGTGATTGACAGAAAACATCACGGGGGTATTGAACAGGCTGTATATGCTTATGGTTACAATCATTATGCCTACTGGAGATCCCTATATCCTTCTCTGCAACTAGATTACGGTTATATGGGAGAGAACCTAACGGTATCAGAATTAGAGGAATCAGAGATTCATGTTGGAGACATTTATAAATTGGGCAACGCAGTGGTCCAAGTTACAAAACCCAGGCATCCTTGCTTTAAATTAGGCATACGTTTCAATGACCAAAGTATTATAAAGCAATTTCGGAATACTACGAAAAGTGGGGTTTATTTTCGAATATTAGAGACAGGTAAAGTAACTATAGGCGATGAATTTGTATTGATTGAAAAATCGACAAATTCACCGTCTATAGCTGATGTTTTTACCTCTAAAAGGGTCTAACCTATTTTTTGGCTAAAAGATCTCTGATCTCGGCAAGAAGTTCTTCCTGACTAGGACCCGCTGGTGGCGCTGGAGCTTCTTCTTCCTCTCTTTTGAATTTGTTCACCGCTTTTACAATAAGGAACATAACAAAAGCCACAATGATAAAGTCAATAATATTAGTTATAAACTCACCGTATAATACCGCAACAGTACCTTCTACTACCCCTTCGGTATTGGCGACGCCTTCTCTGACAATCCATTTTAAATCTTTAAGATCTGATTTAAGTAAAAGGCCGATTAATGGAGAAACAATTCCGGCTGTAAACGAAGTTACAACGCTTTTGAACGCAGCACCCATTACAAAACCAACGGCAATGTCTAAAAGGCTGCCTTTTAAGGCAAATTCTTTAAATTCTTTAAGCATGACAATAGATTTAAGATTAGTGTGAGGCGAAGATAGCAAAAATACTAGATAGCCATACGTTTAATTCTACTGCCAAACGATGTGAGAATTTCATAACTGATCGTATTGGCTTGGGAGGCCATTTCTAATATGTCATTCTGGTTATCAAATATGATGACTTGATCCCCTTCTTCGCAGTTGATATCTGAAACATCGATCATGATCATATCCATACACACGTTACCAATTACGGGTGCTTTTTGGCCATTGATCTTAACAAACACCTTTCCTTGACCCAGACTTCTAAAGAATCCATCAGCATGACCTAGCGGGATAGTTGCAGTTCTCATCTTATTACTCGATACAAACCCCCGGTTATAGCCTACACTTTCATTTTTCGCAATGCTATGAATTTGAGAGATCACACTTTTAAGCCTAAGCACGTTTTTTAATTTTGAATTGAGTTGGATGTCATTCGTAAATCCATACAAACCAAGTCCTATACGCACCATGTCAAAGTGAGCCTCAGGATAATTGAGTATTCCGGAAGTATTGGTCATATGCATCATTGGTTTAAAACCTACGACCGACTCGAAAGAAGCTGCGATGGATTTAAATTTCTTAATTTGTTCCAGGGTAAATTGTTTTTCATTTTCATCCTCGGAAGCCACTAAATGAGAAAAAATACTCTTGACGTGGATTGTGGTCTGCCCTTTTAAATTTGAGAAAAGAAAATCAATATCGGATGCTTTAAAGCCGAGCCTGTTAAGCCCAGTGTTAAACTTCAGATGAATAGGATAATTATGTATTCCTTGATCATGAGCCACTTTTATAAAAGAAAGAAATATTTTTTTACTGTATAAATTGGGCTCTAGATTATAATGGATAATAAGGTCTAGGTTTTGTAGTTGTGGGTGAAGCACTAGAATGGGAGTACTAATACCCGATTCTCTTAAAGCGATTCCTTCATCAGTATAAGCAACCGCAAAATAATCAACTCCTTGCTCTTCTAAAGAATGCGCCACACGAACTGCATCTGATCCATAGCCGGAAGCCTTAACGACAGCAAGAATTTTGGTGCTATTTTGAAGTTTGGAGCGAAAGAAATTTAGATTGTGTTCGATAGAAGATAACTGTATCTCCAGAACCGTTGGATTGTTATTCATTGGATTCTTTAGATATTTCCTTCTTCGCTTCCTGTTCCTTTAATCGTTCTTTAAAAAAAGCAGCCCTGCTAAGTGGTTCATATTCATGAACCTCCCCAAGAACGACTAATCGTTCATCAGCGATGGTCCGATGACTATAATGAGCCAGATTACCAGTTTTGGTGCAAACAGCATGAACCTTAGTTACATATTCAGCTGTAGCCATAAGCGCTGGCATAGGACCAAAAGGATTGCCTTTAAAATCCATATCCAATCCAGCTACGATGACACGAATTCCACGATTGGCCAAATCATTGCAGACATGGACTATTTCATCGTCAAAGAACTGAGCCTCGTCGATACCTACTACATCGATGTCATTTGCCAATAACCGGATATTTGCCGAAGAAGGAACGGGTGTACAACGAATTTCATTTTCATCATGCGAAACAACCATTTCATCTGCGTATCTCGTATCGACAGCAGGTTTAAAAATCTCAACACTTTGTTTGGCAAACTGAGCTCTTTTCAATCTTCGTATCAGCTCTTCTGTCTTTCCTGAAAACATAGAACCGCAGATCACTTCTATCCAGCCAAATTTTTCCGTATGATTTACCGTATTTTCTAAAAACATTTGAGACCTGTTCGGATATACAAACACAATATATTGCTTGTAAGTTAAAACAAAAGTAATGAAATTCTTTAGTAGTATTTTCTTTTGAAAACGTTAATTTTGTATCTTTCTCAAACAGTGAATACTACCTGCCAAAAATTATGACAATGTTGAATAGTTTGATTGAAGAACTTAAAGTTCTGGCTGAGAATATTTTAAAGAATGACCAAGCAAATGATATAGCTTCAAGGCTAAGTCAGTCAAGAGAATTGTATGAGAAACTATTGGTTTTGCGACATGAGTTAGAACAAGAGGAAGAAAGTAAGGCACTTGCTCAAGAAGAGATACTAGAATCTGAACCGCAGCAGGTAGCTGAAATTATGGAACCTGTTCATGATGATGCTACAGAACCTGAAATGGTCTCCAGTACTGAAAATATTGAAGAGGAACCACCTTTGAGTCTTAATGATCTGTTTGTGCCAACTTTTGATGGTATAAAAGAAGATATGAGTCAAAAGGCTGAGTTTAAGGATACCATTTCTCTGGACGAAACAGAGAAACTTTTCCAAGTCAAAAAAGAGGAACCAAGACAGCTTTCACTTAATGATAAACTGGTAGGAAGCAGCATACAAATTGGGCTTAATGACAGGATTGCTTTTGTGAATAAATTGTTCAGTTTTAGTCAATCAGATTTTAATAAAGTTTTGTCAAGGCTTAACGAATATAACACTAAAGAAGAGGCGTTAAAGTATTTTCAATATCAAGTAAAGCCGAATTATAATTGGAGGGGTAAAGAAGATCTTGAGGAAAGATTTATCAGTCTTATAGAACGAAAATTTTTATAATTAATCCTTTCTGTTTTTCTTACGATTCTCCCTCTTTGATTGTCTTTTTTTCTTAGCGGCCGCCTTTTCAGTGGTCATGCCGAAAGGGGCTATGCTGTTGACGATACCATTTTGAAGTGTCTTCCATAAAAAATTGCCAAACCCTTTATACATGACACGTTCGAACTTCATGGTGGCCTCCCTGACTTCACCATTATTTCCAGGATTCGATTTATGCACCAAATTCTTTACTGACCAGCTCAGAAAATCATTTTTTTCTGCCGTCTTTTTTTTGAAGACTTCTGCTTCGAGATCATGATATAGCATTTTCATACTGCCCCTAGAAGTAAAATTGTTAGCGGACCCCTGAAAAGAAATATTTTCTATTTGCCCATTCAATACATTTAATCCTAACGCTGGAATGGCAGCAGAATGAAATGAAGTCATTTTTGACGGGCCTAAATATCCGCTAAAGAAAAAAGTATGTTGATCGTCGGCAAGTGGTAGCAACATATCGACATTTAAATTTGCTTTCCCCATTAATTGTGTGTTTAGATCAATTTTAAGAGGTGCATTCCGATATTCTTTTACAGAAGTAACATTGAACATATTTATATTCAAATCTTTCATGGTCACCTTCATAAGAACATCCTTATGCTCAAGTTTTTCCTCATAAATAAGTTCACTATCATTCGCAGAAATTTTGTGAATCAACAGCGGCATTTTCAGAGTTTTGAGTTTTTGATGGGGAAGTTTAGGTCTTTTACTAAGATCAAAAGGCTTTCTTTTATCTTTGTAGATTTCAATGTTTAATTGGGACAATTGAATACTATCTATAAAAAGACCCTTATTTGATGAGATTTTTTCAAAATCTAGCGCATATATCTTGATTTCTTTAATGTCGAGATCATAAACTTCAGTATTATAGATATAGGAGTTGGCTAAGGTCAGTTTGTTGACTGTTGGTTTGTATTTAAGATTGAAAATTTGCAAATGATCCTCACCAAAATTATATTTGAGGGCATCAATAGAAAAAAGGTATTTGATTTTAGGAAACTCAACTTTTATACGGGTCATTTCAAATACATCTTCAATCGGGACAAGTTTAAAATAATCGGGAGCGATTTCTTCTAGTTTAAATCCCGAAACTTCAAAATCAAGTGGCTTGTTTTCGAAGGAAATGTCTTTATTAATAGCATCTATTACCTGTACTTTGAGATTTGTCACATTGATGATATCAAGTTGGAATCCCTTTAATTGCTCTATTCTAATAGAATGAAGTTTTAATGGTTTTTTATCTCCTTTTGAAGTGTCTTTTTCACCATTTGTAAAATGCTGATAAAGAGGATCGTCTATGATCAGCTTGTTGATATTTAAATGCTTGTAAAATAGAAGAGGAATCAGATGGATGCCTTTGAATTTAAGTCTCGAAATCGAGATTTTTTGCAATGACTTTTTGTCCAGCATATTTTCTTGGAGCTTTAGCATTGCAGAATCGTTAGGGCTTATATGAACACCATTAAAAACAAGGGAACGGTCAAACAGGCTAAATTTGGTTTTTTCTATAGACACATGAAGATTTTCTACATTCTGATCCTCCAATATCTGAACAACTTTTTGCGAAATAATCCTTGAAATGATGACACTTCCCAAGAGAAGTATCAATGCTAAAGAAAGGATTATACCAATCGCAATTTTGTATTTTTTATTGAATGACATAGACAAAGCCAAAGGGTTTTCAAATAATTTGTATAAAGTCAGTATTTAATTGACTAAAAAATGGTCTTTTAATTGTTGCAGCGTTTTCTTATCACTTCCAATAAAGATATTTTGGTCAATAATGATTACGGGTCGTTTTAGAAAGGTATAGTCACTCAGAATCAACTGTTTGTAATCTGTTTCGCTAAGCGTTTGATCTTTTAAGCCCATCGAGCTATACTTTTTTGCTCTTCGGCTAAAAAGAGATTCATAACTGCCTGATAAAACAAAAAGCTCTTCTAATTGAGAAATGCTTATGGGCTGCGTCTTTATCTCTTGAAATTCAAACCCGTCTAGTAAAAAAGATTTCATAATCCTTCTGCAGGTATCGCAGGTTTTGAGGTAGTATATTTTTTTCATTTATTTTACGAATCAGGCGTTTCATAACCTTAAAGTTACTTATTTTTAGATAATTTTTAAATCTATGGAAAAATTATTTGAAACGGCCTTATTTACCAGAAGTTCTATGTTGAAGATTTTGGAAAAGAAGCCTTATGAGGAATTGGTTAAGATACCTCAAAATTTTAGGAATTCTATATTTTGGAATATTGCGCATTTGTTGGTTACCCAGCAATTGCTTTGTTATAGGTTATCAGGTCTTGATCTTAGAATAGAAGAGGACATGGTGAAAAAATATGGAAAAGGATCGATAGCGACAGAAAGTGTTAAAGAATCTGACATTCAATATGTTAAAGATCATTTGTTCACCGCAATGAAAGAAACGGAGAAGGATTTTTACGACGGTCTTTTTAATGACTTTAAGGCCTATATGACAAGTACGGGAATTGAGTTAAAAAGTATTGAAGATGCGATTAGTTTTAGTACTTATCACGACGGAATTCACCTTGGGATCGTTCTTTCATTAATGAAAATTGTTTAAAATATTTTATGGAGTTTAATACAAAAGTGATTCATGGAGGTCAACAACACGACCCAAGTACGGGAGCCGTAATGCCTCCGATTTATCAAACCTCAACGTATGCACAGAGATCTCCTGGAGACCACAAAGGCTTCGAGTATTCAAGAACAGGTAATCCGACAAGAACGGCACTCGAAAATGCTTTAGCAAGCATTGAGAACGGAAGTTATGGCCTGGCCTTTGCTTCTGGTCTGGCGTCCATAGATGCCGTAATTAAATTACTAGAGCCTGGTGATGAGGTTATTTCAACAAATGATCTTTACGGAGGGACCTTCAGGTTATTTAGTACTATTTTTAAAAAATTCGGTATCAAGTTTCATTTTGTAGGAATGGATAATACCGAAAATATTGAAAAGCAGATTAATAAAAACACAAAGTTGCTTTGGGTTGAGTCACCTACCAACCCCATGCTGAACATAATTGACATTAAAAAATGTGCGAAGATTTCCAAGGAGCACCAATTATTATTGGTTGTGGACAACACTTTTGCAACACCATATTTACAAAAACCTTTGGACATGGGAGCTGATATTGTAATGCATTCAGCAACCAAATATTTAGGTGGGCATTCTGATGTGGTTATGGGCGCTCTTATATTGAAAGACAAGGAGCTCGCAGATAAACTCTACTATATTCAAAATGCAAGCGGTGCAGTATGTGGTCCGATGGATAGTTTTTTGGTTCTAAGAGGGATTAAAACGCTTCATGTTCGTATGCAAAGGCATTGTGAAAACGGAAGTGCCGTGGCTCGTTATTTAAGAGACCACTCTAAGGTGGGGAAAGTATATTGGCCTGGTTTCGAAGATCATCCGAATCACCACATTGCAAAATCTCAAATGTCAGATTTTGGAGGAATGTTATCCTTTACATTGAAGGGAAACAAATATGAGGATGCGATTAAAATACTTGAAAACCTGAAGGTGTTTACCTTGGCGGAATCATTAGGGGGCGTAGAATCGTTAAGTGGTCATCCTGCGAGCATGACGCATGCATCAATTCCAAAAGAAGAAAGAGAAAAGACGGGTGTTATTGATTCCCTGATCCGATTAAGTGTTGGAATAGAAGCGGAAAAAGATCTTATTGAGGATTTAAGGAAAGCCCTTGATTTGGTTTAGTTTTTTCCAAATACATATATTATACCAATATTGGCAGAAACCATAGTGTCGTTATTTTTATTTCCTGGATCGTTAGGAGCATTTAAGCCCTCAACAACATCAGAGAAAAAATAATGATATCTGGTTTCAAAACTAAAGTCAACTTGCTCAAGACCGAATCTCACTCCCACACCTCCTGTAGCAGAAAAAATATTTTCAGGTTCTAAAAAAACGGCTCCTTCTTGCCACTTGTCAATCAATTCTGTATAAGGTTCTTCTTGACCTTTTAAAGATACATCATTGACAAGTATATCAGGTTGAGAATAACTATAATGTAATCCAACAGTGACAAAAGGATTTATAGAGCCTGAACTCTTATAGAATGAGGAATAATCTTCTAATTGTAAAATATAATATTCCAAATTTAAACCTACATTATACAGCTTAACAGCTGCCTTCATGTTATCGACTTTATCTTGAATTGAAGCTCCCACTTCACCCTCAAAAGTAATATTTGATTTACTAAGATAAGAGAATTCAGTTTTTAGTTTAAAATGATCACTAAAATAACTTGAACCACTTCTCCAGTTATACTGACTACCAAAAAATTTCAAATAATAAGTAATTCCAAATGCCATGTTGCTTTGATTCTCAGCAGCAAACTCGGTACTTAAACCCATATCTGTTTGATAAGCTGCTATTCCAAAAAACCCACCTACTTCATGACTAAAATTTGTCTGGGCATGAGAGTTTATAAAAAAGAAGAAAAGCAATACTGCAAAAAGTTTAGGTAAATATTTCCTCATGGTTTAGTTAAAATTTAGGTACAATAAAGAACAAATATAAAAAAGAAAACGCTTAATCCTTGTTTTTAAAAACAAAAAACTCAAAATTTTGGTTTTTATTGCTAGACTAATTCAATATTTGGGTCCCAATACAATTTTTTAAAGTCAACAACTTGATTGTTTTCAACCTTAATATTTTCATTTTCCAATAGTTGCTGCATCAAATTTGAACCTTTAAAATGATGTTTTCCGGTCAATAACCCGTTTCTATTAACAACTCGGTGAGCAGGAATCGAATCATCTAAGTGTGAGGCATTTAAGGCCCATCCAACCATTCTTGCCGATCGGGGTGTTCCCAAAAAATTTGCAATTGAGCCATACGAAGTTACCCTCCCGAAAGGAACCTGTTTGGTAATGTCATATACTTTTTCAAAAAAACCGACTTCTTTCATTTTAAACTAAGTTTGAAACCTTCACATAAAAGTAAAATTTGAAAATAAGACTTAATATTTGGTTCTAAATTTCACATAAGTGATCGCTTTTTCGAACTCCAAATATTGTTTCTCATAAAAAGTCTGAATCGCTGTAGCTTCAGAAGGCGGACTGCTGCTATTGTAAATATCATGATGTGCAAAGATAATTTCATGATGCCCTTCATGTAATAAACCAAGCAGGTAACCATGAAGAAATTCACTATCTGTTTTCAAATGAACCAAGCCTTGAGCATTTAGTATGGACTGATATTTCTCTAAGAAGGGTTTTGTTATAAGTCTGTGTTTGGTGCGCTTGTATTTTATTTGTGGATCTGGAAAGGTTATCCAGATCTCAGATACTTCGTTATTTTCAAAACAATGATCAATAAGCTCAATCTGGGTTCTTAGAAAGGCCACGTTTTGAAAACCCTTTTCCAAAGCTGTTTTGGCACCCCTCCAAAAACGGGCTCCTTTAATGTCTACTCCAATAAAATTTTTCTCGGGATATTTTTCTGATAGTGCTACGGAATATTCCCCTTTACCACAACCTAACTCCAACACAATAGGATTGTTGTTCTTGAAATACGATTGCCATTTTCCTTTTAGAGAAAAGCCCTTAAGAACTTCTTCACGACTCGGTTGAATCACATTTTCAAAAGATTCATTTTCCTTGAATCGTTTTAATTTGTTTTTGCTTCCCAAAGGAAATACAGTTTTAGATAATAATTACTCAGAATTAGTTTTTCTGAATTTCTGTAGTTGACCAAGCCAGTAAAGAAATAAAAAAGAGGTGATGATAAAAAGAATGCCGTTAAAGATGTTTGCAGTCCACCAGCTATCAATAGATCTAATCGCATCATACGGGCTAAACAATATCTCGGTAAAGAATTCCGCAAGAGCTCTGAAAAAATTATTTGAAATCATATTTAATTTTTTAAAATCAACTTAAACCTTCCGGCTTATGTTGTAAAAGTTTTTACTTTAGCTTTTTATTGCAGCAAATATAGTTGAGTTTACGATTTACTCAGCGGCAAATTTAAAAAATATCATCATGATAGCCAATTTTTTCAATCAAACCAAGCCAATAAATTTTTTATTGCTATCGGTTTTGGTTTTTTTAATTTATCTGGCTGCCTTGATCAATATCAACTCTGAACCTCTTGGGTTTTTCTTTTTCGTGAAGAAAAGCGCTTTTCTACTGCTTGCCATTTTGACCATATTTGTATTAAACTTCATCATCAGGAAGAACGCTTTAACTGAAGATAATTCATTTGCCATTTTGTTTTACATCATCTTATGTAGCTATTTTCCTAATTCTTTTATGAACGACGCTGTATTTATCTCAAATTTTATTTTGCTTTTGGCTTTTAGAAGAATTTATAGCCTCCGTTCATCAATTCAGATCAAGGAAAAAGTTTTTGACAGTGCCTTTTGGATTGGAATTGCCAGTCTGTTTTATGTTTGGAGTTTGTTTTATCTGATTTTGGTTTATGCCGCGATATTTGTTTTCAGAAAAACTGACTGGCGTAATTTTGTGATTCCATTGATAGGAATTTTTACACCTATATTTTTGGCATATACCTATTTATTGGCATTCGACGATCTGGAAAGGTTTAATGATTTATGGATATTGAAATTTGACCTGAGCGTGCAGGTATACAATTCGAGTCATTTTTTACTTCCTCTTGTCTTAATTGGAATCGTTGCAGTTATAGCTATTATCCCTACAACAAAAAGATCGTTGCTCGCTAAAATTGATTTTAAGGCTACCTGGACATTATTGATTATTCATCTTGTGATTTCCTTGATTGTTGTGATCATTGCACCAGAAAAGAATGGTTCAGAACTTATTTTTATCTTCTTTCCTCTCAGTGTTCTATTTGCTAATTACCTACAAGTGATTAGCCGATATTGGATCAAAGAATCAATCATCTATATCTTCATTCTAATGATGATGATTAATCTTTTTTAAGGTTTAAAGTTTGTTTCCAAAAGCCAGATCACCGGCATCACCGAGACCAGGAACAATATATCCTTTGGAATTCAAGTCTTGATCAACTGTTGCTATCCAAAGATGCGTGTTTTCAGGGAAATGTTTTGAAACGAAGTCTATTCCTTCCTCAGCAGCGATGACAGCAACAATATGAACTTGCCTGATATTACCCATTTTTTTGAGTACTTCATGTACAGCTACCAAAGAGCTTCCCGTAGCGAGCATTGGGTCGGCAAGGATAAGAATCTTGTTATCTAAAGAAGGAGAAGCCAGGTATTCCACTTTGATTTCAAATTCTTCATCAGAGCTATGCTGTCTGTAAGCTGAAATGAAGGCATTCTCAATTTGGTCGAAATAATTCAGGATACCTTGGTGCAAGGGTAATCCAGCTCTTAATACGGAGCACAAAACAAGTTGATCGGAAACAAGTTGTATATTTTTCTCTCCTAAGGGTGTCTGGACAATAGAATCTTTAAAACCTAACTCCTGACTTAATTCATAACTAAGAACTTCACCGATCCTTTCGATGTTTCGCCTGAATCGCATAGCATCCTTTTGAACTTTATGATCTCTGATCTCAGAAATAAAATGATTCAGGACCGAATTGGTTTTATCTAAATTATGTATAATCATCTGCCAAGTGAAATTAAGAAAAAAGATGTACTTCTATACCAGTATTTCGTACAAATTTCAAAAGCAAAAAACAATCTGTAGAGAAAAGAAATTATTTTTGGGATACCTAGAAAAAATAAGCATCCCAAAGAATAATTGGTGTAAGATCAATTCAATTAACCATTGATGATTTCTTCCTGATGTTCAATAGATTCCTGATGGATAGCCTTAAATATTCTTTCAATAAAAGCTTTAGATAGGCCTTGTCCTTCTCCTTTTTCGATTACTTTACCAAGAATTTCATTCCATCTCGCATTTTGAAGTACCGCAACGTTACTTTCTTTTTTTGCCTTTCCAATATTTTCAACAATTTGCATTCTTTCAGAAAGTGTTTCTATCAATTGCTCGTCTTTTGCATTGATCTCATTCCTGAGTGCGGCAAGCTTTGAAATAGATTCTTCTTGCTCAAATCGGGGCTTTCTTACTTTCAGGGCTTCCATAATTTCAACCAATCGCCCAGGTGTGATCTGTTGTTTCGCATCACTCCATGCCTTATCAGGGTCACAATGTGTCTCAATGATCAAACCGTCCATTTTAAGGTCAAGTGCTGTTTGTGATACTTCAAAGATACCTTCTCGATTTCCGCAAATATGTGATGGGTCATTAATGATAGGTAAAGTAGGGTACTTACTTTTTAGATCAATTGGGATTTGCCAGCTCGGGATATTCCTATATTTAGATTTTCTAAAAGAAGAAAAGCCTCTATGGATCGCACCCAGATTTTTAATATTTTTCTTGTGAAATCTTTCTATGGCTCCTATCCAAAGTTCAAGATCAGGATTGATAGGATTTTTAACCAAAACTATTTTGTCAGTTCCAGCAATAGCATCTGCAATTTCCTGAACCGCAAAAGGATTTACAGTTGTTCTTGCTCCAATCCACAGGATGTCAATATCAAATTCAAGCGCCAGTTTAGCGTGTTGTGCATTGGCAATCTCTATAGCAGTTAACAATCCGGTTTGCTCTTTAACTTTTTTCAGCCAAGGAAGCGCTATGGCGCCATTCCCTTCAAAAGAGCCCGGTCTTGTTCTTGGTTTCCATACCCCTGCTCTAAAAACAGTTGCATCCGTATTTTTCAATTCATGGGCAATCTCAAGGACTTGCTCTTCACTTTCCGCACTGCATGGTCCTGCTATTACTAAAGGATGTGACAATGTCATGTCATCCAACCATGTTCTAAAATTTTTGTTTTCCATTTTATTCTTGTTTAATTCCTGCCAATACGTCTTTGATTCTATTTGTGTTTTCCATGATGTTTAAAACGTCCTTGGCTGATTTTTTAGTTAAGATATCTTTAAATTGATTTAAGTTTTTAATATATTCTTCCAATGATTTCAAGAGGTTATCCCTGTTTTGCATAAAGATAGGGGTCCATGTTTCCGGATTGCTTTTCGCTAATCTAACGGTAGAGGCAAAACCACTTCCTGCCATATTAAAGATGTTTTTTTCATCCTTTTCTATTTCTAAGACAGTTTTACCCAACATAAATGAACTGATATGCGAAAGATGCGACACGTATGCAATATGTTTATCGTGCTGAATCGCCGAATCCATAAATACATTTTTCATTTTTAAACCTTCAAAAATGGCCTTTACCCTTTCTATCATTTCCGGGCTGGTCAATGGCGCTTCACAAATAATATTGACCTTGTCTGTGAAAAGATCATATATGGCAGCTTCAGGACCCGAAAACTCGGTTCCGGCGATCGGATGAAGCGCTACAAAATTCCTTCTTTTAGGATGCTCTCTTATAGCATCACATACTGCAGCTTTTGTTGAACCCACATCAAAAACCAAAGTTTTGTCTCCAATTAGATCAAGGACCTTAAGCGATAGGTCTGGAACAATATTCACGGGAACTGCAATAACCACAACATCCATTTCATGAATCCTGTCAAAATCGATTTTTTCATAAATAATTCCCAATTCAAGGGCCTTCTCCAGGTGATTTGAGTTTTTATCCAAACCATAAACAGTGGCCCATGTCGATTTTTTTAACTCTAAAGCTAAAGATCCACCAATTAGTCCTAATCCGATTACAGCGATTTTATTCATGAGATTTCGGCTTTATTTAATCGTTTAAGTACTTCCATCATTTTGCTTTCATCGATGCATAATGAAAATCTGATATAGCCTTCTCCTTGGGAACCAAATACGGTCCCAGGGGTAATGAAAACATCGTGGTTGTAAAGGATCTGATCAGTTAATGCTATGGAATTCATATTGGATGGGATTTTTGCCCAAACGAACAAGCCCGAGCTTTCCTTGTCATAAGTACAATCCAGTTGTTCGCATATTTTCCAAATGACCTCTCTTCTCTTCTTATACTCCTTATTCATATCCTCAAACCAATCAGATGAGAGGCCCAAGGCTTCAATAGCACCTTTTTGAATTCCAAAATACATACCAGAGTCCATATTGCTTTTAACTTTAAGAATGGCATCAAGATAGTTTTTATGCCCAACTACCATTCCCACTCGCCAGCCGGCCATATTAAATGTTTTACTAAGAGAATTTAGTTCTATGGCAATATCTTTTGCCCCGGAAACTGATAAAATGCTTTTCGGATCATCGTTTAAGACAAAGCTATATGGGTTGTCGTTGACAATTAGTATCTGATGTTTTTTTCCAAAAGCGATCAATTCTTCAAATAATTGTTTATTCGCATTGCTGCCTGTAGGCATATGTGGATAATTAACCCACATGATTTTAACCTTAGAAAGGTCTGATTTTTCAATTTCTTTAAAATCAGGCCACCAGTTATTATTTTCTTTTAAGGCATAGGTTAAGGGTACAGCCTGAATTAATTTGGTGACTGAGGCATAGGTTGGATAGCCCGGATCCGGAATCAACACCTGATCCCCTTCATTTAAAAATGCCATAGAAATATGTAATATACCTTCTTTTGAACCCATAAGAGGTAAAACTTCGTTTTCAAAGGCCAAATTCACTCCATAGTACTTTTTATAAAAAACAGCCATAGCTTTTCTTAGTTCAGGAAGCCCTTGGTAGCTTTGATAACCGTGTACATCTGCATTTTTTAAGGCATCCATAACTGTTGCCGGGGGGGCCAGATCAGGACTTCCAATACCCAAATTGATAATGGGTTTACCCTGATCAATAAGCGACCTTACTTCCCTAAGTTTTATGGAGAAGTAGTACTCTTTTACGTCATGTAATCTTTTCGCTTGAGGTAGCATGTTTATAATTTATTTTGATGGTATTCACCAAGAATTTTTAAATGGGTTACTTTTTTTGCGATCAGATGTAATGCGTTTTTATACAACACAAAATCATCGATGACCAAATCGATAAAAAAGGCATAATTCCAAGGTTTATCAATTATAGGCAATGATTGAATTTTAGTAAGATTCAAATCGTGTTTACCAAAAATATCCAATGTTTCTGCCAGACTGCCCGCATCGTGCTTTGTCACGAATTTAATCGAGGCCTTATCTTTAATTGAACCTAATTTGCTTGGATGATATGGACTGTCATTGTTTTTCTTAAGAATAAAAAAGCGAGTAGAATTGTTCTTTATGGTTTGAATGTCATCTGCTAAAACTTCCAGATCGTACATGTCAGCAGCCATTTTACTAGCAATGGCAGCAATGCCCTTCAGCCCTTTTTGTTGAATTCTTCTGGCAACTTCTGCCGTATCTTTTTCTTCAATTAATTTGATTTCAGGATGGCTTCGAAAGAATTTTCTACACTGTAACAAAGCCATAGGATGCGACCATACTTCTTTTATATCTTCTAAGTGTTGACCTTTCAGCCCCATCAAATGGTGGTGAATGTTTATATATACTTCCCCCTCTATACTAAGGTCGTATTCATCGATTAGCGCATAATTTGGTAAAATGGCACCTGCGATAGAATTTTCAATAGCCATGACCGCACTGTCAACCGCTCCGTCATTCAGTAAGGCCGGCATATCAGTAAAAGACATACATTCCACTAATTCAATATCTTCGCCAAAATATTTCTTGGCAACGATGTCGTGGAATGATCCTCTAATTCCCTGAATGGCTATTTTCATTATACACTCAAATTTGATAAAAAAAAAAGCCTCGATATACGAGACTTACTATGTTGTTAAACTAATCTATACACCAAGCGTCTCTCCTTTATTTTGTAAAAAAATAAAAGTAAAACCAGTTAGCTATTTGTACAGAATTTGTCATTAAAATCAAAATTAGGCAGCAAATCTATGAATTAATTTGTCAATTACAAGTGTTTTTTAAAAAAGATTGATGATAATTCAATTTTGGAGGGGAAACCTCATTTTTAAATTTATCAATAATGAAACGCTATCTATCAAAAATTCGTTTATTTGTATAGGATTTTAAGAATTTTGTATATGTCGATCGAGGTTGATAAAGTAGTTAAAGAATACGGGACTCAAAAGGCGCTTAACGAAGTTAGTTTTAAGATTGATTCTGGAGAAATTGTTGGTTTTTTAGGTCCAAATGGGGCAGGAAAATCGACCATGATGAAGATCATTACTACCTATATTGAACCTGGCAGCGGCTTGGTTTATGTAAATGGATTTAGCACGGATAAGAACGGTATGGAAGTAAAGCAATCTGTTGGTTATTTGCCAGAACACAATCCTTTGTACCTTGATTTTTACGTAAAAGAATACTTGAAATTTCATGCCGAGATACACAAAATAGGAAAAGAAAGAATAGAGGAGGTCATCAACCAGGTGGGTTTAATTGAAAGTAAAGGAAAGAAAATAGCTGAATTGTCCAAAGGTTACAGACAACGTGTTGGACTTGCAGCCGCCTTATTACATGATCCTGAAGTGTTGATCCTTGATGAGCCCACCACCGGCCTTGATCCGAATCAATTAAGAGACATTAGAGATCTGATCAAAGAGATTGGCAAAACGAAAACTATTCTTTTATCAACCCATATCATGCAGGAAGTGGAGGCGATGTGTGATAGGGTAATTATCATCAATAAAGGGAATATCGTTGCGGATAAAAAACTAAGCGATCTGTTGACTGATCAGAACCAGATCATTGAAGTGGAATTTGATGTAAGTGTTGATGAGCAGTTTTTAAAGAAACTCCTTAATCCTAAGGAAGCAAACAATGTTGCGGGGAATCATTGGAATCTTGTTTTTGAGACAGAAAAGGATATGCGAGCAGAAGTGTTTGATTTTGCTCGTAATAATGGTTTAAGGGCCTTACAGTTGAATCGAAAAACCGTCAGCCTGGAATCACTATTTCAGAATTTAACGAATTAATGTATTGGATATGTACCGAGTGGTTATTGTTGTCGTTTTTTGTATGTTTTGGTTTTCTAATACTTTTTCACAGGAAGCAGAAAAGAAGACCGATGAGATTAGAGATTTTTATTTAAAAAAGGGAAAAGGATTTGAATTTCATTTTGATGAAGACAAATATATGTTTTATATCGACTTTAGGGGTCAATTTCGAGCATCTTATCCACACAACAATTTCCCGACAAATGAGGATGATTTCAGTGATGATGATATCAATATGGGTATCAGTAGAGCGAGGATTAAATTTGGTGGATATGTCGGGGAGCCGGGATACAACTTTTATCTTGAGCAGGATGTACGAGGAGGAAATCTGCTCGATTTCAGGGCTCAAATTGAAAAACTATCCTACTTAAAATTTCGTGTTGGACAATGGAAGGCAAGGTATTCACGTGAAAGGATCATCTCATCGGGAAAGCAAACCGGTTTGGAACGTTCATTGATCAATAGGGTATTCACCATTGATAGACAGCAAGGTGTTTCCCTATATGGTACCCTTGATGGCGGAGGAGCAGCTAATTTTAATTATTGGGCAGAAATACTTACAGGAAGTGGTCGAGGTGGTGCTGTGGGAGATGATGAAAACCTGATGTATATGGGTAGATTACAATGGAACCCCAATGGGAAAGAATTAGGCTTTTCAGGGTCTGATTTGAAATTCCATGAAAAATTTGTCGGTTCCGTGGCCATCGCAGGAGTAACCAATACTTCTAGATTTACCAGGTTCTCAACCAGTGGGGGTGGACAGCTATTTGGATATGAACCAGGAGTGGATGGACAATATAAAGTTGATCAGTTTCTATTCGAAACAGCCTTTAAATACAGAGGATTAAGCTTTGATCAGGAATTGCATTTTAAGAATATTGATGACAAGGTTAATCTTGAGGAAACCCGTTTGGTAGGGAACTATTTTCAGGTAGGTTATTTCTTTCATTATCTCTTTGATAAGTTTCCAAAGCCATTGGAGGTATTTGCAAGACAAGCCTTTTTCGATCCGGATACTAATGTTGCGAGTGATATTAATTATGAATATACATTTGGTTTAAACTGGTTCTTCAAGGGACATAAAAATAAACTTACTATTGATTATTCATATCTTGATTATAACCAATTTAACATTGAAGACAATACAGACCATATGGTTCGAATCCAATGGGACGTTTCCATTTTTTAAGAATTAGCATCTTAAATGTATCTTTGCAAAAACTTTTAATCCATGGATTTATCTCAAATACCAAATTTAAAACATCTTTCAGAAAACAATTTTTTCCTATTAGCAGGGCCCTGCGCCATCGAAGGTGAAGAAATGGCTATGAGAATAGCTGAATGTGTTGTTGGAATTACAGATAAGCTGAAGATTCCGTATGTGTTTAAAGGAAGTTTTAAAAAGGCAAACCGGTCCAGAATAGATAGTTTTACAGGAATAGGGGACGAAAAAGCTTTAAAAATTCTTAGGAAGGTTTCTAAGGAATTCAATATTCCGACAGTAACCGATATTCACACAGAGAGTGATGCAATGAAAGCAGCTGAGTATGTTGATATATTGCAGATCCCAGCGTTCTTAGTTAGGCAAACTGATCTTGTGGTTGCTGCGGCGAACACCGGTAAAACTGTGAATTTGAAAAAAGGCCAGTTTATGAGCGCTGAAGCCATGCAACACGCTGTTAAAAAGGTTGAGGATTCTGGCAATGAAAAAGTGATGATCACAGACAGGGGAACCATGTTTGGTTACCAGGACATGATCGTTGATTTCAGGGGAATTCCGGTCATGCAAAAATACGCTCCAACCGTTTTAGATATAACCCATTCCTTGCAGCAACCCAATCAAAGCAGCGGTGTTACTGGAGGACAGCCTGAACTCATTGAGACCATAGCAAGAGCGGGTATCGCAGTTGGTGTTGATGGTATATTCCTGGAAACACATCACGATCCTAAAATGGCTAAATCAGATGGTGCCAACATGCTAAAGCTGGATTATTTGGAGGATTTGCTCACCAAACTTGTTGCCATTAGAACAACAATCAATCAATTTTAACTACCTTCTGAATTCACTTAGAAAAATAGCTGTTGCCGCAGCCACATTTAAACTTTCAGTTTGTTGCTGTTCGCCAAATTGAGGGATGGTTATTTTCTTTTGTACCAATGCTTTGATCGAATCTGAAATACCATTGGCTTCATTACCCAATACGATAACTGAATTGGCTTCATGCTTTGTTTTGTAGATGTTATCGCCATTTAGAAAAGTCCCGTAAGTTATTCTTGATTCTTTAGATAAATAATCGGCCAGATCTACATAGCTAATAGCTACTCTGGTCAAGGAACCCATACTTGCCTGAACTACTTTTGGATTAAAGCAATCAACGGTATTTTCAGAGCAAATTAACTGGGTAACACCGAACCAATCGCATAATCTTATGATGGTGCCCAAATTACCCGGATCATTGATGCCATCTAAGGCAATTGTTAACCCCGTATTTTGAGGTGCTGCCTCTAGCGGTATTTCAAAAATTCCAATCACTTGATTCGGATTGATAAAATCACTGACCATACCGAGCTCCTTTTCCGTAATAATATGTAAATCAGATATGTTAAGAGGGTTTTGGTATACAGCTGTACAATAAATTTTATGCAGCTTAAACGACGAAGACAGCAGTTCTTCCACCACCTTAATTCCTTCAGCCAAAAACAATTGGCTGTCCTGCCGAAACTTTTTTTTCTTCAAACTCCTTATAAACTTTACTTGATTTTTGCTTAACATGTAAATAGTGTTACTTTTGAATAAATTAAAAACCTGCTATTGCCATCTTCTTTCACCAAAATACTGTTATTTGTATGGATACTTATGCAATTGGTGTCTTGCAATAGTATTAAATATGTGCAAGAAAATGAAAATTTACTCAAAGATAATAAGGTTCTGATCAATGGTGAGAAGAATAAGGATCCTGAGATTAACAATTATCTTTCGCAAAAGCCTAATCGAACGCTATTAGGGAAGCCCCTTTCTCTTTATTTTTATAATGTTGGGAATGAAGATTTTGAAATGACTTTCGAAGAATGGATTGAAAATCATCCTAAAAAGTACAATAGATACGAAAGCTTTTTTTCGAAAAAGCAGACCTTTGGCATATACAGGAATAAGAGAGCTGTGAACAATTGGTTTTTAAATAAAGGGGAAGGCCCTGTAATTTATGATGAATTGAAAGCTAAAAGGTCTGCGAATACCTTAAAGGATTATTTTATTTCAAAGGGCTTTTTTGAGGCTACTGTAAATTTTGATACACTAAAGGTTGGAGACAGAGAACTAGAAGTAACCTACGATATCAGTCCTAATACTCAATATTTAATCGATTCTGTTACAACTGAGATAGAATCGCCAGTATTGGATTCCATCTACAGGGCCAACAAGGAAAATTCCATATTGAAACAAGGAAGACCATTTGTTTTTGAAGAATTTGAACAGGAAGAATCAAGACTCGTCAACCTGTTTAGAAATTCTGGAATTTATCATTTTACGAATTACAGTATGGGTTTTTGGACGGATTCTATCAAAGGATCTTATATGAAGGATGTCTTGTTAAAAATTCCCGACAGATTGGTAAATCTTAACGATTCTGTGATTAAAGTTCCTTATAAAGCTCAGACTGTCAATCGTATAAATGTATTTATGGATTTCGACATAACAAATCAGAATCGCAAGGTTAAAGATTCGGTAAGTTATCAAGGATATAATTTCTACAGTTTTGAGAAAATGAAATTTAAACCAAAGCACCTGGTGAATTCCTTGTTTATAACCCCTGGAGGTTTGTATAAGGATGCTGAAAAATCACAGACCCAAAATTATATCCGGAATCTTCGAACATTTAGCTCATCCATAGATATTTCCTATATGGAGAATGAGGATGAATCACTTACCGCAGATGTATATTTAAGTCCTTTGAAAAAGTATGCACTTACCGTTGATCTCGATGCAACAACCTCCAACATCAAACCTTTTGGTGTCCTTGGAAAATTCTCATTTTTAGGCAGGAACATGTTTAAAGGTTCAGAAATTCTGGAATTGTCTTTACAAGGGTCCTTATTCAATTTGGCGAACGACCCTTCTAACAGTAATAATTTTTTTAATGGATGGGAAATTCTGTCAAGTGCTTCTCTAAAATTCCCTAGAATTCTATTCCCAATAAATACTTCCAGGATCATTCCAAAATATATGGCTCCTACGACGAATTTTGATGCCAATTTGAGTTTTCAAAAAAACGTAGGCCTTGACAGACAGACCACGACGGCTGGGATGGCATACGACTGGAAAAGCTCCAAAAGTGTAAGCCATAGGCTTGATTTGTTTAACTTACAATACATCAAGAATCAAAATGTAGATAATTATTTTTTCATCTATAAATCGGAGTATGACAAGTTAGCGGATGCTTTGGAATCGGCTAATCAACCACCCCTTCCTCCAAATGAACCAGAATTTTATCAAGAAATTTTGGGCGATATGGGTACTTTTCTCGATAATCCTGACAACGCTGTCGCTTTTCCTGATGAATACGATTCAACTTCAGACGTCAACGAAAGGCATGACATATTGATTGAAGATTCGTTTGTTCCGGTTATTTCTTATTCCTTTGCCTATAATACAAGGGAAAATGTAAACGATAATGATTTTTCCTATTTTACTGCAAGGTTTATCTCATCAGGTACATTTACCAATTTGCTGTATCCGAACAAAAATGATCAAGGGCAAAGATCTTTGAGAGATGTTCCCATAGCTCAATATTTCAAAACTGAATTTGAATATAAAAAGTATTGGGAGCTTGGGAGTCAGAATATATTGGTTTTTAGAACCTTTGTAGGGGCCGCTTTTCCTTATGGAAATTCGTCAGATGTACCTTTTAGTCGTAGTTATTTTGCCGGGGGGAGCAATGATATAAGGGCCTGGAGAACTTTTGACCTCGGACCTGGGGGTGAATTCAATAATTTGGAATACAAGATAGCCACTTTTAAATTGGTAGGCAATCTGGAATACCGATTCAAGTTGACCAATAAAATCAATAGCGCATTTTTTATAGATGCAGGAAACATTTGGGATATCACAAATTCAAATTTAGTTTCAGAAGAAGGGAAGTTGACAAGCTTGAGTTCTTTACAATATACGGCAGTTGGTTCTGGCCTGGGACTTCGCTATGATTTTGGTTTTTTGGTCTTCAGATTTGATGCCGGGTTTAAAACTTATGAGCCTTATTTAGCATCTGGCAATCGATGGTTTGTCAATTATAATTTTGGAAGTGCCGTCTATAATATTGGAATAAATTATCCTTTCTAATCGTCAGAATTTCGTACTTTTGACAATTAGTTATTTATCATAAAACCAAATAAAATGTCACAAAAAATCAAATCAGGAGTAGCTACCGGCGATACGGTACAAGAGATCTTCAAATTAGCAAAAGAGAAGAGTTTTGCATTACCGGCTGCCAATGTTATTAGTTCAAGTACCATAAATGCTGTAATCGAAGCAGCCAAAGAATTGAATGCCCCGGTTATTGTTCAATTTTCAAATGGAGGCGCTCATTTTAATGCAGGAAAGGGATTGAGTAACGAAGGTCAAAAAGCTGCAATTGCAGGAGGTATAGCAGGTGCTAAACATGTTCATGTCATGGCAAAAGCTTATGATGTACCAGTTATTCTGCACACTGACCATTGTGCTAAAAAATTACTTCCTTGGATTGATGGATTACTCGATGCCGGAGAAGCTTATTATAAAGAAAATGGCGTTCCTTTATTCAGTTCGCATATGATCGATCTTTCTGAAGAACCTATTGAGGAAAACATTGAAATCTGCAAAGGTTATTTGGAGCGTATGGATAAAATGGGAATGACGCTGGAAATTGAACTAGGCATTACCGGAGGTGAGGAAGACGGTGTTGACAATACTGATGTTGACGTGTCGAAATTGTATACTCAACCTGAAGAAGTGGCTTACGCCTATGAAGAATTGTTAAAAGTAAGTCCTCGTTTCACTATTGCGGCTTCTTTTGGGAATGTTCATGGTGTTTACAAGCCAGGAAATGTAAAGCTTACTCCAAAAATTCTTGACAATTCACAAAAATATATTGAAAATAAATACAACACAGAAAAGAATCCTGTTGATTTTGTTTTTCACGGTGGGTCAGGATCTTCGTTAGAAGAGATTAGAGAGGCTATTGGCTATGGAGTGATCAAAATGAATATTGATACCGACCTTCAGTACGCTTATATGGCTGGTGTAAGAGATTACATGGATGAAAAGAAGGATTATCTTCAAGGACAAATTGGTAACCCTGATGGTTCTGATTCTCCAAATAAAAAATTCTATGACCCAAGGGTATGGGTGAGAAAAGGAGAAGATTCTTTCAAGACAAGAATTAAACAGGCGTTCCAGGATCTAAATAATGTAGACACGCTTTAATCATATAGACTTCAAAAACGGAGTGTCTCTTTGTGAGGTACTCCGTTTTTTTTTCTAATTTGCCGGTTTAACTTAATTTTTATAATCTTTGCCTTTTGATAATGGCAATGTAAAACAGACATCTATGAGTTCTTGGTTTAAAAGAAAGGATAAGGGGATAATAACTCCTACGGACGAAAAAAAAGATACACCCAAAGGTCTTTGGTATAAAACACCAAGTGGGAAAATCATTGACTCTGATGATTTAAAATCACATTTATATGTGAGCCCTGAAGACGGCTACCATGTGAGAATTGGAAGCGCTGAATATTTTGAAATATTATTTGACAATAATAAATTCAAAGAGCTTGACGCAAAATTAACTTCCAAGGATCCGTTGCATTTTGAAGACACCAAAAAGTATACTGACAGGGTCAAGGAAGCTCAGAAAAAAACGAAATTACATGATGCTGTGCGAACAGCAGTAGGGAAGTCCTTAGGTAAGGATTTGGTGATCGCAGCAATGGACTTTAGTTTTATTGGAGGGTCAATGGGTAGTGTTGTTGGTGAAAAAATAGCAAGAGCCATCGATTATTCTATAAAAAAGAAAATTCCCTTTTTAATGATTTCCAAATCAGGAGGAGCCCGAATGCAAGAAGCTTCTTATTCATTAATGCAATTGGTGAAAACCTCTGCAAAACTTGCCCAGCTTGCAGATGCTGGAATTCCCTATATTTCATTATGTACAGATCCAACAACCGGAGGTACAACTGCTTCTTATGCCATGCTCGGTGATATCAATATTGCAGAACCCAATGCTTTGATAGCCTTTGCGGGCCCTAGAGTTGTAAAAGATACTACTGGAAAAGACCTTCCTGAAGGGTTTCAACGATCAGAGTTTTTGTTGGAACATGGGTTTCTGGATAAGATCGTTAAAAGAAAACAATTGAAAGAACAGGTAAACCTCTATATTGATTTGATTCAAAATAATCCTATCAGAACCTAATCAAGATCGTTGGTAAAATAAAAATCCCTCTTCTTTTGGAAGAGGAATTTGTATTTAGTTACTTTTTTTTCGACGGATGTGGATTTCATAACTTTTTCCGTCTTTGCTGATTGTCACCATATCATCGCATTCTCCATCGCCATAATTGAGTTGACTGAGTTCCCCATTTGTTTTTATCTCTACCAAGCCGCTAGTGATAAAACGGCAGGCTAGTGTTCTTATGAGCGGTTCAATGATAGTAGAGGTAAAAACAGTACCATCTCGTTTTGTTATTGTCCAGTTTCCAGTTATACTGAAAACATTGTCTCCCCAAAGGTCGTTGTCATTGCCATCAATCCATTCTCTGGTTCTTTGTCCTTCAATTGTTGCATAAGCTCCGTCTTCCCAAATAATTTTAATGTTTCTTGTGACTTGTGATTGAGGATTACCAATATTGTTACTTCTTGATCTTAGTTTCTCAACGCTGCCTTCGATCTTTTTATCATTGATATAGAAATCATCAAAACTATAGGTCATGTTTACGGTCAAATTTTCGATGCTTGGATCTACATGAATGATGATTTTTCCTTGTGCCTCATGTTCTTTTTTGGTTGTACATCCATCTCCATAGTCAAGAACGATCTCCAGATAACCATCCTTGAGCTCTTTTGTGATCATTACACAATCTGACAAGAAGCGCTTATCTTGTTGACTTTTATACTCCGAAGATTTGAAGAAATCACTTGTGGCAATTTCCAAATAGGCACTTTCAATGATTTCATTGATATTTTCGCTGGTATCATCAATTTCTGCTATTTCCTGTGCTTCTTCAATAACTAGCGAGTTGAATTCCTCGTCAGAAGCGCTGTTGTCGCTATCGCAGGAAGAGAATAAGAGCGCAGCCATTAGCATGTATCCTACTAAAGCAGGGACTTTAAGAAGAAGTTTGTTTTTAATTTCAGGTATTTTTTTCATAACGTTACTATTTAGGTTTCTCTTTTGACCAGAGTTTTTAAAAAAGGTTTAACGATTGGTTTCAATATGTTGAGCTGACCCGGATAAATTATTGTCAATCAAAATAATAATAGTATCTTTGCGGCCTATTTTAAGGAATAGTACATAAAAATTATTAATTTAAACTTTAATGTTAGCATGTATTTAACAACAGAAAAAAAGAAGGAGATTTTCGAAAAACATGGAAAATCTGCAACAGACACCGGTTCTTCAGAAGGACAAATTGCTTTATTCACTTATCGAATTAATCATTTAACAGATCACTTAAAGAATAATCGTCACGATTTTAATACACAGAGATCTTTGGTAAAGTTGGTAGGTAAACGAAGAGATCTTTTAAATTATTTGATTAAAACGGATATCATTAGATACCGTGCAATAGTTAAAGAACTAGGTTTAAGAAAATAATAATAGAGAGAGGCATTATGCCTCTCTTTTTTTATATTCAGTTAGGATTTAGAATAAAAGTTATTTAATTTCGTTTCCAAATCTGAAATCCATTCTTTGTGATAAAGAAATGGAAAACTAAAGTAATTCATTGGCAAACTATGGTCTCTATGATTGAGACCTGACAACACAACTACAAGTTTAACCGTGAATTAATACATTTACTTCTATGAAGTAAATTCTAAAGAACAAGTATGAAACCAAAAGTTTTTAAGGAGGTCATAGACCTTGGTGATGGAAGAGAAATTTCCATCGAAACCGGAAAATTAGCAAAACAAGCGCATGGTAGCGTTGTTGTGCAATCTGGGAAATGTATGTTATTATGTACAGTTGTTTCCAATTACAAACAATCAGATGTAGATTTTTTACCATTAACGGTAGATTATCGTGAAAAATTTGCTGCAGCAGGTCGTTACCCAGGCGGTTTCTTTAAAAGAGAAGCAAGACCAAGTGACGGGGAAGTATTAACTATGCGTTTAGTAGACCGTGTTTTACGTCCTTTATTCCCAAAAGATTATCATGCGGAAACGCAAGTGATGATCCAATTGATGTCTCATGATGATGAAGTTATGCCTGAAGCTATGGCTGGTTTAGCAGCATCTGCAGCGATTCAATTATCAGATTTTCCATTTGAATGTGCCATTTCTGAAGCTAGAGTTGGTCGTGTGAATGGTGAATTCGTAATTAACCCAACAAGAGCTCAATTAGAAGAATCTGATTTAGAGATGATGATTGGTGCTTCTGCTGATTCAGTTATGATGGTTGAAGGTGAGATGAACGAGATTTCTGAAGAAGAAATGGCTGATGCGATCAAATTTGCCCATGAAGCTATTAAAGTACAAATTGCTGCTCAATTGCGTTTGGCTGAAGCTTTTGGTAAAAAAGAGGTTCGCGAATATGAAACTGCTGAAGTAAATGAAGATTTACAAAAAAGGATACACGATTTAGCTTACGATAAATGTTATGCTATCGCTAAACAGGGAACTTCTAAAGTAGAACGCAGTAATGCATTTGCTGAAGTAAAAGAAGAAGTGAAAGCATCTTTTACTGAGGAAGAAATGGAAGAATTTGGTCATCTTGTTGGAGGTTACTACAGTAAAGCTGAAAAAGAGGCTGTTCGTGAATTAACATTAAGTGAAGGTTTACGTTTAGACGGTAGAAAAACAGACGAAATTAGACCAATTTGGTGTGAGGTTGATTATTTACCATCTACACATGGTTCTGCAATTTTTACTCGTGGAGAAACGCAAGCTTTAGCAACAGTTACTTTAGGAACATCCAGAGATGCTAACAAAATAGATATGCCATCTCATGAAGGTGAAGAAAATTTCTATTTACATTATAACTTCCCCCCTTTCTGTACAGGTGAAGCTAGACCATTAAGAGGAACTTCCAGAAGAGAAGTTGGTCATGGTAACTTAGCGCAACGTGGTTTAAAAGGAATGATTCCTGCAGATTGCCCTTATACAGTGCGTGTTGTATCTGAAGTATTGGAATCTAACGGTTCTTCGTCTATGGCAACGGTTTGTGCCGGTACAATGGCATTAATGGATGCTGGGGTTAAAATGAAACGCCCTGTTTCTGGTATTGCAATGGGATTAATTTCTGATGGTGATCGATATGCAGTTTTGTCTGATATCTTAGGTGATGAAGATCACTTAGGTGATATGGACTTTAAGGTGACGGGAACGACAGAAGGAATTACAGCCTGTCAAATGGATATTAAGATCAAAGGCTTGTCATATGAGATTTTAGTTAATGCGCTAAAACAAGCTCGTGAAGGTCGCTTACATATTCTAGGAAAAATTACAGAAACTATTGCTGCTCCTAACCCTGAAGTTAAAGAGCATGCTCCAACAATGGTTACGAGACGTATTCCTAACGAATTTATTGGAGCGTTAATTGGTCCTGGTGGAAAAGTAATTCAAGAAATGCAGAAAGAAACAGGAACCACTATTGTTATTAACGAAGATCCTGTAACTGAAGAAGGTATTGTTGAAGTTTTAGGTGTGGGTTCTGAAGGCATTGATGCTGTTTTGGCAAAAATTGATTCTTTGTTGTTCAAACCTGAAAAAGGAAGCGTTTATGAAGTTAAGGTGATCAAAATGTTAGATTTTGGTGCTGTAGTAGAATATACAGAAGCGCCAGGAAACGAAGTGTTATTACACGTGAGTGAATTGGCATGGGAACGTACAGATAAAGTGAGCGATGTTGTCAACATGGGTGATGTATTTGACGTTAAATATTTTGGAGTTGATCCAAGAACACGTAAAGAAAAAGTATCTCGTAAGGCTATTTTACCTAAGCCTGAAGGCTTTGTTGAAAGACCACCAAGAGAGAGAAATGATAGAGGTGGACGCGATAACAGAGGCGGAAGTCGTGATCATCGCAGAGACGATAGAAAGAGGGACTAAACAGGCTCTCAATAGAATTTATAAAACCTCAAAATTAATTTTTTGAGGTTTTTTTTTGATGTTTTGTAACATTTAATGTATTTCGTACGTATAAGGTAATAGACGACAAAACTTTTTAATCTAAAATTCCAAATTTTTAATGAGACAACTAAAAATAACTAAGCAGGTTACGAATAGGGAAACTGCTTCTTTGGACAAGTATTTGCAAGAAATAGGAAAGGTTGATTTAATCACAGCCGACATGGAAGTAGAACTTGCGCAAAGAATTAAAGCAGGAGATCAGATCGCTTTGGAAAAATTGACTAAGGCAAACTTAAGATTCGTAGTTTCTGTAGCGAAACAATATCAAAATCAAGGATTGACCTTACCGGATCTAATCAATGAAGGTAATTTAGGATTGATCAAGGCGGCCAAAAGATTTGATGAAACAAGAGGTTTTAAGTTTATCTCTTATGCAGTATGGTGGATTAGACAATCTATTTTACAAGCGTTGGCCGAACAGTCAAGAATTGTAAGATTACCATTAAATAAAATTGGTTCGATCAATAAGATCAATAAGACTTTCGCAAGATTAGAACAGGAAAATGAAAGACCTCCTTCTGCCGAGGAAATCGCAAAGGAATTGGATATGACCGTGAGTGACGTAAAGGAATCTATGAAGAATTCAGGTCGTCACGTATCAATGGATGCTCCTTTAATTGAAGGGGAAGACTCTAATCTTTATGATGTTTTGAATTCAGGAGAGTCACCAAATCCTGATAAGAGTTTGTTACATGAATCATTAAAAGTGGAGATCTTAAGGGCTTTGGAAACATTGACCCCTAGAGAAGCGGATGTTGTAAAACTTTACTTTGGTTTAGGAGATGCACACCCAATGACACTTGAGGAAATTGGAGAAACCTTTGATCTTACCCGAGAGAGAGTGAGACAAATCAAGGAAAAGGCCATTAGAAGATTGAAACACACTTCAAGAAGCAAGATATTGAGAACATATCTTGGTTAGAAAATAAAACAAATAGATTTTTAAAAAGCCTGTGATTATTCACAGGCTTTTTATTTTTTGTGTTAGTTTTGCAAAAAAGATATTCATGTCACACATTATTGCACCTTCTATTCTGGCAGCTGATTTTGCCAATCTACAAAGAGATATTGAAATGGTAAATCAAAGTGAAGCCGATTGGTTTCATATTGATGTCATGGACGGCGTTTTCGTGCCAAATATCTCTTATGGAATGCCTGTGATCTCAGCCATCAAAAAGCATGCAACAAAAACCATGGATGTGCATTTGATGATCGTCGACCCAGACAGGTTTATCAGCGATTTTAAAAAGGTGGGTGCGGATATATTAACGGTCCATTATGAAGCATGTAAACATTTACACCGTACAGTTCAGGCAATTAAACAAGAGGGAATGAAGGCAGGTGTATCTTTAAACCCTCATACTCCTGTATCTGTTTTAGAAGATATTATAAAAGACCTGGATCTGGTGTTGATTATGAGTGTAAACCCAGGATTTGGAGGACAAAGTTTTATTGAAAATACGTATAAAAAGATAAGTCAGCTTAAAGAATTGATCGAGAAGTCCGGATCAAATGCCATCATAGAAATTGACGGAGGTGTAAATGATAAAAATGCGGAAAAACTTGTAGCCACAGGAGCCAATGCATTGGTAGCAGGTAGCTTTGTCTTTAGGAGTCAGGATCCTAAACAAACGATTAAGGACCTCAAACACCTCAAATATTAATTAAAGATCTTCCTTAAGATCCTTTATGTTAAGTTGCAGGCTGGTGATCCCGTTCCAATGGTTTTCTTCTATGGTAAAGGCAGCTTTAAAAGAATTTCCATTTCGAATCAGTTTGTGTTTAGGTCCCAGTCCGAAACCAATGGCATTATAGGTTTTCTGATCTGCGCCGCTGATAATATTTAATTTAAGATGATCCTCATTTTCACCAATTCTACGGCCATATCCATTATCTCTTAGTCCGCTGCAAGAAAAAACCGGTTTCATATTTTGTGGCCCAAAGGGTCCGAGTTGTTTTAAAATTCTATGAAATTTTGAGTTGATATTGGACAGGTATATTTCAGCATCAATTTGTATTTGTCGCTCCAGTAATTCCTTTGGGATGGAGTCTTTGACCACAGTCTCAAATCTTTCTTTAAACTTTTTGTAATTCTGGGGATCTAACGTAAGACCAGCTGCATATTTATGACCTCCGAATTGCTCAATAAGATCACTGCACTGATCCAAGGCATTATATACATCAAAACCTTTTACAGAGCGGGCTGAAGCCGCTAGTTTGTCTCCACTTTTGGTAAATACCAAAGTGGGTCTATAGTACTGTTCAATCAGTCTTGACGCTACGATTCCTATGACTCCTTTGTGCCATGAATCTTTATAGACTACGCTTGAAAAATCAGTTTCTTCTTTGTTTTCTTTTATCTGAGCAATGGCCTCTGTCGTAATACGCTGATCGATTTCCTTTCTTTCTGAGTTATATGTGTTGATTGATGAGGCATATTCAAGGGCTTTTTCAAAATTTTCTTCAATAAGTAATTCCACAGCGAAAGATCCATGTTTCATTCTGCCTGCAGCATTGATTCTTGGGGCAATGATAAAGACCACATCGGTGATGTCAAGAGATTGCTTTTTAACCTGATGCACCAAAGCTGCAATTCCAGGCCGAGGGTTTTGATTGATCACCTTTAACCCAAAAAAACTAAGAATTCTGTTTTCACCAGTTAGCGGAACAATATCAGCGGCAATCGCCGTAATTACGAGGTCCAGATAGGGAATAAAGTCATGAATATTTTGGCCATTTGTTTGCCCCAGGGCCTGAATTAGTTTAAACCCAATTCCACAGCCACACAATTCATCATATGGATAGGAACAATCATTTCTTTTGGGATCCAAAACAGCCACAGCTTCAGGAAGTACATCTCCGGGACGATGATGATCGCAAATAATAAAATCGATTCCCTTTTCTTTGGCATATGTGACCTTATCCAAGGCTTTAATGCCACAGTCTAATGCAATGATCAAATTGATGTCATTATCTTCTGCAAAATCTATTCCAGCAAAAGAAACCCCATAACCTTCGTTGTACCTGTCAGGAATATAAGTAGCAATTCGATCATATCGTGTTCTTAAATAATCATACACCAATGAAACAGCTGTTGTGCCATCCACATCGTAATCTCCATAGATCATGATGTTTTGATTTTTAGCCATGGCCAGATGTATTCTGTCAACAGCCTTTTCCATGTCTTTCATCAAAAAAGGATCGTGAAGATCCTCTAAGGAGGGTCTAAAAAAATGTTTAGCCTTGTCGAAATTATCTATGCCTCTCTGAACCAGAATGCTACTCAAAATGGGGTCAATACCCAAAGAATTGGATAGTTTTTCCGTTTTATGAGAATCAGGGATGTCTTTTAGAATCCAACGCATTTTTGAGTCCGTTATTGGTCTTTTTTCAATGAAATAAACCAAGGTGAAGATAAATTAATTTCATGAATTGGTAGAGAATTATATGAGGCGAAAATCTGTCTTGATATTTTATGAATCGCGACTGAAGAAGTAAACGATATCTTAGGGTAAATCATTTTTAAGGAATGGAATTTGGGCTTTCAAAGTAAGCAGCGTTTAAATTTGTTGATAAGCTATGATATGAACTATTTACTGCGTTTGAATTATTATTAGCAGCTAAATTCTGAGCTATTTTCAAAGTTAAAGTTTTGATAAAACTCTCTTTTGTATCTTTTTGAGATCGATGATTCTTTAAATTTGTTTGATCAGAACTCTTTTACAATGAAACATTTTATCTACTTGATGGGTCTTTTACTGCTGTTATCATGCACTAATAAAAAAAAAGACAATGTTGATACGCTAGTTTCAGAAAATACTGAAATAGAGGTATATAATTTCGACCAATTGGAGTCGTTTTTGGCATCAAATACTGATAAAACGCTTGTTGTGAATTTCTGGGCTACCTGGTGTAAGCCATGTATTAAAGAGCTTCCTTATTTTGAAGCTGCACAGAGCAAATATAAAGATGATATCAGGGTAATTTTAGTAAGTCTTGATTTTCCAGAGAAGCTGGAAAGCCAGTTAATTCCATTTGTAAAAGAGAATACGATACAATCACAAGTGGTGCTTTTGGATGACCCTTATGAAAATGAATGGATCCCAAAGGTCGATGCTGCATGGTCCGGGGCAATTCCTGCAACTCTAATTATAAATGGTTCTAAACGAATATTCTATGAAAAGTCATTTACGCAGGAAGAATTAGAAAACGAAATATTGACATTTAAAAATATATAGTAGGATGAAAAACAAACATTATTTTTTATTGTTATGCGTGATTGCATTTTCCACAATTTTTTCAGTTTTTGCATTTACCGGAGTGGATACCGGAATGTCCAAAATAATATTGAGTTATCAGATTGGAGATGTAGCTGAAGATTTTAAGCTTAAGAATGTGGATGGGAAAATGATTTCATTAGCTGATTATAAAGAAGCCAAAGGATTTATCGTCGTTTTTACTTGTAATACCTGCCCGGTTTCTGTGGCAAATGAGGACAGGATCATTGCACTTGATGATAAATACCGGGATGTAGGCTACCCTGTCGTGGCGATTAATCCTAACAATCCTGAAATTTCGGAAGGAGATAGTTACGAGTTGATGAAAGTCAGGGCTGAAGAAAAGGGATTTAAATTTCCTTATTTATTTGATGAGGGTCAGCAAGTCTATCCCAAGTATGGAGCTTCCAAAACCCCTCATGTCTATGTTTTGAATAAGGAAGACAATAAACTTATTGTGAAATACATTGGCTCCATAGATGATAGTGCCAGAAATGCCGGAGCGGTTAAGACCAAATATGTTGAAAATGCTGTTGATGCCTTGATCAAGGGAAGCCCAATTGAGTTAGCAAGCACCAAAGCAATTGGCTGCTCAATTAAAAAATAGAATTCAAAAAAGCCATTTGTTAAAATGGCTTTTTTTATGTTAAAATTCCAGTTTGTCCAATACGTCCTTTTCGACAAGATGAGGTAGGGTAACCTTCAAATTTGGAGATCGGTCCATTTCTCTTTTTATGGCGAAAAGCGCCTCTTTATTTCTGGCCCAACTTCTTCTTGCAATACCATTGTTCACATCATAGAACAACATAGAGCGCAACTGTCGATCAGCTTCCCTGGTACCGTCCAGAACCATACCAAAACCTCCGTTACTAACTTCTCCCCAACCAACGCCGCCTCCGTTGTGAATAGACACCCAGGTGGCCCCTCTAAAGCTGTCTCCAATGACATTGTGAATAGACATGTCTGCTGTGAATTGGCTCCCGTCATAGATATTACTTGTTTCCCGGTATGGTGAGTCGGTGCCGCTTACATCGTGGTGATCCCTTCCTAGTACAATAGGTGATGAAAGATGACCCTTAGCAATGGCATCATTAAATGCAGCTGCGATTTTGGCTCTTCCTTCCGCATCAGCGTAGAGTATACGCGCCTGAGAGCCTACGACCAGCTTGTTCTTTTTCGCATTTTTGATCCAAATGATATTATCATTCATCTGCAGCTGGATCTCTTCGGGGGCGTTTTTTTGTATTTCTGTAAGCACCTCCATCGCTATTTGGTCAGACTTGTCAAGATCTTCAGGATTTCCGGAAGTGCAGACCCATCTGAAGGGACCGAAACCATAATCAAAACACATGGGACCCAGAATGTCTTGTACATAGGTTGGGTATCTGAATTCACCTTCTATTTCTCCCATTATATCTGCTCCCGCCCGGGAAGCCTCCAATAAGAAAGCATTGCCATAATCAAAGAAATAAGTACCTTTTGCAGCGTGCTTATTAATTGATTCTGCCTGCCGCCTTAAAGACTCTTGAACTTTTTCTTTAAAAAGAACCGGATCCTTACTGATCAGCTCATTTGCTTCTTCAAAACTGAGTCCGACTGGATAATACCCTCCTGACCAGGGATTATGTAATGAAGTTTGATCTGAACCAACATGAACAAAAATGTTCTCTTTATCAAATCTTTCCCAGACGTCAACAATATTTCCGTGAAACGCGATTGACAATACTTCCATATCAAGTTGGGCTTTTTGCACTCTTTTAACCAATTCATTTAGGTCTTTGATCAAAATACTGGCCCAGCCCTGCTTATGTCTTTTAACAGCTGCCTTTTCATTGACCTCAGCACATACAGTGATACAACCTGTAATGTCGCCGGCTTTTGGTTGTGCCCCGCTCATCCCTCCTAATCCTGAGGTCAAAAAGATTTTCCCCTTGGAATTTTCATTTTTTTTCAGGATTTTTCTAAAAGCATTCATAAGGGTTATGGTAGTGCCGTGTACAATTCCCTGAGGCCCGATATACATATAAGAGCCGGCTGTCATCTGTCCGTATTGGGTTACACCCAGCGCGTTGAATTTTTCCAGATCATCAGGTTTTGAATAGTTGGGAACCATCATCCCGTTGGTGATGATGGCACGGGGAGCATCTTTACTGGATGGAAATAAACCCATGGGATGACCGGAATACATATGCAGTGTTTGTTCATCAGTCATTTGACTCAGGTATTTCATGGTCAGCAGGTATTGTGCCCAGTTTTGAAACACTGCTCCATTACCGCCATAGGTGATCAACTCTTCAGGATGTTGCGCAACTGCAGGATCAAGGTTATTCTGAATCATCAGCATGATGGCGGCTGCTTTTCGGCTGTTTGCAGGATATTCTTCAATTGGTCTCGCATATATCTCGTAATCGGGTTTGAAACGATACATATAGATCCTGCCATAGGCCTTAAGCTCTTCAAGGAACTCCATGGAGAGTTCTTCGTGCCAGTGTTTAGGAAAATACCGTAAGGCGTTTTTGATGGCTAGTTTTTTTTCTTCTTTAGAAAGGATATCTTTTCTTTTGGGAGCTCTGTTGGCCCCAACAGGATAGGTCTTACTATCAGGAAGCTGCTCTGGAATACCTTGCAAGATTTCCTGCTGAAATGCGTCAGTTTTTTTTGTTGTTATCATTTTAAAATGGGCTTAATATGATTCAAATAAATTGTCATACTCGCTATAAGTATCAATGTGAAATGAAGCCGTTGACAAAAGTTCTCTTTCTCTGATCAACTCTATGGCTTTTTCTATGTCGATCGAGAAAATTCTGTCTTCTGAAGCGAAATCAATTCTTTCTCTGATAGTATCATGAACGTCATCAAGTACTTCGCTCGATTTTAGAGGTTTTCTAAAATCAAATGCCTGAGCTGCGCACAATAATTCAATGGCCAGAATTTTTTCAAGATTGTCAATCACGCGTAAGGCTTTCCTCCCTCCAATGGACCCCATGCTTACATGATCCTCCTGACCCAAAGAAGTGGGTATACTATCTGCACTTGAGGGGAAACACAAGCCTTTGTTTTCACTTACCAATGCCGCGGAGGTGTATTGCAGGATCATAAATCCTGAATTTATACCGGTATCTTCCATAAGTAATCGAGGCGTACCTTCGTATTTTCCTTCTAAAGAAAGATAGGTTCTGCGATCTGAAATACTGCCAATTTCAGCGGCTGCCAAACAGGCATAATCCAATGGTAATGCCAGGGGTTGTCCGTGAAAACTTCCGCCACTGATAATGAGTTCATCAGAAATGATCACTGGATTGTCCGTGACCGAATTGAGTTCGATTTCGACATTTTCTTTTAAATGTAGCCAGGCATTTCTGGAACTTCCATGAACTTGTGGCATACATCTTAAAGAATAAGGATCCTGCACCTTTCCGCAAAAGAGATGAGATTTACCGATTTCAGAACCTTGAAGAAATTGATTGATCCTTTTAGCTACATGTATATTTCCCTTAAAAGGCCTTGTTTGATGCAGTAATTCATGAAAAGGCATTTGAGAACCCATGAGCCCCTCTATCATAAGGCTGCCGATAAGATCGGCATGTGAGAGACAATTATATAATTTATCGACGCACATAATGGCATGAGCCAGAATAAATTGTGTGCCATTGATCAGCGCTAATCCCGCTTTTGGGTGTAAAGTCAAAGGTTCCAGACCTTCTTTTTCAAGTACTTTTTTTGTTTTTCTAACCGTGTTTTTATACATCACTTTTCCCTCCCCGATAAGCGGAAGAAAAAGATGTGACAAGGGAGCCAGATCGCCCGAGGCGCCTACCGAGCCTTGCTCTGGAACCATCGGAATGATGTCTTGCTCAATATGCCACTGAATTCTTTCCAGGACAGCCATGGATATCCCGGAGAAACCTTGTGACAAGGAATGCACTTTTAAAATCAGCATGAGTTTGGCGAGGTCTTTGTCAATAGGAGCTCCAACGCCAACAGAATGACTCAGAAGGATCTTTCGTTGCAATTCAGTAGTATCATTTTTTGAGATGATGGTATCACAAAGGGGTCCAAAGCCTGTATTGATGCCATAAACCGCCTTATCCTTTAGCGCTGTCTTTATGACGACCTCATGAGCCTTCCTGATCCTTTCTTCGGCTTCAGTTGAAATTGCGGCTTTCAATTCTCCATTGAGTATGGAAATTGCCTTGCCTACAGTAAGATGATCCAATCCGTATTTGAACATATTCTTCAATTTGATTGTATCAAATTTACGATTATATTTGATGCTTTCTAATACCATTATAATCAATAATTAATAACTATGAGTTATCGTATTGAGTTAAGACATCTTAACTATTTTCTAGCTGTGGCTGAAGAACTTCATTTTAGAAAGGCTGCTGACAGGCTATTTATTTCTCAACCAGGCCTAAGTCGTCAAATCAAACAAATGGAGATTGAACTTGGTTTTGCTTTGTTTGAGAGAACCAATAAGAAAGTTATTTTGACCAAAGCCGGTAAATATTTAAAAGAAGAGGTTACGATGATATTGAAACATTTAAATGATGGTTTTGACCACGCACAGCTGATCCATGAAGGGATGGAAGGGCAGATTAGTTTTGGTTATGTGGGCTCCGCCATGCAAAATGTTATTCCACAGCTTTTACTGAAGATCACGGAAGACCATCCAAAAGTCCATTATTCATTAAGAGAAATGGAGAATCCTGATCAGATTGAGGCTTTGATACAAAAAGAGATTGATCTGGCCTTTGTCAGACTGGATAAAGTTCCAAAAGGATTAGAGATTCGACCTGTCTTTGAAGACACTTTTTCATTGGTGCTTCCTAAAAATCATCCCATAGACAAAGAAAATTTTCAAGGATTAAAAAGTTTAAAAGAAGAAGCATTTATTTTGTTTGATCAATCTTATAGTCCGGCTTATTACGAGCAGGTCATGCAAATTTTTAAGCGAAGTGGATTTCATCCGATCATTTCTCATAATACCGTACATGCCAGTACTATTTTCAGATTGGTTGAAAACAACCTTGGCATATCTATAGTGCCCAGTTCTTTAGGGCTAGGCTACAATATGAATATAAAGCTTATTGAGCTTGATAAAATTCCTCAGAAAACAGTTCTCTCGGTAGCCTGGAATTCTTCTAACAGGAATCCTATTCTAAAAAAGATCTTATCAAAGGTTGGCGTATCTTAGATCATTCAACCGATACAAGTATGTTTTCCAATCCGGGTACTACAGATAGAACCGTGCCTCCAAATTCTTTCTTTGAGTGTATAAGTAAATCATTTAATCCGGAAAGCTCTGATTCAGACAGCATTTCCCCATTGATATTTTTCAGCGCCAAAGCGGCAAGCAACGATAGATTCTCTGAATGGTTTTGAATCATTTGGGCTTTTTCATTGGTTTCGAACAAGCCTTGCAAAGCCTTGTGATTCTCAATCCACTTTTTTAATAAGGTCTCAATTTGCTTTTTCAGTTTCACATCTTTAGTGTTTAACCAATTTTCAACGTTTTTATTGAATTCATAACCTGGGTAACTTTCAGCTGAAGCGGCATCAACAATTCCGTTAAGTGGAGTTGAGGTATAAAGCGTTGGTTGATAAAGTGATAGCCGATTAATAAAAGGACCTTCATGCAAATAATCAACGAGAAAATTCAAGGGTTGAAAGTATTCTTTTTTCACCATACTTTTTAGTATGGTTTCCTGATTTGACTTGTGCTTAAGCCCAACCAGCTCTAATTCCTCATTCATGATCATTAACCGTCTATACATATCTTCGGTATCCTTGGTCAGCTCTTGCGGACTCCATAATTTTTCCGCTATAGCAGCGGCTTTGGGCCAGATTCTTGATTCCAGAGTTATAGAATCAACCATTTCGGTCCACATACAGGCTTCTCCACCCAGAATATAGCTCAATTGTTCTGGATGAAGAGGTTCAATTTTATCAAACTTAGGAAGAGGCTCTCCTCCCTCCATATCAGAACCACCAGAGTGAATTCCCGCAATTTTTAAAGAAAAGAGGGCGATACTGGCCTCACCAATAAGGGAGTCACCCACAATATCAAGATCGACATCCATATTTCCCACATCCATTTTGTTTGAAAACTTGATATTATTGGCCTTCTTTTGAACCTCAGAAATACTTGTTGCATTATCCATAAATTCCATAATAATTTGGGTGTTATCACCTTCTCCAAAGGCATAAATGTTTCCATCAAAATGGTTTTCTCCAAAATGGATTTGGGTTTTCCATGAGTTCCAATTCGTGCTGTCAATATCAATATTTATCGCACCTTTAATGATCTCTGGATCTACACTATAATAGTCGCCTGTACTTTTTTTGTGATCTAAATAATAACCTTTTGAAAGGATTGCTTTATTTCCTTTTCTAGCCGATTCCCATAGTACTTTATGGGTCCGCCAAGCCTGAACCGCTATACCTTCAGTTGGTAAATCTGGATGCATAATTTCATCCCACCCAAGCATGACTTTATTGTGTTTAGCAATTATTTTTTGAAGTTTAATGTTAAAATATGCCTGCAGTTCATGAGAATCTTCAAGGCCATTGACTTTCATATAGTTTTGAATTTCTTCATTTTCTTCCCAATCTTTTGCCATTACTTCATCACCTCCAATATGGAAGTAAACATCAGGGAATAGGGTAACCATTTCTGCTACAAATTCATCGAGAAAATTATAGAGCTCAGGGTTTGTAGGATCCATAACTGGTCTAAAAACACCTAAGGCGATGGTGTCCGGAGTATATGGACCAGGAGCACTTCCCAATTCAGGATAACCGGCAAGCCAACTGGTGGTATGCCCAGGAACGTCAAATTCAGGTATAATTCTAATACCCCTGTCTGCAGCATAATTAACGACTTCTTTTATCTCTTCCTGAGTATAATAATTACCATGAGAGCCCATTTCATGTAATTTGGGAAACTTCTTGGATTCTACCCTGAACCCTTGATAATCACTTAAATGCCAATGAAATACATTCATTTTTAATTTGGCCATGGCATTGAGATTTCTAAGGATCACCTCTTTTGGGATCCAGTGACGAGAAACATCGATCATAAGACCCCTCCAGGGATATCTGGGACGATCTTTTATCTTGACCTCCCGAAAATACCATTGACCCGAATTATTTTCAACCAGTTGAAGGAGGGTTTCTAAGCCATAGATGATACCAGCAGATGAAGAAGCATTCAAAGCAATTTTGGACCCTTTTATTGTTAACTCATAGGATTCATCATCTTCCAGTTGAGGAAATGCAGTGTTATTTGTTTGATATTGGATTTGTAGTTCAGCTCCTGAGCGGTCCGCAAAAGAAAGCCTGGTTTTTATCTCCAGCTGCTTATAAAAACGGTCAATTGCTTTAACGATTTTAGGGTTTGGTTCCTGCTCAAAAGTTACTCCGAATGTTTCTGTTATAGCAAAGGTGCCAGTTCCAAATTCCAGCTCTGAAGGCAAGGGCATTAACGCTAATCTTGCTCTGTCTTCATCAGAAATTGGAGGAGGTGGCGGTTTTAGGAAAAAGAACCAGGCGACTGCCGCGCTTATTATGAGAACTATGATAAGGCCGGCGATAATTTTGAGAAATTTCTTCATGGTCTACTATTGAAGCTCAAATTTACCTGTATTTACTATAAATTTCAAGATATGTGATTAATTATTTAAGTATTAGACTGTGTCTGTATATGAATTCTTTAGTAAATTCGTTGCAAAAATTTAAACATGGACAACAACAAACCCACATTAGTAATTTTAGCGGCTGGAATAGGGAGTCGATATGGAGGTTTAAAACAACTGGATACCTTTACTCCTCAGGGTGATACCATTATCGACTTTTCGATTTATGATGCATTGCAAGCTGGTTTTGGAAAGTTTGTTTTTATCATTCGAAAAAGTATTGAAAAGGAGTTCAGGGCCGAGGTCGATAGTAAACTTCAAGGAAAGGCTGAAGTAGCTTATGTTTTTCAGGAGATTGATAAGGTTCCGAAAAGATTTTTTAATAGCGAGAGAACTAAACCTTGGGGTACCGGACATGCCATGCTTATGGCGAAAGATGAGGTAAAGGAAAATTTTGCCATTATCAATGCGGATGACTTTTATGGAAGAGAAGCTTTTGTGGCGATGGCTGAATATTTAAGATCGATCGATAAGAATTCCTTTGATTTTAGCATGATGGCTTACTTGCTTAAGAATACGGTCTCAGATCATGGCTTTGTTTCCAGAGGAGAATGCGCCGTTGATGACAAAGGATTCCTGACGCATGTTGTTGAAAGGACCCATATTGAAAAGACCAATGACGGTCTGATTAGAAAGGACGAAGATGGAAACATGATTCCTATTAATGAAAACACTGTCGTATCAATGAACTTTTGGGGCTTTACACCCAGATGTTTTGAATATACTGAAGCCTTATTTGATAGTTTTCTGGAAGAGAATAAGGATAATTTAAAAGCGGAATATTTTATCCCTTTGATTGTAAATGGTTATTTGGAAAACGGTACGGCAACCGTTAAAGTACTTACCTCTGAGGCCCGTTGGTTCGGAGTTACTTATAAAGAGGATAAAGAGTCAGTTCAAAAGGAAATCCAAGCGCTAAAGAATAAAGGGATGTATCCAACGCAATTATGGTAGGATGATTGGAGTTTTAAGAGAGGTGTTTGCTGTTTTTTTACCTGAGGAAGAATTTGATTCTTTTACGGAATTAACCTCTGGTCATATCAATGATACTTTTCTTGTAACAACAAATCAACAACATAAATACGTTTTCCAAAAGATCAATAAAGGGGTTTTTCATGATGTGCCTGGGTTGATCATGAACAAGGTAAAAATAAGCAGCCACTTACATCATAAATTGTCTAGCTTGAACAAAGGAGGAAAGGCAGCGAAGAATATTGACTTTTTTGCAAACTTCTGGCGGTGAAAGTTTTTATATCGATCAAAATGGTGATTTTTGGAATGCGACTATCTTTATTGAAAATAGCCAAACCTTCGAAACGGTAACAGACGCAAAAGTGGCCTATGAAGGCGGAAAATTATTTGGAGAATTTATTCAACTTACCCAAGATTTTGATCCTTCAAATTTAGTAGAAGTCATCCCACGTTTCCATGACATGACATTTCGGTTTGAGCAATTTGAAGCTTCTTTGCTGAACGCTTCCCAAGAAAGGAAGCAAAGAGCACAAGCTTATATAGAATTATCCAAAAGGTTAAAAAAGGAAATGCACATTTTACAGGTGCTGAAGGAGAAGGGTCAGATTCCTTTAAGAGTCACGCATAATGACACAAAAATATCCAATGCCTTATTCGACATGGAGGGCAAGGGGCTTTGCGTAATCGATACTGATACCATCATGCCAGGGATTATTCACTATGACTTTGGAGATGCCATCAGAACAATTTGTACTACTGCAGCTGAAGATGAAAAAGATCTTGAGAAAGTAAAGTTCAATAAGGAATTCTATGAGGCCTATAGCCAGGGATTTTTAGAGAAAACAGGAGACGCGGTTTCTGATCTTGAAAGAAAGTATTTCCCTCTTGCCGCCAAGACCATGATTTTTATAATGGCTCTAAGGTTTTTAACTGATTATTTAAATGGCAATATTTATTATAAGACCAAATACGCCGAACACAACCTTGACAGGGCAAAAAATCAGTTTAAACTAATTCAGGATTTTGATCAAAAAATGGGAAAAATTTAGATAGTTAAAAGCTTATTCATTAAAAGTTGAGCCCCTTGTTTTCTAATTCAAAACAACATTTAAGAATGATTAGCTGCTTCTAATTTTTTGTTTTGTTACTTTAATCCCAATATTTTATTATTTGTATTTTGATCTGCTCCTGAGTTTGCAAAATCATCAAAAGATCTTTCCGGTTTAGTAATCATGTGATTCTTTACAAATTCGGCACTTTCCTTAGCTCCATCTATTGCATTTTTCAGGCAGCATTCCCATTCAACAACCGCCCAGCCTTTAAAGTTGTACTGGGTAAGTTTGCTAAATACACTTTTAAAATCAATCTGTCCATCTCCTAAGGACCTGAACCTTCCCGGGCGGTCCGCCCAGTCTTGATAGGCTCCATAAGCGCCCGCCTTTCCGGTTGGATTGAATTCAGCATCTTTTACATGAAACATTTTAATTCGTTCGATATAAATGTCAATAAAGTCAAGATACTTTAATTGTTGCAGTATAAAGTGGCTTGGATCATACAATATATTAGCTCTTGTATGATTGTTTGTGGCCTTGAGAAATCGTTCGAAAGTGATACCGTCATGCAAATCTTCACCCGGGTGAAGTTCATAGCATACATCTATTCCGTAATTGTCAAATTCGTTAAGAATGGGAAGCCAACGTTTAGCCAATTCTTTGAATCCTGTTTCTATGAGTCCTGGAGGACGCTGTGGCCATGGGTACATATAGGGCCATAAAAGGGAACCGGAAAAAGATACGTGTGAGTGAATCCCAAGATTATAGCTGGCTTTAGCGGATAAAACTAATTGTTCAGTAGCCCATTTTGACCTTGCTACAGGGTTATTGTGTACCTCCACAGGGGCGAAACCGTCATACATTTGATCATATGCAGGGTGGGTTGCAATGAGCTGACCCTGCAAATGAGTTGAAAGCTCGGTTATCTCTACTCCTGCATCTTTTGCCACACCTTTTATCTCATCGGCATAGGTTTTACTTTCGGCTAGTTTGTTTAAATCGATACATCTTCCATCCCAGGTAGGAATTTGAACTCCTTTATATCCGTACGAAGCCATTTGCTCACAGGCAGATTTAAAAGAGTTAAATGGTGGTCGATCCTCCATAAATTGAGCCAAATATATAGCAGGTCCTTTCATAATTTTAAGATTTTGTCAGCGTCATCCTTTGATGATACCGCGGCTACACATTGTCATACGTTTAGCGGTATCAATTTGATTCGGTTTGAAGCGCATGTCTAAAATTAATGAATTTGGTTTACAAATACATTTAAGATGTAAACCGTTTCTGCAAAAAAATCCTTTATTGCTCTGCTACGTTTCAAAATTTAGGATTTTTGTTTTCGAACCTTATGAAAGGTAGGCTTACTGAATTATTGTCGTGATCCGGAAGCGAACGAAGGTGTATTTAAGGACCAATGCTAGAATCTTTATTATTTCATCAAAATTGTTTACTTTTTGATTTTTATGACATTAGTGAAGGTTTGACTTAAGTGAGGGGCTAACTTAAGTCAGCCCTTCGCTAATTTTTAGGATTACTGCCGTGATCCAGAGAAGAACCACGACCGCAAATAAAAACCCAAAGGTGCTGGCGCTCTACTCCGCAATATGCTTTCTGGATTATTTCATGATCCAGACAGGAACCTCTTCTGCAAATACAATCCCGAGAGCTCCGCTCTTACAGGATTTTTGTTTAGTCCTCTTATGAAAGCGAGCTTTCAACAAGCCCCAAACAAAAATCCCAGTGCTTACGGCACCGGGATTGTATTCGATGTGGGTCATACTGGATTCGAACCAGTGACTTCTACCCTGTCAAGGTAACACTCTAAACCAACTGAGTTAATGACCCTTTTCAAAAGCCAAAACTACAAATTTTTGATAAAATATCACCTTCTAAAACAAAAGGATTGCATTAAAAAACAAGAAGTGTTTTTGAACATGAAATTCCTTTAATTAGTGATCATTTTTATATCCTCTTCCTGGTGTATAAGGTGCTCCTGCCTCAATCAATTTTTCTTCCAACTGTTTTATATCGATATTATAAATCGCTTCAGCCTTCGGTTTTAACACCGAGATTTGATCTTTGGCGATGGCATAGCTGTCTCTATGGGTCTTTGTTGGTGATGAAGTAGAATATTTTTGCTCGTAACTGATTTTCCCAACTCTCGATGCAGGGTTTTGAACCTGACTGATATCTAATTTGGACTTTACAGGATCTCCATAAAGCGCAAGACTGACCTCCTTTAGTTTGTGTTCAATCTCTAATACCGACTTAGACAAGTCTCCATACGGAAGCTCAGAACGTTTGATAGCTGATTTAATATACTTTAATTTGTTCTTTGATTCATCCATGATCTTTCTACAGGCCTGTAAATCTGCATCTAGTTGCATCACTTGTTTTTGAAAGGCAACTTTGGCTGTTCTGTCAACAGCAGGCATAACTGTATTGTCCAGTCCAATAACTTTAAATGAAACAGGTTCTGCCATTTGGCTTATTTCTCCGTTTTGAAATAACTCCATCTGAACAGTATATGTTCCTGGGTCAACCAAGGTCCCTTCATCAATTGACTCCCATGGATTATAAAAATCAGAGGTTCTTAAATCTATAGGATTTTGAAGCGTATATCTCAGATTCCAGTGAAAACGTTGAAGGCCCTCTTTTGGTTTTTTAAATTCTTTTTTAACAACTTGCCCTTTATCATTTTTAATGGTAAAGACCAGTGTAGGTTCTTCTTCCTCCATTTCTGCTTTTAAGGACTTGTAATCCGGATAAGCTGCATCTTTCCTGTTCTTGATTAATTCTTTCTCTTTTTCGGTACGGGTTTCTTTTAGAGATGTATAGCTATCACTATAATAATAGGTTATGAGGGCTTCAGGCCCCAAATTAGGAGCGGAATAAAAATTATCACCTTGAAAAGCCTTTTTAGGCAAACCCAAAGGCAGACTCTTTTCCCAAGACAGAGCATCGCGTATTGGGTAAATTTTAGCGTTAACATCGGGTGATTCATTTTCAATGGATCGCAATGCGGAATAATCATCCATTACATAAAAACCTCTGCCAAAAGTTCCCAAAACCAAATCATTTTCTCTTTCCTGAATGGCAATATCTCTAACTGCGATAGTTGGCAATCCCGAACTTAATTGCTTCCAGTGTTGTCCTTTATTCGGCGAAAAGAAAACGCCATATTCCGTACCGCAAAAAATCAAGCCACTATCGACATGATCTTCTTCAATTGAATAAACACTTCCTTTTTTGGGTAAATCAGAACTTATTGAAGTCCATGTTTTCCCTTTGTCACTGATTTAAACAAATAAGGTTTAAAATCTCCGTATTTATGATGATTATATGCGGCATACATGACATTAGCATCATGCTTGGAAAGATAAACACTATTCACATATGACTGTGCAGGTGCTCCGGCAATACTGGTAATTTTTCGCCAGGTTGCCCCGCCATCTTCAGTGATTTGGATCAATCCGTCATCGGTACCTATAGCCAAAAGATTTTGATCAATAGGAGATTCAGACAAGGCCACAATACTTCCATAAAGTGAAGTAGAACCGTTTTTGGCTACAGCATCAATACTAACGATGCGGTCATACACCTTTAGTTTATTTCTGTCAATTTGTTGCGTTAAATCATCACTAATAACTTCCCAGCTATTGCCATAATCATTTGACCTGAAAACTTTATTTGCTGCAAAATAAAGACGCCCCGAGGCATGACGGCTTACCGCTAAAGGTGCATCCCAATTGAAACGATAGGCATCTTCTCCTTTTCGTTCACTGGGTTGAATTCCAACAGCCTCACCACTTTCTTTATCATAACGCACCAAAAATCCATATTGTGATTGCGCGTAGACAATTGAAGGATTTTCCGGATCTACCTGAGATTCAAAACCGTCTCCTCCATTTGTTATAAACCAATCTGCATTTGTTATACCATGATCTGTATGCACTCTAGAAGGCCCTCCTAAACTAAAATTATCTTGAGTTCCTCCATATACATTGTAAAAAGGATAGTCATTATCTACAGCAACCTTATAGAATTGCGTCACGGGCAAATTTTCTTTAAAATCCCAGTTTTTTGCGGCATCAAAGGTCTCGTAGATACCTCCGTCACAACCAACAAGCCAATGTTTGTTGTTATTTGGATTTATCCACATGGAGTGATTGTCTACATGTTTAAAAACTTCTCCTACTTTACTAAAAGTTTTACCCCCATCATGACTTACCGTCATCCAGGTATCCATTGAATACATAGTATTTTCATCAATAGGATCAGCTATGATTTCCTGATAATAATTTCCACTTGTTGTATGACTGCTCCTTTTTTCCCAACTAGCCCCTCTGTTTATAGAAGCATAAAAGCCGCCTTTGCTATCTGCTGCTTCAACGATGGCATAAATAATTTCGGGATTTGCAGGTGAAATAGCTAAGCCTATTCGGCCTAATTCAGTTGTTGGTAAGCCTTTATTGATCTTTTCCCAGGTATTTCCCCCATCTGTACTTTTATGAAGCCCGGAACCAGGGCCCCCTCCGACATAGGTAAAAACATGCCTCCTTCTTTGGAAGGTAGACGCATAGATCACTTCGGGGTTTCTTGGGTCCATTTGGATATCGTTAACCCCTGTATGTTCATCTACAGTGAGAACAGGCGTCCAGGTAATTCCACCATCAATTGTTTTGTATAATCCCCTTTCGCCACCTTTGCTCCATAACGGACCGATTGCGGCTACATAAATAATGTCGCTATTTGTTGGATCGACAATGATCCGACCGATATGCTCGGAAGTTTTTAAGCCCATATTTTTCCAAGTATTTCCCTCCGTCTATAGATTTATAAATACCATCACCAAAAGACACGGATCGTTGATTGTTGTTTTCACCCGTTCCAACCCATATCACATTTGAATTATTCGGATCCATGGTAATACAACCTATGGAATAGGATCCTTCTTTATCAAAAATGGGCGTATACTCGAGACCTGAATTACTAGTTTTCCATACCCCACCAGAAGAAGTGGCCACATAATACTCGAAAGGATTATTGGGGTTGATAGCAATATCTGAAATTCTACCAGATGTTAATGAAGGCCCTATACTTCTCCAGGAGAGGCCATCAATTTTAACCTCATCAAGAGGAGGGGTTACTTCTTTTTTACCTTTTTTTTGACTTTGGATAGTTGGCAAGCAGAACAAAATAAATAGTACGAATAGAGCGGTAGTTTTTTTCACGATAGACATGGTTAGAAGGAGTTTAAAAAAAATGATAAGAGAAACAGATTCTTATCATAAAATGTATTTGTTAAAACGTAGTGAAAATACTAATTTTTTTGGCTTTATGTAAAGGATTTTGGGATAAATCTGTTCTTTTTTTCTGTGGATAAATTGACAGGATTTGTATGTCGGGAGGATTAACTTCGTTGATCCCAAAGGGGCGCGCCTAACAAGGAAAAAAAATAATCCCCTAGCGGGTCTTTACTTTTGTTTTCAACAATATTTAATCTGAAAGGATTAGCTTCGCTGATCCCCAGGAGTTCCCATTCTGCAAATAGAATCTACAATTGCTTGGCAGCAATTAACATCTTCTCACAAAAAAAGACGCTCGAGTGAACTCGGCGTCTTTTTTTGTTTCGAATCTGTTTTTTTCAGATTCTATTTGATTGTGGAGCTACGGGGATTCGAACCCCGGACCTCTTGACTGCCAGTCAAGCACTCTAGCCAACTGAGCTATAGCCCCAATAATTTTGAGAAAGCAAATTACGACATTCCTTTTAAAACAAGCAAGGGAATATTACTGTTGAAATCAATTTTTTTCACCCTGTCATCTTCCCATAATTTTTTAAAGAAACCTCTTTTTCTGCGAATCACGCAAAGCATATCGGGATCCTCTTCATGCAAAAACTCGAGAACACCTTGATATACAGTCGCATTTGTAGTAGGAATATGCTTACTTATTAAGCCTTCAAGTGTTTTATTTAATTCAAGATCCTTAGCGTCCAGTTTTGGTGTCTTTACTTGTAAGAGATTGATTGTTGACGAAAAGGTATTCTTAATTTTCACCAAAAGATCAAGGGTTGTTACAGATTTTATCGATCCTGATTTTATCGTCATCAGAATCTTTTTTATAGGCTTAAACTTTGATTCAGCAGGGACAATGAGAACCGGAACCTTGGTGTCCTTAATGATGTTCCCTGTTATTTTACCTAAAAATATATGTTCATCAGCTCTGTCATTTTTTGTGGAAGCAATAATCAAATCAATGTGTAAAAGTTTATTTAATTGCTTCAAAGTATCGATTATAGAATAACCTTTTAGCGTACTGGTTATAATCTCTACATTTTTTTTATTGACATTGTTCAAATGATCTTTAAGGATTTCTTTACTGTCCCTTTCCATTATTTGGTCTACTTTAAGAACGTTTCCACTGATCTTAGGGCTGCTATAGATGTGAACAAGATAGATCTTCGCTTCTACAGCTTCTGCAAAATCAATAGCATATTGCAAAGTATTTAAAGCATTAACGGTACTTCCTATGGGGACTAAAATGTTTTTCATATGGCAAAGAGTTAACAATAGATAGGGTTAAAAATAAATAAAACTTCCAAGTTATTACCTGGAAGTTCTATTTATTTAATGTCAAAAGATATTAGTACCTGTAATAATCAGGCTTAAAAGGGCCTTCTACTTTAACGCCAATATAATCGGCTTGTTCAGGACGTAGTTCTTCCAATTCAACACCTATTTTCTCCAAGTGAAGTCTTGCCACTTTTTCATCTAAATGCTTAGGAAGCATATATACCTTGTTTTCGTATTGATCAGCATTATTCCAAAGCTCTAATTGGGCCAGGGTTTGATTGGTAAATGAGTTACTCATTACAAAGCTTGGATGACCAGTGGCACAACCAAGGTTTACAAGTCTTCCTTCAGCCAGAAGAATAATCTCTTTTCCATCAATATTGTATTGATCAACCTGTGGTTTAATCTCAATTTTTGTATCACCGTAATTTGAATTCAACCAAGCCATGTCAATTTCATTGTCAAAATGACCAATATTACATACAATAGCTTTGTCTTTCAATGCTCTGAAATGACGCTCTTGAACGATATCTTTATTTCCGGTAGTCGTGATTACAATATCCGCTTTCTCGATGACGTTGTCCATTTTTTTGACTTCGAAACCTTCCATTGCAGCTTGCAAAGCACAAATAGGATCTATTTCAGTTACGATCACTCTGGCTCCGGTTCCCTTGAAAGAGGCTGCAGTTCCTTTTCCAACGTCACCATATCCGGCAACAACCACTACTTTTCCGGCCATCATTGTATCTGTTGCTCTTCGAACGGCATCTACAGCACTTTCTCTACAGCCGTATTTATTGTCAAATTTAGATTTGGTAACAGAATCATTCACATTAATGGCAGGCATTGGTAAAGTGCCTTCCTTCATTCTTTCATACAAACGGTGTACACCTGTCGTGGTTTCTTCAGAAAGACCTTTAATTCCCTTCACCAATTCAGGGTATCTGTCAAAAACCATATTGGTCAGATCTCCTCCATCGTCCAAAATCATATTTAAAGGTTTTCTGTCTTCTCCAAAGAACAGCGTTTGTTCTATACACCAGTCAAACTCTTCTTCAGTAAGACCTTTCCATGCATAGACAGATACTCCCGCTTCCGCGATGGCAGCCGCCGCCTGATCCTGGGTAGAAAAAATATTACATGAGCTCCAGGTCACTTCAGCACCCAGATCCACAAGTGTCTCGATCAACACAGCAGTTTGAATGGTCATATGCAGACAACCTGCAATTCTAGCACCTTTTAAAGGCTTTTCATTTTTATATTCTTCCCGAAGACTCATTAAACCTGGCATTTCAGCTTCAGCCAAATGAATTTCCTTTCTCCCCCATTCTGCAAGGTTGAGGTCCTTAACCTTATATTTTACGTAAGTCGATGTTTCTGAACTCATAATTTTTATATTTGTTTAGAGTTTGCAAAAATACGAAATACCTATTAAACATTGTATGCCGATTTACAAAACCATTTCTGACGAGGGAGGAACAACTATTTATATATGGAAAATTGAGGAGACATTTGAGGAATTGAGAAATGGGCTGGTCTTGACTGAAAACAGTATTTCAAGATTGTCTGGCATGAAATCTCAGCTACACCAAAAAGGGTTTTTAAGTGTTAGGCAATTATTGAAACATGCTGGTTATGAAGATGATAATCTTTATTACAATGAATACGGCAGACCTTTTTTAAAGGATGACAAGCATATTTCTATTACACATTCTTTTGAATTTGTAGCGGTATTGATCAGCGATCTGGAAGCAGGTGTGGATATTGAAAAAAACAGGGAGAAAATAGTTAATATTCAACACAGATTTGTGAATACTGAGGTTGATTCTTTGTCTGATGAAGACCTTGTGAAGCAACTAACAGTAATTTGGGGAGCTAAGGAGTCTATGTACAAAACCTATCCCTATGGTGGTTTAAGTTTTCATGATCATATTGGAATCAATCCATTCTTGTTTGCCGATGGCAGGTCGTCAGGAAGGGTTATATTTGACACTTGGAAAAAGGAGTATGATATCAAGTTTGAGTTTTTAAAGGAAGGATTTACTTTGGTTTATGCGTTAGTAAGGCCTTAACGGAAGAATTCAATTTTATCATAACATAAAAAAATAGTAGGAAAATAAGTAAGTTTCAAAAATCATGATTTATCAGTCTTTTTTATTGGCGATGAAAGAAGGAAGAAAGCTTCTTGCCATTCTGTTAGACCCTGATAAAATGAATCATGATACATTAGTTGAAACAATAACGAAGATTAACAACTCAACAGTAGATTTTATTTTTGTTGGAGGTAGCAGTGTTGAAGAAAAAGCGACGGACAAACTCGTTTTAAAGATTAAAGAACTAACAGCACTGCCCATTGTATTATTTCCAGGAAATTACAGGCAGATCACTTCACATGCTGATGCAATCTTATTTTTGTCACTTATTTCAGGTAGGAATCCTGAATATTTGATCAATCAGCAAGTCAAAGCGGTTCCATACTTGCAGAAATCTGACCTGGAAGTCATCCCTACAGGATACATACTAATTGATGGAGGAAAAGAAACTGCAGTGCAGAAAGTCAGTGAAACCCAACCCATTTTAGCTGAGAATATTGAAGAAATAACCCAAACTGCTATTGCCGGAATGTATATGGGAAATAAATTAATTTATCTGGAAGCGGGGAGTGGCGCGTCAAACCCAGTGGATCCTTCGGTGATTAAATCAGTGACAAAAAATTTAAATATTCCGCTGATTGTTGGGGGTGGGATCAGAACCAGAAACGAATTGTTCGAGGCCTATAAAAATGGCGCAGATGTTGTCGTCATTGGCACAGCTTTCGAAGAAAACAGTAATTTTCTCTCTAAATTTATGAAAAATGAACATATCCATTGATATATCCATGTATCCTTTACATAAGGATTTTGAAAAACCGATCATAGCCTTTATCAAGTCTTTGAGGGAATCAGCTTTTCATATAGAGGAAAATGGTTTAAGCACACAAATATTCGGGCCTTACCAGGAGGTAATGACCTTTGTTAATTCAAACATACACAGCTCATTGCTGAATGAAAAGAATTGCGTTTTTATATTAAAGATCGTCACTGACGACAGAAGTCACCATGCACCAGATTATTGATTACCTGTTCGAACAGTATCAGGATTATCAAACCCTTGATATTGTTTTAGAAATCATTGCCGTTATTTTTGGCTTTCTATCTGTTTGGTTCTCCAAACAAAACAAGATTCTTGTCTTTCCAACCGGAATGATCAGCACATCAATTTTTGTGTATTTACTGTTTAACTGGGGATTGCTGGGCGACATGATGATCAATGCTTATTATTTTGCCATGAGTGTTTATGGCTGGTATATTTGGACTAGAAAAATTGACGCATCGCATGTGACTCCCATAAGCAGAACCAATAAGCTCGAAAAGAAACAATCGGTATTCATTTTTTTAGCCACCATTGTGTTTGTATTTATTGTTTATTATTTCAATGATAAATGGAACAGTTGGACGGCATATGTCGATACAGTTACCACAGCCATTTTCTTTGTCGGAATGTGGCTTATGGCCAAACGGAAAATAGAGAACTGGATCTATTGGATCCTCGGAGATATCATTTCAGTACCCCTATATCTGTACAAAGGCCTGGCCTTTACCAGTTTTCAGTATTTAGGATTCACATTTATAGCAATTTATGGATACATAGCATGGAAAAAGCACTTGAACAGTTACCAGTAAATTTGGTTAAAATTGTATTATTTGGGCCTGAATCTACAGGTAAAACAACGATGTCTGAGCTATTGGCCAAACACTATAATACCGTTTGGGTACCAGAATACGCCAGAGAGTATTTACAGGAAAAATGGAATAATGAAAGAAAAACCTGTGAAGATGCTGATCTGATTCCTATCGCCAAAGGACAAATTGCACTTGAGAATAAACTTGCTTTAAAGGCAGATAAGGTGCTTATTTGTGATACGGATTTGTTAGAAACCAAGGTATATTCTGAGGAGTATTACGGAGGTTTTGTACACCCTAATTTGGATAAGTATGCACTTAAGAACACCTATGATCTTTATTTATTGACCAATATTGATACACCGTGGGAAGCAGATGACCTAAGAGATCGTCCCGGGCAAAGAGAAGAAATGTATGCCGCATTTGAGGCGGCTCTTATGAAGTATGACAAACCTTATATAAAGTTAAATGGCAGTATAAAAAATCGATTCTCTGTTGCTATAAGTGCCATTGATAAATTATTGGATAAAAGGAATAATCTAAGTTCTTATTCCAAGAGTTTGTAACTTTTACATCAAAAGAAACCTTCTTGATCAGGAAATATGGATATTGAATTACTTCACAATGAACTTGAATTCACGGCAGTAAGGTCTGGCGGACCAGGGGGGCAGCATGCAAATAAAGTTTCTTCTAAAGTTGTTGTACTATTTGATATTGAAAATTCACAAGCCCTTTCTGAAAGAGAAAAGATGAGGTTATTAGACAAGCTTTCGTCTAAATTAAATAAGAAAAACCAAATGATGATGACTTGTGACGAGAGTAGAAGTCAGCATAAGAATAAGCAAATTGTTACGGACAGATTACTGGCTCTACTTAAAAGTGCTTTGAAAGTATCCAAAAAAAGAATCCCGACCAAGGTGGGAAAATCGGAAAAAGCCAGACGACTGGAAGCCAAGAAAAAGCGAGGCCTCAAAAAATCGCTTCGCCAAAAACCCAAATTGGATTTATAATCAAGTTTTGATTTTTTAATTCCCAATTGTTGTTTACATTTGCAACGATCTTATTAGGGGTGCCCAATATAGGCTGAGATTAAACCCATTGAACCTGGAACAGATAATGCTGTTTAGGGATAAGATTTTCAAGAATAACTGAAAATCTGAGTATTTCGATTCGAATTTCACCTCTTTAGTTCGATTTTTATCAATTAAAACATCCCATAAGGGAAAGAAAATGAAACAGTTTGCTGTTATTTTCATGTTGTGTATCTCCTTTACTGGTTTTACGCAGGAAAAAAGTATATTGAGTGATACGATTAACTTAGAAGAGGTCTTGGTAAAAGCTACCAGAGTAGATGAAAAGGCCCCGTTTGTAAGAAGTAACATTACAAAGGAAGAGATTGAATCGAGGAATCTCGGTCAGGATATCCCTATTTTATTGAATTTTTTACCCAATGTGGTTTCCACTTCTGATGCAGGTAATGGCATTGGATACACAGGAATCAGGGTGAGAGGGAGTGATGCTTCCAGGGTCAATGTAACGATTAACGGTATCCCTTTGAATGACAGTGAATCTCATGGTGTTTTTTGGGTAAATCTACCTGATTTTGCCAGTTCTACACAGAGTATGCAATTGCAAAGAGGGGTGGGCTCTTCTACCAATGGAGCCGGTGCTTTTGGCGCTAGTTTAAGCCTTTCTACCAATGGTATTCGTGAAGGAGCTTTTGGGGAACTTGGTTTTTCGGGAGGCTCGTTTAATACCCTTAAAGCCAACCTTCAGTTTGGATCAGGAATTATTGGCGGTGAAGGCAAGTTTAAATCTGAGTTTACGGGTAGGGTATCTTCAATCCAGTCAGATGGATATATAGACAGAGCTTCTGCCGATCTTAGGTCCGTATACCTTTCAGCAAGTATTTTTAGTGAGAAAACCTTGATCAAAGCCATTGCTTTTGGCGGGCATGAAGTTACTTATCAAGCCTGGTATGGGATTGATAAGGAGACACTTGAAACAAATAGGAAATACAATCCAGCTGGGGAGATCTATAATGAAAACGGTGATTTAACGGGTTTTTATGACAATCAAGTAGACGATTACAAACAGGATCATTACCAATTGCATATCAATCATGATTTCGGAAACGACTGGACGGGAAACTTAGCCTTTCATTATACTTATGGAAGGGGTTTTTATGAGCAATATGAAAATGAGGCTGATTTTTCGGTATATGGTTTTGATCCGATCAATATAGACGGTGAAGAAATCAATACTACTGATCTGGTTCAAAGAAAATGGTTGGACAATAATTTTTACGGAACAACTTTTTCTGTGCTAAAGAATTTTAATCAGGTCAATATGATCGTTGGAGGTGCTTTCAATCAATATGATGGGGATCATTTTGGCGAAGTGAAATGGGCCAAATACGGTAGTGATATCATCAACCAAAGATTTTATGACAATACCGGTGAAAAGACAGATTTTAATATCTATGCCAAAGCAGATTATTCTATTAATGACAACTGGAGCTTGTTTGGGGATCTTCAATACAGATACGTAAATTATAAAGTAGATGGCATAGATGAAGGGCCTATTACAATAGGACTGAAAGATCAGAATAGTTTCTTCAATCCAAAGTTTGGAGTGAGTTATTTTATGGACAAGAGTAGTTTTTTCTTATCCTATGCAAAAGGAAACAAGGAACCTAAAAGAGCTGACTACCTGGCCAATAGTGACGTAAAGCCAGAATCTCTTGATGATTTCGAATTGGGGTGGAATTACAACTCAACTAATTTTAGATTAAAGACAAATATTTACTATATGAATTATGTGGATCAATTGGTTTTGACCGGAAACATTGATGATGTGGGTAACCCAATCGCGGATAATATAGGGAATAGTTACAGATTAGGTCTGGAAATTGATGCCGTTGTAAGATTATCTGATCAATTTATTTGGCAGCCAAACCTGGCAGTGAGCACAAATAAAAATATTGACAAATATTACGAGTTTGATGGGGAATTGACGAATTTCGGGAATACAGATCTGGCGTATTCCCCAAATTTTATTGCAGCAAGTAATATCAGGTACCAACCCATAGAGAATTTTCAAATCAGTTTATTGTCTAAATATGTTGGAGATCAATATATGAGTAATATAGAATTAGAGGCCTCAAAACTGGAAGCTTATTTTGTTAATGACCTTCAGATAAGCTACGAGATCAATACCGAAAAATTGTTTAAATCTGTTGTATTTACAGGTCTTGTAAACAACCTGTTCAACGTAAAATATGTTTCGAATGGTTATTTCTTTACCTATGACGATACCTGGACAGACCCTGATCAGGTAACCACTATTACCGGAGCAGGATATTATCCTCAGGCAGAGATCAATTTTCTACTGGGCGTTAATTTGAAATTCTAATTGAATAGAAACCTTTTAAACTTTGACTCCTTTGAGCATTTTGTTCCAATACAGATAGGGTAATGCATATTTTTTAAGTATCCATAGGCGCCAATGCTCTTGGGAAGAATCCTTTAAAAAGAAAGGAAAACCACTAAGTTTAGGATCTGGTTTAAACTCTTTCGAATAGTCAAATTCAGCCAGTACCATTTTACCATATCCCGTTACCAAAGGGCATGAAGAATAACCATCATATGATTCTCCCGAAAGGGCTTTACTCGATAATAGACTCAAAATATTTGAAACAACGATTGGAGCTTGTTTACGTATCGCCGCACCAGTTTTAGCCGTAGGTAATTGTGCAGAATCTCCTAAACCAAATATGTTGTCAAATTTCAAATGCTGCAAAGTTTTGTCATTAACGGCAAGCCAGCCATCCTCTGTAGATAAGGGGGAGTCAGCTATAAATTGAGGCGCAGCTTGAGGAGGTGCAAGATGCATCATATCAAAATGAATTCCAAACCTGTCGTTTTCTTTACTCACCTTGACGTCCTTATAATTGTATTGGATGTCTTTGTCTAGTGTTTTCGTATCATCATCAGACATAACAACACAGCCACCAGCACTAATATCTTTATCGATCTCGTACCAGGCAATTTTCTTTTCCGGATCAATTTTTACTAGCTTATGAAAGAAACGTACATTGATATCTTTTTTATCCACTACTTTCATAAGGGTGTCCGCGATCTTTTTAACTGCAAATATGACACCTCCCGGTATAGCGAATACAATATCTGTTTTATCTCTGATTCCGGTCTTTCTGAAATGCTCATCTGCTAGATACATTATTTTTTGAGGGGCACCACCACACTTAATTGGCGTTGTTGGCATAGAAAAAAGAGCTGTACCACCTTTAAAATTCTTCAGGGTTTCCCAGGTGTGTAGCGGGTTTGTGTAATTGCTGCAAACGATTCCTTTTTCCATGGCTTCTGTTAATCCTTCTACTTTCTCAGGAGCCATTCTCAATCCTGGACAGACCACCAGGAAGTCATAGGAAATTTCATCCCCTCCTTTTAATAACACCAGATTTTTTTCAGGGTTGAATTTCTCAGCATAGTCTTTAAGCCAATGCACACCTTTAGGCATTACGGATGACATTTTTCTTCCTGTTTGATCAAAATCATAGGTATTGGCGCCTACCAGAGTCCATGCTGGTTGATAATAATGGGTCTCTGCTGGTTCGATCAAACCGATATCGATTCCTGGTTTAGATTTTTGTAGTTGGGAGGCTACCATGATTCCAGCAGTCCCTCCGCCAATAATCAGAATTTGATGATGTTTTTTCATTTTTGGCTGGGTTTTAATTATTTTTTCAATTCTTACTAAGAAAGGCAATACTCCATATACCTCTTAGATCCCCTTCATTATAACCAGTTGCTAGATCATTGGGGTAATGAGATTTGATAATGGAATCAACAGGTCTTGAGAGTTCCTGATCGAGCGTTCCGTGGCAACTTAGACATTTTTTATCTACTAAAATAGGCGCATAATAATTCGGTATTCCATTTTGATCGAGTTGTACTTTTGGCTCAAGAGCAATGCCTTGATCTAAATTAGCCTGAAACTCATTGAGAACTAAAATTTCACTATCAGAAGGTTTATTTAAGGGGTTTCTTGTTTTTAGACTGGTTCTTTTTATAAAAACACCATGCTTGTCAGACATTTGTTGCGTCAGCGGAAGCGCCGCAGTATTACAAAATTCAACAGCTTCGATTATCCCACCGGATTTCATTTTGCTGGTCAGTGTTCCTGATAATTCTTTACCAGTACTTTTTGAAATTAAGGACCCTTTTTCCTTATAGGCAGCAACTTCTTTATCAGACAGGGTTGTTTGACAAGCCAGTAAGAAGAATTAATAGAAGAAAAAGAACAGTGAACTTATGCATATTTATAGTATTACTTAACTTTTTTAAAGCCATTTTTTTCCCATTTGTTGATGCCTCCTTTAAGGTCATAGATTTTATTAAAGCCCATATCTTCCATCAACCTTGCTGCAGCAGCACTTCTTCCACCAATCTTGCAGTAAACATAAACGTCCTGATTTTTGTCAAGTTCTCCAATAAGGTTCTTAAAGTTGCTGGCTCTAAAATCAATATTGATGGAATTTTCAATGTGACCTGAGGCATATTCCTGTGGAGTTCTGACATCGATAAGAACAATGTCTTTGTTGGCCTTATGCAACTCTTCAGGAGATATTAAGGAAACTGCAGAGGCCGAATCCTGATTTGAAGATTTCTCATTTTGTTTCTGACCGCAGGAAGCAAGGCCAATCCACAAGATGGTGATCAATACAATTATTGAACTGTTGGTTTTCATTTTTGTTAATTTATGTATTATGTTTATACAATGTTACATAAAAAAAGGGAGTATAAACTCCCTTTAAGATCTAATCAATTTACATTATAATAATGTCGTGGGACATACATAATCTGTCATCTTAGCTTCAGTTTCTTTCAGATCCTTAAATCCACCACGAACATCTGTTACTTTTTCTACTCCATTAGCTTTAAAGATGGAGGCAGCAATCAGGGATCGATATCCACTGGCACAATGCAAGAAATATTCTTTATCAGTATCTATTTCAGCAAAATTATCATGAATGAAATCTAATGGGAAATTGTCAACACCTACAACATGTTCTGATAAATACTCTGATTCTTTTCGAACATCTACAGGTTTTTCCATTTCACCTTTAGCCAGTTTTTCTGCAAACAAATGCGCAGATATAGAGCCAATCATATCAACTTCAAAACCATGGCTTTTCCAATTTGACATTCCACCTTCTAAATAACCCATAGTATTATCATAACCAACCCTTGAGAAGCGTGTTACAATTTCATTCACTCTGTTTTCACTATCAGCTATAAAAATGATCTTTTGGTTAATGTCTTTGATCAAGGCTCCAACCCAAGGAGCAAAATTACCGTCAATACCAATATACCAAGCTCCTGGAACCGTTCCTTCTTCAGCATATAGTTCCTTACTGCGTGTATCAACAACCAGAACATCTTTTTGCTCACTTAATTCTTTAAAAGTTGCAGCATCCAGAGGTGTGGTTCCTTTATGCAAGATGTCTTCAATACTTGTATTGATTGTTTTATTCATTCTAACATTATTGGGGAAATATTGAGGTGGTGGCTTTAAACCAGTTGTCACTTCCACAATAAACTCTTCCTTTGTCATATCTGCACGAAGTGCATAATTAGTCTTCTTTTGATTACCCAAGGTATCAAAAGTTTCACTGCTCATATTTTTACCACATGCAGAACCCGCTCCATGATTTGGATAGACAATAATATCATCAGGAAGTGTCATGATCTTATTTCGAAGTGAATCATATAAGAATCCAGCTAAATCTTTTTCAGTGAGTTTACCTTGTTTAACGGCTAAGTCTGGTCTTCCAACATCACCAATAAATAAACAATCACCTGTACATACATAAGGTGTGTTCCCTTCCGCATCAGTTATCAAATAGGAAGAAGATTCCATCGTATGACCAGGTGTGTGTAATAATGTTATTTTACCATCACCAAGAGGAAATTCTTCACCATCTTTCCCATTATAAATATCATATTCAGCAGTGGCATTTGGTCCAAAAATGATCTTAGCTCCGGTTTTTTGAGCCAAGTCGTATTGTCCAGAAACAAAATCAGCATGAAAATGAGTTAAGAATACATATTTTATTTTAGCATTATCAGCTTCCGCCATTCTCAAATATGGTTCAGTCTCACGAAGAGGATCAATAACAGCAGCTTCTCCATTTGACTCAATATAATAAGCCATTTCAGCCAGACATCCTGTAAATAATTGTTCTACTTTCATTGTTTTTTATTTTAAATTTACCCAAAGTTAGTGAAAGGGGAATTATCATATGTAACACTTGTTACAGGAATCCTCCTCTTTTTTAACGATTCGATTGTTTCGTATATTCCTGAAAACTATACTGTTTGGGTAGCTCAAAGCAATTTTCTTTGTAGCAATCCACAGCTTCCTGAATACTCATAAAGCAATGATCGTACCGAATTTTTTTCATGAGCTGTGATTTCACCAAGGTGTCTCTTACGGGACCTTTCAGCCCGGTAAATACAATCGTAATATCTTTTGAAGTAAAATAGTCATGTACTTCCTCCAGAGCATAAACGGCGCTGCTGTCAAGCGCATTTAGACTTTCACCATCAATGACTAGTAATTCTAGTTGCGGACCTTTTTCAAATGCAAATTCTTTAAGTTTGTCCTTGAAGTATTGGGTATTTGCAAAATACAATTGTGCATCAAATCTTACAATGAGTATTTCCTCCTGAATGATCACGTCCGAAAACCGTTTTTATATTTCTATAAAAATGTGTATCAGGGACATTACCCAGCACAGCCATATGGGGTTTGGTCGTTTTATAAATCAACATAACTAGAGATAGAATGATGCCAAAAAGAATACCCTCCTTAATCCCCACAAAAATCGTTATCAGCAAAGTACTGTTCAAAATGATCAGATCCCTGCGGTTATAGCTAAGCAGGTTTTTGGGCATGGAAAAGTCCAAAAGTCCGAATGCAGCAACTATAATAATTGCTGCGAGTACAGCTTTTGGTAAAAAGAAAAAAGCCGGCGTAAGAAATAATAAAGACAAAGCAATAATAAACGCTGCAAAAAGTGATGAAAGAGGAGTTTTAGCTCCTGATTGGTCATTCACAGCTGTTCTGGCAAATCCTGCTGTTGCAGGATAGGTCTGAAAGAAGGATCCAACTATATTTCCAAACCCCAAAGCAATCAATTCCTTATTGGCGTTTACACGATAACTATTGTGCTTTGCCTCTATAGATTTTGCAATAGATATGGCTTCCATAAAGCCGATAAGACCAAGGGTTAAGGCAAGTCCCGAAATTTCTTCCATTAGAGCCATGTCAAAAGAAGGGATCACAAACTCTGGAAGTCCTCTGGGGATCTCTCCTAAAATCATAATTCCTTTATGGTCAAGATGGAATGCGTAAACAACTAGAATACCGAGAACTACCACTACTAAAGCTGAAGGGATTTTTTTATTGAGTTTTTTAATCCCATAGATCAGAATGATTGAGAGTATTCCGATAAGCGCGGTTGGCCAATGCAAGCCGGAAAATGTATGGATCATTTCCAGTAGTAAGGTATGAATATGGTTGCTCCGGTCAAGATCCAGCCCTAAAAGGTTTCCGAATTGGTTCATCCCAATAATAATAGCCGATCCAGAAGTAAATCCACTGATGACGGGCTTCGATAAAAAATTAACCAAAAAACCTAGATGAAAAATTCCAAAAAGTACTTGAAATAAGCCCACCAGACATGCCAGTAATACCGCTAAGACTATAAAATGGTCCGAACCTATAGCCGCAAGAGCACTAATTCCTGAAGCTACGATCAATGAATCCATAGCTGCAGGCCCAACAGATAGCTGTCTTGAGGTCCCCAAAATCGCGTAGACGATTTGTGGAATCATCGCCGTATATAATCCATAAATTGGAGGAAGACCTGCAATTATGGCGTAGGCAATTCCTTGAGGAATAAGGATAACCCCAATGGTCATACCAGCAAATAGATCACTTTTTAACCAGCTTCTTTTATAATTTGGTAACCATTGTAAGATGGGGATATGCTTCTTTATACGCATAAACAGTTGATAATAAGAAAATTAAAGATTTATTGTCTTGATGTAAAAGGTGGTATTAACATTCGTGAAAGATACGAACTTTACAATTCTCACAAATGTTTTTATCTAGCTTGGCGAAGATCTCTCGAATGGCGGTTTTTTTATCAGGGTAAAAATATTGCTCACCGATTTCCTCCAGGAATTCTCCTTTTTTAAGGATTTGCTGACTGACGAGCTTTAAACCACTAAAATATATGCCTCCGCCGTTATCTTGCCATTTTTTCGCTTCATAGGTGAGCCAAGTGGCTCCCGCAAGATCAATAAAATTGATTCCTTTTGCGATGACCAATACATGTTTTACATCTCCCTTTTCGTATAGATTGGCGAAAAATTCAGAAACTACTTCTAGCGCGCCAAAATAAATTGAACCATCAATGCGAACAATTTTGAGTTGAGGGCATTCTTTAACATTTGGATCTCTAATGATATTTATAAACCTATGTGTTTTAGTGGTGCCAAGAATAGCAATATTCGGTTTGGCTGTTTTTTCCAAATAAAAGAATAATGAAAGCCCTATACCTGAGAACAAAGCGGTTTCCAATTCAAAGAACAATGCTCCAAAAAGAGTAGTTCCCAAAACGATTAGTTCACGTCCGCTACTTTTTACCACCTGGTGGATATGATGAAAATCGATCAGGTTATAACCTACAAGCAAAATAATTCCTCCCATAGCTGATTTAGGTAGAAAGGAAGCATATTGTGAGAACAACAGCAAAACAACCATCAGAAAAATAGCAGCGAATATGGCCGACATGGGGGTTTTAGCTCCTGCCTGATAATTAACTCCTGATCTTGTAAAGGATCCGGATCCCATATAGCTTGAAAAAAAGCTGGCGATCATGTTTGACAATCCCTGCCCTTTGAATTCCTGATTACCGTCGATTCTTTGATGTGAAGACAAGGCGATGGATCTCGCGATGGCTACTGCCTCAATTAATCCTAATAAAGCCAGCGTAAGCGCCCCGGTACTTAGTTCTCTAATGTTTGTAATTGAAAATGCTGGTACTTTAAAGGGAGGTAAATTCGATGGGATTTCGCCAACATTTTCTATTCCATTTGCTTCTCCGCCAAGAAGGATAGCCAATACACTGCCTAAAACCATGGCAATGAGCATATAAAATTTTGATAGAGGTTTTACAAATTTTTTAATGAGAATGGCAATCAGCATGGTTCCAATGGCCACTATAAAAACATACCAATTCGTCTGATCTATGTTTAGAACAATCGTTTTTAAGATCGTGTAGAAGGAACTGCCTCTTGGAACTTCTAAGCCAAATACATGTTTTAGTTGTTTAAAGGCGATCAATACACCCGCCCCTGCCGTAAAACCAATAATGACCGAATGCGAAACGAAGTTTACTAATTTACCCATTCTGGCAAGACCCATAGCAAACTGTATCAGACCTGCCATAGAAGTTAGCACAAGGGTAAGCGCAACATAATTTTCTATATCTGTTGTGGCATCTGCCATTTGGCTGACAGTGGCAAAAACAACAATAGAGATTGCCGTCGTAGGACCGGATATTAAATGATAGGAAGAACCAAATAATGCGGCAATAATGGGAGTGATCATTGCAGTGTAAAAACCATAGACCGGTGGGAGGCCTGCAATAATGGCAAAGGCTACGGCCTGGGGAATTACAATTATTGTTCCCGTTAATCCGGCAATCAGATCATCCTTCCATGACTTTTTTGCCAAGGGCAACCAGATCAAAAACGGAAAAATTTTTTGTAGCATCAACTAAAGTACTTGATTAAAAAAACCAATCTTAATAATATGATTATTCAATGTTTTCAGAATATTCCAAAAACATTGAATGAATGTAAAGATCATATTATATCTTTTAGGAAGAAGGCTTACATCAAGCTACTCCTTCTGATTGTCTTCTTTTGGAACTCCTAAATGTTTTCTTCATCAAATAATTTGATGAGTTCTTCACTTGAAGGTCTGGGAGCACTTGCACTCACAATGTTGCCTTCCGGATCAACTAGAATAAAACGCGGAATTCCATTGATCTTGTAGTTTTGAACAAACTCCGATTTCCATCCTTTAGGTGCAAAAATTTGTATGCCACCCAGCTCCTTTTCAGTGACCATTTTTTTCCAATCTTCATTAGCCTTTTCCCATGATCCACCATGTGATCTGTCATCGTCAATGGACATACTTACAAAAGCAATATTTTTTCCGTGGTATTGTTTTTCAATCTTTTTTAATGAAGGGATTTCCGCTTTGCATGGCCCGCACCAGGTAGCCCAAACATCAATATAAACGTATTTTCCCTTAAGATCAGCAAGGGAAGTTTTCTCACCAGTAATATTTTCATAATCTACAAACGAAGGAGAGGGTGCCCCTTTAGGCAGGTCTCTTTTCATTGCCTCATCAGCATTGATATAATTTCTATACGAATTAAGCATAGGATCGATGCTTTTTAAGCTGCTGTTCACAATAGATGTATCAATGCTTTTATCTGAATTATAAAAGCTGGTCAGCTCCTCTTTGATTGACTTAAATTTTTCTTCCCGAGCTATAGAATCCAAAGTCATGAGTGCATCCAGGTCAAGTAAACGTTCTTGTAACAAAGATTTTTGAGCCAGGAAATTGTTGTGCTCAGCACCATTTCCAGTGTATGTAACCGTTTCATCAAACATTTTAGTATCTAATGTCATTGAAAGGTCAAATCCATTCTTTAAAAAAACAGAAGTAGATTCGCCTCCGTCATAAAAAGAGTATTCCCCAGTTTCTACCTTCAGAGTATCGCTGAACGAACCATCCTCATTAACAGCAATTGTTTTGGAATAAGTTCGATTTTTAATGACTACAGAATCACTGTTCTTATCAGTGATATTTCCAGCAATCGAAACATAATCTTTTGGTTCGTTTTTACAGGATGCGATGGCCAACACAACCATGAAATAAGCAATTTTTCTCATTTAGGATTTTTAAATTTGGTTTTTACGGCCAAATATAAAATTAATTCTACTTTTTAGGTTTGTTTTCAGTGTCTTTTATATAATACGTAGATTCATCCGGCTTAAAAGCTCTTTTGAACCAAAGCGGTCTTCGAAGACCATCAGGACCTGGTGCCGGCCTGGTCATAGATAACCATTCCTTATATATTTCATGAGATTTATTGGTATCAACGAAAATATCGCCATAGTGATCATCTGCCCCGGGTTTTTCGATTCTCACCCTTTGATGCCAGGTATGCATACCACTGATCGGATCTGGATGAACTGCATGGGTTATGTTCTGATGAACACCTCCGTCTTTCCAAAAGATCCGTTTAGAATCCTTGTCATCTGATTCAAAAGGTTTGATGCCCCGTTTTGTGCTCATTTTCCATTTTCCTGAAGCCTTGTTTTCAATGTCAACAGTGTTTGTTGCCCATCGATTACCAACAGTGTCTTGTTCTCGTCTCCATCTTCCAATATGATGTGAACAAGCTACAACTCCCGGTTTCATAGACTGAGTTACCCAGACTTTATCAACAAAATATCCAATATCCGTGTTCATTTTAACCAGGTCTCCGGTTTTAAAATTCCATTTGGCAGCATCTTCAGGATGCATCCAGATCGGATTTCTATTAGAAATTTCCACAAGCCATTTGGCATTCCCTGATCTTGAATGAATAAGGGTAGGCAGTCTAAAAGTAGGAACCAGTACATATTCACCTTTGGATTTGTCTAATACATCATCATGGATGTGACTTTTGATATATGTTGGCGTTGCATATTCTGGCCAATTCCAATCAACCATGGTTTGAGAATAGAATTCATTTTTTCTCGATGGCGTAGGAAATCCAACCATCGCCTGTCCGTTGATCATGACACCAATATCTTTACCATTCTTTCTGATAACGCCATTTTTTTTATCTACCTCAGTGCCCTTCAACTGTTCTTTGCTCAAAAGGTTTTCATTCTTTTTGTATGACTCCCCTTTTTCAATTTCAAAAGCCCCGTATTTAGACATATATTCAAATTCAGAAATGCCTTCTTTTTTTGCAGCTTCAGGTAAACCTTGGATTCTTTCAAATATATATTGGTAGTATTCTTCAATTGTGATTTTTTGTCCAGGACGTTTTGGTGACTCAAAGTGTTTCCGAATACCCATACTGCCATCAGGGTCAATTCTCCAGCTCAATTCGATCCAGAATTCATCTTCTTCCCATACTTCACCAGGATTCGCTTCATAGGTATATTCAACCGGTTTTCCGTTTCTTCTGGCAGCCTCCCTTAATACGGGCTGTCTGAAAGCTACCCAGGTACCTCCGTGTGTCGCATAAGAATTAATATCGTGTCGTTCGGGTGCCAGACCCATAGGTAATACCAGGTCGGCAAAAAAGGCCGTTTCGCTCCAGGTTGGAGTCAAGGCAGTGTGAAGGCCAAACTTAGATTCATCCATAAACATTTCCATCCAGGTAAATCCATCAGGATAAGTCCATACCGGATTAAATACCCTTGAAAAGTAAACATCCATTTTTCCTCTGCCTTCCTTTAGAAAGTGAGGCAGTAATTGACTCATTTCAAAAAAGGCCAAAGGATATTCTTTTGGGAAATGCAGTTCGTTCCACTTTTTCTGTGGCTTCGGAGGATTTGGTACTTCGGGTTTAAATTTGTTCCAGGAGTTTGGAGATGTTCCTCCTTTTGCACCTACAGCACCTGTCAGCACTGTCAAAAAATGTAGACAACGGGCCACGGCCCAACCTCCCAAATTGGAAGCTCCAGCACTTCTCCAGTTATGGCTGGCAAATCGTTCACCTGCCTCACCTATTTTCACCGCAATCTCACGGATCATTTCTGCTTTTACGCCAGATTCCTTTTCGGCAAACTCAGGAGTGAATTCTTTGTATTCCTCCTTCATGGCCTCAATATAATTTTCAAAAGTAACCTCCATAGCAGGATGCTTGGCTTCAAGATACTCTTGCCAGTTTGTCCAGTTTTCGAGATAGGATCTGTTATATAAGTTCTCTTGTAAAATGATCAGTGCCATAGCCAATAGAACGGCAGCTTCTGTTCCAGGATAAGAAGGCATCCAATAATCACTCATGGAGGCCGTATTCGATAATCGGGGGTCCATGGTGGCCAATTTGGCTCCTTTCATTTTTCCTTCTATAATTCTCTGGGCGTGAGGATTAAAATAATGTCCAGATTCCAAATGCGCTGAGATGAGTAAAATAAATTTAGCCTCTGCATGATCCGGTGAAGGTCTGTCGTAACCATACCAGATGTTGTAGCCGAATCTCGCTCCTGAGGAACAGATATTGGTATGTGAATTATGACCGTCAATACCCCATGATGGCAATACCCAATTCATAAAACCTTCATGACCGGGTCTTCCAACGTGATAAGCTATTTCATTATGTCTTTCTTCTTTTAAGGCTTTTCTGATCCTGTCAGCGATAGTATCCAAAGCTTCATCCCAGGAAATTCTTTCCCATTCGCCATCGCCTCGTTTCCCTTTGCGTTTCAGCGGAAACAAAATACGATCCGGATCAGTTACCTGATTAATAGTAGCAGGTCCTTTAGCGCAGTTTCTGCCGCGACTTCCCGGGTGATAAGGATTGCCTTCAAATTTTTTGATCTCACCTGAAGACTTATCAATAAAAGCTGTTAAGCCACAAGCACTTTCACAATTGAAACAAGTGGTGGGTACAATTTGATAATTGGTCTTCTTCTTTTTGGGCCATGCCTTGGGGTCATATTCTATCCAGTCATTCCACTTTTCAGGAGGAGGAAAGTTTTCATACATTTCAGCCACTTCTTCATCACTAAAATGACGCATATCAGAGTCATGTTTCTGATAACCTTCTTTATGAAGATCAGGAATCAGGCCGATTTTCTCAGCCATATTTTCTATAAAGGATGCTTTTTTATAGCCCATGTTTATGTATTTATAAGTTCAAGACCCAATATTTTTAGAGCCTTTATTTTTTTATTATCTACTAGGCAAGAGGAATTCTTTGAGGAGCCTCTACCCAAATTTTTTCAGTTATATATATTCCAATAAGAATTAAAATTCCTGCTCCGGCAATGGCCAGGGTACTGGGAAAAAATTGTATCAGGATAAGAGGAACAATATTTCCAACAACTATAGTCCCAAACCAGAATAGCCCTTGGTACTGTCCTTTAAGAATCATAGTGACTACTTTTTTAGCTGCCTTGGTAGGGTGCGTAATTGTCAATTCAGACACTAAGGTAAGAAGGTTGACAAGCAAAGAAATACTTATGATAGTTCCTAAGCTTTCCATCCAGCCTTCAGGTTTTAAAACAACAGCCAATATGGAAAAAACAGCAGCTCCTGCAAGAACACTATGAACGAGCATATGCAAGGGTAGTGTAGGACTTTGCCAAAAATCTCTTCCCTTTGCCTGTGCAAAAAGGAATGCTGTATAAATGGCAAGTATAATTCCAAAGAAACCTGTTAATCCAAGAAGTAAATTTTCAGGAATATTCCATTCAAAAAATGTTGCTGCACCCCAAAGAGTCATTAAAAGCCCAAATATGGATATGGTATAGCCTCCTTTTACCAGCCAGGAATTCCACTGTGGTCTAAGCAGTACATTCAGGAATCTGTCCGGACGATCAAGGTCCATGACCAAAAATAATCCGGTTAATCCTAAAAAGACTAATGATAATCCTACCGAAATAAGTTTAGTTGTATTGGAAACCTCATAACCCAAAATCAGGGCCATAAGAGGTACCAAAAACGCACCAGCGGCAATGGCTTTGGTAGTCACGTAAGCTGAGACTTCCCAACCCCAAAGAATACCTTTATCCGGAGTGTCATAAACCCTTCTGGCCTTTCCATTAAGTACGTCAATATAGTTTGGGTTTTCAGTTTCTTTTTTCTGATAAGCAGACTGCAGCTCATTGTCAATACTCATTTGTAACAAATTTATATCGTCATTCGAATGCATTAATTTTTCTGCTGCTTTGGCATAGTGCCCAACACCTCTGGCTTGAGAATTCCATAGTCCGGGTCCTGATTTAGCGGTCGTATCAGGATCAAGAGACTGATAGTCTCCATCAATATAGAACAGGTTCGGTTTTGTTCCTTTCTCTGGTTTTCTGACCATCACCTGCTCTCTTGCAAGCAACATGGAAATTTCCGTTTCAGGATTTTCCATATCTCCGGCAATAATAGCATGTTCAGGACATACATCCACACAAGCAGGGGCTCTTCCTACTTCAACCCTGTGGGCGCAATAATTACATTTGGCCGCAGTACTATTATCAGGATCAATATAGAGGGCGTCATAAGGACATGCCTGCATACATGATTTGCAACCAATACAACGGTTATTGTCAAAATCGACAATACCGTCATCTCTGGTATATAAGGCCTCCACAGGACAAATTTCAACACAGGGGGCATCCGAACAGTGGTTACACCTCATGACTGAAAAAATCCTTCTCGTATTTGGAAAAACTCCTTTTTCGACTTGTTTTACATAGGTCCTGTTGACCCCTACAGGTACGTCGTGTTCACTTTTACATGCAGTGGTACATGCATGACAACCGATACACTTTCTGTTGTCAATAATAAATCCATATTTCATATGCGAAATGACTTCGTATTAATGAGAATTCCTTTTTACGTAGGTACTAAAGAAAAAGTACCGGGATTTTATAAAGCTTTTCCGGGTACCGTCTCCCAAATTTAATGAAATGCCTGTTTCAGGCTGTAACAATAGTTACTTAAAGGTACGTATTGATATGAAATATTTCATACATTATTCATTAATTTTTTCCTCTGGAGTGTATTGGTTATTTTTGTTAAAACATATCTATGAAAATTGAAGCACTTTTTTTTGGAATGTCCAGAGATTTAGTGGGACAAAGCCCTATGACCTTTGAATTGGAGGAGGCAGTGACTGTAAAAATATTTCGGGAAATATTAGTGAAAAATTACCCATTGTTTTCAGAATTGGATTCTTTTGCCATTGCCGTAAACGAATCTTATGCTGAAGACAATTTAGTATTATCAGATAAAGATACAGTGGCAATTATTCCGCCAGTGAGCGGTGGCTAAATGAATTATGGAAAACAAAATTTTTATAAAGCTAACTGAAGCTGAATTATCTCTCGGAGAATGTTATGAATTTGTTCAGGATGACAGCTGCGGTGGTTTAGCTCTTTTTGTGGGTACGGTAAGAAACAATACAAAGGGCAAAGAGGTGTTAAAGTTGGAATTTTCAGCCTATGAACCTATGGCTGTCAAAGAAATGAATCTGATTGCCTTAAAGGTTATTGAAACCTTTGGCATTCATAAGATTGCAATACACCATGTCGTTGGGAACCTTGGGATCGGTGAAGTTCCGGTCATCATTGCTGTTTCATCTGCACATAGGGAAGCGGCCTTTAAGGCTTGCCAATTCGCTATTGATACTTTAAAGGAGACGGTTCCAATTTGGAAAAAAGAGTTTTTTGAGGATGGGGAGATATGGGTGAATGCCCATCCCTGATCAAATAATGTCCATTTTTTTTAAGAGAAAAGAGGCGTTCATGTTGGTACAGATTCCCGCTTTTAACGTATAATCGAAAAAAAGCTCTTCGTTTTTGATCTTTGCATCAAAATATTGGTTGTGTATCTGAGGATAGATTTTGTCAATATCACATAGGCTCAGGTCATGAGTAGCAATGATGCCCGTAGAACCCGATTTTACGAGTTTTTCAACAAATTTTCTTGAGCCAATTGCTTTGTCCTTGCTATTGGTACCTTTTAAAATTTCATCAAGAATGATAAAGTATTTTTCTTGTTTCATTTGTTCAACAATGAATCTCAATCTCATAATTTCGGCATAGAAATAGGAACTTTCCTCCGCCAGGGAATCAGAAGTCCTCATACTTGTGATCAATTTGATTGGCGAATAGTTCATCTTTTTTGCACAAACCGGCAAACCGGTATTGGCCATCACAAGACCCAAAGATATTGTCCTTAGAAAAGTGCTTTTTCCGGCCATATTTGCTCCTGTGACGATGTGAAAATCATTTTTATTTATGGAAAAATCATTATTCACCCTAGTTTGTTCATCCAGCAAAGGATGACCCAAGGCTACTGCATGAATGACAAGGTCATTTTGATCTATTTCAGGAAAGTGGTGATCAGGATGATTGTAAGCATAGTTGGATAAGGATATCTGAGCGTCGAAATAGGCGATCACTTCGAACCAACTTTCCACTTGAAATTGATAGGTTTTGATCCATACATCGATCTTGTAAGTTTGACGAATGTCCCAGAGAAAAAATCCATTACCCAAAATACCAAAAAGCATATTATTTCTTTGATCAAAGGCATCCAGAATTTTTGAAAATTCCTTAAATATGACCGAGGCTTTTTTCTTGGAAGACCTTATTTTATGTTGTTGATTAGCCGCTAGCGGTGAATTGATTGGAAGATCTTCAATTTCTTGTAATAAACTGTGATATTGTTTGAATGTATCTTTGACTAGACCCGCATCCAGATAGAGATGATTGATCTTCTGAAAATATGGGAACGTGATAAATAACCCAATAAAAAACCAAACCACAAGAAGATAAAAAGAAACCACATCAAAAACCAACAGAAGGGTAAAGAGGATTGACAACGATGCGAAAACAAAAGGAAGATAAGTCATGATAGATGGAAGAAATGACTTATAGCTTTGAATCCATGAAATAATGGTTTTATGATCAACATCAACATTGACCATTTTGGCCAAAGCCAAAAAACGTTGCCTCCATGAAACTTTTGGAGCTAGTTCTATGATAACTTCTTGCCGGGATACAATTTGATAGGGATCGTTCTCAAGAAGCAGTTGCGCCAAGGCATTCCTTCCGGATAGGGTTGCAGTTCTGTTCATATATTGAAAAAAGGATCCTTTGCCAAACAAATCTATATCATTGCTGTAATAATGTTTGGCATCAATAAACTCAGATCCTTCAGGCAGAGCACTATATTTACGATTTAAAGCATCTATTTCTACCTCATTGATTTTGATCAATTGCTCACAGAGCTTTCTATCATTTACAAGAGATTGGTGCTTTAGTACAAGAAAAACAAAACCAATAATAATTGAGAGAATAATTCCGGCAAGTAATAGCTTATTATGAAAAGTATAATAGACTGCCGGAAAAGCAAGTAAAAAAAATCCCAAACGGAGTACGCTATAGAGATTTATCTTTTTTCTTAGCAGATTCCTTTCTTGTTCAAATCGTATTTTTTCCTGCTGATAGAATTCTATAGGTTCAGACATTGGCAAAGGACTTTTTTAAATGGAGCAACCATACACTCATTTGATTAATATTGATCAATACCATTTTTTAAACTGTACACCAGCAGGTGAGGAAATTTTTTCTTTATTTGTTCGGTGGCCGTATAGCTTGAAATTCCCTTTTGACAGATCACCACTATTTTGTCTTCTGTAAAGGATTCCAGTTTTGAAGGATCAAGACTTGAAAGAGGCATTCGCAAGTCAACTGGAAAGGGATAGGATACAGATTGATCTTCAATAACCGAAATGATTTTTAAGTTCTTATCAAGAATCCTATTTTTCAATTCATGGGCATCTATGAGTAAAGATTCATCTTGTATTTGACATCTGGCATCAAAATATTCGTTACTGTTAAATATAGCTTCCACACCGGTTAAAGGGAAACCTGGTTGTATTTTCATCAAAAACTGAGAGTTTTCCATGGAGTTATAGATCAAGATCTTATTGATCAATGGCCTACCTGTTTCCGTTATAAGTTTGATCACTTCATTGGCCTGCATCAATCCTATGATTCCAACGATGGGGTTCAAGGTCCCGATCTCAGAACAATTGGGCACGTGTTTTTGGGGCATAGAAGGGAAGGCATCTCTTAAATGAGCACTCCGATTATCTTTAGATTTGGCATTAAAAACACTCACATAACCATCGTGTTTGTATAAAGAACCATAGATGAGTGTCTTCTTCTGAAGCACACAATAGTCGTTCATAAGGTACTTAGTAGCAAGGCTATCAGTACAGTCAACAATTAATGAAAATGCCTTTAAATGCTCATTTATATTAGATTTAGTAATAGGCTCTTCTGTAAAACTTACCTCGACGTAAGGGCTTATTTCCCGAATATAGGCAGCAAGGATTTTGGCCTTGGACTTACCAACCTGATCGCGACGGTAAAATACCTGCCGGTGCAAATTACTGAGGTCTATGGTATCATAGTCGATCAAATGGAGTTGACCAATTCCGCTGGCAGCCAAATATACGGCGGCTACACTTCCCAAACCACCACACCCTATGATGGCGATCTTAGACTTGTTAAGTTTTTCCTGCCCGATCTCGCCAATTTCAGGCAAAGTCGTCTGTCGAATGAATGTTTTCTCCTTGTCAGTATTCATGATAACCAGTGGCTTATTTGCCTAATTCTTTTTTTATCGCAGTGAATTCTTCCGGTGTATTTACGTTTGTAATAAATTCGTCATCTACCTCCACAAGTTTAACATCCGAATTGATCAATACCTTTCTGGGACAAGATATCCCCTGAGCCAAAAACTGCAGCATGATTGGGTAGGCTTTAGGCTCCCATATGGTAATCAAAGGTTCAGGGAATTTTTTATTTTTCCCCTTTAAGGCGGTTGCTATTTTACTGGGATCCCTTTCCTTTATCAAGTGCCGAATCAGTTTTTCATCTGCATAGGGTAAGTCTGTTGCCAGTACTAGCCAGGCATTATTGGGATCATGTTGAAAAGCTGAACAAATTGCCCCAAAAGGGCCTAGTCCCATAAATTTATCTTCTATAATATTATTCTGATCAAGGTTTTGCTCTTTCCTAACAGACAGATAGGTCTTTACATTTAACTTTTCCAGCATCTCCATCGAATACATTCGCTGGGACTTTCCAAAATAATCCAACAGGCCCTTATCCGTTCCCATCCTGACGCTTTCACCTCCGGCAAGAACCAGCCCGCAAAGTGGGGCAGTGTTGGCCTGAATCAACTCCTGAACATGAGCACTGATATGGTCAATATCATGAATGGAATAGACTTTTAATTTTTCTATATGCGGATGTTTTTTCTTTAAGAAATCAAAGATTTTGGACCGGTGATTCAAATTGATCAAAAAGGCAATGTTGTCGAGTTGATCTATTCTTTTTAGAACTGATGCTTCCTTTTCTTCATCCAGAATGAGTATTTGTCTATCTCCTGGATAATGATTTCCATTGATAAAAACCAGGTCATAACCTGCCAACAAAGATTTATCCGTATAAGGATTCATCTTATAAGCGCTGTGGTTCTTTAGATCTCCTGAATGATGAAATGTAAACTCGTCGAATAAAGGCGCCAACGTTTCCTTATCATGAGAAGCATCTGCGTATGCCACCTTATACCTGTTGTTGATCTTAGCCGAGACTTCCTTGACCATTTCCTTAATAATTGAGCATTTTGTACCAAGAACAGCTAGTTCAAAAGGGGCCATTTGCCCATAATTTCGTCTGCTAAGCTGTGCATGTTTTACATGTTTTTTCATGAATAAAATTAAAAGTGGGTTATTGCTGATAATTTCTGGGAGCTAAAATACTTAATAAAGATCATTTTAAGAATTTCTTGCAAATCTTTATATTTTGGTGACGATGATTACATGGTTGTTTGAATTTTTTTTCGTAATTTCAAGGATTAAACAAAGAAGTACTAAACATATTTCCCCCGATATGAAATCTTCACTAAAAATCTTTGTTTCCTTTATTCTATCCTGTTTTTAGGTTGGCTCAAATGATATTGGGTTAACCGAAACTTCTGTATTAAAGAAATGACCAATCAGCAATTGTAATAATTGTTGTCTAGGGCATTAAAATTTATCTAAAAACAATAGAAATTCTAAATTTTTGAATCATGAAAAAAACCTTATTGGCACTCTTTATGTGCTGCATGTGTTTCAGTTTTTCATCCTGTGATGAAGATGATGTCGCTGGTTTACTTCCTTCTTTTAAAGTAGATTTAAACGACACTGAGAATATTCCAATTTTAATAGACCAAACCAATGGTGAGAGGGTTAGCTATTCTGAAAAGACCAATCTGACCATTGTCAATAAAGATACTGAAGATTATCTCAATAAAATTAAAGCAATTGAGATCACATCCTTGAGCTATAAAATTATTAATTTTAGTGGTGACCCAGCTGGTGATGTTGCTGGTTCTTTTTCCGTGGCAGGTCAAGTTTCATTGGAAAATGCTTTTGTGGTAAAAACATCAGCAGATAATCAAATCGTTTATGAGATAACCGAAGTAAATGAGCTGAATCGAATTGCAAATGCTTTAAAATCAGGAAAAACCATCGCTGTTGAATATGCCGGAAATGCTCTTTGTGATGATGATGAGTTGAACTTTACAGTCGAAGTTAGCTTTGTTGCTAAAATAACTATCGATCCTTAAATAAATCAATTGACAATATTTGATTAAAGAGCTGTTATTTTCTAAGCTATAAAGTATGACCAGCAAGGGAAACTTTGCTGGTTTTTTATTTCCCTTTTAGTTATTATTGACATCACTCTTACCTCCGGTTTTTTTTAGGACCTTAATTTCCTCAATCACCATCTTTTGAGAAATGGCCTTGCACATATCATAAACTGTGAGTGCTGCAATGCTGGCTCCGGTCAAGGCTTCCATCTCAACCCCTGTTTTCCCTTCCATTTCTACAGTGCATAGAATTTTGATGGCTTCTTCATTCAAAAATTGAATATCAATGTCAATTCCATCAAGTGGGAGAGGATGGCACATAGGAATCAGATCAGCAGTTTTTTTTACGGCCTGAACCCCTGCTATGATAGCTGTTTGAAAGACAGGGCCTTTTTTAGTATGAATTTCTGTGCCGTTCAACAAGTCTACTATCTCTTTGCCCAAAAACATGTTGGCCGTGGCTACGGCGCGTCTTTTGCTGATTTTTTTGTCAATAACATTGACCATTTTTGGTTTGTTATCTTTATCGATATGTGAAAATTTATTCAAAGCAAAGTGTTTAATATCTATATTGAATTAGTGGAAAAACGTCTCCTTTTTTAAAGTTGGTTCTATCGGATGGCAATTCCAAAAAGCCGTCATTATTGGCTAAATTGGCCAGATCACCTGACCCATTTCCTGCATCAGGAAAAGCCACAAGCCTTCCTTCTTTATTGATGATCTTCACTTGCAAAAAATAGGTTAATTCTGGTTTAAACATAAAATCTTCACCTAAAATAGCAAAGCAAGGATTCTCAAAACTTAACCGAAGGCTTTTTTGCAACCAGGGTACAAAGTATTTAAGACAACTCACAAACGTTGACACTGGGTTTCCTGGATAGGCAAATATAGTTGTATGATCTTTTTTACCAAACCAGAAAGGCTTTCCGGGCCTTTGACGCACCTTGTGAAAATGTTTGACCACGCCTAATTCATTCAGTATCTCAGGCAAAAAATCAAATTTACCTTTGCTTACTGCACCACTGAACATGAGCACGTCATATTTTTCTAGAAGAGACTCGATTTTTTTTCTAAGTTCTTCTTTACTGTCACTAATGTGATATAAATCGGGCTTAATTTCAAACCTTCTTAACAATGAATACAATGTATGAACATTGCTTTTTCGAATCTGATATGGCCTGGGAATATGATCAACTGCAACAAGTTCATCCCCGGTTGACACAATGGCCACTTTTGGCAAAACAGCTACTTGAACTTTTGACTTACCAACAGTTGCCAAAACTCCTATTTCTGCTGAAGAAATTTTAGTATTTTCTGAGATAAGAAGTTCTTTTTCTTTACGATCTAGACCTTTTTTATGGATATTTTGAAAGTATTGGACCTCATTTAAATGAACATGAGCAATACCTTTTTCAATAGTGATCAATTCGTAAGGAATAACAGCATCTGTACCTATGGGTAACATGGCACCGGTCATGGCTTCGATACAATGATCATCACTATCTAGAGCCAGCTGTTCACTTCCTGCAGCCTGTATATTTTCAATTTTGAAATCTCTTCTTCCTGATTCAAAAATTGAAGTTTTTATGGCGATTCCATCCATGCTCACACGGTTAAATGGGGGCATTTCTCTGTCTGAAGTAATATTTTCTCTCAATACCCTTCCAAGGGATTCCCTGAAGTCTATGTGTTCCAAGCCAAATGACTCGGTTTCGCCGAGAACCATGCGCAAGGCGTTATCAACATCTATTAATGTTTCTTTTTTATTCATAAACTCATTAACCACCTATGGTAGACATACTTTCGGAAACAGAATTGCTTCCTCTATTGGCTTCAGCAATAAAACCATTTTTTGGCTTCTTGTGTACCGTAGCTATAAATAATTGTTTTAGTTCTTCATCGCTGGCGCCATTCCTGATAAATTCTTTTATATTGAACACACCATCATCGAATAGACAATTCTTGAATAAACCTGTAGCAGTGATTCTGATCCTGTTACAGTCTGTGCAAATTGTTCTGGTAAACGCAGGAATGATTCCAAAAGACCCTTTATAGTCTTTGATTTTAAAATTTTTTGAAGTAGAAGATTTATTTGAGACCAGATTTTCTACTTCTTTATAATGTGAACGGATCTTTTGTATGATCTTATTGTAATTCCATACCTCTTTAACTTCTCGAATTCCCTTACCGTTAAATGGCATTTCTTCGATAAATCTTACAGAGACATTATCTTGTTTGGTCAATTCAATAAAATCAATGATCTCATTTGTATTGACCCCGGATTGAATCACTACATTAAGTTTTAGCTTAAGGTTACTTTTTAAAAGATCATGATAGGTCTGCATGACTTGTGGGAATACATCTCTTCTTGTAATTTCAAAAAACTTTTCTCTGTTAAGACTGTCAATACTGAGGTTCACAGCATTGATCTTCATTTTTTCAAGACCGTCTATATGCTTAGAGATCAGGGCACCATTCGTCGTAATATTAATTTCCTTAAGTTTTTTATTGAATGACAAGGACTCCAGAAAATTCACAAAATCCTTCCTTACAAAAGGCTCACCCCCCGTAAGTCTTACTTTATCCACTCCCAATTCACTTAAAACCCGGGTAATTCTATACATTTCTTTATAAGTGAGTAATTCTTGCCTTTTGACGATGTCAATTCCATGAGCAGGCATGCAATACTGGCATCTCAGGTTACATCTGTCTGTTACAGCTAAGCGCAGGTAAGTGATTTGACGGCCGTATTTATCTATTAATTGATTCATTTAATTTTATGGCAAAAGGGATGCTAAATGTACGAAATTGACGAAACAAAATATTTTGTTTCGCAGATTAAGTGTCCATGATAACTTTCATCAATGAGGAAGTTTATGTTTAACAGCATGATAAAGGAAGGTACCAAGATGCGCCCCTAAAAGGACAACAAGGATCGAAATCACACCTTTTCCAACAAGAATATACATTGGCCCAGGACATGATCCTCCAAGAGCCCACCCAAGTCCAAATATAATGCCCCCGATTAAATTTCTGGGGATACCTTTTTTCTTTGGTTCTATGACAATAGGTTGTCCATAAAGGGTTTTAAGCGTTTCATTTTTGAACAAATACATTAATATGATACCAATTGCTACAGCAGACCCAATAACGCCATACATATGAAATGACTGCAATTTGAACATTTCGTAAATCCTAAACCAGGAGATGACTTCAGCCTTACTTAACGTAATTCCAAATAAAATACCTACTAGTAAATACTTGATATATTTCATTTTTAGTCTTGTTTAAAATATATAGGGTAAAATAAGCCAGGTCATGATCAAACCTCCAATAAAGAATCCTCCCACAGCGATAAATGACTCGATCGATAAGCTACTCAGACCAACAATACCATGCCCTGAGGTACATCCTCCTGCATATCTGGAACCAAAACCGACTAATACGCCGGCAATAAGTAAAATTAAAAATCCTTTGACTGAAAGCATTGCTTCAACACTAAAAATCTCGTCAGGTAAGTAACTTGAACCTCGCATTTTGAATGCCTAATTCAGCTAAATCTTTCACCGTTTCAGTACTAATCGCTACTGTATCATCTGGAGTTAGCCATTGATCAGAAATAAATCCCCCTACGATCAGACCAACGACAAAAACCAGGTTCCATTTGTTTTTCTTCCAATCGAATTTGAAAAAATCGACAAATTTTCCTGCACCTCCCATGGCACAAACAGTCTCCAAGTTAGAGGATACCCCAAATTTTTTTCCAAAGAAAAACATCAGGAACATACAAAACGCGATGATTGGTCCTGCTACATACCAGGGCCATGGTTGCAAAATAAAATCCATATTGTGTTAAGCTTAATCAGTAAAAATAAATTATTAACCACCGAACCAGGTAACTTTTGTTACACATCAGAAATCAAGAACCTCGATCTTATTTCTATATAATTTGATCCTTCCTTCATTTTCAAGCTGTTTTAATAGACGAGAAACAACTACCCGAGAAGTGTTGAGATCTACGGCAATTTCCTGATGGGTTGTGTGCAATTCAGTACTTCTCATGATCTGTACCTTATCTACCAGGTATTTGAACAATCGCTCATCCATTTTTAGAAAGGCCAGCGTATCAATGGCCTCCAGCATTTCATTTAGTCGAATGTCATAGCTATCAATTACAAAACTTCTCCAAGAGGCGTATTTTATCATCCACTCGTCCAATTTTTCTACTGGGATAAAGATCAGTTCAGAGTCTTTTTCGGCAATTCCCCTGACTTTGCTTTTATGGCTTTGAATGCCGCTGCCAAATGTTATGGTACAGGTGTCTCCTCTCTCTAAAAAATAGAGTACAATTTCGTCTCCTTTTTTCGTTTCGCGACTTATTTTAATTGCCCCTGTAAGGATTAGGGGTATATGATGAAAGGTGTCTCCAATATCAAGCAATAGTTCGTTTTCTTTCACTTTCTTATAAGTGCCTACTTTGGCAATTTCATCAAGTAATTCTTTTTCGAAAACAACGTTGTAATATTCCTCGAGTTTTTCTCTGATCATTTTATGCTAAAATTTAGGTTACAATTTATGAAATATCTGCAAGTTGCTGCTCAATATAATTCAAAATAATTTTAGTGGCACCTAGATGGGTCTTAATATAGGTCAATGTAATTTTCCCAAGGTCATTCCTGTATTTCTCGTTATCGATCAATCTGATTAAATGATCGTTAAGATCAGTCTGGTCATTAGCTACAAGGCAGCCCTTAAGTTCGACCAATTCTTTAGCCTCCTCAAATTTGTCATAGATGGGCCCGATAACCAATGGTATACCAAAAACTGCCGGCTCAAGTACGTTATGAACCCCTTCCTTATCATATCCTCCACCAATATAAGCCATATCTGCATAGCTGTATATCTTGGTTAGAATCCCAACAGTATCGGCAATAAAAACCATGGCCTCATCTGCTAAGGAACCTTCCGAATATAAGGAAACGGGGCAATGGATAGCGTTTTTAAGTTTAAGGATTTCCTTAGGATTCATATTGTGAGGTGCAATAATATATCTAAGATCTTTATCTAAATTTTGATTGATAAATTTTACCAGTTTTGATTCGTCACTTGGCCATGTGCTGCCTGCGACCAAAACGATTTGATCTTTAACAAAATTTTCAAGAAAACTGAGTGAATTGTTTTGTTCGAGTATGCCGGCAACCCTGTCAAATCGGGTATCCCCGCTAATGGTCACATTGTTAAAACCAATTTTTTTCAAGAGTTTTTTGGAACTGTCATTTTGAACAAAAAAATGAGAAAATGATTGTAATGATTTTTTCATCCATTTGCCATAGGACTTAAAAAAGATCTGATCATCTCTAAAAATACCTGAAACAAGAATTGTCTGGATCGATTTCTCTTTCAAAACACCCAGTATATTCGGCCAAAACTCATACTTGACAAAAATGGCCATATTGGGATTTGCCAGTTCTATAAATTTTCTTGCATTTGATTTGGTATCTATCGGGAGATAGACCACTACATCAACTCCCTCATAATCTTTCCTCACTTCATATCCTGAAGGAGAATAAAAAGAAAGTATGATCTTATAATGAGGTCTTGACGAGCGGATTGCCTCAAGTATCGGTCTTCCTTGTTCAAACTCACCCAATGAGGCACAATGCATCCATATTGATCTTTCATTAGGCTCAATGGTAGCCATCAATTTTGCAAAAGTTTCTTTTCTTCCTTTTACAAAGAGCGCTAATTTTGGATTAAAAATCGCGAGTAATCGGACAACGATTCCAAGAAGAGATATGGCAAAATTATAAAGGTATTTCATTTGTCGGCTAATTTAAATATTTAGAGGTAGAGCGCGCAAAATATTTGTATTTTTGTCATGCTTTATAGTGAAATAAGAATCAAAATTGACTAAAATGAAGAAAATCCAAATGGTTGACCTACAAAGTCAATACCAGAAAATCCAACCAGAAATTGACAAGGCCATCAATGAAGTAGTTGCTTCGGCTGCTTTTATCAATGGTCCAGAAGTTGGGAAATTTCAATCTGAACTTGAAGACTACCTGAATGTTAAACACGTCATTCCATGTGCCAATGGTACCGATGCCTTGCAAATTGCTATGATGGGCCTTGGGTTGGAACAAGGAGACGAGGTCATCACAGCTGATTTTACCTTTGCGGCTACTGTTGAGGTAATCGCTTTGCTAAAGCTGACGCCTGTTTTAGTTGACGTAGACTCAAGTACATTTAATATTGATCTTGAGGCCCTTGAGAAGGCTATTACGCCAAAAACGAAAGCCATAGTACCTGTGCACTTATTCGGTCAAAGCGCCAATATGGAAGCCATTTTAAAAATTGCCGAAAAGCACAATTTGTATGTGATCGAAGATACAGCTCAAGCCATTGGTGCTGATTATACATTTAGTGATGGCTCGACCAAAAAAGCCGGAACCATTGGGACAATAGGAACAACTTCATTTTTTCCTTCCAAAAACTTAGGATGTTATGGGGATGGTGGTGCTATATTCACTAATGATGATGACCTGGCACATACCATAAGGGGAATGGTAAATCACGGTATGTATAAAAGATATTATCATGACGTTGTTGGAGTCAATTCAAGGTTAGACAGTATACAGGCAGCGATTTTAAGGTTAAAATTACCTCATTTAAATGATTATTGTGCAGCCCGGAGAAAGGCAGCTCGTTATTATAATAATGGGTTTAAAAGCAATCCTCATATCATTACACCTGTTACTGAAAAATGTGGTGAGATCTGTGACACCTGTAACTGTCATGTCTTTCATCAGTATACTTTAAAAATAACAAATGGTAAAAGAGATGCGCTTCATCAGCATTTGATGGATAAAGGAATCCCGAACGCGATTTATTATCCGGTTGCTTTGCATAAACAAAAGGCTTATCTGGATGATCGTTATAAAGAAGAATTGTTTAAAGTCACCAATGATTTGGTGCAGACGGTGATTTCTTTACCTATGCATACAGAGTTAGAGGAAGAACAGCAAGATCTTATTATCAAGACTATCATGGAATTTGTACAATAATCCGAAGCTATGATTTTTAGGAAGAACTAAAATGTTATGAAAAAAAATAAAATTCTTGTTACCGGAGGTTTAGGCTTTATCGGATCTCATACTGTTGTTGAGCTTCAAAAGAAAGGGTTTGATGTAGTGATCATTGATGATCTTTCCAACACCAGAATTGAAGTTTTGGATGGAATTACGGCCATAACAAATATCCGCCCTGAGTTTGTACAAATGGATTTAAAAGAGAAAGAAGAAGTTACTTCGTTTTTTGCGCAACATTCCATTGATGGAGTGATCCATTTCGCTGCTTCAAAGGCTGTTGGGGAAAGTGTTGAGCAGCCACTGAAATATTATGAGAATAATATTTCAACCCTGGTTTACTTGCTAAAAAGCATGATTGAGAATAAGGTACCTCATCTAATTTTTAGCTCCTCTTGTACCGTTTATGGACAGGCAGATGAGTTACCCATCACCGAAAATGCCCCTGTTAAAAAAGCAGAATCTCCTTATGGAAACACCAAACAAATGGGAGAGGAAATTATTGAGGATGTCACAAAGGTGGAAGATCTTAACGCTATAGCTTTAAGGTATTTTAATCCCATTGGAGCACATGAAAGTGTAGAGATAGGAGAATTGCCTTTGGGTGTTCCTCAAAATTTGATTCCCTATGTAACGCAAACCGCCGCAGGAATTCGGGAAGAATTATCTGTGTTTGGAGATGATTATCCAACTGCCGATGGAACGGCGGTCAGAGATTATATTCATGTGGTTGATTTGGCCAAGGCGCATATTGTTGCTATGGAAAGATTACTGGCAGCTAAGAATAAATCCAAAATGGAATATTTCAATTTGGGGACGGGGACCGGAAGTTCCGTACTGGATGTTATCCATGCTTTTAAAAAAGCAAATGGGATAGATATAAAGTATAAGATTGTTGCCCGAAGAGAAGGGGATATCACAGCGGCTTATGCCAATACAAAATTTGCGAATGAGGAATTGGGTTGGAAAGCTGAACTGGGGCTGAAAGAAGCTTTGGCTTCTGCATGGCAATGGCAATTGAAACAGAAATAAAAACAGGAATCTATTTATTGTAATTTATAGCATGAAAAATTCAAATAAGAAAATTTTAATCACAGGAGGGGCTGGATTTATTGGTTCACATGTAGTACGTGTTTTTGTCACAAAATATCCTGAATATAAAATATACAACCTCGATGCGCTTACCTACGCAGGGAATTTGGAAAATGTTAAGGATTTGGAGGCTATGCCAAACTATGAATTTATCAAGGGCGACATAAAAGATGCCGAATTTTTAAGAACCCTTTTTAATGAATTCAAGTTTGATGCTGTAGTACATTTAGCTGCTGAAAGTCATGTGGACAGGTCTATTACCAACCCAAATGACTTTATTGAAACCAATGTCTTGGGCACGGCGAATCTATTGAATGCCTTTAGGGAAATTCATAAAGAATCTTTTGAAGGCAAATTATTCTATCATATTTCTACTGATGAGGTCTATGGTTCGCTCGGAAAAACGGGTTTATTTACAGAAACAACTTCATATGATCCCCAATCTCCCTATGCCTCTTCTAAAGCTGCCTCTGATCATTTGGTAAGAGCTTATGGAAATACGTATGGGATGCCATTTATCATCAGCAATTGTTCGAATAATTATGGTGCCAACCAGTTTCCTGAAAAATTGATCCCATTGTTTATCAATAATATCAAACAGTCGAAATCACTACCGGTTTATGGAGATGGCAATTATACACGTGATTGGCTTTTTGTGGATGATCATGCTGCCGCGATTGATGAGATTTTCCACAAGGGAAAAATTGGAGAAACTTATAATATTGGAGGTTTTAATGAATGGACCAATTTGAATCTGATTAAACTGTTATGCAAACTTATGGATGAAAAGTTAAATCGACCGCAAGGCAGTTCAGCACAATTGATCACTTATGTCAAGGATCGTGCAGGTCATGACAGACGTTATGCTATCGACGCAACAAAACTGAATAGAGAACTGGGATGGAAACCAAGTGTGACTTTTGAAGAAGGCCTTGAAAAAACGTTGGACTGGTATCTGGCCAATGATGAATGGCTTGAGAATGTTACTTCAGGATCGTACCAGGACTATTATGAAAAAATGTATAATTAAGCTAAATTTTAAAAATCAAATTTATATTTGACTCCGGCAAAGACCTGCAAGCCCTGTACTTTAAAATTGGTATATACCTGATAATTACTACTTAGGATATTATTGACATTGACAAAAATGTCAAACTTATCATTAATATTGTATACCCCATTCAAGTTCATGTCAAAATAGGCTGCATTTGTAATTCTAATGCTTGTATCCGGAATTATTGATAGGTCATCCTTTCGATCGGAAGAAAAGAACAGATCAGCTCCGGCACTCCATTTTTTCCTTGTGTATTTGGCTAGCAGCGTTGCTTTCATTAGGGGTAAGTTCCATGCATGCTCTTCATTTTTCAGGCTATAAGAATTAAAGTCAATGTTTCCTCCAAATTTAAATTCTTTGAAAAGATCGAAAATGATTTCTCCATTGAAATAGATGGTATTCACATCATCATAAATCACCTGGAAAGAATTGGCGGCTTCATATCCCTTATCTACCTCGTTGCTACCATCTGTCAGGGAAGGATTTAATTTGTAAAGCGCCTTGTTTTCTTCATTGATATAGGCCGCTTTTAGGTTGAACCGGATCTTAGAATTCAGCAGGCCTTTGATTCCGGCATAGGCATTATATTGCTGATTGGTTCTTTGAATATAGAGCGTTGGTGAAACAAATGGGTTTTCATGAACGAAATTTTTATAACTGTTTTGATGCAAATCACCTACCACCCCTGCATAAGCGATCAATGCCTCCTCGCTAATATTGTAAGATGCCGTAACATTTGGATAGATATAGAATTTGCTTCCCTCAAAATTATTAGTGATACTGTAATACAATCTGGCCCCAAGATTCACCGTTAAATTATCCCGCAACACCTCGAAGTTCGGACTGAACCCTAAATTGAAATAGGTATAGGTGAGTTTTTCAGTTTGGAAGAAATCATTTTCAAATTTCCCATTTAACAGTTCAAGACTGATTTCCGAATACATCAATTCTTGACCAATGGGGAAATCGATCACTGAATTGATCTCAAAGTGATTTTCTCCACTTTTGAACTTGTCAGAAAATCTGCTAAATGCCACATCACCCTTATGGACCAAAGCATCTGTAAATTCAATTTCACCTTTTAGGTAGATATTGGTATAAGATTGTCGTTCTTCAATTGAATTGAGCGTAGTTTCAGAATATACGATCTCATCAGACAAACCATACCAGTTGTTAGAAAGATAACCCAGTCCTCCTTGTACTTTCCAGTCAAAGGTTCTTTCCGACTGTTTGTAATACAGATCTATATCCAGATCTTTAAAATCGTCATTTAGAACGATGCCGTCTATCCCTCCACCGGAAGAGTGATAGTTAAAAAACCCTCCAAAATCGTTATAATTTGAGGAATTACTATGAGCGAAAATCTCTATGATAGGTGTACTATAATTTCCATAGCCTGCTGATATAAAATTGTTATAAAACCTTTCCTTAGGGATTCTTTGAAGCGTTTTGGCCTTTCCTTTTGCCGGAGTGAAAGTAGAGGCGACTGGAATAGAATTGATGGAGTAGGAGATCTCCTTTTTATTACCAATTTCAACACTATCGATCTCGGGATCAGTATTGATCTTAAATGCCTCTGAAACTGTTGGCGAAAATGGTTTTACTACATTGATTTCTTCTGTCGTGATTCTGTCTTTTTTCTTTTTTTGAGAAAAAACCACTCCACTGACCATTAAAAGTATAAGGAATATGATGTTTCTATTCATTCGTTCTCTTCCCATTTTACTTATTCTTTTTCAATTATAACAGATGAATTGGTTTTCGATTCCTTTGTTTTAATCTTATTCAATTCTATTTTCGCTTCTTCAACAAGGTCGTTGTAATCTGAAAATTTTTCAATTACGCTTTCAAGAATATAAGTGGCCTGATAGGCATCTTCAAGTTCGTAAAAATTCTTTGCCATGATCACCAATCCCTTACCACCCCAGTATCTAAAAGCAGAAAATTCGGAAGCTAATTTTTGAACCGAAACATTAGACAATTTGTAATTCCCTTCATCATTTTTAAAGAAAGCGTCATAGTATATCGCCTCTGCTTTCAATTCACCTGAAGCCGTTTCTTCGACAAGTTTAAATGCGTCCTGGGCTTTTAAGAAATCACCCGTTTCAAAAGCTGATCGAGCTATAATAATTTGCGCATCAGAAAGAATCTGGGGCTCCAGTTTAGGCTGCTGAGATACAGTTTCTGCATATTGTACGGCTGTTTCGAAATTTTTCAAGGCATAATTGCCTTTCATGAGGTTGCTTTGAGCAAATATGATATTTTGCTTGGTTTCTGCTTCTTTTTCTAAGCGGGTAAGCACTAAAATCGCCTGCTCCCAATTTTCCTGATCAAGATAGAAATAGGCTACATTAATCAGGGACTTCTCCGTATATTGATTTTTATCCTTATCAAGTATGAATTGGTAATAAGGAACCGCTTTTTCCTTTTGTTCAGTTTTGTTATAGGAATCGGCCAGGAAAAAATTCGCACTAAGTGCACTAGCCCCATTTGGGAATCGTTCAAGGTATTTTTTCAAGGATTCAATAGCTTTTTCCAGATTATTTGTCAAATAAAACTGCTCCGCCGAAGAGAACATGGTACTCTCAATTTCCTCATCTGTTACAGTTACAAAATCCGTATTTCTAATAAAACGCTCATATTCATCCACACGACCTTGTTGAATATATATTTGCTTGGCATTGGCAATGGCCTCTCTTGCTTCATCTGTTCCAGGGTACTTGTTTACTACTGCTTTATATTTATCAAGTGCCTGTTCATTTTGGTCAGCATTGAAGTAGACCAAGCCCTGCTTGAGCAAGGATTTTGACACCAATGAACTCATACTGTAATTAATAACAACTTCATCATAGGCAGCCATCGCCTTGTCAGTTTGATTCAATTTCACGTAGGAATTCCCTAGTTCGTAAAAGGCATCATCGCGTAAAGTCGATTTTAGGTTGACTTCTGTAAAATCATTTAATGCATTGACTTTTTTATCTGTCTCTCCCATATATCCATAACAGAAGGCGATCTGTAATTGGGCATAATCAACATCTGTTTCATTCGCCTCTATAACCTTTTCATAGGCTGGTATAGCTTTGAAATAACTACTTAGGGCGAAAAAACAGTCTCCAAGCCTGAGGTAGCTATCATTTACGAGTTTTTTATCACTGGCAACGCTTATATATTCATTGAAATGCCCGCCTGCCTGATTGTAATCCTTCAGTTGAAAAAAGGTATAGGCTAAATGGTATAGAACCATACTATACTCTGATGTTTCTTTAGCTTCAGGGATCTCCAAAAATTCCTGAAAACCTGATAAGCCCTCTTCATATTTTTTTAATCTGTATAAGGACTCTGACTTCCAAAATACAGACCTTGCCTTGTACACAGAATTAGAAGCGTTTTCAATAGAAAGGTTAAAATTTTCAATGGCCTTTGTATATTGCTGTTCCTTAAAAAGTTGCGACCCATATAAAAAGGCCACTTTATGATAGCTGTCATTATCATCTGTGCTTGTATTTTTAAGGTATTCAAGTGCTCCCTGATAATCATTTGCCATTATATAAGCGCTAATGAGGTAATCTTTTACTTCAGCCTGGTCTACCTCATCGGGATAGGCACTTAAATATTCTTGAATGACCTCTGCTACACTTTTGTATGGGTTTCCAATTTCATAGCTCAATTTGGCATAATTCAACCAGGCATCTTTTTTAATAGCTGCATTAAAATCCATTTGTTTGGCATTTCTGAATGCATTTAACGCTTCCTGTTTTCGGTCACTTTTAAGGTAGCATTCAGCCAAATGGTAGTATGCATTTTGAGAAACGGCATTGTTACCATCAATAATCTTAGTAAACCAGATGAGTGCTTCCTCATAGTTTTTTTGCTGATAATAAGCATAGCCTAAAAGGTAATAATCCGTATTGTTCCATTTGCCCTTTTTCCCTTTGTAACCCAGAAGGTAAGGGATAGCATTTTCAAACTCATTTAGATTAAAATAGCTTTCACCAATGATTTTAGAAAGTTCGGAACGCTGAATACCATTGGATTTTTCCAATAAAGGTAAAGCAGCATCAATGGCTTCTTGAAATTTACCCGTTTTGAATTTAATATTGGCCATGTAATATGGAATATCATCATCAAAATTCTGATCATCAGCAATCTGATTCAAATACTTATCTGCCTCTGCATAATCATCATCCTGATAGGCCATATAACCAGAATAATACTTTGCTTGTGCTCCGTATTTTTCTGAATTCAGCAATTGGGAAAAGTACTTTCTAGAATTGGCAAAACTTCCTACTGCAAATAATGCATAGCCTTTTTTAAAGTTAAATTCTTCCTGACTATAGAGCGTAAGATTATTCTCTTTGACCTTGTTGAACCATTTGAGTGCATAGGCATAGCTACGATTATTAAAATAATAATCACCCACCTCCATAAAAGCAGAACTTCTTTTTGTACTTGTTGGAAATTTTTCGAAAAATGCATTCATCAAATCATCAGCATCTTTTTGCTTGAGCCTTATAGCACAAAAAGCCTCATAATAATAAGATCTGGCTCTTAGTTCGGAAGCTTCATCAAAATCGTTTTGTATTTTTTCAAAAATCAATTGTGAGGCCACATAATCTTTGTTGGAATACAATTGCATAGCGTGATTGTAATCCACAAGGCCATGGGTGTAAATAATTGACTGCTGGGCCGAGCCATGAAAAAAAGATAGCAGGGTAAATAAAATGAATACTTTGAGTAACTTCATTGGGCGGAAACCTTATATAAATCAAAAATAGCACTTAGATTATTTAGCTAACGTCAAATAACAGATAAATTGTAAAATTGTTGATTAGTTAAACAGATTGTTGAAAACTACCATTGATTTGTGAAAATATTACTACGATTCATTGATAAGCTCCTGCATGAATTGATTAAAATCGTCTACAAATTCCTCATAATAAACCCCCGTGGCGGGTCCTGAAAAACCAGTATGTATTCTCCTCACTTTTCCTTTTTTATCAATGATAATTGAAGTTGGAAAAGACATTACTTTATTGAGCATTGGCAAGGATTCTGAAGCTGATTCAGTAGAAGAAGTACCGGCAATCAGAAAATCGTAAGGCACATCTAATTTTTCCTTCATCGTCAATACCCTGTCTCGGGCATAGTCAAATTCCGGTTTTATTTCATAGGCAAGGCCTATAATTTCAACTCCTTGAGTTTGATTTTTAAGATACCAGTCAGATAAAAAACGAGTTTCATCCATGCAATTAGGACACCAGGTCCCAAATATTTGGAGGATCACGATTTTATCTTTGTATTTTTCATCCTGAAGAGAGGTCAGGTTTCCGTCGAGATCGGGGAAAGAGAAATCAATCTTATCGTAGCCTTCCTTTAAATAAGTGAGGCTATTGGCATCAGGTAACTTAGCCGTATCATTTTTTGTCGAAACAAAGGTTTTATAACTTGTTTTCCCTGACCAGTATTCTCCCTTTAAAAGGGAATCATTTTCTTTATAAGCCCTGAATTTATAAATATGATTACCGTCAAATGTATAAAGATACATGGTGTCTTTTGAGGTATATCCGTCCAAAAACCGATAATCACCTGTTTTACTTAAAAAGGTCCCTCTTAACATGGTATCCTCAACCTTAAAGATGCCAATTGCATCGGTTTCTTTCCCATCCTTGTCTGTAAATGTTGTTTCCCATGTACCATCAAATAAATCAGAACTTTCTACATCATCAAACCGCCCCTTTTTCCCATATATGGCCTTAAAGGGCAACACATAGCCATCCGCATAGTTTTTAATATAAGAACCCACCAGACTATCTTTAAATACTTTAGCCTTTATACTGATATCAAATATATGCATATCAAAAAATAAAGAATCTCCAAGAATATCTATTCTGTCAATATTCAGTTTTTCAACTCCATTGATCAGCTTAATCTGATAAGAGCCATTTTCCTTACTTACTTCAAAATTAAAAGGGATCTGGTTTCCCTGAGCTGTAAGTTCACCCCTCCACATTCCGGATTTTAGTCCTAATTCCGGAGTAGGTTTTTCACAGGATGCTGAAATGGCAGCAAGCACAATGATAGAAAAAGCGGTTACTTTAAATTTTTTAAAAAGAATTTTGATTATGTCCATTGTTGTTCAAATAATTTAAGCTCTACTATTAAATTGAATCCTAATTTCATCAGGATATTTCATTGAGACGCAAATATCAGCAATTCCTCTCACATGGTTTGGGGTTTTATGTTTAAAAACTTTGTTCAAGATTAGAATTGAGCTTATTTTTAGACTAGTTTGGTCATGCAGTTTTTCTTAAATAAAAAGAAAATTAATTCGATTTGATAACATTCTACTGAATCCAATTCAAGGAGCTTTATTATTTGAAATTTAAACATTAAGTTTGTTCATCTTTTGTTTTTAGTCGTATTTAAAACCTGAGAATTATATTTTTGCACCATCAAAAAAAGTAACATGCTTCAACTAAAGGATGCCACCATATTTCAACGAGAGAATTTGATATTATCTGATATCAATCTTGATATTCAAAAAGGAGATTTCAATTATATTATAGGGAAAACAGGAAGTGGTAAGAGCAGCTTGATGAAAACCTTGTATGGAGATCTGCCCTTGCAAAATGGTAAAGGATCTATTGTTGGTTTTGATCTTCAAAAGTTAAAAGAAAAAGAAATACCTTTTTTAAGACGAAAAATTGGCATTGTATTTCAGGATTTTCAGTTGTTGAATGACAGATCGGTTTATGAAAATTTATTGTTTGTGTTAAAAGCGACTGGATGGAAGGGTAAGAATCAAATGGATGACAAGATCAATGAAGTGCTTGATAAAGTTGATATGAAAACCAAAGGCTTTAAAATGCCTTATCAACTTTCAGGTGGAGAACAGCAACGTGTTGCCATAGCCAGAGCCTTATTAAACACCCCCGAAATGATCCTCGCTGATGAACCAACAGGTAATTTGGACCCCAAAACTTCTGTAGAAATCATGAATGTTTTAGAAGAGATCAATAAGGCAGGGATAACCATATTGATGGCAACTCACGACTATGCCTTGATCTTAAAATTCCCGCACAAGACCATAAAATGTGAAGGAGGAAAGATCTTTGAAGTGGTATGATCCTATAAGAGGTTAAAAAGGATTTCTGCATTATCCTCGTTACTATAAACTCTAAGTATTTCTTTTCTTCGGCTAATTTCTTCTTTTGAAAAATCTTTATCCATCGTTTTTAAGACTTGATGCATGATTTCTTTTTTGTCATCAGCGATGATACATAATGAATCCAAACCAGACCCTTGTATTACCTTATTATTTGCGATGACATACCTGCTTTGAAAAAGTGAATTGATTAATTTTAACTTTACGCCAGAATTGTTGAATGCATACAAAACATTCACATGGGCTCTATGGAATAACTCCAGCAGTTGATGGTCTTCCTCTATGGATATAAAGCTTATATTTTTATACTGATCAATCTTTGAAAGCAGGTTTTTATCATCACTTTGGCCCGCAATGACCAAGGGATAAGGCATCGTCTTAAAACTATCAATAAGGAATAGTGCTGCTTTCAGATTCTCAGAGACATTTAAATTCCCGTGATACAGCGCAAAATAGCCTTTTTTAGATAATTCATGCAACTTATTATTTGGATGAAAGGCCGGTAGGAAAGTGACTTTATCGCCATATTTTTTCTTAAAATGGATGGCTTCATGTTTAGAGATAGGTAGAATTTGATCACAATGCTTTAAAACATGCTCATAATATTTGAGTTTAACCGACGCAATTCGATAATAAAGTTTTTTAAATAAGTTGGTTTCGTTACTTGATAGCTGCTTATAATATTGATCTTCAATATTATGGGTCCTCACTAGAATTTTTCGGTCTTTAAATAGCTTTTTTCTTAAAACCAGGCTACTGTGCAGTCCTTCCATTAATATAGGAGCATCTACGCGTTTCAGATTCTTGACCAATTCCCCATCCCTTCTGGAACTTACCACATAGGGTAATGGTCCCAAGGCATGAAAAAAGGATGTTTTTCTTTTATAATAGTGAACTTCAGTACAATATTCTTTTAGTACGGCTTGTTCCGGTCTTCCATATTGAAAAACGTGAAGATATATTTTAACTCCTTTTTTAGATAGCGCCTGAAGTTTACAAAATACATCCATCACCCCTCCATAAGTCGCCGGGAATGGTACATCAAAACATATAATATGAATTTTTTTATTCAATTTCTTTGATAAATTCCATTAGTATTTAAATTTTTCCTTTTCCCAATTCAAATCGGCTGCAGCTCTTTCCAATTCTTGAAGATAGTCACTTTTATTTACAATTATTTGTTCTATTGCTTCTGCCAAGTGTTTGGGATTTCTTTTTTTCAGGGATTCTCCAACCTTGTATTGTTTTAAAAGTTTTGTTAGCAATGGCAGTTCAGAGACCAGAATCGGAATTCCGGCATGGATATAGTCAAAGACCTTATTGGGTAAACAGTACCGATAATTCAAGCCCATATCTTCCTCAAGACTTAGACCTAGATCAGCCTGCTGGGTTAATTCTCGAAGCTCCTCCGGTTGCAGTTTTCCAGGAAAAATAACTTGTTGTTGAAGATGATTAGTCACAACCCTTAACTTAAGTTGCTCGATAATGTCTCCGTCACCTGCCAAAACCAACTGATAGTTTTTTAAATAGACCATAGCATCAATCATGAGTTCCAACCCCCGCCCCATATTCAAAGCCCCCTGATAGATTATCATTTTTTGATCTTTCTTCAAAAAAACTATTGGTTTAAGCTCTTTTTTCAGGATTGCTTTAGGGACATTTCGAATCACGGTAACTGGCACCTTGTATTTCAAAGTATAAATTTCAGCAAGCTTCTGGTTTACTGTGATGACATTTTTGAGTTTAGGGAAAATGGATTTTTCCAGTTTTAGCCAAAATGATCTTGTTCTGGGTCTTGATATCAACTCAGGAACTTCGGTAAAATATTCGTGACTGTCATAGATCAATTTACAGGAACTCAATTTACTCACCAGAAAATTTGGCAAAAGGGTATCAAGATCATTCGCGTAAAGCAGTTCTTTTTTTGTAAAGAGCAATTTAAAAAATAGCCTCAGGTTATATTCGGCGTAAAAAAGAAATCCTTTATTAAAAATAAGATGAAACCGGCTTGTTTTATATGGATTGTTGACTTCAAGACTATTTTTCATTTGTCGTCCGATTAACAATATTTCAAAGCCCATCTCGTTAAAACAATCACAGGTTCTGAGAACACGTTGATCTGTTGCTAAATCGTTGGTTACAGATATGATGATTCTTTTCAAAAGGAATGGAATTAGAACTAATTCATGAGGATTGATATTTACAGATAAAAATTGCAGGGTAAATATATTAAATATTATATTTGTTCGTTTAATTTCAAAGCGCCAAAAAAGGAACTTTGTTCAACAAACACTTTGAAACATGAATTTGACTAAAAATGAAGGAAAACCGAATTGGTATGCGATTTTTACAAAACCAAGGTCTGAAAAAAAAGTTTATCAAAGAATGCTCAATCACGACATCGAGGCATTTTTGCCGATGGTAAAGACAGTAAGGCAATGGAGTGATCGAAAAAAAACGGTTGAAATTCCGTTGATCTCTTCCTATATTTTTGTGCATATGGAAGAAAAGGACCTGTTTAAGACCCTCCCAATACAAGGAACAGTGAATGTTTTAAAGCATTTGGGAAAACCGGCAAAGATAAGAGCAGTCGAAATTGAAAATCTAAGAATATTAAGTGGTACTAGTGAAAATCATCAAATTGAGAATTGCATCAATGTGTCAAGCGGTGATGACGTTGAGGTCATCAACGGGCCCTTCATGGGCTTGATAGCAACCTGTTTGAGAGAAGGTCAGAATCACAGGGTAGTGGTTAAAATAGATTCTTTGGGAAGTTGTTTTAATGTCAATATTCCTTTGAGTTTTTTAAGAAAAATTGAAAAAAAGGAAACAGTAAAAGTATGAATATAACAGTAGTTGGATCCGGATATGTGGGTTTGGTAACAGGCACATGTTTTGCTGAAATGGGGAATCGGGTGACTTGTATCGATATAGATCAGGGAAAGATAGATAAGCTTAAAAAAGGGATTATACCCATTTATGAACCAGGTCTTGAGGCCATGGTTATAAAGAATACAGAAAATGGGGGCCTACATTTTAGCACAAATCTTGAAGATGGATTAGAAAATTCCAAGGTGGTTTTTATCGCGGTTGGCACACCTATGGGAGAGGATGGCTCAGCGGATCTTCAATATGTTTTAAGTGTTGCTGCTGAGATTGGCAAGATTATGAAAAAGCCGCTTATCGTAGTTGACAAATCTACGGTGCCGGTGGGAACAGCTGATAAGGTGGCAGATGTTATTGAACAGGAATTGAGTAAACGGGAAGAGGCTATTGAATTTCACGTTGTTTCGAATCCGGAATTTCTCAAGGAAGGAGCTGCTATTCAAGATTTTATGAAACCTGATCGAATTGTAATCGGAGCAGATCAATGAGCTGGCCTTCGAAACCATGAGAGATTTATATGCGCCTTTTACGCATAACCATGATCGGATGATAGAAATGGATATCAGATCGGCTGAAATGACAAAATATGTTGCCAATGCCATGTTGGCGACGAAGATCTCCTTTATGAATGAGATTGCTAATATTTGTGAGTTGGTTGACGCAGATGTCAACCAGGTAAGGATAGGGATTGGATCTGACTCCACGAATTGGCTATAGCTTTATTTACCCTGGGAGTGGTTATGGAGGCTCCTGCTTCCCAAAAGACGTAAAGGCATTGAAAAAAATTGCTGAAGATCAGGGATATCATGCTGGGTTGATCTCATCTGTTGAGGTAGTAAATGATAAGCAAAAATTGGTGATAGCGGAAAAAGTAGTCAGTCGATTTGGCGAAGATCTTTCCGGGAAAACTTTTGCGATATGGGGTTTGGCATTTAAACCGGGTACAGATGACATGCGAGAAGCTCCGGCTATCTATATCGCTAAGGAATTGGTAAAACGTGGAGCAAAAATAAAGGCATATGATCCTAAAGCCATGCATGAGGCCCAGACTTTTTATTTAAAAGACACCCCGAACATTAGCTATTTTGATTCCAAGTATGAAACCTTGGGTGAGGCCAATGCCATGATTCTATTGACAGAATGGAAAGAATTTCGCTCTCCTGATTTTGAGGAATTGAAAATGAAATTGATAGAACCCATCATATTTGATGGTCGAAATCAGTATTCTCATTTAAGATTGGAAACCAAAGGATTTGAATATTACCAAATAGGAAAAAGAGCAGAATTGGTAAATACTTAATAGCCTTTATAATAGAAGGATACATTTGGATTATTAAAATAAATAAGTATATTCGTTAAAAAAACCCCTCGTTATGAAAAAAATTCTTACACTTGTATTATTTACTAGGTTTATTATTTTCTTGTGCTACTAAAGATGATGTTGTTTACTTTAATGGTATGAGTAGTGCTGATAATTCTATTGGTCTTGATAGTTATTCACCTACCTATCATATTGATGATGAATTGATTATTGTTGTCAATGCATTAGATGCTGAGGCAGCCAAGCCATTCAATAAAATTTCTGTTAATGTGTCACAGGATCGACTTGATGCCCAAGGAAGACCAAGAATACAAACCTATCGTGTTTTTCCAAACGGAAATATTAATTTTCCCGTATTAGGTGAAATAAAAATAGCGGGTCTTAGCAGGGCACAAGCCACCAATATGTTACAAGAGAAATTAGCAGATTATATTAAGAATCCGATTGTTGATATCGAAACAGTAAATTATAGAATTACTGTTTTGGTGAAGTGCATCGTCCAGGAACTTATACTGCTGTAAATGAAAGAATTACCTTGGTAGAGGCCATTTCTTTAGCAGGTGATCTGACCATTTATGGAGAAAGAGAAAATGTTTTGGTCATTCAGGATTATGACGGTAAAAAGACATATACCAGAGTGAATCTAAAATCAAATGATTTGTTCAATTCTCCGGTATATTATCTATCTCAAAATGATGTGGTGTATGTAGAACCAAATAAGACAAGAGCTAAAAATTCAGCTATTGGCGCTCAGACAGGTGTGATTATTATCATCTTTAGGTCTTCTTGATCTCCGTTGACAGCCTTAGTTGTTACTATAACTAATACACAATTAACTAATTAAATATAAAAAAAAGAGCTCCTTCAGGAGCTCTTTTTTTCTTTATATATTATCTCGGTTGTAATCTCTGCAAACTGGCGAAACATTTCCATCACGCCACAATATTTCTCATCAGATAATTGTATGGCTTTTTCGATTTTATCTTTTTTGAGATCTTTCCCGTAAAAAATATATTCAAGTGTTACTTTATTGTAGATTTTGGGATGTTCATCAGTTAAGCTCTCCAGTAACGTTGATCTCCAGATCGTCAACTTCTGCTCTCATCTTCTTTAAAAGAGAAACAATATCCATACCTGTGCATCCCGCAAGTGAAGTCAGCATCAAGGCCTTTGGCCTAACGCCTTTTCCATTCCCCCCCTGATTCCGGTGCGGCATCAATTTTAAAATTTCCTCCCAGGGTATCTGCATTAAAAAGCATATTTCCCAGCCATTGTGTTTTTATTTCGTGTACCATATTGTATAGTAAAATTATTTTGTTACATCATATATTAAGTAATCATTCTAACAGGATTGTTGTCTGTCAGTACAACTCCTGATCCGTTTAATTTAGAATAAAATACTTTCCCTTTTTCTATAGTCACTCCTTTAGCAATATCCTTACGCAGTAATAAAGCTCCATCCATATCCACATAATCGAGAGAAGGTAGCAAATGAGCAATAGCAGATATGCCAATAGAAGATTCTGTCATACATCCCACCATGGTTTGCATCTTTAAGCTTTTTGCTCGTGCCAACATTCTTCTTGCCGGAGTCAGGCCCCCACATTTCACCAATTTTATATTCACCCCATGAAACTTTTTATAGCAGCTATCAATATCAGTTTCAATCTGACAACTTTCATCAGCAATAATGGGTAGCGCAGCATGTTTAAATACATATTGGATACCATCTACATTATCCGCATCCAAAGGTTGCTCCAAAAACTCGACACCTAATTTCTTTAATTCAATGGCATTTTTTAAAGTTTCCTCAACACCCCATGAGCCGTTTGCATCTATCCGGAAGATGGCTTCAGTATGTTGTCGCAAAGCTTTGATAATGGCCACATCTTCTTTTGTTCCCAATTTGATCTTATAGATGGGCCAAGGCGTTTCCTGCATTTTCAGCACCATATTCTCAATACTATCTATCCCAATAGTGAAATTTGACAGGGGATTATTATCGATCTTATAATTCCACAATTCGTAGAGCTTTTTCCCTTTTTTTCGAGCGTATAAATCATTGTAGGCGATATCCAGTGCGCATAGGGCAAACATATTGTTCTCTAATAATGGATACATTTTTTTCCAAAATATTTCAGGCGTTTCTTCTGAATCAGGTTCAATATGTTGTTTGATTTTGCTCAGGTCCAGAATCATATCATCTACAGTTTGATGATAATAGGGATTCTCAGAGGCCTCTCCATAGCCCGAATATTCCCCATCTTTTAACTCAACGATCAACACTTTTTTATGATCATAGGATTGTCTTGAGATCCTAAAAGTATGTTTGAGTTGTAAATTGTATGTGCGAAGGATGAGTTGCATAAAATTCAAGCAATTATTTTGAGTTATTTCCTTTAAGAATAATGACAATTTCACCTTTTGGCGGATGCTCAATAAAATGATCTTTAATTTCTTTTACGGTGCCTCTTCGGGTTTCTTCAAATAATTTTGTCAATTCTCGTGAAACCGAAACCATTCGATTTTCACCAAAATATTCTTCAAAATGGTGAAGTGTTTTGACCAGCTTATGAGGAGATTCATAAAAGATGAGGGTTCGGGTTTCATCTGACAACAACTTCAATCTGGTTTGCCTTCCTTTTTTAACAGGTAAAAATCCTTCAAAAACGAATTTATCATTTGGAAAGCCACTATTGACGAGCGCGGGAACAAAGGCCGTTGCACCCGGCAGGCAATCTACTTCAATCCCTTTTTCTATACAAGCTCTGGTCAGTAAAAAACCGGGATCGGAAATAGCAGGTGTTCCGGCATCAGAAATCAGCGCAAATTTTTCCCCTGCCTGTATCCGTTTTACGATGCGTTCCACCATTTTATGCTCATTATGCATATGATGGGAAAGCATGGGTGTTTCAATATTAAAATGCTTAAGTAATTTGCCTGAAGTTCTTGTGTCTTCAGCCAAAATGACGTCCACCTCCTTTCAATACCCTAATGGCCCTTAAGGTCATGTCTTCAAGATTTCCAATAGGGGTAGGGACAAGATAAAGTTTTGAAATATCAGTACTCTCAGAATTCACTTGAATAATTTTATACAAATATAAAGTTAATTAAAAGCAACTGACAATCTATGGTTCATTTCTCCGGATAAAATTAAGGCCGAAATAAGTGAGGGATAATTCAATGAAAAATTGTTTTAAAAAAGTAACAACTCTTGGCTAATTGATTAAATTTGCAGCTTCAACAAAATGAAGATTACAATGTACAGGAGTCATAATAACGGAGAGTTAAGATTGGAGCATGAAGGGCAGGAAATAAGTCTTTCAGGCTGGGTTCAAAAGGTAAGAGATAAAGGATTTATGGTTTGGGTGGATCTCAGAGATAGATATGGGATGACTCAATTGATCTTTGACGCAGAAAGAACAGATGCCAGCATGGTTGAAAAAGCCAGATCTTTAGGACGTGAATTCGTTATTCAGGTCAAAGGTAAGGTTATTGAGCGAGAGGCCAAAAATGACCAAATGCCAACAGGAGATATTGAAATCCTGGTAACAGATTTAAGTATCCTAAACGAGTCAAAAACACCTCCCTTTACCATAGAGAATGAAACTGATGGTGGGGACGAACTTAGGATGAAGTACAGGTATCTCGATATCAGAAGAAATCCTGTTCGAGAGAATTTGATATTCCGTTCCAAAGTGACCATGGAAGTAAGAAATTACTTGGCAAAGGAAGGTTTTATTGATGTGGAAACACCTTATTTAATCAAATCAACACCTGAAGGAGCCAGAGACTTTGTAGTGCCTTCAAGGATGAATGAAGGACAATTTTATGCACTTCCTCAATCTCCACAAACCTTTAAGCAGCTGTTAATGGTTGGGTGGGCTTGATAAATACTTTCAAATTGTCAAATGCTTTAGAGACGAAGATCTAAGAGCTGACAGACAACCTGAATTTACGCAGATAGATTGTGAGATGGCTTTTGTAGAGCAGGAAGATATCCTCAATACTTTTGAGGGTCTTGTAAGACATCTTTTAAAGGAAATCAAAGGAATTGAGGTTGAGGCGTTTCCGAGAATGACTTATGAAGAAGCTATAAAAACATATGGTAATGATAAACCGGACATCAGATTTGGAATGAAGTTTGGTGAATTGAATACGCTGGCCAAGGGAAAAGGCTTTGGAGTTTTTGATTCTCAGGAGTTAGTTGTGGGAATAGCTGTTCCGGGATGTGCTACATATTCGAGAAAACAACTGGATAAGATCGTTGATTTTGTCAAAAAACCTCAGATAGGTGCCAATGGTCTTGTATGGGTGAAATACAACGAAGACGGAAGTTTTAAATCTTCTGTCGATAAGTTCTTCGATCAGGAGCAGTTGAAAAGCTTGGGCAGATCAATTGGGAGCAAAAAATGGAGATCTTTTGCTAGTGATGGCAGGGGATGCGCATAAGACCAGAACCCAGCTAAGTACACTTAGAATGGAAATGGCAGAGGAATTAGGTTTGAGAAAGGCTAATGAATTCGCGCCTTTATGGGTGGTTGATTTCCCTTTGTTGGAATGGGATGAAGATACCCAGCGATATCATGCCATGCACCACCCCTTTACTTCTCCAAAACCAGAGGATATGGATTTATTGGAAACTGAGCCTGGAAAGGTACGTGCGAATGCTTATGACATGGTGCTCAATGGAAATGAAATTGGAGGAGGTTCAATTAGAATTTTTGATAAGGAAACACAATCAAGAATGTTTGACCTTTTAGGATTCTCAAAAGAAGAAGCCAAAGATCAATTTGGGTTTTTGATGAATGCTTTTGAATACGGGGCACCACCTCACGGAGGATTGGCTTTCGGACTTGACAGACTGGTCGCTATTTTAGGCGGACAGGAAACGATCAGGGATTTTATAGCATTTCCAAAAAATAATTCTGGAAGGGATGTGATGATTGATGCGCCTTCTAAAATAGATGAAAGCCAACTGAAGGAGTTGTGCCTTAAACTGGATTTATAATACATCTGTTTTTTTATTATTCAAGTTGAACAATGGATGATTAAGAAATCTAAAAGAGTTCATTTTCAACTAATTGTTAATTATGCCGGAAAGCAAACGATTATTAGTAAGGTTTTTGAAATGGAGATATAAACATATTTCCAATAAACATTTTATTAGTATTGCAAGCGCTGTCATTGGTTTATTAACAGGATTAGTTGCTGTAACGATAAAGAATTTAACGCATTTCATTCAAGAACTACTTGAAGGTGAATTTATCAGGGAGATACATAATGTGTTTTATTTTATTTTTCCTATTATAGGATTGTTTTTAGTGCTATTGAGCATTAAATACGTAGTTAAAAAGCCAGTTGAACCTGGTATTCCGTCAACTTTATATGCCATTTCCAAACTAAAGGGATTGATGCCACGTCGCATGATTTGGGCTTCCTTATTAACAGCCCCTTTAACCGTTGGTTTTGGCGGATCTGTTGGACTGGAAGGTCCTACGGTCGCAACAGGAGCGGCAATCGGATCCAATTTTTCTCGATTGTTCCATTTGAATCAAACAACACGAACCTTGCTTATTGGAGCTGCCGCAGCTGGTACCATGGCTTCCATTTTTAAAGCCCCCATTGCAGCGATCGTTTTTGCAGTTGAGATCTTTAGTTTAGAACTCACTTTGGCCTCAATGATCCCATTATTGTTGGCTTCAATCACAGCGGTATTAACCTCTTATTTCTTTTTTGGAGATGACGTTTTGCTACATTTTCAGGTACAGGATAAATTTCAATTGACCGATGTTACTTTTTATATATTTTTAGGAGTTGCTTCGGCTATGGTTTCCATCTATTTCAGTAAAATATATTTTGGCGTAGGGAATTTCTTCAAACGATTTGAAAATCCCTACAAGCGATTACTGATAGGAGGCATTTTACTGGGAACCGTGGTTTATTTTATTCCACCTCTGTTTGGTGAAGGATTTGTGACCATTAACAATGTGCTTAAAGGAAATATAGTTGCTGTAGTTAGAAATAATATTTTCCATACGGTTACAGATAATATTTGGGTTGTTGTTGCGCTTCTTGGTGGTTTGGTATTGTTTAAAGTGGTTGCCATGTCATTCACTGTTGGAGCCGGAGGTATAGGTGGTGTATTTGCACCAACTTTGTTTACAGGAAGTGTTTTTGGTTATTTAATCGCCTTAATGATTAATAACAGTAATTTGTTTTCTCATCAATTGTCCTTAACAAATTTTGCCATGGTTGGGATGGCAGGTCTTATGGCAGGGGTGCTTCACGCTCCTTTAACGGCTATATTTTTGATAGCTGAAATAACCGGAGGATACGAACTTTTTGTTCCTTTGATGATTGTTGCTTCCATATCTTTTCTCATCACTAAAAGATATATACCTCATAATATTTACGCAGCTGAACTGGCAAAAAGAGGCCAGCTGATAACGCATGACAAAGACAATAATGTCTTAATGATGTTAGACATCAATAAAATCATTGAAACGAATTTTATTGTCTTAACTCCCGAAATGAAATTGGGGGAGATTCTTAAAAATGCAGTTACAAAGTCATCCAGGAATCATTTTCCCGTTGTCAACGACGAGCATGAGTTTTTAGGGGTCATTCGTTTAGATGATATTAGGCATATCATGTTTGATACGACTATTTATGACAAGGTGAAGGTCTCAGATTTGATGCATGCGGATGCTGGAATTATCAATATAGATAGGGATAATGCCCAAATAATCATGAAAAAATTTAAAACTACCGGGGCCTGGAACCTTCCTGTGATCAAAAATGGCAAATATTATGGATATATCTCCAAATCGAGACTACTTACAGCTTATCGAAGAAAATTGATACATGTAACCAACACCTAATGCTCCAAAAAACCGATAACCGTATCTGGAAAATCGGTAAACACGCCATCCAATTCCAATTCATTAAAACCGAAATTTAACAAGGCTTCGAAATTTTCAAAATTTGGATGCTCATCTTGTCTAAAAGTATAGGCATGAACCTTTAAATTTAGTCTATGAGCCCGTTGGATAAAACCTTTTTTATCTGATAGAGATTTACCAAAAGACGTCATCAACAGTTGCTCAATAGAAGGCCCGATTGCATCCGCATAGGAGGCATACTTCTCAAGATCATCTAGACTTTCCGGAAATTCCAACAACTGAGTTAAAAAGAGATCACAGTGTAATTCCTGCCTTATTCTTTGCAATTCTTTGGCATCGAAACACTGCAAAATGCAGGCATCTGATTTTTTACTATATCCATATTTTGTTAAGACCTGTAATACAATTTTAGAAATATCTTTGCCATGTTTACGATGAAAGCCTGGGTTTTTAATCTCTGGATAAATCCCGATATTTTTGCTGCTACTTTTGTTCATTCCTTGGATCAGTTGAATTTCATCCTCAAGGGTATGTAGTTTGAAGGTCGATTTTTTTAAAGGAAATCTGTTTGGAAAAACGGCATTTTTTGTACCAAGGTCTATGCGTTCATTGACCGAAAGGTTCATTAATTCATCTAAACTAAAGTCGATCACGTAAAACCGGCCGTCTTCTCTGGATCTTTCCGGGTATACAAGGGCTACATCTGTAACTTCTTCTAAATAGATGTCGTGAATAACAATGGGAACATCATCTGCACTGAGCACTATATCCTGTTCAATAAAATCTGCATTCATGGCATGAGCCATAGCTTTAGATTCCATGGTATGTTCAGGCAAATAACCTGAAGCACCTCTGTGAGCGATGACGATTTTGTCAGACAAATTTGGACTTGACATGGTACAGGAGAATAACAGAATTAGTGGTAAAAAGACGGTATATTTAGATGAATTGAGCAAATTGGAAATTATATAGGATTAAAGATAAGACATTTTGTAATTTAGCAGCAAATTTATTCGCTTCTATGAAAACAGGATTGAGATTGATACTCTTTTTAGCCTTGGGCCTAATTGTTTATGGCTATTATTTAAATTCTACTGCCGCAGGAGCCGGTGAAAAATTTATCGGGATTGGCGTGTTGGTATTTGCATTTATATTAATGCCCTTGTTTATCTATCACCGATATAAGAACAAGGATTTAAGAAATTATTCCCTTAAAGATTTTGCAAATCCTCCTGATAAGAAAAAAGAGGATTAGTTCAGATTTCTTTTCTCAATAAAAAAACGGTTGATGAGTTCACTACATTCTTTTTCCATCACCCCTCCTGTAATTTTCGTTTTTGGATGCAAGGTGGTTTGGCAATGCTGAAAGCCTCTTAGAGGGTCAGATGCCCCAAAAATGATCTGATCAATTTGTGTCCAATAACTTGCACCAGCACACATTTGACAAGGTTCCAAAGTGACATAAAGGGTGCATTTCTTTAAATACTTTCCTCCAAGATAATCGGCAGCCGCCGTAAAGGCCTGCATTTCGGCATGTGCGGTCACATCATTTAAAGTCTCAGTTAGATTATGGGCTCTGGCAATAATCTTTTCGCCAATAACGATGACTGCTCCGACGGGGACCTCATTTTTCTCATAGGCCATTTCGGCTTCCAACAGGGCTTTTTTCATAAAATATTCGTGAGTAAAGGGGCTTTCCATCTTTAGAAATTTGTTTTAATGGCCTCAAACTTTTCATTAAATTCATCCAGAATTTGTTGCATTACCTGAGGATCTTTATTGGTATAGAAGATTCTACTAATATCTCCAGTCTCGAGATTAAGCAGGTTTTCCTCCGTAAGAATTACCTTAGTTTGTCTTGCTATAGCTTCTCCAGAATCCAGAATATCTACTCCCTTACCGACAATCTCTTTAATTTGATCGGTCAGAAAGGGATAATGTGTACAACCTAAAACCAAATAATCTATATTTTTATCCAGCATGGGGTTGATATGCTTATGGAGCAAACTTGTCATTTCTGAGGAGTGCATCTTACCAGATTCAATCAATGAAACAAGGCCTTCACCTACTTGTTCGACTACTTTTACTCCTTTCGCAAACCGTTGAGAGGTTTCAAAAAGCAACTCACTTTTTAAAGTGCCTTTGGTGGCGAGGATTCCCACTACTTTGGTCTTGGAATTTAAAGCTGCCGGTTTGATGGCAGGTTGTACCCTTATAAAAGGGATGGCATAATGTTCTCGAAGGTGTTTAACGGCATTTGTTGAGGCAGTGTTGCAGGCAACAACGATCAATTTACAGCCTTTTGACAATAAGAATTCAGTATTTTTTACACTAATATCAATGATTTCTTCCTTGGATTTTTCACCATAAGGGGCGTTCTTGCTGTCAGCCAGATAAATGATATTTTCATTTGGCAGCAATTTATGAATCTCCTCATAAATAGTCAATCCTCCTACTCCAGAGTCAAAAATTCCGATGGGGCTATTACGCATAGAATATAAGAAACTTATTATTTTGGCTTCGCCAAAGATAATTGTAGTTTTGTATCCGTGATTAAAAAATATTTAGAAAATATCAACAATTCAAGCGATCTCAAGAAATTGTCGATTGCTGAACTCAGTCCTCTAGCTCAGGAGCTAAGAGACTTTATCATTGATATCGTATCGGTTAAAAAGGGACATTTAGGAGCGAGCCTGGGAGTGGTAGAATTGACCATCGCTTTACATTTTGTTTTTGATACACCTTATGACCTTTTGGTATGGGATGTGGGGCATCAGGCCTATCCCCATAAAATTTTGACCGGTAGAAGGGAATCATTTCATACAAATCGAGAATTTGGAGGTATATCGGGGTTTCCTAAAATTAGTGAGAGTGAGTATGATGCGTTTGGAACAGGTCATTCCTCAACGTCTATTTCAGCTGCTTTGGGGATGTCAATTGCCTCTAAATTAAAGGGCGAGGACAATAGACAACATATTGCAGTAATTGGAGATGCCAGTATCGCAAGTGGGATGGCTTTTGAAGGATTAAATCATGCGGGTGTGACGAAATCTAATTTATTGATCATTTTGAATGACAATGAAATGGGGATCGATCCGAATGTAGGAGCTCTAAAGAATTACCTTACTTCAGTTAAGAAAGGGATGGATGCCCATCAGAAGAATGTTTTTGAAGCACTAGACTTTTCTTATACCGGACCGATCGATGGTCATGATCTTACAGGACTTATTGCTGAATTGAACAGGCTTAAAAAAATTCAGGGCCCAAAACTGCTTCATGTAATTACTACAAAAGGAAAAGGATTGAGTAAGGCAGAAAAGGACCAGATTACTTACCATGCTCCGGGTCCTTTTGATAAACTTTCAGGAGAACTTATTGATCAGAATGAACTTGATTTTCCACCTAAATATCAGGATGTATTTGGGTCGACATTGGTAGAGCTCGCCGAAAAGAATGAAAAAATTGTGGGTATAACGCCCGCGATGCCAACAGGGTCGTCACTTAAATACATGATAGAAAAATTCCCTGATAGAGCATTTGACGTTGGAATTGCAGAGCAGCACGCCGTTACTTTAGCAGCTGGATTGGCCACTCAAGGCATGTTACCTTATTGCGTCATTTATTCTACATTTCTTCAAAGAGCCTACGATCAGATCATACACGACGTAGCCTTGCAGAATTTGCCTGTTGTCTTTTGTGTTGATCGGGCCGGGTTAGTCGGAGAAGACGGCCCCACGCATCACGGTGCCTTTGACTTGGCTTATTTAAGTTGTATTCCGAATATGATCATTTTTTGTCCGATGGACGAAATGGAGTTAAGGAATATCATGTATAGTTCCCAGTTTGATTTGAAAAGCCCTATAGCTATAAGATATCCCAGAGGAAGAGGGATTCATTGTGACTGGAAGAAGCCCTTCAGAATAATCGAAACGGGTAAAGGGAGGATGATTAAAAATGGAAGCGAACTGGCTATTTTGTCTGTTGGGCCCATTGGAGAGACGATAGTAAATATCTGCGCAAAGAAGGAGTACAGTGATATTGCACATTATGATATGCGTTTTGTAAAACCTTTAGATGAAAACCTATTGCATGAGATATTTTCCAAATACGCTAAGGTCATTACCATTGAAGAAGGAGTTGTTAAAGGAGGTTTCGGAATGGCCGTTTTGGATTTTCAGAATGGCACTAAATATACACACGTAAAAGTCGAATGTTTGGGGTTGCCGGACCGGTTCATAGAACATGGACCTATGTCAAAATTGTACGAAATAGTTGGTTTGGATCAAACGAGTATTGAAATTGTGATTGATCGAAATTTGAATTATAAAAAATGTTAAATTCGCCTTTCTATTTGAATGGATGATCAGGACTATTAAAATACTTTTTTTTCTTTTATTTGTCTCAGGAGTTGACGCCCAGATCAAAGATTCTGTAGAGGTGAAAATCGCGATTGACACCATTTCGCTTGTTCAAAGTGTTGATAGCACTTTCTTGGTAGCAAAAGATTTTAACACGAACGATGCTATTTTGGACAGCCTGCAACCAGATTCACTCCAAACGCCAAAAATGCTTTATATCGAAAGAGCCTTGTTGGATTCTTTGCTGAGACCCTATTATAATATTCACATAGATTCCACTAAAAGCAATGCCTATGGCAGGAATATTATGATTACACCTAAATACAGAATGGTTATTGATAATTATTCAGGAGATACTTCTTATATACCCCTTCCAAATAAGATTGATTATTTTTCAAAAATCAAGACCTATGGTATTGATACCATAGGATTTTCCAATGCCATTGAACTTGTCAGTATAAAAAGAACCAAAAGAGCCGCCGACCCTGTATGGTGGAACCATAAGAATGTGATCGGATTTGACTTGAATCAGGTCTCTTTTGTCAATTGGAATACCGGAGGACAAAATTCGATTTCAGGATTATTTAAGGTTGAATTCGCCAGAGTCTATGAAAAATTATACACACTTTGGAACAACCAGGTATCGGCCAGATATGGTCTGAATAATCAACAGAACTTAGGTTTGATCAAAACAGATGATGAAATTAGGCTAGCTTCATCTTTCGGTTATAGAAAAGACACGCTTTCCAACTGGTATTTTTCAGCTCAATTCAATTTTAGAACCCAGTTTACAGACGGATTTAATGAGCCTGAAGATGAGGATCCGATTTCAAGATTTTTTGCACCTGCATATTTTCATTTGGGAATTGGAAGCCAATATAATTTAAAGGAGAAACTTTTTTCAATTTATGTATCTCCGTTAACTTTAAAATCGACCTATGTATTTGATGAGAAATTATCAAATGAAGGAGCCTTTGGTGTCCAGCCTGGTGATCGGTCAAGGCATGAATTGGGGATTTTAGTTCGAACACAATGGGAAAAGGAGATCTTTAAAAATGTTGCAATGGAAAACGATCTTGAACTCTATACAGATTATATCAATGACTTTGGAAATATTGATGTTGAATGGATCCTTAATTTTCAGTTTAAAATTAATAAAGTATTTCAAGCAAGCTTCAGGAGTCATTTGATCTATGATAATGACATCAAGATCAAAAAAACCAATGAGGATGGAGAAGTGGAAATCCTGGGAGCCAGAGTACAATTAAAACAGCAGTTGGGGATCGGAATTATTTATAATTTCTAAGACAGCCTAATCATCCAAGATCGACACCTTTGATTTTTTTGTGCAGTAAAATGGCATAGCTATCTGAGAAATTTGCGACAAGATTACATATACTGAGAATTCTTCTGTAAAGATCATCAGAGGTGTTTTTATACCTGTCGGGCAATAGCATTAAAACAAGCTTGTCATAATTTGAGAGTTGATGCCCATGTTTGTTGTTGACAGCAGTGATAAAGACTTCCAATAAATCTGCAATGACCTGATAACCGGCAATTTCTTTTTCGATGACCTCCTTACTCTGATAGATCTTGTCTACACTCAGCTTAATGATGTCATTGATCTGTGCTTCATATTTACATTTTTCAAGAAGAGAATATTGAAATTCGCCTTTGAGGATGGTCTCTTCGTTTTCAATAAATATTCTTGAGGCTTCCTGAATAAGATTTCCTATAGCCAGAGCCCTTAAATAACTAATACGGTCTTGTGTATTCTGCAGGGAATTATACTTTTTGGTATTGATCGTATCCCGAACAAGGTTGATCAGATATTCCAAGGCATAATCTTCAGAGATCAACCCAAGATTGATACCATCTTCAAAATCAATGATGGTATAGCAAATGTCATCCGCAGCTTCAACAATATAAGCCAGAGGATGTCTTGAAAAGGAGAGATCAGGGGTATTTCCTGTTCTTTTTAAACCCAATTCATCTGTGAGTTCTTTAAAAAACTCCAGTTCTGATTGGAATATACCGTATTTTTTATCTGCAATGTGGCGACTTGGTTTTTTCGGTAAGGATTCCTTGGGATATTTAATAAAGGCTCCTAAGGTTGCATATGACAACCTTAATCCACCCTGAATATTATTTACAGATTCGCACAAGATCTTAAAACCATTTGCATTCCCTTCAAAATCAATCAGGTCTTGCCATTGTTTAGGGTTGAGTTGTTCTTTAAATAGTTGACCTTTCCCGGATAAAAAAAACTCTCCTATAGATTTCTCTCCGCTGTGTCCAAAGGGAGGGTTTCCTATGTCATGAGACAATGCTGCTGCCGCTGCAATTGCACCAAAATCATTCGACCGATACCCCTTTTTTTCCAGTTCAGGATATTTTTCAATCACATATTTACCCACTATACGGCCCAAAGATCTCGCCACAACCGATACCTCTAAACTATGTGTAAGTCTGGTATGTACAAAATCTGTTTTTGACAAGGGAACAACCTGGGTCTTGTCTTGTAAACTTCTAAATGAATCAGAAAAAATTATCCTGTCAAAATCAACTTCAAAGCCCAAACGAGCCTCATCCTGATCAATTCTTTTTCTAGTGGCCTGATCGCCAAATCTTTTTAAAGAGAGTAATTTTTCCCAGTTCATGCCTTATTTTTAAAGACATGAAAGATACATTATTTTGAATATTTTCAGAGGATTCACTCTTTAAAAAACAGAAAGATTTTAACGGTTTTCCAGACCCGGGATCCTGGCTATATTTAAACAATATTCTAATTAATAGGTAATTATTCTGTTTTCTGTTTTATATTTAAACTCTAATTAGACCTTAATAAAATGGAAAACATTTACTTTTTAATGATCATGGCATTGGTCGTTTTGGCCATTGCAGATCTTGTGGTGGGTGTGAGTAACGATGCCGTCAACTTTTTGAATTCAGCCTTGGGTTCCAAAGCCGTTTCCTTCAGAACTATTATGATTGTTGCCAGTCTTGGAATTGCTTTTGGAGCTATTTTTTCGAGTGGAATGATGGAGGTGGCCAGGAAAGGAATTTTTGTTCCAGGAGAGTTTTATTTCAACGAAATCATGATCATTTTTCTTGCAGTAATGATCACTGATATCTTATTGCTCGATTTTTTCAATACACTCGGAATGCCTACTTCGACAACGGTTTCAATCGTATTTCGAATTGTTAGGTGCTGCCGTTGCTATGGCCTTGATCAAGATCGGTGCCGATAATGGATCTTTTTCGGAAGTATTAAAATACATCAATACTGAAAAGGCAACAGAAATCATTTTAGGCATATTGCTATCCGTAGTGGTTGCCTTCTCGGTTGGAGCCTTCGTTCAATATATAAGCAGGGTGTTATTATCGTTTGATTTTGAAAAAAAGGCGAAATGGGTAGGAGCTGTTTTTGGTGGAGTTGCGCTGGCAGCGATTACCTATTTTATCTTTATCAAAGGATTAAAAGGAACAGATTATTATGCAAATATTCAACCAATGATAGAAGGGAAGACCCTGTTGATCATCACCATAAGCTTTGTGCTATGGTCGCTGCTATCTTACCTTGCGGTGGTTGGACTAAAAATGAATATTTACAAGATCATTATCATCATTGGCACATTTGCCCTTGCCTTGGCATTTGCAGGAAATGACCTTGTTAATTTTATAGGTGTTCCGATTGCCGCATGGCAATCCTATGAGGCATGGAGCGTTTCGGGAGTTCCTGCAACAGAATTCAGCATGAATGTATTGAGTAAAAAAGTCCCAACACCAACTTTATTTCTTGTTGCTGCCGGATTAATTATGGTATTGACACTTTGGTTGTCAAGTAAGGCAAAGGGTGTCGTTAAGACATCTATTGATTTATCCAGTCAGGAAAATACCAAAGAAAGATTTGAGCCCCATTGGTTGTCTAGAAATATGGTGAAATTGACCATGATGATATCAGATTATACAGCGACCGTATTGCCAGATCCTTTGCAACGAAAAATTGAAAAGCAGTTTAAAAAACCAGTGATAAAATTGTCTAAGGATAAGAAGCATAAGCTTCCCGCTTTTGATATGGTCAGGGCTGCGGTCAACCTAATGGTGGCCAGCGTGCTTATTTCCCTTGCAACCTCAATGAAGTTGCCTCTTGTCAACTACCTATGTAACTTTTATGGTGGCTATGGGTACTTCTTTGGCAGACAGGGCCTGGGGAAGTGAAAGTGCCGTATATAGGGTAGCGGGAGTTCTGAATGTGATTGGAGGGTGGTTTTTTACAGCTCTTGTAGCATTTATAGCAGCAGGAACAGTTGCCTATTTGATTCATCTTGGAGGCGCTACAATGATCGCAGTTTATTGTTGTTGGCGGTATTATTATTGTCAAGAAATTATATCAAACATCTGAGAAAGTCCAAAGAGAGTCTAAGGCTGAAGATAGTTTGAATAAGGCAGAAAGTGGTTCTATACTCGGGGTAATCGAGGAAAGTGCGGACAATATATCAAAGGCTTTAAAGCGAGTAGGAAAGATCAATTCACAACAATTAAAGGCTTGATCAGTCAAGATCTAAACAAGCTGACTAAAGCCAAAGAATCAGTGGTGAAACTGGAATCGGAAGTTGAAGATCTGCAGAATGATATTTTCTATTTTATTAAAGAACTTGATGATTCTTATCTTGGTGCCAGTAAGTTTTATATAGATGTTATTGGTAGTCTGCAAGATGTTGCACAATCATCTAGCCTGATCGCTAAGGTAAGTCATAAGCATGTCAATAATCATCACAAGAGCTGAAGAAAAAGCAAACAGAAGAGCTTTTGGAAATTAATGAGAAATTACTGGTCTTATTTTCCAGGATCAGTGAGGTGTTTGATTCACGATCGTTTGACGAAATAGTTCCGGATATTATTGATTCAAAGAGGGCTTTGTTGGAAGAGGTAGAGACTTCAATTCAAAAGCAGGTTGAAAGAACTAGAGAGAGCGACTCTACCAGTCCTAAGAACACTACCTTGTATTTTATCATTCTTTTAGAGACAAAGGATTTGATTTTGGCCTGTATGAATATTCTGAACCTTTATTATGAGGAACATCATAAAAATAAGGCATTGTGAACCAAGTAATGGCTCAGAATTTCAGGGAATACCCAGGCAATTAAACAGCTTCAAGTATACTGTCTTTTTCGCTGTAAAGTAATTCTCCGACCTCAATGATTTTTTTGACCATATCATTGACATTGTCATGATCATTTACCAGAGAAGAGGCCATATCGGTTGTAATAAGGTTTTTTCTAATGATATTGTTGATCCCTTTATTGTCTATTCTTGAGTTTTGCTTGGCCTTATTTCTCATTGCCATGAGTTTTTCGTAATGCACATCTTTGCCGTCTTCAATTCTGAATGAATAGATCGCTCTTAACACCCTGACAACCATCCTTCTGAAGTTATTGTACTCCTTTTGGATATATTCGTTATCAGCATAGGTATACACCGAGATATTCCGGCGAAGTTCTTTTACATCTCTTATGATTTCAACCATTTTTCGATTCGCAATTTTTATCTCTGAGATTCTTTTATGCTGTTCTTTACTCAATTCGAGTTCAGATTGTGCAATTGTAGCATACTCCAAGATTTTACCATAGATAGTTTTGACTTTATGCACGTATAGATCTCTTATATCTATATCTATTTCCGATTGAGATTTTTTTACCAATAACTTTTGACTTTATATCAGATAAGATATCGCTCCTGTGAATGTTTAAAGCATGTGTCACAATTTCAAAAATGGCATTTTCAAAGAGATATTTTGTTTCGTTTTCCAGGGAAGAAATTGCAGTTTGGGGAAATTCCAGCGCTGCTCGATTAAGGAATTTTGGCTCATCTATATCTTTGACTCTATGATCTTTAATCAGAGAAATCAGCAATTTTTCCAGCTTTTTAATAAGAGGGATCATGATGAGAACACCTAAGAGGTTGAATATCGTATGAAAAAGAGCCAGCTTTAAGGCATAGTCACTTTGAGAGATACCTATAAACTCAGACAATTTATCGACTAAATTTTGCCAGAGGGAAAATAAAAGAAAGAGCCACGATCCCTGTGATGAAATTAAATATCAAGTGGGCCAGAGCAAGTCTTCTCCCTGCGATATTTGAACCCACAGATCCGATCAGCGCAGTGATCGTGGTTCCGATATTTGTTCCTATAGCCAAGGCAAGTGCGTTTTCATATTCGATCTGACCCGCAGATAGCGCAGTAAGGACCAAAGCCAGAGATGCACTGCTCGATTGAAGAATTGTAGTGATAAAAATCCCTATTCCGGTATAGATCACAACACCTAAAAATCCAGGCACTGCATATACAGTAAGTCAAAATATTCACTAAAAACATCAAAACCTTCTTTCATAAAATAAATTCCCAGGAAAAAGAATCCTAGTCCGGTCAATATGTTGCCTATTCCTTTGAAGGACTATGCTCTTTTGAAAAGAGAAAATGATCCCAAAAATAAGCATAGGCATCGCCAGTATCGATATTTTGATCTTAAGCCCAAATCCAGCAACAAGCCAGGCAGTAGCGGTTGTACCTATATTGGCTCCGAAAATCAATCCAATCCCACCCGCTAGGCTTATCAGGCCCGCGCTGATAAAGGAAATAGTGATTACAGATACAAGTGAACTTGACTGTATGAAAGCGGTTACAATGGCTCCTAAAGAAATACTCTTATAGAGTTTGTCGGTAGCTTTTCCTAAAATTGCTTTTAAGCGGCCCTTTGGTAAACACCTTAAACCCTTCTTCCAGCGTGATCATACCGAATAGCAAGAATAGACACACCTGCCGCGATTGTCTTAAAATTGGGATTAAAAAATAAAACAAGCCCCAGAACAATAAGCACAATCAAAAAGATCCATCGTTTGATCATAAAAGAGAGTTTTTCTTTATAAACATACTAATTACAGGAGGATTTTACAACATTGAAAATAAATAAATTAACATGAGATTAACTAATTCATTATAATTCCTTAACAATGGATTAACCTATAAGTAACTTTTATTGGAGTTCTTTGTGAAAATAATTTCCATGAAAATTATGACTTTAGTTTTTGGTTTACTTGTTGCTGGTGTTGGTTTTGCACAAGGTGCAAGCGTTCAGGGTAGTGTATTGACGGAGACTTTAATAAGGAGCCGTTGGCTTTTGCAAATGTAAAGGTCAAAGGGTTGGATATAAATGCTGAAACATCTTTGGATGGGGCTTTTGAATTGAATCTTTTAGAAGGAAAATATACACTTGTGATAGATTTTATCGGTTATGCTCCGATTGAGATTAAGAGGTAGTGGTTTCAAACACTGATGTCATATTGAATCCGGTTGTCTTAAGTACCCTAAAGACGGACTTATGATTTGGCATCGAATTCAGATGACCAGTAGATCGAGAAAAATATAAATGAAAGGGCACTTTGAAAGTGTCGCTGTATAATTATAAAAAACAAAAAAGAGGAAACTAGTTGGTTTCCTCTTTTTTGTTTTTTAACCCATAGGGATCATTTTAAGATCCACACATAAGACAATCATCAGGATTCTCTCTTGATTTAATGATCATTTCCTTAAGCTCTTCTCCAGTTAAAGGTTGCTCCTCAATTGCTCCTGCAGGAAGTTCATCAGCTTTTTTAGATACTGTGAACTGAATAGCATTCACTGCAGATTTCGTTCTTAAATAGTACATACCTGTTTTCAAACCTGATTTCCAGGCATAAAAATGCATTGAAGTCAGTTTGGAATAGTCAGGATCTTTCATGAATAGGTTCAATGATTGTGACTGATCAATAAAATAACCCCTATGGCGCGCCATATCGATAATATCTTTCATACTCATTTCCCATACAGTTTTGTACAATTCTTTCAATTCCTGCTGGAATTGCCTCAATATGTTGAACTGATCCATTGGCACGCATGATATCTTCTTTCATGTCATTGTCCCATAATCCAAGATTCACAAGATCTTCTAACAGGTGTTTATTGACTACAATAAACTCCCCGGATAATACTCTTCTGGTATAGATATTTGAGGTATAAGGTTCAAAAGCTTCGTTATTTCCTAAAATTTGTGAGGTAGAAGCCGTAGGCATAGGAGCTACCAATAAGGAATTTCTTACGCCATTTTGCATGATACTTTCTCTAAGCTTCTTCCATTCCCATCTGCCACTTAGTTCATCCTCGCTAATGTTCCACATATTAAACTGGAATTCACCCTGAGAGATCGGAGATCCCTTATATGATGAATAAGGTTCTTTTTCTTTAGCAAGTTCCATAGAAGCGGTTAATGAAGCAAAATAGATGGTCTCAAAGATCTCCTGATTCAGCTTTTTGGCCTCCTCGCTTGTAAAAGGCAATCTCAACATAATAAACGCATCGGCAAGACCTTGAATTCCAATCCCTACAGGTCTGTGTCTCATGTTTGAGTTTTCCGCTTCCGGAACAGGGTAGAAATTTTGATCGATCACGGTATCCAGGTTTCGGGTGATCTTTTTGGTGACCTTAAATAATTTTTTATGGTCAAAGAATTTTTTCCCATCGGCATCCTCTGAGATAAACATAGGAATGGCGATAGAGGCAAGGTTACATACTGCTACCTCATCAGGAGCGGTATATTCCATGATTTCAGTACATAAATTGGAAGAACGAATCGTACCAAGATTTTTATGGTTTGATTTTCTGTTGACCGCATCTTTATAAAGCATATAAGGATTTCCAGTTTCAATCTGAGCTTCGAGAATCTTTTCCCACAATTCTCTGGCCTTGATGGTCTTTCTTCCTTTTCCTACTTTTTCGTAACTGGTATATAGCTTTTCAAACTCATCCCCGTAAGTATCAAAAAGATGGGGACATTCATTAGGACACATCAGGGTCCATTCTCCATTCTCTTCAACACGTTTCATAAACAAATCAGGAATCCACATGGCAAAGAACAAATCTCTCGCTCGCATTTCTTCCTTACCATGGTTCTTTTTCAAATCGAGGAACTGAAAAATATCCGCATGCCAAGGCTCCAAATAAACAGCAAAGGATCCTTTTCGTTTTCCTCCTCCCTGATCGACATATCTTGCCGTATCGTTGTAATACTCTTAACATTGGAACAATACCATTAGAGGTACCATTAGTACCTCGGATATAAGACCCAGTGGCTCTTACATTATGTATAGAAAGACCTATACCACCTGCTGATTGAGAAATTTTGGCCGTTTGTCTTAGGGTATCATAAATCCCATCGATGCTGTCATCTTGCATTTGTAAAAGAAAACATGAAGACATCTGTGGTTTCGGTGTACCGGCATTGAATAAGGTAGGAGTAGCATGAGTAAAATAGCGCTTGCTCATTAATTCATAAGTTTCGATGGCAGCATCCAGATCGTCTTTATGGATACCCACAGAAACTCTCATTAACATGTGTTGTGGTCTTTCAACAATCTCTCCGTTGATCTTTCAAAAGATACGACCTTTCAAGTGTTTTAAAACCGAAGAAGTCATAACCAAAATCACGGTTATAAATAATGGTCGAATCCAGTTTATCTGCATTATCCTCAATGATCTTATAAACATCTTCAGCGATCATAGAAGCTTTTTTACCCGTTCTTGGGTTTACATAATCATGAAGATCCTTCATGGTCTCACTAAAAGACTTTTTAGTGTTTTTATGTAAGTTGGAAACAGCTATTCTGGCTGCTACTTTTGCAAAATCAGGGTGTGTAGTGGTCAAAGTGGCAGCAATCTCGGCTGCAAGGTTATCTAATTCCGAAGTTGTTACTCCATCATATATCCCTTCTATCACTCTCATCGAAATCTTGATAGGATCAACCAAATCATTTAATCCATAGCACAATTTTCTAACTCTTGCGGTAATTTTATCGAACATTACCGGTTCTCTTTTGCCGTCTCTTTTTACTACATACATTTATTTATTATGTTTATTAAGGTTAGTTATTCTCATGCCTTAGTCATGAGCCCATATTACTCGTTAAAAATTATAATATCTGAAAGCGATATTATAATGAATTTGAATCGACTTTTAGTCTGTTCTAAAATAGAATAAAACCACAGTCAATTCGGAAAACTGTTTAAGATGTTGTTAACAATCTGTCGTTAATAATTATATAACAATCACATTATCAGCAAACTATCTTTTTAAATTTTTTAAAACAATGTATGAATAATTAGAAATCGGCATCAAAAGAAATACTTCCTGTACCCCCTGATTTTACGCCTGCTTTTTGATATTCAGATACCCTTTTTTCAAAGAAATTGGTCTTTCCTTCCAAAGAGATCATTTCCATGAAATCAAAAGGATTCGTAGCATTATAAACTTTTTCACATCCGTATTCCATCAATAATCTATCAGTTACAAACTCCAGATATTGTGTCATCAGACTAGAGTTCATTCCAATCAAACTTACTGGTAGAGATTCAGTGATAAATTCTCTCTCAATATTTAATGCATCAACAAGTATTTCTGTAATTCTCTCTTTAGGTACCTTATTCATGATATGATTTTCGTGCAAGTAAACAGCAAAATCAGCATGAAGACCCTCATCTCTATTGATCAATTCATTGGAAAAGGTTAAACCAGGCAATAGGCCTCTTTTTTTCATCCAGAAAATAGAACAAAAGCTACCGGAAAAGAAAATACCTTCTACTGCTGAAAATGCGATCAATCGCTCTGCAAAACTATCACTGTCTACCCAGCGAAGTGCCCAGTCAGCTTTTTTCTTGATAGCAGGAAAAATTTCGATAGCCTGAAAAAGCTCATTTTTTTCGACATCGTTTTTAATATATGTGTCGATCAGTAATGAATACACTTCTGAATGTATATTTTCCATCATTAACTGAAAACCATAGAAAAACTTAGCTTCAGTGTACTGAACTTCACTAACAAAGTTTTCAGCCAGATTTTCATTTACTATACCGTCAGATGCTGCAAAAAAAGCTAAGATATGTTTGATGAAATATTTCTCTTCACTACTTAGTTTGTTTTCCCAATCAATTACATCTTGTTCGAGGTCTATTTCTTCCGCGGTCCAAAACGAGGCTTCTTGCTTTTTATACCAGTCCCATAGATCATTATGTTGTATAGGAAAAATAACAAATCGGTCTTTGTTAGGACGTAAAATAGGTTCAATATTTGACATAATTAGCGTATTGTTGATTGAAAAATTAAAAAATAGCAGGGATAATTGCAGTCGCAAAGATTTGACATTTTATCCGAATATAAAATCTTAGTTATCCACATTGACTCGAAAGTTTTTAACACAGTGGTTAAAAAGTATTTTTACGTGAACTATTTAATATTTAAAATGAATGAGCACTGCAAAGGTACTTTCTGATGTATCAGTGAATTACAAAATTTGCATAGAGTAAAACAGATGCTAAAAAAATTATTTTTGCATGAATTGACCAAGACTCATAAGTTGGTAATCATTCATCATAATTAGTTTTTTGGATTTATTTGATGTCTGACACTGTCATAGATCCTTTTTCCCTTTTGATGAATTTTCAAAGTGCATCTCCATCATAAACCCTTGTGCATTCTTTGGAATGTTTTCAAAGGTATTGCCACCTAAGGATTCACTAATGTTGAAAAGCATATTTTTCTGGAACAGTTCTAAATCTTTGGTGATCCAAAAAGTAAATTTATTTGATTCATTTTGAGAAGAAAATTGTTCACACTCATAACCAAGGATCTTTTTTGTTTTTCCTGTTTTTTATAGTGTTAAAAGCTGTGTCTACTGACTTGGTTTAGTTTTCCATTTAGGCAGAACATCTTTGATTTTGTTCATAGAAAGTAATTGAGCAATTTTTTGCTCTTCCATAATGATGATCATCGCTTGATTTGTATCATCAATATGGAAAGCATGGAACTTGGCATGTCTTTAGAGTCTCCTTTTGTACTGTTTTTAACTTTAGTTGCCATATAGCCAGCTTTTTCGGAGATACCACATTTCATAATTGACATCAGTTGCATTTATCATTTTCTACCATCGTTAATTCATAAGTTACGCTTGTGTTGAAAGCATAGGATTCCTCTATGGGTATGTTCTCACTCCACTGCTCATCATTTGTTGAGTTGTTTTTCATAATTTGCTTGATAGTCAGGATCGATCTCCAACAAGCTATCCAAAGCTTTTCCAGTTTCCTGCCCTGCTTTTTGGGCGGCTTTTTCTGCAATCACATCTTCAGTGGCTTCCTGAACTCGTTTTTTGAGTTTTTTAAGTAATTGTGCTTCTAGGTTGTTGATAGACAAAACACTGATCAACAAATACAGTGATAATAATTTAAGAAGTCTCATAGGTTTGAATTTAGGGGGTTAAAACAAGCCATATAAAGTTACGAAAAAGAGATTCTACTACAATATAAAAAGGGCCAATTTTATCGGCCCTTTTTTGCGAATCTCTTCAAAAAGAGAAACAATACATCCAAAATACTCTTTCGTTTATATTTTATTCAAATAATTACTATAAGTATATGCTTTTGTACCAAACTCCATGTCATGGTTAACATAAAAATGATAAAAAGAGATTAAACATAAATTAACAAGCTGAAATAAAGATATTTAGCTCATCGATAAATTCTATAGATCGTTCAACGGCAAGAGATAAATGTGAAGGTAATATCATGTTGGGTCCAAGGTGTGCAACTTCCAAAAGAATGATTGGCACCATCAATGACCTCAAGTTGACTTTCAGGAGACCAGGCATGTAAGATTTTTGGCTTCTTTTAGAGGAACAGTTTCATCCATGTTCCCATGAACAATGAGATAAGGAATGGAAAGTTTTTCCGCTGCTGTTTGGATGGTTAATGCTGCTTCATTTGATTTAAAGCTTGTATAAAACTGAAAGTAATGAGGCATTTGTTGATTAGTTCTGGCATTTGTTATATAGGCAATCCCATTTTTTCTCCAGAATTCAAGTGCTTCACCCTCAGGAAATCTACTGGCAAAATCTGAAACACCTGCCCATGAGATCACTTTTGATATTCGTTGATCATTGGCAGCCTTTAAAACCACAATTCCTCCCCCTCTTGAATGACCAATAACTGATATTTGTTTGGTGTTTATTTCTGCTTGATAGGAATTGTCTTGAGTGCAGCCAGGAAATAATTGAGTCCAGATCATCCAGTTCTTTTACATAGTTATTTTGGCCGAAGGCTTCGAGATCAGGAAAATCGATAGGTTGTTCTTTTGTTCCACCGTTATGAGAAAAGTTCATTTTTAGAAAAAAATAGTTCCGTTTGGCAAATTCCTCTGCAACCAGGTTCCAGGCCCCCCAGTCTTTATAGCCCTTATAACCATGGCAGAAGATCACAACGTCTTTTGGAGAATTACTTTCCTGGTAAAAGAGGTCTGCTAAAATCGGCAGATGATGTTTGCCCTCAACTTCAATGTTTTTAACTATTCTCATAAAGGCAAAAATAAGGATTTGAATTAATAATTGAACACGGGTAATTCTTTCTCCTGAAAAGGAATACTGATGTCAAAAATCTCCATAATGAGATTGTCGAGTTCAAGAATAAATAGCGAAATACTTTCTTCCGTGATCAAACCTTCATTAAAGGCCATAAATCCATCTTTTAGGTTTTTAAAGGAAATTATCCCACTCTCCATAGAAACATCCTTAACAGACAGTTTATGCTGATTGAGATACATATAGGCATAGGTTAAAACCTGAAAACTTTTTGAAAATTTTTCATTAGAACCGAGCAGACTCCAGTCATTAATTTTAAGTTGAGTTTTTGTAACCTTACCGGTTTTGTAGTCCATGATCCTGTAGTACACCATTGATCTGATCAATCCTATCAATCTTTCCCCTTAATTTCACTTCCATATCGATCCCTTTTACATGATGAAACATCTCGATTGGGACTTCCAGACCTAAGATTTTGATGATTTTTCCTTGTTTGAGTTCTCGTAATTCGAAGTTCAGGAAATTCAGCACAAATTGTTTGGCAATTTCAAAAGCCAAAAAATTCTTTCCGGAAGTGATCGCCTTTGAAGAATAGCTTTTGTTAAACTGCCGGGTAACTTCATCTTCGACCAAAAGGATCATTTGCTTAACATCTCGATGTCTAAAGTTTTATTCAGAAATGGCAGGTAAAGTTGCTCTAAGGTATCGTGAACAATGGTTCCAAAAGTATTTGCCGCGACTGTTTCTTCAATTTCTTTGAATTCTTTAATTCCAAGAACACTTCTTTTATAAAAATCCAGAGGATTTCTAATATAATTGGTAAGAGAACTTGGTGAAAACCCTTTTTCAGAAAGCTTTATAAGCTTCGACATTACCGTATCCGTTTTAATAATGTTGTTCAGCACAAGGGGTGAGGAATTCAATTTTGGATTGATAATTTTTTTTTGAAACCTAACCTTATCCAGCTGTCCTAAGGCCTTTGGCAGTATGGAGTTGCCTAATAAAACGACTTGGTTCACCCGATCCAAAATCATCAGTGATGTTGTTGTAAATCAAGTAGATATTTTCTGCTCTGTGCAACAATCTAAAAAAGTGGTAAGAAAAAATGGCATCCTTTTCAAAAAAGGTAGGAATTTTCTTCTCTAGCTTGATGTCTAAAGGAATAAAAGAATTGTTGCTGCCTGAGGCAGGTAAAAAGCCTTCATTAACAGAGGTAATGATAAGGTTCTTAAAATCAAGTCCCCTTGATTCAAGAAGCCCCATGATTTGAAGCCCCTCCAGAGGTTCCCCTTGAAATGATAACTTTTCAGTTTTAAGAATATGCTGAAAGATCTGGTAAAGCGTATTCAGATTATCAATAAACCCAAAATTTTTGTTGAGGTTAGAGAGTTGTACAAAAATATTATAGTATCTGTAGAGGTATTCCTGATGAAGTTGATCTTGCTCTGTTTTGCGCCCTTCAGGTGTTCAATTATTTTGATGATCTTTTCAATAATGACATTTATATCATTATTCCATTCTAGAAATACGAGTTCAAACAGGCCGGAAAGATCTTCGAATTGGGCAACAAGATCCATCAATTGACTTTCTGAAACAAAAATCGTGTGATCAGTATAAAGAATTGTTTTAAGCGTCTTTTTCGACATCTTTATAGGCGACCCATTGACTTTTAAAAAATGGATCATCAAGTAGTGATATCAGATCTTTATAATAAAAGGTCCCTTCTTTTTTCCATTTAGATCGATTCATGTGCAATTTGAACAGGGACTGAAAAAAAGTGTTTAGCGATACATTTTGTAGTTCATAGCCCATTGTAATGTTCGCTTTCGCAATTTCCTTGGGGATAGAATTCAATAAAGACGGTAATAATTTTTCATTTCCTAATATGACAGCAGTGTCTTTAATTCCATTATTTTGTTGCAGTTCTTTTAGCAGGGATCCCACGTGCTTGATCTGGCTTATGTTTTTGGGCAATCCATGAAAATGAATGGTTTTTGGGGTATTGATATTGTTTTCTTTCCATTGAAACTCATTGGATATATAATAAGGCCAGGATCTCAAGTACTTCTTAAAAAATTGCTCTGACTGATTGTTTGACTTGGTGTAGAAATTGTCGTGATCCCAGTATATAGAGGCCAGATCATCCTCAAGTAATTGCTGTATTATTTTTTCTTCAGCTTTATTCAAGGCATTGAAGGCGGCAAAAACAAATTTTTCGTTTCGATGTTTTTCTTTATAAGACCCTCAATGACTCAGTCGCTATTCGATATACAAGACCCTGATATCCTACTTTTTTTGCACTTAAATAAGATGTAAATGCTGCATGATAAATAATGACCTTATTGAAAAATGCGAGATATTTTTTTACCAGTGGACTTTCTTCTTGCATCACCAGGATGCCATTGCTCGATTCTCTTGGTATCACTGAGATAAGCGAGAATTGATGCCGTATCAAACAGATTACTGTCGAGATCATTGAAATCCTGCAGGAGTATCGAAGCCCATTTGGAAAAACTTTCAAAAGTATCGGCTTCTTGTTTAGGGGTATTTTCCTTATAAATCCCATAAAATTCGAATATGAGACTAACCGTATCAAGTACATCAAACCCTGTAATATCTTTTACAAACTCTTCAATACTAATGATCTTTGGAAGGAAGGTTGTTTGTTGTAAGCTGCTGTTTAAGGATATTCTTTAAAAACAACCCTGATCTTTTATTGGGCAGAATAAAGGTGGTCGCTGACAAAGACGAATCGTTTTTTAATACCTCGGAAACTACTTTAGAAAGAAAAGATTGCATGATCAAATGTAAACATTATTGCATAAAAAAACCATCCGTTTAGTAACGGATGGTCTTTTTATTGAATATTAAGAAAGTTTATTTCTCAGCGTACTCAGAGAATATTTCAACTCTTCTGTTTTGCTGTCTTCCTTTTCTTGTTTTGTTATCTCCAATTGGATTAGCAGAACCATATCCTTTAGAAGTAATCATATCTGCAGGGAATCCCTTTGAAACTAGGTAATCTCTAACTGCATCAGCTCTTGCTTGAGACAATTTTGCATTGATCTTGTCGCTACCAGTACTGTCAGTATGACCTTCAACATCAAATCTTAATGTTTTGTACTGATTAACAATGCCACTTATTTGCTCCATTCTGATTTCAGTTTCATCAGTAAATTTAGAACTTCCAGTTACAAAGTAGATAGCTCTTGCCAAATCAGTGATTTCTTTTTGAACTTCAGCAGAAACGATAGGACAACCATTGTTTTCAGCTACACCAGCGATATTTGGACATTCGTCATCTTTATCAAAAACGCCATCACCATCAGCATCTGGCCAAGGACAACCATCGTTTTCAGCAGGACCAGCTACATCTGGACACTTATCATCTTTATCAGCAACACCGTCACCATCTCTATCAGGACAACCATTTAAACTAGCAGGACCAGCTTCATTTGGACAAGCATCATCTTTATCTGGAACACCATCACCATCAGAATCAGGACAACCATTGAATTCAGCTAAACCAGCCTCGTTTGGACAAGCATCTTCTGAATCCTGGATTCCGTCACCGTCAGTATCAGGACAACCATTGAAAGCTTCTAAACCAGCAACTTCTGGACAAGCATCATACTTGTCATAGATTCCGTCACCGTCAGTGTCAATACCACCAAATTTAAATACTACACCCGCAGCATGTTGCCAGTGAGGAAGTAATTTGTCTTCGTCAAATGAATGCTTGTATTTAGTTTGAACGTTCACACCTAACCATTTGTTGAACCAAAGGTTAAAACCTAAACCAGCATTAGCAGTTGCATTGCCGTCTCCTTCTAACCAGGTACCACCACCACCTAAAAAGAGGTACGGATCAAACCAACCATAATCTCTTACGAAATTATACTTGATATCTACATCGGTTGATAAATAAGAAGTTCTTGTAACTCTAACATCACCAACATTATTGATTTGATTAAAAGTTCCAGTTAAACCAACAGAGAATCCACTACCTACGTAATACCCAATTCTTAATCTGTTAATGATACCAGATGTATTCCAATGATCTGTATTGAAGAAATCTTCAAACATTCCACCTGTAGCATCTCCATTAATACTTGAAGCTGAGAATGGCGTAGGAACAGGGCCAACATCCGCTCCTGTTGGATAAAAGTCAACCGCGTTCGTACCTAACTCAATGATCCAGCGATTATCTTGATCCTGTGCACTGATGTTATTGGCAAAAACCACAACCAATGCGATTAATAATAATTTTTTTAAATGTTTCATTGTAATCAATTTTAAATTATAATCTTTTAATTGTTAAGTAAGCTAAAATTTTAAGTAATATTTAACAAATATATAAAAACTTGCTAAATAACGTGGCTTAAGCATTTTTTTTTTATCGCATCATGCTTAAAGTACATAGTCTAAAGCCAATAGACCAATTTATTTAATAGAATACAGCTCTGTTATCTTCAATATCAGCGTTCTCTTTTAGTGCTTCAAAAATAAGCAAGCTTCTGCTTGTTAAGGATCTTTCCAGGTTCAATTTGTTGGCATTGTAATTTTGCAATTCAGTTGGCAGGGTTTTTTTCGTAACCACCGCAAAAGCAACTCCGCTTTTCCCGACAATATTTTTGGCCAATTCATTTTCTTCCAAAGCAGTCACAACACCTGAAATATCAACAAATCTTCCGACACCGGCAAAAACAGGACTCGTATTTGAAACGGCCAGACTAGTTCTTTTAGTAACTTGGTTTTGCTCGGCAATTTCATCCAGGGTGGTTCCGGTAGATCTCTCCTTAATTAGAGCTGCTTTCTTTTCGTTTAGCAAAATATTTCTAACATTCTGACCTTTACCAGACAGACCTGCTTTGTTTTTAGAAGTAAGCATTACAACGGCATAACCATTGTCAATATCGAACCTTTTAACATTGCCAACTTCTGAATTTTCTTCAAAAGTCCATCGAACAATTTGTCTTTGAGAGCCAAGTTCCGCAATATTGTCATCGAAAACCTTCAAACTAAGCACAGGTCGAACATTGAGATTTTGCTCTTTTGCCAATTCAGCCATGTCTTTTCCTGAAGAAAGCTCAGAGGCAAATGTTTCGGCTTTTTCGAAAACATCATTCTCTGTTTTTTCAGAAGGATCAATTTTTCTCGAGAAAGTAGCCACCTGCACATTTCTTTGTTTGTTCTTCTGATCGTCAATGCGAATAATGTGGTAGCCAAACTGAGATTTTACAACACCCATATCTCCTTTTGAATTTTCAAAGGAATAATCTCTAAATTCAGGAATCATGGTTCCGTATAGCAAACCATCCCAAATCTCCTCCATTAGCTCCCGAAACTTTGTCAACCGACATTTCCCTGGCTAATTCTTCAAATTTCTGATTATTTCCTTTAACAACTGACAATATACTATCAGCCACTTTCTTTGCTTGCTTCAGAAGTCTTTGTAACAGAAGCATCTGCTGTTGAACTGCCTACAAATGGAATAAGGATATGGCTGGCCTTCACCGAATCTGGTAATTGCTTTACGGCAGTTACTTTTGATAACTTATAAAACCCGTTGTCCTTATAAGGACCATAAACTTGTCCAACCTCTAAGTTAAAAATCGAGTCAGCAATATTTTGAGGTAATCCGCTTTTATTGTAAAAAGAACCGTCATAAGGCGTATCAGATTCATTTTCGGCATTAAACTCAACCATGTCCGAAGCATTTTTAAATCCGGCAACGGTAACATTTGACTTAGCAGCGTTACTGTATTCCTCGCGATCATCCAACATATTGATTAATTCTTGTTCAATGGCCGCTTCATCTTCCGGAGTCGCTTCTATCTTGAATTGAACGAATTCAATGTCTCTTGATTCCTCAACAGTATAATCTTTTGGATGTGCCTTGATATAGGATTTCATCTCATCAGCAGTAACTGTGATCAAACTGTCAGGAATACTTGTAAACGGTACATAGACGAAATCCACGTCTACACTGATATTTTGAAAGTAGTAATCTCTTTTGCCTTCACTCAAAGTGCTTCCCAAACCTGCTCTGATAAGCGCGTTATATGTATTTTGCTCAAGATTCTTTTTAATACCTTTTTCGTAGTTGATCCAGCTCATCCACGCAGCTGCACCATTTGCATCTTCCTCAGAATTATCTTGCAAGGTGGCAATGTATTCTTTTAATTTTTCAGGATCAAAAAATCCAGCTTCATTGGCGAATTGAGGACTATTTTGAGAAGAGATCTGTGTTACCATTGCATCCCAAACATCTTTTTCTCCTACAACAACGCCTGATTTTTCAAGTTGAGTTTGATAGATCTTTTCACGAACCAAAGTGTTCCATGCATTATTTACATTTTGGGTATTTGATGACCTCCCGTTAGATCTGCTTCTATAGAACTCTATTTGTTGGGCAAATTCCTCTCTTGAGATGGGTTCACCATTAACTTCACCTATATTAGTAGCGGTTTTATTAAAAAGGTTTCCGTCAAAAAGTCCGCTTAAGACAAATGAAAATAATGCTAGAGCGATAATTATAATTAAAAATAATGATCTCTCTCTAATTTTCGATAATACAGCCATTTTCTTTTCTATTAAAAAATTTAGGTTGCGAAAATACAATTTACCTTTTAATAATGAAAGGAGTTTAATACTAATTTTTTAAGCGAAAAATGGGCCTATGTGTCTTGAAATAAAACTTTTAAATAGACTTCCTCAATTTTCGATGCAGTCACCTTAAGTATTGTGAATCTATAATTGTCAATTTCGATGATTTCACCGGTAGAAGGAATGTTTTCAGTATGATTCACGATCAGTCCGCCAAGGGTTTCGTAAGTGCTGTCTTCAGCAAGATTTAAATCGTATTCTTCATTAATATAGTCTACTTCTAAGCCTGGTAGAAAACTTAAATTCTCGGTCATTGACCTTTTCTTCCAACAAATTAAAAGAATCATGTTCGTCTTCAATGTCTCCAAACAGTTCTTCTATGATGTCTTCAATGGTGATTAACCCGGAGGTTCCTCCATATTCGTCCAGCACAATGGCAACACTTTTGCTTTTCAGAATTAGATCATTAAGAATGTCATGAATCATCATGGTTTCAGGAACTATTTCAATCGGCAACAGAATGGATCGTATATTCTTTGGTTTTTTAAACAGATCAAAAAAATGTGCATATCCAATAATATCATCCAAAGAGTTATTGTATACCATGATCTTTGACAGACCCGTATCCATAAACAGCTGTTTAAGGTTATTCGTTGAGTCATGAACTTCTACTGCCACGATCTCGGTTCTGGGAATCATGGCTTCTCGTGGCCTTGACATTATGGAAATCAAGTGCGTTTTGAAATATTTGGATTTCCGAGTCTACCTGATCCTCGGCACTTTCTAACTGCTCGTCTATATAATGTCCTAATTCTGCCTTTGTAAAAGCAAGTTGAACCTGATCTTCTCTTGCATTGAAAAAAACCCGAAGAAAAAAATCAGATAAGAGCGGTAATAAATCTAGAAATAACATAAAAAATAAGAAAGAAAAAATATGCCGGAAAGGCAAATAGGTTCATAGCTTTCATTGGCATAGATTCTGAATACGGCTTTTGGAAGGAATTCAGCAGTAACCAAAATAATAATTGTCGAAATGAAAGTTTGCGTTAGTAAAAGTAAAAATTCAGATTGAATATAATCACCAAAAAGGCCCATTAAAAGATCTCCCATAAAATATCCATAGATCACCAGGGCAATATTATTACCCACAAGCATGGTAGTGATGAATTTCGAAGGTTTTTGAGTAAGTCTCTTTAAGACTTTTGCCAATAAGCGTGTCCTTTTTCTTTTCAAGTTCAAGGTGCATTTTGTTTGATGAAACAAAAGCAATTTCCATACCTGAAAAAAAAGCAGATAGCAAAATCGAGCTCAATATGATGATCAGTTTAATGATCATTCTTTCTTTTCGTGTTTTTCAAATCGTTTTCTGTATTTTTTCCTGAAGAAATACATAAAGATCGCCAATAATCCGAATGCAAGGAAAATATAGGCTTTATTCGGTTCAGAATTCCATCTCAGAATCGTTTCAACAATAAAAACGACTGCAATGATCAGATATGCAATTTCAAAAAATTTAAAATATTTTGCCATAATTATGGAGATTCTTCAACATAAACACTTCCTTTGATAGATTTCATATTCACTTTACTTAGGTCTTCATTAGACTCAAATCCGATACCGTGAATCGTATCTAATTGGGTGATCAATGTGAAATTTTTTTCAGTATAAATATAATGCTCATTTGAATCCCAGAAAAGCTGACTCGTGAATAATTTTGTTTTTTCGGTCGGGTTTACGATACTGACCTTGTCTTTGACTTCTGAAATATTGGTATTTGTAAAAGTAATGGAATATCCGGCAGTAAGAATAACAGAATCCCCCTGGGCATCAAAACTTACAATTTGCACTCCATCGGGAAAGAGGGTATAAGGATGATCCTCTCTGTTAGAAAAATCGTGCATAACAGGTGCCGTTAAGAATGCTTTTTACTTTTCCTGAATCGGTATGTATCAGATACACGTTTTTAGCGGCTCCTATGGGAAGGTTTTTTTCGGCCAAAAAGTCCTGAACTTCTTTGATATCATTACCACAAGAAAAAAACATTGCTACTGTAATGATAGTAGCAATGTTTAATAATTGATATGAAATCTTTTTAGCCATACTGAATACTATGGGATTCTGGCGGTTTCATTGATCCAACAACCAATCTTATGTTGACTTCCTGATTCAAGACCTTCTGTAAATACTAACTTTTTAGAAGGTGCGCTTGCCATATAACTTTTTATGTATTGGTTCGCAGTAGAGGTAATCCCCGGATCAGCTGCTTTAGCTTCTCTTGCCTTGTCAGCGGCTGCAACATATACCATTCTTTTCGAAATTTCATCTGTACCACAAGTATTGGCACTTGAAGCATAAAGATTTGAAATCAACAAGTAAGCACTACCCATACTCGGTCTTTCCTTAATTGCAAGACGTGCATATTTTCTAGATTCAGACCTTGAACCTTTCTTCTTCATGATCATGGCAACTCTGTAGTAATATTTCGCTTTTTTATAATTATCAGCTTCAAGATCGATCGCCTTGTTGAAATATTCAATAGCTTTATTCGACTCGCCTTGCTCCATTAATATACCTGCATAGAATACAAATGCATCTGAAGACGGCGCAGCATTTACATATGCTTCAACCATTTCAGGATAAATAGGATTATCCGTACATTCTTTTTGGTTCAACCTGGAAACGGCTCTTTTCAACCAGGTCACGTTGGATTTGTTTTTTTCAAAATTGTCTTTATACAATGGAATCAATCTTTCGCAAGTAGCAACTTCGGTTAATGTATTATCAAGATATCCTTCAACTTGTCCCAAAGCCCTTAAATTCACCTCTCTTGCTCTTTTCTTACTTTTCTCCTTTGAAGATAACTGTCCACCTTTGGCAACTTTTTCGTTTAAAGCGTCAAGTTCTCTTGAATATATATCCATTTTCAGACCTACTGCTTCGGTAATATCATCATAGGTATCAAATACTTTTTGAGGATTTACATCTTTTTCCATTTCAGTTACAGTTTCAAAATATTTTCCAAGATTCTTAACACTCATCCCGGTAGGATCGGCTTTAAATGATAAACTAAGCTTATCAAATATCTCGTCTTTTAAAGAAATTTCCTCCAAAACTGCCCTTTTGAATAGAAAGTTAGCCCAATCACTGTAAACTTTTCCAAGATTTTCTGGAAAATGTTTTACCCGAAGGTTATACACGTAAATCACTTCAATGGCATGTTCTGCCATCTGTGCTTTATTTAATTTAGTAGTGTCAAAATAATCTTTCTCAACTTTAATGATATAATCATTGGTTTGAACCTTTTCGCCTTTTTTGACTTCTATAACCCCAGCGGCCATATCGTATTTTGCTTCGGCCATCTTTATACCATCGCTAAATATAATTTTTGATGCTTCCGGACAGTTTTCAAGACACCATTTCCACGGTTCATAAGCGGCGTCATAGTTAGCCATTTTTACTGCCTCATGAAATAGAGATAGATTTGTTTTACATTTGTCTGGCTCACTTCCATACTTGTCTTGAGCATACCCAGTAAAACTTCCTCCTGTTAGGAAAAGCATCACTACAATCAATACTGTCTTTGCTGATTTCATTTTTAAGATTTGTTAAAATTAATAAATTTTTTGTTTTCTAAACCATTTGTCATTCAGGGACAAACTCAATCGAAAGTTGAAAAATTGCTCTTCAACCAAATTATTATCAGTTGTGCCTCGTTTACCCAATTCGAAGCCCAAATTTACGTTAGATAATTTTAACCCTATAGGTAAGCTAACACCAAAAGATATGCCATACTCATTTATATCTGTGTCATTCACCACTAAACCAGTCTTTTGATAGTTAAAGCCAGCCCTGTATGTAACTCTGTTAAAATAGCTACTGATAGAATTCATATTTGGGGTAAAAAAGCCACCCACAGAAATATTTGAAAAATTATCGTATCTATAAAAATCAAGATCATCGTAAATGCCACCCGAAAATTCCAAAGCGTTTTGAAACGTATATTCTGCACCTACAAACCACTTGTTGTCTTCACCAATTCCTGCACTCACCGCTGTTTTTAAAGGAGCTACAATGGTTGATGTATACTCAGTGCTTGTCAAAGTGTCAACAGGGATTCCTAAACCACTATCACTATTTAAAATAGAAAAGAGTCGTACATCGCCTCTTTCCTTAAGCGTTGATTTCAAATCTGTCGCCAATCCAAATTTTATTCTTAGGTCTTCATTAATTTTTGGACCATAATGTACACCCAGTTTTACAGAAGTTCCTTTGACATTTGAGTCTGTAATTTGCTGTGTTGCCAATTGAACATCACTTCTTCTGTTTAGAACATTATTATCGATACCCCCAAAAACATAGTCAATTTCGGCACCTACAGACAAATCAAAGGGGAACTTATATCCATAACCCAGAAATACACGATTTGTTCCTCCGTTACCATAATACCGATCCAATTGAAGGATCTCGCCATCTTCACCAAATTTTTGATCAATCAGCGTATACCCTACGGCAGTATTCAATTGAAGTCCCATTAGTAACCCCTGATTTCCTCTGATAGGGATTCCCAAAGCTATATAACTCAAAGCAGCTGCTGAGCTGGTTTCTTTGTTATCGCCATCATTGACAAAATTTGTTTTATTCCCTCCGGAGAAGACATAGGTAGTGTAGTTTAACGATCCAATAGAAGCTGGATTCGTAAAACTCAATTGATATTCGCTATTTAATGCTCCACCCATCTGTCCCATCGCAATTTCTTCAACCGTTTTTAAATGTGCCTGATCTCCGATTCCGAATAAAGAATATGGAGATGAATTGGTTGCCTGTGAAAAACTTAGTGTTGATATAAAAAGAATAGCAATTACTATTATATTTTTTATCATTCGTTTATATTATGTATCAAAATACTATTCAATCCCTCCAATAAAAAATTTGGAATGGCAAATATGCTACTTTTTAAGTTTTTTGCCAAGAAAATTGTATCACCACCTGTTAAAACTACTGTTAATTTTTGATATTTCCTCTTATATTGGCTTATCACCCCTTCAATTTCTTGAATTACACCATTTAAAATCCCCCTGTGAATTGCATTTTCGGTAGAATTACCCTGTTCCGGAAGTAATTCCGTTCTATTTAGCAATGGTAGATTCGCCGTATAGTGATTTACCGCTTTGTATCGCATTTCAATACCTGGAGAAATATCACCACCAAAGTATGCTCCATTCTGGTTGAGAAAATCTAAAGTAATACATGAGCCAGCATCAATGACAAGTACATTTTTATCAGGAAATTGACTTTTGGCACCCGCAATTAGAGCAAGTCGATCAACGCCTAAAGTTTTTGGTGTTAGGTATTTATTGGTAAAAGGGAGTTTAGTTTGGTGATTTAATTCAATCAGATTGACCAACTTTTCTAAGTCTAAAATAACTGACCGATCAAGATTGCTAACATGCGAAATGATAGCCCTTTTAATAGTGTATTGTTCAGTGATTGATAAAACCCTTGAAATGACCTCATCTGAATGAAATTGATCTTTAAAAATTAGCATAGTTTCTTGGAATACAGCAACTTTGATTTGAGTGTTTCCAATGTCAATAACTAAATTCATAGTGGAATGAATTGAAATGCGAAATTACAATAGATTTTTTAATGAATTGTTTTGATAAGAATAAAAAATAAATTTATATTTGCACCCGCTCAAAGCGATGGTGCCTTAGCTCAGTTGGTAGAGCAATGGACTGAAAATCCATGTGTCCCTAGTTCGATTCTTGGAGGCACCACTTTAAAACCCTTAAATCAATAATTGAATTAAGGGTTTTTTCTTTTTATGTTTTATCGTAACATCAATAAGTACAGAGATAAATTCTTAATTCAGCTCACAGGTGAAGGCCTAATCAGGTATTATGCTGTTTTATCTTTTGAAACAACTTTTACATGATACTTAAATAATCCACTTAATTTATCCCAAAAATCACCTCCTAAAACAAAGAAGCTGGAAACAAAGATCATATCCGAAATGAGATACCACCATACGGGAATGTCTTTAGAGAGAGGGAAGAAATGGGTTGCATACGGAAGCATAATTCCGATAATTATTGGAAGGCTAAACATGATCAAACCTATTCGATATCTTGTCAAACTCACCTCATCAGCAGGGGCAAATCGTTTTACATATCTGAAGACCTTTTCCTTTATAAATTCAAACCCTGGTTTACCCATGACGGCAATTGCGACGATCATAAAGATTTCCGGAATGCCGAATGCCAGCAAGCCCGAAAGAATATTCTTATATGAAACCGGCAAGTCTGAGCCTATCACAAGGGGAATCAATAAAGGCAGCGTAATTACTTGGCATAAAGCATATGATCTTCTATGCATCATCATTTGACATTATCATTAGGTTACCATTTTTAAATTTTTCAAATAGCTTTAATATATTGTAAATTGCAATTCCTTTTTTCTATAAGCTGAAAAGGGATTGTGACTTATGATTAAAACGAAATTATACAGACCTCCTGTTACAGATGAAATTATCGAAAGACCTAAACTTCTCGAGGTTTTCGGTAATTTCACCTACAAATCTCTGGTATTATTCGTTGCCCCTGCCGGATATGGCAAAAGTATAGCTATCAGCCAATGGTTATCAAGTCAGGAAAAGAAGTATGGATGGTTTTCCATAGACAAGGAAGACAATGATTTACAACTATTCCTGTCTTATGTCATTGCTGCACTGAAAAGGGCCTTACATGATAAGGAACTGATGGCAGAGGAGCTACTTTTAAACCCAACATTGCCCCCATATGCAACAATTTTAAGGGTATTGATCAATGACCTTGATCAAGTAGAAGATGAACTTATCCTAGTATTGGATGACTTTCACTTGATCAAAAACAAAATGATTCATGACCTTATCTTCGATCTGGCCACTTATTCACCCAGTAACTTTCAACTCATTATTGCAAGTCGGTCTTATCCTCCATTTAATTTATCAAAGCTTAGAATCCAGAACAGCGTTTTTGAAGTAAATATGAGCGAGCTGAGATTCGATCGTTCAGAATTTAAGTCTTTGGTAGAACTTCATCTTTATGATCTTCAAGAGAGACATTTTCAGGATGTCATGACATATACTGAAGGATGGCCCATAGGACTGATAATGACCCTTCATGAAATGAAAAAATCGTCAAACAAGAACCTGATTCTTGAACGACTCAAAAATTCCGGAGCAAATTTTTACGAGATATTTATGCAGGAGATTTTTGCGAATCAGTCTCCAACGATTCAGAAATTATTGATTTTAACAGCGCGATTGGATCGTTTTAGCAGGGATCTGATCGATTTTATTTGTGTTCAAAACAGTTTTTGTGGCGATGACTGGGATAAAGAATTCTCTTTTATAAGACACCTACGGCAAAACAACCTTTTTATCGTTGCTCTTGATAGTGATGATGAATGGTTCAGGTACCATCATCTTTTTCAAGAGTTCCTAATTAGAACAGGACAAAAATTTCTTAATGAATCTACCTTTGATCATTTTTTTCAAATTACAAGTACCTGGTTTAAAGATCATCAATTAACGACAGAAGCTCTTGGCATTGCCATGAGAAAGACAAACATTTCATATGCGGTGGCTATTTTTGAAGAGCGTCGGAATCATTTGATCAATGCCGAGCAGTTTAATAAGCTCAGAATACTGGTTGACAAGTTTCCAAATGAAACTATAGTTAATCATCTCTCATTGTTATTATCTAGGGTACTTTTATCCGATACAAAGGCAAGTTACGCCGAAATGCAGGCTGACCTATTAACAGCAAAATCCAAACTGGACCAAATTGAATCAAAATCTGCAGATTTGGATCTACTTGCAGGTGAATATCATAGCCTGTCTTCTGCTTTAAAATACTTTACAGGTGATGTAAAGGGGGCCATAGAACATGCAGATACAGCCCACTCATTGCTTCCAAATGATTACGGTTATTTTCGGGAGTTCGCTTTGGGAATCAAGGCTATGGCGCTTTATTCTTCTGGATCGGCCAAACATGGTATGGCTATAGTCAAGGAAGCTCTAAATAATCATACGATTCATGATTCAGTGATTTTCATAAGAAATCAAACGATTCAGAGCTTGATTTATGCCATGGATGGAAATTTGGAGTCACTTAAGGAAACAACCAGAGCTTATTTACTCCCTGCCAAGAATAAAGGCTTAATTATGAGCTGGTTCATGTCTAGTTTTCTTCTTGGGGTTTCATATTATCAAACAAATCAATTAAAGAAGGCCAAAGAATATTTAGAACCCCTTGTTTCTTCAAATTATTTTGGAAGACCCTTTTGGAATATTATAGCATCTTGTTTCTATGTGAAAACATTGATAGTCTTAAAAGAGAAAAATGATCTTCAGTTATTTTTCAAAAATTTGGATGAGGTGGTCACTGGATTAAGCAACAATGAAATGTATTTGCAAATGTTAACCGCTGTAAAAGCCGAGGTTAATTTGTTCGATAGGAGCTTTTCAACAGCACAGAATTTGGCTAATAAATTCGATTTGAGCACTTTTCCTAAAGTTTTCTTTTTTTATTTTCCGCAATTGACAACAGTAAAACTCCTTCTTTGTGAAGGAGATATCTACTCACTAAAGCGTTCATTTACAATACTTGATGAGCATATTGATCAGGCTCGCCATTTGAATAATGATACTTTTTTGATACAATCTTTGGCTTTGAAGTCTATATACTTTTATAAAATGAATTCAAAAAAGCGATCATTAGAGTGCTTGACTGAATCTATTGAAAAGAGCAAAGGGACTTTACATACAAGAACTTACCTCGATCTGGGAGAAATGATTTTACCTGTTATCTCATTATTAAAAAAAGGGTCTAAGATTACACCCCTGATGATGGAGCTAATTAGAGCCTTTGAGCAGACGAATGACCATTTTAATTGTTCTGAAAATTTAGAATCCAATAGAAGTAAAGATCAGTTGCAAAAACCACTTTCAAAGAGGGAAACCGAAATTTTAACTATGGCCGCTGAAGGTTATAAAAACGTGCAGATTGCTGAAAGCATTTATGTGTCAGAAGACACTGTAAAAAAACATCTTTACAATGTCTATAAAAAATTAGCAGTAAAAAATAGGGTTAGTGCTATTCTTAAAGCCAGGGAATTGGGTTTTTTCAAGTAGTGGGCTATTTTTATCTTATCTTATCTTATCTTATCTTTATCCTTTATCTGGATATTTTGATTTCTTTCTGGGATAAATTCCACTTAAGTGGAATTGACAGATGCTTTTTCTATGTTTATCTTTGAGAGCATTCGCTTTAACACAACTAATTCATTTCCCCCATGAGTTTTTTTTGGCTTTTTTTACTACCTAATTTATTGCCTTTCCCCTCGCAAGTTAGGGCCCAGTTTTATCACTTGGCCATGCTTAACGGTAAGGTCATTGACCCCAAGACCAAATTCAATACTGATAGGATACTTTATGACGAATATTGCTTTAGCTGGAACATTAAACAACGCTATTGTTTATAACCTAAGGGGACTTTGAAAAATAAGATCGACCGGTGTAACTACTAAAATTATTAAAAAGAATAATAGTGTATAACTTTTAAAAGGATAAAAAATGAACAAACAAGAAAGAATCAACGATATGCTTAATCTCGAATCAGGCATGTCAAAATGGAAACAAGCACAGCCTCTCGATTTTGTGAATAAAGCCACACAGAATTACAATTTTCCCAACTGGCAAACAGGGAATGATGAGTCGGTGTATTACAACTTAAATATTGCATCGTTTTTCAAAACGCGCATAGTGATGCCACCGGCTGTAACTAGTATTCTCGAAAGGGATCTGCAACCAGAGTTATTAGACATAAGTTTTAATAACGTTGACGGGAGCGCCAACCCAACACTTGAAGAGTACTTAAAAGGCCCTAAGCAAGTGCAAGCCATGATGATGGCCCATAAGGGCAAAGTGGTCTTCGAAACCTACCCAGGCATGAATCCCTCTGATTTGCATGTTTGGATGTCGGCTTCCAAAACAACCGCTAGCTTAATGCTCACCCTTCTTTGGGAAGAAGGTAAACTGGACTTTGATAATATGGTGTCTGCGTATGTACCCGATTTAAAAGGGAGTGCATGGGATCATATCACGGTTAAAAATGCTATGAACATGGCGGCTGGCCTGGACATGGAAGAAACATTTGAAAACTTGGTGAATCCAAAGACAGTGATTTCGCACTTTTTCAGTGCAGTATTTGATGCCACAGGAGACTGGAAACAGTTACTTAAAGAAGCTAAACCACTGGAAGGAGAAAAGCCCGGTGATCGTTTTAGGTATTCATCAGCCATTACTATGGCACTTGTGCTGATTGCGCAAAACATCACACAAAAGCCATGGGAAGCATTCTGGAAAGAACGTGTTTGGTCAAAAATGGGAGCGCGTAATCCATTTGTCCTTGGCTTAGCACCAGATGGAACACCTATCCCTGCTGGAATGAATAATACCACACCAGAAGATATGTTGCGTTACGCTATGCTTTACACCCCAAGCTGGAATAAGGTAGCTAAAGAACAAGTAGTTTCCGATAAAGTATTGAAACGAACGCAAACACTTGGAAGTCCTGAGGCCTATCATAAATCTACAGAAGAAGCTTACGGCACACGTTGGTTTGGTGAAGTGCCCTATATGAATACCGCTCAATGGGATCATTCATTCGAAGATGGCGCGATGTTTAAGCACGGAAACATGGGTCAAGGTATTTACGTAGATCCGGCTCGCGATTTCTGCGGGTGTTATTTCGGTTTGGCGACCAATGATGAATCGATATCTGGCACAGATCACTCGCCTGGTTACCTGCGCACGGCGGCAAAACTGCTAGCGGGAAAATAATAATATGAACTAACAATAAGGGCTTTGTATCTGAGATACAGAGTCCTTTTAATAAAATGACTTAAATGAAAGCATCAGAAACCTCGAAGACTTCGAAGATTCCCTTTGAGGAGGCCTGGCGCTTTATCTTAAAGGTTGGTGTTGCAGCCCACAAATACGGCTCTACTTCGACCCGGTTAGAGTCTTTTCTTACCGGCTTATCAAAAAAAATGGGCTACCTGGGTGTATTTAAATCTACCCCGGTAGAAATTGTATTTGCCTTACGAGAAACCCCCGATTCAATTCAGCGCGTTGAGGTGATGACCACAGCATCTCCCAATATTGATTTAGATAAATTGGCCCGATTAGGGGAATTGCTAAACGAGATCGATGCTGGAACAGTATCCATTTCTGATGCCTATGCGCGCATCGATGCTATCGACCAAATTCCCCCTCCATGGGGAAAATTTGCTAGTATGCTCGGTTACGTTCTGGTCGGACTTGGCTTAGCGCCACTTTTGGGTGCAGGTTTGACCGATACACTGTTCGCAACATTTTTCAGTATGCTTGTTTATGGTTTGGTCTTACTTTCATCGCGTATGGGTGCTAAGGCAATGTCGTGGATGCCGCTTTCAACCGCTTTGATTGTAGGCTTTCTTGCAACTCTTTTTAAACACTGGGTGCCCGAACTTAATCTTGTCTTGGTTATACTATCTGCTGTTGCCATTATTCTGCCGGGGTACTCCATCAGTCTGGGTGCTGGCGAATTGGTGGCACAACACATCTTATCGGGTATGTCGAATCTGATGAACGGGTTAATTACACTTTTTAAGCAGATTGCCGGTGCCTTAATCGGGATTGGAATGGCAGGGCTTTTGTTTACGATTCCAGTTGCTCAACCTGAAATACCTATAGACCAAAGGTGGATGTTGTTGCTTTTTCCTTTGCTTCTTATTGGTTTATGCCTGGCTTTCCAAACTTCCCGAAGAGATTTACCCTGGGCGGTATTGGTGTCTGGTCTTGCTTATTTAGGCGTACTGGCAGGAAGTGCACTATTGGATAGTAATCTTGGCAATCTATTGGGTACGATCGTTGCCGTAGTTATTGCTAATGTATGGGCACGAAAAACAGGCCGTCCAACCTCAATTGTGCTGATTCCAGCGGTTGTGATGCTGGTAAGTGGAACGATTGGTTTTCGTGGTTTAGCCTCTATGGCCGAAGGACAAATGATGATGGGTGTACAACAGTTTTTTCAGATGTTTATAGTGGCCATGACCATTTTAGTTGGAATCGTGATTGGTTATACCATAATTCGACCGGTGCATAGTTTGTGAATCATATGCTGTTGAATGATATTAATAGAGAAGGCAAGTGCAGCAGGATTTTCCAAAAGGAATATGTATAAAATTGAAAATAATACAAAAATTAAATTAAATAATATGATCCGATTTACTTTGCTATGTGCTTTTTGTATTGTCTGTCTTAACGCAGAGGCGCAACATTGGAATCCCGGGGATTCATTGAATCTTAAAAAGACCGATTCCTCTCGTATCAGTGAGTTTCGCGATAATGTGATGAACTATACGGGTCAGGATCTGATTGATGCCTCCTTCCCCAATTCCTGGCCGATTTTTGGCTCTAAAGCGCGAATGGCTATAGGCGGTTATGTGAAACTGGATTATATACAAGATTTTGACGGTAGCTATGATCGCTATCAATATGAAATTCAAAACGTTCCTGTTCCCGGCGATGGCAGACCCGAGCAAAGTGGCTATATGAATTTGCATGGCAGAGAATCCCGACTGAGTATCGATGTAAGAACTGTCACAGAGAAAGGTATGCCTATGGAGGTATTTTTTGAATTTGATTTTTACAATTTAGACCGTGGCCCTTTTGTACAAACGCCCAGATTACGTCATTTTTATGGAGTTTTGGGACGACTGCTGATCGGCCGCACCTGGGGTACTCAAACCGATCTTTATGCAGTGGCGAATGCCATTGATTTTGCAGCTGGCGATGCCTTAACGGGCACAAGGAGATCTCAAATACGGTTCGAAGACAAATTGGGTAAGAAATTCAAGTATGCCCTTGCCTTGGAGATGCTTGAATTTACTGGTGTTGATGCACCTGATTCTCTGGGGCAAGCGAGCCAGAATCTTCCCCTTTTGGCTGGGCGAATAACAAAGAACACAGCCTCTGGAGGCCGTTTGATGCTAGGCGCTTCGTTATTTCAATTGAGATGGGACGGGCAAGGCAACCTGCCTAACAGCACGGCGATGGGCTGGGGCTTAAGTTTCACCGGCCGTGAATATTTTGGCAACAAGCATTACTTCAGTTGGATGGCTAGTTATGGCGATGGATGGGGAAGTCAGATCGTTTCAACGCTGGGAACCCAAGCCTCGGCAATTCTTACTCCTGATGGAACACTGGAGACCATGAAAGCCTGGAACCTGGGAGCGAACTTAGCTGTTCACCTTTCAGACGTCTTAACTACCAATGTATTTGCCAATTGGTATGCCATAGATCCTTCGGAGTATCGGGATGAGAACAAGATGAAAAGCGGAGAATCTGCTCATTTGAATCTGATCTGGTCTCCTATTAAGAAAGTCAATGCCGGGGTTGAGTTTATGATCTTGCGCAGAACCAACGGAGATGACAGTTCAGGTGTTGGTAGAAGGCTTCAATTCATGATCAAATATATTATATAGTTATGGGTCATTTTGATCTGTCCTGAATTATGTGTGCACTGAATTAGTAGATATGTATAAAAATGAAATTTTCAAAATAACCTCAGATAATTCATACTTTCTAATTCACGAATAATTTAAAATATAAATCCAATGAAAACTCAAGACAGTATAAAAAAAGCGGCCGATCTATTGATAAAGGCTCGCTTTGAAAATAAGTTGATATCCTTACCCGATGAACTACGGCCAATAAGTATAGAAGAAGGGTACCAAATACAGGATGCAATCATTGAGGAAATTGGCGTACAGCAGTGCGGTTGGAAAGTTGCTATTACCAATGATGAATTGATGCTAAAAGCGCATGTCAATGAACCGATTTCAGGCCCTTTATTCGAAAAATGGATTAGCCCTACACCTAATATCATAAAGCATGGTCTGCCTTCGCTATTCGGATTTGAATTTGAGTTTGCCTTTACCATGGGAAAAGACTTATGCGACAAAGGGGAGGTTTACACCCCAGAGGAGGTTAAAAATGCCGTTGCTACATTGCACCCCGCCATCGAAATTATAGGTGCACGGTATAACGATTTTCCTAAAGGGCTAGGAGTCCAAGATATCATAGCCGACCATTGCAACAATTACAGTTTTGTCTATGGTAAAGCGGTGCCAGAATGGGAAAAACTCAACTTGGCTAACTGTGAAGTCGTAGCACTATTTGACAACCGAGAAATTGATCGAAATACAGGAGCAAATGTTTTGGGGACACCACTCAACTCGCTTACCTGGTTAGTCAATCACTTAATCAAACGTGGGCATCACGTAAAAGCGGGAGACTGGATAACCACAGGTGCTGCAATAGGACCATTGCCTAAAAGCCCAAGCGTCAAAGTAATTGCTGATTTTGGCGATTTGGGTAAGGTGTATGTGGAATATGAAAATTAAAGATGAATAATGAACATAGACAAGACAAAAAACATATCACGAATCAATAATAATTAAACCTCAAAAAACATGAAAAAATTACTTACATTATTACTGCTCACATCTGGTCTCATCAGTGTGTTTGCTCAGGAAAAGATAGACAAATCAGCGAATTCTAATCAAGAATTTGACATTGTTATATTAAACGGCCGTGTCATGGACCCTGAAACCTTGTTTGACGACGTCGCCAATGTTGGTATTAAAGACGGTAGAATCGCCACCATTACAAAGCAGCAAATTAAAGGAAAAGAAACCATCAATGCCAAAGGGCATGTTGTATCGCCAGGCTTTATTGACACGCATTATCACGCAACAGATTTATTCGGCGCAAAGATGGGCGTTGCTGATGGCACCACTACGGCCATGGATTTGGAACATGGTGCCACGCGGATTGGTGAGTGGTATGATAACATGGCAAAACGGGGTGCGCAAGTGAACTACGGCTCATGTATCATCCATGTTGGCGCCCGCATGTTAGTTCACGATTCTGAGGTCGAATATAACGAACCCTTAGATCTGACAAATCTTCTTGGCTATATTAATAAGACCGCAAAAGACGGTACGCAGGGCTGGTCTGTTACCCGCAGTAATGTGGATCAGATGAACGAGATAATGAAACTTCTAGATGATGGTTTAAGAGAAGGGGCAATTGGTATTGGTGTAGGCGCCGCTTATATGGCACGAGGTTTAACAACTTATGAGCAGTTTGAAGCACAACGAGTTGCCTCTCGTTACGGACGTCTTACCTCTGTACATAACCGCTTTCACCTCAGTTCCGAAACACCTACTGAAGCACAGGTAGGTTTTGATGAGGTTTTCGCCAATGCGCTCATACTTAATGCCCCACTTTTGTTGTGTCATGATAACGACTATGGATGGTGGGAGCATCAAGAAAAACTACAAATGGCGAGAGCACAAGGGCACAATATGTGGGGAGAGTACTATCCCTTTACTGCGGGTCAGACCGGGATTTCCGCTGACTACCTTCGTCCGGAAATTTGGGAAGACAACTATGGATATAAATACGAAGAAACCATCTATGATCCAATATTAGATAAGTATCTAACCAAGGACGAATTTCTCGATTTTTCTAAAAAAGAACCCGGCAGGTCTGTTGTCGTTTTCTTTCCTGCACGTAAAGACTGGCTACCTTATTGGATAAAAGTACCTGGTATGACTGTAGCTTCTGATGCGTTTCCTGGTTTTGACAAAGACGGAAAAGTTTGGCCATGGGACACTGATGTTACGAAATTTGCTGGACATCCGCGCGTCTCATCTAATTATTCTACCACGCTATCGTTAGCTCGAGAGGCAGGCGTGCCATTGATGTTTACGCTACGTCAGCTTACCTATCTTTCAGCGAAATATTTAGGTGCTACCGGACTTAAAGCAATGGATGAACGGGGCCGTATGCAGGTAGGCATGGTCGCAGATATAACTATTTTTGACCCAGAAAATGTAGAACCACGTTCTACCTTCAAAGTGGGTGAAAATGGTCTGCCGCCTGTAGGTATTCCCTATGTTATTGTAAATGGGACTATTGTTGTCCGCAATTCTAAGGTGGAGGAAGTTTTCCCGGGACAACCCATACGCTTCCCCGTAGAGGCACAGGGACGCTTTGAACCTGTTAACGTTAACGGTTGGACGGGTAAGCACACCATAAATGTACCACCCGTTATCCATGCCGAAGAAGACAACCCCGTATTTAAAAACAAAAAAAATAAACAATAACTTTTAAATACTTAACCAAGCATTAAAAAATAACACTAAGATCATCCGGTATCTCATTATTGGTTGATCTTTATTCAAATCTCAAATCATGCTAAAAAAACTAAATAAAGAAGAATGGTCCGACAGGCTTCAAACTTTAAGTTCTGGTAATAAGGGCGCGAATACTCTTTTAGAAGAGGCCGGCGAAAATCTAGCCGAGAATATACCATTAAGAAGTATTGATTATGATCCAGCCGGTAAGGGGGATGATCTTGTCATTGCTTTAGGCTCTATTGATACAGACCTAAGACATACAGTGCAATCTCCAACCGAGCTATACCTTCACCAAAATTCAGATGGGGTAATTGCATCCTTAGAAATAAAAAATAGCAAGGGTATTATAACCTTGCTAAGATTTATATAAACACCTAACCAAGCATTAAAAAATAATTAATTACTAATACAAATGAAAACATTCAACTTTAAATCACTGGCGCTGCTACTTGGCATATTCCTGATTTTTGGATGCACTGAGTCAAAAAAAGAAACGGTAAACTCAGAAAGCACCACATCCCAAACGGCTGATAATCCGGAGAAAGGCATCATTTATGCCGAGCCAGAAGACATCAGCAGCAATCTCCCTCTGGAAGAAGTATTACGCATCAGCAATTTCTTCAATCAGCCTGAAAATAAGGTGAAAATACAGTTCCCTTCCAAAGAGGCAGATTATGCCTGGGTGCACATGTCGAAATTTTATCCTACCACGCAAATCATGTCCCAGGGACAAGAAAGTGTTTTGCCGTATGATATTGATCCTTCCATAAGTGAACTTGCCTACACAAACGAAAACGGTGAACAAGTATCCGTCAATCAGCATTTTGATACCAAGCCCATAGATGCCATGGTGGTGGTAAAAGATGGGGAAATTATCTACGAGCGATACAATACCATGCGCCCTGAAGATAAGCACATCTGGTACTCTTGCTCGAAAGTGAGCGGATCTACCCTTCTTGCCATGCTGGAACACCAAGGGAAAATTGATGTAAGCAAATTCGTGAGCGATTACCTTCCCGAACTCAAGGGCTCAGTTTGGGAAACAGTGAAACTTGAGGAAGCACTTGACATGGCCACCGGCCTTAATGGCACGGAACACGATGAGCCCAACCCTACCTCTCGAACCGACCCGGATGAAATTTGGTACCGTTGGGCCGCTACAGAAGCAGTAGGCCTTGTACCCGATGTTCGAGGCAGAAACGAATCTTGGGTAGATGTAATGCGCGATATGGAACGTAAAACACCCGGACACGAAGTATTTGAATATAATTCCATCAATACTTTCATTTGTAACCGAGTTGTGGAACGCGTAGCAAACCGACCATTGAGCGAGCTATTCAGCGAACAAATTTGGAGCAAGCTGGGTATGGAGCATGACGCGTATTATTTAGTCAGTCCAGCGGGAAACACCTTGGGATTTCTGGGAATAAATTCTACGCTACGCGATATGGCCCGTTTCGCGATGATGTTTACCCCAAGCTGCAAACAGATTGCCGGAGAGCAGATTATTCCGGATGCCGTAATGGATAAGATTCAGGACAAAACCTATGTCGGCATGTATGATAAAGGCTTCGTGGGCAAAAAAATGACCGGCTTATTCAGCGATGATGCCGGAAAGATTGCCAATCGCTACCAATGGGATGCTGTACTATCTGATGGGGATATGTATAAAGGAGGCGTAGGCGGACAAGGCATTTACATCTCTCCCAAGAGCAATATGGTGGTGGCCTGGTTCTCTACGGGTGATGGTAATAATGAAGAGGAAACATTGGCCAGAGCTATTGTGAAGAGCTTTGAAGATTAAGATTAAACCTCTTGAGATATAGAAAGTAAAAACATAGCTGGAAATCCGTCTCCCCTTATAAACTCAACGAAATGCATTATGAAAGACGGAAACCTTTATAAGAACACTTTAAACTAATCTAACATGAAAAAATCAACCTATCTCAATAACTTTTAAACACCTAACCAAGCATTAAAAAATGATTAATTACTAATACAAATGAAAATGAAAAAAATAATCACACTATTCTTATTGATTCTTGTCAGTATCAACCTTATTGCTCAGGACAAGACACAAACTGCAGTGATCATTAAAAATGCCAATATTTTTGATGGCGTAAATGAAAAACTTATCACAGGTTCTGATGTACTTGTAGAAGATAACCTCATAAAAAAAATAGGAAAAAACCTTTCCGCCAAAGGGGCGACTATTATTGATGCTCAAGGTAAAACACTAATCCCTGGCTTAATCGATGTGCATTGGCATACCTACTACGCGAATGTGCCGGTAAATATCATGGCAAGTGGTGATATGTCAGAAGTAGCAATAATTGGGATGACGGGCGCAAAGGAAACGCTAATGCGAGGTTTTACCACCATTCGTGATGTGGGTGGTAATCCATTTGCGGTGAAGAAATTCGCTGATGCTGGCACGCATCCCGGGCCACGTATGTATATATCTGGTCCTCCAATAAGTCAGACTGGCGGGCATTTTGATTTTCGTGGAAAGAATGATGTTCCATCCAATTCAGTGAACTTGCTGCCCTATTGGGAGCGTGTTGGTCTTTTTGCATTGGCAGACGGCGTTCCTGAGGTGGTCAAACGCACTCGTGAAAACCTGCGGATGGGAGCCACTCAGATCAAGATTGCTGGTGGTGGAGGTGTTACCTCGCTTTATGACCCTGTGGATGTACAAGAATATACCTTTGAAGAAATGAAAGCGATTGTTGATGTTGCAAAGACTTGGAATACCTATGTAGCAGCACATATCTTTACCGATGCTGCCATCCAAACTGCAATAAGAGCAGGAATCAAATCTATCGAACATGGCAATTTGATTAAAGACAAAAAGACATTACAGATGATGAAAGACAATGGAGTTTGGTTGAGCGCCCAACCCCTCTTAAATGACGAAGATGCCCTAAAATTCGACAACCCTGTCAGCACGGCAAAGTTTATCGAAGTAACAAATGGAACTGCTGCAAATTACAAATTAGCGAAAGAGATGGGTGTGAAAATAGCGTTTGGCACCGATATGTTGTTCGATCCTTCTGCAGCAGCGAAACAGGGAAAAATGTTGTCAAAGCTAAAGGAATGGTTCACACCGTATGAAGTACTAAAAATGGCCACGTCTACAAATGCGGAATTGGTAAAAATGTGTGGTCCAAGAGACCCTTATCCCTTAGGGCCAATTGGTGTTATTGAAGAAGGCGCCTATGCCGATATGCTTATTGTGGATGGAAATCCACTTGAAAATATAGATTTAGTAGCTAATCCTGATAAGAATTTTGTTGTTATCATGAAGGATGGAAAGGTTTATAAAAACACGATAAAGTAAATTATATCAACCATCAAATCACATTAATCACCTTATAAAATAGTAACTAATGAAAAAAATAATTTTATCCCTATGTATTGTGGCACTGACTTTAAATAGTTGTGAGCAATCTGCCGAAACAAAAGCAACAGACCCTAGTCAAGAATTTGACCTGGTCATCCTTAACGGACGTGTCATAGATCCCGAAACTAACTTTGATGCCGTGCAAAATGTTGGTATTAAAGATGGAGAAATAGCCATCATTACTACAGATGACATTAATGGTAAAGAAACAATCGACGCCACTAACCAAGTGGTTTCACCTGGATTTATTGACATTCATGCGCATGGTCAAAACATCGGGGATTACCGTATGCAAGCCATGCAAGGTGTGACTACCATGCTGGAGTTAGAATCTGGGGTTTTACCTGTAGGTCCTTGGTACGAAGGTCAAGCAGCTAAAAAATTACCGTTAAACTACGGTACAGCATCAGGGTGGACCTATGCAAGAATAGCCACGTTTTCGGATACCGAACCTGAAGCCACGGTTGCCTATTTTCAAAATGCTCAAAAAGATTTGGATTGGAAGATGAATATCGCTACTCCCGATCAAGAAGAACAAATATTAAGGTATGTGGAAGACGGATTAAATGATGGAGCACTAGGTATAGGTATAAATGCGGGTTATGCACCTGGTTACGGACAAAAGGAGTACTATGCTTTAGCCAAAATGGCTGTAGAACATGATGTAGCAACCTATACGCATGTGCGTTATGCAAGCAATATGGAGCCTAAAAGTTCTTACGAAGCTGTTAAGGAACTTATTTCAAATGCAGCCTTAACAGGTGCGCATATGCATTTATGCCATATTAATAGTACCTCTTTAAAAGACATTGAAGCCATCATTCCATTGGTAGATGATGCTTTAGCACAAGACATCAATATCACCGTAGGGGCATATCCCTGGGGAGCTGCAAGCACGGTGATTGGCGCGGCTATGTTTTCTGGAGAAGGCTGGCGTGAGCGTATGGGGAGTACGGCAAATAATTTTCAGTTGGGTACAGAACGGATGACTGAAGACCAACTGAACGATTACCAAAAAAATAAGCCGGGAACTTTTATTGTTTGGCACTTTTTAGATGAAAGTAATCCTGAAGATCTAGCACTGCTCGATAAGTCGGTGATGCATCCAAATATTTTAATTGAATCAGACGAAATGTTCTGGATGTATTTTGACGATGAGGGCCATATTGAAAATTACGATGGCGATGCTTGGCCCTTACCAGAAGGTACTTTCAGCCACCCAAGATCGAATGGGACCTTTGCTAAAATACTACGGTCGTATGTGCGTGAACGGAAAGTAATGACACTAAACGAAGCTATTCGTAAAATGGCACTAATGCCCGCGCAAACTATTGAAGATTTTGTGCCTCAAATGAAAAAGAAAGGCAGATTGCAAGTGGGTATGGATGCAGATATTACTGTGTTTGATCCCGAAACCGTTGCTGATGTTGGGACGTATGAAAAACCAAATCAACCTGCGGTTGGAGTGAATTATGTCTTGGTAAACGGGGTGGCCGTGGTAAATAAAGGTAAGTTAGTCACAGAGGCTGCCCCTGGTCAGCCTATAAGAAGAGCTATAGAATAACAATAACACTAGAAATTAAACAAATGAAAATATTCAGAACAATTAAGTATACGCTGTTAACCGGAGTACTAGTCTTTAGCGTAAACGTTTTATCAGCACAGGATGAAGGCGAAAAAGAAGCCACTTCAGAAGAAATTGCGAAAGAACTGGCAAATCCCAACACTGTCCTAGGTACCCTGGCTTTCCAGTTTGATTATCTAAATTATCAAGGTGATCTGAATAATGCAAACAGTCAGAATGGCTTTGCTTTAAATTTTCAACCCAGTTTGCCAATACCACTTGGAGAAGGTGTTAACCTTTTTGTAAGACCTAATATTCCTATTTATTTCTCACAACCTGTCTTTGGGGTCAATGGTTTTGAGAACAAGGGCTTTAATTTAGGAAATATTAGTGCAGATGTAGCTATCGGAAAAACGTTTCCATCTAAGACGATTGGTATCGTGGGTATGTTTGGAAGTTTCCGTACGGCGACTGATGATGCCTTAAAATCCAATTACACACTGCTAGGCCCAGAAATTATGGTCGCACAATTGTTTAAATGGGGTGCCATAGGAGTTATGGTTAATCACGCTTGGAGCGTCAATAGCCTAGATGCAGATGCTGATAGTTTTACAATACTTGAAGATAAAATATGGATAGAGACGTCTGGAGGAGAAACGGCGAGTATCACCTCAGGTCAGTATTTTTATGTTATAAACTTAAAGAATGCATGGCAAATTACAGGCCAACCAACTTGGTCTTATAATCACAATGCTTCAAAAGGGAATAAGCTTACCCTACCTATTGGAACCGGTGTTAATAAGGTGAAGAAATTTGGTAAGTTACCTGTAAAAATCAGTTTGCAGTATTGGTATTATGTGGCTTCTCCAGACGCCTTTGGACCACAACACCAAATACGACTTCAAATAGCTCCGGTTGTTCCTCTACCGTGGTAGAATTGTATCAAATAGAATTATAATAAAAATGAAGAAAATGAACAAATTAGTTTTATCCCTATGTATTGTGGCACTGACTTTAAATAGTTGTGAGCAATCTGCAGAAAAAAAAGCAACAGACCCTGGTCAGGAATTTGACGTGGTTATCCTCAATGGCCGTGTCATGGATCCGGAAACGAAGTTTGACGGCGTAAGAAATGTTGGTATAAAAGACGGCAGAATTGCCTTAATCACCGAAGAGGCAATCACAGGTAAAGAAACCATTGATGCCAAAAATCACGTGGTTTCACCCGGTTTTATTGACAATCATTGGCATTGGCCAAGACCTGTTGGATACAAAATGGGTTTGCGTGATGGTGTGACCACAGCCATGGACTTGGAATGGGGGTGCTATGGGCCAAACATTGGCAAATGGTATGATATGCATGAAGGCAGGTCGCAGGTAAATTATGGCACCGGTTCTAGCCATGAAGCTGCACGTGGTGCAGTGCTGCAAGATATGGACAATGATGCCCTTTTGGATGCGGTTATGTCTGGCATAGCGGTTAGAAGCGGACCGAATTGGGCTTATGGTGTGGTAGACGAAGAAAGTGGGAATAAAATGCTTCAAATTTTGGATGAAGGCTTGCAACAAGGCGGTCTCGGCATTTGTGCAACGATGGGTTATTGGCCTGGTAATTTTGCCAGAGAAACCTTTGAAGTGCATAAGCTTGCCAGTAAATACGACCGTTTTTACGCCATTCATTCGCGATACACACCAGGTAATGCTACCTTAGAAGCTAATGGAGCACAAGAGATATTAGCGAATGCTGTGGCGCTTAATGCGCCTGCGGTAGTTTGCCATTTTAACAATCCAGGCTGGGAACTCGTTCATGAATTATTAGTGAGACTGCGGGAGCAGGGACACAATGTTTGGGGTGAAGTTTATCCTTATGCTGCAGGTTCAACAACTATAAATGCACCTTTCATTGAACCAGATAACTGGATAAAAAAATTGGGGAATACATATGAAGAGACCCTTCAAGATCCTTTAACAAACGAATTTTATACACTAGAAACCTATAAAGCAGAGGTAGCCAAAGACCCAACAAAAGAAATTTTGTTGTACAAAGCGCCTGCAGAAGATATTCCTTCTTGGGTAGCCTTGCCTGGTGTTGTAACCGCCAGTGATGCCATGGCACCGGTAATGGGAGGCTGGGATCAATTACCTTGGGACACGAAGTATGAAGATTTACCAAACGGACATCCCCGTCTAGCAGGGACACGAGGTAAAACCATTAGAATAGCAAGGGAGAACAGTATTCCTTTAATGCAGGTTATTTCCACCATGAGTTATAATCCGGCCTTATATTTAGGAAACACAGGTCTAAAATCAATGCAAGAGCGGGGCAGAATGCAGGAAGGCATGGTTGCTGATATTACTATTTTTGATCCTGAAAATGTAACAGATAACTCCACCTACACAAAAGGAACAGTTCCTACCACAGGCATTCCTTATGTTCTTGTTAATGGAACAGTTGTCGTAAAAGACTCTAAGGTCCTTCCGGATGTATTCCCAGGTCGGCCCATTCGGTTTGACCCTACTAATTCTAAGTACGAAGCAGTGGATCCTGAAATCTGGAAAACCCAGTACCTGGCTACTCCCATTGATCACGTTCATCATCTAGATGATTGCATACATGGGTTTTGAAACAATTAGAACTACATACATAATAATAACATGAAAAATAATAATAACATGAAAAATTTAAAGAAAATAGTTGGATTAGTGATCACACTAATGATATCAGTTCACCTTAATGCACAGGATAACCCATTGGCAAAATATTTGGAAGTACCCGGTGCAACAACAACACTTCCGGTTAGCGAGGCTAAAAAGCCGTTCTCTTTGGAATTTGCACAAGATGCACAAGCCAAGTTTGGGAATTTTCACTACCAATTAGGCGGTGACCATGCCTTGTACTATAATCTTCACCTCAGTGAAGTATTGCACACGGCAACATCTAAACCCAATGAAAATTATGTGCCGTTAGAGAAAGCCATTAACAAAAAACTTGGAGATGAAGTAAAATTTACCCCAAAGGAAGGGGAAATGTCTATGAATGAATATTCGGTCCATCCCAATCATCGCATACAAGGCATTATGATGATTCACAAAGGCAAAATCGTTTATGAAACTTACCCTGGCATGAATCCTACCGATGTACATGCCTGGATGTCACCAGGTAAAGCAACTGTTGGTTTGGTTATTGCTCAATTGGAAGCCGAAGGTAAGATTGACATGGAAAAAGAAGTTGTGCATTACCTTCCAGAATTTAAAGGCTCAAATTGGGATGGCATTAAAATGATTGATGCCGCGAACATGGCTACCGCGTTGCAATTGGAAGAAACAATGGAATCTATTATTGATCCAGAGTCAATTATTGTGAAATTTTTCAGCGCCGAATTTGGTTCGCCAAACCCAGCGACCGGGAAAGTTGACGATTGGTTGGCTATATTAAAAGAAGCTGAGCCAATTGAAGGTGAAAAGCCAGGAGAACGTTTTCGGTATTCTTCTGCCGTTACTCAAATCTTTGTGGTTATTGCAGAACGTATTGAGAATAAAACATGGGCAAAACTCTTCCAAGATCGTGTTTGGGGCAAAATGACGGCGCGTTTATCTATGCAACATCATTTAACGCCAGATGGAACATCTGTAGCTCATGGGCTTTTGTCAACTACGCTTGAGGACTTTGCCCGTTTTGGTATGCTTTTCACACCAAGTTGGGACAAAGCGGCAGTAGCGCCTGTGGTTAGCGCAGAAGTATTAAAAAGATTGCAAACGGCTGGTAAACGAGATGCCTTTGTTGCTGGAGCTAAATACAAAGGAGAGATTGAGGATTTTGGAGAAGAACCATGGATGAACTCCTACCAATTTGATGCTGTGTTTAAGGATGGCGCTTTATGGAAACACGGGAATATAGGCCAAGGGATTTACATAGATCCAGCCCGTGATTTTGTTGGGGTCTACTTTTCAACCAATGGTTACATCCCACCGTATGGGGAAGATAAAATGCCGGGTTTCTTGAGACGTGCAGCGAAGTATTTGACTGATAAATAAGTATACAAATGGAATGTTTTTGGTTTGAAAGTCTGTATCTTTAATAGTCGAACCTATCAATTAAAATGTGCTATAAAACCATACTTTTTTTATCACGTTTTACATCACTATGTCTCCTGTTTATTTTGCTCATAGGGCCCGTTTCTTTAATGGGGCAAGCTGACAGCATTCAGAAAACTAAGAAACTCAGTTTTAAGGACCCGGAAGACGGGGCCATCGACCTGAGCCAGTTCCTGCTGGAGGCCAATGGTGTCCTACCAGTAATCATCCCGATCACGGAACCGGCAGTGGGCTATGGAGGAGGGGCAGCACTCTTGTATTTTCACAAGCGAAAAAAAAAGTACGACACATATGTACCCCCAAGCGTATCCGGGGTTGTGGGTTTTTATACCGAAAACAAAACCTGGGGTGCCGGTGCTTTTCATAGCCATATCTTCGGAGAGAACCGGTTACGTACCTTGACGGCGGTTTTCAAAGCGGATCTGCGGATAAAGTATTACGGTAATGATAGCCCCATCCTTGAGGATAATCCCTTGGGTATCCAACTGGATTCCTGGGTAGTCTTACAAAAAGCCGAGGCAAAACTTGGAAAATCAAAGTTTTACGCCGGGGCTTCCTATACCTATTTTACTACAGATGTTTCCTTCGATACGATTGCTAACAGGCCCATTATCAGCGAAATATTAAAAAATTTGAATGTCAATTCAACGATCAGCGCGATTAAACCAGCTGTTACCTATGATAGCAGGGACAATGCCTTTTCGCCGACCCGAGGAATAAATGCCGAAATTTCGCTCAACTATAGCGCTAAATGGCTTGGTTCCTCGGATGATTTTAGCACCTTTAAAACTGATTTTTTTGCTTATCAGCGCATCACTTCTCGCCTAAATTCAGCCTGGCGCTTTCAGGGTAGCTACTTAATGGGAGATGCACCTTTTTATGCTTATCCTTTTATCAGTCTGAGAGGAATACCGGCTTTGAGATATCAGGGCGACAATACCCTGGTCTCAGAGACAGAATGGACCTATAATGTTTACAAGAGGTGGTCCGTGTTAGGATTTTTTGGAGGAGGCAAGGCCTTTAATGATTTTAGTAATTTTGGATCGGATGACTGGGCCTATACAGTGGGTACGGGCTTTAGGTATAAAATTGCACGACTGCTCGGGGTTCACATGGGTACTGATTTTGCCTGGGGAAACGGGGAGGACTTTGCCTTTTATATTGTCTTTGGCACTTCCTGGTTAAGATAAAATTCGTTTAGACATCAAAGCTTAGAATTAATTTCTTATCTCCCGCAATAGTCAAAAGTGTATTTTGAATATTGCTTTCTCTTCATGAAAAAATTGTTTAACAGGTCTTTACTTACTTCCATAAAATATACCCGTAGATGTAAATCTTTTTAAACAAAATAAAATTTAACTATTATCTTCGCCTTTTTTCAAAGGAGGATTAGATGAAATTCACTGTTTTTTTCATCTTTACTAAATTCTAAATCCAGGAAACAAAACATACAGATGATATATTTTCAAAGACTCAATATGGATAACTCATTTTTTATGAATATCAGTGGGTGGAAAATATTGATAGATCCATGGTTAGAAGGAACCGAAGTAGATTATTTTGAATGGTTCAATACCCAATGGCATAAAACACCTCCTTTGTCTTATGATGATATACCTGACTTTGATACGATCTTAATTACACAAAAATATCCTGACCATTTTCATCCAGAAACGCTGAAAAAATTAAATCCAAAACACATAATTGGCCCAAGATCTTTAGAAAATAAATTAAAAAACCTGTTTCCTGCAGCCAAAATAGAGGGGTTGGATTCTAAGAATAATACAACCCTAATCAAGGAGCACAAGGTTACATTCCTAGGGACTAAAAGAAAGATAGATCCGATTTATGACGCCTTTATCTTAGATGATGGAAAAGCAAGCGTTTTTGTTTCAACACATGGATTTCATTTCAACAACAAGGACCTTGACTTATTAAAACAAACATCTCCTTGTCATCTTTTAATCACTCCATTTAATTATTATAAGTTGCCATTTTTTCTGGGCGGATTAGTTTCACCAGGTCTTAATGGAGTCAAACATTTATGTGAAACAATAGATCCCATGAAAGTTGTAGCAACGCATGATGAAGACAAACATGCAAAAGGTATTGTATCAAAGTTTGCCAGGATCAAGCGACCTTCATCTTCGAAGAACCTTACAAAACTCCCATGGTTAGGGAAACGGTATCTTGAAGTAAACCATTATAATCAAATTCAAATATCATGAGCAACAAACGAAAAGCCATCTTAGAAGTAACGATGATGTATATCATTATAGGAGTTTTGGGATGGATATGTTACTATGTTTTAGATGATCAGGAGACTGTAATGAGGTTTCTTTATGCAGATTTAGCAATGACTATTGCTACTTTTATTTTTTCCATAATTAAAAGAAATAGTAGTGTTTATGATCCCTACTGGACAGTCATTCCATTCTTTTTCATTGTTCAATGGTTCGTTTACTTTGGAGGTTCAGATTGGCAGATCTATCAATGGATTTGTGCAATTGCGGTTAGTTTGTGGTCTTGGAGGTTAACATTAAGTTGGGCAAGAGGATTTCCGGGATGGCATCATGAAGATTGGAGGTATGTGAATTTCAGAAATCAATTTGGAAATTATTTCCAACCCATAAACTTCTTGGCTATTCATCTGTATCCCACCCTAATTGTATTCTTAGGAATGTGGCCTTTGTTTTGGATTTATGATTTTGGCGAAATACAATTGCCGTTTCTCTTTTATATTGGAGCCTTTATAGCTTTTCTGGGCATCTGGTTTGAATACATTGCAGACAATCAATTGGCTCATTTCAGAAAAAGAAAGAACAAGAGAAAAGAGGACATATTGAACACTGGAATTTGGTCTTATTCACGAAACCCTAATTATTTGGGCGAAATTCTTTTCTGGTTTGGATTGTTGGGAATGGGCTTGTCCTTCAGTTCACCCTGGTATACTTCATTGGGATCAATAGGCATGCTCTTAATGTTCATATTTGCTTCGATACCTATGAAAGAAAAACAAATGATCAAAAACAGACCAGCCGCATTTAAAAAATACAAAAGTGAGGTTTCTGTTTTAATTCCGTTGCCATCAAAAAAAGGGAAGTGATCATGAAAAGTTACCTTTGAGCCCAATAGGTAAGGGTTTATGCTTTTGTGAGGGAAAGATAAATTTTAACCCCTAGTTGTCAAATAGTTTTGTAATTCTTAAGTAGGCATAATTTTAAGAAAAGCATCGAGACGGGAAGATGAAATAAAATCTTTTTAAGCAAAATAAAATTTAACTATTATCTTCGTCACTTCCGAATAGATGGTTAGATGAAATTTAATGGAAAAACTTTATGGATAACAGGAGCCTCTTCGGGAATAGGAAGGGCTGTAGCCCTTGAATTGTCGAAAAGGAACTGTCATTTAATTCTTTCATCAAGAAAAAAGGAAGACTTGGAGCAAGTAGCACTTATGTGTCAAAAAAATGGGAGTACTACATCTGTTGTTCCTTTTGATTTAGGTGATTCAGTCTCTATTGAAAACGCCGCAAGAATGGCATTAGAAACTAACAAACAGATCCATGGCTTGTATCATTTTGGAGGAATCAGCCAGCGGTCTTATGCCAATGACACATCAATAGAAGTAGATCGAAAAATATTTGAGGTGAATTTTTTTGGAACGATAGAACTAACTAAAAAAGTATTGCCAATCATGATTGAAAATGGAGGAGGACAAATTGGTGTAACAACCAGTATTGTTGGAAAATTTGGCTTCCCTTATCGTTCTTCCTATGCGGCAACCAAACATGCTTTACACGGTTTTTTTGAAAGTTTGAGAGCAGAAAATGTTTCAAATAAGGTCTTGGTTTCAATGATTATTCCTGGTCGGATTAAAACGAATATTTCTTGGAATGCTTTAGATAAGGATGGGAATAGACATAACAAAATGGATGAAGGGCAAGATAAAGGCCTGTCTGCTGAGATTTCGGCAAAAACGATAGTCAAAAAATTAGAAAAAGAAAAAAAAGAGATCTTAGTGGGAGGAAGTGAATTAATGATGGTTCATATTCGCAGGTTTTTTCCTAGATTGTATTATTATTTAGCAACTAAAGTTGAACCCCTCTAGTTAAATCTAAAAAGGTGAAATTGTGATGAAAATAAACGGAATTCAACAATTGGGTGTTGGCGTAGAAGATGTACATGAGGCATGGAAATGGTATCGGGAACATTTTGCTATGGATATTTTGATGTTCGACGAAGAAGCCGTGGCAGAGTTAATGCTGGCACATACAGATGGAAAGTCAAGAGCAAGACATGCAATTTTAGCCTTAAATATGGAAGGTGGTGGAGGTTTTGAAATCTGGCAACATACAGATAAAAAGCCAAGCCCAATTGCTGTTCCAATTTTGCTTGGAGATTTGGGAATAAATATTGGTGTTTTAAAAAGCGATAATGTTGAGGCGGCTTACCAGAAATACAAAGAATCCGGATTGAATTTGTTGGGGGAAATTTCTACATCCCCTTCAAAAGGGAAGCATTTCTATTTAAAAGATATTTATGATAACCTATGGGAAGTTAAAGAACACCCTGTAGTGTTTAAAAAAGAAAAATCTGTCAATGGTGGTGTTTTTGGAACTGTAATTGGCGTAAAAAATATTGAAGAAAGTCTTGTAGTTTATAGGGACATCTTAGGATTCGATGAGACGGTCTATGATAAGACGGGGGTTTTTGATGATTTTGCCGAAATTCCTGGAGGTAAACAAGAATTTAGAAGGGTATTATTACGTCATACTGATGTGAAGAACGGTGCCTTTAGTACGCTCTTTGGAAAATCCGAAATTGAGTTAGTTCAGGTCATTGGCAGAGAGCCCAAGGGTATATATGAAGGTCGAATCTGGGGGGATCCCGGTTTTATTCATCTGTGTTATGATATTAATGATATGGATGCTTTAAGAGAAAAGGCAAAAGCTCATGGGTTTCCGTTTACCGTGGATAGTGCCAGAGCCATGGATACTTTTGACATGGGAGATGCAGCAGGAAACTTCGCCTATATCCAAGCTCCGGAGGGTACCTTGATAGAATTTGTTGAAACCCATAAAATTCCATTGATCAAAAAAATGGGTTGGTATATCGATTTTAGAAAAAGAGGAAATCACCCCCTGCCAAATTGGGTCTTAAATTTGTTTAAATTTAAGCGGGTTAAATAGATAGTAAAATATATCAATCTCTTATTGTTCAATTCCATATTCTCTCGCATGCATTCTGGCAACAGGAAGGTATTTTTTTAAATCGTCGATTCGCGTGTCATTTGAAGGATGTGTACTGAGAAATTCAGGAGGAGACTCCCCCTTTGAATTTTCCTTCATTCTTTTCCATAATTGAATAGCCTCTTCAGGATCATAGCCTGCCATAATCATAAACACCATACCTAGTTTATCAGCTTCTGTTTCATGTGTTCTGCTATAGGCCAGCATACCAACCTGAGAACTGATACCATAGATGCTGTTCCAAAGCATTTGAGTTTCATAATTTTGACCGGATGTTCCAATGGCTACTGCCATACCCCCTAATTGTTGCCCATAGGCAGTGGTCATTCTTTCCTGCCCGTGTTTGGCGAAAGCATGGGCAATTTCATGACCCATTACTGCTGCAATACCATCAGTATTTTCACAAACGGGTAAAATACCTGTGTAAAACACGACCTTTCCTCCTGGTAAACACCAGGCATTCATTTGATCGTCTTGGACAAGTTTAAATTCCCATTGGTAGTTATTTGCCTCTTCTGCCATGCCATTGGCCCTCATAAACCGGTCAACAGATTTCGATATTCTCAGGCCCACATTTTGAATTTCAGTAGTCATTTTACTATCTGCTGATAACTTATTCTCTTTTAAGAAACTCTCATATTGGGCAAAACTGGCCGGTAAGATTTGAGAATCATCGACTATATTGACTCGTTTTCTTTCTGTAATTGGAACGGTACTGCATGAATATAATAAAAGGGACAAGATCAAAAAAACCAGTTGTTTTCTCATAATTCTAATTAAATCAGTCCTGTAAAGGAGGTGCTAAGGTATACAATTGAGCTGATATTTTCAGAAAAATACCTTTTTAAAAAAGAGGAAAAGTAATATATTTATTACTTAAAGTAAAAAATACTTTACATATTGATAAAAAAACCATACATTTGTATCAACTTTAAATTCTATATGATGAAATTAAACTATTTGTTCCCTCATCGATTCAAAAGAATTGGAACATGGATTTTGATTCCTTTTATCCTTTTAGGCTGGTACGTGGTTAATTATGATATTGAACCGGAAATTTTTGACTTCAATGTTCCCGCTATTTTTGTGGACGAAATTATGGGTGAAAAGTTTGTTTTTGGTATGACTGAGAATAATATCTTGAACGAAATAGTTGGCGTAGTATTGATCCTTAGTTTTCTGATGGTCGCATTTTCAAAAGAAAAGCAGGAAGATGAACTAATTGCGAAGATCAGGCTTGACTCCTTGGTATGGGCTACCTATGTAAATTATGCGGTACTGTTGTTCTCCATGATATTTATTTATGGAATGTCCTTTTTCTGGGTAATGATTTTCAATATGTTTACCATCCTTTTGTTTTTTATTGTCAGATTCAATTGGCAAGTCAAAAAATTAAATAAAACCATGTGCCATGAAGAATAGTATCAAAGTAGAACGGGCGAAAAAGAACATTACCCAAGCCGAACTGGCGCGATTGGCGAAAGTGAGCAGGCAGACCATAAATGCCATGGAGTTGGGAAAATATGTTCCATCTACAGTCCTGGCATTGAGACTTGCCAGTATTTTCGAAACAGAGGTAAATGAGATCTTTACACTCGAAGACACAGACTGGGAGTAATTGCTACATGAATTCTAGACACAGATCTGTATGTTCCTTATGGTTCCATGCTATTATTTTTTTATCTCCTCGCCCGGATGATAGGTTGAAGTAGCTCTTTGAAGAACATCCTCCTTATAATAGGCAACTGTTTTAAACTTGGCATCAGCATACCGTTTGGCCTGATCATCGAAATGTACAGATTCAGGATCACCACTCTGTCCGCCTGCCAATAAAGTTTTGGCTTGAACCTTGTCGCCAAATTCAACTACGGCCACAAAGCTATTTCCTCCAACCCCATAGATCCGTTTCGTGTTTTCGCCATGCCTTGTGCCAAAGGAAGCCAAGGCTCCCCAGTAGCCACTCGCCATCCCAACAGGGAGACTTGGAAGACTATCATTAAATTTTTGAACTATGTCACCATTAATTCTTTGGTATCTGTTGTATTCACCCCAGGGGGTTTGCCAATTTCCAAAATCAGATTCGAGTTTTTCTATGGCCTTAGAGAAAATGTCCAGGCGTTCTGCTGCAGACGACTCCTTGCTCATATAATTGATCATTTTGATAAATCCTTTTCTGTTGTATTGCACATGACCGGAATTTATATAGGCATTTAAATAATATTGAGTCAAGGTCATTGGGATAGAGTTTTCACCAACAGTGAAATCCCAGGACCCAAGAATTGCTAAGGCTGCTTTTTGTTTTTCGCCTAAATTACTTACTGATTTTCCTGCTTCTAAAAGTCCGCTAATCAAAGCTTCCGCTCCTGGGAGATAAGGGTCATAGGCCAATGTGATTAACTTGTCCAAGGTAAGATTATCCGCTTTTTTCAATAAAGAAACAGCGTGAATACCCCTGTAATTTTCTGGAAATGAAGTCATATAGATTGGATAATACTCAGGTTTTGGGCTATCCTCATCAGCAGCTGTAAAGGGTGTGGAATTACAATTTTGTATCCATCCGGTTTCAGGATTTACAATAAGTATATTTTCTTCAACAGTATGAAGTCCATTCCAATCTGTTTCAGGATTGCTACCATCAACAGGTTTGGAATAATCAAACAAGGGACTTCTTTTAGGAATAAAGTTACCATGATAGTAGGCAATATTCCCTTCTGAATCAGCGAAAACCGTATTGTTCGACGAATTCGTTCTCATCCTCATCATGTCTTTAAATTCAGTATGATTTTTCTGCTTGGACCTCAAGAATGATTGTTGTAAAGCCTTGACAGGTTCCCACATGAGTGCAGTTGCCACCCATTTATCATCGTTAGCATGCGTAATGGGTCCATGATGTGACCTGTAAGCTGTAAATGCTTTTTCTTTTAACCCTGTATCAGAAATATATTTTAAGGAAACCGGATATGACTCCAGTTTTCGTTTTTCATCGCCATAGACATACTGTAGTCCATCTTCGTTTTCAATAATGGTCTCCTCAAATTCATCAATAATATCGGTACCCGTAGAAGTGTGCATCCATCCTGTATTTTCATTAAAACCTTGGTACACAAAAAACTGACCCCAGGTTACTGCTCCGTAGGCGTTAAGTCCTTCTTCGCTAACCACATGAACTTCACCTCTAAAAAAGAATGAAGTATGTGGATTGATCAATAACATACTCTTGCCAGATTCGGTCATTTTTCCGCTAATAGCCAACCCATTCGATCCTTGGTGATCTCCATAATTCAACCTGAGCATGCCGTCATAGATCTCAGCTATGGCTGATTCATCTTTGTTATCATAAAATTTTTTGATCTTTTCGGTAGACACTCTTTCTATATCTCCCCCAATGGACCCTTCGCTAAAATAAAATGGCATCCAAGGCTCAAAATGGTCTAATAATTTGGGTTGCACCTCAGGATGGGTGGCCAAATAGTAATTGACGCCATCGGCAAAAGCAATACATAATTTTTGCATCCAAATGGGGCTTTCTTCAAAATTAGACATAGCCTCTTCCTGAGTCATATACAATCGAGCTCTTAGGTCACTGTAAATTGCTTTTTCACCCTCAATTTCTGCCAAGCGCCCAAGCGCCCAGATATAATTTCTTTCTACCCTGTTAAAATCATCTTCACATTGGGCATATAACAAACCAAAAACAGCATCAGCATCTGACTTTCCATAGACATGTGGAACCCCAAAATCATCTCTTATGATTGTTACGTTTTTAGCTTGTTCTTTCCATCGTTCAAGGTTATTCTCTTCTCCGATTTCTTTTTGGTTTGGTGCACAACCAACTATGGCCAATAGACATATAAGGAATACTTTTTTCATGGATTTTTGCTGCTTTTAAAGATAGTCAATAGAGACAAAGATAATTTTTTTTACCGTGGTTGGACCTTAATACATTCTTCAATAACAAGGATAAGTTTTAATAAGTTCAACTTTGACAAAACCCATACATATTTTCAGTATTTTTAAAGATCTATTCCTGGAGAGGATATTGCATAAAAAATTAATGAACCTCCAAAGCTAAATGATATGAATGAAGCACTACTTATTAAGGAAGCTACTTTTAGTCCTAAAATCAAGACCTATATATTATTGTCTGTTGGTTTTTTCCTTTTGATTACCATTATTGGTATTCCATTTCTTTTGATCTGGTTACTGGGTTTTGGTCAATATGTAAGTAAGCGATATTATGAAAATCTCAAATGTAAGCTGACAACACGGCATCTTATTTTTAGTAAGGGGGCCTTTTTTATGGTAGAAAAGACAATTCCATTGGAGAATATTCAAGACCTTACTTTTTTACAAAATCCGATTTTAAATTTGTTAGAATTGCGAGTACTGAAGATAGAAACAGCAGGAAGTAGCAATCCTCATGGCAGTGATATGAAGCTTATTGGAATTGTTCAGGCAGAGGAATTCAAACAACAAGTGTTGGAGCATAGAGAATTACTAGTGCGCAAACCAATTGATGAAATTCCAGTATCAAAGGGGAGTGAATCCTTAGAAGTATTGCTTGAAATAAGAGACTTGTTAAAGGAGATTAGATCAACTAAATAGATAAATTAAGGAACCTATGAGGATATTATTGACCGGAGCAACGGGTTATATTGGAAAGAGATTACTGCCGGTTTTGGTAGAAAAGGGACATGAAGTGATTTGTTGTGTGAGGGATCGAAAAAGATTTAACCCCCCGGAATCTATAAAAGACAAGATCCTAATCATAGAATTGGACCTTTTAGATAAAAAGTCTTTATCAAATATCCCAGACGATATTGATGGGGCCTATTATTTAGTGCATTCTATGTCTTCTTCAAAGGATTACGAGCAGTTAGAATTTCAATCTGCGCTTAATTTTAAGGAAGCCTTGAACGAAACAAGGGTGAAGCATGTGGTTTACCTAAGCGGTATTATTAATGAAGACACCTTGTCAAAGCACTTATCGTCCAGAAAAAATGTTGAAGAAGAATTGGGAAAAGGGAATTACAGCTTAACTACGCTAAGGGCGGGTATTATTATTGGTTCAGGAAGTGCATCTTTTGAGATTATAAGAGATTTAGTTGAAAAATTACCGGTGATGGTTACGCCAAAATGGTTGAATACAAAATGCCAACCAATCGGTGTAACAGATGTTATAAAGATCCTGCATAAGACCATGTTTAATGAAAAAGGATATGACAAAGATTTTGATATTGGAGGTCCTGATATTCTAACTTATAAAGAGATGTTATTGGAATTTGCAAAGGTTAGAAAGCTTAAAAGATATATTTATATCATTCCGGTCATGACCCCAAGACTATCTTCCTATTGGCTGTATTTTGTTACTTCAACTTCATATAACTTGGCAATAGCGCTGGTAAATAGCATGAAGATTGAAGTGATATGTAGAGATAATAATTGGGCAAAAACACTGGGTATTGAGCCTATAACTTATAAAGAAGCGCTGATCAGGGCTTTTAGTAAAATAGAAAATAATGAAATTTTGTCGAGTTGGAAGGATGCTATGAGCAGCGGGACCTTGGAAATGAATATTTCAGACTTTATCAATGTACCTTCCTTTGGTTGTTTTAAAGATCAAAGAGAATTGGCATATGATGATTTTGATACTACTGTTGAAAAGATTTGGAGAATTGGCGGTCAAAATGGATGGTATTATGGCAACTGGCTATGGAAATCTCGTGGTTTTCTTGATCAATTGGTTGGTGGCGTTGGACTAAGAAGGGGTAGGACCAGTGAAATAGAACTGAATTCTGGCGATGCTGTTGACTTTTGGAGGGTTTTATATGCTAATAAAAAGGAAGGCAGGTTATTGTTATTTGCTGAAATGAAACTGCCAGGGGAGGCATGGTTAGAATTCAGAATGAAAAATGACAAGCTGGTGCAAACGGCTACCTTCAGACCCGTTGGATTGATGGGTCGCCTGTATTGGTATGCGGTTTATCCTTTTCATGGTTTTATTTTTAATGGAATGCTCAAAAATATAGCTACATCGGCTAAATAAATAGGTAAATCTAAAGTAGTAATGGGTAAGGTTATAATTTGGTTTCGCAGAGATTTAAGATTTGAAGATAATACTGCATTATTAGCAGCGTTGGCTCAAAATGATTCAGTATTGCCTCTTTTTATTTTTGATGAGCTGATCGTCAATGAACTTTCTCCTGATGATCCCAGGGTTGGTTTTATATATGAATCACTTCAGATTTTAGATGATAAGCTTAAGAAGTATGGTAGTGGAATTCAGGTCATGAAAGGAGACCCTCTTGAGGTTTGGAAGGAAATTCTGAAAAAAGAAAAGGTGTCAAAAGTCTATAGCAATAAGGATTATGAACCTTATGCCCGTGAGCGTGATAAATTGATAGAAGACATCTTAGGTGAAGCATCTGTTGACTTTTACCAGTTTAAAGATCAGGTTATTTTTGAAGAAGGTGAGATCGTTAAAGATAACCAAGAGCCCTATCATGTCTTTACCCCCTATAAGAATAAATGGCTGAAGAAATTTAAGCCTACTGTGTCATTTAAGCCTGTACCTTTCGAAAATTTTTATAAGCAAACGATTTCTTTTCCTACTTTGGATGAGCTGGGCTTAAGGCAAGCGAGCATAAAAGTAAAGGATTTTGATTTGTCTCTTATGAAGCAATACGGGTCAAATCGCGATTTTCCATCTAAGCCCGGAAGCACCCATTTGGGCCCTCACCTGCGTTTTGGGACCATCAGTATCCGTCAACTTATAGAAAAAGTTAGGGTGTCAAGTGATGTTTTGCTTAGTGAATTGATCTGGAGAGAGTTTTTTATGCAGATTCTTTTCCATTATCCAAGAGTGGTTCATCAAAATTTTAAAACAAAATATGATGGTATTACCTGGAGAAATGACGAATCTGATTTTAAAAAATGGTGTCTTGGACAAACAGGTTATCCCATGGTTGATGCCGGAATGAGAGAATTGAATAAGACAGGTTGTATGCACAATAGGGTAAGAATGATTACAGCGGGATTTCTCTGTAAGCATTTACTGATTGACTGGCGTTGGGGAGAAGCTTATTTTGCTTCTAAACTTCTCGACTTTGAACTATCATCAAATAATGGTAACTGGCAATGGGCCGCAGGTACGGGCTGTGATGCTGCTCCTTATTTTCGTATTTTTAATCCTTATGAGCAACTCAAAAAATTTGATAAAGAGATGGCCTATATTAGAAAATGGATACCCGAATTGGATACCCCAGATTATCCTAAGCCAATGGTAGAACATAAATTTGCTAGAGAAAGAGCCCTTACAACCTATAAAATTGGTCTTGAATAAGAATAGTTTTTTAATCGATATTTTTAACAATGCTCACAGTATATAGAACAGATGCTTCGGACCCGGATTTTACAAAACTTGTAAGCTTACTCGACCGGGAATTGGCTGAAAGAGATGGGGATGAACACGCTTTTTACCAGCAGTTCAATCATATTGACCGTTTGGGACATGTCGTACTTATAAAAGAAGGCGATCAAGCCATTGGTTGTGGGGCTATCAAGGATTTAGAGGGAGAGGCAATGGAAGTAAAACGCATGTTTGTCTTAGCAGCGCAAAGAGGAAGAGGTGCCGCTGGCTCAATTTTGGCAGAATTAGAAAAATGGGCTTTTGAATTAGGATATGCGTGTTGCAGGTTGGAAACCGGAAAAAGACAACCCGAAGCAATAGCGCTGTATATGCGAAAAGGCTATCAGAGAATTCCTAATTATGGACAGTATACAGAAGTCGAAAACAGTATTTGCTTTGAAAAGAAATTAAAGGAGGTTGAGACATAACATGTCGTCTTTATATCGCTTTTTTAGCTATAGATTTGAAATATCTTATAAAACAGTATGAAAACAATCTTTAAAAGCATCATAGGAATGACCCTGATTACAGGGCTGTTTATGGTATTTGGAGCCTTGATCAAATTCATCACTCCTGAATTAGAACCTATAACTTCTGCAGTTAAAGGCTATGTATGTATTACCCTTTTGATGGGAATTGTGATCATTTCAAAATCAGGTATAGAGCTCTTCTTTAAGTCTGGTTCAAATAATGAATAAGACCGTCATTTTATGGTCAAACTTTCTTTTTATTTTGAGCTGAGATAACCTCAATGAGCTCATTTTCAGCGAATTTGTTTACAACAAATAACAAGTCAAAAAGACAAAGAATTTTATCTTTCAGTATAAATTCCTATTTTTGAGCGGTTTGGTGAAATTAATCTTGATAGAATGAAAGAAAAAATCGTTATACTTTTTCTTGTGTTGATCTGTGGCATGGTGTCAAATGCACAGAATAAAGTGCATGTATCTGAAATTGAAGAAAGGAATATTGAAGGTAAAACGATTCTCTATGCCAATGAAATTCAGTACAATGGAATCGTATTTGAGAATTATAGTTCTCCTAAATTAAAGTATACAGTTCAAAATGGAAGAAAGAATGGTCCTTATGAACTATATTATGAAAATGGCCAAGTCAATAGAAAGACTTCTTTTAAGGATGATAAATATGATGGACCTTATGAAGAATACTATGAAAATGGACAATTAAAGATCAGAACCAGTTTTAAGTCTGGAAAATATCACGGTTCCCTGGTCATGTTTTATAAAAACGGTCAGAAACAAGCTGAAGGAAACCATATTGACGGAAGGTTTGACGGCATACAAAAAAAGTACTACGAAAACGGAAACTTAAAGTCTAACATAAGTTATCGAAAAGGGTCGAAAGAAGGACCGGCTTTGAAATATTATGAGAATGGAGATTTAAAGGAGACTGCTTTTTACTCAAATGATCAACTTTCAGGAGTATACGAGAATTATTACGAAAACTTGATGCTCTATGTCAAAACTGAGTATGACGAAGGTGAGAAGGAGGGTGTTTTTCATATGTATCATGAAAACGGCAACTTAAAAAGAAAGGGGTATTATTTGAAGGGAAAGGAAAACGGGCCCTTTGAAATATACCATGAGAATGGAAAATTAAAAAGAAAAGGATTCTTTAAAGAGGGTAGGTTGACTGGTGATTTTGAAACCTACGACGAAGAAGGCCGCTTGGTTAATAAAACCACTTATAAAAACGGACAAGTTATTGGTTAACTAAGGGAAAATGGTTTATTTAGAATGATTCTGTAATAGCTTAAAATTCTTCTCACCCCTTTATATCCAACTATTTTTATGTAACTTCATAGAGTAAATTTTTAAAAAACTAAACACATGCTGAAAAGTGATGAAGTTTTTTACAAAATTTGTTTTGATTCTCTTTTAGAAGGATTATGCATAGCAAATGAAGAGGGAAGAATTGTAATGATAAATTCTGCTCTGGAGGATATTTTTGGTTATAAAAAAGCAGAATTAATTGGTAAAAAGATAGGCCTCCTTATTCCTCAAGCCCACCGTAAAATCCATCTCAAACATTTTGATTCTTATATCAAATTCCCTAGAAAATATAAAAAGGGTAAAGGAAGAGAATTTCTGGGATTACACAAGGATGGAAGACTACTTGATCTTGAAATTGGGTTAAATTATTTTAAATATGAGGGATCTTTTTATGCTAAAGCGCTTATTTCTGAAATTGGTGTCAGAAAGCAGCAGGAGCAGCTGATCAAAGAAAAAAATCGAAACCTGGAATTTGAAGTTCAACAACAAACAACCCAATTGATACATATTGTTTCAAAACTCGAAAGATCTAATTTGAAACTTAAAGAAGAGATTAAAGAAAGAATCATTGCTGAAAACAGAGTAAATATCGCTTTTGCAAGGGAGAAGGAACTCAATGTCATGCAAACAAAATTCATCTCTATGGTTTCACATGAATTCAAAACTCCTTTAAGTGGTATTTTGACTTCGGCAGGGTTAATTGGAAAATATAATGAGAAGGCAGCTGATGAAAAAATAGCGAAACATGCTACTATAATAAAATCACTTGCCATTCAGATTAACAATATCCTTGATGATTTTATCTCACTGGAAAAAACGGAAAATGAAAACTATCCTTTACACTTATCAAAGTTTAAGTTTTGTGATTTGATCAGAAGACTATTACAAGACAGTGAGGCAATTCTTAAGGAGGGGCAAAGAATTGAAATCACCCCTTGCAAAGTCCCGATTGAAGTCTGGCAAGACAGAAAAGCCCTGGAGATCATTATTAATAATGTATTGTATAATGCCATTAAATATTCTCCGGAAAACTCTGTGATCAGGATAAAATTTCACAGAAACGATTTATTAAAGATATCGATTGAAGATGATGGAATTGGTATTCCAAAAGATGCTCAGAAGTATATTTTTGACAAGTTTTACAGGGGTAAGAATGCACTTACCATTCAAGGTACCGGAATTGGTCTCAATACTGTAAAACGCTATTTGGAAAAATTAAATGGCAGTATTGAAATACAAAGCGAGGAAAATAAAGGGACCAAAGTACTGATTAAGCTGCCCATTGATTACGACAAATTAAAGACGCAGGTTTTAAAATATAAAAGCATCGAATCGAATCATTAACGTGAGCTTATGAAAAAAAAGATTCTAATTATTGAAGATGATAAAATTGTCAGAGAGAATACTGCTGAAATTTTGCAACTAGCGAATTATGAAGTAATCACAGCAGAAAACGGTAAGGCAGGTTTGGAAAAGACCACATTCTTTAAACCAGATCTTATCATTTGCGATATTTTAATGCCTGAACTTGACGGATATGGTGTTTTACAGATCATGATGAGAAATAAGTCACTTCAAAGGATCCCGGTTATTTTTATGTCTGCCAAAACCAAGCATGAAGATATTAGAAGAGGAATGGATCTTGGAGCGAGCGATTATATTACCAAACCTTTTGAAGAATCAGAATTGCTTAGCGCGGTGGCATCCAGATTAAAAAGAAAGGAAATCATGGAACATAGCGGTAAGCATGAATCTACAGTAAATAAAAAATGGCGCATAGAAGAGATTGAGAAAGCATTTGAACATCATGAAGTTATAGAATATAAGTCAGGAGCAACCATTTATTGTGAAGGAAGTATAAGCAACCATATTTTTTACATCATAAGAGGAGAGGTAAAAACCTTTAAGATCAATCACGATGGCAAGGAATTGATCACAGAAATATTTTCTGATAAAAATTTTTTCGGCTTTACTTCCTTTCTTGAAAACAAACCCTATGTTGAAAATGCTGAAGTCATAAAGAATGCAGAAATTATAAGAATTCCAAAGCATGAATTCTTGGACTTGATCAAGTCAAATCCTCAGTTGGCCTTGAATTTTATTGATTTAATTACAACGGATCTGGAATTCGTTAAAGACCATTTAATGCATCTGGCATATGATTCAGTAAGAAGAAAAACAGCAGATGCCATTTTACAACTACAGGAAAAAAGAGGAAACAAGAACGCCATTGAGATCTCCAGATCAGATCTGGCTAGTTTTTTAGGGATCGCAAAGGAAACTTTAACAAGAACCCTGACCGACTTCAAAGATGAAAAATTAATCCGTACCAATAAAAATGAAATTTATATTCTCAAGAGCGATAAATTAAAACGGATACAGTAAGGTTGACGAAAATCAATAGCTGCCTTGATCAAGGTCAGTGATATAGTTCAAAGATTGTCATAGTTTTAAATCTTATAAAACTATTGGTCATGAAGAAGATACTTTTAACTACAGATTTTTCTGAAAATTCAATCAATGCTATTACATATGCAAGTCATTTATTTAAAGATGTTCCCTGTAAGTTCTATTTGCTAAATGTATTTAAGATCCCATATTTAGCTAATGAAGAATTGATGGATCAGAATGTGGCCCAGCTAGCCGCTTTAGAGGAAGAAATGCATGAAACCTCAAAGAAAGAAATGGAGAAGCTTGTCGAAAGCCTTCCAAAGAATAAAAGGCATGTTTTTGCATCAATCAGTGACTACAATCTGTTTAATTTGGCAGTACATCAGGTGGTAGATGAAAAAAACATCGAGCTCATTATTATGGGAACCAAAGGAGCTACCGGAGCCAAGGAGATCTTTATGGGTAGTAATACGGGTGATGTGATCATGAGAAGTTCCTGTAACGTCATTGCTGTACCTGAGAACCATACCTACAAGCCACCAAAGGAGATTGTTTTTCCAACTGATTTCCAGATCAATTATGATTTTGAAGATTTGGCGCCATTGATCAGTTTGGCGGAAATGTACAATAGTGTCATCAGAATAATCCATTTTAGTGAAAAAACAGAACTAGATGAAAATCAGGAGCTAAACAAAAGAAAATTGAGTTCCTTTTTAGTGAATGTCAAACATAAGTACTATACCCTCTCATCTTCTGATTTTGAAGAAGGTCTTAATTGTTTTACACAAAGCAGAGGAAATATCGATATGATCGTGATCATCGGAAGGCACTATGGTTTCTTCCAAAGATTGTTTTTTAAGCCCAAAGTCAGGGCACTGAGCTTTCATACTTCAATACCTTTATTTGTGATACATCACTTAAATGAATAATATGGATATTTCAATTTTTTTAGCCAAATTTTGGGGATGGTATTTTATGCTGTTTTTCCTTCTTTTTATCATCTATCCAAAGCGAATCAAACAAATGTTTGTTTTTGCAAAAGATGATAAATTCATGATCATTTTATCAATTCTTGGCATCATCATCGGTCTATTACATATTTTGGCACATAATTTATGGGTAAAAGACTGGAGGATCATCATCACCCTATTTGGTTGGTTTAGTTTGTCGAAGGGAATCAGTCAATTTGCTTTTCCAGGTTTCGCAAATAAATGGATTGAGCATATAGATTTTAAATGGTTTCAGTTTTTTCTGTTCTTATTGTTTCTTGTAAGTTTGATTCTACTAAATCAAGCTTATCAATGGGTTCCTTATTAAATGCCTCCTGTTATTGATGAGAATCAATGCTGACATTGATCCTGATCATTGTTTTGCTTTATAAGGTGTTGTACGTTTGATGTATTAAATTAAAGAACCGAAATTATTGAGGTTCAAGATCAAATTCTATGAAGTATTAAAAAGGCAACTCAAGTGAAAACTTGAAGGGCCTTGGAACCAAAGATAGGTTTTATAGATGGATGAATATCTGACTGATGATTAAGATCTGATAAGGAATTTAATGTAGGATATTTGAAAGTATAAAAGGTATTTTTGATTCAAAGGGAACAGGAAGTAAAAAACTTCCTGTTCTTTTTTTTGAGCAGAATCTTATAACTCGCCCGCATTTTACAGGTATCTTTTGATCATTAACTGATGAGGATCATTAATTCTTATGAGCCAGGTCATTGTGTAAAAAAGCAGTCAGGGGTAATTTTATATCTAGTAATGAGTAACAGTATTAATTAAAACCAAAAGCATCATGAAAAAATTATTATTAGGTTTATTAGCACTTGGGTTAACCACCCAATTCTATGCGCAGGTTATTAATGATGGCATGTTACCTGAAGTTGAAGTTCGTGCCACAAATTATAAATACCTCAATAGTGTTGATAACAGCGAGGCAGCAGTCTCAGTGCAGCTACTCGAAGATATGGTGGCCAAATTCGATGTAAAAAGTTCAGAATTTTACGAAGATGGAAGCGATTTATATAAGGTTTACTTTTATATACCTGATGGAAAAATAGTTGCGGCTTATGATCGTAACGGAAAGATTCTTTATACCATTGAAAAGTTTAAAAATGTAGCTTTACCCAATGACGTAGCTGCTTCTATTGCACAAAGATTTCCGGGATGGAAAATTGCAAAGGATGTGTACAAGGTCAATTTTGACGCTGACCTAGGCGCACAAAAACAATACAAGATAGTCTTGGAAAATGGTAAAAAAACCATTCGAGTAAAAGTTGATGAAGAAGGCACATTCCTATAAGCAGATTGTTTTGTAAGGAAGAGAAAGTCACCCCTTGAAGGGTGACTTTCTTTGATGAATATCATCGCTTTGATTGACCAGCGTCATTGCATTAAATCAGACATCAATGTAATTTTAAACTGTTATTAATTAAATATGTTTTGTCATGACACTTGTAAAATTTAAAAAACCCAGATTACCTTGGTACGACACCATGTTTACTGACCTTTTAGGTTCTGACAGGTTACTTACCAATGACTTTTTGATGGAAAACAAGTGGATTCCTGCAATGAATGTTAAAGAAAATGAAGATCTTTTTGAAATTGAAATTGCGGCTCCAGGTTTTACAAAAAAAGATTTTGAAATTTCCATTGAAAATGGATTATTGAAAATTTCTGCTGAGAACAGTGAAGAAATGAAGAAAGAAGAAGATAATTTTACTCGTCGCGAGTTCAATTATAATTCATTCTTTAGATCATTTACATTACCAGATAATGTAAATGAAGATGAAATGATCGATGCGACCTATAAGCGTGGTATCTTGAAATTAGTTTTGAATAAACTTCATGTGGATGAAAGTACTCCAAAACGAGTGATTGAGGTTCATTGATCATTGAAATAGGGAGTCGAATGGCTCCCTATTTTTTCAATTATAGTTTCCCAAATAAGACGAATATTATGGAAAAAACGAGTAGCAAGTTATATGGCCTTCACGAGAGTTCAGTTTCATGGATCAATGAATTGGAATTTATGAATGATGAGCAAAAATTTTTAGAACATTTGCTCAGTACTCATTTTCTTGATTTGAGTACTGAAAAATTATACGAAACAACCAGAAAGTTGATTAGAAAATTGAAAGAGGTTGAAAATCTTGGTGTTGAACTTACCAAGGAGATTCAATTCCACAATAAGAAAATTGCCGAAGTATTAGAAGGAGATGAAAATATCCGTGAGAAAGATTTGATTAACGGTCATGATATGATTCAAAAAGACTTTGAAAGTTATGTGTTGAAATTCCGATATGTCAAAAAGAAAATATTCGGGATCATTAAGGAAATCATGGTAAATCACAAACAAAAATTGCTGATCAATAGAACATAATCAAGCTTTAGATCTGTTTATACCCCCTCATGATGAGTAAATAGGTTGTTTTATAAAAAAAAGCAACCTATTTATTTTTGTGCAATTTATAAATATTGGAAGCCAAAGGCTCTAAATGAATTTTTACCTTCCCAAGACCATTTTCTATGCTCAAAGTGTTTTGAGATGCATCCAAAAGCTGATCCTCTAAAGTATAGACTCCATCTTCCAGTTTCCAGGCTTCAATAATTTCTTTAGGCAACCTGAGGTCAAGATCATATTGATTCTCAGTATCGAAATTTGAAATGATGATCAATTGCTCATTTTCTGTCCATCTTACAAAAGAAAATATCCGATGGTCATAGGCATTGTTTTGATCTTTGTTATAGTAGTGTATTTCTTTATAGTTACCCATCAAAGCTTCACTATTGATGGTAAATGACAGTAATTTTTTATAAAAAGACCGCAACTCTTTTTCTTCAGTTGCAAGAGCTCCGCCGTCAAACTGCCCTTGGTTTGTCCACCGTTGAAAATGTGGTACGCCAATATAATCGAATATGGAAGTTCGCGTTGGAGATCCGAAGCCGGCATTTTCTGCACCGGGTTCACCAACTTCCTGTGCAAAATATAAGAGTGTCGGTGAAGTACTGATGGTTGTTGAAACCACCATAGCAGGCTTGCCTTTTTCAGCAGACCCTGCAAAATCAGGACTAGCAATACGCTGTTCATCATGATTCTCGAGAAAGTGCAGCATATGATGTTCTATGTCAAATACCTCCTCTTGCACCTTTGGAATATGGTCTGTCCATCCATGACCTTGCACCATATGTTTGATACTGTCATAAAACCCGACTTTATCATATAAATAGTCCATTTTTCCTAAATGAATATAGTCACGGTAAAGCCCGGGGTTATACACCTCAGCCAACAATAAAGCGTCAGGATATTTCATTTTAATAGCTGAATTCAGATAGCTCCAGAATTCTACAGGGACCATCTCAGCCATATCATAACGAAGGCCATCAACACCTTTTGCCAACCAAAAAAGAGCAATATTTTTGAATTTTATCCAGGAATCAGGAATGGGTTTATCCTTCCAGAATTCAAAATGTGCTTTATGGTCCATGTTTTTAAAACCATCAGGAAGTGAATCAAAATCTTTCGTTCCATCGGGCCTGACACCATAATTGATCTTTACAGTTTCATACCAATCATTCTCATGCGGTTGAGAGAGCCTTGATCCGTTACCCGTCCATTTTGCAGGATCTTCAGTAAATTTTCCGTCTGCCAAAGCGTGTTCCTCTCCTCCTAAAGGCTTATAATTATTGTTCCAGTTAGGGATGCGAAATGATTCTCCAATGACGTAATAAAAATTATTGTCTCTTTGATATTCAACACTGTCATCATCATTGGCGCCAAAATCGGATATGCCTTCAGGATTATTAAGTCCTTCATATCTGCGGGCGATATGGTTGGGAACGATGTCAATGATCACCTTCATATCATGCTGATGAGTTCTTTCGATCAGGGCTTCAAATTCTTCCATTCTCTTTTGAGGGTCTACCGCCAGATCAGGGTCAACACTGTAGTAATCTTTAACGGCATAGGGTGAACCGGCGCGTCCTTTCACAACGTCAGGGTCATCGTTTGAAATCCCGTATTTTGTATAGTCAGCTACCATAGCATGGTGTAAAACACCTGTATACCAAATATGTGTCACCCCTAGATCACGAATTTCTGACAAAGCTTTGTCGGTGAAATCATTGAACTTTCCAACACCGTTTTCCTCAATGGTACCCCAGGGTTTATTTGTAGTATTGTCATTTCCAAACAGGCGTGTAAACACCTGATAGATTACTTTTTTATGGTCTTTGTTTTCCATTTCCACTGTTTTTGGAACTTGTTTTTTTTCGCAGCTGAAAAATAAGACGAATATTGCGAATAATATAGAGAAGGTTCCTTTTTTCATATGAGAAAATTATGGCAGTTGTTGCTCCAATAATACAATTGTGAAAGGTGTGTCCAAATTCACAACACCATTTTTTACTTCGCTTGTTGTGTTGGAGTAAGCATCCTTAAGTTGTACACCATCTTCGAATATCTTACCCACAGAAATTGTCTTGGCTCCTTTCTCAAGTTCCAGCCCTATAACAACAGCATCTTTAAAACTGCCCTTGGCATAGGTTCTTTCGAAAACATAAGGTGATTCACTGAGCATTTTATGTTGACCAGCACCAATAGAAGGATGATCTCTTCTGAAAACGCCAAGTTTTTGCCAATGACTGAGAATAGCCTGGGTCTCCGGGTTTGTTTTTATATCCTCCCAATTCATAAACGACCGTAAGGTGGCGTCTCCTTGAGTTCCTTCAACGATCAAGCCTCTGGCTGATTCGTCTCCGTAATAGATCTGAGCAGAACCTGCCGATAACAATAATTTTGTAGCCGTTTCATAAGGTTTCTTTCGTTCTTTATCGAAAGGACTGCCGTCGTCATGAGAGGTCAGGTAATTCAGCACCTGGAATCCTGAGTTCTCATTGTTAAGCACCTCGCTATAAGTGGAAAATATGGTTTCATAGCTCTCGTTAGCGCTTTTCTTGAATTCAAAGTTGATCATACTATCGAAACCATGGTCATAATAGTTGACTTTTACATCTCCAAAGTCAAAACTTTTACCAGAAGAAATAATGTCATAGTCATATACTTCTCCAACCATATAAAATTCATTGTCGTCTAAAACCTGATCAGCATTTTGTTGTTTCCAGTCAGCAAAAGCCGCTTTCGCATTGCTCTTTAAATTCGGCCCACACCTCTTCTTCTATATGTCTTACCGTATCTGCTCTGAAGCCATCAATACCAAAGTCTCTGACAAAATCAGATAACCATTTGATAATGTAATATTTGGGAGCTCTGGGATAACCTGTTCTTTCGAAAAAAGCATCGAGTTCGGCTATTTCCTGTTCATATCTCCCTTCCTTTTTCCACTTTTCGACAAGTTCTTTCGGAAGCTCAACATTTTCATTTGATTCAGTGAGAATATCGGGTAAGTTGGCTACCAAGGTGCAGGGAACAGCTGTTTCATAAGAGCTATACTCACATTTAGGGCTGGTTCTGACCCAATCAATTGGCCAGACCTTGTCTTGTTCCGTAACAGGACCGGTGTGATTGATCACAGCGTCCATAACGATCCTAATACCATGTTGATGCGCAACCGATACTAATTCTGCAAGATCTTCCATACTTCCAAAATTAGGATCCAGGGCAGTCCAGTCTTTGGTCCAATATCCGTGAAAGGCATAGGTAAAGCCTGTTCCTTCATCAGTTCCTCCATGAATCTGTTCGACTACAGGCGTAAACCATATAGCGTTAATGCCAAGATCGTTGAAATATCCTTCCTTGATTTTTTCGGTGATGCCTTTGATATCACCTCCTTGAAAACCCCGCATAGGAGCGGTTTCTAAAGTCCTGTCAAAATTGAGATCATTGGTCTGATCGGCGTTGTTAAACCTGTCGGTCAACAGAAAATAAAGATTGGCATTTTCCCATACAAAAGGGATTTCGGCTGCTGGATCAGATTTCAAATCTTGATTACCTTGTTTGCAGCTTGCAAAAAGAAAAAGTAAAGCGGCTCCTGTAAGTAGTATATTTTTATACATGATGATTATTTTTTTAGACTATTGTTATCTTATTGATTAGTTTTAAACAACCATGTAATGGCTGGTTCGAATTCCTCTCTCCAAAGTTTTTCATTATGCTCACCCTCTTTAACCACCTTCGAGGTGATATTGTTTTCAGGAAAACCGGCATCTATCATCAATTGGATGGTTTGGCTCATTTCAGCAACCATATGCTCGCTTTCTTTGCTCCCTGCCATAAAATAGATTTTGCTTCTTTTTAAATTACCGTTATCCTTTGTAAAATCTAAACTCATTTTTACCATTTCAAAAGAAGGAGAAAAAACACCCGCTTTTCCAAAGGTCTCAGGGTATTGTAGGGCTGCGTAATAGGTTATAAGGCCTCCTAGGGAGCTGCCCATGATCGCGGTCTGTTCTCTATTACTTTTCGTTCGGTAATTTTTGTCAATAAAGGGCTTTAAATTTTCTTTGATAAATTGAATATACGCATCACCCTCTTGCTTTGAAGGGTATCCGGGAATTTCCCAGGGGGTATATTCGTCTACTCTTTCGTTGCCTCCATTGTCTATACCCACAATTATCAGTTCAAGTTTATCGGTCTTTTGTAAACGGTCAAGGGTTTCATCAACTTCCCATTCTCCGCTATAAGATAAGGATTGGTCAAACAAATTCTGCCCATCATGCATATAGACCACCGGATAGCTCTTTGATGAGGTTTTATAGGATTTTGGCAGATAGATCCAGACCCTTCTTTTTTTATCCAAGGGCGACATATCAAAAGAATTATCAAGCAAATGTACATTGGCTGAAGCTGTACTCTTTTTGGGAGTAAGATCTGCCCATTGCGCTATTTCAACTTTAAGCGTATCAATCTTTTTCGCAAAGGAGAAAGATCTGTTATCAAGTTGACTCCCATCATTATTTAATTCGACTGAATCCCAGGTGCCTCTTGTAAATTTAAAATGGATGATGTCTTTAGATTTGGGAAGAACGATCTTATACTGTCCTTGTTCATAGGCCAATCTATAAGCATCCTGCCCACCTGTCCAGCCCTCAAAATCTCCCGATATATAGATACCATCAGATGAAGGGGTGTTTTCAGGAAACCCTTCCACAATCAGAGTAACCTGACCTGTCATTTTGAGCCCACAAAGTAGCCCTATAAACAAGGAATATAGAAATATTGTACAACTTATACCAGGACATTTTATTTGTTCGTCGTTAAAATCATAGCGCCTTTTGTATCCAGCTTCAAACTGTTTTTCCAAACAACTTTTTTACCGGTAAAAATGTTAGTGAGTTCCTTATCCTCCAGTACCATTTCTTTAAATCTATTGAGATCCAGTTCAAAGGGTTCTGTATTTTTATTAAGGATCAAGACAACAACTTGCTCATCAAGAATTCTAAACAATACGTATACACCGTCTTTAGGTGAAAAATGAATTGTTTTTCCTTCATGTAACGCCTTACTTTGCTTTCTAAATTGAAGAAGCGTCTTGACATAATTTTGCATGTCAAGTTGTTCTTTATTCAATCCGTCTCCACTGAAGGCATTAACCTGGTCGCCTTGCCATCCACCCGGGAAGTCGGTTCTTATCAAACCATGGTCACCTGGCTTATCGGTGTTTTGCATCAGGATTTCAGTGCCGTAATAAACTTGCGGAATTCTGGGCATGGTCAAAAGATAGGCCATCGCCATTTTGGTGAGTACAGGATCTTCATTTAATTGTGTATGGATACGGTCCATGTCATGATTGTCTGGAAATATCATGATATCTTTTGGGTTCGGATAATGAAAATCATTGGCCAAACCTTCATAGATTTTTACGAGTCCGGTACCCCAGGTTTCATCTTCTTTAAGGGCATCCACAATGTTTTTTTGCATAGGAAAGTCCATGGTCGACTTTAAGTTGGAATCATATCCATCCTTATTATTGGCACCGTCCTGCCAATAGCCTACCAGTAAAGGATTATAACTCCATTCTTCACCTACAATACTAAAATTAGGATATTCGTTCATAATTGCACCTGCCCAATTAGACATGAATATTTTGTCGGGATAAGGGTAAGTATCTTGACGAATTCCACCCAACTGCGCAGTCTCGATCCACCAAATACTATTTTGGATCAGGTATGTGGCCATAAACGGATTGTCCTGGTTCAGATCAGGCATGGTATCTACGAACCAACCTTCTGTCATTTCCTTAGAGTCAATCTTTGCGGCATAGATGTCCTGATTTGTTGTTCTTTTATGGTTTGAATAAACAGGTTTTTCACCGGCTTCAAATTTTGCCTGATAATTGACCCAATCTTCAAATGGAAGGTCTTTCATCCACCAATGATCAAGACCACAATGGTTGGCAACCTGGTCCATGATCAGTTTAACACCTTTTTCACTTGCTTTTGAAGAGAGTTCGACGTATTGCTCTAAAGAACCAAATCTAGGATCGATTTCATAGAGATCTGTAATCGCATAACCATGATAGGAGGATTTTGGCATGTCATTGGTAAGCAAGGGGCAGGGCCAAATGGCTGTAAATCCCATATCGCTTATATAAGACAAATGATCGGTAATACCTTTTATATCTCCTCCATGGCGGGCATAATCATCTTTTCGATTAATTTTTGATTCTTTTAATCCAGCAACAATATCATTGTCAGGTTCAGCATTTGCAAATCGATCCGGGGTGATCAAATAGATCACGTCTGAACTATTGAACCCCACGAAATCTTCTGAAGGTCTTGACCTTACTTTTAATTCATAGTCATATTTGAGCTTCTTTTTTCCTTTGGTGTCAAAAACAATAGTCATCATTCCAGGCTCAGCTACTGAAGAGATTTTAAGGTCTAAAAACAGATAATTCGGGCTCTTGGCCTTATGAACTTTTTCGATGCTCACCCCGGCATATGCTATCTCGGGAATATAGGCCGATATACCATCTCCTTTAATCAGTAATTGTAGGCTGGTATCCTTAAACCCAATCCACCAGTTTGGAGGTTCAATACGATCTATTTGCGCCATTACTGTGACGCCCCAGAGCATTACCAAACTCAAAAATATATTTTTCATGGATTACATTTAAATTATAGAATTACCAAGTCTTTATTGAATATTGTGACTTCTTTACCAGAAACAATAATGTTTACCGGAGTATCAGATTCATTATAGAATTTACAACCTTCATGGTTTTTGAATACTTTTATAGTATGATCTCTATATTTGATTTTAAAAGAATAGGATTTCCACTTTTTCGGAATTTTCGGATCAAAGGATAGTTGATCATTAAAATTTCTCATTCCTCCAAAGCCCTGCACAACTGCCAGCCAGGTACCAGCCATACTTGTGATGTGAAGCCCTTCATGTACTTCATGATTATAATCATCAAGATCCAGTCTGGAGGTTCTTAAATACATTTCATAAGCCTTGTCAATTCGGTCTATTTTAGCAGCTAAAATAGCATGCACACAAGGAGACAGTGATGATTCGTGAACGGTTAAGGGTTCATAAAAATCAAAATGTTTTTCAAGAGATTCCTGATCGAAGAGATTCTCAAAGAAATAAAAACCTTGTAAAACATCGGCTTGCTTTATATAAGGAGATCTTAAGATCCTGTCCCAGGACCATTTTTGATTGATGGGTCTTTCGGATTTTGCGAGTTGATCGACCGGGATAAGCTCCTTGTCAAGAAATCCATCTTGTTGCAGGAAGACATCATATTTTTTACTGTATGGAAAGTACATTTGATCGGAAACTTTGGTCCAGGATACCATTTCTGTTTCATCCAGACAGACTTTTTCAGCAATTCTCACATATTCTTCAGGATAATTATCCTTAAGTATGTCAAGGTTTTCAAGCGCGTATTCAAGGCACCATTTTGCAAGAAAATTTGTATACCAATTGTTATTCACATTGTTTTCATATTCATTAGGTCCGGTAACACCCAGGATAACATATTGGTCTTTGTCAGCTGAATAAGTGGCTCTTTGGTTCCAGAATCTGGCAATGGCAATAATTACTTCCATACCATGAGTGACCACATAGTCAAAATCGCCAGTATAATTCACATAATTATAGATGGCATACACCATGGCTCCGTTCCTGTGAATTTCTTCAAAAGTGATCTCCCATTCATTATGGCATTCCTCTCCGTTCATAGTCACCATGGGGTAGAGGGCCGCACCATTGGAAAAACCAAGTTTTTCAGCATTTTCAATGGCCTTGTCTAATTGGTTATATCGGTAGATCAATAAATTTTTAGCGATACTTTTGTCCTTGGTACTCATATAAAAAGGAATGCAATAGGCTTCAGTGTCCCAATAAGTGCTTCCCCCATATTTTTCTCCTGTGAACCCTTTTGGACCAATATTTAACCTGGAATCCTCACCACTATAGGTCTGATTCAGTTGAAAAATATTGAATCTGATGGCTTGTTGAGCCTTAATATCACCAGAAATCGTAATGTCTGCAGTATCCCAGATCTTATTCCAGGCTTTCTTTTGTTTTTCTAAAAGTGACTCAAAGCCAAGATCAGCTGCTTTGTTCAATTGCTGTTTTGAAAAGTTTGGCAATTCAGCATCTGGATGGTTCATACCTTGGGTATACCCTCCATATTTCACAATTGAAAAAGTATCTCCACTGTTCACCACGGTCGAATATGAATAGCTGATGCTTTTATCAGTCGTCTGTACTTCCTTATCGATGTTGATGATATAATCGTTAAGAATTAATTCAACTTTCATGCCCGTACAAACATGAAAATTAGTCTTCAATGTTTTTGACATGATATAAGCTTCGTCATCAAATTCCTTCTGGTCTAAAATTTCCCAGAAAAATTCATCATAATTGCTGTCTTCATTGACAATACCAGCATCCAGATACGGACTAAATTCTATTTCTCCTTGAAAATTAATAGGTGTGATGCTATATTTGATGGCACCTACTTCCTGAATGTCCATACTTAAGAATCGGGTAACATGAACTTTCGCCATGTCTCCATCCTCAAATTCCGCAATAAAAGAACGTATTAGGACGCCATTTCTCATATCCAATTCACGAGAAAAATCAATGACCTTGCAGGCATTCAAATCGAGCGTTTTACCGTTGATAGTTACGCCAATTCCAATCCAATTTGGGGCATTTAAAACTTTGGCGAAATATTCGGGATAGCCGTTTTTCCACCATCCCACTCTTGTTTTGTCAGGGTAGTAAATTCCCCCTATATAACTTCCCTGAAAAGTTTCACCACTATAAAGTTCTTCAAAATTGGCCCTTTGTCCCATGGCGCCATTTCCTATGCTGAAAATACTTTCAGATGCCGTAACATTTTCTTTGTTAAACCCTTCCTCAACAATTTTCCATTCGTGGGCTTGAATATAATTTAAATTCATAATCTTTTGATTTAAGCTATCAATTCCTGAACGAAATCGATCGTTAATTCACTTGTATTATTTAACTTGAAATCGGCTTCAGCCAACACATTGGCATCTCCAATTCCAATGCTGGTCATCCCTGCCTTGTTCGCAGCTTCAATCCCTGCTTGTGCATCTTCAATTACGATACAATCTTCAGGTTGAACACCAAGCTTTTGAGCTGCTATCAGGAATACCTCCGGATCTGGTTTTGCAGTGCTCACATCGTTGCCGTCGACTATAGCATCAAAAAGATCAATAAGATCGAGTGTTTCCAGAATCAGCCTTGCATTTTTACTCGCAGATCCAAGAGAAAAAGGAACTTTGTTTAGTTTGAGATAATGCAAGAGATCATCAATACCAGGTAAAATTTCAGTATGGTCCATTTTAGCAATATATTGCAGGTATTGTTTATTTTTCTCTATTAGATATGTTGTTTTTTCATCTTCTTCAAGCTGAATTTTGCCTATGTCTAGTAGAATCTCTAAAGAACGGACACGGCTAACTCCTTTTAACCGTTCATTTTGCTCTATAGTAAAATCAAACCCTAATTGAATGGCAAGTTCTCTCCAGGCTAGATAGTGGTATTTTGCTGTATCCACGATCACCCCGTCAAGATCAAATATAAAAGCCTTTCTACCCATGATTTTTTAGTCTGTTTTAAGTTCAACTTCATCATCTACATCCTTTACTTTGGTTACCAATGCTGCTGCAATAAGGAAGGAAACTCCGCTTATGACTAAAGCAAAAATGGGATTCCCGTCGTATACGTATTTAACAATGGGCCCTCCAATCAAAGCATTAATGATCTGAGGGATCACAATGAAAAAATTGAAAATTCCCATATATACCCCCATTTTTCTTGGAGGAATAGATCCTGCAAGAATGGCATAAGGCATGGCTAAAATACTTGCCCATGCGATTCCAATACCAACCATTGAAAGGATAAGCCAATACTGATCTGGAGCAAAATAAATTGACAACAGACCAATTCCTCCAATGATCAATGACATGGTATGCGTTCTTTTACGACCCAGCTTTTTAGCAATGGCGGGGAGAAAGAATGCGTATACTGCGGAAACCGCATTGTACACCCCAAAAAGAATTCCAACCCAGTCACCTGCATTTTGATAGGCAGTGCTGCTGTTATCATCAAGGGATAGACCATATACATGATGCGCAATGGCAGGTGTAGAAAACACCCACATACCAAATAAGCCAAACCAGGAAAAGAATTGTACCCAACTCAGTTGCCTCATGGTAACAGGCATGTTTTTGAAATCAGTAAAAATGTTCAGTAAACTGGACTCTTCTATTTTTTCCTCTTCTTCGGCACCATTGATCAATTCCATTTCTTCGGGAGAATATTCTTTGGTAGTAAATACCGTAATAAGAATACTAATGATCAAAACTGCAGCCCCAATAATGAATGAAAGCATCAGACTAAGAGGTACCTTTCCGGGTTCCGCTGTATTGGAAATTCCTATCCAATTTGTAAGAACATAAGGTAACCAGGAGCCTATAACCGCTCCAATTCCAATTAAAATTGTTTGCACACTAAAACCTAAAGTTCTCTGATCACTGGGCAGCACATCCGCTACCAGCGCTCTAAAGGGTTCCATGGCGATATTAAATGAAGCATCCATGATCATTAACATTCCTGCGCCAACCCAAAGAGCCGGCATAAAAGCGGTAAACATATCTGCATTAGGCATTAATATCAATCCAAAAGATGCGAGTATTGCCCCGGTAAGAAAAAAGGGCCTTCTTCTTCCAAGTCTAGTCCAGGTCTTGTCACTGTAAAATCCGATAATAGGTTGAACAATAAGTCCTGTAAGAGGCGCCACTATCCAAAACCATGATAATTCGTGAACATCTGCCCCAAAGATTTGTAACACCCTGGAAGCGTTTGCATTTTGCAGGGCAAAACCCATTTGAATCCCCAGAAACCCAAAACTCAGGTTCCAGATCTCCCAAAAACTAAGACGTCTTTTTTCCATAATTACATGTTATTTGATGAATGAAATATGATCTTCAATCAAATCAAATGAAAACATTTGACCCATAAAGGAGCCGTTGAGGCGATCTAAATTGAAAAAAATAATTTCGAAAAAGGAGAGACACTACTGCCTGACCCGTCCAGTGAAGTATAAAATAATTAGCAAGTCGTGAAATATTTACTAATAAGAAGCAAATATATAAAATTTATTTATTAATTCTGAAATTGAACTTTTTTAGTTGAATTTCGAATTTTCAGATCAGTTTGGATCAAATGGGTTTTGTACTGATATTGAGCGTCTTGAGAATCAATTTCATCCAACAACAATTCCAAAGCTTTTTGTCCCATTGTTCTTCCATGTTGCGCCACTGTGGTTAATGAAGGCGTTGTAAATTCTGATATCAAGCCATCAGTAAAGCCAATAACTTCTATGTCGTTAGGAACATTATACCCAAAACTCCTGGCGACCTTCATCACAGTTGCTGCGTAAATTTCGTTAACGGCAAAAATGCCATCCGGAATTGAATTGCCCTCAAATAGCGGTGATAATTGTTCTTCAATAGGCAATTTCTCATCAACTTCAATGATATGACCTTCATTTATGATGATGTTATTATCTTTATGAGCCTTGATATAACCTTCTTTTCTTTCATGCCCTACAGTGACATAATCGGGCGTAGTAATTAAGGCGATTTTGCTACAACCGTTTTTAAAAAGTTGCTCGGTAGCTAGAAATGCACCGCCTTTGTCATCAGCAACAACTTTGTTACAGTTCATCTGATCAACTACCCGGTCAAACATGACAAGAGGAATACCATTATTGATCAATTCGTTAAAATGCCTGTAATCATCTTTCTCTTCAGTTTCTTTGGCCACTGAAACAATAATTCCATCGACTACCCCATTTGCCAGCATTTCCAGGTTCAACACCTCTTTTTCATAGGATTCATTGGATAAACAGATCATCACATTGTATCCCTTGTCGTTTGCAAGTTTTTCGATTCCGGTAATCACTTTGGTAAAAAAATGATGTACGATTTCAGGAATGATCACCCCAATGGTTTTTGTTTTTTGATTTCTTAAATTGAGCGCTAAACTATTGGGTTTATAGTGATAATATTTGGCAAAGGCTTGGATCCTTTCCTTAACCTCCAAACTAATCTCATGGCTATCTTTTAAAGCCTTTGAAACCGTTGAAATAGAGACGCCAAATTCTTTGGCTATTTTTTTAAGAGTAATTTTTTGTTTCATAAATATTGTACCTGAACAACGCGCATGTAAAAACTCTAAATTTCATCAAAATAAATCTGTAAAAAGACGCTTTTTGAGGATTTAACTTTCATTAATTTCATGGGGGTCAATAGTGTTCATAAAAATAGGAAAATTAAATGGGTGAAAAAAATCTTTTAAAAGAGTCAATGCCGATTGCTCAATTTGAAGCAAATATTTTAACATATTTATAAAAATATAGGGCAAATTTTAGAATTTAGTAACGTTTTAGGGGCTTGACGAAAATTCACTTTAACGTTTTCGTAATAAAACTTATCAACACGAAATCGTTTTCGTGAAATTTTAGAGATCAAAAATTTGTGTTAAATTCATGTTAACAAATTAAATTCGTGGCGTGAAATATTAAATAACAGCAAGTTTAATTACAAATCATAGTGCTTAATAACTAAATTCATTTTTATGAAAAAAATTAGACAATTAGTCTTTGCGATTTTATTTTTATTACCGATGATGATTTCCGCTCAGGAACAGATCACTGGTAATGTTAAAGATGACCAAGGAATTGACCTTCCCGGTGTATCTGTCATGGTACAAGGTACAACCCAGGGAACAGCAACTGACTTCGATGGAAATTTTCAAATTGAAGTTGCGGCAGATGCCATATTGATATTCTCTTATGTTGGATATACTAACATAGAGATGCCTGCTACTGCAAATATGCAAGTAGTAATGATGGAATCAGCAGAAAGTTTAGATGAAGTTGTACTTATCGGTTACGGATCAACCACCAAGAAAGATGCAACTGGTGCAGTTGAAAAAGTAAGTGAAAAGGAGTTTAACGTGGGAGCCATTGCTTCACCAGAACAATTGATCACTGGTAAAACAGCGGGTGTGAACGTGACACCTCCAAGTGGTAGACCTGGGGAATCAGGAGCTGTAAAAATCAGGGGTGGGGTTTCATCTTTAGGTAATAACAGTCCACTTTATGTTATTGACGGAGTGCCAATTGATCAAAAAGGTCCAGCCTTAAATTCGATCAATCCGAGTGACATTGAAAGTTTTAACATCTTGAAGGATGCCTCTGCTACCGCGATTTACGGATCAAGAGCAACCAATGGTGTAATTATCATTACGACAAAATCGGGAAGAATGAATTCTGGTTTCAAAGTTGAGATTGATAGTAAATTTTCTGTGGGAGTCAAATCTAATACAGTTGACGTGCTAAGCGCCGACCAATTTAGAGGAGCGGTTAATAGACTTGGAAATGACGATGCGACCAATTTGTTAACACCAGGAGGAAACACCAATTGGCAAGAACAAATTTATCAATCGGCTTTTGGTACAGATAATAACCTTATCATTTCTGAAGGATTTGACAACAGTTCTTATAGGGTTGCTTTCGGATATACTTATCAGGAAGGTATTATGAAAACAAATGATTTTACAAGACCTAGTATTGCCATGAATTTCAGACAGAACTTGTTTGATAATTCTTTAAAAATGGATTTCAATCTTCGTGGGTCATGGGTAAAAGACAGATTTGGTGATAGCGGTGCTATTGGTGGTTCAGTTAGTTTTGATCCTACAAAACCAGTTTACAGTGGTAGTCCTGAATTTGGAGGTTATTGGGAATGGTTAAACGATGATGGAAGTGTTAATACGCTTGCCCCGAGAAACCCGGTAGGTCAATTGATGCAAAACACCAACGATGCCAATACACAAAGATATTTGGGTAATGCTAAATTTGATTATAAATTTGGCTTTCTTGAAGGTTTGAATTTGGTTGTCAACCTTGGTTTTGATTATTCTGAAGTAAGCGGGCAATTTATTGTTCCCGGAACATCAGCTAGTGGTTTTAATGATGGAGGCTCTGTAAGAGATTATAAAGAAATGAAACGAAACACCCTGGCAGATATTTACTTGAACTATGTCAATACCTTTGCCGAGAAGCATAAGGTTGATGTGATGTTAGGTCACTCTTACCAAGATTTTTATCGTGAGAATTCGAATGTTACACAAGATGGAATAGGAAGCCCTCCTACAGGAAATCCTCGATTGGTCTCCTTGAATGCGCTTGAATCTTTATTTGCTCGTGTAAACTATACATTTAATGAAAAGTATTTGGTAACCTTTACTTATCGTCGTGACGGATCTTCAAGATTTGCTCCTGAAAACAGATGGGCAGATTTCTTTTCTGGTGCCTTGGCCTGGAACATTTCTGAAGAAGATTTCTTAAAAGATTCCAGAGCTGTATCTACCTTAAAACTTCGTTTAGGTTTCGGTCAGACGGGTCAGCAAGAAATTGATAAGGACTTTGGATATTTACCAATCTATACTCCTGGAGATAATGGCGTTAGATATCCTTTCGGATCTAACTATTACAATACGCTAAGACCAGAAGGATATGATAAGAATATCAAATGGGAGGAATCAGATACCTATAACATTGGTATAGATTATGGTTTTATAGATGATGTTTTAACAGGTTCAATAGAGTACTTTAAAAGAGAATCTACAGATATTTTAAGTACAATTGCTCCTCCATCAGGATCGAACCTGACCAACAATTTATATACAAATATTGGAGATCTCTCCAGTGAAGGTGTTGAATTTACATTAAATGCTGATCTGTTCCAGAGAGAGAACTTTAGCTGGAATGTAAATTTCAATGCGACTTGGTTGAAAAATGAGATCAAGAAATTAAATAATGTTGATGATCCACTTTCTCCTGGTATTGCTCAAGGAGGTATTAGCGGTGGTGTAGGTAACACGATTCAAACACAGAAGGTAGGGTATCCACAATTTTCATATTTGGTATACCAACAAGTATATGATGAAGCTGGAAAACCACTTGAAGGTGTTTATGTTGATCAAAATGAAGATGGTGTGATCAATGATTCAGATAAGAGAATTTATAAAAATCCTAATCCGGATTATTTATTAGGTTTTTCATCTTATATGAATTTCCGTAACTTTGACTTCTCATTTACATTGAGAGCTGCTTTAGGAAACTATGCCTATAACAACGTAGCTTCATCAACGGGCTTTAATGGGGCTCTGTATCAGTTGGGATCACTAAGAAATGTGCACTCTTCTCTTTTAGAAACAGAATTCAATACCCAACAGTTGTGGTCTGATTATTATATTCAGGATGCCTCTTTCTTAAGAATGGATAATATGTCCTTGGGTTACACTTTTGATAACCTTAAAAATGGAGAAGTTGGCTTTAGATTGTATACCACAGTTCAGAATGTATTTGTACTAACTGAGTATGACGGTTTGGATCCTGAAATAAGTGGAGGTATCGATAATAATTTTTATCCAAGACCAAGAACTTTTTTACTTGGATTTAACATTAACTTTTAAAAGCATTGATGATGAAAATATTTAAAAATTTAAAATTTAAAGCAGGTATTGTCGCTTTAGTGCTTGCGCTTGGATTCGTTTCTTGCGAGAGTGAATTAGACAAACAACCTGTGACTGAACTTACCGAGAGTCAGGCTTTTGCTGATCCGGAGGCTTATACGGAATTTTTGGCCAGAGTCTATGCGGGCTTTGCAGTGAGTGGTCAGGAAGGACCGGCTGGTAGACCCGATATTCAGGGAATTGACGAAGGGTTCTCAAACTATTTACGTCAATTCTGGAAGCACCAGGAATTGAATACAGATGAGGCGATTATTGCCTGGAATGACGGTACAATTCACGATCTTCACAACCATGTATGGACTCCGTCAAATGAATTTATCAGAGCCATGTATGACAGGATCTATTTTCAGATCGGAATCGCCAATCAATTCTTAAGAGAAACTACTGATGCTAAATTAGATGACAGAGGAGTTGAGGGGAATCTTAGAGCTGAAATACAGGTATTTAAAGCTGAGGCCAGATTTTTGAGGGCTTTAAGCTACTGGCATGCCATTGACTTCTACGGAAATATTCCTTGGGTGACTGAAGAAGATCCGGTAGGAAATTTCTTCCCAGAACAAGTTGATAGAGCAGTCGTATTTGATTGGGTTATTAGCGAATTAAAGGCGATCGAACCAACATTGGTTGGAGCACGTCAAAATGACTATGGTAGAGCGGATCAAGGCGCTGCCTGGATGCTTTTGGCCAAATTGTATTTGAACTCTCAAGTTTATACTGGGGTCGACAGAGCTAGTGAGGCCATGGAATATACTGAAAAAGTGATCAGTGCGGGTTATAGCCTTACTGATAATTATACAGACTTGTTCTTGGCTGATAACAACCGTAATGGTTCAGAGAATGAGATCATCTTCCCAATCCAATTTGATGGATTAAATACAACTGGATATGGAGGAACTACCTTTCTGACACATGCTCCGGTTGGAGGCTCAATGAATGCTGCTGATTTTGGAATCAACGGTGGTTGGGGTGGTATCAGAACTACCAAGAATTTTGTTTTCCAATTTGATTCAGGAATTGACAATGATGCTTTGAATGAAGCTATTGGTCCTGCTTCACAATGGGGGCTTGTTGGAAGTGCTACTACAAATGGTTGGGATGGACCCGACATGACCATGTATGAATCGGGAGCGGATCAATATGGAATTTATGCTCAATTGGTAGCAGGAGAGATGAAATTTAGATTTAACAATGACTGGGGTTTAAATTTAGGTGATAACGGAGCTGATGGATCTCTTGAAGAAGGGGGAGCTAATATCGGGATCGCTGAAGATGGAGGATATTATATAACATTGGATAGAGCGAATAATACCTATACCATAACAGCTATTGGCGATAGTAGAGCTAATTTCTTTACAGAGGACCAAACGCTTGAGATTGAAGATCCGTTTAACTTCTCGAATGGTTATGCCGTTGAAAAATTCAGAAATGTAGATGTTAATGGAAATCAAGGATCTGATGGTTCAGGTGATTTTGTTGATGTTGATTTCCCAATGTTCCGTTTGGCAGATGCTTATTTGATGTACGCCGAAGCCTTTTTAAGAGGTGGAGGAGGTAGCGCAAGTACAGCAGCCGACTATGTGAATATGTTGAGAGAACGTGCTTATGGAAGTGGTGCAGGAAACATAGGTGCTACTGACCTTACCCTTGAGTTTATCTTGGATGAAAGATCAAGAGAGTTACATTGGGAAGGCCATAGAAGGACTGATTTAGTGCGATTTAACCAGTTTACTGAGAATGGTGTTTGGCCATGGAAAGGTGGAATTATGGAAGGTAAAACAACTGAAAAATTCAGAGATATTTATCCCATACCTTCATCAGATATCATAGCGAATCCGACTTTGACGCAAAACGAAGGTTATTAATTTAAAACATAGATATATCATGAAAAAATATATAAATAAAATATTATTCTTACTGACCTTCTCTGCTTTGCTAATGAGTTGTGAAAAGGATGATGTTGTTGTGATCAATGAAGATTTTACAACAACGGTAAGTGTCAATAATGACAATATCGTTCTGGAAGAAGCAAATGAAGGTATGCCGGTACTTACAGTAACATGGACTAAGCCAGAGTTTGGTTTCAATGCTGCTGCAGAGTATAATATACTTTTTGATCTTGCATCAGGAGATTTTTCTGCTCCTGAATCTGTCTCTGCTGGTTCAGATTTGGAAAAGGTCTTCAATACTGAAGATTTGAACAAAATTCTTTTGAATTTGGGCGCAGAACCAGGAACTGCTACTCAGTTGCAGATGAAAATTGACATTATTATGTCAAATCAATACAGCAAAGCTTCTGATGTTTCCAGCCTGACTGCAACGCCTTATTCAGGTGTTCTTGACCTGACTACAACTTGGGGTGTAGTAGGAAGTGCTACGCCAAATGGATGGGGAGATGGACCAGACACACCGTTCTTTAAAACAAGTGAGCCTGGCATCAATGTAGCCTATATCAATATGATTGAGGGTGAATGGAAGATCAGAGAAAATAATGACTGGGCCGTAAATTATGGGTCAGATAATAACGACGGAACCCTGCAAGCAGGAGGAGGAAATATTCCTGTAACTGCCGGTACCTACAAGATCACGTTTGATGAAAACAACCTTACTTATACAATTGAAACGTATAGTTGGGGCTTGGTTGGTAGTGCTACTCCTAATGGATGGGACGGACCTGATTTTCCTTTAGCATATGATTCATGTTCTGATACCTGGAGAGGGGTTGTGAAATTGAATGAAGGAGAGTGGAAAATACGTCAAAACAATGATTGGGCCGTAAATTATGGTTCTGATGGTGCTGATGGAAATCTTCAGTTGAACGGAGGAAACATTCCAGTTACCCTTGGCTACTATGAGATTACATTTGATGCCAATAATTTGACTTATACCATTGAGAAAACAGATGTATATGGTGTAGTTGGATCTGGTTACAATGACTGGGGTGCAACACCTGATTTCGCTTTTACTCCTGATTATTGCAACGAAGGTGTTTATTATGCCTACAATGTTACCTTGTTGGACGGTGAGATCAAGTTCAGAGTGAACAATGATTGGGGTGTTAACTACGGTGACACTGGTTTAGATGGAATTTTGGATCTAGATGGAGATAATATTCCTTCAGTTGCAGGAGTTTATGATATTATGCTAGACTTTAGCAATCCTAGCGTTCCTACATATACCTTGACCGAAAAATAAATTTGATTGTAAGTAAGAAAAAGGGCTGTTTTTGACAGCCCTTTTTTTCCTTAAAAAATAGTGAACTATGCATAAAACTTTACTTTTTTTATTATTTATTGGAACTTCTATATTCGCTCAGCAACAAACAGTTACTTTTGAAATTAACCCAGCTACTTTTGATGAAGATGAAATAATCACGATCACTGCTTCAGATTTTAGCCCGGCTGTTTGGGGTGTAACGGATGTGTATTTGTGGGCCTGGTCAACGGCAAGTGGTGTGGAACAAGATGCCCCCAATAACGGAGAATGGACGAATTCAGATGAGGCCCAAAAGATGACCAATAATGGCGACGGCACCTTTTCTATTTCCTTTGTTCCTAAAGACTTTTATGAAAGAACCGGTCTTGAGAGTATCGGTTTTTTGGTAAAGGCCAAAAATGGAACTGGAGATAAAAAATCACAAGACAATGTTGTCCCGGTTGGAACTATTGAGATACCTCCTGTAACTGAAGCACCCGTGCCCAATGGATTGCTTGATGGCATCAATTTGGATCCTAATGACAATACAAAAGCCACGCTTGTTCTATATGCTCCTTTAAAGAATTTTGTTTATCTACTTGGAGATTTTAACAACTGGCAAAAGGATGCGAATTACCTATTGAAAAAGGATAGCGCAAAAAACAGATTTTGGATCGAGTTGACCGGTTTGACGCCTAAATTTGATCATATGTTTCAATACCTTGTTGATGGTACCATAAGGATCGCAGATCCGTATTCAACAACAATTCTTGACGATTTTAATGACCAGTTTATCGATGAGATCACTTACCCTAATCTTCCCGATTACCCATCAGGGAGCACAAGTCATGCAGTGACCTTGTTAAGAACAGGAGATGATGATTTTAACTGGCAGGCAAATAGCTATGAGTTGCCTGAAAAGACAGACCTCGTCATTTACGAGCTTTTATTAAGAGATTTTGATGTATTACACAGTTTTGACGCGTTAAAAGCCAGGCTGGATTATTTGGAAGAATTGGGTGTCAATGCCATCGAACTGATGCCAGTGAGTGAATTTGACGGAAATGAATCATGGGGTTATAACCCATCCTTTCATATGGCTTTGGATAAGTATTACGGTACACCGAAGGCTTTTAAGGAACTGATAGACGAGTGTCACAAAAGAAATATGGCGGTAATTCTAGATGTGGTGTATAACCATGCTACGGGCCAAAACCCTTATTATAGGTTGTGGAATAACAGCAATGGCGGATACGGTGGTCAGGCAAGCGCTGACAGCCCTTTCTTTAACCAGGTCGCTACACATTCATATAGTGTTTTTAATGACTTTAACCACAGTAAGCAAGCGACAAAAGACTATGTCAAAAGAACAACGCAATATTGGATCGATGAATATAAAATTGATGGATTTAGGTGGGATCTGACCAAAGGATTTACACAAAACTGCACAGCCAGTAATGAAAGTTGTACCAATGCTACCCAATCAGATCGTATAGCAGTTTTAAAGCAGTATGCAGATTACCAATGGGCCATAGCACCTGATTTTTTCGTGATCTTTGAACATTTGGGCACCAACACAGAAGAAACCCAATGGGTGAACTACCGATTGGATGAAGGCAAGGGAATCATGATGTGGAGCAAACTTACTGATCCATACAACGAAAGTACCTTGGGATTTCACGATAATGGGAAATCAGATTTTTCATGGATAGACTACAAGAATAGGAACTGGACGGTTCCGGCTAATGTGGCTTATATGGAAAGTCATGATGAGGAGAGGCTTATGTATAAGAATCTTGAATTTGGGAATTCGAGTGGATCATACAATGTAAAAGATCTTTCCACAGCACTGGAAAGAGAGAAGATCGCGGGAGCTTTTTATTTTACGGTTCCAGGCCCCAGAATGATCTGGCAATTTGGAGAATTGGGTTATGATTATAGTATTAACACCTGCCCAAATGGAACCATCAGTAATGATTGCCGGGTAAGTAACAAGCCAATTCGCTGGGATTATTATGACGATCCTGAAAGAAAAGCTGTATATGACCTATGGGCCAAATTAATTAAGTTAAGACTTCAGGAAGATATATTTAGAACAGCGAATTTTACTTTAGATGTAGCCAGTGCAACAGGCTTGAAAAAGATTCGATTAAACGATGACGGTTCTGGTTCCAGCTTAAAATATGTAAACATCATTGGAAATTTTGGTGTTTCGACCCAAAGTATTGATCCAGAGTTCCAGGAAACAGGTATTTGGTACGATTTACTGGATGATAATATGGAACTTAGTGTTTCTAATGTAAACCAGTTGATCTCCTTGCAACCAGGTGAATTCAAAGTCTATGGTAGCAGTCAGGTGGCCCTGCCTGTTCAGGAATATGACCCACTCGGTGAATTAAATATTTACCCAAACCCCGCAACCAATAGCTTCAGAATCAATAAAAATGTGCAAAAGGTTGAGATCTTTGACCATACAGGTCGGATGATATCAAGCTTTTCAGGAGATTTCTATCCCGATCAGGAATATGATACCTCATTTTTAAAACCTTCGATCTATTTCTTGAGAATCAGCTCAGAATTGGGAAGTAGTTCTAAACGATTAATTATTGAGTAATTAAACTTGAATTCTGAATAAAAAAAAGACTGCTGTAAAGCAGTCTTTTTGTTTTAGGAAACTAAATGTTGAATACAAAATTGTCCGGATCAAATGAATTTAGATCATTTTTAAATTATTCACCTCTTGTTCAGTCAGATGACGCCAAACACCTCTGCCAAGATTTCTTTTGGTAAGTCCTGCAAAGATCACGCGATCAAGTTTGATAACATGGTATCCAAAATGTTCAAAGATCCTTCTAACGATTCTGTTTCGACCTGAATGAATCTCAATACCCACCTCAAATTTAGGTTTATTATCAATATAAGAAATCTTGTCAACGAAAACCATTTTGCCATCGAGCACAAAATTTTCCGAGATCTTTTTAAGATCCGCCATAGAAAGTTTCTTATCAAGGGTAACCTGATATAGTTTTTTTACCTGATGCTTGGGGTGTGTCAGTTTTTTCGCCATTTCACCATCATTGGTAAATAATAACAGACCAGTAGTTTCTCTATCAAGTCTGCCTACGGGATAAATTCTTTCTTTTGTAGACCTATGAATTAATTCCATTACCGTTTTCCTGTTTCTTTCATCGTCCATTGTGGTAATATAGTTCTTCGGTTTGTTCAACAAAACGTATCGTTTTGCCTCAGGGGAAATCAATACATCGTCAAACCTCACTTCATCTGTTGGCTTTACTTTATAGCCCATTTCTGTAATGATCTTACCATTTACTGTGGCGCTTCCGGCACTGATATAAGTATCAGCTTCTCTTCTTGAACAAATTCCTGAATTGGCAATGTACTTATTCAGTCTGATTTCATCCGAATCACTTGTCTTTTTGGGTTTTGATGGTCCTTTTTTAAAAGATTTGATCTTTTCCGGATGTGGCCTGAAGTTTTTATCCTTTGATTTTCCTTTAAAAGATCCTGAAGTTGATGCACTTGATTCTCTTTTTTTAGCATTGCTGCCAGCTTCTCGCTCCTGTCGTCCTCTCGACGAGTTGTTTTTTGCGGTCATTTGTAAAATTTTTGCAAAAGTACGAAATCAAATGAAGCCAACCGAATATTTCTTATACGGTGAGAATACGTTTAATAATCACAGAAGTATCGATCAACATAATGCTCAATACACCAATGAGAATAATGAGCTTAATGGTATTGTGAAGAATAACATAGTCTTTTTTAGTACTCGCTTTCCACAAATAAATAAGGAAAAAGAAAAAGACAACACCCACAAAATAAAAGTAGTATTTCATCATGCCAATCTCAGGATATTCCCAAAGAAAATATACAGGATTCATGGTCAGAAAAATCAGCAGTGTGATTAGAATTTTAGTAAAATGTTCCCCATAGGTTACCGGTATGGTTTGGTAATTCTGCACAATATCTCCTTTGATATTCTCGAGATCTTTTAACAATTCTCGGATCATCAATACAAAAAAGAGAAAGGCAGCATAGGTAAAAATGATCGTTGAGAAGTTTTTGTAATAAATGAAGATGGCAAAAAACGGTAAAATGGATAAAATGGAAGCTGAAAACAGTCCCATCAGAGGGTATTTTTTCAACTTGTGGGAATACAACCAGATCAGAAAAATATAAATCGCAAAAAACAAAGCCGCTCTCCATGATACTAAAAAGCCAAATAGGACCCCTATAAAATTGAGAAAGAAATAAATTTTCAATTTAATCTTTTGGCTAACAATGCTATCGATCTTTGATTTTATAGGTTTATTGATGAGGTCTTTTTTGCTGTCATAAAAATTATTGATAATATACCCTGAAGCTATCACACACATAGTGGCAAGAACCAGAAAGTAAAGATCAAGGTTAAAAATAACGTTACTCAATGTTTGCTCAGGAGAAAAGATAAAGATCGCAGCCAAATACTGCGCCAATACAATGATGGCAATATTATAACCCCTTACCACAGAGAGTAAACTTAGAAATTTAAAGAAAAGCGAATATTTTTTTTGGGTCATAGGCTCTTTGTTGCGCCCATTGTTATAAGCATCCATAACTTAGGGATGATTAAAATCGATAAACCATTTCTAATTTATGGTTTTGCAGCAATTTTTTTGTTTTTTCATAGTCTTCTGTAAAACCTAAGATATAACCTCCACCACCTGAGCCACAAAGTTTTAAATAGTAGTCATTTGTGTCAATTCCTTGTTGCCACAATTGATGAAAGGAATCGGGTATCATAGGTTTGAAATGCTTCAAAACAACTTTTGACAATTTTTTCACATTCCCAAATAATGATTTAACGTCGCCATGTAAAAAGTCATCTATACAATTATCAGTATATCGCGCAAAATCACGATCGATCATTTTTCTGAAACCTTCATTTTTCATCTTGTTCATAAAGATGTTCACCATGGGTTGGGTTTCTCCTATCATCTCTGAATCTAATAGAAATACAGCTCCTTTCCCTTCTTTTTGAGAGGGAATGCCGGTGGCTTCCAAATTATCTTTAGAATTGATCAAAATAGGTAAACTCAAATAGGAATTCAAGGGGTCCAAACCAGAACTTTTTCCGTGGAAAAAAGATTCCATTTTCGAAAAGATCGATTTAAGCTTCAGTAATTTATCTCTGGTAAGGTTTTCCAGAACTGTAATTTTATCATCAGCGTATTTATCGTAGATAGCAGCAACCAAGGCTCCTGAACTTCCTACGCCATATCCCTGAGGGATACTGGAATCAAAATGCATATTACGATCAATATCACTTTTAAGCTCATCCAATCTCAATTGAATATCAGGATCGTTTAAGCTTTTGAGATAAACGTAAAATTCTTTTAATTTTCTATTGGAATCAGTTGATTTTTCGGATGTATCATCAGATACGATCAAGGCACCTTGATATGAATTATATGGAATCGCCAAACCCTTTGAATCTTTGATAATGCCATACTCTCCAAACAAGAGGATCTTAGCGTAAAAAAGGGGGCCGTTCATGTTGTCCATTTATTTAATTCGGTACAAATATAAGAGAAAAATACTTTTAAATCTATGTGCTTGATAATAAACGCTTAAATTCTATAAAACTTGTATATGGATTCATTAATTTATCCGTTTCCTTCAGAGGAGACCAATTTTGCGCCATATCCTACATGGTCCCTGATGAACTGATGATTTTCACAAAACCTGGCCAGTTCTGCACCAATGAACTTGTCGACGAGCTCTTTATCCTTATTTGGAAATAGCACATGAACATTCGCACCAGCATCCAAGGTAAAGCATATATGGCACTTTGAACTCTTTCTAAAGGCCCAAATCCTTTCAATAATTTCTAAGGTATTCGGTTTCATCAAAATAAAATACGGATCAGAAGTCATCATCATGGCATGAAGAGATAATGCTTCTTTTTCTACGATGTCAATAAAGCCATTAAGGTCACCAGTTTTTAATATGGGCATTAAGCGGCTCATGTTATTTTGTGCCTGATCAAATCTTGCCTCGGCAAATGGATGGCCTATCATTAGATTATGCCCTACTGTGGACGACACTTGTTTTACACCTTTGTCAACTAGAAGAATAGTATCATGAAAGGTCGAAAAGACCTTATGAAATTCTCCAGGATATTGTATTCCAACTTGGTCACTGCTTCCAATAACATCCGGATGTTGCCCCCAAACGACTAAAGGCCCCTCAATACTTCTTGCGGCACTTCCTGAACCCAATCTTGCTAAAAAGGAAGCTTTTCGCAATAGATCGGATTCGCTCAGATGTGGATCCATTTTTTTTTCAATGCTCATTAAACAAAGCGCTAAAGCACTCATGCCACTTGCACTTGATGCAATACCACTGCTATGAGGAAACGAATTTTCTGTAACAATTTCGAATCTGTAATCCGTGATAAACGGCACATAATCTAGAATTCTGTTAAAAAAGCTTTCGATTTTTGGCCTAAAGCTGTCCTTTTCTACTCCTTCAAAGAAAACCTTAAAATCAAAAGATTTTGACGGATTTTGTTTCAGTGAATAATGTAATGTTGTCGTTGTATGGCAGTTGGACAGGGTAAAACTAATCGAGGAATTTTTAGGAATTTGAGGCTCAGTTTTCCCCCAGTATTTTACAAGTGCAATATTACTGGGACTCTTCCAGCTTACACTTCCTTCCTGCAAATTAACAGTATTCTTTGGCTCAAAAACGAAATTCTTTTCAATCACAATTTGAAATATTTCAGCAAAGATAATTTTTTAGCTATACATTATCTAATCTAAGTTTGACATCATTCTTATAAGTCCTACTTATTGGAATAGCCTTTTTTTTGATTTCGATGAATTCCTGTGTAAAGGATTCGATCTTGTTGATCGCTACAATGTAGGACCGGTGGACTCTTAAAAAATCATGTTTTGGTAGTTTTGCTTCAATACTGGTTATCGTCTCACGAGTAACGATCACCTTATCGTCTGTATAAAGCTTTAGATAGTCGGATAAACTTTCTATATAATCAAGATCTGAAAAATTAATTTTGATCATTTTCCTTTCTGATCTCACAAAAATAAAATCTGATCTCTCTGGGTTAATTTCAACTTGAGGACTTTGTTGGGGTAGTATATGTTCATGCTTATACTTGCTGATTGATTGGATGAGTCTTTCGAATGAAATAGGTTTTAACAAATAATCCACGGCTCTGAGATCAAATCCGTCTATAGCATATTCTCGATAGGCAGTAGTAAAAATAATTTTGATTTTTTTATTGATGGATTTAGCAAATGAGAGACCCGATATTTCGGGCATATTGATGTCAAGAAAGATCAAATCTATATCATGGATATTGAGCATGTTAAAGGCTTCAATCGCGTTTTTACAGGACCCTACTACTGAAACAGATTCAATTTTATTTAAATGATTCTCCAGGATCTCACGTGCCATTGGCTCGTCATCAACGATGATACAACTGATGGTGTTTTTTAATTCAGACATCATTTATATTTTCAATTACTAAATCAACGATATACCAACTTTCTTTGGTTTCGACAGTCAGTTTATATGCATTGGGATAGATTAAATCTAGTCGTTTTTTTATGTTTTCAAGCCCTATACCGGGTTTTTTATTTGTTTCATCTTCAAATTTCACTGTGTTTCTTATTTCGAATAGTAAGGAATCGTTATCCAATATAATTTTTATATCAACACGCAAATAACCATCAATTAAATTGCCATGCTTAAAGGAATTTTCAACAAATGGAATCAGTAGCATGGGAGGTATCATCTTATGAAGATCAATGTTTTCTGTTTGGAAAGATACTTTTAAAGTATCTTGAAATCTTATCTGTTCCAGAGCGATATACTCTTTGAGGTGCATAATTTCTTCTTCAAGGCTAACCTCGGGTTTGTTGACCTGATATAGTATATAGTCGAGTAAATTAGAAAGTTTGAGAATGATATCAGGGGTGTTAATGGATTGCTTTAGCGCAAAACCATAAATAGTATTGAGTGTATTGAATAAAAAATGAGGGTGAATCTGTTTTTTAAGATATTGCAATTCCTGATCCTTCAATTGTAGCTGAGTGGCAAGAATTTTATTCTGAAGCTCTTTGTTTTTTGATTCGGTTTGGAAATTATGATTTAAAAGATTGACAAAGCTCACCAAGAGAACTATGAGATATACCAAAATAAGGACAAAGACATAATTCCTGCTCATTGGAGGCATCTCATCGATCTGCAAATTTGATAAAAAAAGGAGACTGGTGAATATAGTCATGAGTATAAGCCAGGTCGACATGATAATCGTATAAACACTATAAAGCGTAAATAAAGCGTACTTTTTTAACAGAAGATATTTGGGAATCAGATAATAAACAACAAAATAGGTAGTGATCATGGTAACTGGCAACAAAAAGGCAGAAAACCATGTAACAAAGTCTGCATCCCTTGAATTGTAGCTAAAAAAGTAAACATAAAAAAACCATACCGCTACCCAAAAGAGGAAGTGAGCGGCAATAAAGCGTGAATTAATAATTTTACTAAAATTCATTGCTGCAATTTGCATATTTTATTTCAATTCTAGGTTTTAAATAGGTGATTGACTAATTTTGATATGGATTCAACAAGTTTTGAATAGATTTCACAATCCAATTGAAATATTCGTCAAATCCATGACTAATTCATTAATTCGTCGCATAAGATTTTAGACAAGAAATGATTTGGATATTTTTGAGCTTATTAATTTAAATCTAGTTACTATGTTATTTGATCGTTTGAACGAAGGCGGGCCATTTTTTATGTATCCGTTGCTATTAATTCTAATTTTAATTATTATCCTGATTGCAAAAGGGTTTTTACAAAAAGGATCGGTTGACAAAACCATTAGTTTGATCAGCTCAATTGCCCTATTTGCGATTGTCTGGGGTTTTCTTGGACAAATCATTGGGTTAATTGGCGCTTTTGATGCGATTGAATCTTATGGAGATGTATCACCAGAGATCATGGCCGGAGGCTTAAAGATCGCTTTCCTTGCACCTGTTTTTGGGATGTTTAATTTTCTTGTAGGAAGATTAGGGATTATTATTCTTACTTGGATAAAGAAAGATTGATGCGCTTTATTGCGATAAATTGATAAGATATTCATTTCCTGATCGAAATGGATATCTTTGTTAAAAAAATAAAATTGAGCAGAAAAATAAAATTGATCTGGGATTTTAGAGGGCCTGATGCCCTTGAAATTGCCAAACATCATGTTGTTCACCTGGAGGAGTTCGCTGTGAAAGACAAACTTTTCTTTTATGAAACCAATGTTGAACCTATCAATGAATTCTATTGTATGGCCTATATCACTGTAAAAGAACAGGATATGATCACATATAGAGATGCTTTAGTTCCTCATCGGGGTGAAGTAGCTAAATAAAATCAAGAAATATTTTTTTATGAATTTATTCATCGTACATTTGCGATGAGCAATTAATAATAAAATGAAAAGATCTGCCAAGGAGTTTGAGTATTCTCTCGAAACTGAACAGTTATCTAAATTTGCCAAGGCACTTGGTCATCCTGCCCGTATCATCATACTAAAACATTTGAGTAACCAAAGCTGTTGTTTTACTGGCGATTTACTGGAAGTATTACCCTTGGCCCAATCAACTATATCCCAACATTTAAAGGAATTAAAGGATGCAGGATTGATAGAGGGTGAAGTAAACCCACCAAAAGTAAAATATTGCATCAACGAATCGAATTGGAAGGTGGCTGGCAAATTGTTTCAGACCTTATTCAAAGAAGATTTTTCAAAGATTAATTGCTGTTAAGTTGGAAAGTAAGTTGTTACAAATAGATCAAATGAATGCGGCCGATTGGCCCATAATAGCTCAGATTTATAAAGAGGGTATTGAAACAGGAATAGCCACTTTTGAACAAAATATTCCTGCATGGGAGCAATGGGATCAGAACCATATCAAATCATGTAGACTGGTGGCAAGATATAAGGGGCAAATTCTTGGTTGGGCGGCTTTGTCGTCAGTATCCTCAAGATGTGTTTATGGAGGGGTTGCAGAAGTAAGTGTGTATGTCGCAAATAATGGCAGAGGCAAAAAGATAGGAGAGCAATTGTTAAAAAAGCTTATTACCGAAAGTGAAAAGCAAGGATATTGGACTTTGCAATCAGGTGTTTTTCCTGAAAATGCAGCAAGTATTGGTTTACATATAAAATGTGGGTTTCGAAAAATTGGTTTCAGAGAAAGAATAGGGCAGCTAAACGGTGTTTGGAAAGACAACATATTGATGGAAAAAAGAAGTAAAACTATTGGGGTTTAAAATCCTAAAAAAATAAAAGAAGTAAAACAGAAGATTATGAAAGTAAGTGAATTTGTAGAAATACTAGAACAACAAAAGAACAAGGAGTTATTGTTTGCTTATGCCCAAGATAAATTGGTTGGAGCAAATTATCATTTGACAGAAGTTAAAAATGTGCAATTTGACACAACTGATTGTGGAGGAAAGACCAATTTTTGGGAAGAAACACATCTTCAACTATGGGAAAGCCCCACTGAATTAGGTAAGAGAAATTATATGACTACTGATAAGATCTTATCCATATTGAACAAAGTGAATAGCATCAAGGCCTTAAAAAAAGATACTGAGGTGAAAATGGAATATGGTAATGAAGGCTTCGCCACTTCGGTTATGCCGGTAAAACATATTGAAATTGACGAGAAAAGGGTTTATGTAAATTTATTTTCAGAAGCAACAAGATGCAAGGCCATTGATGTTTGCGGATTATCTATCGTCGATAGAGATACAGAAAGTCCTATATTTGAACAGCAAAAACCAAAAATTAAACATTCCAGCTCACAAGCTATGTCTTCTTGTGAACCAAATAGCGGATGTTGTTAATTCAGAAACATAAATATGGCATTATTTGCAAAACTCGAGGAATACATTTCAAACTTAAATGTAAAAAGTATACCCAATGATAGGAAAAAAACACTTCAAATACTTGCAGATTTTATTAGTGAAAAGGCGAAAATCGGAGATGAGATAAATCTTAATTTTATTTGTACGCATAATTCCCGAAGAAGTCATTTATCTCAGGTTTGGGCACAAACACTTGCCCATTATTTCAAAGTGACAAATGTTTTTTGTTATTCCGGGGGAACCGAAGCAACGGCTTTGTTTCCGATGGTTGTAGAAACGCTAAAAAGCACTGGTTTCGAAATTAAAAAATTATCAGAAGGCCGTAATCCTGTTTACAGTATTAAATATTCAGAAAATCAACATCCTGTCATCGGATTTTCTAAAAAAATGGATGATCAGTTCAATCCCAAATCAGGATTCGCAGCCGTGATGACGTGTTCACAGGCGGATGAAGGTTGTCCAATTGTTCCTGGTGCTGAAAAACGGATACCCATCACTTTTGAAGATCCTAAAGCATTTGATCATACACCGCTGCAGGCTGAAAAATATGCTGAAAGAAGTATGCAAATTGCAACTGAAATGTTTTACGTTTTCTCTAAAATTCAATCTTAATGACATCAAAAAAATTAAGTTTTCTGGATAGAAATCTAACCTTATGGATTTTTGTAGCAATGGCTATTGGAGTCGGAATAGGCTATTTTTTTCCTACTTTCCCAGACTTTGTGAATTCATTTAGTAGTGGGACAACTAATATACCGATTGCCATCGGACTGATTTTAATGATGTATCCGCCCTTGGCAAAAGTTAAATACTCCCTGTTGCCTAAAGTTTTCAAAAACACAAAAATTCTTTCGATTTCCTTAGTGTTAAACTGGATCATTGGCCCTGTTTTAATGTTTGTTTTGGCAATTACATTCTTAAGAGATTACCCCGAATATATGGTAGGATTGATCTTGATTGGACTGGCCCGTTGTATTGCGATGGTTCTGGTATGGAATGACCTTGCTGAAGGCAGCAGCGAATACGGCGCAGGACTGGTTGCATTAAACAGTATTTTTCAAGTTTTTGCCTACAGTTTTTACGCCTGGATCTTTATAACGATTCTGCCGCCATATTTCGGATTTGAAGGAGCCATTGTTGACATTTCAATAGGAACAATTGCAGAAAGTGTTGCTATTTATCTTGGGATACCTTTCTTGGCAGGTATCATGAGCCGATTGATTTTGGTAAAAATCAAAGGTGAAAAATGGTATACAGAAAAGTTTATACCAACGATTTCACCATTAACATTGATTGCCTTATTGTTTACCATTGTGATCATGTTTTCATTGAAAGGTGAATTGATCGTTGAAATACCGATGGATGTACTTATTATTGCCGTGCCATTACTTATTTATTTTTCATTGATGTTTATCATCGGGTTTTTTGTAACCAAAGCAGCGGGAGCCGAATATGATGAAACCGCTTCTGTAGCATTTACGGCAGCTGGAAATAATTTTGAATTGGCAATTGCGGTTGCAATAGCAGTTTTCGGATTGAGTTCGGGGCAGGCATTTGCAGGGGTTATTGGCCCGTTGGTAGAGGTTCCTGCATTGATTTTACTGGTAAAGGTCTCGTTTTGGCTAAAAAGGAAATATTACTAAATGTCTGTTTGCAATTATATCAAATGAGCTACTTTGAATTCAGTTAATGCCGATGAATTACTGAATTGTAGTTGACTTGGCGCTGAATGATTTGAAAAGCAGGAATATTTTAGTGATTACATAGATCGTGGTCGTTACCATTTATATTTTAAACGGTGAGCTGACCCTTTCTTCTAGCTTTCAGCAATCGCTTTTGCCGCAATATAGGCTCCTGTCCAGGCGTTCTGAAAATTAAATCCACCGGTTAGGCCATCAATATTGAGTACCTCTCCGGCAAAAAATAATTTTGGGTGTAATTTGCTTTCAAATCTTTTAAAATTGATCTCCTTTAAGTCAACTCCTCCAGCCGTTACAAACTCCTCCTTGAATGTTGTTTTTCCATGAGAAGTTAGTACTGTTTTTGTGAGTTTTTCCGCAAGATTTTCTAACTGCTGATTAGAAATATCTGACCAATTCTGGGTTGAATTAATTTTGGCTGAAGTCACTAGCTTTGACCATAGTCTTTTAGAAATTTGCTCATAACATGATTTAAGCAGCACATTCTTTTTCGGGCTGTGGTTCTTTTGGGTTTTTAGATATGCCAACACTTCAGAATATGGCATATGAAGCCAATTAACAGTCACTGAAAATTGATACTTCAAATGTGCTAAATGAATTGCTGCAAGTGAAGATAATTTTAAAATTCCTGGCCCGCTGAGTCCCCAATGAGTGATCAATAGAGGCCCATTACTTTCGTATAACCCACCTTCAATACTAATATGAGCATCAGGAACTGAGATTCCGGGAATATCTTCCAGAATAGGATCCTTTATGTTAAATGTGAACAGAGAGGGAACAGGTTCTATAATCTTATGCCCAAGGTTTTGGATAATTTCCCAGATTTTAGAATTTCCTCCAGAGGCAATGAGTAAGTAATCTGCTTTGAATAGTGTACTCTTAGTTTCAATAATAAATTGATCATCTGCTTTGTCAACTTTCATGACATTTTCATTCAATATGACTTTTACACCTGCCTGCTTAGCACTTTCTGTGAAGCAATCCAAAATAGTTTGTGATGAGTTTGATTCAGGAAACATTCTCATATCATCTTCAATCTTGAGCGGAATTCCTCTTTGTTCAAACCATTCAATAGTGTCGCCTGTCATAAAAGTGTGAAAAGGGCCCAGCAATTCTTTTTTACCCCTCGGATAATATTCAATAAGCTCTTTTGGATCAAAACAGGCATGAGTTACATTGCATCTGCCCCCACCTGAGACCTTGACTTTTTGCAGCACTTTACTACTTTTTTCCAGAATAGTGACCCTTAGATCAGGATTCAATTCGGCCATATTTATGGCAGCAAAGAAACCAGCTGCGCCTCCTCCAATAATAATTACCTCTTTAGGATCTATCATATTATTTTATCATCGATGTATATGGAATAACTGTTTGATACCCCTTTAAGCTAAAATAGTCAGAAGTTGTATGATCACCTGTAGCAAGAATAAAATCACCACCCCACGCGCCTAAACTTTTAATTTGTCCTGTATAGTCTGGAAATAGTCTTTGTTGAACAGGTTCAATATCAAGTATTTTTGAAAGAATTGATTCGTGCTCTTGAAGCAGGTCGTTAAAGACATGTATAGTTGCAGCCGATAAAAGTTTTTCCGATAAAATGGAAATATCCTTGATGATACGCTTGGCCACTTTTTTCTTTTTATAAGCCTTGATACTTTCACTACTCACCTGTTTTTTGTTAAGATGAACAAAATAAAGCTGGTCCTTAAAAATGGGATCGAATTTTACCGACTCGAATTGAGGAGAGCCATGATCCAATGCATAGGTAATGGGCTGATCAACTTTGGCACAGGCAATGTCATAACCACTACCTCCAAAACTATTGAATAATAATTCAAAGGGATTGTTATCTGACCATTGGGCAATATTGTTGATGAGGGTTGAAGAGCTTCCCAGGCCCCAATCACGTGGAAACTGCAGCTTGCAAGTGACATGGATTCCTTCATTGCCAACTAAGAATGTTGAATTTGCTTTTTTGGCTTCCAGCAGTATGCGTTGCAGGGTTATGGCTACTTTTTCTTGCCCTGTATAACTGATCAAATTCAGATTGGGCAGGTTGAATTTTCCCTCAAACCAACTAGCGCCCGATTCATCCAGGCTTTCCCAAAACAGAATACCCGCTGTGTCAATTGCAGTCACAATCATTTCCTGACCAAAAGTAGTTGGCAATGCTATACCAGTGGCTCCATCCAGAATAAGATATTCGCCGCTTAACAGTAATTTTCCGTTGCTATAGAATCTTTGCATGATTTTGTCTGGCTTTTAAAAGAGTTCAATAACTGACTACTCTTCATCTTTATTGTAAATTGGCAAGATCAAAAAGGAAAGTCCACCAAAAACAAGTACCATTAACGTTTGGGCTGTCCACATGATCCATCCAAAGGCAAGTGCCGGATTCTCCTCAATTCCATATAAGGTAATAGCGCTTGCCACAAAGATAGGGTAGGTCCCTAAGCCGCCATTGGTTAGTGCCATGCTGAGTCCTCCAACTACAAAACCTACAATGATGGCCCCAAAAGGCATATGTGTAGTTTCAGGAATTGCAAAAGTCACTACATAGAACATCAGTACGTACATGACCCAAATAAACAAAGTGTGAAAAATAAAAGCCCATTTTTTTTTCATTTTAAAAATACTGACAACTCCCTGGATCAGACCATACACAAAGTTTTGAATTTTTTTTGCCAATGGGTGGGTCGATTTTTGAATCAACCAAATAAACAAAACACCAAGAATGGCCAGGGACCCTATAATATACCAAGTATAGTTTGTACTTGAATCGTTTTCCTTAAAAAGGTAGGATGACAGCAGTTCTGTTTGATAGGCAAAAGCCAAGGCAATAATTCCCAATAACATGATGGCGTCTGCAACCCGTTCGGAGACGATTGTACCAAATGCTTTTTCAAATGGAATGTGTTCATATTTTGAAATAGTTGTCGCTCTTGCGATTTCACCCGCCCTTGGTACGATCAAATTTACGAGGTAAGCCACTAAAACCGCCATTACATTATTGGCAAATTTTGGTCTGTAACCTAATGGATCTAGCATAAATTGCCATCTGTAGGCACGAGATAAATGACTGAGTATTCCAAGAATTAGGGAACAGGCTACCCACCAGTAATTGGCGGTTTGAAATGAGTTTTTGATGGCCTCAATATCATTTGGTTTCAACTTTGATAATGAATACCAAATCAAGAACACCCCTAAGGCAATAGGGAGTGACGGTAAAAATGATCTTTTTGGGACTGATTTTCAAAAACTATGTCAATGAATTATCTTTTTCATTCGGGAATATAATAGCAGGCTTGAACAATTTAGCTTTCTCAAATTCAAGCGAAGCATAGGCTATGATAATGATGATATCATCTTTGGCTACTTTTCTGGCAGCAGGTCCGTTAAGAATAATGTCACCACTTTTTCTTTCCCCTCTTATGGCATATGTTACAAATCTTTCTCCATTGTTAATATTAACAATATGAACTTTCTCTCCTTCAATAATATTGGCCGCATCCATTAGATCTTCATCTATGGTAATACTTCCAATATAATTCAAATCAGACCCCGTAATTCTTACGCGATGAATTTTTGATTTTACAACATCAATAGTCATTTTTTACTTAAAAATTTAACGGTGCAAAGTTAATTAATTTAGAGCTATGTTGTCTATTAATCTGACCTTGTCGGCAAAAACAGCAATAAAGGCCCTGTATTTGGTATTGGGAATAATTTCATCCACCGACTTAAGTGTCTCTATATCAGCTATATCGTAATATTCTAAATCCAATTCAGCATTTTGTATAAATTCATTTTTAACAAAACTTTTAACTTTAGCGATATCACCATTTTCGAAGAGTTTTTTACTTTTTAGCAGTGTTTGATAAATTTCCGGAGCAGCAAGGCGCTGTGCTTCACTTAGTCTTGTGTTTCTTGAACTCATGGCCAAACCATCATTTTCTCTGAAGATATCCACTGAAACTATCTCAATAGGAAGCGCTTCCATGGGCAACCATTTTTTTAATAATCATTAACTGTTGGAAATCTTTTTCCCCAAAATAGGCTTTATCTGGTTTTGTAATCAAAAAGAGCTTTTTAACAATGGTTGCGACTCCATCGAAATGACCTGTTCTGAATTTGCCTTCCATAACCTTATCAAGTCCTTCAAAATCAAACGACTCTGATTTTGTTACTCCTTGATAAATTTCTTCAATACTCGGAGTGAAAACATAATCACAACCCAAAGATTCCAAAGCCTCCAGATCAGCTTCAAGTGTACTGGGATAATTGATCAGATCTTCCTTTTTGTCAAATTGAGTGGGGTTCACAAAAATGCTTACGATGGCCTTATCGTTTTCTTCTTTAGCTCTTCTGACTATGGAAAGATGACCTTCGTGAAGTGCACCCATAGTTGGCACAAGTCCCAAAGTAGAATTTTGACCATGATCGGATAAACTTTGCTGAAGAGATTTTATAGTTTTAAAAACCTCCATTTTGCTGTTAAATATTGTTAATAGAACCGTCAAACTTAAGATTTTAATTCGAATATCGCATATATTTTCGTAATTTTGCAGCGATCCAAAATAGAATGATAAATGAAAGATAAGAGAATCCTTTATATTTCGTCTGAATTAACCCCCTATTTACCCGAAACTGAAGTGTCAAAAATGGCATTTGAAGTGCCAAAGGAAATGCATCATCAAGGTGCTCAAATAAGGATGTTCATGCCGAGATTTGGAGTGATCAATGAAAGGAGACATCAGTTACATGAGGTAATCAGGTTGTCTGGTATGAATTTGATCATCAATGATATGGACATGCCTTTGATCATTAAGGTGGCTTCATTCCCAAAGGAAAGAATGCAGGTGTATTTCATAGATAATGATGAATATTTCAGAAGAAAGGCTGTTTTTACAGATGAAGAAGGAAATCTTTTTGCTGACAATGATGAAAGAGCTATATTTTTTGCCAAAGGAGTGATTGAAACCGTCAAAAAATTAAACTGGGCACCGGATATTATTCATATTCATGGCTGGATGGCTTCGCTTACTGCCTCTTTATTTGAAAGAATATTATAAAAATGATCCATTATTTGCAGATAGTAAGATTGTAACTTCAGCTTTTAATTACCATACTTCGGGCGTTTTGAGCGGACAGAAATTAATCGATAAGATCATGTTTGATCAGATTGGTAATGATAAATTAGGTTCATTTGCCGAGGGAAATGGCGACAGCTTTGTCAAAATTGCCATTGAGAATTCAGATGCCGTGATTCGAGGTAGTGAAGAATTAAGCGATGAGGTCTCTGCAGTAATTGATAAACTCGATATTCCTGTACTGGATTACTATCCCATAGAAGGATTTACCGAAGCGTATTCCGACTTTTATCTCAACAGAGTTTTATAAAAGATTGCTAAAACATTCAAGAACAATTTATGTCGTCTAAAAGAATTGCCATTTTTAGAAATATTGGTGTAGGATTGATATTTTTATTAGGAATCGTATCATGTGAAAAGGACCTTGAGGATATAGCAGTTGATCTGGCTGGTCAAAGACCCTTTGATGTAGGCGATTCAATTTTTGAGGTTGTCACCTATCATAGAAATGTTGATTCATCAAGAGTTGACAATAATGATCTAGACAGACCACCTCTATATTTATTGGGTGTGAATAATACTAATAATTTTGGTAGCCTTAAGAGTGATCTTATTGCTCAGGTTATATTACCTGAATTAGGTGCAGATTTTGGAGATAATGCGGTCATAGACAGAGTGGTTGTAGATATTCCTTATTTTTCAACAAGAGATGGAGATCAAAAGGCTGTAGATCCGATTACTGGCTTGCCAATTTTTGATGAGTCGGGGGATACACTTAAGTGTCCCAAATTTCACATTGGATTCAATTTATGGAAATGAGGAGGTTGCTTACAAAATTACCATTTTTGAGCTGGGAACCTTTTTGAATACGCTTGATCCTGATGACCCGACAAAGGCTAAATCTTATTATTCTGATAAAGAGTATGTCGTAAATAGCGAGTTGCATCAGAGCGATTTCATCCCCAATAGAAATGATACTGTGTTATACGTTGAAAGAAGGTATCTTGATGATGATCCAAACACAGTTGATGACATAGATACTATCAAAGCGGAGACTTCGGCACCATCGATAAAGTTTGATCTTGATAAAGAATTTTTTAGAGAACGATTTGTAGAACATGATAACCCTTCTGACTTTCAAAATAATGGAAATTTCCTTCGTTATTTCAGGGGTCTTTATATAGATGCTGAAGGCTTTGACGCATCTCTGATGAATCTGAGAGGATCAAATGCTACGATGACCATTTATTACACCTATGATAGAACTGTTACTGAGTCTGCAGGTGTAGACCTTGATGGTAATGGAGTTGACCGGAGAAGTTGATGTGATCGTTAGAACAAAACAACAGCAGGTATATAATTTCACTGGTGTCAGAACAGGTAGGTATGAAAGATCTTATGCGGGATCTAACATCGAGCCGTTTTTACTTAATCCAGATATTGAAAATGGAGAAGCGAAACTTTATGTTCATGGAGCAGCAGGTTCAGAAGTAATCATAGAATTGATGGATGAGGAAACACTGGATTTTATAAAACAACAAAACCTTTTGATCAATGAAGCGAACTTGGTTTTCTATGTGGATGGGGAACAGGGAGAAGTCCCGCAAAGATTGTTTATATATAAGGATGATTATAATTCTTTAATCAGTGATTATTATAGTTTCCGATTTGGCCCTGATATATTTGGAGGAACTTTGGAGTATGATGATGAAGGAAATCCTGACAGATACAAGTTCAGAATTACAGATTATGTGACCAATCTTATCAAAGGAGAGGAGTCAGTAGCACTTTCTAAATTGGTTTTGAAAAATTTCGTAGCTACAGATAATCTGACCAGAAAGCACTTTTGATACCATTGTTTCCAATTGGAATTGGATTCCTAAAGGTGTCATATTACACGGAAATTTACCTGCTGACAGCGATAAAAGGGTAAAATTGGAAATATTTTATTCAAAATAATTCTTTAAATTCGTCACAAATAAATTCCTGATAATTTATAGGATTTCTCACCCTAAGTAATAAGTTATCAGGATTTCCGTTTTGAATACTAATAAAACTCAAATAAAATGTGTGGAATAACTGGTTATATAGGTTATCGTGAAGCTTATCCGATAATTATTAACGGATTGAAAAGATTGGAATACAGAGGCTATGATAGTGCCGGTATTATGTTGTTTGACGGTGAACAGATCAATCTATCCAAGACCAAAGGAAAGGTGGTAAGCCTGGAAGAAAAAGTAACCTTGAGATTTCCAATAAGGGATTTATTGGCGTAGGTCATACCCGATGGGCAACGCACGGGATTCCCAATGATGTAAATTCTCATCCCCATACTTCTCAATCGGGAAATTTAGTCATTGTCCATAACGGAATCATTGAAAATTACGATACCATAAAGCAAGAATTGATTAGTCGAGGATATCAGTTTCATTCTGATACAGATACTGAAGTCTTGATCAATTTGATAGAGGAAATCAAAACAACAGAAGGGGTTAAGCTTGGAAAGGCTGTTCAAATTGCGCTGAATCAGGTGATTGGAGCATATGCGATTGCAGTTTTTGATAAGTCTAAACCAGATGAAATTGTAGTAGCCAAGTTGGGAAGCCCAATAGCCATTGGAGTGGGGAAGGATTTTAAAGAATTCTTTATTGCTTCTGATGCTTCTCCGTTTATCGAATACACTAAGGAAGCCATTTACCTGGAGGATGAAGAGATGGCCATTATAAAAAAAGGCAGAGAGGTGAAGGTTAGAAAAATCAAAGATGATTCGTTGATAGACCCAAATATTCAACAGTTGAAAATGAATTTAGAGCAAATTGAAAAAGGGGGATATGACCATTTTATGCTCAAAGAAATTCATGAACAACCCGACGCGATCACTGATACCTTAAGGGGTAGGTTATTGGTTGATGAGGCCATTATCAAGTTATCGGGTCTGGAGAATAATATGAAGAGGTTTCTAAATGCAGAGCGCATTATTATTATAGCATGCGGTACTTCTTGGCATGCAGGTTTAGTTGGGGAATATATCTTTGAAGATTTCGCAAGAATACCTGTTGAGGTAGAGTATGCCTCAGAATTCAGGTATAGAAACCCAGTGATCTCAGAACGAGACGTCGTGATAGCTATTTCACAGTCTGGAGAAACCGCCGATACCTTAGCAGCAATCAAATTGGCCAGATCTAAAGGAGCATTTGTATTTGGTATTTGTAATGTAGTAGGATCTTCTATTTCCAGAGAAAATGATTCAGGGGCTTATACCCATGCAGGACCTGAAATAGGGGTCGCTTCAACCAAAGCTTTTACGACGCAGATAACCGTATTATTGATGATGGCCTTGAGATTGGCCAGAGCCAAAGGAACGATGTCAAGCGCAGATTATAGAATGAACTTACGTGAGCTGGAATTAATCCCGGGAAAAGTGGAGCAACTCTTAAGCATAGATAATGATGTAAGAGAAATTGCCAAAGAATATATGCTATCAACCAATTGCTTGTATTTAGGTAGAGGATATAACTTTCCTGTAGCCTTAGAAGGCGCTTTAAAATTGAAAGAGATCTCATATATTCACGCTGAAGGTTATCCGGCTGCTGAAATGAAACACGGCCCTATTGCTTTAATTGATGATAGGATGCCTGTTGTGGTGATTGCAACAAGCAAAGGACATTATGAAAAAGTAGTCAGTAATATTCAGGAAATCAAATCCAGAAAGGGTAAAATTATAGCGATTGTGACCGAAGGAGATACTGTAGTAAAAGAAATCGCCGACCATACCATAGAAATACCGGAAGTACCGGAAGCTTTTACGCCCTTATTAACCACTATTCCATTGCAATTATTGTCATATCATATTGCCGTGATGCGAAATTGTAATGTTGATCAGCCAAGAAACTTAGCTAAATCTGTAACGGTAGAGTAGGTTTAGAAATAAATGATAAACTTTATAAAGGTGATTTTTGTGTTCAGGCAGGAATCACTTTTTTTATTGAATTCTATTGGATACAATTAAAACTATCGATCAGACCACTTAAGCTCCTATTGTTATTTCCCATTAAAAGTATTCATCGTGTTTGCCAGACCTGCTAAGGCAAATGAAGTAATCGCTTTAGCAGACTTTTCTATTCTTTCGCCAAGCTGCTCCTGTTCTTCAGTATCCCAGTTACCTAAGACGTAATCGATTTGTCTGCCCTTTCCATATTCGCCTCCAATACCAAACCTAAGTCGGGCATAGTTCTGGGTTTGTAAAACTTCGTTGATATTGGTTAATCCGTTATGCCCTCCGGCACTACCTTTTGCTTTTAGTCTCAATGTACCAAAAGGAAGGTTAAGATCATCAGTGATCACCAAAACGTTTTCTAAGGGTATATTTTCGAGCTTCTGCCAATAATTAACTGCCTTACCGCTTAGATTCATAAAGGTATTGGGTTTTAGCAAAATAAATGTTCTGCCTTTATACTTGAAACGTGCTATATCACCAAGTTTTTTGGTTTCAAACGTAATTTGTTCTCTTTCGGCAAGAGCGTCGAGAATACTAAAGCCGATATTATGTCTTGTATGATGGTATTTATCACCAATGTTTCCAAGACCAACAATAAGAAATTTTTTCATGTCAGGTTCAATATTACTTTTTGTCTGGAAAACAGACTTCAGTTTTTTCAAAAAATCCATGTTATAAATATAAAAAAAAGCTTTCCGAATTTCGAAAAGCTTTTATATTCATTATTGAAGTCAGCTTTATTCTGAAGCTGGAGAGGCTCCTTCAGCAGTAGCTGCTGCTTCTCCACCTTCTGTTCCTTCTGCACCTTCAGTTCCTTCTTCGTCATCTTCATCATCCTCTCCTTCTGCGGCAACCGCTAAACGAGAAACTCTAACCTGAGCCACAATTGTATTCTCAGGATGAAGAATAGTAAAGTCTCCTAATGCCACTAATTCAGCGACACTTAATTTATCACCAATATTCAATTCAGAAATATCTGCATTGATAAAATCTGGTAAATTAGAAGGAATTGCTCTTACTCTTAATGTTCTATATGGATTACGCAAGTTACCACCCAACATAACACCTGGAGAATTTCCAATAATTCTGACAGGGATATCCATCGTAACTTCCTTGTCTTCTGATAATTGATAAAAATCTACATGTAGAATTTTGTCTGAAACAGGATGGAATTGAATGTCTTTTAAGATAGCTTTAAACTTGTCTCCATTTTCAAGTTCAATCGATGCGGTATATACATTTGGAGTGTATACCAATTTGCTAAATGACAGTTCGTCTGCTGAAAAGTGCATAGCTTGGTCTCCTCCGTATAAAACGCAAGGAACCTTTCCAGCATTACGTAAGGCTTTGGTAGCTACCTTGCCCACGCTTTCTCTTTTAGATCCTTTGATCGTAATTGATTTCATTTTCTATATTAATTAATGTTACATTATAAATTGTCCGCTTATTGATGTATTGGTCTGCACCTTCTTCATCACGTCAGCGAATAAGGGCGCGCAAGATACAACTTTTATCTTAGAACTTTGCTTTTTAAGAGGTATTGTATCTGTGACGATAAGTTCCTTTAAATCAGACTTTTCTATCCTTTCATAAGCTGGCCCGGATAAAATTGCGTGAGTCGTTAAGGCCCGAACACTTAATGCGCCTCTTTCCATCATGATATCTGCTGCTTTTGTCAAGGTCCCTGCAGTGTCTACCATATCATCGACGAGGATAATATTTCGACCTTCAACGTTCCCAATCACTTCCATTGTGTCAATGACATTAGCCTTTTTTCTTTGTTTATAACAGATCACTACTTCACATTTTAGATACTTAGAATAAGCATAAGCTCTTTTTGAACCCCCCATATCAGGAGAAGCAATGGTAATATTATCAAGATGTAAAGCCTCAACATGAGGTAATAGTATTGTCGATGCAAATAAGTGATCTACGGGTACTTCAAAGAAACCCTGAATCTGATCTGCATGGAGATCCATGGTCATGATCCTTGTAGCACCAGCCGCTTGTAATATCTTGGCCACAAGTTTGGCGGCAATTGGCACTCTTGGTTGGTCTTTTCTATCTTGTCTTGCCCAGCCAAAATATGGCATAACTGCTGTAATATGCCTTGCAGATGCTCTTTTCGCAGCATCGATCATCAGCAACATTTCCATTAAATTGTCATTAGGAGGATTGGTCGACCCTATCAAAAAGATACGTCTTCCTCTGATAGATTCTTCAAAACATACCTGATACTCACCATCACTAAAAAGATTTTTTTTGACTTTTCCTAACTCCATTCCGTAGGACTTGGCAATTTTCTCTGCCAGAACAACGCTTTGGGAAGAAGCAAATATTTTTGGTGATAAATTTTCAGATTGCATAAGGTTTTGTTTTTTAGGATTTTGAATGGATCAATAGCGTGTGCAAAATTAATTAAATATTTCCATTAGTAAATACTAATTGTAAAGAAATTAGGGCCTGATTCAAGAGGTGTGTTAAAAATGAAATAGCTTAAAAAAAGATTATATTTTTCAACAAAAAGATTATATTTGCATCCCCAAAAAAGAAGTATTTGTTTACTTTTTTCTAGGGACTACTCAAAAAGAGGCCTTGGTGGCGGAATTGGTAGACGCGCTGGATTCAAAATCCAGTGATTGCAAGATCGTGTGGGTTCGATTCCCACCCAAGGTACAACAAAACAAAAAAAAGAGTGAATTGTGAGCGAGCTTCAAAAAGAAAGCTCGCTTTCTTTTTGAAGTAAAGCGATCAATTCTTTATTTTTGTTTTTCAAGCGTAGCTTGAAGGGAACATTGGTGAAACCAATGAATCCCACTTCAAAAATAAGTTTGTTGTTCATATCTTTATTGTATAGAAAGCTCGCTTTCTTTTTGAAGTAAAGCGATCAATTTTTTTTTTTGTTTTTCAAGCGTAGCTTGAAGGGAACATTGACGGCAGTCAATGAATCCCACTAATTAGCAAAAAGATCAAAAAACTGCTCTGTATCTTGAATGTCTTCCAAGCCCAAAATCCAACAAACTTCAGATAAATCAGAGAAGTCTAATCCACCACTAGAAATAGCATCATTAGTATAACGCCCTTCTTTTCCGTTATATTTATTCGATAAATCTATCGCAAGTTGCCATATTTCAATCAATTTAGGATCCTTAATGTTATCCCTCCATTTGGTATATCCGGGATCACGAAATCCGGGTGTGCCATTTCCAACGGCATTACCATCAGGGATTTTTTGGTAGTCAATATTATCTTTGACAAATTCAAGACTTTCAGGAGAGGTGACTTCTTCGTTCCAATCACTATGCTGCACCACATGGATACGTTCTGAGAGAATGATTTCAGGCAAATCATTTTGAATTGCTTTGATAAGTTCAGCGGAAAAATCTGATTGTCCAGCCTCTGCAATCCAAATATCACCATTACGCTTAAGTGTTTTTTTAGCGATTTTTTTAACTTTTTTGATGGCAGGGAGCAAATTGTCATGTGCATCCGTCCAATGGTTTCCAAAGGCAAGCTCAAATAAGTCATTTGGAGGCACATATAAACCTTCCTGAACACCATATGCGCCTGCTACTGCATGATATGCCATTCCTGAAAATTTCGAATTTGACAAGAGAGTAGCTAAGGCTGCTGCACTTTGAAGGTCATCCACATCCGTTTTACAATCAAAATGTGCCAATAACAAGTCCTTTTTTAAATCAAAGTCTTTAGTATGTGGGTTAGTCCTATTGACAAGGCTCCCCTTAAAAGACATCAAGACCACTGTTACGACAAATAAAAGAAGCATTTTTAATTTCATTTTTCAAATGGTTTTATGCAGTTTAGTGTATCTGTTTTGTTGATTCTAATCCATATATTCTTTTAAAAACCCACTATTGGTGATAAATTCATTGTAGTCACTAATATTTAAAATCTCAGCAATTGCCAGCTTTTTATCTGCTGCTTTTTCAAAATAGGCCTTTACAATTTCATATCCCATCCAATAACCTAAATCATTCGGTCTATCGTCTTTACCACTAGTTCCATACAGCCAATCTTGTAAATTACCTTTATCCATTACTTGAATAAATTCTTTACATAATGCATCTTTATGTTCGTTGCCATATTTTTTTGCATCAGTATTACCCACAATACCCGTTACGAGTTCCGCCACGAAGTCGGCCGAACCTTCTAGAACAGATTGTTGTAATAAATTAGTGTCTCCCTCTGGCCATTTCTGCTGGAAATGTATGGACTCATGAATAACTAATTCTGAAAGGTGGTCCAGATTAGTCAACTTTTCAGCCCCAATCAAAAGTCCATCTTCTGAAGACGTTCCGCCACTATTAAATCTGCCAATTACAAAATAGACAGGAGGATAAACAGCATCAGGATACCAATATTCTAAGCCGTAAAAATAGGGCTTGATCAATTTCTCTTTCTCTTTAATTCGAGCCTCTATTCCTCTCATCTTTTCATAATCCTGCTTTCTCTTTTTTGCCATCACCAATAAGGAATCAGCATTGATGATCCTATTTGAAATAAACCCCTGGAGTCCCAAGGTTCCATTATTGATATAATTGTCAAATGGATTATATGTAGCTTCTTCGATAGCATCAAAAGCTAACCAAAAGTTCTTGATGTCATTGGTTATAAATGTAGCGTCTTGTGGGTCAGAAGGAAATGCTTCACTTTGACCACATACTTTTGAAAAGACAACCAAAAGCAAGATTAATACTGTAATTCTTCTCATCGTTATCATGGTTTTTTATTCACTTTTCTCATTCTTTTAGGCCCATACCACAGCCAAAATCCCGTAGCCGTAAAGGTGAATAGAGCCAGTCCCATAGTAGTGGTATAAATGAGCTTAATGATTTCCCCTTCTGTTTGAAACAATACATCCAAAACACGGCCATCGTGAATATTCTCAATTAAATCTGACCGCCTATGGTTAACTGAAAGTACTTCACCCGTTGTACCATCCAGCTGAACACCCCAATAATGATTGTCAAAAACAAATTTGATCATCCCTTTTTCTGGCCTTGCATCAATTCTTTGAAGGTCTAAATTTATATCTTTTTTAACTGAGTCTTGTAAGGCTTGAAACGCTATAGTTTGCAGAGAGTCAAGAGGTAACCAATCTTTTACATCAGATGAAACCCCTTGTTTTGATTCTGGATGAATGATTCCATTGCTGTTTTTTTTCCATCCAAGAAGTAAACCTGTTATAGAAACTATAAAAAACAAAACAAACAAGTATACACCCATGGTTCTGTGAATCTTTCTAAATAGTCTTATTAATTTTGCTTGTTTTTTTCTTTCTGTCATTGTTATTTTTTAAATAACCCTTATCGTTTTTATAAAACCTTTAGGGATTACTAATAAGCAGGCAATATACTTAATTGAATGAAAAAAATCTGATTAGAATTCGGGTAAGTTCTTCCGGCTGGTCCTCTTGAATAAAATGACTGGATTCTAATAGATAGTGGGTTCTGTTTTTAGCTCCAAGAACGCTTTCTTGTAAAATAGTGTCCTTTCCTTTCCACATCAAATCTTCATGATTTCCCCAAATGGTAATAAAGGGGTTCTTAAAGGACCTGAGCTTTTTGTTTAGTTCACGATTCAAAATAGCTTCAGCATCATTCAACTGTGTTGGAATCATTGAAGGAAACATCCTAATTGAGTTATAATCAGTTGTTGATGTATAGTACTGATCGTATATAGTTTTGATAGAATCCGGTATTTTTTTTATACTGCCCCAGTTGACAATATTTCCTGCAGAAAACCCTGGATCATTTTGAGCATAATTTTTAAAGCCTATGAAACTTTCGGGAATTTCCTCTGTCCCCTCAAAAAGGTAAGCATAGGATACTGCTACTTTTTTAAATTTTTCTGGATGCTGGGCAACAATGCGAAGCCCTATCATACCTCCCCAATCATGAGCGAATAAATTAATTTCCCTCAAATCCATTCCATCTATAAAATTGGTCAACCATTCAGTATGGTTTGAATAAGTAATCAAATCAGGGTTCTTAGGTTTGTCCGAAAATCCGAAGCCAATTAAATCAGGCACAACAACTCTAAAACCTTGGGCTGCTATTTGCGGAGCAATATTTCTATACAGAAATGCACTACTAGGTTCACCGTGAAGCAAAAGAACTACCGGATCATCAATATGCCCCAAGTCCAAATATGCCATTTGAAGATGATCACCAACATTTATAAACTGATAGACCTGTTTGTCCGAAAAGTCAATTATCTCCAAACTTGCAGGCGACTTTTTTTCAGTTTCGCAAGATGTCAAAAAGAGGATGCACATGCATAAAAACAGTAGGCTAGAATATGATATTATATTGTTATTCATGACTTTATGACTATTTGCAGTATACAGTTCATTGGGTGTAAATTTAGTTGCTCTTATGTTCATTATATGTGCTATGACAAAATGATTTTTGGAAAGAATGGTTACCTTCTTATCTTTATTTAAATTGATAGAGCCCGGCCCTATTCCCGAAGCTGCTGTAATCGGTTAATGGCATTTTGATTTTCCGGATTCAATTGTAATGATTTCTCAAAATTCGACTTTGCTTTTTCTTTGTCATCTATATACAAATAGGCCTCAGCCAAACTGTCGAAAAGATTGGCAGAATTGGGGTAGGTACTTGTTGCCAATAGGAGTATATTTATTCCCTTCTGGGAAGTCACAGGATTAAAAACAAGTTGTAATCCCAAATTATTAAGGTTCCCTTCAGGCAGTTCAAATGTTGGGTTTTTCTTTAAAATCGAGTTATATAATTCTTCTAGACTTTTGTAATTCTGTTTGGAGGCCAATTCATTAAAATCCTGAAAAGTGAAAGTATCGTTTTCAGGCTTTTTCGCCTTTTTGCTTATCAATCCATTTTTAATACCATTGTTCGCTGGATCTCTGTCAAGAAATTGTAACGCATCTCTATCATTTTTTAAAAATGCGTCTAAAAAATTCAAGGTATATGTCGAGACCAAAGCATAAGATTCCATAATTTCGGCATCACTTTTATCCTGCCTTTTATCTCGCTGTTCGAAAAGGACTCCTAAGGTACTAAAGTATGAATGTGTTAAGTTGTTAAATTTTAGCTGATATGCGTTGCTGTTGGTAATGCTATCATAAAATTGAAAATTGTGATTTAAACCAGGATCTATTTTGTCTTCTTTAAGGACCTCTTGAGGGATGTCTTTTTGAGACATATGAATAAAGGGCACATCAACTTTTTCAATATTGAAAAATGGGGATTTTTTTAGGGTTGAATATTGATACTTAATAGCGCCATCTAGGCTTACAATAGCTTTGATTTTGTCATTTCTCATTTGAACAAGTACATTAGACAAACCACCAAAACTGAAACCCATGGTAGCAATCTGATTAGAGTCAGCATTTGATAATGCTATAACTTCTTTGATAAGAAATTCAATATCCCTTGCCTGTGTTTCCATACCTTTTTCCACATTTTGGAAAAATCGATGATCAGTTCCCCGACTTGGACTTGAAATAACGATATAACCATAACTTGCTAAAAATTCGCAAAGTGCAAAATTCTCTATTGAAGAGAGCTCCTGACCAGGGGCATAAATAACTACTGGATATTTCCCTTCCATGGGTTCAGTTTCAGAGTAAGCAAGAGTAGTCTCTAACAAATGAGCTTGATTTGAAGGTGTATTTGCATAGTAAAACCAGTTTAGTATTTGCTCATTTGGTAGATATTCCCATTCCTCTTCTCTTTTTAGGATTTCCATATAGTCCAAAACCTTGATTGGTTGAAGTGAATTGGGTTTTTTCTTTGAAGGATACCAAAGGCTAACGGGAATAGGTCTAGGAATACTTTTATTATTCCAATCTAATACTCGTTGATATGTTCTTGTGCGATCAGCAGCGAGATAGTGTTTAAAACCAACATGGTATTCTCCGCTTTTCAAGCCAATTTTTTGCAGAGAAGTCTGTCCATTACTTGAATTTATTTGAAAAATTAATAAAGTTGCTAGTATAAGAAACCGAAAGTTTTTGATATCCATACTCATTTTTAACACGATTTGTTTGTGTCTACAATGTTATTCATTATGTCGCTACTTTGCTTAATTCTCGTCATTTTTTCAAAATAATTGTTTGTTATTGCTAAACAGTTTTTTTAGCTTTTGTTCACGTTAATAACTGGCACGCTAATAATTTCAAATGTTGTAGAAGCTAGCTGTACTTTGCCATCTGTTTTTTGGATTTCTTTTCCAATCAAATCATTTAAAATGTGTTTGGTATACCGTCTTTTTTTATAGTCAACAATATAGCGTAGATTGAATTGTATCCAGTTGTCGGTCATTGTGATTGCCAGAGTTGGTTCTACTTCAGCATTTTCAATATAATACTTTTTTACAACCTGATTCCACTCCGAAATTGATTTTGATACATATTCAGATAGTGTTTCTGAGGCTATTTTAACAACAATGGTTTTGGCTAATTCTATATCAGACCCATATCTTATAGGAAGGTTAAATTCATCCCAAACAAAAGGAAAATCTTTTGAATAATTGTATACCGGTCCTTTGAAAACAAACGCATTGCTGAGCTTCACTATTCTTCCGCTATAATTATCGCTTGAAACCCACTCACCAATTTCCATCATGGTAGTATATACACTATCAATGTCAATTACATCACCCTTAATGTTATTAATTTCTATTCTATCTCCTGGCTTGTAAACACCAATAAAAAAAATGTAAAACGAGCCCGCAACACTTAATATTAACTCTTGTAATGTTATGGTAATACCTGCCGTGAGTAATCCAATGGCCAATGCAAAGTCTTTGATACTGCCTGTAAAGAAAGAAATTGTAACTATTACAAGTAAAATATAGCCAAAAAACTCAACTGCTTTTTGAGACTTATATCTTATAGCACTATCAGGAAGTTTCTTTCTTAAAAGCCTTCTGAGAAATGCGATTGTCAATAGTATAAATACCGCCCAAATTAAATATTTAATTATTTTGTAAGAAACAGGGTGTTCATTTAACCATTGGCTTATGTTTTCAAAAATTTCCATCAGCATTTTGAATTATACGATTTCAGAAAGACGCAGCAGCGGTTGAAACACTATTCTTCAGCCTAGTAAGCAACTATAAATTTAATCAAATTCTCTAGAAAAACTTACTTTATACTGTGTCAATACTTACATGAAAGATCGCATCGCCCTTATGAACAATAGGGGCAGTATTCAAGCCGAAAATATAACAATCAAAAGGGGCAACAACCTTTTTTTCAAATTCTCCAAAGGGATCAAAAATCTTACCTAAAATTTCTTTACGTCTAACCTTACTGCCATTCTTTACTTGTGATTGAAACATTCCTGAATAAGGAGCTCGTAACCACTTACTTTTTTCTACAATAACAGGGTCCTCTTTAACAACTATTTCACCATTCTGCATATGTAAATGCTTCATTATATTTAAAGCGCCTTCAACTCCGTAATCTATAACAGATTCGTCCAGCTCAAGAGATTTCCCTCCTTCAAAGAGCAAAATAGTTTTCCCCATCTTATGGATTGTTTCTCTAATAGATTTAGGGATATAGGCAGAATTAACGATAAAAGGTGCGCCAAATACTTTCGCGAGCTCAAATGTTTTTTCTTCTTGCAAAACACATCTGACATTGGTAAAATTCTCTCGACCCGCTCCTCCTGTATGAAAGTCAACAATATAGTCAACCAATGGAGCGATTTCATGTGAGAATTTGTAGGCAAACTGACTTGCTAAGGATCCGCTTGCCGAGCCAGGGAACATTCTATTTAAATCGCTTCCATCTGGAAATTCTCTTGACTGGTTTAAATAGCCAAATACATTAAAAACAGGAATACAAATGATTGTGCCTCTTTTTGGTTTATTGTATTTTTTTCGAATGATTTCCCGTAAAATGGCAACACCATTTGATTCGTCTCCATGTACGCCTCCCATTAGCAGTAAAACAGGACCATCATGTCAAAGCCCGTTCCACAATTACAGGAATACGCAAACTATTTCTTGTATGAAGTTTAGCAACATCCATTTCAAGAATAGCGCCTTCCCCTTTTTTTATTTCTTTACCTAGAATAATAAACTCGCTATTCGACATTTCTCTCAAGATACTTGATAATTTCTTTTGCAATATCTTTTTTAGTTGCGGCTTCAATACCTTCTAGGCCAGGAGAAGAATTGACTTCCAATACCAAAGGACCAGTTGAAGATTGCAACATGTCAACACCGGCAACACCAAGTCCCATTGCTCTGGCTGCTTTAATGTGCTGTTAGTTCTTCCTGATCTGATAATTCAATAATTGTGGCACTTCCTCCCCTGTGCAGATTAGAACGGAATTCTCCTTCCTTTCCCTGACGCTTCATGGCGCCAACAACGATGCCATCCACAACAAATGCACGTATATCTGCTCCACCAGATTCCTTGATAAATTGTTGGGCAATTACTCTTGCCTTTAAGCCATTAAATGCTTCAATAACCGAACTTGCTGCGTTCTGGGTTTCTGCCAATACCACACCTAATCCTTGAGTACCTTCCAATAATTTTAGCACCAAAGGCGCACCTCCAACAGACTCAATGACATGATCGACATCTTTTGAATAATTGGTGAATACGGTTTTGGGTAAACCAACTCCTGCTCTTGCCAAGATTTGTAAGCTTCTTAATTTATCCCTTGATCTGACCAAGGCTTGTGACTCTACGGCCGAAAATATACGCCTCATCTCAAACTGGCGCACAACCGAGGTACCGTAAAATGTAACGGATGCCCCAATTCTCGGAATGATGGCATCTATGTCATCTAAATATGCCCCATTGTAATAAATCCTTGGATTTTTCTTTTCGAGCTCGAGGATGCATTTTGAATGATCAACAACAATTACTTCATGTCCTTTTTCTTTAGCTGCTTCTACTAATCTTCTGGTAGAATACAATTTTGGATTTCTTGATAAAATCGCAATTTTCATAATTATCTTTTATAGGGTTAAGGAATACTAACTATTTTTATTTTTCTTCCATTTTAATTTGATGGAAACGTTTTTTAAGGAGGTATTTACTAAAAATCGTTTATTTAAAAATTTTCTTCCCAGTAATATAGGGTAGTTCATATCACTTCGATCGCTTAGTGAGAATTCTATCGGATATTCTTGATCAAAAATGAAAATGTTGGTTTTTATAATAAACCGATGCTCGACACTTCCAAAAGAGCTTTTTATAGCTTTCGTCTTTATAGTTTTTTACTTTGAATACATTTTCCTCGTATTCTGGATGTGACGGATCTAAGACTTTGAATTCGATATGTTTTTCTCCATTTAATTCTACTTCTTTAACTTCATGACAATGAATTGACGAGGTATAGGCACCAGTGTCAACTTTGACATCAATTTCTATTAAATTTAATTCTGGAAAATCCGCTTTATCTATTCTTCCAATAGTATTCATTTCAATGATTCTTTATTTCTATGAGGCGTCATTGCCGGCATCTGCGACATATGATCATTATCTGAAAACATCCAAATTAGGACGTCTAATATATACCTATTTGGGTCATATAACCCAACGTTTCCTGATTTTTCGATTTTTTCATTTATTCGCCATTCCATCGGTCTTTTATCCATTTTTTTTCTTCCGCTACGCTCAAAAAGGTCCAGGCTACAATTCTACTTGTTTTATTGCCCTGACCCATGGGAATAGTTTTATACTCTTCAGCCATGATTTCATCCAGTTCCCGGTAGATATATTTGAGATTAGATTGCTTGGATACCAGCGTGGAAAACCAACAACAAGATTTTCCAAACTGTTTACTTTGCCTGATCATGTTCAAAATAAATCGTTTTTCACCACCTTCTGTCCAGAGCTCCCCTTCTTTTCCTCCGAAGTTCAATGCAGGTGTTTTGATTTTTTTGTTTTTCAGGTTACTAAGTTTACGCAGCGTGCCCGCTTGAGATTCAGCCAATGAAGCATGAAACGGAGGATTGCAAATAGATACATCGATCAGTTCGTCCTTTTGAAGAATTCCGGTAAAAGCATCTTTGCTATTGGCTTGTAAACGACATGCTACGTTTGCTTTTAAATTTGGGTTTGACTCAATTATTTTGTTGGCGGAAGCTATAGCAGCCGGATCAATATCAGAACCAATAAACGACCAGCCATACTCGGCGTTGCCGATAATTGGGTAAACACAATTTGCGCCTACCCCAATATCGAGACATTTGATCTTGTTCCCTCTTGGGATTTTTCCTGAGTTACTTGCGCCTAAAACATCAGCCATATGATGTATATAATCTGCTCTTCCAGGAATAGGAGGGCAAAGGTACCCCGCGGGAATATCCCAATATGTCAGGCCATAGTAGTGTAAAAGGAGGGTCTTATTCAACGTTTTTACGGCTTCAGCATTAAAAAAATCAATGGTCGGATCACCGTATTTATTTTTCGTGACAAATTGAGTTAATTCAGGTGAGCAATCGATCAGCACATTAAAATCATAGCGCTCACGATGTTTGTTTCGTGAATGTAATCTTTCTTTTTTTAAAGGATGTTCTTTCTTTTTTTCAGACATGAATACGACGCTGGTTTGGCCCTCTAAGATAAGACAATCTCTTCGGATAAGATTTACAAAGTTTTTGATAGTCTGGATTGGTCCAAACATGAACTAAAGCGAAAAAATAAGGACAATGAAATGACTCTTACAATGAAAAGAATAATTTTGATTTGGGTAACTGTTTCAATTCTTTTGCACTTGAACCGTCTTTCTCAACTTGGTCATATCGAAATCTTTTTCCTTTATTCGATCAACAACTGCAGTATATGTTTGATCATCCATTTGCGGAGTTCTGCAAAGTATCCAAAGATAATCCCTGTTTGGATGGCCTACCACGGCATAACTATAATCTTCTGCCAGGTCGATGATCCAGTATTTACCTTTAAAAGGCCAGAAAAACTGAACTTTGAGTTTGGCATTGCCAGTGTTTGGGATAATAAAAGCTTTTCCTTTAATAGAAGATTCTTTCCCATTGATACTGTCTTTACGGCATCTGTTTTCCACGATAATATAACCTTTATCGGTTTTCGAATATGTAGCAGTTGTGCTGTGACATCCTTTTTGAAAACGTTGTGGGAAAGCAGCTATTTCATACCAGGTTCCTGCATATTTGTCGAGATCCACTTGAGGTACTGTTTCCAAATTCTGGGAAATGCACTCTGTGAACATGGCAAGAAATAAAAGACAAATCAGGCTTACTTTTTTTATCATGAGGTATATCTATTCTAGTTCTAAACGCAATACATAGGAATCGGCAGTGATAAATAAAACTGTTTGATCTGCGTTGAAGGCAACATTTGCAGTTGCCTGACCTGTTTTTATGGTTCCAAGATGCTTGCCTGAGGGACTAAAGATAAATACACCTCCAGGTCCTGTGGCAAATACATATCCGGCATCATTCACTTTTAAGCCATCAGGTAAACCTTTTTCTGAGGAGGTCAATTCGGTAACATCATAGAATATGTTTTTTGAAAGAATTCCGGATGCTGGGTCAATATCATATGCCATCCAAATGGCACGATCAGGATCAGAATTCGCGACGTATAATGTTTTTTCATCAGGAGAAAAAGCAATTCCATTGGGGCGGCTCAATTCAGCATCCATGATGTGAAGATCACCGGTAGGGTCATATCTGTAAACCCCTTGAAATTTCAATTCTTTTTCAGGATCTTCCATCTGTTTTGGTAATCCATAAGGTGGATCCGTAAAAAAAAGGTTGCCATTTGAATCATATACAGCATCATTAGGGCTATTCAGTTTTTTGCCATCAAAATTGTTGACCAAAGTGGTGAATTCTGGTTTTGGATTATCAACACCTGTAATCATTCTGGCAACTTGCCTGTTGCCATGCTGGCACAAGACCAAGTATCCCTCCGGATCTAAAAGTAATCCATTGGCACCCGGTTCGGATCCTTCAAAATTGGCTCCGGTAAAACCTGAAGGTTTAAGGTATTCTTTTATTCCATTTTCTTTATCCCAACTGTATACGGTATTTCTTGGAATGTCAGAGAAGAGTAGCATTTTGCTGTCTTCCAGCCAAAGAGGACCTTCTGTCCAGCTCATGTCCTTCAGAAAGAATTTCAAGTTTTGATGTTGGATCAAGAAGCTGGTTCAATTCATCATCCATGACTTCAATATAGCCAACATCTAAATAGTTTGTTTTTGCTTGGGAAGTTTCCTTTTCTTTTTTACATCCTACAAGCAGTGCAAGTAAGAAAAATGAAAGTATGTCTATTTTCATGGGGTTTATCTTTAGGATAACTATATAAAGAAAGTCAATAACATGTTCTATCGTTTCGGCTTCAAAAAATTTGGGATCGTCAATTTTGATGTCTACTTTTTCATAGGCCCAGGTAGTGTGATAAGGCACATGAATCGCAAACCCGCCTAATTCCAATACAGGAATAACATCCGATTTTACAGAATTTCCAATCATTAGAAAATGTTCTGGTTTGCAATCCAGATGTTTTAAAAGTTTGGCGTAATCAGACACTTTTTTATCACTCATGATCTCAATATGGTGAAAGTGTTTTTCTAAGCCCGATTTGATCAGTTTCCGTTCCTGATCCAGCAAATCACCTTTGGTGGCCATTACCAATCTATACCCTCCGTTCAACTGAGCGAGAACTTTTTCCACTCCGTCAAGAATTTCAACGGGTTTATTTAATAATTCCCTCCCCAGGTTAACAGCTTTGTTTACCAATTTAATATCAGCGGTATTGTTGGTAATTCGACCTATTGTTTCTACCATACTTAGCATAAAACTCTTTACCCCATAGCCGTATAGGGAGAGGTTATCCATTTCGGTTTTGAACAATTCCTTTTGCACGCTGTGATGTGGTAGAAAATCTTCCAAAAGATTACTGAATTTTTCTTCTGCTTCCCTGAAATAGGGCTCATTGACCCATAAGGTATCATCTGCGTCAAATGCGATTACTTTTATATGTTTCATATGCAATAGATTACAATATTTCTATGGCTAAAATCTTTCAGTTCAAAGCCCAAAAACCTAATAAGCACCCCGGATAAACTGGTCAATGTCATCTGTATAAAAGTTGTTTAACTTTCGGTGCAAGTCTTCAGTCAGGGGCGGAATAGCCGATGCATGAGCATTAGAACGTACCTGTTGAACTTTGCTGGCTCCGGGAATTACACAACTTACAGCCTTATGATCCAGAATCCAACGAAGCGCGAATTGGGCCATATTCATGTCTTTTGGAGCAAATGATTTTTTTAGCTGATCAGTCAATTTAATGCCTTTTTCAAAAGGTAAACCTGCGAAGGTCTCGCCAACATTAAAGGCTTCACCGTTTCTATTGTAATTCCTGTGATCATTCGAAGAAAATGTAGTAGACGAATCAAATTTTCCTGACAATAAACCGCTGGCTAAGGGTAACCTTACGATAATACCCGTACCGGTTTCCAGGGCCTTGGGAAAAAGTTCGGTCACTACTCTTTGTCTAAAAATATTGAAAATGACTTGAAGAGACAATAAATCTTCTTGTTCCATACAGATCAATCCTTGCTCAATGGTTTCAATACTGGCGCCGAAATTCTTGACCATGCCTTGATTTTTAAGATCTCTAAGCCATGAAAAAATAGCTCCATCAACCAATACTTCTTGAGGAACGCAATGCAGTTGTATCAGGTCCAGTGAGTCTACACCCAGTCTTTCAAGCGATTTCTCAACTGAATCGAATAGTGTTTTTTTAGAATAATTATCAGGATATACGCCATTCCCTCTTCCGAATTTAGTGATAACCTGTAAGGGTTTCTTTTCGGATTTTAAGAACCTACCAATAAGTGATTCGCTCTTGCCCTGACCATAAACATCGGCGGTATCAAAAAGAGTCACACCTTGAGATACGGCTTCCTTCAGAATATTCAAACCCATTTCTTCTGAGACAGGATCGCCCCAATCGGCACCAAGCTGCCAACAGCCAAGGCCAATCTCAGAAACTTCAGGCCCGTTTTTGCCCAACTTTCTATATTTCATTTTTCTTGATTTTACCTATCAAAGATAAGCAATAGTTTATCGTTTATCCCTTGTCAAAACAGGAAGAAATTGAGTAAAAACAGCTCCTTTATTTTTAATAGGATTTTCTACTCTCCTTTTCTTAAATCCTTGACCGTTTTTGACTCAAGGTTGAAATATAAAAATGTATGATGCGCTGTTTCCCCTACAGGGCTCTGTGCCTCAATCCCGATTTTTACTTTTTCAGCTTTCGGCATGGCAGCCAAACGACACATGTTATATTTTTTTCCATCCAAGGACCAGTGCAAGGCATATAAGTTCTCTTTTCGGATCATTTTTAACCATATTTGATCCGAACTATTTAAAATTGCCCCATTGGCATCATCTGATACCATTCGGGTTACTACACTAACAATACTTTTGCCTGTGGCGTCAGAATTTTCAAAAGCGAATTTGATCCAATGCGAATCGTCGATCATCATAAACAATGCACCTGCGTTCCATTGATCCTTGAAATCAGGCTGAACCAAAGCCGTAGCAACAAAATCTCCTTTTATTTCCTTGTACAGATAAGGAGCAGTCGCAGTGATCTTTTTGCTTTCAGGATCTATAAAAAAATCTGTATTTGTTTCAACTTCAATGTGTAATTCACCCTTTGAAATGGTGTGATGTTTTGGCTGATTGAGCCATTGAAATCCTTTTATTTTTCCTGAACCCATTTCCAGAAATTGATTCGTCTTGTCGCTCGAGATCATTTCCTGGGCCAAGATGTCATTTTGGAAGGAGAAAAGAAGAAATAGGTAAATTAATGCGATATAGATACTGATCTGTTTCATATTGTTGGATTTAATGTAAACTGATGACCTTAGTGATTTTCCAATCTCTCCATCTCTTTTTTCCATAGGATAATAAATTTACTTGGATTGGATATGGCATCAGGCTCCTGATTATTAAAGAATTTATGATAGCCTATTTCAACGGCTCCATAGTCGTGAATAGGATACACCTCTATACTTCCCTCAACTAAGGTTCTGGTCACCTTTCCACAGATGTTATTTTCTGTAGCAGCCAAAATATCAGATTTTGAGGTGCTTAGCCCAGACTTGTCATGAAAAAATTCGATCTCATCTGCATAGATCTCTTTTTGCTTTTCCATGTCGCATGAATTATAAGCCTCAAAAAAAACACGGTCCATGTTGCTAATGGCAGCATGTAATTCCTGATCTACTGGCTCATATGGAGGAATTGAATTTTGAGCACCTGCCGAAAATGTTATGATTGAAATAAATAGGATACTAAAAAAGTTTGATTTCATAAGAATGATTTTATTGCTATGTTGATATTAAGTGTGACAAATGGCAATTGTGTTACAAAGACCACGCTAAGTACATAATTTCATTATTTAGTTGCTCCTATCCATGTAGCCTTTTTCCATATATATTCCAATGGTCCATGAGAGTTCCTGCTCAACCACCATTTGCAAAAGCGAATCTGGAAAAAATAAATGATAAAGCCAATCAACAAACTCAAAGTATAACCAGTGTATGGAGCTAGATTTAATCCGATAGGAAAGAATATCAGTGCTCCAATCAAGGATTGAGAAATGTAATTTGTTAAACTCATTTTGCCATAGTAAGTTAAATTTTTACTTCGTTTTTGAAATATTTTATTTTGCCAGGCCAAAACAAAAGAAGCTACCAAAACAAAGGTAAACGCAAGTTTCTGCCACATGTCGAAAACCACTCCAATTGTTCTTTTTATGATGGGCGTAGAAGATTCATCATACCACTGCACTTTGAACATATACAAGGGTGCAAAAACAATCGCAGCGATCATAAGTGTTTTGACCCAAAACCTGACATTTTTTTCTGAAGAAATAAAGAATTCTTTTCTTCCAATATAAAGCCCTAGAAGGAAGAGCCCTGCAGTTTGTAAAAATCTACCAGAACCAATGGCCCAAAATAAGCTGGCTTTTTGACCCGTCCAAATGTTGGCTTTTAAAAAGGGTAGCCATTCTCCCGTTTTTGCCATCCCAATTACTTCTCCGTATAATGGCCCGATTCCTAAATCGGGTAAACTATAGTCACTATATGTCAAGCTCATTATAAAATGAAACCATTCAACCGGTTGAAGCAAGAGAATAATACTGAGTATCAGGATATATTGATCTTTCCAATGACGAACCAACACGAGAAAACCTCCAACAAGAACGAATAGTAGCAAGACATCGCCACCGGGAAAAAATGTGGCATTAAGCGTTGCAAATAATGAAAGCAATAATAAGCGCCAAACAAAACGCCAGCCAAAATCTAGTCCTTTTTTTTGCTGATTTGAAAATTGAATATGAAAAGTAAATCCAAAAAGAAGCGCAAATATAGCGTATGCTTTTCCTGCGAATAATCCGAAGGTTAGGGTAAAAGTACTTTTATCTAAAATGGTTAACCATGCTGCTTGATTTTCAACGTCAGGATAAACAGGATAAATAAAATGCTCCACACTGTGCACCAAAAGTATGGCAATAACCGCAAAACCGCGTAAGGCATCTACGACCTCAATTCTTGAGTTTGTTGATTTTTTTTCAGGATGATTTGGGTTTTTCATTTGCTATTTTGGTTTTATCTGAATCATTCTTCCGAGCTAAAGGAAGATGCGGGAAGCCCTTCTTTATTGAAAAGGGTAGCAAGGCTATCATCTCTCCAGGCATATCTTGCATATACCGGGGCAGAAATTCCATGGGCCATTACTTCTATTGTATTGCCAACTATTGAAGCCCTGGCCTCTACATATTTTTTATCGGCTCCTGCAACCTCAAAGCCTGTAAGTGTTTTTTCATTAGACTTTAGGCCGGAACCTACATGGTCAAATTCCAGGATAAGTGAATTACCTGCCTGTTGCAAGCCTTTAAAGGAAGGACCCGAAGCTACGAGATTCAAGCCATAATCGTTGGCCAATGCCAAACCTGCAAGCCTAGATCCTACATCCTGTTTATTGGCAGGATGAATATTTTTAGGGTTGCCAATATCCAGTGTGACTACCATACCTGTTTTTGGAGTACTTAGAGATAGTCTTTGGGCCTCTCTCAGATTTTGTGAGATCTGCATTGAAGGATCAGGATTGTAAATGAACGGAGCTATTTGAACGAAATAAAACGGAAATTCTGTTTCCCATTTTTCGCGCCAGTCAGTGATCATGGCAGGGAAAAGGCGCCTGTATTGTAAATCTCGTCCTACATTGCTTTCGCCCTGATACCAGATGGCTCCTTTTATGCTATAAGGAACCAATGGATTGATCATCGCATTGTAAAGGACACTGGGCATATTTGGGTTCAATTGTAAAACATCCGGTCGGTTCTCAATGGCGTTCTTGAGCCCGTAACCATAAAACTTGCCTAAATAAATCTCAGCGATGATCAACGATTTCCACTCGCCTTTTAAAGAAATGGCACTTCCCTGAGCATCTATCAATTCAATCGGTCCAACTACGGATCCGCCACCACCAGTATCAATGATCCTTATAGCGATCACATTGCTTCCTTTTTTTAGTAAGGTTTTGGGCACAACCATTTCTCTTGGGACATTCCAAAAGCCCTCTCCTGCCAGGCCGCCTACTTTTATTCCATTAATATAAGTTGCATCCATATCATCGATGGCTCCAATTTTAAGGAGATAATCTGAAGAAGTGTCTGAAATTTCGAATGACTTTCTGATCCAAACAGCTCCGTCGAAAGGCCCGTTTTCTATTTGATCTATGGGGCCGGGAATTTCAATTGAAGTCCATTTTGAATCGTCAAATTCTAGTTTTGCAGCATCGAGATCTGCAAATTCCATTTGCTCCCATTGCTCTTTTGTCTCAGGAAAATCTTGCGATGGAAATTGACTAAACCAATTATGGGCAAGCTGAAAGGTTTCCGGGTTCTTTACAAGGTCCAAGGCTTCGTTAAAATCGCTCAGTTTTCTTAAAGTGGTTTCACTGGCCCAGGCTTCGGCAGGAGTCCCTCCCCAGCTGCTGTGAATGATGCCTATTGGGATGTTGAGTTCTTGTTGTAATCTTTTGGCAAAAAAGTATGCAGTGGCACTGAAATCACCTGTGGTCTCTTTACTTGACATAATCCATTTCCCATTTACCGAATCCAAAGGGATTAATGATAAGGTCATAGGAATGGTAAACATTCTGATTTCCGGATGATCAGCCTCAGCGATTTCGGCTGCTGAATTTTGAATCAAATCATTAGGAGGCCATCCTTTTAAGGGCATTTGCATGTTTGACTGACCTGAGGCCAGCCATACTTCACCAATAAGCACGTCATTAAATACGGCTGTACTGTCTTTAGTTATGACAGTTAAGTTGTGCGGTCCTCCTGCTTTGGGCGTGGGTAATTCCAGTTTCCAATGCCCATTAGCATCTGATGTTGTTGCTATTTCATCACCCCAGCTGCCCCTTACATTTACCTCCATATTCGGGGTGTATTCGCCCCATATGTATACATTTTGATCTTGCTGAAGTACCATATGATCAGAAAACAAGGTTGGTAGCTTAAGAAGTCTTTTTTCCTCCGGTTGACATGAAAGAGCAAATAGAAAAGTAGCAAGAAAAATCAAGAACAAAGAACGTTTCATTGTAAAGGGTTTAAGAGGTTAGTAAATGATGACTTAAAGTTAGACGATTATAAAGAATATCCAAAAGCGGCATTTCAAAAAAAGTTAGTGACTGAAGAGGCCTTTTTCAGTTTGTGAATGCAACTCTATCCAACAATAAAAGCTTTAGAATATTTTCGGTACTAATTTTCCTGTGATTTCCATATAACCCCTGTAAACTTCTCCAAATTCCTGAATCAAAATTGCTTCTTCTACATTTATTCTATAAAGAACGGCAATTACCACGGGAAGACTTGCAAATACTGAAAATATACTATTCATGGCAATAGACAAACCCAAACAAATGAGTAGGAGTCCGGAATAACTTGGATGACGGGTATATGTATACAAGCCATCCGTTTTCAATTGATGATTATTTCGGATGGCAACATCAACGGTGAATTCTTTTTTTAGTTGAAGAATTGAAGCCCAGCGGATCACAATTCCGAAACAGCATAAAATCAATCCTACATATGCGATTGTTTTATTTGAGGAATCCCATGGCTGATAATTTGCCAAGAAGAATCCTAGAGTCATGTTAAATGTGATGGCGACCCAAATAAAGAGTAAAGACAATTTATCATTTCCTGTCTTTAGGGTTTTGTTTTTAGAACGCTTTGACATCAATAAAAGCATTTCGGATATAAAAAACAGTACCGCAGCATAAATGACGAATTGAATGTTCATGAATCATTATGTTTAAAATTGTCTTACCTACAAATATATAAATACAATGGGCTGTGTAAACGGGATTATATGATCATAAAGACAATATTTTTAGTGTTAGAAAAGAATCGAATCCCTTGACTAGGGATCCGACTATTTTAATTACTTTTTTTTTGACTAAAAGTTTCTGTAAGGAGCATCCAAAAAGGCATTGGCTTCTTCTTCAGCAAATCTTGCCTTTTCATTATCCCAATGCAGGGTTTTATTAGGAAAACGTCCTGCAATAACCCCAAGTAAAATGGTTTCAGTTAATCTTGAAGCATAGGAAAAAGGAGCAGTAGTTTCTGCATCGCCCAAACAGGCATCCACAAACTGATGGTAATGCTTATTACTTTCCTTATTATAATCACTTGTTGGAGGCCCTACCTCTTCTTTATTTACCTTAGAAAGATCCAGATCAACGTATTTTCCGTCAACAATATGTCTTGGTAGCTGCATAAAATGGGGCAGGAGCAAGCTTCCTTTTTCTCCAATAAACATGGCCCCCTGATCTGGTAGCTTGTCATTGTTGGGCAGTTTCAGATCTTCATGAGATTGTAGGCGCTCCGGGGCCATCATTCCAGATCCATGTTAAAGTATCTGCAGTATAATTCGGTGCCAGGGAATTCATAGGTAACTATATTTTTTTCAGGAAAACCAAATCCATTTGGCTGCTCGGCAACTCGTTTTTAATGGTTCTGGGCACATCCAATTGTAAGTGCATTATATGGCGTATCAAAAATATGAACCCCCATATCTCCTAGTGTTCCGCACCCATAATCAAGTATTTTTCTGAAGTTACTTGGGTGGTAATAACCATCTTTATAGGCTCGGTCAGGCGCTGTACCTAACCAAAGATTCCAGTCCAGATTATCTGGAACAGGGTCTGAGCCCTGAGGTTCAGGACCATCATAGCCCCAGTTTTTTGGCGACCAGGCTCTGACTCGTTTTACTTTACCGATAATACCACTTTGAATAAGCATTGTAGCCAGTTTATAATCATAAAAGGAATGAACTTGGATCCCCATTTGTGTGACCAGTTTTTTATTGGCAGCCATTTTTCTCATAGCTCTGGCTTCGGTTACATGATGGGTAAGCGGTTTTTGACAATATACGGGTTTATTTATTTCCATGGCCATCATAGATGCCGGGGCATGGGTGTGATCTGGAGTAGAGACAATAACGGCATCAATATCTTTCTCCATTTCCTTTAACATGATTCTGTAATCAGCATAAATAGCTAGCCTCAGGATACATTTTCTTCGCATCAGCGAGCATTTTAGAATCCACATCACAAAGTGCGACAACTTCAACGGCCTTATGGGCAGCGGTAGCTTTCAGGTCTGCAACCCCCTGAATACCTAGACCAATATGAGCAGTTCTTAATTTTTTATTATTATGACAAGGCCCAAAGGGGTGAAGGCAAGAATGCTCCCATTGTTAAAGCTGCTGTACTCTTTAAAAAGTCTCTTTTTTTCATGTGCTGTGTTTTATAGTTTTCTAATCTTGATGTTTCTAAACCAAATAGGACTTGAATGGTCCTGAAATCCTATATATCCCGTTTTAAAGGAACCATAAAGATCTGCATCCTTCCATTTTCCTGCATTTTTTTTTGCCTGCCACTCATCCGACCAGGGCACAAAAGAAACTACTTTTTTACCATTGAGCCAATGTTCTACTTTTTCGGGAGTAAAAATGATCCTTGTTGAATTCCATTCCCCAACCGGATAAAGAATTTTTTCAGAGGCATCGGCAGGATGCATGGCATAATCGGAGGCTGTTTTTTGCCAATCCTGAAGATCAGCCAAATTTTCTTTAACTCCCATACTTTCATTATAAGAGGTTAAATCATGAATAGAGGCATAATTTGCGTCGTCTATCAAGTTGATATTCAGGTGAGATATCTGGAGGACCAGGCATCCGGAATTCCTTCTTTTAAATGATAAAAGATTCCACTGTTGCCACCTTCAGGAATTTTCCATTCCACATAGAGTTCAAAATTGTCAAATTCTTCTTTGCCATAAATGATATCTTGACCTCCGGTATAATCCTGTTCCATACCTAAGTTCAGTATCAAAGGTAAGTACGCTGTCTTTGGCCACCCAACCTGGAGGAAGTGTTTCTCCGTTATAGGCTCTCCAGCCCTCTGTTGATGTTCCGTCAAAAAGATAGATCCAATCATTTGTTTCAGTTTGAGTAGGTTCATTTTGAACTGTTTCTTTTTCATCATTTTTAGTTTCTTTTTTACAGGCGATAAAAACTGTACAAGAGCAACATAATCGTAAGCAGATATTTCATAGGTCTAATTTACTTTTGGTAAGACATTTTGATTCTATTTGTAAATGTACAAATCAAATTGAAAAACAGCATGCTTAGACAGTCATAATTAGGATCTTAAAGGTTAGACTCCAGTTTCTGGGGGTCGAATGGCATATTTTTAAAGCCAAGCGGTCATGTGCCTAATTGATAGGTTTAGAGGCATTTAATCGAACTGTATTTGGATTTATAAATAAACAGAAAGGGTTAAAAAAAGCATGGTTACTAAAACCAGAATAATAGCCAAAGGCGTAACAAATTTTAACCATTTATCAAAGCCAACTTTGACGATAGCCAAGGAGGCAAGGATCAGCCCTGTTGGATTGACCAGGTAAAAAAGCCCCATTCCGTATTGATAACAATTTACAACAACCTCCCTTCCATAGCTACTGTATCAGCCAAAGGAGACATAATTGGCATGGTCAAAACTGCCATTCCGGATGAAGATGGAATAAAAAAAGATAAGCCACCGTAAACGAATAACAAGCATTGGTAAAGAGACCTTTGTTCATTCCTTCCGTCATTGAGCTTGCATAAAAAAGCATCGTGTCGCTGATGAGTCCGTCATCCATGATTACTGAAACACCTCTTGCTATTCCAATGATAAAAGCAACACTCAGTAATTCTCCTGCCCCTTTTGAAAAGGAATCTAAAAAGTCAGTCTCTTTCATTTTACCTACAAAACCTATGAGGACGGCCCCCACCAAAAAGGTAGCAGTCATTTCTACAAACCACCAATCTAAAACGGAGACACCTATGATCATGATGATAAAGCTGAGTGAGAAAATAAAAATGATCACTTTTAAACGCAAAGTTAGCTTTAAAGAATGATCAAGTGCCTTAAAATGAAGACTTGGTGACTTGCATTTTTTCTGTATAGATCAGAGAAGTGCTCGGGTCATTTTTGACACGTTTGGCATATCGAAGAATATAGATAATGGTAATGACCAGACAAGTGACCAACATAATAATCCTCCCATTGAGCCCTGTGGTCCAGTTAATTCCGGCGGCATCAGAAGCGATAATTACTGAAAAGGGATTGATCGTTGAACACATCGACCCTATTGCGGAACCAAGAAAAATACAGGACAATCCAACCATTTCGTCATATTTGGCAGCCAGGAAAACCGGAATCAAAATAGGGAAAAAGGCCATCGTCTCTTCAGCCAAGCCAAAAGTAGTTCCACCCGCTGCGATAAGAGTGGTGACCAGTATGATCAGGAGATATTCCCGGCCTTCCAGTGTTCGTGCAAGCCATGAAATTCCTGCGTCAAAAGCACCTGTTTTGTTCATGATCCCAATAAGACCTCCAATAATCAACACCAGAAAGATAATGTCTGCCGCTTCAATGATTCCTCTGATGGGCGATTTGACAAAAGCTGCAAATCCCTGTGGTTTGGCTTCTAAATTTTTATACGTATTAGGAATACTGATGGGTTTGTAGATATCGCCATTTGTAAACTTCTCCAGAGGGATCTTGATCTCCAGTTTTTCAAGTGTTTCCTGGGTAGCAGGTAAAGTACTTGTTCCTTCAGAATTGATTCTTTCAAAAATTTGATCAGCGCTATTGTAACTTAAATTATCATATTCACCTGCGGGAACTAACCAGGTTAACAAGGTGACCATGGCGGCTATAACAATAAGTATGGTTTGTGCCGAGGGGAATTTTAGTTTCTTCATGCGAGTATTTCTGTCGTTTTTAGTCTAAAAACGAATTCATTCCCTGCAAGATACAGTTTTCATTAAGACGATGTAGCTAGCCTAAAAGAGATTTTTTCTATACCGACATCGGTCATAAAGATCTTATCTTTTATAAAACCAAAATTTAAATAAAAGTTAACTGCAGGGGTATTGGCATGCCCTGTTTCTACCGTAAGGAGTTCCACCTTAAACTGATCTTGAACAAAACGTAAGAGTTGATAACCAATTCCTTGTCTGAAGAATTGAGGAGCCACGGTCAGGCTTCTGATGTGAATATGGTTCTTATATATTTCCAGTTCCATCACGGCACGCATTACTTTTGCTGAAAAAAAACCAAAAAACGTAGTCTGACTTTGCTGAATTTGATCAACTGTTCTTTTCAAAGGGGGAAAATCACTGTGTTGCAAAATAGCAGCTTCTACAGCATAAGAACTTTGGAAGATCGAATAGATCATTTTACTTATTTCCAATGATTTATGGTCTATTTTCCTAATCATGAAAAGAATTTAGTTTGCCTCTTTTTAAAATCAGTAACAATTATATCAATAAAAAAGATAACTATGATTTAAAAAGATTCGAAAATATGAGGAAAATAAGGTATTGACGAAAATTATTTACTCATTTAAACTTTAAAATCTATCGTTTATACAAGCCTAAGTCATTGAAAGTTGTATTTTTGCAAAAAAATTAAAATATGAGTGCCAAGAAACGAATAACCTTTGATGTGCTAATTGAGATCCCAAAAGGGAGTAGAAATAAATATGAATACGATTTTACACTACACAAAATTCGATTTGACAGAATGTTGTTTTCTTCGATGATGTACCCTGGTGATTACGGTTTTATTCCTGAAACTTTGGCACTGGATAAGGATCCTTTAGACGTTTTGGTTTTAGGGGCTGAACCTACTTATCCAATGGTTGTGATGGAAGTCAGACCCATTGGTGTTTTTCATATGACTGATGAAAAAGGACCTGATGAAAAAATTATTTGTGTACCTGTAAATGATCCTATTTACAGTAAGAGAATGGATATCGTTGATTTGAACCCTCACAGATTAAAAGAAATTGAACATTTTTTCCAGGTCTATAAGGATCTTGAAGAGAAAAAAGTTGATACCGGTGGATGGGGAAATGCAGAGGAAGCCATCAAAATATACAATGAATGTGTACAGCGCTATGAGGATAGCGAACATAAGAAAAAAAGAACCTTTACGATATAAAAAGATCCTAAAATTAGCTTCTAAATACAAACCACCATTTATCTTAATGGTGGTTTTTTTTATCACATAATATTGATTACTTTTAGCCCCTTAATAATCAAATCACTAAAAAAAAACAATACTTAAAATGGAATTAATCGTAAATTATTTGTGGTTGTTTGGTGTACTCGCATTGGCATTTGTATTCATTAAAAATGCATGGGTCGCTAAACAAGACGAGGGGAATGAAAAAATGTCAAAGATCGCAAAACACATTGCTGATGGGGCCATGTCGTTTTTAAAAGCTGAGTATAAAATATTAGCGAATTTTCGTGATAGCCGTGGCTATCTTACTTTATTTTAAAGGCGCAAATGAAGAAGGATCTCATTGGATGGTTGCTATTTCATTTATTGTAGGAGCCATTTGTTCTGCTCTGGCTGGATTTATCGGTATGAAAGCCGCAACTAAAGCCAACGTTAGAACAACACAAGCGGCCAGAACTTCTTTAGGGAAAGCCCTTGAAGTAGCCTTTGCAGGAGGAGCTGTTATGGGTCTTGGAGTTGTTGGTCTAGGGGTTTTAGGACTTAGTGGGTTGTTTATGATCTATCAAGGTATGTGGCCCGGAGAAGACAATATCCCAATGGTATTAAATGTACTTTCAGGTTTTTCATTAGGAGCTTCTTCAATTGCTCTTTTTGCAAGAGTTGGTGGTGGTATTTATACAAAGGCAGCTGATGTTGGCGCTGATCTTGTGGGTAAGGTTGAAGCAGGAATTCCTGAAGATCATCCATTGAACCCTGCCACAATTGCAGATAACGTTGGTGATAACGTGGGAGACGTTGCCGGTATGGGGGCCGATTTATTTGAATCATATGTGGGCTCAATTATTGGTACCATGGTTTTAGGCGCTTTTATCTTTACACCGGATTTTGATGGTTTAGGAGCGGTTTATTTGCCATTAGTTCTGGCGGCTATAGGTATAGTGATGTCAATTATTGGAACTTTCTTTGTAAGAGTTAAAGACGGAGGTAGTCCTCATAAGGCCTTAAACCTTGGGAGAATTCGGATCTGGATTTTTGATGATTGTCGCTTCTTATTTTATTATAACAGAAATGATACCTGAAAGCGTTGAGGGCTTGCCGTTTGGTGCTATGGGTGTTTTTTATGCTACATTGGCAGGATTGATCGCAGGATTCTGCGTAGGGAAAATAACAGAATATTATACCGGAACCGGTGGAAAGCCTGTCATGTCAATTGTAAAGCAATCTGAAACCGGTTCTGCTACAAATATCATTGCAGGATTAGGCGTGGGTATGATGTCAACGGCAATTCCAATTTTATTGATTGCTGCAGCCATTATTGTTTCTCATCATTTTGCAGGATTATATGGAATCGCAATTGCGGCTGTAGGAATGCTTGCTAACACAGGTATTCAATTGGCAGTAGATGCTTACGGTCCGATTTCTGACAATGCCGGCGGTATTGCCGAAATGGCGGAATTACCAAAAGAAGTGCGTGAACGTACAGACAAATTAGATGCAGTAGGAAATACAACCGCTGCCATTGGAAAAGGTTTTGCAATTGCTTCTGCAGCGCTGACCGCTCTGGCTTTGTTCGCAGCATTTATGAAGACAGCAAACGTAACTGCTATTGACGTTTCTCAACCTAAGATTATGGCAGGATTATTAGTGGGAGGTATGCTTCCGTTTGTATTTTCAGCCTTATCGATGAATGCTGTAGGTAGAGCCGCTATGGCAATGATTGAAGAAGTGAGGAGGCAGTTCAGGGATATTCCTCAATTAAAGGCTGCTCTTGAAGTAATGAAAAAACACGATTCAGATATGTCAAAGGCTTCAAAAGAAGAGCGTGCTATTTTTGATGCAGCTGATGGTTATGCCGAATATGATAAATGTGTTGAAATATCGACCAAGGCGTCTATTAAAGAAATGGTATTTCCTGGATTATTGGCTTTAGCTGTTCCTGTTGCTATTGGATTTATTGGTGGAGCCGAAATGTTAGGTGGTACATTAGCAGGAGTAACAACATGTGGTGTGCTTATGGCTATTTTTCAATCAAATGCCGGAGGGGCATGGGATAATGCCAAAAAAATGATAGAGGAGCAAGGAAGAAAAGGGACAGAGGCACATAAAGCAGCTGTAGTTGGCGATACGGTAGGAGATCCTTTTAAAGATACTTCCGGACCCTCATTAAATATTCTTTTAAAATTGATGTCAGTTGTAGCCTTGGTTATTGCGCCAAGTATTGCAATGGATTCTGATGAAGTAACTGCACATAATATGAAATCTTTAACAGTTACTGAACAGGTTGTTATCTCGGAATCTGCTGAAGGAACTATTGTTGATGAAACTACCATAGAGGTTAAAAGCACAGAGGTGGAAGAAGCTGCTGTTGCACCTCATGCAGCAACTCTGGAAGAAAATAAAGAATAAGTACATATATCTTTCTTCAAAGAATCACCTTTAAAAAATGCGAGCCATTGGCTCGCATTTTTTATGCTATATACCTGATAATATTTACGTCCATAACTTGTTTAAGATTTTCATTTTCAGTAACTTTATAAGATAGGGTTTTGATTTAAATGAGGTTGTGATATGCAAGTAAAAGATCCTTTTAAAGACTTTATTTCTTTAAACGTTAAAGAATCCATTTGGGAACACTTTTATACAGTGGCTCCCTTGGTTGTTATTGGGACAAAAGAAGAACAAGGCTTTGACCTGGCTCCCAAACACATGGCTACACCATTAGGATTTTCCGATTTTTTTGGATTTGTATGCACTCCCCGACATAATACCTATCACAATATTAAAAAGCATTTAAGATTTTCTGTAAGCTTTGTAAAACCTGATCAGATACTACTATCTTCTTTAGCGGCAACGCCAAGATGTGCGGTCAAAGATTTCCCAAAAGAAATCACCAATCATATTCCAACAGTAACACATAACAATGGAACGTCAATTTTTGTTAAGGATTCCTATGTGATGCTTGATTGCAGTTTATATAAGATCATAGATGGTTTTGATGATTACAGTTTGATCACCGGAAGGATAGAACAAGCCATGGTCCATAAAAACTATAAGATCGTTTCAGATGAAGGTCACCAAAAACAAATTTTTGATCATCCCTTATTGGCTTATATCGCTCAAGGAAGATTTGCCAGTATCAAAGAGACATTGAGTTATCCTTATCCAAAAGATTTTCAAAGATGACAGTATAAAAATAGCTAGTTATGAAAGTTTCTACAGCTACACATGTTGAAAGGTTCTTAAAAGATCATCAGGAAGAAATGATCATCTTTTTAAAGAAACTTGTGACAAGTGAGAGCCCTTCTCATGACCCCAGACTCCCAGACTGAAATACTACAAATTATGAAAAATGCCTTTGAATCGCTTGACTTCAATGCATTTATTATTCCTGGAAGAAAAACAGGAGGGTTTTTATATGCCAGACCCAAAGAACGTAAAAAAGGGCAGTCCATCCAGTTAATGATAGGCCACTGTGATACAGTTTGGAAAAAACACACCTTGGAAAACATGCCTATTCTTGACTCAGAAGAAAGGTTATCAGGCCCTGGTATATTTGATATGAAAGCCGGTCTATCTCAAATGATCTTTGCCATAAAGGCGCTTAAAGAACTTCATGTAGAATGTCCGTTAAGCCCGGTAATACTTATTAATTCTGATGAGGAGATAGGCAGTTTTGAATCGACAAATGCAATCAAGAGAATCGCCAGAATCGCCAAGAGGGCATTTATTCTAGAGCCGCCTCTCGGCTTCGAAGGTAAATTAAAGACGGCGCGTAAAGGGATTGGTAAATTTACGATCAAAGTAAAGGGTAAGCCCGCACATGCAGGCTTAAATCCTGAACTTGGGATCAGTGCTATAGTCGAACTATCCTACCACATTCAACAGCTTTTTAATCTGAATGATTTTGAAAAAGGGATCACCGTGAATGTCGGGATGATACAAGGAGGATCATCAGCGAATGTGATTGCCGAAGAAAGTCAGGCCGTTGTAGATGTTAGGGTGCATAATATGGAGGATGCTGCCTTTATTGAAAATAAAATTCTCAGCTTAAAGCCAAAACATCCAGGGACGTCTCTTTAAATTGAGGGCGGATTTGGAAGACCTCCAATGGAAAGAACAGAGCGAAACCAAAGATTATGGACCTTGGCAAAAAATATTGGTCAAAACATGCATCTGGAGTTAGAGCAGGTAACTGCAGGAGGAGGATCAGACGGGAATACAACCAGTTTGTACACAGCCACACTTGACGGACTTGGCACAGTAGGTGATGGCGCCCATGCCAGGCATGAATTTATATTTAAAGAGAAATTTATTGAGAGAACAACCTTGCTGGCGATGCTTTTATCGGCCAAGGATATTGAGGATCAAATGAAAGTTACATTTTAAAAATAATAGCATGAATTCTAAATATATATTTTCATCAATGCTGAGAATCAGTGACTTAGATAAAGAAATCTTTTGAAATTAAGAAACTTGAAAAGATCAAATGGAAAACCGGTGACTACGTCGTTGGAAAAATCACCAACCCAGGAGATGATGAAATGAAAATAGAGTTGACCAATGGAAGAATGAGGAGTTTTATGAAAGAAGATTTGGTGGTTGGCGCCTTAGGAGAGCGGTATGCGACTTTGGAAGCTACAGGTTCTTGGCGTGAAGTAGAAGAGGATGGAATTATGCATTTGCTAACTGGTGGAGGTTTGATGGGCAAGTGTACTTCTAAATCTGTACACCTTCCAAGTTTGATTGAAATAGCATATTTAGGCCATATTGTGCGGGATGAAAAGGTTTGTGAAATGGATGATTTTGTAGTAGAGGTTCCTTATAAAAAATTTAATCTGCCCGTCATCTTGTTAGTGGGTACTTCCATGTCTGCTGGTAAAACTACTGTGGCTAGAATCATAGTAAATCAGTTAAAAAGAGCAGGGTTACAAATAGTTGCAGGAAAATTAACAGGTGCCAGCAGGTACCGGGATACTTTGTCTTTAAAAGATGTTGGTGCCAGTTATATTTTTGATTTTGTTGATATTGGTTTGCCTTCAACCATTTATCCAAGAGAAAAATTCCGAAAAAAACTTATTCAGCTTTTAAGCCGGATTCAAGAGATCGAAGGCAGATGTAGCTGTCATTGAGCTGGGGGCTTCTCCTTTGGAGCCCTATAATGGTGATATTGCCTTTGAAGAACTTAAAGATTGTATCAAATGCACGGTCTTATGTGCCTCTGATCCTTATGCGGTTTACGGTGTAATGAAGAGTTTTAAGCTCAGACCGGATATTGTGAGTGGTATTGCCACCAATACTTATGCAGGAGCCGAATTGATAGAAAAACTCTGTGGTGTTAAGGCGCTTAATTTGATAGATCCGAGAACATCTGAAGAATTGAGAGAAATTCTTATCCGATAAACTGGGTATAAATTTGGAAATCAATCAATTTCAATAGGAAGATTTTTTAGTAGTGATATGATCCAAATTTCAGGCACTGAAAGTGAGCTCTTGACCCAGGAATCAGTTTTGGGAATTCTTCTTTAAAAAAGTTACCTTTGATTTTTCAAAAAAGTGCTATGCGTAAGATCGCTGTATTATTTTTTCTTTTTTCGTTTTTTCTTCAGGCACAAAATGACAGCACTTTTGTTGACGATAAATACCTTGAGGATCAGATTTATTTTAACTTGACCTATATCCAGATGTTGAATTTGCCGGATAGAATATCACAGTCGGGTTTTTCCTTTGGTTTGGCAGGTGGTTTTATAAAAGATTTTCCTTTAAATAAAAGACGTAATATAGCATTAGGAGCAGGTCTGGGTTATGGCCTTAACAATTATTATTTTAATGTCCAATTGGACGCTCGCAACACCAGATGAATGATAATGGTGCGGTGAAATAATAAAATCATAATGCATACGGTTGAATTACCCATAGAAGTAAGATTTAGAGGGTCTACTGCATCTAAATATAAGTTTTGGAGGTTTTATCCAGGGGTTAAAATTGCCTATACATTTGCCAAAAATAGCGAATTTTGGTAAATCGGCTCGATTTTGATGTAAAGGACATCATTGAAGTCAATGAATTTTTATACGGGCTTACTTTTTCAGTAGGGTATAATAAATGGAACCTGCATATGTATTATGGTCTAAATGATCTTTTTAATGAAACTCAGGACAAATGAGTATGATATAAATATTAGTGACCTAAGAGTAGGATTGATCTTTTATATATTCTGATAGATTTGAAAGCTTATAAATTGAGAGATCAGACCCAGAAAAAAGCCAATGTATACTTCTTTTGGACGATGGGCATTAAGGCCAAGTCTGGAAACTCCTATCAGTCCGCCAATCACAAATAACCCGGCAATCAGAGAATTGAAATTGAGCTGATATTCGTAACTCATCACCATAACAAATCCTATGATACCTCCAATACCAAGGGTATGTAAACTTGTCTTGATCTTTATGTTGAATAGTAAATAGGTAAAACTCAGGGCAAAGGCAACACCGAAAAATGAAAAGGCAAGTAAATCTGCAATTTGTATACCCAACATGGCCCTTCCAATCAAAAACGACAACATAATAAAAAATAGAATTGGGAATTTACGCTCGTCAATACTTCTAAGGTGATAGTCGTTGATGAGATGGATTCTTTTTAACAAGGCCAGCAGCAATATGGGAACAATATAAGTGCTTACAAAAACGATCAATAAGATGATATATTCCTGCTGTTTTAAAATGTGTTTAGGCGTTAAATATAAATAAAGAAAACTGCCCATAAATGAAAAGAGCAGAGGGTGCAATACATAAGAAATGAATTTATATATAAACATATATCAGAGTATCTTTTTTCTTAACCTCGCTACGGGAATATCTAATTGCTCGCGATATTTGGCAACGGTCCTCCTGGCAATAAGATAGCCACTCTCTTTTAATAAACTAGACAATTTCTCATCGGTAAGTGGCTTTGCTTTATCTTCTTTGTCAATCTCTGTTTGCAGAATCTTTTTGATTTCTCTTGTTGAGATGTCTTCACCCTGATCATTTTTCATTGATTCTGAGAAAAATTCTTTGACCAATTTGGTTCCATATGGCGTATCTACATATTTACTATTGGCTACTCTGGATACTGTCGAAACATCCATGTTGATCTGGTCCGCAATATCTTTTAAGACCATGGGTCTTAATTTACGCTCGTCTCCCGTCAACAGAAATTCCTGTTGATAGTGCATAATGGCGTTCATCGTAATCATTAGTGTTTGTTGTCGCTGTTTGATAGCATCTATAAACCATTTGGCTGCATCTAATTTTTGCTTGATAAAAAGCACTGCATCCTTTTGAGATTTTGATTTATCCTTTGATTCCGAGTAGCCTTTTAGCATATTATCATATTCTCTTGAGATATGCAGATCAGGGGCATTCCTGGCATTTAGACTCAATTCAAGATTTCCTTCATTGATTCTAATCGTAAAATCAGGAACGATGTGTTCTATAATGGTTAAATTCCCAGAAAAGGATCCTCCGGGTTTTGGATTTAATTTTTCAATTTCTTTGATTCCGCCCTTCAGTTCTTCCATAGAAATATTAAACTTCTGGGCAAGTTTCGAATAGTGCTTTTTAACAAATTGATCAAAAGAAGTATTTAAAATGTCTTTAGCCAAGGCTCGTTCCTTGGTTTCTTCTTTCCGATTGAGTTGTATGGTAAGGCACTCCTTAAGGGTTCTGGCACCAACTCCTGCGGGATCAAGTTGCTGAATAACAGCAAGAATTTTCTCTACTTCGGCTTCGGTCGTGTATATATTTTCAGAAAAGGCAAGGTCATCAATGATGTCTTCAATAGTTCTTCTGATATATCCATTATCGTCAATACAGCCCACCATAAATTCGGCGATCAGTTCTTGTTCCGGTTCGAGACTGAAGGTGTTAAGTTGGTTACTTAGGTGTTGATTAAAGGTAATCCCTCCTGAATAGGGGATACGATTGTCCTCATCATCACTGCTGTAATTATTGGATTGAAGCTTATAGCTGGGAATTTCGTCATCACTTAGGTAATCATCAATGTTGATATCTGTTTCTATCGACTCTGTTCCTGTATCATCATATTCATCCTGAGTGGAATCCTGAAACTCATCATTGGATTCTTTTCCACTTTCTAAAGCAGGATTTTCTTCAATCTCCTGAGAAAGCTTTTGTTCAAAAGCCTGAGTAGGCAATTGAATTAGCTTCATCAACTGAATTTGTTGTGGAGATAACTTCTGTTGTAGCTTTTGCTGTAAACTCTGTTTTAACATATGGATTTTTACTTCAAGCTAAAGTTACAAAAAAAGAACTTCTCAATGGTTTGGGTCAGTAATGCATGACTAGGGTTTAAAACTCAGCACTTTGAGGTGTTCTGGGGAAAGGAATGACATCACGTATATTACTCATTCCTGTTGCAAACTGTACCATTCTCTCAAATCCCAAGCCAAAACCTGAATGAACTGCTGTGCCAAATTTTCGCAGATCAAGATACCACCAAAGCTCTTTTTCATCTATTCCAAGAGCCTGGATCTTTTCTTTTAAAACGTCAAGCCTTTCTTCTCTCTGGCTTCCTCCAACGATTTCTCCAATACCTGGGAACAATACATCCATGGCCCTTACAGTTTTCCCATCGTCATTTAAGCGCATATAGAACGCTTTGATATTGGCAGGGTAATCAAAGAGGATGACCGGAGATTTAAAATGTTTTTCTACCAGAAAACGTTCATGTTCACTTTGAAGATCTGCACCCCATTCATTGATAGGAAACTTGAATTTCTTCTTTTTATTGGGCTTTGAATTTTTTAGAATATCAATCGCTTCTGTATAACTAACCCTTTTGAAATTATTATCTATGACAAACTTCAATTTTTCGCGCAATGCCATATCGCTTCTTTCAGCAGCAGGTTTGCTTTTTTCTTCATCAAGTAATCTTTTTTCAAGAAATTCAAGATCATCCTGACAATGTTCAAGGATATAACTTAAAATATATTTGATAAAATCTTCACTGAGATCCATATTGGCATCCAGATCATTGAATGCTACTTCAGGCTCTACCATCCAAAATTCTGCCAGGTGTCTTGAGGTATTAGAATTTTCGGCCCTGAAGGTTGGTCCGAAAGTATATACTTTCCCTAATGCCATAGCATAAGTTTCGGCTTCTAGCTGGCCTGATACGGTTAGGTTGGTTTCTTTTCCGAAAAAGTCTTCTTTAAAATCAATTTCACCATCTTCTGTCAATGGAGGATTTTTTTTGTCTAAAGTAGAGACACTGAACATTTCACCGGCACCTTCAGCATCCGAACCTGTGATGATCGGAGCATGGAAATAATAAAACCCGTTATTTATAAAATACTGATGGATGGCAAAGGACAAAACAGATCTAACACGCATTACAGCGCTAAAAGTATTGGTGCGGATTCTTAGGTGTGCATTTTCACGTAAAAATTCCATACTGTGCTTTTTAGGCTGTATGGGATACTCCTCAGGGTTTGATGCTCCTAAGAATCATGATTTCAGACACTTGAATTTCAACCGTTTGGCCTTTTCCCTGACTTTCTACTAAAACTCCTTTAACGTCAATAGCAGCTCCGGTGGAGATCAGTTTTAAAACATCTTCAGGTGTTTTTTCAAAATCAATGACACACTGAATGTTTTTAATGGTGGAACCATCATTTAAAGCAATAAATCGATTGCTCCTGAAAGTTTTTACCCATCCTTTGATTTGAATCTCCTGTAATATATGATTGGCCTCTAATAATTCGGCTACGCTATAAGTTTTGCATCCTCAAAATTTTGATGGCAAAGATACGTAAAGCGTTAAAATTGGGAAAGTTTAATTATTTTAATATTTCCAGCAAATATGTACCATAACCACTTTTTAATAAGGGCTCAGCCACTTCTCTTAGTTGATTGGCGTCTATAAATCCTTTTCTGTAGGCGATCTCTTCAATACAACCAATTTTTAATCCCTGTCTTTCTTCAATGACTTGAACGAATTGTTGCGCCTGTATTAGAGAAGAAAAAGTGCCTGTATCAAGCCAGGCAGTACCTCGACCCAATGGGGCTACTCTCAATTTCTCCTTGTGCTAAATAAGACTTATTGATATCGGTGATTTCATATTCTCCTCTTGGAGAAGGTTTGATATTTTTGGCTATTTCTACGACGGAATTATCGTAAAAATAAACACCAGGAACAGCAAAATTCGATTTTGGTTTTTTCGGTTTTTCCTCAATGGATATGACATTGTTTTCCTCATCAAATTCTACAACCCCGTATCTTTCAGGGTCTTTAACATGATAGGCGAAAACAACGCCTCCGTCAGGATCAATGGCATTTTTCAAGCGTCTTTCGAGATCTGTGCCATAAAAAATATTGTCCCCAAGGATAAGGGCTACAGCATCGTCACCTATAAATTGTTCGCCAATAACAAAGGCCTGAGCCAGTCCGTTTGGAACTTCCTGAACGGCATATTCAAATCTACAACCTAGGTTTTTCCCATCGCCCAATAATCTTTCGAATAAGGGTAGGTCGTTAGGAGTGGAAATGATCAGAATTTCCTTGATTCCCGCCAACATCAAAACCGATAAAGGATAATAGATCATTGGTTTGTCATAAATAGGCATCAATTGTTTACTAACAGCTAAAGTAAGAGGGTGTAATCTGGTGCCGCTACCTCCGGCAAGTATAATTCCTTTCATCTGATATGTTGATTCTAGCCTTCTTCATCTTCCTTGGGAATGATCGAAATGGCAGGTTTCTTTAAAGTTTTTTTGTTCGCTATTCTTGTCTTCCAAAGACAATAACAGTGAGGGTAATAATAATAAATTGGATACCATGGCAAAAAGCAGGGTCACTGAAACCAATCCTCCCAGAGCAATAGTTCCACCAAAACTGGAAACGGTAAAGACCAGGAATCCAAAAAATAAGACGATCGAAGTATAGAACATACTGACACCTGTTTCTCTCAAGGCCGCGTAAACAGATTTTCTAACGTTCCATTTATGTGCGATGAGTTCCTGTCTGTATTTGGCCAAAAAATGAATTGTATCATCCACTGAAATCCCAAAAGCAATACTGAATACCAACACGGTTGAAGGTTTTATAGGGACACCCAGATATCCCATCAAACCCGCTGTGATCAACAGCGGTAGTATATTAGGAATCAAGGAGATAAGAATCATTTTATAGGATCTGAACATCCAGGCCATAAAAAGTGAAATCAGAAATATGGCCAAAGACAAAGAGATCACCAGATTTTTCACCAGATAATTGGTGCCTTTTAGAAAAACAAGTGCCTTTCCGGTAAGAGAAACTTCAAATCTGTCGCTGGGAAATACCTGATCGATCTTTTCCTTAATACGTCTTTTCAATGTTCTCCATTTTTTCCGTACCAATATCCTTCATAAAAGTGGTAATTCTGGCATATTGACCGGTAGAATCCACAAAATTCTTGAGCTGGTCTGAGGTCGCATCTGAATTTTTGGTATAGGCCAGGATAAAGTTTTTTTCCTGTTCGGTTGGAAGCTGGTAATATTTAGGATTTCCATTATAAAAGGCCTGTTTGGAATATTTTACCATATTGAGTACAGAAATAGACTTCGATAATTCAGGGATCTCATCGATCTCTTCATCCAGTTTATTCATTCTTTTCATAGTGGCGAGATTCATCACACCTTTTTTCTTTTTGGTGTCAATCAAAATCTCAAGAGGCATAATACCTCCGAATTCCTGCTCAAAGAAAACAATATCTTTATAAAATTGTTTCCCTTTCGGCATATCTTCTATCAGACTTCCGGAAACTCGAATCATATAAACACCGATGATACTCACTACAATAATACATACCGTTGATATATAAATGCCAATTCTATGATGCCTTACAGTATGTTCCATCCAGTTGACAATAGCATCTATCCATTTTCTTTCCAGATGCTCAAGGTGTTTGTCCTTGGGCTTATGCATAAAGCTGTAAATGATAGGAATGATAAGTAAGGACAAGACAAAAATAGCCAGGATATTGATCGAGGCGATGATACCAAATTCATTAAGCAACTGACTGTTGGTAAAGATAAACGTGGCAAACCCTGAGGCCGTAGTAATATTGGTCATCAAAGTAGCATTTCCGATCTTAGAGATCACGCTTTGAAGAGATTTAGCCTGATTACCATGCTTTTTAACTTCCTGTTGGTATTTATTGATCAGGAAAATGGCGTTTGGAACTCCAATCACAATGATCAAGGGAGGTATCAATGCCATTAATACAGATATCTCATATTCAAACCAGCCAATAAATCCAAGAGCCCAAACCACACCGATACTTACCACGGTCATCGTAATAAATGTAGCCCTGTAAGATCTGAAGAACAACCAGAAAATAAGTGAGGTAATAAACAGGGCAAGGCCGACAAACATTCCGATCTCATCAATGATGTTTTGAGCATTCATAGTCCGGATAAAAGGCATACCTGATACCCTTACATCCAAACCTGTTTCTTTTTCAAATGCTTCTACTGCCGGATTTAATACGTCAAAAACAAAGCGCTCTCTCTTTTTGGTATTGACAATGGCTTTATCCAGATAAATAGCAGTTTGAACTGTTCCTGTTTCTTTGTTAAAAAGTATATTATCAAAAAACGGAAGGTTTTCAAACAATTCATCACGAATTTCCAGAACTTCTTTATCGGTTGTTGGCTCCCCTTCATAAATGGGCTCAACATAGAATTTTTGATTTTTTTTATCCTTCTTTAATTTTTGAATATCTCCTACTGAAATGGAAAAATCAACTTCTGGAAAAGAATCAAGCTTATTAGAAAATTCATTCCATTTATTAAAGTTTTCAACCTTGAACAAAGCTGGAATCCTGAACCGCTATGATGATCATATTTCCTTCCTCTCCAAAGATTTCAAGAAAATGATCATATTTTATATTCTCTTCATGATCTCTTGGTAAGAGATTTGCTTCTGAATGAGAAAATTGGATATTTTGTATTTTGGATCCTAGGAAGACGGTAATCGCTGCCAAAACAATAAGAATAAAAATCCTTTGTTTTAGTATAAATCTCGAAACTACCTGCCAAAAATTCATAAATCAGATTATTTTGCACTAAAGCCTCTTAAGCCATTCAACATTATCATGAATATTTTGCCATAGTTGATATTTCAAAAAGCAGAGAACAGATACTCCGCATCAAACGGTCATAATTTCTTTCTCCTTAATGACGTAAAGAGCATCCACTTTTTCGCTGTATTTATCTGTTAAGGTCTGGACATCTACTTCAGTATTGGCAAGAAGATCTTCGGAGATATCAAGTTTTTTCAATTCATGATTCGCATCTTTACGATCATTTCTGATACTTACTTTAGCTATTTCAGCCTCAGCCTTGGCATGTTTTGCCAGTTCTCTTCTTCTTTCTTCTGTAAGAATAGGAACATTAATAATGATGCTTTCCCCATTATTCATGGGATTAAATCCGAGATTGGCGTTTAAAATACCTTTTTCAATCTCAGGAATCAATTGTTTTTCCCAAGGTTGAACCGTAATGGTATGCGCATCCATGGTATTGACATTTGCTACCTGACTTAAAGGCGTTAAGAGATCCGTAATACTCAACTTTTACACTATTGAGCATGGAAGGAGTAGCTTTTCCAGCTCTGATGTTCACAAATTCCAATTCTAGATGATGGATTGCACTTTCCATCTGTTCCTTGGTCGAATCTATTATAAATTGAACTTCTTCATTCATGATAATAAAGATTTATGAATTAACTAAGGTGCCAACATTTTCACCCGAAATAACTTTCATCAGATTACCTTTTTTGTTCATGTCAAATACAATGATAGGAAGATCATTTTCTTCACTCAATGTAAAAGCAGTCATATCCATTACCTTGAGATCCTTACTCATGACTTCCTTAAAGGTGATATTTTCAAATTTCACAGCAGAGGCATCTTTTTCAGGGTCTGAGGTATAAATACCATCAACACGTGTTCCTTTGATGATGACGTCTGCATTGATCTCAATGGCTCGAAGAACGGCTGCAGTATCAGTTGTAAAATAAGGGTTACCCGTACCACCCCCAAATATAACAACACGTCCCTTTTCAAGATGTCTGACGGCTCTTCTTTTGATAAAGGGCTCTGCTATTTGTTTCATTTCGATAGAAGTGAGCAATCTGGTTTGTAAATCGGCCTCTTCCAAAGCACTTTGCAAAGCAAGTCCGTTAATAATAGTTGCCAGCATACCCATATAATCTCCCTGAACCCTATCCATACCATTGCTGGCTCCGGCCAAGCCTCTGAAGATGTTTCCACCTCCGATCACTATGGCCACTTCAATGCCTTTATTAATGATATTTTTAATTTCCTCGGCATAATCCGCAAGCCTGTTTGGGTCAATACCATAATTTCGATCGCCCATCAAGGCCTCACCACTTAATTTTAAAAGAATTCTTTTATATTTCATAGATCACATTCAGAGATGTGCAAATATAATAAATTATACCAATGATAAATTGATGAAAAGGAGATAAAATAACAAGTGACTAGATATTAAAACAAAAAAACCCAGGATAGCTCCTGGGTTTTTATAAATATAGATTAATCAAAGATTAGCCAAGAGCTACTCTCTTGAAATCAACTACTTCAACATCTCCTAATAGATTTTACATAATTGGCAACACTAATTTTGTTGTCTTTGATAAAGTCTTGGTTAACAAGCGTGTTGTCTTTAAAGAACCTTTTGATCTTACCTTGAGCAATTTTATCAAGCATAGCTTCTGGTTTTCCTTCCTGACGTAATTGATCTTTAGCAATTTCGATTTCTTTATCAATGATAGATTGATCAACACCATGTTCGTTCAATGCGATAGGATTCATAGCCGCAGCTTGCATAGCAACATCTTTGGCAACTTCATCAGCACCATCAACTTTAGCAGATAAACCAACAATAGTGGCTATCTTTCCAGAGTGAATATAAGATCCTACATAAGGAGCAGAGATCTTTTCAAAAGCAGAAAGTTCAATCTTTTCACCGATTACTCCAGTTTGCTCGATCAATTTTTCCTGTACAGTGATTCCTCCGAAGTCAGCATTCATCAATTCTTCTCTAGTTGCACTGTTAAGGGCTTTTTCAGCCAATTGCTTAGCAAGATTTACGAAACGATTCGTTTTTTCCAACGAAATCAGTTTCACAACCCAATACGATTACGGCACCTTCTGTATGATCTTCATTTACTATAGCTATTGCAGCACCTTCAGTTGAATCTCTGTCGGCTCTTTTTGCAGCAACTTTTTGACCTTGTTTACGTAGAATTTCAATAGCAAAATCAAAATTACCTTCTGCTTCAACTAGGGCTTTTTTACAGTCCATCATTCCCGCACCAGTAGTTTTTCTCAAGTTATTTACTTCAGCAGCTGTTATTTTAGTCATTCTTATTTATGTTTAGTCGTTATTGTAACAATAACAAGTTCTACAATTATTTTTCTTCCTTCTTAACTTCTGGAGTCTCAACAGCAACTACTTCTTTGGCAACTGCTTCTTTAGCAGCAGCTTTTGGTGCAGCAGCTTTTGGAGCGGCAGGAGTTGCTTCTTGTTCTTTACTTTTCTTTCTGTCAGCTAAACCTTCAGCGATTGAATCAGTCAGATAAGAAAGAACCTTGTCAATAGACTTTGATGCATCATCATTTGATGGAATTACATAATCAATAGCTCTTGGATCAGAATTCGTATCTACCATCGCAAAAATTGGAATGTTTAATTTTTGTGCCTCAGCAACTGCGATATGCTCTCTTTTAATATCAACTATTAAAATAGCGCCTGGTAAACGTGTCATGTCAACTATAGAACCTAAATTCTTTTCTAGTTTCGCTCTTTGACGATTGATCTGTAATTTTTCTCTTTTAGATAAAGCTTCAAAAGACCCGTCTTTTTTCATTCTATCGATATAGGCCATTTTTTTAACGGCTTTTCTGATAGTAACAAAGTTTGTCAACATACCACCTGGCCAACGCTCAGTGATAAAAGGCATGTTTACAGCTTTTGCTTTTTCAGATACGATGTCTTTTGCTTGTTTTTTGGTAGCAACAAATAATATTTTTCTACCAGAGGCTGCAATTTTAGCTCAAAGCTGAACCGGCTTCGTCAATTTTTGCAGCAGTTTTATATAAATCGATAATGTGAATCCCTTTACGCTCAGTATATACATACGGAGCCATGTTTGGATTCCATTTTCTTGTAAGGTGTCCGAAGTGTACACCTGACTCAATTAAATCTTTTATTTCTATGTTTGCCATTTTGTTTTAGTTTACGTTCCGTTTGTATTAGCAATAACTAAGTAGTCATGAATAATTTATGAATCTTAATTATTTGGATGCTAGACTTATACGACAACAGTTTTTTCAATTTTACTTTTTTCTTCCTATTCAATAAATAATTGAATAAGCTTCCAATTAACGTTTAGAGAACTGGAATTTCTTACGAGCTTTCTTCTGACCGAATTTCTTTCTTTCAACCATTCTTGGATCTCTAGTGAGTAATCCTTCTGGTTTCAAGACGGCTTTGTGCTCTGCATCAATAGCTACTAATGCTCTTGTAATAGCTAATCTGATCGCTTCTGCCTGTCCGGTAATACCTCCACCAAATACTTTCGCTTTGATATCAAAACTCTCAGCATTGTCAGTAAGGTTCAAAGGTTGTAACACCTTATATTTTAGCATTTCAGTTGTAAAATAACTATCATAAGATTTGTCATTTACAGTGATTTCACCTTTACCTTCTGAAAGATATACTCTAGCAACAGCGGTTTTTCTTCTACCAATTTTGTGAATCGTATCCATATTACTTGATATCATTTAGGTTAATAGTTCTTGGCGATTGAGCTTCTTGTTGGTGTTCCCCTCCGTCATAAACATAAAGGTTTCTAAACAATGCACTCCCAAGTTTGTTCTTAGGTAACATACCTTTTACAGCTTTTTCCACAACTCTACTTGGGCTTTTGCCAAATAATTCGTTTGCAGAAAGCGTTCTTTGTCCACCCGGATATCCAGTATGACGAACGTAAGTTTTGTCATTCCATTTGTTTCCGGTTAACTTGATCTTCTCAGCGTTGAGGATAACTACATTGTCACCGCAGTCAACGTGAGGTGTAAAATTAGGTTTGTGTTTCCCTCTGATAAGTTTTGCAACTTTCGAGGCCAAACGTCCTAACACTTCTCCTTCAGCATCCACCACTAGCCATTCCTTGTTCACGGTCGCTTTGTTGGCTGATACTGTTCTGTAACTTAATGTGTTCACACGTATTTATTAAAATTAAACATTCCTTCTCTTCAGTTCAAAGAGTTTGCAAAAGTACAACTAATTATTCATTTGACAAATAGGATATTGCTATATTTTTTATAGACATGTGTCCTTGTCAATTAATTTAGAATTAGACCAATAGGAAGAATTTCTAATTATTGTTTCATAATTCATCATGAAAGAGAAGGATGAATACGATAATAATCTGGTTGTTAAAAACTCACCCCCTCGGAGGTGAGGGGGTGAGACGTGAAGGGGTGAGATGCGAGGGGTTCGCAGGTGAGACCCTCACCTGCGAACCCCTCGGAAATTAACCCTCAGAAATTAATGGGCTTCAAGCCAGTTATTACCTTCTCCCAGATCAACGGTCAAAGGAATTGACATTTTATAGGCGTTCTCCATGGTTTCTTTAATGATGGGTTTTAAAAGTGTGCATTTCGTCACGGTGAATATCAAAGACCAATTCATCATGAACTTGAAGTAGCATTTTAGACTTGTATCCACCGGTTTTTAAAAGTTCATGAATTTTGATCATCGCTATTTTGATGATGTCGGCGGCACTTCCTTGAATGGGAGCATTGACGGCATTTCGCTCATCAGCTGATCTAACAATTGCATTTCTTGAATTGATATTTTTCAAATAACGTCTTCTTCCCAGAATGGTTTCCACAAATCCATGGTCTCTTGCGAAATCGATTTGTTTTGCAATATAGGATTTCAAGGTGGGGTAGGTCTCATAATAGGTTTCGATCAATTCTTTGGCTTCGGACCTGCTCAAATCAGTTTGTTGACTTAAACCAAAAGCTGAAACTCCATAAATAATCCCGAAATTTACCGTTTTGGCATAGCTCCTTTGTTCTCTTGTCACTTCCTCCAGATCAACTTTAAATACTTTAGCCGCTGTTGATTTATGGATGTCTTCTCCTCTTAAAAAGGATTCCTTCATTTCTTCATCTCCACTCATTTCGGCAATCAGTCTAAGTTCTATCTGAGAGTAATCTGCCGCCAATAAGGTATAGTTCTCATCTCGGGGAACAAAAGCCTTTCTAACCTGTTGACCTCTTTCTGTGCGGATAGGAATATTTTGGAGGTTAGGATTGTTGGAGCTGAGTCTGCCTGTAGCAGCAACAGTCTGGCTATAGGTAGTGTGAATTCTTCCGGTTATACTGTTAACTTCGTTTGGCAAGGCGTCAATATACGTATTCTTTAATTTAACCAGCCCTCTCCATTCCAAGATGTTCTTTACGATCTCATGTTTTGAGGCCAGTTTAGACAATACTTCTTCTCCGGTTGCATATTGACCCGTTTTGGTTTTTTTGGGTTTGTCGATAAGCTTTAATTTCTCAAATAATACAACCCCTAATTGTTTGGGAGAAGCGAGGTTGAAATCAGTATCTGCTTCTTTGTAAATGAGATTTTCTAAATGCTCAATATCCTCAGTGAGGACACTCCTGACAGTGATTTGAGAAAGTTTTCATCCAAATTGATACCCTCCATTTCCATGGATGCCAATACTTTCACCAACGGAATTTCAATATCTTTAAACAAGCTGCTCAACTTATTCTTTTCAAGTTCCTGCTCAAATATTTTTTTCAATTGCCAGGTAATATCAGCATCTTCCACCGCATACTCTGTTACCAGGTCAAGGCTAACATCCCTCATGGATCCTTGGTTCTTTCCTTTTTTTCCAATAAGGTTTGTGATGGGTATTGGGGAATAGTGTAAATAGGTTTCAGAAAGCACTTCCATATTATGCCTCATATCCGGATTGATCAGATAATGGGCGATCATGGTATCAAATAAAGATCCTTTTACATCAATTGAATAATTCTTCAACACTTTGATATCGTATTTCAGATTTTGCCCTACTTTTTCAATACTTTCATCATTAAAAAAAGGTGTAAATCTGTCTAAAACAAGATTTGCTTCTTTGTCATTTTCAGGAATAGGAACGTAATAGCCCTTGCCTTTTTCATAGGAGAATGCAATCCCTACTAATTTTGCCTCAAGGGTATTCAAACTCGTTGTTTCAGTATCAAAACAAACAGATGTTTGCTGCAGCAATTTTTTTAAAAGAAGAGACTGAGAGAATTCTGTATCGACAAATTGATAAAAATGATCGGTATTTTCAGCATTTTGAAAGCCACCAGAGATTGCAGATGTTTGTCCTGAGGCTTCAATTCCCACAGAAAACATATCTAATTGCTGACTCGTTCCTTCATCTGAGACAGACGGCTTTCACGGAGTGCTGACCTGCTCTTCAGCATTGGCTTCAACTTTAAAAATCCTGTGTAGATGTTTTCAAGTGACCTTCTGAATTCAAGATCCTGAAAAATTTCTGTTACCTTTTCTAATATCAGGGGTGTTTAATTCGAAATCTTCTTCATGAAATTCAACCGGACAATCAAGCATGATCGTTGCTAATTCTTTTGATAGGATACCCAACTCTTTATTAGCTTCTACCTTCTCCTTCATTTTCCCTTTAAGGTCATGGGTATTTGCCAATAAGGCCTCCATACTGCCATACTCTTTCAGGAATTTTTTAGCAGTTTTTTCTCCTACACCTGGAAGTCCGGGGATATTGTCCACTGAGTCTCCCATCATTCCTAAAAAATCAATCACTTGTTTAGGATCTTCAATTTCAAACTTTTCCTTTACTTTTTCCACATCCCAGATTTCAATGCCATTACCCATTCGCGCAGGTTTGTACATCACAACATTTTCTGTTACCAATTGTGCAAAATCTTTATCAGGTGTCACCATAAAGGTTTTGTAACCCGCTTTTTCCGCTTGAACGGATAAAGTTCCGATAAGATCATCGGCCTCATAACCTTCCATTTCCACGATTGGAATATGCATGGCCTTTAGGATTTCATGGATATAGGGTACAGCAATTTTGATGGCTTCAGGTGTTTCCAGCCGATTGGCTTTATATGCAGGAAAGGCCTCAGTCCTTGCTTGGGATCCTCCTTTATCAAAGGCTACGGCCAGATGGTCAGGTTTTTCCCGCCGAATGACATCCAACAGCGAATTGGTAAACCCCATGATGGCAGAAGTATCCATGCCTTTAGAATTGATTCTCGGATTTTTAATAAAAGCATAATAGCCGCGAAATATTAAGGCATAAGCATCTAGTAAAAAAAGTCTTTTTTGTTCAGCCATTCAGAATTAGTTTGATGATTGTAAAAGTACAAATTTGTATTTCGGGGAGGAAAAAATAACATAAATATTGCTAAATAGTTAATTTTTTGGACATTATAAATGTTTTGAGATAAAATACTATATTTGTAAGAATAGAATTAAAAACTTAAGTATGACTAAGTTTGGAGAATTGATAGGGTCAAAAACCCCCACCCTGATTGATTTTTATGCAGACTGGGAAGGTGAGAGTACAAATTTGCACTCTATATTGCGTGACGTTGCTGCTGCTCTTGGGGATAAAGCAAAAGTTGTAAAGATAGATGTTTCTAAAAATGAGACACTTGCAGCTGCTTTAAGGATTAAAGGCAACCCAACATTTATTATCTACAAAAATGGCGAAATGAAATGGCGACAAACAGGTCAACAGGATGCCAATACTTTGATTAGTCTTGTGCAGCAGTATGTTTAAAGTATACTCCTTATAAAATTTGTTATTTCCGTTACTTGAATGTCGAATGCAGAACAAGGAATGAAGAATAATGAATTTCTTTATTTTCACTAAACTGAATGTTGATTATTTGTTTACTTCGAAATTCAAAATTCCTTATTCGAAATTCTTTATTCCGTTTATATTCTATAGCGACTTAAAGTTAAAACCTTCTTGAGTGAAATGCTCCAATACCTTGGGAAGCACATAATCAAGATTCTTAAAAGATTTATCACTGTCATGGAAAACAACGATACTGCCATTTTTAATGTGTTTTATGGTATGTTCCAGACATAATTCTTTAGAAAGACTCTGGTCGAAGTCACCACTTAGCACATCCCACATGATGATCTTATAGCCTTTTTTTCTCAGTATTCTTGCTTGTACGGGTCTGATTCGTCCATGAGGTGGTCTAAAAAGTTTTTTTGTTTTTTTAGCAGCTTCATCATGCAAATACGATTCTGCTTTAAGGATGTTCTTTATATATTTATTGGTGGGTGTTTTCCAACCTTGAAGATGATTAAAAGTGTGGTTGCCAATGCTATGGCCTCCTCTTTTATCTGTTGATAAATATGAGGATATTTTTTAATGTTTTCTCCCACACAAAAAAATGTCGCCTTGGCTTTATAACGCTCTAATGTCTCAAGCACCCAAGGTGTAAAATCAGGTACGGGGCCATCATCAAAAGTGAGGTAAATCTCTTTTTTAATTGTTTTGATTCGCCATGAATAATTATGGAAAAATCTTTGTACCAATCTTGGGGTTTTTACCAGATAAGGTCTCATGCAACGCAGTTTTTTAAACAAAATTAAAGGGGTCTACCCAAGATACAAAAAAATGATCAGATTAAAAATTTACTCTTCAAGCACTTCTTCAAGAAGCGTAACAGAAACCATAAAATCTTCTTTAAGTTGCCCAGAGTATTCTTCAGTATCAAATTCAACACAAGTGGCAATGATATATTTATACAAGTCAAGGGTACCTTCAAGATCGCCGAAATTTTGAGTCAGTTCATATGAACTGAGTCCACTGTAATAGTAAATGCGTTCCTTGAAATTTTGAACCAGAAACTCAACGATCTTTCTTGCTTTTTCCGGTCTGTCTATATTGTAATAAGATTCAATATGTCCAATAACCAATCTGAAATAGCCATATGATTCAATTGGCATTTTCTCCATAGACATATCAAGGATCTCTTCTGCTCTTACAAAATCTTTCTCTTTGATGAGTTCATCGGCAAGCCTTCCAAGACTATTTCTAAAAGAGATCCCATTTTTTCTGGTTTCAGGGTCATGATAAATATCTCCATCAGAGTTTTTCCAGGTCCACTTTTTGACATTTGCATACATGATATCGGTATTGATTCTACCCATATCCATAAAACTTCTTTTGCGTAATGGCGCTTTTGATTGGAACGAATTTATAAGCCAGACCATCTAATTGTAAATAATCTTTTAGCCAGATATATTCCTCGGCAGCCTGAGCTCCTCCTGTGAAATATAATGGTCTTTCCCAATTGTTATTGGCCAGAATATCCAGCATCAGGATTCTGTTTTTGATCAAGGCAGATTCAGAGATCTGTATATCGATATAAGGTTCGATCAAGGCTGAATCTTTTTCGGCAACAATACCATTTCTTAGAACAGCTTCCTTATCGACCATGATTCTCAACTTAGTGGTAGGATATACTTTTTCAGGATGTCCGTTCTCTTCAAAATCAATAAGTGTTCGGCTATCTTTACTTTGAATCCATTTCATAAAGAACTTGATATCCATGACGGAATCTTTGAATTGAGGAAAAGGGTAGGGATAATGATAGGCCACATCCAGAGAGCCTTCTTTATAGTCATCATGAGTTAATTGTGAAGGGATAGGGTCAGCCTTATACGTTTTTCTTTTTTGCTGATCAATATACCAGTCTTTCGCGAAAAGACTCGTATTGACCAGTTTGATATCGGTTCTGTAATCTTCTACTTCCTGCATATACCATAGAGGGAAAGTATCATTATCACCAATAGTAAACATAATGGCGTTTTCCTGACAGGAATCCAAATAGGATTTCGCATTATTCCAGGTGGTATATTTTCCAGATCGGTCATGATCATCCCAGTTTTCTTTAGCCATCAGCACCGGAACTGCCAAAAGACAGATAGCCGTTAAGGCAGTTGGCAATAAAGCTGAGTGTAATCTTGTTCTTTAACTTTTCATACAATGCCAAAACTCCAAATCCTATCCAAATCGCAAAGACATAAAAAGAACCAACAACGGCATAATCTCTTTCGCGTGGTTCAAAAGGTTTCGGATTGGTATAGAAAATAATGGCAAGTCCTGTAAAAGCAAAGAACAGCAGCAGGATATAAAAATTATTCATATCTCTTTTGATATGAAACAAGAAGTCCAATAATTCCAAGAATGAGAGGCAAGAAATAATAGGTATTTCTTCCTTTATTTTCAGTAACCTCTGACGGAAGGTTCTTTTGAGAGCCTAAGTCTGATTTCATCGATAGGATCAATTCCGCTTAACCAATTCCCATGATTGTCAAGATTTCCCTGAATATCATTTTGTCTGCCTGTAAAATTCCACATAAAATAACGGCCATACATATAGCCAAATTGGTAGGTGATCATAAAACTGATATTCTCACCAAAAGTGGGGCGTCTTTTTGATCTTTGAGGAATACCAGCCACAGCCTTATAGTTTTGAACTACAGAAGCGCTAGGATCAACCATTCTAGGTATAAAACCTTTATGTTTACTGCTATAATTTGGCAAGGCATTTTTGTAATTATTTACAATCACATATTTACCTGCTTTTTCATCTTTTTCGTATTTGGGTTTGGCATCCCGATAAGGATTTGCCTTATCCCTGTCTCCGGTTTGTGAATAATAGGAGCCATAGAACACATTGGCATCTCCATATTGCTCTCTGTTATAATAAGCAAGCAGTTCTCTTGCACTTGAAGGATTGTTTTCATTGATGGTAGTATTCAGCGTTTGCACGGATTGGCAGCATCAACCAAGAAGAAAAACCGATCATGATAAATAAGACAGACAAGAGTAATAAATTGGCTGTGAACATATTTTTTCTTCGCGTATACTTCAATCCAAAATAAAACAAGGCTACCAAGAGAATTCCTGCAATAATACTTCCTGAATTAAAAGGTAATCCAAGATTATTGATAAAGAATAATTCTGAAGCACTAAAAAATCTTAAGTGTAAAAGGGAACAACAATTTAAACACAAAGGCCAGTACCAAGATGGAAACTAAATTGGCCAGAATAAATTGTTTGGCATTGAGTTGTGGATATCGTTTATAAATATAAATAAAAACAATTGAAGGGATCACCAACAAAGATAAGATATGCACCCCAAAAGATAAACCCACAATAAAACTGATCAGCAATAACCACTTATTGCCTCTTGGTTTATCCATTTCGGCTTCCCAGTGAATGGCCAGCCAAAATAGCAAGTGCCATTAAAAATGAAGACATGGCATAAACTTCCGCTTCAACGGCACTAAACCAGAAACTGTCAGAAAAAGTATAGGCTAAGGCGCCAACCAAGCCACTTCCAAGAATGGCTATTGAGCTTCCTTTAGTCAATTCGCCTGAGTTTTTCTCCACTACTTTTTTCGCAAGAGCAGTAATGGTCCAGAAGAGAAAAAGAATGGTAAAAGCACTGGCAAGAGCCGACATAAAATTTACCATCATCGCAATTTGTGATACGTCATTGGTAAACATGGCAAAGAATGCCCCCATCATTTGAAATAAAGGTGCCCCAGGAGGGTGACCAACTTCCAGTTTAACAGAAGTGGCAATATACTCCCCACAATCCCAATAACTCACTGTTGGTTCAAGTGTTAGTGTATAGGTTAGTAAGGCTATTCCAAAGGTAAGCCAACCCAAAGCAGTGTTGAATTTTTTATAATCAAAAGAAAGCATAGAGACAATTTAAAACTGAGGCGAATTTAGTAAATTAAATGGAAACTACTTTGATTTTATAGGTGCATGAAAAAAATCAAAAAAACTCTTTTGCCAAACAAAAACTTTGTATTAAATTTGCGCCTGCTTAATCAAATAAGGTTTGGCATGAAATATTGACCCATGGTGTAACGGTAGCACTTCGGTTTTTGGTACCGCCAGTCAAGGTTCGAATCCTTGTGGGTCAACATTATATCGAAAATAACTCTCCAAGAAATTGGGGAGTTTTTTTGTTTTGGACTTGATAGTTTTTAATTATTTAGAACGATTTCAAATATTATAAAGGCTTTTAACGTAGCTTTTATTTTTGTAAATTTAGTATATGAAATGACTTTAAAACTCCTTAGGATGTTGTTTTAAAGAGCGACTAACTTTTGTGAATAGATTTAAAGTTATACCAATTGGATTACAAATTTAAGCATGGATTAAGTAAGGCAGAATTTGAAATAAAGTATGCTCGTATTCAATTATAAAGCACAAAACGCATGAGTTTATTATCAGACAATTTGATTCCCGGAAAACAAGGAAAAGTATTTGGGACCAATGCAAAGTTCAATAAGGACTTGGAAAGAATCAGAGACAATATTTTATCGATAAAGGGAGTAAAAGATGTCATTATAAATACAGAGGTATTTCCGCGGGAGTTTACAATTTACACTACAGAATTAGTCAAAGTTAAAGATGTTGAAGACGTTGTTGTATCAACAGGATTTCACATAATTCCTAAAGGAACTCTTTAAATTTTAAGTGGTACTGAAGCCTGTGATTTTCCCTTAATTGCTGATCATAAGAGTTCATTATGAACTTCCAGATTGAGAAAGATGCTGAAATTATTATTGAACCCCTGCAAACAAATTGTAGTAATTACATCCTTTTACTTTAAAAACTAACGCTCCTGAAGCTGTTTTTTAAACGATAAAATCCATAAACCAAGTCTTTGAAGAAGAACAGGTAAATTTTAGCAAAGATGCCTCATTGAACAACGTCCTTGGAACATAATAAATACTTATTTAAATAGTACGGAAGTGAAAATCTCTCCATTATTTTTAATAATTTCTACTTTATTAATCGGCATCAATTCTTCAGCGCAACTGAATATAATAGTGAACGAATCTGATTCTATAAAAAGTTTGGTATACAAGGTTTATCAGTTAAAAACAAAGAACAATAAAGTCATCAAAAGCGAGCCATCAATTCTTTATGACACTTACCCGATACAATATCCCTTGGTAAAACTCCACTTTAATAAACATGGACTTCTTATAAAAAAAGATCAGTCACATCAAAAAGATACCACCTATTACAACTCTCAAAATCAAAAAATAAAAATGGTGCTTTATCCCAATCCTGAGAGATCAAAGGATAGTATAAGCATTTATTACACTTATGATATTCAAGGTCATCTCAAAACCGAAAAGATGAAAGCTTCTGATCCGAAATTGGATTACCATTTAGATGGATATTATTATTCACACAAATCTCTGATTGACAAATTTTACATCAATTATTATCTGTCAGAAAAAGATCCAACCGTTCAGGAGCAATTTGAAAACGTAAAACCAGCATTGAATTATTATTATAGATTATTCAAGAATAAAAATACATTGGTTAAAGAAAAATATGTAACAACTACAAAAAACCAATTACCTTTTCAACCCGACTCCACCTTGTACACCATTACTTATCAGTACAATAAAGAAAATAAGGTGAGTAAAATGTCAACTAAAAAAGAAGATATCAATGCCATAGGTAAAAATTACACAAAGATTAGCACAGAACAACATACTTATTTGAATCAGGGATTGATTCATGAAATAAATTACTTTAATAAAGATAAATTATCGAGACAGAAGCGAATTGTGCATAGCCAAGAGGGAGTACTAACAGCGCATATTGACCATTGGGTGAATCCGAACCGAACAACAACATTTGTATACGATTCAAGGGGGGAACTTAAAAGCTATACCTTTGTTAAAAAAAATAAAATTGTAAGAAATATTACCCTTGAATACACAAATAATAAGAGAGGGCACTGGGTAGAATGTATCCACTATGACAAAAAAAACAAACCAAAATATTTGATTGAAAGAATTATTGAATATGATTAGTTTAAACTATTTAAAATAATTGCTACTTCTGAATTTATCATCTACTTTTGCCAGCTTGTAAAATTATAATTTATAGCAGAAAACTGCTTTCCGGACTAGATTTAAATAGTGTAGATTTTTGTTTTCAGCAAAAATCACTTAATTTGACTCCCTATAGTTGTGAATATGAATTCGGTATTGTTGAAATTGCATAACACCAACCCTGCGCAAATAGGAGTATTCTTATTCGTCATCTTCACCAGTTTTTTCACAGTACAGGCACAGCGTGACACTATTTCTTTTGAAGAAGTAAAGGATATTAAGAACTATGGTCGTTTCAGATATATGGAAGTCAGAGGGCATACGGGCTATCATTTATATTCAGGGGAATTGCTGGATGATGTTATAAGTAATGGTTATGGAGCATTGGAGTTTCGTTATGGTTGGCAATCAAAAGATCCTGATAAGTGGCCGAGCCGATATAATTATGCTACCTATGGCGTTGGATATTATTCAGGCTTTGTGGGAAATCCGGAAATTTTAGGAAAGCCCAATGCGGTTTTTGGTTTTGTCAATTTTCCTTTGACGAACACGAGTAGGAGGAATGTTTTAGAAATTGGCATTGCGTTTGGGATTAACCTATAATCTGGAACCCTATGATCCGGAATCAAATCCGGAAAATGACGCTATTGGTTCTCCTTTTGCGGCCTATTTTAATTTGAATTTTGGAGCTGCTTATAAAATGACCAGGGAATTGGATCTTGGTTTATGGAATAGACTTTACACATTTTTCCAATGGAAGAATAACGACGCCGAATTTTGGTTTTAATATGTATGGTCTGAATTTAGGTTTGAGATATCACTATAATGCTGACCAAAAAATGGTGGACAATGATGTATATACAAACGAACTTTTACAAGCCAGATTTGAGAGGCCAAAGTCAACAAAAAGTTTCAAACTCAGGGAGAGTTCAATAGAAGTATATCTGGCCGGAGGTACGGTTCAAAACGAAGAGGATAAAGGAACTTATAAAAGATATGGTATTTTTTCAGGGGCCTTGGATTACAGGTTTAAATTCAATTCCATGCATGCAGTTGTGGCTGGATTTGATTATTTTTGGGATGGTAGCTTGGAGCCGGAATATCCCGAAACCAAAGATCAGATATCTTATCGGTTTGCACGTTGGATATGACTTTATGTTTGGAAGATTCGCCATTAGATTACACGGTGGTGCATATCTTACTGATGACAAAGGAAAAACCCCCAGTTACCTGAGGGCGGGTTTTAGATATGATATTACCGATTGGTTTTTTGCTCAGATTGCTGTAAAAACCCAAAAAACATCTCGTGCAGATTGGGTCGAATTTGGGATCGGTTTTACTCCTTTTAAATGGTAATTCTTATATTTTAAAAGTAACAACTGGTCTCAAAGCGTGATTGGCGAGTTCTTGCCCAACACTTCCGTTAAATAGTTGAGATAATCCACTACGTCCATGCGTATTTAGTGCGATAAGATCTGCATCAATGTCTCTGGCAAAACTCAAAATGCCTTTTTCAATAGAGATATCGTTATAAATATTTTTTGTGTAGTTGCTAAAATCAAAGTCATCCATAAAACGAGCGATTCTCGCCTCAATATTCTTTGTCGTATTGAAATTGTGAATTGTGTTGATGTATAAAAGATGGATTTTGGCGTCAAACAGTTCTGCAAAATTGATGACTCGATGAAATGTACTCTTACTTTCTTTATTAAAATCAGAAGCGAATAATGATATCATTAACAACAAAATCTTCAACACTTGTTTTGATGACCAATACAGGAACATTAGATCTTCTTACCACTTTTTCAGTATTGGATCCAATGAACATCTCTTGAAGACCTGAAGCCCCTTGAGAACCCATGACGATGAGGTCGATATTATTCTTTTCACTTTCATCAATAATTCCAGAAAAGGCATGTTGAAATTGAATGGTTTCAACAACCGTTAAGCCTTTAAGGAATGGCAAGCTTTTTGAATTTTTCAAACTTTTGATGAGCCAGCTTCATAAAGTAGATGATTTGAGGCTCACTACTTATGGTGTTCATTTCTGCCGGATCTATAGTAGTCACAGGTAATTCAAGCATATGAACAAGAAAAATTTCACTTCCTGTTTTTCTGGCAATACTGGCAGCAACCCTGGCAGCACTTTCGGCTTCCTTAGAAAAATCAACTGGCACTAATATTCGTTTCATAACATTTGTTTTTGAATGATAAGCTAAAGTTAATAAATTTTCATTGATTAGGCCCATGATTTTTGTAAGTATCAAAGGAATTGCTATATTTGCAGCGAAATTTACGACGAATTTGAGTTGGAGGGGACAGATAGTCCCCTCTTTTTATACAAGCCAAATGGATCAAAATAAAGTAAAGACCTTAGTGGATGAAGCTCTTGCTGAAAATGAAGCTTTGTTTCTTATTGATTTGAATTTTGGAACTGAAGGTAGTATAAAAGTTATTGTTGACGGAGATTCGGGAGTGCCTTTGAGCGAATGTATTAGGATCAGCAGGCATGTGGAACACAATCTGGATCGTGAAAATGAAGATTTTTCACTAGAAGTAACCACTCCAAATATAACTGACCCCATAACAGATCCAAGACAATACAATAAAAATATTGACAGAACACTCAAGGTAAAAACTGCTGAGGAGAGTTTTGAAGGTAAATTGATAGAGGTAACAGATCAGGGAATCACCCTTTTTTGGAAAACGAGAGAGCCCAAGCCAATTGGAAAAGGAAAAATAACAGTGGAAAAACAGCAAACTATTCCATTGAGTGACATAAGAGAAGCAAAAGTGAAGATTATTTTTTAATAAGAACATGTAATGGAAAATATCGCATTAATTGAATCATTTTCGGAATTTAAAGACGAAAAAAGTATTGACAGGGTAACCTTAATGGCCATTTTGGAAGAGGTGTTTAGATCGGCCTTAAAAAGAAAATTTGGGTCAGATGAGAATTTTGACATCATTATCAACCCTGACAAAGGTGACTTGGAAATATGGAGAAACCGAATCGTAGTTGAGAATGGTGAAGTTGAAGATGACAATGAGGAGATCTCTTTGGATGAAGCTCAAAAAATCGAACCTGATTTTGAGGTAGGAGAAGAAGTATCTGAAGAGGTAAAACTGATAGACCTTGGAAGAAGATCTATTTTGGCCTTGCGTCAAAACTTGATCTCTAAGATACATGAACATGATAATACAAATATCTTTAAGCATTATAAGGAGCTTGAAGGAGAGTTATATTCGGCCGAAGTTCATCACGTAAGACATAATGCAATTATATTGCTTGATGATAATGGTAATGAACTTGTTTTGCCTAAAAGCGAACAGATCAGATCAGACTTTTTCAGAAAAGGAGAATCTGTAAGAGGTATTATTAAAAGTGTTGAATTAAGAGGAAATAAACCTTCTATTATATTATCGAGAACTGCACCGGAGTTTTTGGTAAAACTTTTTGAACAGGAAATTCCTGAGGTGTTTGACGGTTTAATCACGATCGAACGTGTTGCGAGAATTCCAGGAGAAAAGGCAAAAATTGCCGTAGATTCTTACGATGACAGGATTGATCCTGTTGGCGCCTGTGTAGGGATGAAAGGATCAAGAATCCATGGAATTGTGAGAGAATTGGGTAATGAGAATATCGATGTGGTCAATTTTACAAAAATTGACGAACAATTCATCAAAAGAGCCTTAAGTCCTGCTAAAGTGGTTTCCTTAAAGATTCATGAAGCGGTAGAAGGAGAAAAACCAAGAGTTGATGTATTTTTAAAGCCTGAAGAAGTTTCTAAAGCAATTGGAAAAGGTGGTGTGAATATCCGATTGGCCAGTCAGCTTACAGGTTATGAAATCGATGTTCAGAGAGAAGGAGTAGAAGATGATGTTGAATTAACTGAATTCTCTGATGAAATTGAAGCATGGGTGATCAATGAGTTTAAAAACATTGGTCTTGATACTGCAAGAAGTGTTTTAGATCTTGATCTGAGTGAATTGGTGAAAAGGACAGATCTGGAAGAAGAAACTATTCTTGAAGTACAAAGAATATTGAAAGAAGAATTCGAATCATAATATTTTTTATTTTGCAATAGAAAAAAAGAGGTTCATTTTAAATTAATTTATGACAGATTACAAGCCACAACGATTTAATAAAGTTTTACGAGAACTTAATATTTCTTTAGATAGGGCTGTTGAGTTTCTTGCGAACAAAGGAATCGACATAGATCATCGACCAACGGCGAAAATCTCTCAAGAGGTTTATACAATCCTATCTGATGAATTTCAGACGGATAAAAGTAAAAAAGTTGCCTCTAAGGAAATTGGAGAAGAAAAAAGAAAGGAAAAAGAGGAAATTCGTTTGGCTTTAGAAAAGGAAGCTGAAAAGAAGCGCCTGGAGGATGAAGCCAGAAAAGCGGAGATCTTTAAAACTGAATCTGAGAAGATCAGTGGCCCAAAAATGGTGGGTAAAATTGATATAGATCCTAAGCCAGAAGTTGTAGAGGAGACACCTGTGGAAGCAGTGCCCGAGAAAAAGGAGCCTGAAGCTAAAGTAATTAAGGGGTCCAAAAAATTAAAAGGCCTTAAACAAGTCGGTAAGATAGATGTCGAGCCAAAGGCTAAAAAAGCAGAAAAGAAAGAACCTGTTTCTGAGACCGCTCCGGAAGAACCTATCAAGGAGAAGACAACACCTGTGGTTGAAGAGAAGGGAGCCAAAGAAAAGGCGTCTCAAGAAAGTGCATCTGAAGAGGCTGTGAGTGAGGAAACTGAAACACTGAAAACGGAATATCAAAAATTATCAGGGCCTAAGAAAACTGGTGAGACCATTGACCTATCAAAATTTCAGCGACCAAAGAAAAAGCCGGTTGAGAAAGAAGGAAACTGAAAGTGATGCCAGTAAGACTAAAAAGAAACGTAAAAGAATACATGTTCAACGCACTGATTTCGGTCAAGGTGGAAGGGCAGGAAATAGATCTGGACAGAAAGGAACTGCTCAAACCGGAAGAAAATCGGTTGTAAAAGAGGAACCTTCAGCTGAAGAAGTTCAAAAACAAGTTAGAGAGACCTTGGAGAAATTGCAAGGGAAATCTAAAAAAGGAAAAGGAGCCAAATACAGAAGAGAGAAAAGGGATCTGCACCGTCAACAGGCAGAGAAGGATCTTGAGCAACAGGAGGCTGAAAGCAAAGTCATTAAGGTAACTGAGTTTGTAACTGCGAACGAAGTGGCTACCATGATGAATGTTACGGTAACTGATGTGATCTCTGCATGTATGTCATTGGGTATGATGATTTCGATGAACCAGCGCCTTGATGCTGAAACACTTACTATTGTAGCCGAAGAATTCGGATACAAAGTTGAATTTGTAGATGCGGAGGTTGAAGAAACTGTAGAAGAGGAGGTAGATAGCCCGGAAGATCTTAAACCAAGAGCTCCAATTGTAACGGTAATGGGTCATGTGGATCATGGTAAAACATCATTACTGGATTATATCAGAAATGCAAATGTAATTGCGGGAGAATCAGGAGGGATCACGCAACATATTGGTGCCTATGCGGTTGAATTGGAAGATGGTCAAAAGATTACTTTCCTGGACACTCCAGGTCACGAGGCCTTTACCGCCATGCGTGCCAGGGGTACTCAGGTAACAGATATTGCTGTGATTGTAATCTCTGCAGATGATGCGATTATGCCTCAAACAAAAGAGGCCATTAGTCATGCACAGGCAGCAGGTGTTCCAATCGTATTTGCGATCAATAAGATTGATAAACCGGATGCAAATCCTGATAAAGTTAAAGAAGAATTGGCCCAAATGAACCTGTTGGTTGAAGATTGGGGAGGTAAGATACAATCTCATGACGTTTCTGCGTTAAAAGGAACCGGGGTCAAAGAATTACTTGAAAAGATATTACTTGAGGCTGAGATTACTTGAACTTAAAGCGAATCCTAATAAAATGGCGAACGGATCGGTCGTGGAAGCTTTTCTTGACAAAGGAAAAGGTTATGTGGCTACCGTACTTGTTGACGGAGGTACGCTTAAGGTAGGAGATTATATTCTTGCCGGACATCATTCAGGTAAAGTGAAGGCTTTACAGGATGAGAGAGGCAGAAATGTTGAGGAAGCAGGTCCTTCCAGACCAGTATCGATTCTTGGACTTGATGGAGCCCCTCAGGCAGGTGATAAATTTAAAGTGTATGAAGATGAAAGAGAAGCCAAGCAAATTGCCGCAAAACGCTCTCAACTGAGCCGTGAGCAGTCTGTAAGGACGCAACGACACATCACACTTGATGAGATTGGAAGAAGAATTGCTTTAGGAGGCTTTAAGGAGTTGAATATTATTATTAAAGGTGATGTGGATGGTTCAGTTGAAGCCTTGACGGATTCTTTACAAAAACTATCAACTGAAGAGATTCAGGTAAATATTATCCATAAAGGAGTGGGTGCTATTACTGAATCTGATGTATTACTTGCATCTGCTTCAGAAGCGATTATTATTGGATTTAACGTTAGACCATCTGTAAGTGCAAGACAACTCGCAGAGAAGGAAGAGATTGACATCAGAAATTACTCTATTATTTACAAGGTAATTGATGAAGTTAAAGACGCCATGGAAGGGATGTTGTCTCCGGATATCGTGGAAGAGATCACAGGTAGTGCAGAGGTTAGGGAAACCTATAAGATTTCTAAAGTGGGAACCATTGCAGGTTGTATGGTTCAGGAAGGTAAAATTTACAGAAGTTCCAAGATCAGATTGATCAGGGATAACGTGGTGATCTTTACCGGAGAACTGACTTCACTGAAACGTTTTAAAGACGATGTCAAAGAAGTTGCCAAAGGATATGATTGTGGTATTCAGATAAAGAATTACAATGATGTCATGGTAGATGATGTTATAGAAGCCTTCCAGGAAGTGGAGGTCAAGAAAAAATTGAAGTAAAAGATAAAATTAACTTCAATAAAAAATCCCGATCAATTCATTGATCGGGATTTTTTTATTACATCATTACATCATACATAAAATCATTTATATATATATATATTATATATCATTACATCATTGAATCAATATATCATCGCATCATTAAATTATTTGCCCTGTCAACATCTGCCATCAAGTTTTTAGGATCGATCTGCACATGACTCACTTTTTTTTGAGTATGAAATGTATACCTGGGGTTTACCCATGACCAGCTGCCCAGAACCTTAGCTTCTGTAGGTTTATGTCCATACATCATTTGCAATGGAATAGTAAACCATTCACTGGTTCCATCCTGGTAAGTCACCATGAGATCGATGGGCATTGGCATGGCTCCTTTACGTTCTAAAGTTATGTTCTGTCCTTCAATAGCGCTCACAGCATAATCAATAACTTTAGTTGAATTAACCCAGTAATTCATATACCAATTCAATTGGATCCCAGAGACTTTCTCAGCGGTTCTTTTAATGTCATTTGGCGTGGGATGGGTAAATTTAAAGTCTTCATAATATTTTAAGAGGGTCTTGTCAAGGTTTTCTTTCCCAATGATATAACCTAATTGTGATAGAAAGATACTTCCCTTGTTATAGGAAGAAACTCCGTAAGCATAATTATTTTCAAAATGATCAGCATAGGTAGTCAATGGCTCTTCCAGTCCACTATTTACAAGGTAAAAATAGCCATTATAAGCACTGGCATTGGGTAATTCCTTTTTCTGATCCATTATTTCATTCATTGCTGCATTTGAAATATAGGAAGTGAAACCCTCATCCATCCATGAATGTTTCGCCTCATTGGTTGCCAATAGGAATTGAAACCAGCTATGCCCGAATTCATGGGCCGTGGTTCCTATCAAACTCGACAGTTTTTTACCACCGGAGATCAAGGTGCACATGGCGTATTCCATTCCGCCGTCTCCTCCTTGTATCACGGAATACTGTTTGTATGGGTATTGACCGATATGCTTATTGAAATAAGCCAGAATTTCTTGTGTTTTCTCCGGTAATTTTTTCCAGTTTTCAACAACTTCAGGCTTGTCATTTTTATAAAAGAAATGCAGCTCAACATCGTTTTCTCCCATCACTTTTTCGTGGATATATTCAGGATCTGCAGCCCACGTAAAGTCGTGTACATTAGGAGCAACAAAATGCCAGCTTAACTTGTCTCCTTTGGGAAGTTTTAGTTTTTTATTGGGATCCTCATAACCATGTCCAACTTCCTGAGGGTTTTGTAAATATCCTGTACCCCCAATCGTATAGTCTTTGTCAATGTGAATGGTGATATCAAAATCGCCCCAAACCCCGTAAAATTCTCTTGCGATATAGTCATTGACTTGCCAGCCTTCATGATCATATTCTGCCAGTTTTGGATACCACTGGGCCATACTGAGGGCCACACCATCCTTGTTATTTCTACCGGCTCTTCTGATATGTACCGGAACCTGTCCTTCAAATTCCATCTCAAAAGTGGTCTTTTGACCAGAGCTTAATGGTTTGTTGAGCGACACCTTCATGATGGTTCCATAAATTTTGTAAGAAACCGGATCTCCATTTTGTTTTAAGGAAATCACTTTTTGATATCCTATTTCATCGGGCTGTAAGGTTGCGATTCTGCTCTCAAATTTAGGATACTGAGCAGTACCTTTATTGATCGACATTCTGGAGTCAGGATCTGAGATATGCTGTAACCTGATATCCATGTCACTTCCCGGTTGAAAAGCATTGAACTGCAAATGGTAAAAAACCTCTTTCAACTCATCAGGAGAATTATTGGTGTAGATCAGTTTTTGCTTTCCTTTGAATTGGTATTTTTTAGCATCAACATCGATATCCATGGTATAATCGACATGCTGTTGCCAATGATTTTTTTGTTGCCCAAAAACATGAAGGCAAAGAATGGAAAAAGCGATAAGTGCAACGTTTCTTTTCATGTGCAAAGAAGAATTAAAAGAAAGCTACAGAAGAGGTTGATTTCTTTGTAGCTTTCGTTTTAGTAGTTTAAGATTTAATTACTAATGACCATGCTATCTGCCATTTTAAGGGCATTGTATGCGTTTAAAACACGACCTGAAACAGATAAGTCACTAAAGGGAACCAGCTTGCCATCACCTCCTGGTAATTTTACATTGAGATCTACTTTGATTCCGGAATTCATTAAAATATGTTTTACTTGACTTGCAGAAAGCTCGGGATAGTAAGAACGAATCAAGGAAGCTACCCCAGCTACTTCGGGAGCAGCCATAGAAGTTCCCTGAATAGATTTATATTCATTCTTTGGAATTGTTGAATAGATTTCCAACCCTGGAGCAAAAAGGTCAACATTTAGTTTACCATAGTTTGAAAATGTTGCCACCAGGTCTTCGTTAAAATTTCTTGTCATGGCACCAATGGTAATTACATTGTCTGCGATTTCTTTTACTTTATCAGGTGCATCCGTAGGAAAATTATCACTCTTATCAATATTTTTATGGTCATTTCCGGCAGCATGCACTAACAAAACATCTTTACTTGCTGCATATTTGATCGCTTCATATACCCACTCGGCATTTGGTGAATAACTTTTTCCAAAACTCATGTTGATCACCTTTGCCCCATTGTCAACCGCGTATCTTATGGCAAGGCAACATCTTTGTCGTATTCATCACCATCAGGAACTGTTCTTACGCTAAGCAATTTTACGTTTTGAGCCACACCATTCATTCCTTTACCATTATCTCTTGTAGCCATGGCAATACCAGATACATGTGTTCCGTGCATTTCATCATCAACAGATCCAATGGTATTGGCATTTCCATAAGGAACATCCTTAATGTCATAAGGGTCATCACCAGTTATTCTTCCATTGAAATCAAGATTATACATGACGGTTACCTGTGGTTCGTAATGCTTTTTTCCTTCCTTTTGACTTTCAAGATCTGTTTTTAATTGCTCTATAAGCTGCTCCGGCTTTTCACCCTCTTCCAAAATTTTAATCAATACCGGACTTCTTTCTGATGGATCAAGGGTATTCAATTCGGCCAAATTGTAATCGCGTTTGTTCAATTTAGCCACAGTAGATTCATGGGCATCTCCTATAAAAACGATCAGTTTTTGTATATACTCCACATTGTCCTTAAAAACATCATATTGTTCATCGGCTGATTTAATTCGTTTTTCATAATCTTTCTTTACTTTTTCGTAATAGTTGAATCCGTCCATTTCTGAAGCACCCATATCGCTTCTTACTTTCCCCTTATATTTGGCATCCAGCATTTTATAAATTCGCGTCACCTCAAGTTGCTCGGGTGTCGCTATGCCGTCACCTCCAAGAAAATTCCATCCATGGATATCGTCAATATAACCATTGTTATCATCGTCTTTTCCATTACCTGCTATTTCATCGGTATTTGTCCAGGTATTATCTATTATATCTTCATGCTCAATGTCAATTCCTGAGTCAATAACACCCAAAATGACCATAGTACCTTTTTTATCCGCTACAAATTCATAGGCTTTATCAAGGCTCATTCCAGGAATTGAATCCTGGTATATATCTGCATGGGGCCATTCTCGTATTTGCTCTTCAGTCATAGCGCCTTTTTTAGCAGGAATATTCACTGCTGTAGATGATCCTTCAGGAACTTTTACACTGTGAATACTCTGTGTTGAACTACACGCAGATAAGAACAAGGGCTAAAGCCAGTCCTAAAAACAATCTTTTCTTCATCATGTTAAATTTCAGTTTTTATCAATTAAATATTTCATCAAAACGGAAGGTCTGATCAACTCTTACTCCCTTTTCTGTGTGTTTTAAAGTGCAGATTTCATGTTTGGCATCATGCTCAAGAAACAAATAATAGCCTTCATCTGCAGCTTTATTTAAAAATGTAGCTTTTTCATCCATGGTCATCAAGGGTCTCACATCATAACCCATCACATAGGGCAAGGGAATATGCCCAACTGTTGGTAACAAATCGGCCATAAAAACAAGTGTTTTGTCCTGGTATTGAAGCTGAGGGATCATTTGCTTTTCTGTATGACCATCTGCAAAAAGAATATCAAAACCCAATGGACTTTCATGCAGCAAATTTCCTTCGGGTATGCGGCACAAAATTGAGTTGTCCACTAGCTTCAATAGGATGGATATTTTCCTTTAAAAAAGAAGCTTTTTCCCTTGGGTTTGGATGGGTTGCCCAAGACCAATGATTCTTATTGCTCCAAAATTTTGCATTTTTAAAGGCAGGTTCATATCCCGTTCTTGATGCATTCCATTGGATGGCACCGCCGCAATGGTCAAAATGCAAATGGGTAAGAAAAACATCGGTAATGTCATCTCTGTGAAACCCATGTTTCTTTAAAGAACTGTCAAGATCAGAGTCACCGAAAGGGAAATAATAGCCAAAGAATTTGTCACTTTGTTTGCTCCCTGTTCCAGTGTCAATAAGAATCAAGCGATTTCCATCTTCGATCAGCATACATCGTAAACTCATGTCAATCAAATTGTTGGCTATCAGCGGGGTTGGTTTTTTGCCAAATCACTTTCGGCACAACACCAAACATGGCACCACCATCTAATTTAAAATTTCCAGTTTCGATCGGGTAAATTTGCATGAGCAATTTATAAGACTTGCAAATATGCAAAAAATCGCATTATTTTTTGTTAAATAAAACAAAAAACCTCATCTCCACATATAGCATGGAAATGAGGTTTATAAAGAGGCGTCAAGCAGATTCGAACTGCTGTACGAGCTTTTGCAGAGCCCTGCCTAGCCACTCGGCCATGACGCCAAAAACGGATGCAAATTTAAATAAAATTTTGTTGATAGCCATTATAAATTTTAGATATTACTTTTTTTCGAGAACAAACAGTTTCGAAGTTTTTCTTGTCTTATGTCCACTTTTACCTTCTTTAAGGTTATTGATGTCAAATTGAACAATAAGTTCCATATTAAAATTGCGTTCAATTTCCTCAGGGATGGATTCATATGCTAATAACCCGAACTTACCTTCATTTGGTAATTGATCCGTGAATTTTACTCTTTTAACAGGTTCACCTACATCGTAAATCATTTCAGGAGAAATAACCCGATCCGTAGAAAAAAGTTCAAGATCCTTAATTTCAGGGATTTCTCTTATTGTTCCAGCACTTAGGAATTTGTCATTGTCATAGGTCAATTCAGCCATGGGAAAAGCAAAAAGTATGATACTGCAAAGAAAGAGGATCATGCCATAAAAGCATTTTTCATAGGCCTTTTTTTCAAGCCAGATGAATATCAATAGACCCAAAGTAAACAGGGTAGTCGAACTTAAAAAGAAAGCAACCCAATGCGGGCTTAATTGTCCTTCAAAAAAGTAGTAAACCCCAAAAGGAAAAATTAGCTCCGATCAAACCAATGAGGCCAAATCCAAAATTTGCTAAATACACATCTGGTTTTAGTAATTCCTTTGACTTTTGGATCAAATAATACATATAAAAACTCGTATTCATGGCCAAGGGAATCAAAACCGGTAAAAGGTATCTTTCTTTTTTTTCGGGAATCAATGACAAGAGGATTACCGTCGCCAATGTCCAGAACAAGCTAAATTTGTACAACTTTTTATTATCAACTCTTTTGATCATAAACGGATACAAAAGTGCCAAAAAGGAGAAATAAGTCCAGGCCCCTGATTGCGTGAAAAAACTCCAGTAATGATAGAAGGGTTTTACGCTTCTATTTGACCAGGCTAAGGTTTCTTTGTCAGCAATATATTCAGCCGATGAGGTATCAGTCAGGTAAATATAAGCCCCCCAGGTAAAGCCAACAATTGCAAATACAAGCAGGCTCGATACAAGTGGGGTTATTTTTTTCGTAAATCCCCGGTATTTATAAATAATACCATAAGAAATCAGGAAAGGAAGCAGCAAGGCAAACAATGATACAGGCCCTTTACTCATAAAGGAAAACCCAAGGAACAAACCGGCTAACAACCAATTTTTCCAAGCTTTTTGATCAGTTTCAAAAGCCATAAAAAGCTGATATATGGCAAAAAGCATAAAAGCATGAGCAAAGATGTCCCATTGTCCGTTACGACCCGAAAAAATAATATAAAAGGAGGTAGCTAAAATGAGCGTCCCAATAAAGGCCTGCTTTTTATCTTTTAAGATCTGAATACCTAAATAGTAAAAAGTAAAAACTAAAAAGATGGACGGAAAGTACTGCAGGGAGTCTTAGACCAAATAAATTTTTCATTCCAAATATGGCACCCGAAACTGCCGTCATCCAGGTAGGCAGTGGAGGTTTTTCATAGCGAGGCTCCAAATTCATGGTCGTATGGATCCAGTTTCCATATTCCAGCATTTCTCTGGCAGTAATGAAGTTTCGTGCTTCCATGATATTCACTTCCACGACACTCAAATGCGGAAAGAAAATTGCAAGACATACCAGTGCGATTGCCAGTAAATAAGATCTGCTATTCATGTTTGGAATTTTTGATCAAAAGGATATTACGAATGTAAACAATACTTCCGAAAATATGACCCGTGAACAGCACCGGATCTTTTCTCAAAATGGCATAACAAATGATCAAAGATGATCCGGTAGCGCTCAGAATCCAGAACCCCATAGGTAAGATGGATTCCTTTTTCTTTTCGGAATAGATCCATTGATAGATAAATCTTAAGGTAAAAACAATCTGTGCCACACTTCCCAAAATGATCAGCCATATAGGAATATCCTGATTTTGAAAGACTCTTTCCAGATCAAACTGGTTGTTGTTATAGGTGTACCAGAAAATGATCAGGGGAAACACATATAGGAAAATTCTGAAAAACCGATGCAGTTTTTTCCAAAATCCCTGTATTTGAAGGTTCCGGATATATATAAAATAGGTTAGGACCTGGCCCAACATAATGGCAAAATCATCTCTCAGCCAGCCATAGACAAATAATAAAAAGGAAGCCAGTAAACTCAACTGCCAAAATAGCAAAGGAGTGACCACTTTTTTAACTTTTTCAGATTGTATCCATTGGATCAGTAATCTCGAAGAAAAGAGGATTTGTGCCGAAAACCCTATACTGTAGATGAGCCAGTCACTCATTATTGTTTCTTTAACTCAGCAGAGCTATCTGCTATTTGATAGTTGATGTATTTGCGTTTCATCCAAAGGTAGGCAAAACAATCTGCCAAAGGACCGAATAGCCTGATTCCATAAATGGTACTTTGCTTCTCCTGCGATTCTGGGAAAGTGTTGCACCGGAACCTGTTTGATCTTCCCATCCTGTAAAAGGATCATCGCAGGCAGAAATCTGTGAAGTCCTTTGAACATGGGAATTCTTTTGGCATAGTCATGTTTTAATGATCTTTAACGGACATCCAGTATCATCCATTCCATCATGTGTAAAAGCCCTTCTAATGCCATTGGCTATTGTTGACGACATATTTTTTACAAAAGAATCCTTTCTGTTTCCCCTTACTCCGGTTACCAGATCATAGTCCTTAATTTCTGCAAGCAATAAATTAAAATCTGATGGTGCAGTTTGTAAGTCAGAATCTATATAACCAACAAGGTCACTTTGAACATGATCGAATCCTGCCTTCAGGGCAGCGCTCAAACCTCTGTTTTCTTTAAAACTGACATAAGAAAAACGCTTATCTCTTTGGCAAATTTCAACAATGGCATCCTGACTTTTATCTATGGAGCCATCATTGACAAATAATACCTCGGCAGGAACAAGAGATATTTCAAGATAATCGGAAAGTTCTTTTTCGACCCGAGAAAGATTGTCTTCTTCGTTATAAACCGGAACTATGATGGTTAGTGTTTGCTGCATAAATCATTCGATTATCTTTCTCTTTCCATAATGATCGAAACCATTTCTACATTACCTCCAATAGGAGGGTTTAATTTAGAAACCTTTATTTTCACTTTATTGACCAACGGGATTTCCCGCAAGATACGATCAAGAATCAGATCCGCAACAGTCTCAAAAGTTTGGTTCTTACAGCCATTTCTTCTTTTACGATTCTGTTCAGGTGAACATAATCTACAGTATCAGCCAATTGATCTGTTTTTGCAGAAGGTTTGAGATTGGCCTTGACTGATAAGGTCGATCCGGTAATCAGAACCTATTTTACCTTCCTCCACCAAACAGCCATGGTAGGCATAGACTCTGATGTTACTGATTTTTATAGTACCCAAGGATCAAAAATTTCTGCAAATATAATTAATCCGAAATCAAATAAGGACTAAGGACTAAGTTTTAAGGATTAAGTATTTTCCGATTTGATGAAGAAATAAATATTTTCCACTTAACACTTAACACTTAACACTTAACACTTAACACTTAACACTTAACACTTAACCTTAGTACTTCAGCACTTAGCCTTAACACTTAGTCACTTAAGCCTTAGTACTTAATAATCCGCACTCTCCGGATATTTCGCCATAAACTCTTCCAATTTGTCAACCATGAGCTTAGCTTCCTACAAAAATGGGAACACGTTGATGTAATTCTGTCGGTTTGATCTCCAGGATTCTTTTGTATCCATCTGTTGCTTTGCCACCGGCCTGTTCAGCTAAAAAAGCGATGGGATTACATTCGTACAACAATCTCAGTTTCCCTTGAGGCGATTTTGAACTTGTTGGGTACATATAGATCCCACCTTTGATCATATTCCTATGAAAATCTGATACCAGAGAGCCAATATAACGTGCAGAATAAGGTCGGTTATCTTTCTCTTCCTGACAATATTTTAAATAATCTTTTACGCCCTGTGGGAAATGAACATAGTAGCCTTCATTAATGGAATAAATATTTCCATCATCTGGAAATGTCATATTCGGATGAGACAAATAATAAGTTCCCATAGCGGGGTTTAGCGTAAATCCGTTAACCCCATGACCCGTCGTATAGACCAGCATGGTAGAAGTTCCATAGACCACATATCCAGCAGCTACCTGAAGGTTTCCAGGTTGTAAAAAGTCTTCTTTGGTCACTGGAGTTCCGATAGGCGTAACCCTTCTGTAAATTGAAAAAATAGTTCCTACTGAAACATTTACATCAATATTTGAAGAACCATCCAGAGGGTCTATGAGTACAATATATTTATTGTCATGCGATCTGTTTTTTCCTTCAATAACGACAAAATCATCTTCTTCTTCACTGGCAATACCACAAACAATCTCTCTGTTGACCAAGGTTTTCATAAAAATATCGTTGGCATAAACATCCAGTTTTTGCTGATCTTCACCTTGAATATTGGTTTCACCAACGGCCCCAACAATATCACCAATCCAGCCTTGTTTACTTCGTGATTTACTACTTTACTGGCAAGCTTTATAGAGCTGAGCAGTCTTGAAAGTTCTCCAGATGAATATTGAAAATCATTTTGATTTTCGATGATATATTCTCCGAGTGTTTTAGGCTTATGCATTTTATTTTGGTTTAGGTGTTTACTGTACAAATATGGTTATTTTTGTATACTTTAAAACGAAAATATGGAGATAATATTGAGAGAAGGCAAAAAAACTGACATGGCTGCGGTACTCGTGTTAATCAAAGAATTAGCTACATTTGAAAAAGAGAGCAACGCTGTTGAAGTTACCAGAGAGGATTTGGAAAGAGATGGCTTTGGTGAAGCATCCGTCGTTTAAAGTTTTTGTTGCGGAAAAAGAGGGGAGATCGTTGGAATGGCATTGTTTTATGAGAGATACTCTACCTGGAAGGGAAGGTCCATTCATCTTGGAGGATCTAATTGTCAGGCAGGAATACAGGGGCGAAGGGATTGGTAAAGCGCTTTACACAAAAGTACTTATCATATGCTCATGAGCAAAAGTTAAGAAGAGTGTCCTGGGAAGTACTCGATTGGAATAAGGTGGCGATAGATTTTTACAATTCAACTGGAGCCAAAATTATGAAAGGCTGGCAAGTGGTGCATATGAATGAACATTCGTTAGAGGCCTTTGTCAAAAAAAGTTTAACACGATATAAGTATTTTGATCAATATATTCGATGGAAATATTTAAATTCGGGGGAGCTTCAGTAAAGGATGCCAGGGTGTCAGGAATTTTATGTCGATGCTTCAAAAGCTTGATAAAGAAGAGGTATTGATTGTCATTTCTGCCATGGGAAAAATGACCAATGCTTTTGAAGATCTCGTGAAGGCTTACCATCAAAAGGAGAGCTGAGCATCGAGACTGCACCTGGAAAAATCGCCATTTCATCTGAATATTGTTGAAAATCTTGATTTAGATGAACATGCATCCGTCCATGAGGAGCTCAAGTCTATATTTGAGGAAATAGCAGATTTCTTTAAAAAGAATAATTCTACAGACTATGATTATTTATATGATCAGATCGTAAGTAAAGCTGAATTTATATCGACAAGGATTTGCAGTGCTTATTTAACCAGCACATGGATTGAAGCATCAATGGCTTGATGTTCGAAAATGTATAAAGACCAGATAGTGATTTTAGAAGAGCAAAAGTTGATTGGGACTTAACAACCAAGGCAATTCACAAAATGGTCGACACTTCGGGGATAACCATTACTCAGGGTTTTATTGGAAGTGATAATTTCGGCAGAACTACGACGCTTGGAAGAGAAGGTTCAGATTATACAGCAGGTATTTTTGCTTTTTGCCTAGATGCCGAAAAGTATCGATTTTTAAGGATGTACCAGGGGTACTTAATGCTGATCCGCAGGGAATTTGAGCAAACAACTTTAATTGAACAGATATCTTATAAGGAGGCTATTGAAATGGCTTTTTACGGGGCATCGGTAATTCACCCAAAAACTTTACAACCGCTTCAAAGAAAAGGAATTCCGTTGGTAGTCAGGTCATTTTTAGATCCTGATTATAAAAGGAACCTATGTGGGCAGTGAACTGGATATTGTGCCAAAAATCCCATGTTTTATTGTGAAGAAGCATCAGATATTGATTTCGATTTCTGATAAGGAATTTCATTTTGTCATGGAAAATGATATCAGTGAAATCTTCCGATTTTTGCATGAATATAAGATCAAAGTAAATCTAATCCAAAACTCTGCCATCAGTTTTTCTCTTTGTATTGAAGATAATTTTAATAATTTTGAGAGGTTGATGGCAAAACTGAAACCCAAATACAAAGTAAAATATAATGAAAATCTTACCTTGTACACGATCAGGCATTTCGATGAAGAGGCAATGAACTTGTTGGAAAATGATGCAGATGTGTTATTAAAGCAAAAAAGCAGGGAAACTGCTCAAATAATCGTAAAAGCAAAATGAACAGATGAGTCTGGTCAATTCAAAGGAAATAGCAAAGGTGATCAAGCTCGATAAATTCGGGTGGATGGGTACTTTTTTCGGTTGGATGCTTTTAAAGACCTTAAGAATCTCCGAGCTCAACAGGATCTATGAAAGGCATATGCATAAAGAAGACATGGCCTTTCTTGACGGGATACTTGGTGATTTTAAAATAGATTTTGAAATACCTGAAGATGATCTGGCCAGAATTCCAAAAGAAGGGGCATTTATAACTGTTTCAAATCATCCGCTAGGAGGTATTGACGGGATATTGTTGCTCAAATTATTGGTAGATAAAAGACCTGATTATAAGATCATAGCAAATTTCCTTTTGCATCGCATTGTTCCCTTAAAAAAATATGTGATGCCGGTAAATCCTTTTGAGGAGCATAAAGATGCCAAATCGAGTATTACAGGGATAAAAAATGCCTTAGTTCATTTAAGCAAAGGATATCCTTTAGGAATTTTTCCGGCAGGGGAGGTTTCTACCTTTAAAGACGATAAACTCACTGTGGATAAACCCTGGGAGGAGGGGGCTATCAAAATTATCAGGAAAGCGAATGTTCCGGTAATCCCTATTTATTTTCACGCTAAGAACAGCAAGTTGTTTTATTTCTTATCAAGTCTTAATCCTACCTTAAGAACGGCCAAACTACCCTCTGAATTGTTGACCCAAAAGAACAGAGTGATCAAGGTTAGAATTGGGAAACCCATATCTGTAAAAGAACAAAATGAGTTTCAAAGTTTAGAAGATTTTCATCATTATTTGAGGAAGAAAACCTATATGCTGGCAAATCCATTCGAAAAGAAGAATTCAAACAACAGCACCATAAATTTTAAATTTTCAAAATCTGTAAAGAAAATCATTGAACCCGTGAGTCCTGATTTAATGAAGGAGGAACTCAAAGTCTTAGATAAAAATGACTCTTTAATATTTACGAGTAAGTCGTATAGAATTTATTTGGCAGACAGTAAATACATTCCAAATACATTAAGGGAGATAGGCCGTTTAAGAGAGATCACTTTTAGAGAGGTGGGAGAAGGCACTAATAAATCCTTGGATCTTGATAAATTCGATAACTTCTATAAACACCTTTTCCTTTGGGATGATAACGAATAATCAATTGGTTGGTGCCTATAGAATGGGGTTTGGAAAAGACATTTTTAAAAAGTATGGAATCGAAGGGTTTTATGTGAATGAGCTTTTTAAGATTGAACCAGAGCTTTTTGACATGATGGAAAATACCTTTGAAATGGGGAGGGCTTTTATCGTAAAATCGTACCAGCAAAAACCAATGCCCTTGTTTTTACTTTGGAAGGGAATTGTTCACGTGACCTTGCGCTATCCTAATTATAAATACTTGATGGGAGGTGTAAGTATCAGTAATCAGTTTTCGAATTTTTCTAAGTCTTTGATGATAGAATTTATGAAGTCACATTATTATGATCCTTTTATTGCCCAATATGTCTCTCCTAAAAAAGAGTATAAGGTAAAATTAAAGGATGCTGATAAAGATTTTGTTTTTGATAACACCAAGGCCGATGTGAAAAAGTTTGACAAGGTTATTGATGAAATTGAACCTGGTAACCTCAGGCTTCCGGTTCTATTGAAAAAGTATATCAAGCAAAATGCACATCTTGTGGGCTTTAATGTGGATCCGAAGTTCAATAACGCCGTGGACGGGCTATTGTATATCCGTATCGCAGATTTACCTGAAAGCACTGTAAAGCCGGTAATGGAAGAATTTCAGGCTGAATTGGAGCGAAAGTCACATCAGGAAAAAAATGGTTCTTAGAACCAGGGTCTGCGGCCAATCTGGTAAATTTGAAAGAACTCTTCATCAGATTTACTCAGGTAAATAATACCTTCAATAATGCCAATCAAAGCTACAAAGTGCAAAAAGAAATCCAAAACTGAGAAAACTGATCACCAACATAATAATTCCTTCTTTTTGGTAACCCAGAATAAATTTATGAATCCCCAGAGAACCAAATAAAATGGCTACAATGCCAGCTACAATTCTTTTACTACCCTGATCAGAATTGATTTGCTGATAAGCCTGTTTTGCACCTTGTGTAAATTCTTCAGCAGTATTTTTTGCTTCTTCCTGAAATTCTTGAGTATTTTCATCAATCTCCCTGGCAATTTCTTTGGCTTTTTCCTTTATTTTTTTGGCGCCTTCTTTGAGATCCTTCTTAAGATCCTTATTATCTATCTGTAATCACTCATTGCATAGAAATTTAGGGATGAATCACTAACAAATTTATAGAATTTAATAATCAAAACCTATCCTTTCAAGTTCTTTAAATTTTACTACTTTTGGAATCATATAGGATATTTTATGCATTCAAAAGTGAAAATTGCTGTTATAGGAGGAGGAAGCTGGGCAACGGCTATTGTAAAGATGCTATGTGAGAATTTGAATGAAGTGGGCTGGTACATGCGCAGTCACTATATCATTGAACACATTAAGCAGAACAAACACAATCCGAATTACCTGAGTTCAGCTTATTTTGATCCCAATAAATTGTTTTTTTCTGAGGATATCAATGAGATGATCAATTATGCAGATTACCTCATATTTGCCGTTCCTTCGGCTTTTGTTCAGGCAGAATTAGATAAAATAAAGGTGCCGTTGAACGGAAAAGTGTTTTTTTCTGCCATCAAAGGTATCGTGCCGGAATCAGGACTTATCGTTGGGGAACATTTTCATGAAAAAATGAAAGTGCCTTTTGAGAATATTGGGGTGATCACAGGTCCTTGTCATGCTGAAGAGGTGGCCATGGAGCGACTGTCTTATCTGACCATAGCTTGTCAGGATGAAAAGAAAGCTGAGGTCCTGGCCGAAAAGCTCGCCGGAAGATATATCAAGACCAAAATCTCTGACGATATTATTGGTACAGAATATGCAGCCATGCTAAAGAATATTTTTGCTGTTGCAGCTGGAATGGCTCATGGTTTGGGTTATGGAGATAATTTTCAGGCAGTTTTGATGTCGAATGCGATCAGAGAAATGAAACGGTTTATCAAAAAGATCCATAAGATGAAGCGGAATATCAATAATTCAGCTTATCTGGGTGATCTTTTGGTGACCGGTTATTCTGTTTTTAGTCGTAATCGGATGTTTGGTAATATGATCGGCAAGGGATATACCGTAAAGTCTGCCATGTTTGAAATGAGTATGGTTGCAGAAGGGTATTATGCAACCAAAAGTGCCTATCTGATCAATCAAAAAAATCAGGCTGAAACACCTATTATAGATACGATTTATCGAATTCTTTATGAGAATAAGGATCCGAAAATGGAATTTAATAAACTGACGGATATTTTGGATTGAGTTTTACTTAAGGATTAAGTGAGCTAAGGACTAGATGGGATGAAGGACTGTAGAAGGAGAAGTGAGAAGGAGCTAAGTTTTAGAGGTTTAAGTGAGAATGAAAGTCATAAATAGCTACTTTTTAGTTGAGGGTTTCGGAACTTCGTGATGATTTATTCAATAATTTGAGTTTGACAAGATAGTTAACCGAAGCCTTCATCTTACATCTCAATTCTAAACAATTATATAAAGTATTGAAATTCCGTAATTTCCTTAAAAGCTTTTTCAAGATGCTCTCTTTCCAAGACAAAAGTATTCTTATCCCAATTAAAATAATCGGCAAATTCTTTTAAGATAGGATCTTTTAAATGATCTAGTTCAAAAGGATCAAAATATAATCTTCCTGTTCTTCTCTCAAAAAAATCAAGTGGTTTGACGACCATTTCATGATGAATGCCATACCATAATTCGGCTTTAGCCAATCTTAACTGAGTATCTTCTTCTGGTATTTGCTGAAACCTTTTAAATATAAGATCAGTCTGCCGCCCATAGCGATGTACCAATGATTCGATATCAATCAAGCTGAATCCAAAGGCTTGCCCATGCTGGCAAGATGTCTTGCACATAGTTTTTTACTTCCTTATAGTTTTTAAAAGGATTTTCATTGAGTGGCAGTTTTTCGGTTTGAATGGGTTTTAACTTTAAGTCATGGTCCTTTGAAGCTCTTTTATCGATCAGATCAACAATGCGCTCGGCCATTTTTCTGTAGCCCGTTAGTTTACCTCCGGCAATGGAGATCAGTCCTGAAGTCAGATTCAAAGATCTCATCTTTTCTTGAGAGCTCCCCGGCAGATTTACCTTCTTCGTAAATAAGTGGTCTTAGACCTGCCCAACTGGAAATAACATCTTCTAATTCCAGGTTTATATCCGGAAACATGTTGATTCACGGCGTTGATCAGATATAAGGTATCGACAAGTTCTACCTGAACGGTTTCGGGCTCCTTTTCGAATTTGGTGTCAGTGGTGCCAACATAGGTTATTTTTCCTCTGGGAATCGCAAAGATCATCCTGCCATCAGGCACATCAAAATATACCGACTGTTTTACAGGAAGTTTTTCATAAGGGAATACCAAATGCACGCCTTTGGTGAGTTGTAATCCTTTGGATCTTTTGGAGGCAGCATCCATATGCTCCCGTACGTCATCCACCCAAGGGCCCGTGGCATTGACGACATAGCGGGCTTTTACCGATACTTCCTGTTCCAAAATATGATCATAAACCAGAGCCCCACTTACTGTATCGTTCTCATTTTTTAAGGATTTGACTTCTGCATAATTAAGGGCCAAAGCTTTGTTCTTGACAGCCGTTTTCAGGACTTCAAGGGTCAACCTTGCATCATCGGTTCGGTATTCTGCATAAAACCCTGCTCCTTCGAGAATATCTTCTGGTAGCAAAGGTTCTTTGATCAAAGTAGTTTCTTTATCGAGCATCAACCTTTTATCATCTCCCTCCACGTCGGCCAGAATATCGTAGATTTTTAAACCAATGGAAGTAAGCCAGGAGCCATAAGTGCCGTTTTCAATAATAGGAAGGATCATTTTATCGGGCACTACCAGATGAGGTGCCAATTTGTGCAGGATGGCCCTTTCGGAACCCACTTCCTTGACCAGCCAGAAATCAAATTGTTTTAAATACCTTAGACCACCATGGATCAGTTTGGTCGATTTAGAACTGGTTCCGGAAGCAAAGTCATTCTGCTCTACCAGAGCCACTTTTAGGCCTCTGGTTGTGGCATCAAGTGCAATACCGGCTCCTGTGATACCCCCACCGATGATCAATAAATCGAAGGTTTCTGTTGCTAATCTGGAGCTCAGCTCAACTCTGTCAAGATTCGAAAATAAAGACATGTTAGTAACCCTCTTGAATTTTGGTTGGTATACCGTCTATGCTGACCTCATTTTTTTCTTTCCAATAATCTTTAAGGCCTTCCTTTCCTTTTTGTTTGGCCCAAGTGTCAAGTTCTAAGCGTTCTTCCTTGAAGTCAAAATAAGGAATGGACATTCCACATGACGTTTGCACTGTTTCAATGTCAATGTCAATGATTTGACGAGTTCCTGCTAAAACAGGAAAGTTAGCAACTGCCTCAGCCCATTTGTCATCATTCGGGTTGATTACGCTTCCTGTTCCATATAATCTTAAAATCATTGGGGCACCCTCAAAAGAACAGAACATAATTGTAATCCGTCCATTAACATTAAGATGGGCAGCGGTTTCATTACCGCTTCCTGTCAAATTAAGCCAAAGAACTTTATTTTTATCGATTACCCTAAAACTATCCATTCCCTTTGGAGAGAGGTTGATGCGACTTTTATCTGTTGCCGTTGCCACAAAGAAGATCTTTTGTTTTGAAATAAATTTTTCAATACGCTTGGTAATATGGTCATATAGTTTCATGAGATTGTATTATTTAAGAACAATGCCTTTTTTATTTAAAATGTTAATATGTCTTAGAGCTCCTTCTTTAAGACTGTCTTTTTTCAAAACAAATTCTTTTTCAAACATCCTATTGTTCTTCAAAAAAGGTCACTTTAAAATGATTATTAAGCGATAGGATATCTTCCAGCATCAATTCAACTTTTGCGAAAGACCTGGCAGGTAAATGTTCAATTTTATGTCGCATAACTGAGGTCTCTTTATCCTGATCCTGACCTTTGGAAACGATAAGCACCATTTCAAGATGCTGTATCTTTTTTATTGATCAGATAGGCATAATGGTCATTTGATTTAAAAGCTTCATTGTATTCCTGACTAATCGCCAGAAACAGATTTTCAACTTTAGGAATTTCTATGTCTTTTTTCATGAATACAAGTCACTTATTGTTAATCTTCCCAGTTCATTGAACGGAAAACGGCTTTTTTCCAGGTAGCGTATAATTTATTCCGTTTAACCTCATCCATTGTTGGATCGAATTCTCTCTCGATCTTTCTATTTTTAAGGATATCTTCCTTTTTCCATAAACCAACTCCAATACCCGCCAAATAAGCTGCACCTAAAGCTGTTGATTCTATGATTTCTGCACGCTCAACACGGGTATCTAATATATCAGCCTGAAACTGCATCAGATAATTATTAGCGCAAGCACCCCCATCAACCTTTAAGGCTGTAAGTTTTACACCCGAATCTTCCTCCATGGCAACAATAAGGTCCTTACTTCTGTAGGCCAGTGATTCCAGGGTAGCTTTGATCAAATGGTTTTTTCCGGTGTCACGGGTAAGCCCGAAAATGGACCCTCTTGCGTCCATATCCCAATAGGGAGCACCTAAACCTGCAAAGGCAGGGACCACAAATACATTGCTATCTCCTTTTACCTGTTGGCAAAATATTCAGAATCTTTGGCATGATCGATAAGTTGTAAGCCATCTCTGAGCCATTGAATCGCAGCCCCGGCAATAAATACACTTCCTTCAAGGGCATATTGAACCTCTCCATCAAGGCCCCAGGCAATGGTAGTCAGTAAACCATTGGTGGAGAATTTTGGGTTTTTTCCGGTATTCATGAGCAGAAAACAACCTGTTCCATAGGTATTTTTGGTTTCACCTTTAGAAAAACAGGCTTGTCCAAAAAGGGCGGCCTGCTGGTCACCGGCCATTCCTGATATAGGAATAACGTGATCATCAAAGGTAAAATCGCCAAAGTGAAAACATGAAGGCTGTACTTCTGGCAACATGGATTCCGGAATGCCAATTTTATCCAGCATATTTTTATCCCATTCCAGATGAACAATATTGTAAAGCATCGTTCTGGAAGCATTGGAATAATCTGTTGCATGTACTTTTCCTTTTGTAAGGTTCCAAAGGAGCCAGGTATCAACCGTTCCGAAAAGCAAGGAGCCTTTTTCACTGAGTTCTTTGGCTTTGGGCACATTGTCAAGGATCCATTTGATCTTCGTGGCAGAAAAATAGGAATCTATGACAAGTCCGGTATTTTGATGAACATACTCACTGAGATGATCATCTGCTTTTAATTCTTTACAAAACTTACTTGTTCTGACATCCTGCCAAACAATGGCGTTGTAAACAGGTTCTCCGGTATGCTTGTTCCAAACCACGGTGGTTTCCCGTTGGTTGGTGATTCCAATACTAATGACATCAGCAAAATCAATATTATTTTCCCTCATCACATTGTGAAGCGTTTCCAGTTGGGACTGGTAAATTTCTACGGCATTTTGTTCCACCCATCCATGTTTAGGATAGATCTGTTCAGTTTCCTTTTGGGATATACCACATATTTTCCCAGCATCATCAAACAATATAGTTCGGGAACTTGTGGTGCCCTGATCCAAGGCAATGATATATTTTTTAGCCATGATCTTTATTTTTTTGAGATTTGATATTGGATACCGCAACAGAAATCAGGATACCGGCTACGAGTGCCAACACAATACCATATCGAATTTGAAAATCATTCTTATACAACAATCTGATAACAGGAAGCTCCTAAAAAACTCCCTAGTATGGGCCCGATGATGGGCACCCAGGCATATTTCCAATCAGATCCTCCTTTTCCGCTTATGGGAAGCAAGAAATGCGCCAGACGTGGCCCAAGATCCCGTGCAGGATTAATGGCAAAACCGGTCGTTCCGCCCAAGGCAAAACCAATCACCATAATCAAGGCACCAACTACCAAAGGATTTAAGCCTTCAGTAAAATTAGTGGTACCCATAAACAGTAAACTAAAAATGAGCACGGCGGTCCCAATGATCTCACTAATCAGATTATGCACATATGACCTAATGGCCGGAACCGTTGCAAAAGTTGCAAGTTTCGCAACCTTGTCATCAGTTCTGGACCATAGCGGAATATAAAAGATCCAAACAATAAAAGCACCGCAAAAGGCCCCAGCAATTTGTGACAAGATATAGCCAGGGACTAGATTCCAGGGAAATTCTCCTACAAAAGCAAATCCCAAAGTCACCGCAGGGTTGATATGAGCCCCGCTGATACTTCCCACGCCATAGATCGCAAAAGTAACCGCCAAATCCCCAACTGACCACAATAGTGTTCCAACCCGATCCAAAGGCTTTTGAGTCTTTTAAAACCACTCCGGCTACTACACCGCCTCCGATAAGGATGAGGAAAAAGGTTCCTAGGAATTCAGCGAGGTATACTGACATGGTGGTTTGTTTTGTTTAGGACAAATTACAATTTATTTTGTAAATATGATTTTATGCCTTTTGAATCAAGTTAATTTATTGAAAAACAAATAAATCAATAGAATGTCTATTATTTGAATTTCGAATGTCGAACAAGGAATTTTGAATGATGAATGTATAAAATATATTTGATTGGCACTCCTTGCCTGCGAAAAAGAGATTGAAGATTGTTGATTTTCGATTTGAACTTTCCCATTCGATATTCGGATTTCCTTGTTCGAAATTCGATATTCTTTGCCTAATCCAAATCCTTCCGATTCTTAAACCTATTAAACATGAAATAGGCAATAAGAACCAGGACAACAAAGGGTAAATAAGTACCAATAACAACACCGATCTCATAGCCTTTATCAGGGGCATTTTGCATTTTTTCTTCGATATCAACCTGGAGTAGGGTCAGTAGGATTAAATATTTCATACTTTTAGGATCTAAAATTAGCGAGTGCTTTTTTTGTAAAATCTGACAGCGCTAGTTTACCGCTTATTTCAGCTCTTTGATCAATAGTTCATCCCAGTGTTCAGTGCCTTCCCAAAAGATTTTTTTCATTTCAAGGAGTGCTTCAGGATTGTATTGAGAGAGTTGATGGGTCAGGATATCAATACCGTTGTCTAAGTCTCTTTTATTTTCAAATACAGTATTAAAAAGACCTTTTTTTTCTGCCCAATAGGCTGTTTTCCAGCTTTTGGCATTCAAGCTTAAGTCACTTAAGGCAGCTAATCCCCATTTTTCTTTCTAAAGCTGGGGCAATCACAAAAGGCCCAATACCTATACTTAATTCAGATAGTTTGATATCAGATGCCTCTGTGGCAAAAACAATAATCACAGGCTGCCAGCAATACCAACACCACCTCCAACAGATTTTCCTTGAACACGCCCAATGATCAGTTTTGAGCATTTTCTCATTGAATTGATCAGTGTTGCAAATCCTGAAAAAAATAGTTTTACCTTCTTCTAAAGTTGTAACAGTCAATAACTCATCAAAAGACGCTCCTGCACAAAAGGCTTTAGTTCCCTTCACTTTGTAATATAATGACTTTGACACTGTCATCTGTACTTAGTCGATTGAAGGTATCCACTAATTTTTGCAATAATTCACTGGGAAAGGAATTACTCTTTGGATGGGAAAAGGTTATTGTTGCAATGTAGTGGTCGATATGGGTATAAATGGATCCTGCCATAGTCATTTGTTTATGTATTTAAACTTGATTAAGTAAAAGATGGTTTAGGAATATCGAATATTGAATGTCGAACGAGGAATGTCGAAGTGTTTGTCTTATACTAAGATAGGTTGCCTTAATTTTATTTCAATTTTGACCTTCAGTATTCGATATTCGTCATTCAATATTCGATATTCACTTCTTAGTTCATCCCACTCGTAGCAACACTCCTGTCAATCTTCCTCATCAAACCCTGTAATACTTTTCCCGGTCCTAATTCGATAAATTCTGTTCCGCCGTCAGCGATCATTTGCTGAATGGTTTGGGTCCATCTTACCGGTGCTGTCAATTGCGCCATCAGATTCTTTTTAATTTCAGAAGGATCTGAAACTGCACTGGCCGTTACATTTTGATAGATCGGGCAAATGGGTTTGTTAAAAGTTGTATTTTCTATGGCTGCAGCCAATTGTTCCCTTGCCGGCTCCATTAAGTGGTGAATGAAATGCACCACCAACCGGAAGTACCATAGCCATTCTCGCTCCTTTTTCTTTGGCAGTTTCGCAAGCCTTATTGATGGCTTCGATTTCACCTGAAATGACCAATTGCCCGGGGCAATTGTAATTTGCCGCTACTACAATACCCGGTGTTTGCTCACAGATTTCTTCAACAACATTGTCTTCAAGGCTTAGTATTGCTGCCATGGTAGATGGTTGTAATTCACAGGCTTTTTGCATGGCTTGTGCGCGTTGAGAAACAAGTTCCAGACCCGCATCAAATGCCAAAGCTCCGCTCGCCACAAGTGCCGAAAATTCACCCAAAGAATGCCCGGCAACCATTTCAGGTTTAAAATCATCACCCAGCGTTTTAGCCAGGATTACTGAATGTAAAAATATAGCAGGCTGGGTTACTTTGGTTTCCTTAAGGTCATCTGCTGAACCTTCGAACATGACATCGGTAATTGAAAATCCTAAAATCTCATTGGCCTGGTTAAAAAGTTCCTGCGCAAGGGGAGAGCTTTCAAAAAGGGGTAATCCCATTCCGGAAAATTGAGCGCCCTGACCGGGGAAGATGTATGCTTTCATATAAATATGGTTTTTTCTTTAGACAAAAGTACAGAATTGGTTTTAGATTGGAAATAGAAGATTGATGTTTTGAATTTTGAATGTCGAACAAGGAACTCTGAATTTCGAAGTGACTTCTCAAAGCCAAGTTATTGATTCGATCGTAACACTGTAAGAAGCAATAATGAACAAAGCTGTTGATTTAATATTGGAGATTTAGGGTTGAAGATTTTTGAATTTCGAATATCGAACAGAGAATTTCGAACGCTGAATTTTAAGTTCATTGCAGATATGTAAGCATTTATTTCCATTTCGTGTGTTTTGAATTATGAATAAGGATTGAAGATTTTATCGGATTCATGTAATTCGATATTCAGAGTTCCTTGTTCGATATTCTTTATTCCTTTTTTTCCTTATTTTAGTCCCATGAACGCAAAGTCCCTATCAGCAAAAGACAAAAACCTTGCCTTTAGCATCTACCTCATTCTGGCTGCTATATTTATAGCTTCATTGGTGGTTTCTAATCTGATCTTTCAAAAATTTTTTTCATGGGATTTTTTCGGGATCTATACTTTTGAGATTTCTGTTGGAATTTTGCCTTATCCAATCACCTTTTTAGTGACTGATTTGATATCGGAGATCTATGGAAAAAAGAAAGCCAATCAGGTGGTGATCACGGGGATTTTTGCATCTGCATTTTCATTGTTGATCGTATTTTTGTCGGATGCAGCTCCGGCCACGGCATGGTCACCCATTGGCAATGAGATTTTTCATCAGGTATTTGGTTTATCGGGCTTGGCCGTATTTGCCTCAGCAATGGCCTATCTGGTAGCACAATTTGTCGATATCAGGATTTATCATTTTTGGAAAGTGAAAACCAAGGGCCGTCATTTATGGCTGAGAAATAATTTCTCTACAGTTACTTCACAGTTTCTGGATACTTTTTCGGTACTCTTTTTACTCTGCTCTTTTGGGGTTATAGAATGGGATCTTTTTGGGATCTTGCTGTTAAATGGTTTTTTATTTAAACTCTTGGTGGCTCTTACTGATACACCAGTACTGTATGCATGCGTTTATTGGTTCAGAAACAGATTCAATATCAAAGCTCATGAAGAGATAGAATTGTAGATTTCGCCTAAATGATATCTCGATTTGATTTTCTTAATATACCCTGACAAGGGTATTGCTAAGTTTATGATATCAAGCTCAATTGTCTTTAAAATCAAAACATTGACTTAATATTTAAAATTGTTCATTCACAATTCAACCTCCACAACATACCCCTCCCAATTCCTTACATTAAAAACGGTTCCATCTTCAAAGATCAGATATTGTCCTTTTATACCTTTTAAAACCCCTTGATATGATGGCGTCTTATCCAGATTCAAGCTTTTGATCTTGGCCGGGTATTGTTCTACGGGGAAAGAGATAGGAGTCTCTTTATTGTTTTCAATTAAATAAGGCCTTGCTTCTTCAGGTACATATTGAAATAATTTATCTCTTTCTTCAGCTAAATCAACATCTTCAACTGAACCGCTCAACATTTTGCGCCAATTCGTCTTGTCGGCCACGTGATCCTTTAAAGCAACTTCGGTGATGCCGGCAAGGTATCGGTTAGGAACTTCAACAATTTCAATGGCTTCATGAGCTCCCTGGTCGATCCATCGGGTTGGGATCTGTGCTTTTCTGGTTACACCGACTTTGACATTAGAGCTATTGGCCAAATAAACTACATGAGGCTGTAATTGAGCCGCTTTTTCGTATTCCAGGTCTCTGTCTTCTATATCCAAGTGTGCAGTGCTTAGTTCGGGCCGCATGATCCAATCCCCAGCATTTGGTGTTTTATAAAAATCCTCATAACAATAGCCTTGTCTAAAGATCTTTTTGTTCTCTCCACAAGCCAGGCATTGATATTTTACAAAATCAATGGAGATGTTTTTGTTGATCAGTTGATTGATATTCAAAAAATCATCACCCATATCTAGGTAGTAGTTTACGGGGGAAGTATTTTCTGAGGACATTTTTTTGAGGACGGAAGTGTATTTCATCTATGGTCAATTTAGCAATGATTCAAAAATAATGTTGTTTGAATTTTGAATGTCGAACAAGGAATTTTGAATGTCGAAGTGGTAGATCTACAAAAAATTGTGATTCTTGTTAACTGTTTCAATACTCTTTACGAAAATAGAAATTAATTCATTGCATTCCGAATAAACCAAAGTGATCTTATCCTCATTTCTAAAAAGTTTAGTTTTCATAAGAATTTTTAAACAAATAAAGGTTTCCCGGAGTTCTTTCAGAACGATTTTCATTTTATGAATAAAATCCTTTTTTGATTCACTGGCTTGGGCCTCACCATAATTTAATGAAACTGACGTTCCAGATCTAACAAGTTGTTTTGATAAGTGAATACCAGTAAAAGATTTTGGAATTTCTTGGATAAGATCAATAATTGAAACTGAAAAATTAATAAGCCTTTCTTCTAAATCAAATTTCCTCAAAGCATTTGTCTATATAATTCAATGCTTTGGAATATCTAAGGTAAACCTTCAAAATTCCTTATTCAATATTCGACATTCGATATTCAAAATAAAGGATTACTTAACCACAACCCGAATCATCTCTTTCACCTTCTCCGCAATCTTCCTCGCTTTATTCAAAACTTCATTAACAATCGTAACATGCTCCACTTTCTAAAGACCAAATATTATAGACACTTCAATGTCTTTCTATGCTAGAAGTAAACCTTCGAAATTCCCTGTTCGACATTCGACATTCGATATTCAAAGATTATTTACTAACAACCCGAATCGTCCTCTTCACTTCCTCCGCAACTCTCCTTGCTTCATCAAGATCTTCATTCACAATCGTTACATGGCCCATTTTGCGAAACGGTCTGGTAAACTTTTTCCCATAAATATGCGGTGTTACCCCGGGAATATGTAAAATATCTTCCATTCCTTCATAAACCACTTCACCAGAATACCCTTCTTCACCTACTAAGTTGACCATGATACCGGCAACCTTACTGTCTGTATTTCCCAAAGGCATATTCAAATAGAACGCAGGTGTTGTTCGAATTGACTGGTGTATGAAGCTTCGATACTGTAATGACCACTATTATGCGTTCTTGGGGCTACTTCGTTGACCAGGATCTCATCGTTTTCAGTCTGGAACATTTCAACTGCTAAAAGACCAACAATACCCAAGTGCATCTGCTACATGTAAGGCGATATCCCTTGCTTTTTCCGCTACCTTTTCATCAATTCTGGCCGGACAAAGCACATATTCCACCTGATTGGCTGTTGGATGAAATTCCATTTCCACTACGGGATAGGTTTTGATCTCGCCTGATTCATTTCTCGACACGATCACCGCCAGTTCATTTTTAAAAGGGACCATTTCTTCTGAAATAGAATCAACATCGGGTAACCCTTGCAGATCTAATTCGGTTCGTATAACCTTAACACCTGTTCCATCATAACCAAACTGGGCTGATTTCCAAACGAATGGAAACTCAGTTATTTGGTCTAGTTCTTTTGCAGAAGTATGGCGTGAATAATTAGCCGTGGGAATGTCGTTTTTTCTAAAAAAATCTTTTTGCCTCCCTTTATGTTGAATGATTTCTAAAACACTGGGTTGAGGAAAGATTTTTAGGCCTTCTTCTTCTAATTTTTTAAGTGCTTCAATATTGACATGTTCAATTTCAATGGTGAGCACATCTACCTGTTTTCCAAAATTATAAACCGTTCGATAATCCATCAAACTTCCGTGATGAAACTCATTACAAATTTCTGAACAAGGCGCATGTTCATCGCCATCAAGAATTACGGTAAAAATATCGTATTTCTGGGTTTCAGTAAGTAGCATGCGTGCCTAACTGACCTCCGCCAAGAACCCCTAGTCTAAAATCGGATGAAAAGTAATTTTTCACTTGATCTAAAAGGTATTAAAAATTGGTTATTTGTAATGTATTGGGCCCGGTATTCAGCACCCTGTATTGTTTTGCAGCATAGTTGACCCCATCGGTCATTGGGGCTCCGTTAAGTATATTAAACACGCTATCATCGCAGGCACACTCCATCGTCAAACTATTTTTCACGACCATTTGAGAGCAAGCTTGAGGTGTCAGATGCGGTGCACTTCTTTCATAAGCCAGATAAGTGTTGATCCCTGAGTGGTAAATAATAATGCCGCTAATTCCTCCCGAAGTATAAGCCCAGCCTCCGACAACCTGTAAGTCAATAAACTCAGGATTATTCAAAAAAACCGTTTTATTGACGGGAATTTCCGGCAAAATAGTATTGAATTCATTGCTGTTGTCATTACAGGAAATAAGCGGCAACACAAGCAGCAGGAATAAGATTTTTTTCACGTTTTTAATTTTTCCGCAAGGTACAAATTATTTATGTTGTGCCATGCCGACTTTCTATGCCGTTAGTCACGAAGTTCTTTAAATAATTGAGTTCCATATATAATAATAAAATAGAATTTGGTACATTTGTAACTAGATCTCATTCCAATATTCTTTGGTTTCGAGATTTTTTGTCTTTATATGTAAAGGAACAATCCTAGGATTTTAATGCAAAATTTTGAAAAATGAGTGACGTAGCCTACTATTCAGCCGAGGGGTTGAAAAAATTAAGAGATGAATTGGAGCAATTGGAACATGTTGAACGCCCAAGAGTAACCCAGGAGATCTCTGATGCCAGAGATAAGGGAGATTTGAGTGAGAATGCCGAATACCATGCCGCCAAGGAAGAACAGTCCATGTTGGAATATAAGATAGCCCAATTAAAAAATACGCTGTCTAAAGCGAGATTGATAGATGAATCATTACTGGATACGTCTAAAGTTCTGGCCTTGTCTAAGGTAAAGATCAAGAATCTTGATAATAACATGGAATTTCAATATACGCTTGTAGCGGATGCAGTTTCAGATCTCTCACAAGGTAAGTTATCAGTGAGTTCGCCTATAGGAAAGGGGCTGCTTGGAAAAGAAGTGGGGGATGTGACAGAAATTCAGGTGCCCAGCGGTATGATGAAATTTGAAATCCTGAGCATCTCACGTTAACCATTAATAATTAGCTTATAAATCAACAACCAACCCTGCTATGAGTAGTATTTTTACCAAGATCATCAAAGGAGAGATTCCTAGTTACAAAGTAGCTGAGAATGACGATTATTTTGCTTTTTTGGATATCAGTCCTAATTCTAAAGGGCATACGCTTGTTGTACCTAAGGTAGAGGAGAATAAATTGTTTGATCTCAGTGAAGATGATTACCTAAAATTGATGCGGTTTTCTTACAAGGTAGCCAAAGCAATTGAGCGTGCCGTTCCTTGCGAAAGAGTTGGGATGACAGTCATTGGGCTCGAGGTACCACACGTGCACGTCCATTTGATCCCGCTACATACTATGGCAGATGCCAACTTCAGCAAAAAAGAGGAATTGACTCCAGAATTGTTTCAAGAGATCGCGAATGAGATCAGTAGGAAAATGGTGTATTAAATTTCTGTTCATTTTTTTGTTGCTCCAAAAAATGAAATCGACGCTAGGAGATTCATGAGCTCCAATATATCAAATAATAAATAAGGCGAACTAACCAAAAAAAGGAGCTTTCTTTTACGAGGTGTTTTTTAGGCTTTTCTATCGAACGCCCAAAAACCGTTTAACAAGCCCTAAATTTTTTCCAAGCCTGCCTGGCGGCAGACAGGGCTTCAAAAATTCTTAACGGGCTTTTCAAACTACACTGGCGTAAAAGATTCGATTTAATCAATAATTATAGTTTCGAAGAAAAAAAGAAAGTATTTCAGGATACGTTAGTTTATAAAACAATCATGAACTCAACCAAAATAACATAAAATAATTTTTTATAAATGGAATTTCGTGGTCAAAGCTATCTGAAGTAAACTTCACACTTCGTCCTTAAGCCTTACTCACTTCATTGTTCCGAAACCTTTAACTGAATCAAAAACGTCGTCCCAACCCCAATCTCTGATTTCTTGACATAGATGCGTCCTTTGTGGTAATCATTAATGATCCTTTTGGTCAATGATAATCCAAGTCCCCAGCCTCTTTTCTTTGTAGTATAGCCAGGTTCAAATATTTTTTTCTGCAATCGTTTTGGAATTCCTTTTCCGGTATCAGAAATAGTGACGATCGCATTGGAATTTTCCTGTGTGACGTTGATCTCGATCTTTCCTTTACCTTGCATGGCATCAATGGCATTTTTCACCAAATTTTCAATCACCCAACTATACAATTGTAGGTTCAGGTCTACATAAATAGGTTTGTCATTTTCGGTATTGAATGTAAATTCGATTTGTTTAAAGCTTCGTGATCGGATATAGTCAAAGGCGGTATCTGTTTCTGCAACAATATCGTGTTTTGTGAGCTTTGGTACAGATCCGATTTTAGAGAACCTGTCGGCAATGGTATTCAGCCTGGAAACATCTTTTTCGATTTCCTTAACAGTGTCTTCTCCTACATTTTCCATCCGCAAGAGCTCAACCCAACCCAATAGAGAAGACAAAGGCGTTCCTATCTGATGTGCAGTTTCCTTAGCCATTCCGGCCCATAATTTATTTTGTTCGGCAATTTTGTTTGACGTAAAGGCCAGATAAATGATCGTTCCAAACAGGAACAGGATCAGTAATAAAGCGAAAGGATAATATTGTAATTTATTGAGCAGATCAGAATCCCGGTAGTATATTTTTTCGGTAATATTGACATTATCAAGCTGAAAATTCACCACCAAAGGTTCATTCTCTTCCATCATGATCTGTAACTGCCGACTGAGGTATAAACGATCATCAACATCAAGTTTGGTAAACCTTTTTGTGTTGTCCACATCCAGATTTGCCCAACGATTGATATCGCCATTTTCAAAGGTGATGATCATAGGGATGCTGCGATTGCTCTGAATGATCTTTTCCTCCAAAGACACGTCAATATCAAGATCGGCATTGTTAAAATTCTCATAGGCAGTAGCCAAAACTTCCATTTTGACGCGCTCTTCACTTTTGAATTTTTTGAAAAACTGGTTAGTATTCCATAAGATGGATGAAACAATTAAAAATGACGCCAGGATCAGCGACCATTTGATAAGAGTTTTACTACTAGGGAGGTGATTCATTAAAACAAATATATAATATTCTGGAATTATAACTTAATAATAGGACGCTTATTATATGTAAAATAAATAATGGCTATTTTTGTTAAAAACTAAGAGCAATTGTTAACAATTCAACCTAAAGACATACCAACAGCAAGGCTGCATGGTTATTTATTATCTGCTGTAGCACCCAGACCCATTGCCCTGGCAAGTACTATGGATTCAGAAGGGATTCCAAATCTTTCTCCTTTCAGCTTTTTCAATGTGTTTAGTGCCAATCCGCCAATTTTGATCTTTTCACCTGCCAGAAGGGTAAGAGATAATACGACAAAGCATACCTTGGAAAATGCCAAAGCCACAGGAGAGGTAGTGATCAATGTGGTTAACCATGCCATCGTTCAACAAACTTCCTTGTCAAGTACGGAATATGAAAAGGGTATCAATGAATTTGAAAAAGCCGGCTTTACAATGGTTGCTTCGGAAAAAGTGAAGCCTTTCCGTGTAAAGGAATCACCTGTTCAATTTGAATGTAAGATATTGGAAATCAAGGAGCTTGGAAATGAAGGTGGTGCCGGTAACTTGATTATATGCGAAGTGGTCTGCATGCATATCGATGAAGAAGTTTTGGATGAAAAAGGGAGTATAGATCAGTTAAAACTGGATTTAGTTGCTCGGGCCGGAGGTAGTTTTTACAGCAGGGCCAACACCTCATTTTTTGAGATACCAAAACCCCTTTCTCAAAAAGGGATTGGTGTTGATAAGCTGCCTGAAGAAGTTAAAACCAGTAATATTCTTACAGGGAATGATCTTGGACAGCTAGGAAATGTAGAAGGACTGCCCGAGGTGTCGGATGTTAATAAGTTTCTGCAAGACAATCCCCAATTTATGACCTCAAAAATAAATGAAAAGCATAAATTTGCTCAAGAGTTCTTACAAAAGAATGATGTAGAAAGTGCCTGGATGGTGCTTTTAAGTTGAATAAAAAAAGAAGATAATTAAGAAATGGAAGTAACTGGAAAAATCAAAAAGATTGACGAAACCAAAACATTTGGGAACAACGGATTTAGAAAAAGAGAAGTGGTAATCACTACTGATGAGCAATATCCACAGATGTTAATGATAGAATTTGTGCAGGATAAATGTGATCTGTTGAATAGTTTTAAAGTTGGAGAAGAGATCAAAGTAAGTATCAATCTTAGAGGGAGAGAATGGATCAATCCTGAAGGTGAGGCAAAATACTTCAATTCTATCCAGGGCTGGAGAGTTGAAAAAGTTCAGGCTGGTGCACCTGGGGAAGTTCCTCCAATGGATGCAACTAGTTTTGCTCCTGCAACAAGTGTTGACGAAAATGAACCAGACGATCTTCCGTTTTAAGGTCAAAAGGTTTTTAGAAATATTTAAAACCATCAGTCTTAGGATTGATGGTTTTTGTATTTTTATAGGATGGTATTACTTGGTGCAGCGTTGGTATTTCCGCCAGTTGAAATGGCGAGCTCTGAAGGGATTCTTGCCTTTGGAGGAGACTTACAGCCGCAAAGATTGATCCTGGCTTACCAATCGGGAATCTTTCCCTGGTACAACGAAGGAGAACCCATTATCTGGTATAGTCCTTCTGAGAGAATGGTCCTGTTTCCTGAAGAATTGCATATCTCTCGCAGCATGCGAACAATGATGCGCAACCATGAATTTAATCTTACCTGGAACAAGGCTTTTGAACAGGTGATTGATCAATGCCAGAAAAGCCCAAGAAAGGATCAATTGGGTACCTGGATCACCGAAGAAATGAAAGAGGCTTATATCCAGTTGCATAAACTGGGATTCGCTACATCCGTTGAGGTGTGGGATGAAGATGAATTGATTGGGGGTTTATACGGCATTGATCTAGGACATGTTTTCTGTGGGGAGAGCATGTTCAGTAAGGTGAGTAATACCTCCAAACTCGCTTTTATTCATTTGGTTCAAGAACTTCAAAAGAAAGGACTATAAACTCATCGATTGTCAGGTCTATAATGAGCATTTGGAGAGTTTGGGTGCCAGGGAAATTTCTAGGGAGGAGTTTATGGGGTTGATGAAGGGCTAAGGCTTAAGGACTAAGGACTAAGTACTAAGGACTAGGTGTACGTCCCTGATATAGGTTGACCACTTTTAAAGCGTAAACCTTATGAAAGCAAATTTAAAGACTTCAAAAATCTGAAATCTGAAATGACCAATCTCCAATCAAAAAACTATATTTGCCTGGTAAACATAAGTTATGGACATAAACAATGCTCAATTAGCGGTTGATAAGTGGATCAAGCAGCATGGGGTGCGGTATTTCAATGAACTGACCAATATGGCCCAACTCACAGAAGAAGTGGGTGAGGTGGCTCGAATCATTGCGCGTCGCTACGGGGAACAAAGTGAAAAAGAAAGTGATAAAAACAAAGATCTTGGTGAAGAACTGGCGGATGTACTTTTTGTAGTACTTTGTTTGGCAAATCAAACAGGAATTGATCTGCAAGATTCTTTTGATAAGAAACTGGACCTAAAGGCCAAAAGAGACCATGACAGACATCATAATAATGAAAAATTAAAATAGATGAAAAAGAGTTTTAAAGACATGTCTTTTTTACAAACATTTCTGGTGATTGCCGGAATTTTTCTGGTCATTGTTATTCTTATAGAATTTTTATATGGCTTGACCAAGATGTCATTTGATGAGGCTCTGGCCGGATTAAGCAATACAAAATACTTGATTCGCAAATTGGTGGGTTCAGTTATTTATGCCCTAATCATGACTTTTTATTTTAAGCGTAAGCGAAAAAAAACAGCATAAATTGATCAAGAAACTAGCACATCATAAAGGAAACATTTCAGGAGAGATCAGTGTTTCGGGTTCTAAAAGTGAGTCTAATCGTTTGCTGATTTTACAAAGTTTATATCCGAACCTGAGTTTAAAAAATCTATCAAATTCGGATGACACCAAATATCTGGCTAAGGCTTTAAAAAGCAAAGACAAGATTGTGGATATTAGTCATGCGGGCACTGCCATGCGATTTTTAACTGCCTATTTCTCCGTTAAGGAAGACAGGGAAGTAATTCTGACAGGTTCCCAAAGAATGCAAAACCGCCCAATCAGTATACTGGTTGATGCACTTACGATCTTTGGGTGCTGATATCGGTTATGAAAAGAAAGAAGGTTATCCGCCATTGAGAATTAAAGGAAAACAGATAAATCAGACACGTGTCAGAATCCAGGGAAATGTTAGCAGCCAGTATATTTCTGCCTTGTTACTCATGGCTCCTGGCTTAAAGAATGGCCTTGAAATTGAATTGTTGGGTAAGGTGACTTCGGTTCCCTATATCAAAATGACTTTGGCATTACTGAGTGACCTGGGTATTGCCCATACATGGAAAGAGAATCTGATTAGGATAGAGCCAAAGGATACAAATTAAGGACAGTTTGGTTACAGTGGAATCTGATTGGAGTTCAGCATCCTATTTTTATAGCCTTGTAGCCTTAAGTGAAAGCGGAAAAGTGAGCCTCAGTTCCTATAAAAAAAATAGTTTGCAGGGAGACAGTTCTTTGGTTGATATTTATGCAAATTTTGGGGTAAGGACCTATTTTGAACAATGATAGAATTACCTTGGAAAAAGAAAAGATCAAGTTGGAATCCGCTGGAATTGGACCTCAGTGATTCTCCTGATCTGGCTCAAACCATAGCAGTAACTTGTTTTGGATTGGGAATGGCATGTGACCTTAAAGGTTTACATACCCTGAAAATTAAAGAAACAGATCGTTTAGTGGCCTTACAACAGGAATTAGAGAAGTTAGGAGCGGATATTAGCGTAACAGATAGGAGTTTGCATCTTAAAGCAGGATCGACGATCAATAAAGACATTCTGATCAAAACCTATGACGACCACAGAATGGCCATGGCTTTTGCCCCATTGGCTTTAAAGGTGCCCATTCAGATCGATGATGCCGAAGTCGTAAGCAAGTCATATACTGACTTCTGGGCAGATTTTGAAGCGGTTTTGTTGGGATGAGATTTTTGGTTTTGAGGGTTTCACTTAAGTGAAGCCTTCACTTAAGTCAAGGTGTGACTTAAGTCAAAGGGTGATTAATTAAAAAAATCAGTATTATGGAAAGCATTCAGGAATTTTTAGAATTTGAACTGATTCACATAGGTGACTATGTAATCTCGGTGTTTACGATTGTCAGAATAGTATTGATCATACTTATATCTGCCATTTTGTTGTGGATCATCAAAAAGGCCTTGATGAGAAAGAATATTGTTCAAAAATTCGATACCGGAACCGCCTATGCGATTTATCAGATCGTCAAATATTTTGTATGGGTGATCGCGTTTGGATTAATTCTCGAGACCATTGGTATACGTGTCACTGTTTTGATAGCTGGTTCCGCAGCCTTATTGGTGGGTGTTGGTTTGGGATTACAACAAACCTTTAACGACGTGATCTCCGGAGTAATTCTGCTGTCTGAAAGATCGATCAAAATTGATGATATTCTTGAGATTGACGGTGATATTGTAAAGATACAGGATATTGGACTGAGAACTTCAAAAGGGCTGAATCGAGATCAGATTTCCATTATCATTCCTAATTCGCTCATCACTACCAATAAAGTGATCAATTGGAGTCATCAGACCAAGCACAATCGTTTTAGGATCAATGTTGGGGTTGCCTATGGATCTGACGTTGATCTGGTTTCAGATGTGCTTAAAAATGCGCCATGGAAAATGTTAATGTAGATAAAAGGGATGGGGTTGAGGTGCAGCTGTTGGATTTTGCGGATTCCTCACTGAATTTTCAGTTGTTCTTCTATAGTGACGAAATTTTCAGGATAGAAAAAATCAAAAGCGATATCAGAAAGGTCATTGTAAGAAAATTTAATGAAAATGGCATTGTGATTCCGTTTCCACAAAGGGACCTTCACATCAAGAAAAGTTGATATTAATAATTTAGAGGATGCCTGGAACTGAACCTCCATCAACCTTAATAGCCGCTCCATTAGTGGCAGCACTCAGAGGGCTCGCTAAAAAAAGAGCCATGTCTGCTATTTCTTTGGGTTGGGCAAATCTTTGAAGTAAGGAACTGGTTCGGGTTTTCTTAAAGAAGTCCTCTGCTACGGATTCTTCGGATCGATCTTCCTCAATTGCCTGATCTTTTAAAAACGCAATAGCTCCTTCTGTTAAGGTAGAGCCTGGAACAAGCGCATTAACCGTTACCTGAGTGCCTTTTGTAGTTTGGGCCAGTCCACGGGATAAACTAAGCAGGGCCGCTTTGGTAGCGCTATAGGCTATAAGATCTTCCGGCACCAATTGTGCACATTCACTGGAAACAAAAAGAATCCTACCCCAGTTTTGATCGAGCATTTTAGGCAAAAAATATCTTGACAACTGAACAGCACTCATCACATTGACTTGAAACATTTCCTGCCATTCCGCATCTGTAGTTTCCTCAAAAAGTTTTGAAGCAAAGATGCCCACATTATTGATCAGGATATCTACTTTATGTATGCTTTTATGAATTTCATGAATAGCCTTGGCGTCTCTAAAGTCGGCTACAACGCCTGAAACAGATGCCTCCGGAGCCATTACTTTCAATTTTTTAATTGCTTCCTGAAGCTTATCTTCAGACCTGCCGTTAATGATTACTTTAGCCCCTTCGGATAAAAAACCTTGCGCCATGGCAAAGCCTATTCCTGAGGTTGAACCGGATATAAAAACACTTTTATTTACTAATTGTAATTCCATAATTAACTGATGATCCCAAGAGGGCTAAATATAAACCAAAGTAATAATACACAAGCGATTAACAGGATCGTAAGTGCAACGTCGGTTGACCATTTGAATTTAACATGCAATTCTTCTTTACTGAAAGTTACCAATTCTAGAAGATCGGCCCTTTTAGGAGTACCCATTTTACTAAAAATCATCAGTACCAAAACACTGAAAATAAACAGATAGATCGCGTAGTGCAAGAAATTGATATCAAGCATGACTTGTAACAAACCTGATGGTGCCAGGTTTATAATTCCTTCTTTGCTTAAATACTCTGTCACTAATCGTAGCATACCCAGCGCGAAACCTGACCATAATGCGATGATGGCGCCCTTGGCATTAATCCATTTAAAAAAGAGGCCAAATAGAAAAACCGCCGCAATAGGCGGGGAGATATAGGCTTGCACGCTTTGTAAATAATGAAATAATCCTCCTCCCATTAGAGTCTTCATAAAAGGGATCCATAAAAAACTGACAACCACTAAAACTAGTGTTGCAATTTGCCCCACCCATACCAATTCCTTTTCACTGGCCTGGGGTTTCCATTGCTTATAAAAGTCAAAAGTGATGAGTGTCGATGATGAATTAAATGCCGAAGACAAAGAACTCATCAATGCTGCGAGCAGGCCTGAAATGGCGAGGCCTTTTAAACCGATGGGTAGAAAGCCGTTGATCATAGCCGGTAAAGCCTGATCAGGATTGTCGAGAGAAAAATTGAGCATTCCCTTTTGTGCCAATGCATACGCTATGACTCCCGGGATAAAGAATATAAAAACAGGAAGCAGTTTTAGAAATCCAGCAAATAGGGTGCCCCTTCTGGCATTACTGATGTCCTTGGCGGATAAGGTCCGCTGTACGATAAACTGATCGGTACACCAATACCATACACCCAAAATGGGCGCACCAAATAGCATGCCTGTCCAAGGATATGAAGTGTCCTCTGAAGGTCTCCAGAGATTAAAGAATTTTTCCACAGGAGGATTTTCAGGTTTGATTGCTGCCTCGGCAAGGGTATCCATCATGGTATTCCAGCCTCCGATCTCCATTAAACCAAAATAAGTAACTGCACCTGTTCCAGCGAGCAGGATAAAGGCTTGAATCATATCCGTATAGATCACCGCCTTAAGGCCTCCCAACACAGTGTAAAAACCGGTTGCTACGATTGTAATGATCGCTCCGGTCCAAAAGGAAATGCCCATCGTTTCAAAAACGAGTGCTCCCGCAAAAATGATCAAGGAAATCTTGGTGATTACATAGGCCAATACCGAAACCACAGACAGATAGTTTCTGCACGCTTTTGAATAGCGGATCTCAAGAAATTCAGGCATGGTGTATACTCCTGACCTCAAATAGAAAGGTACAAATACCCAACCCAACAGGATCAAGACAAGGGCCGCTATAATTTCGAAATTTGCCTGAGGCATTTCAGCCCTGGCTCCAGCACCAGAAACGCCTATAATAATCTCGGATCCAATATTAGAAGAGAATAAGGAAGCTCCGATGACAAACCATCCGGCTGTTTTACCTGCCAGAAAATAGTCCTTCGAATCTCTCGGGCCTTTGTTTTTTCTGCTGCCTCTTGACACCCACCAGGCGATCCAAAGGATAATTGCAAAATAGATCAATATGATGGAAATATCAATAAAATGGAGGCTACCCAGCATTTATAGAGAAATTAAAGGTTTGGAATACTGTTCGTTAAGGTAAATGTAGGGATTATTTACGAATCATGATTTTACCAATTTTTCAAGCCCAGTAACTTTTCGCCTAACTCATTTAGTTCCGCACGGTCATATTTTTCCTGTTCGAAATTTCTCGGATCACCTGGAAAGGCATAGCCGCTCGGTGCGATTCTGTTTTTCCATGAATTGATGCGCCATTGTCTCAATTCCTCGTTTTCTTCTTCAGCAGGCATCATAGAAATATACTGTGCAATTCTGACCTTATCTTTAGATTGATTGGGTCTGATACCATGCGGTTGTGTGCTATTAAATATCAGCAGGTCTCCCGCATCGAGTTTCACTTTCACGATATGTTCCTTCAGATCATCCACATCAGGCTTGAAATAATCCCTGTCATCCGGCTGACCGAGTTTCCAGCTATCATAATTGCGGTAAAGCCATGGAATACATTGAAACCCTCCCATATCAAGATCATTTTGATCGGCTAAAGCCAATACGCCTTGAACGTTTTGAGGCTTTGTTTCGGGGTCATAATCCCAATGGATGAAGCCTTTGTATTCAAATCCAGGCTTGATCGGGAAATTCAAATTGGCCCGATCAATAGTGACCCAAAGTTTATCGGTTCCCCAGATATCGGTAAAAGCTTCATATATTTTTTGCTCTTGTCTGTTGTTCCATAGGGCCTGATTGTTATAAACTTCTACCATTCCTGTACCCGCAAGTTCCTTCATTTCTATTTCGGCACGTGGAGGTGCATACCAGGTATTTGGATCATTCTGATCCTTTTCCTCAAATTCCCATAAGAAATCTGCTGTTTGCTTGGCTTGTTCTTTGGAAACGGCATTTTTGATCACTATATAACCATTTTGTATCCAGAAATTCCAATCATCTTCTGACAATACTTTCAGAGGCTTTCCATTGGTTCTGTCATTAAGTTTTTGAGCGCTGCTTGTCGCGGTAGAAGGATTTCCCGGAATCTCTTTATGATTCTGATTAGGACTCTCTCTTTCATTGATTTTTTCGTTTTGATAGTTCATAAGTCGTAATTTTTTGATTTCACTTGATATTAGTTATTTCAAAGATAGGAGGGGTTTAGGTGTGTGGCTACGCCTATAATGATGTTGATTTGAACAATATTGATATAAATTATCAAAAAGATGGTATCAAAAGTAAATTATGTCTAAATTTAGATTGTGAAAACTGAATTGGAACATATTAATCCTGAAGAGGGAAGTTCAATAAGCCTTATGGTGAACCCCGATTTAAGTGACTTCTTCTTTTGGCATTTTCATCCTGAATTTGAATTGGTATTTATAGAAGGCGCCGATGGTAACAGGCATGTTGGTAATCATTTTTCACGCTTCATTGGGAGTGATCTGGTTTTAATAGGATCTTATATACCACACCTTAATTTTGACTACGGAATCAGAACACCTTATGAAAAGGTAGTAGTGCATATTCAACCGGGTTTTTTAAAAAAAGGATTTGATACTACCCCCGAACTTATAGCCGTTCATGAGCTTTTAACTATGTCTAAACAAGGAATTGCTTTTGGAAAGGAAACCCAGAAGCAGATCGGAGGCAGGCTTAAGAAGTTGGCAACACTCAACAAGTTTGAGCAGTTTCTGGAATTGCTTGATATACTGAATTTTTTGTCTCGGGTGGATGACAAGGTGTTATTGCATTCTGAACCTGTGAAGAATCAATTTAATACCAGAGATAAGGATAGATTGGATAAGATATATACCTTTATAGATGAGCATTATCAAAGAAGAATAGACATTCAGGAAGTGGCAGACCTAAGCCATTTATCAAAGCCGGCGTTTTGCAGGTATTTCAAGAAAATTACCAAGCTAACTTTTACTCAGTTTGTGAATCACTACCGTATTGATAAATCTAAAAAGTTACTTTTATCCGGGAAAAATGTGACAGAAACCTGCTTTTCCAGCGGATTTGAAAGCCTATCCTACTTCAACCGCACCTTTAAGAAAATTACCGGAACAAACCCTATTTCTTTTCGCTCACGCTATCAAACCTGAGGTGATCATCTGCCACCCCTTCGGAGCTGAACCCCTCGGAGCTGAACCCTTCACCTCCGAGGGGGTGAGTGGTAAGGGGGTGAGAATTCAAGGTTTCACTTAAGTGAGGCCCTCACTTAAGTGAAACCTTCACTCAATGTCAAAAACCAATCAATAGTTCCTGTAAAAGGCGACCAATCTGTTATGCAATTGTTGGTGTATGGGTTTTGTGAATTCCACAAATAATTGCTGAGGTGGTGCAGGGTTGATCCTTTTGTTATTGCAAATAGTGATTTGTTCATTTGTAAGTGCGCGTTGATCACCGTTGTATTGTCCCCATTCATGGAACCAAACAAACTCACCTGGAAAATCCTGATAGATTAAATCTTTGTCTTCCATGCCATTTTTTGTGATCGATAAATTGACCAAACCTCTTGAAATAACTTCCATTCTAAAAAGTGCTACTTCGGCATCAACCGTACCAATAACTTCTTTTTTTCTGCCACTGTCAAGGGTAATTTCGCCAACAACAACGCTATCGCGTTGCATTTTTTCTATTCTCTCTTGGGTATGTGTTTCTCCAACAACGAAGTCCTCAAAATTGACTTCGAGAATCTGATCAGGGTTTTGAATATTATTTTTTGCGGCTTGCTCTGGTGTATAGAATCGAATAAACTCATTATTTTCTATTTGCTTTAATGTATTTTCAACCTGTCTGTAAAAAACATCTGCACTGATTTCATAGGTTCTGGATTGCACAGGCTTGAGATTGGCTACTACATGCAAAATCGATCTGTGGTATGCCTCATCAATATTTTCGCCTACATTTTTATAGCCAGGGATAAACTTATCCGCCTCGAGAAAATAGAAATAGGCTTGTTTGGCATTGTCTCTGCTTCCCATTGATAACTGATACATTCCGGCAGCATATTGTTCTTCAGCCGCGCTTGGCTTGATTTTATCTAGTGTTTTATAATATTTTTTCGGATTTTTAAGCACTTCTTTGGCACCTGGTGAGCGTTGAATACTTTCATACATTTTATTCAACTTTTGATAAGTATATACCGCTTTTGTATATTTAAAATCAACATTGGCCATGTCCTCATTTTCAAGCTGATCCATAAATGTATTCACCGCTTCAGGATAGGCATTTGCTAAAGTTTCACGGGCATTTTTATTGTTGGGGCTTTTGCGCAGTTTTTCAACGGATCGCATGACCGAATCATAATAATTCCCTTTTTCGTATTGACTTTTTGCCGTTGTACAGGCGACTAAAACAACAGTCATCACAATAAGAATTCCAAACAGGTTTCTAACAGCTTTCATTTTTTTCGAAAATTTAATTTGGCTCATAAAATAATAGCAACTTTTTAGATAACGAATAATGAGCTTGGATATTGAATACAAACCTTATAAATTCATGCAATACCGGATTCAAATCTGTTTTCCTGAAAAAAAGGTTAGTAGCCCTAAATTCTGAAAACCCTATTTAGTCAAAGCTTTGGGTTGGGAATAATTAATGATTGATCAAAAAGGCAAACTCCTTATGATTTCATTCTTTCTTCTGATCAAAGTACTATCTGCCTTTTTTTGTTGACGCTCTTTGGTGGAAAACAAATATTTATATTTAGCCTTGGTGATTTTATAATCAATGTCATCGTCAGTGCCACTCACATCAATCCCGGCTTTAAACGGCATCGGGTGATTTCAAAATGGAGAAATGATAATTAAATGACATGTCCAGGTTGTGTTGTCCTCCAATGGCTACCTGATAACGATCTACTGTTACGACTGAGGGGAAAATGATAATTTCCTCGTCTTCAAAGACCACAGCAAATTGCAATTTGTCAATGGTATTTTGCTCCTTGTTTTTAAAAAATAACATTTTGGCAATTTTGTCAAAGGTTTCTCCATTTAGGATGACAAGGTTATTGCCTTCTATACGGGCGATTGCATTAAGCGATTTTGCCTGCATTCCCAGGTCATTGTCAACTTTGGTAGCCCCTTTCATTCTGAAATTCACTTTACCTTCAAAAGAATTCGCCATCGGAAGTAAGGAGTCTAATACAGGCATCAAAACAGTTAATCTGGAAAGATCTATATCATATAATTTAAAATCAAAATTCAAATCGGCCTGACCTTTCTGTTTTGAGGTATAATCTACAGTTGTGGCCATTTTTGCAGCCATGGTGACCATTCCCAAATTGGCTAGATGAATTTTCTGATCCTTAATGGTGATGACCCCAATTACATCTTTAATAGTCAAATTTTTATAGACCACATTTTTAAAATGACTGTTTAAACTTAAATCTAAGTTTTCAGGAACTACAAAAGATTTGGGTTCTGTGGATGCAGTGTTTTTTGCCATGTCATTATCCTCTTCTACAACTTCGACAAGTTGGTTTTCCTTGGCAACACGTCCATCGTTTAGGGCTTGTATGAGTTCATTGATGTCAAGGTTATTTGATTTCACCTTTAGCTCACCCTTAAACATTTGATTGTCAAAGAAGGCATCTCCTATGTCATATACTTTTCCGGTGGCCTCAATGTCAGAATCACCCATAGTAATTTTAGCATGACTTAATTCAATGATTCCCGGCTCAAATTTAATTTTGGTTTCGGGTAGTTGTATCCTAAGCGGAAAAGTAGGGGTAAAGGCAACTAATTTATCGAAAGCAATGCTTCCTTGCATCGGCCATTTTTTTGCATCGCTCCTAACCGCTTTTAAATCATACTGACCTTCAGTAATAGCAAAAAACCGACCTTTAACCCTGATGCCTGCAGAATCAATATTGAATTTAGAAGTCAGTATGGGTACGGTTTTATCTATTTTATCTGGCTCGAGCTGTAAATCAGCTTTCAGATAATTGATCTTGGCTTCTAGAGAATCTCCCATGTTTAATTTACCATTATCGATAAGTAATTTGGACTTCATAACCGCTATTTGCGTACTGTCTTTTAGGGGAGTTGTGGCAAACTTCATCTCGAGTTTGTCAAGTTGAGCCCTGGTATTCAGCCCTTGTTTAAAGCGCAGATCTTCGATGTCAATGGTACCTCCTGTAACTTTGGAAGTTTTATTGGTCAGTAAGGTGCTATTTTGATTTTGTTCTATATGTGCTCTTGTGTGTTTTATTTTTAGCAAGGTGCTGTCCGACTTATTGTCATATAAAATATTTGAGAGATCAAGCTTACCTACAGCTTCCAGTTTGCCATAATCATCGTTCTTGAGATCATTAAGTTTAAATCGTGTAGCCATATGAATATCTCCTGTTCCGTTGAGATCTATTTCCTTTTTAAAAGGAAAACTTTGCTGCAAGGCTTCCATATCTATTGAGCCATCCACTTTGATATCAAGATCAGCATTTTGAAAAAGGTTTTTGCCCTTGCCTGCCAGACTAATTTCAGTACCCACTCCCTTTAAGAAGAATCGATTCACATTGACATATGAACCAGTTTCAATAGAAGGAGAAATAAAGGCCTCAACATCAGCCTCAATCAGATCGATTTTATTCGGTTGATTTTGATAGGAAATACTGCCGTTATTTATTTTGAATTTAGCCTTGATCGCAGGAATAATTCCTTTCGCGTAAATCCCTTTGATATCAGCTATGATCGAAACATCTCCTTCTGCCGTATAATTATCCGTTTTATCAAAAACGGCTTCAGGAACCAAATCAATCAAAGTATTCAGGGTTGGTACTTCCAGGTCTAGGTGTAGGTCAACATCAATATGCTTGTTTTCCCTGTTCGGATTCAATTGCCCCTCAGCGACAAAACTGATGTCATTGATACCCACTTTGGCATTCTTTAAATCGATCACCTTAGTAGTGCGATCCACATAAAAATCAGTATTCAATACCACAGCCAATTTATCCGTGTAGGTATTCCCTTTTTTTCTGATCATCACATTGTCACTTTGTGAATTGAGTTTTAGCATCACTTCCTTTTTACTATACTTAGCTGCTATATCCATATCAAAACCCAAAACAGTAATAAAGTTTTCACTATAGTGATCGTCAAAAATAAGCTTACCATTAATAATCGAAATTTCTTCTATATTGATACTGGCATTGAATGTATTTTTTTCTTTTTCAACTTTAGGAAGGCTGTCGGTTTTAGGTTCAGTCTCCTTTAAAATATCCCAATTCACATTTCCTTCAGGAGAAACATAGGCATAAATGGTAGGATTTTCAAACGAGAATTTATTCACTTCTATACTATTTCCGATAAAGGCTATCGGATTAACACTTACCACCCCATAGTCAAAATGGATAAGTGTGTCATTCGGGATAAAAGTTGAATCCTGAAATTGACTTTGGAGTATTTAGAATAAGTCCGTTTTTTAATTCGAGTTTAAAATTAGGAAAGGTCTTAAAAAAGGTCAATTCAATAGCGTCGATTGAAAGTTCGGCATTAAGATTCTTATTAATGGCCTGAACCACTTTGGGTGTAATTTTTTCAGGGGTCAATACAAATTGAAAAACAATACCAATGGTTACCGCTAACAGAAAAACTATTGAAACAAGCGTTATAGCTATAATTTTGGATATTTTTAGGATCCGTTGTTTCATAGTATGAAATGTTTTTCCAATTGATTTTTCAGCTCTAAAATACGAAATGTTTGATTTGAACCGAAATCTCTGATCAGGACTGGTTCAATTTGTCTTTTTTGATTAGAAAAATAAAATAAGGCTTTCGGACAACTAAAAGGTCAATTCGTCCTAAATGGTTTTTACAGTTGAATTAGTTTTGTTTTATTAGTCCTTGAATATACTGACTTTATGGAAAATCAATTTTAAATTTTGTGTATAACTGGCAGTATTGTTAAGTTCAATTTATCCCCCCTCCCCCAAAATGATAAAATATTACAAAAATACTCGGAAAGGATCAGAGATTCAGTATGCTTCGATTTCAATACATATATCTGACCAATCAAAGAAAACCGTTTCTAAGGTCGAAAGCGCTTTAAATTACCGCTGGTTCTTTGCCCTTATATTAGTACTTTGTTTTACTTTTTCCTCTTATTCGCAAGGTAAAGGGAGAAAGAATAGAGATATTATTCCCGTGATTGAGTGTGTAAAGGATCTTCGAAATGGATTATATCAGGCAACTTTCGGCTATGAAAACCCTACTAAAAATGAAGTAGTCATCGATGAAAATGGAAGCATCATTAAGTCGAATAAAGGTAAGAGAGTTGCTAAAGGTTTAAATAGATTCAAACCAGGTGCCAACAGCAAAACCTTTACAAAAGAATTTGGCCCAGGAGATTATGTCGAATGGACGATTATCAGTAATGGGAAGGAACATACTGTTATTGCCAATGCGAACTCGGCGAAGTGTGAGCCAGATGACGGGTTTATTTTTCCCGTAATTGGAAATGGAAAATCTTTTGATCTTATCGGTCAGGAATTGACATCTCTTTGTGATGGAATCGCTGGAGAAGTACCATCGCCACTTATTTTTCAATTAAATAATGATGGTAAGGTGCTTGTTGAAATCATACCTGTTGAGGGACAATTTGAAGCGGTGATCGATTTGTTAAAAGGAATAACTCCGACATGTGCTTCAATTTCTTCTCCGTTTAATATTCCTGACACTGATTTTCTATTGTATGACCAAAACAAAACCATCAAACAAGCTTTGGCTGGCTTAACGGCGATTGATGTATTTATTGCAGAGGATGTTCTTTGTAATTTGAATGATTACCCGTGTGCTATAAATTTTGCAAGACCGGCATACCCCTCTGTTAAAAATGCATTTGCTAATGGAAACACAGGGCTTGCCGTTTCACAGGGTGATGCCGCACAGACAACAGATATTGTTAGGAAGTCATTTAAATTAATTGATGCAGAGGGAAATGTATTGCCAGTTGATGGGAAGGGGATTACTATTGGGGTCATGTCTAATAGTTATGACAAACAACCTTTTTCGGCAGATAATCCTTCAAAAGCTACTTTAGATGTTAGGGCGGGTGATTTGCCGGGAGTAGACAATGAGCATTATCCAGAACCTGTCAATGTTTTAATGGATTATCCATTATGGGGAAGCTTCAGATGAAGGTAGGGCCATGATGCATATTATACATGATATAGCGCCTGGTGCCAAATTAGCTTTTCATGCCTCCTCCTTATCACCTCGAAATTTTGAGGTTGGTTTTAAGGCGCTGGCCGGCTTAAATGAGTTAAATGAGTTAATTGAATTGGATTTGAAAAGTGACATTATTGTTGATGATATTTCATTTATTACAGAACCATTTTTTGGGGAAGGCAGAATCTCAGCTGTTATTAACGCTTTTTCTGATGCTGGAGGTATACATTTTACTTCGGCTGGTAATTTTGGAGATAATGGGTTTCAGAGTATTTTTGATGCTTCCTCAGGCGTTCCTGAAACCAATTTTATTGATTCAAACTTGACCAAAGCACATGTTTTTGGTATAAACTCCGACGGATCAGAAGATTATTTGCAAAAAATAAGTGTCGTACCAGGCACTTACATGATTGCCTTACAATGGAAGGAAGCAGCTGCTTCACAAGTCAATGAGCTAGGAGCTTTGGATGATTTGGATATTTATATCGTGGATGATTTTGGTAGATTATTGGTGGGTAGTAATCGCGTAAATATTGCAGGAGATCCAACAGAGGTAGTCGTTTTTAGAGCTACTGGTAGCGGAGAAGCCAATATTTTAATTACAAGTGCAAATGGAGATACTTCTGTTCCTTTTAGATATATAGCTTTTGAATCAAACGGGATTGACCTGGGAGTATGATACTCCCGGCACTGCAACCGTTAGTGGGCATGCTATGACTGAAAAATCGGTTACTGTTGGGGCTATTCGGTACAATAAAACTGAACCTGAAGTTTTTTCTTCTTTTGGAGGAACATTATCTGATGGCAATCAAGTAGCAATAGATTTTGCTGCTCCTGATGGAGTAGATACCAATGTCGGTTCTATTGGAATCAAATATTTTTTAAATGGTGAACCCGTTGATGAAACTCCTGAGTACCCAAACTTTTTTGGAACTTCTGCATCAGCACCTTCAGCAGCCGCTGCCGTCGCCTTATTACAATCTGCTTTACCAACCTGGTATCCGGATGTTAGCAATCCTTTAAAATCAGCAATAGGTGAAAGTGATGTCATAGATTTGTTTAAGAATAACGTAAGGGATGGATCATCAACAAATCCCCAGGCCGGTGCCGGTATGATCGATGCCAATAAGGTATTTAATAGTTTGGCGGCACAAACATCCAGAATCACTTCTTTTGAATTTGTTCCTGAAACAGATGAAGAAAATGCAAGTTTAGCTACGGTTAGAATAAAAATTATTGGTGAGTTTTTACCTGTTCCTACTTCCGAAACAGAACCTGTTGTCTTTTTAGATGGCGAACCAGTTCCTTTTACAGTAGTAGATGGGGTGATATATGCCGATATCCCTCCGTTTTCTGGAAATCCGGATCTGCAGATCTTTACCCAACCCAAAGAGGGTTCAGCGGGCAATGGAGGTTTTTCTGAGCCTTATAAATTTTTCCAAGATGGTAAAAATGTCTTAACCTTTACGGCAAACCCGATGACTGTTAAATTTGGGGAAGCATATAAATCACAATTGAGCTATACGGTTGAGGGAATTGAACTTCCGGAAGGCGAAACCTCATATGCTTCTGTTCTGAGCAATTTAGGGTTTCCTGATATTGCTCTAAAAACAACAGTTGATGGTGCAGACTATCCGGATGTAAATAATTATCCAATAACCCCATATTTTGACGGTGAATTTACAGACACTGATGGGGACGGAGTTCCGGATGTATATGATCAATGTCCCGAGACACCTGCAGATGCAGAAGTGGTAGACTCCAATGGTTGTACGGTTGCCCAAATAAGTGTGGAAGATTTCACACCTGCCACAACATATAAAGTAAATTTTGTCAGTGAAAACTTAGCGATTGAAAAAAATAATTTAATTATACGACCCAAAGATATAACGACAGCTACTTATGGAGAAAAAATAGCGGTTGAATTAGAGTACAGCGGGTTCGGTACAACCAATGATGCTGGTGTTGAATCTTTTGATTTAATTAATGATCCGGAGGCCTTTCTCAATAAAATAAAAGGTGAACATCTAAAAGATTTTTATGTAGACGGCACAACAGGTATTACCCCTGTTGGCATAATTAATAATTTTAAACCTGGCGAAACATTTGATGCACTTGGTGTAGATCGCTATCAGGATATATTGGATCTATTAGAAAATGGTAGCTGGATATCTTCTGAAAATACTTTTATAAATAGGCTTGAACAGAACCCTTATAGAGGCGGTTCATATCCGGTAGATGCAGGATTTACCGAAAGAGTTTATGGATCTGTTAATACAGATCTAGGGACTGGGTTCATTAATTTTAATCCACTAGATTTTACTGCATATTTGGATGAATTTGCACCTGATAAATCAATAGAAAATGGCCAGGCTTTAGGTATTATCAATGGTCAGGCTTTAGGCATTATCAACGGTCAGTCAATAGGTATCATCAATGGCCAAGCTTTGGGTATTATCAATGGCCAGGCTATTGGTATTATCAACGGTCAGGCTATAGGCATTGTCAATGGTCAGGCAATAGGGATTATTAATGGTCAAGCTTTTGGTATTGTCAATGGTCAGGCTTTCGGTATTATCAATGGTCGGGCTTTTGGTATTATTAACAATGATTCTGGATTAGGTAGTGGTTTCGATACAAATGATTACAATAAAGTTTTTAGTATTATTGATGCGACAGATTATTCAGCACAATGCTTGACCGAAGGGAATTGTACAATTTCAAAATACTATGCTTTAAATTTGATCACTGGAGTAGAGGCCACAAATAATGAGCCACAATATATTTTCCCGGGTAGCTTCATCAATCCTATGTCTGATAATTTTGATATCATTTATGAAAAGGCAGAATTAAAAGTTGCCAAGAAAGATTTAACAACAGAGACAACTTCATTATCAATACCTTATGGAAGCGATATTAGTACTGCCATATCAACTGAGTTTAATTTTGCTTATGATGACACAACAGAAAATGTGTTCCCTGAAGGAATTCCATATTATTTTGAGAATACGGACGCCAGCGACACAAAAGAATATGAATTAGGTGATAAAATGAATGTCGGCACTTATACTATTAAAATCAGAGATATCGCCGATAATTATACGATTATAAATGGACATGGTCAGTTAACCATATACTGAAGCTACTTTAACAGTTGATGCCACTATAGTTGAAAGCATCAAGTATGGGGAGACACCAAGCATTACTGCTGAAATTAGTGGTTTCCCTTATAATGATGACGCTGATACTTCCAATGATGAAGACGCTTCAACCCTTTTCCCTGAAGAAGACGGTGGAATACCCTTCTTTTTTATGAAAGAAGGTGAAACTCCGGATGGTTGTGTTGATTGTACAAAATATTACTCCATATGAGCAGGTCCGGATAAAATGGATGTAGGTGTATATGATATCTTTATTACGGATGAAGCTAGAGACAATTATAAAATTGAATATGCTGCAGACCGGGGTAGTTTAACCGTTGAACCTGCTACTTTAACCGTGACCACAGCCACATTAATACTTTGGAGTATGGAGATCCTGTGGGTGAAAATATAGCAAGCACTATTTCCGGGTTTGCATATGTTGACGAAAATGAATCAACCGTATTCCCTGATGGGTCCGGCGGAGTATCAATACCATACACTTTTACAGATGAAACTGGTTCAGTATTTAAATTGGAATCTGTTAAAGAGCGAGGTATCTATACCATTGAGGTTACAGCGCCAGTTTCAGGTAATTATGTGATGGATTACGGTCTTGAACATGGTGATTTAACGATTACGGAGGCTATTTTAACCTTTACTGTCTTGTCGAAAACTATTGATTATGGTGGAGAGCTAAGTATAGAACCTTATTTTAAAGGCTTTGCTGATGGAGAATCTGACGATGTTTTGAAAGTTAATGGTGAAATACCTTACTTTTTTATGAAGGATGGAACAACATTTACCATGTTACAAATGGCAGACATGAATGTTGGTGATTATGAAATTTTCATTACTGATGATGTCACCGACAATTATGTTTTTAGCCCTGATACAAAACTAGGTACTTTAACGGTTAAAAAGGCTACGCTAAACGTAGAAATATCGCCTGAGGAATTAATTATTAATCAAGGTGATATACCAACGCTGACAACTACTTTTGTTTCGGGTAGTGTCTATGGCCAGGGTGTGAATGATGTGTTCCCTGCAGGTATCCCTTATTATTATGAAGGAGAATCGGGTATTTTCGAGAACACTTCTGTCCCGGGTGTATTTAAGGTAAGAATTGCAGATCCAACAAATTATGTGATAGCTCATATGCAATGAAGCAACGTTACTGATCAATGCCTCTAATGATAATATGAAGAAAATACGCATTTATGCCGATTGCGTTAAATACAACGATGTAACGAACGATTATACCGTGATCTATCGTTATGAAAACGATAATAATGAAATTGTATTTGCAGCGGTTGGACCGGATAATAAGCTTAAAGGAAATGTTTTAGAAGGTGAATTACCCACGTCCTTCATACCTGGAAGCGGTACTTTTGAAATTCGCTTTGACGGTAAGAGGTTAACATGGAATCTTACCACCTTTGGCAGCACCAATAAATCTTCAGTTTCATCCTTAAATCAAAGTGGTACAGGAGAATGTGATGCAAAAATAGATGCAGATTATAGCCTGTATCCTAATCCGGTAACTGGTGATGAATTGACTATTACACAAAATGTGGCTGAAGCAAGTACTGTTTATGTATTAGACATGTATGCAAGGGTTTTATATGTTGATGATGGTTTTAATGGAACTAATGATAAGGTATATATCAATATGTCTGACGCGAATCGTTATCCAAGTGGCATGTATATTGTAAAAATAGTAAGTCAAGATCAGGTGAAAACCTATAGTATCATTAAAGAATAAACGAATTTAATTCAGCATGGTTAAAAATCATAAAGTGTCTTTTGTTTTAGTATGTGCATTTTTATTGATGTATATGACGGTTTTATCTCAAAATAGCAAAATAGACAGCTTAAAGAGGATCGTTGAAACAGAAGCAAAAGATTCCGCAATGGTATCCACCTTAAATCAACTGGGTTTAGAATTATTGAATCAGGGTGATATTGATGAATCGCTAAAATATAGCGAAGAAGCACGAGACCTTTCAACTGAACTAGGGTATATAAAAGGCAAAGCACTTTCCTTAAAACAGATAGGCAATGCGAATTACTATAAAGGAAATTTCTTAGAAGTTTTTGATTATTGGGAGCGGTCTTTGGAGAATTTTGAAATTGTTAAAGATTCAATAGGCATTTCAAATATTTTAAGTAATCTGGGCATTATTTATTTCAGTCAGGGCAGCAATGCAAGGGCCATTGATTATCTGTTGCGCTCTTTGACAATTGCTGAAAAATTAAACCATCCACTGCGTATATCGACTGCATTGCTAAATATAGCCATGGTTTATGGAGACAGTCCTCAGGACTGGGATAAAGCTTTAAAATATTACGAACAAGCTTTGCCGTATATCAAAATTATTGATGACCCTGCAAATTCAAAAGCCTATTATTTTGGGGTAGGTGAAATCGAATACGCTAAAGGTAATTATCAAGCGGCCCTGGCTTATTTTGAAGAAGGGTTGGAGATTACAAAAAACACAATTTACTATTCACAAAACTTATTATTATTAGGGAAGACGAAGTTCAAATTAGGAGATGTTGACGCATCCCTTTCTCTTTTAAATGAGTGTTATTCGAATGCGGTCGAAGAGGATAACTTATTGGTGAAAGTGAAGTGCCTTATAGAATTGGGCATCGTTTATCAAAACAATAACTTTAAAAAAGCGATCGGTGCTTATAGGGAGGCTGAAGATTTAGCGATCAGTCAAGACTTAAGTTATGAATTGGCACAAATTTATGATGGAATCTCTCAGTCTTATGTGAATAATGGAGATTTTAAAGAGGGGTATCAATATCAAGCCAAATACTTGGCACAAAAAGATTCCATATTCAATTTGGAAACCGATGATAAAATGCGCGGTCTTCAATTTGACTTTGATTTACAGAAAAAAGAGGATGAAATAGGATTGTTAGAAAAAGAAGCAGAGATCCAGGAGCTCAAAGAAAAGCGACAGAGGAATGTTATTTTTGGCACTGCAATAGCACTATTTTTAATTGTTTTGATCGCCTTGGGTCTCTATAGAAGGTACAAATTTATTCGTGAAACAAATATCATTATAGAGCAGGAAAAGGATCGCTCAGAGAGTCTCTTGTTAAATATTCTCCCGGAGGAAACCGCTCAGGAATTAAAGGAGTTTGGAAAGGTAAAAGCCAAACGTTTTGATTCGGTTACGGTATTATTTACAGATTTTGTCGGTTTTACGGCGTATGCACAGAATCTCGAGCCCGAAGAATTGGTGAGTAGTGTAGATTATTATTTTTCCAAGTTTGACGCAATCATGGAAAAGTATGATGTGGAAAAAATTAAAACGATTGGGGATGCCTATATGTGTGTATCCGGTTTGCCGGAGCCGGGAGAAAACGATGTTTTAAGAGCGGTAGAGGCTGCTTTTGAGATCGTTGAATTCATTGAAGCGTCGAAGAAAACAAAAATGACCGATCTTACGCAGTTCGATATTAGAATTGGGATCAATACAGGCCCTATTGTTGCAGGTGTTGTTGGCACCAAGAAATTTGCCTATGATATTTGGGGAGATACGGTAAATGTGGCTTCACGTATGGAATCAAAATCAGAGCCCGGTAAGATCAATGTCTCTGAAAGTACTTACGAACTGATCAAAGATCATTACGATTGCGAATTTCGCGGAGAAATTGATGTAAAGAATAAGGGCATGATGAAAATGTTTTTTGTAAATGCTAAGAAGTTGGTATAGGAAACGTGGATAAACCCATAATACTAAAATAGCTTGCCTCTAATCATTTTTCATTTGATAAAGAAATAGATAAGTCCGGACAGTTTTAAGCACCTTTAGTCCTAGATGACTTGAGCTATTTCCAAAAGTTTTATATTTTCAATCTAATTGAAACTAATTCTAAACTATAAAAATCAATCACTAAATCAATATTTATGAAATCAGTAATCATTACAGGAGCAAACAGAGGAATAGGTCTAGATACAACATTAGCATTTGCAAGGTCTGGGTATAAAGTATATGCAACCATGAGAAACCCTGAAGAGGCGACTATTTTATATGAAAAAGTAAAAGAAGAATCACTTAGTGTCATCATGCGGAAGATGGATGTGAATTCGGATGCATCGGTGCATGAATGTATAGATCATATTCAAAAGGAGAATGGTCCGGTCGATGTTATTGTAAACAATGCCGGTATCGAAAGACATGGAGCCATAGAAGAAATGGACATCTCAGTTTTTAAAGAAGTTATGGAAACGAATTATTTTGGTGTCATACGATGTGTCAAAGCCGTCCTGCCCTTAATGCGAGAGCAAAAAAGCGGATGTATTCTTAACGTAGCATCAGTGTCGGGAAAGATTTCGAGTTCTCCACTTGCGCCATATGCAGCGTCAAAATTTGCATTGGAGGCCTTTAGCGAGGCACTGGCTCAGGAGGTAAAGGCTTTTAACATTAGAGTTGGCATCATAGAACCCGGAATTATCAATACGGATATGGCCAATGACATACAAAACGCCTCGCCTAATTCATTATATCCCCAATCGTTTAGATTCGGAGGAATGTTCAGGGCTTCATTGGAACATCCTACTTCACCAACCCTGGTTGCTGATACAATTTTGGAGATTGCCGAAAGTGGTACCTGGAAGCTAAGACACCCCGTGGGCCCTGACGCCCAGCCTTTTCTTGATTGGAGAGCTTCAATGAATGATGAACAGTGGGTAGACTGGAATGCTGCTTCTGATGAAGAATGGTATAAAGCCGTAGAAGAAAGTTTTGGCTTAGACGCAAGAGCCAAAGTAAAATGATGGAGTAGTTGTAATTACTAGTATACAATTTAATCAAGAAATCTGTTGGCTTATATATGGCTGACAGATTTTTTTGTATTGTTAATACAGCAAGTAAAGAAGGTGTTATTCAGAATAGTTGCTTTTTTATGTTAAAAGCCTTGTAACAAATATATTGTTTAGACTCCTGAATGAATTGAATGATCTTTTTTGGTTTTCAGATGGAACATCTCTTTTTTTATACTGATTTTCCTTGGAGATTCTTGATCATGCTTATTGAGAAATTTCAATCGAAAATCAACCAAAAGAGATCCTAAAAGGTAACCGATCAGAAAGAACATGGCTGAAACGACCACTATAAGGAGCATTTGGTTCCAGAAATAATCAAACTTTATTTCTAATTCTCTGCTGTTGTGGATCAAGCCAAATTCATCCAGTGTGAGGAAGGGAAATCTAAAATATTCAATCAATGCCGTTTCCATTTCATCAAAGTTTAGCAGCATGAATCGAATGGATGCAATAGAGTAGGCGACTATGGATATTCCAAAACCTATCATAAGCGAATAGATTTTTCTATATGACAGTCGCATGGTATTGGTTATACCCATGTTTGCAAGATCATTTTTTCCGAAAATCCATTTTTTTACACTGAAAATAGATCGGTATTTTTTTACATAAACAGAGGAGTAATAAATCCATAAATAGATTAAAGTGAGTGGGGTAATAACAGCGAGTAGTGTGGTTAACCATAAAAGGATAAAAGTAACATAATCTCCTACAGATTTATCCTTAGACTCTGTTGTTTGTTCATTTCTGGTTTGAAGGATGATAAACTGAAATACCGATATTTTCTTAGAAATTTTCAAGTTGGAATGAAGCGCAAATGAACTAATTTGTGGGGCGATATTATTTTGAGAACAAACAGCAACCGGATGTAGGTAAATAAGAAAAAATAGGATGAGTACCCACTTCATATAATTAGTTTTATAAACCTCAAGTTAAATTGATTGGTTGGCAATCACAAACTATATAGGACCAAGAGCCCGATTTTCTTAACCAAGGGGTATCATTTCTTATCGAAGGAAGTTTCTAAATTTTTCTGTATCTCGATGATTGCTTTGCCTTTTGATTTTTGAAAATCATTTAAAGCACTCAGAAGGTGTTGTATTTAGCGATCATTTGCGTAAAAACACATTGTTGTTTTGCCTAAAATAATGTAACTTTAAGATGCCATGAATGATTTGATTTTTTTGAGTATTTCATCCACTTCATTTAAAAATTCTATATGTGCAGATTTATCGCTTATATCGGAAAACCTATTTTTGCAGACGAGTTACTTTTGAAACCTAAGAACTCCTTGATGAAGCAAAGTCATCATGCCCTTGAGACGGAAATGACAGTTAACGGAGATGGTTTTGGAATTGGCTGGTACAATCACTATCGTAGAAAAGAGCCGGCATTGTTCAGATCTATTAGACCTGCCTGGAACGATGAAAATTTATCTTATAATGCTGCTATGATCAAAACTAATTGTCTCTTTGCCCATATCAGGGCAGCAACTCAAGGGGGAGTTTCAATTCAAAACAGTCATCCTTTTCAATACAAGGAATTTTTAATGATGCAAAATGGTGGGATCAAAGAGTTTAATAAAATTAAAAGAAGGCTCATCAATCGATTGGACGATGACATATTTCAATGGATCAACGGACAGACAGATACGCAATATATTTTTGCTTTGTTTATCACTATTGTCGGAGAGCTAAAAAAAGAATTAAAAATTGAAGGTGAGGCCTTAAATTTTGATCAATTGGCATCCTGCGTTTCCCAGACTTTTGCTGAAATTGAAGTAATGAAGAAAAAGGCACAGATAGAATCGCCATCTCTTTATAATTTAGTACTGACTAATGGTAAGTCTTTGATTGCGACTAGATACAGCACTCAGCCGGAAATAGAAACCAGGTCGCTGCATATTGCCTCAAGCGTCGAATCCTATACACGCGAGAATGAAGAATTGAATTCAGGTTCGGTTAAAGAAGATGAAAGATCTGTATTGATCTCTTCAGAGGTCTTAACCGAAAATAGAAAAATTTGGAAGGAAGTACCCGAAAATCATTTTATTATGGTAGAGGAGGATTTATCGGTTAGAATTGAGCCTTTACAATAACTTATTGATTTCATTTTCACTTATTTAAAGGGTAAGGGTCTATACCTTATGTTAAAGTTTTGATAAATACCATTGTTTTGTTTAACAAATCATATACATTTGTTAAACAAAATAAATATTTATCTCACTACTATGAAACCTTTACACAGCAAAACAAGATTATTTTTTTTCGCAATGTTAATGCCCTTAATGATTTTCGCACAAGATTTTCAAGGCAAAGCTTACTATTTTTCAAAGTCGACCATGGAGCTTGGCAGATGGGGAGCCACAATGAGTGAAGCCCAGAAAAAGCAAATACAAGAGCGTTTGAAAAATAGATTAGAAAAAACTTATATACTGACTTTTAACAAAGAAGAATCGACATTTAAAGAAGATGAAAAAATTGATGCTGTTTCTGGCGCTACAGATAGTTGGGGAAAAAATTTCACTCCAGGAGAGCAGTATAAAAATGTAAAGTCAAAAACTTTATTGCAAAAACAAGAGTTTTACGGTAAACAATTCTTGATTAAAGATGACCTGCTTTCCATAGATTGGCAAATTGGAAAAGAAACGAAACAAATAGGAAAGTACATGTGTTTTAAAGCCACGGCTTCAATCCCTACAGCTGATCTGACCTGGTATGACTTTTCCTGGAATGATCTTAGAAGAGTTGAAGCACAAAAAACGGATTCTATAAATGGTGCTGTTAAAGAACCTGAGGTTCCGATGTCTGAGGTCGTAGCTTGGTATTCGCCCCAAATTCCATTAAGTCAAGGGCCATTAGAATATTGGGGTCTTCCCGGTTTAATTCTGGAAATTAGTGTTGGCAATACAACCATACTATGCTCTAAAATTATCATGAATCCAGGAGAGAAATCCAAAATTGAAGCGCCTGAAAAAGGGAAGATGGTTGCCAAAAAAGAATACCAGGAAATTGTTATAGGTAAGATGCAGGAAATGAGAGACAATCGAGGCAGACAAATGACCAGAAGAAACTAAGCGCTCTTTTCATTCAATTCAACCAACCATTAAAACTTCCACATGAAAAAAATAGTTTTTATTGTGCTACTATGCTCAATGAATATCGCTTTTTCTCAAATTAAATTCGACGGTGTTGTAAAGGATAGCATTGGTGACGTTTTAGAATTGGCAAATGTGATCGCTTTAGATCAAGAAACAAGCACGCTTGAGTCTTATGCCATTACTAACGAAAAAGGTTATTTTTCGCTTGAGTTGAATCAAAATGCTACGTATAAGATTCAGGTGAGTTATATTGGGATGGAAAGTCTGGAAGAAATAATAACGGTCCAGGAATCTGATATAACTAGAAATTTTTCACTCAGAACAGACAAAGTTTTAGATGAGGTTGAATTAACTTATGAAATGCCGGTTACTATAAAAGGAGATACGATTGTCTATAATGCAGATTCTTTTCAAAATGGATCGGAGAGAAAATTGGAAGATGTACTGGAAAAACTACCCGGGGTTGAGATCAATGAAGATGGTCAAATCGAAGTAGAAGGAAAGGTCGTGAGTAAGTTAATGGTTAATGGGAAAGATTTTTTTGATGGAGATACTAAAATTGCCACGAAAAACATTCCATCCAACGCGGTGGATAAAATTCAGGTATTACGCAACTATTCGGAAGTTGGGCAATTGCGTAGCGTCACAAATAACACTGATAATGTTGCTTTAAATATTAAACTAAAAGAAGGCAAAGAGAATTTTTGGTTTGGAAATATAAATGGTGGAGGGGGTTATTCAACAGCAGACAAAGGACTCTATTTACTGCAACCGAAACTCTTTTATTATTCCCCGAAATTCACATTCAACTTTATTGGTGATATCAATAATATTGGTGAAGTAGTCTTAACGCCCAGAGATCTTCGAAATTTTGGAGGAGGTTTTAGAGCACCAAGCAGAGCAAGCGGAACTGATTTGAGTTTAGGAAATAATGACCTTAGCTTTTTAACGAGTCAAAACAACGCCTTAGCAGTTGAAAATATTCTCGGGGCCTCAAATTTTAGTTGGTCGCCAGGTAGAGCTTTAGATATTAGTGGATTTGCTATTTTTAATAGTAGCCTTATTGACTCAAAACAACAAAGTGTTACCACATATACAGATTCAGATTTGGGCATACCCAATGAAATTACAGATCAAACGAGTCAGGAGAAATCCAATCAGGGTTTGGTAAAACTAAGCGCTTCGTATCAACCAAATGCGAGCAATCAACTAGATTATGATATTTTGAGCAGGTTTTCAAAAGATTCACAGGTTCAAAATTTATTATCATCTGTGGTAGGTAATACAAATCAGTTGGATGAAACCACTCCTTACAGTATCAATCAAAATATCAACTATTATTATACGCTGGATGAAAACAATATTTTTGCTTTTGAAGCCCAGCATTTACTCAGAGATGAAGATCCTTTTTATAATGCCATATTAGAAGATAAGGAGAATTATGAACCTACTGCAGATGCCCTGGGTTTAGATCCAAACCAGCAGGACTATAATATAGCGCAAGATAGGCGCATAAAAGCAAATCAACTGGATGCAAAACTGGATTATTATTACATCATCAATCCAAAAAGTAATCTAAATTTAACTTTAGGCACTATTTTAAGCAATCAAAAGTTTAAATCAAATTTGTTTCAATTTTTAGATGATGGAACAGAATTTTCCCCAACACCCACGTTTAATGACGGCCTTACAACTAATGATGTTGAGTATAAATTTAGCGATATCTACCTAGGAGCTCATTATCGCCTTAAGGCAGGGAAGTTTACAATTACACCTGGTCTTTCTGTGCATTCTTATGGAAACAATAACACGCAGTTGGGTATGAAGTTTAAAGAAAACTTTTTTCGAATAATGCCTGATTTTGAAACACGAATACAATTTAAAAATAGTGAAAGTCTCACCTTTAGATATGACATGCGTAATCAATTTACAGATGTTACAAAATTAGCGAGAGGATTGGTTTTGAATAATTTCAGCAGTATTCAATTCGGGGAGCCTGAATTACAAAATGCCTTGTCGCACAACTTAAGTTTATTGTATACAAGTTTTAATTTATTCAATTATACGAATGTTTTTGGGCGGGTTGCTTATACTAAAAATATTGATCAAATCAGGAATATCACTTTTTTTGAGAATGTAATCAACACAAGCACCTTTTTCAATTCTAATTTTGCCGATGAAACTGCGACTGCTTTCGGACGTGTTCAGCGCACTTTTGGAAAGATTATCGCATCGGTCAATCTAAATTTGAATTATAGCAAAATAAATCAGTTTATAGACGCCAGAAGATCAGTAAACACAGGCTTTACCCAAAGTTATACTCCCGGGATCCGTACAAATTTTAAAAAAGCCCCAAATGTAAGTGTCAAGTATAACTACGCCATTGCGACAAACAACCAAGGTACAAATGAAACCACATTTTATACAAGTGCCCCTTCCATAGATTTCGATGCTTATATTTGGAATTCACTTACTGTGAGATCAGATTATACCTATACACGACAAACTTTGAAAGGTGGCAATAGCGGTGATTTTCAAACCTGGAACGCTTCTTTAGGCTACCGAAAAGACAGAGATGCCAAATGGGAATATGAAATTGTAGCGACCAATTTATTGGATATTGATTCAAAATTGACCAATACGGCTACCAATCTTTTTGTATCTCAATCCCGAATTTTTATCCAACCACGCTTTATCACGTTTAGGTTGCGGTATGAGATTTAGAATGCGACTAATTCAACACTATATTTAAGGGGTTAAACTACAGCGCCTTAGTCCGACCCGGTAAATGGTTTGTACCCTTGGGACATAAATTGACACCCCTCATCCTAGCTGGTTATATTAATTCAAGTAATAAAATTAAATTTATAGGATAAGAAAATTATTATCTAACCAAACAACAATTTATTATGAAAGCAATTAGCAAAAAAGGCATTTTGGTTTTATTTAAAGCCTCATTACTCGTAACACTTTTTATCGGGGTATCCTGTACTTCCGAATCTGTATCTGATTTCGATTCAGCGAATAAAAATACAAATGAGAAAGAAAGAAAAGAAAGACCTATGAAAGGAAATTTTAGCAATACGGCAGATTTAAGTGTAGAACCATTAATTTGTGAACCGGGAGTTCTCGACATTCCTATTACTACAAATCATTTGTTTGGTAATGTGACACATATAGGTAAGCTACAGGATGGAAGCTTAGGTTCACCTCAAACCTGTGAATTATTCGACGAGGCCACGTTTACACTAAGAATAACATATAATACATTTTATATAGCTCCTAATGGAGATGAGTTATATGGAGTATCTGAGACATTTGTCACACCTGCCCCCCCAAACTTTACTTCTGGAATCTTTACCGGTACTGTGACAATAATCGGAGGCACCGGACGATTTGCCGAAGCAACAGGAGGTTGGGACTTTGTTAATGCAAGCTTCGATGGTCCTGATTCTGTTTGGCAGATAGATGGTTCGATAACATATTGATTGCGGGTCAATTTTTCCAGGATTGAAGTGAATATCTTTGATAGAAAAACCAGTACAAAAATGTGCTGGTTTTCTTATTCTTAGTAGGAGTGGGAATTAGCTTTGCTGAGTTCCATTCCTAGCAAAGTCAAACCAAAGAAGTACCTGCCGAACGCCAGCGATTTTTTGTTTGGATCTAATCTTTACATGTTAGACTAGAAAATAAGAGATTTTAATTACCTTCATTTAAAAACTAAAAATTCTCATTTGAACAATTTTTATTTCACTGAAAATATCAAATGTCATATAATTCTTGAAAACCAGGCCTTAACTTTATAGGCCTGATCCAAATGGTTTTTTTGGATTCTGAACTTTAAAATTAGAGTACATTTCAATGAATATGCACATAAAATTCAGTACTTTATTTTTTATATCATTAATAAGCTTTGGTTGTTCAATAAATACGCAAGAACTATTCATTCAAGATGTAAGAGGAGTTCAACCTGTAGACTCAAATCGGATATGGTTAGCACATGAGCATGTTTTAGTTGACTTTATAGGGGCCGACAGTATTCAACCTAATAGTTGGGACCATGATTCAATACTTAATGAAGTAATTCCCTATCTGGAAGAACTTAAAGAATTTAATGTAAATTATTTTGTTGACGCCACACCTAATTACTTGGGAAGAGATGTGTTGCTTCTTGAAAAAATTGCTCATAAAACAGGTATTAGGATCGTCACAAATACAGGTCTCTATGGCGCTCGAAACAATAAATTTATCCCTGATTATGTTCAGGAAATAACAGCAGAAAATCTTGCCGAAAAGTGGATAGATGAATTTGAGAATGGAATAGCTAGAACTTCTATTAAACCCGGCTTTATTAAAATTGGTATTGATGACACTATTCCATTGAATACGATACATCAAAAATTAGTAAAAGCTGCTGCCCTGACTCATTTAAAAACTGGTTTAACAATAGCATCACACACGGGGAAAGCCATAGGTTTATGGCCACAATTGAACATACTAAAAGAAATGGGAGTTTCGCCGGAGTCTTTTATTTGGGTGCATGCCCAAGAAGAAAATAATAACGATAATTACCGAAAAGCGGCTGAGATGGGATGCTGGATAAGTCTGGATGGCTTGGGTTGGGATGTAGAAAAACATATTGAAAAAATATTATATGCCAAGAGAAATGGGATTTTAGATAGAATTTTAATTTCGCACGATTCAGGGTGGTATGATCCCCAAAAAGAGACTCAAACTATCAGGCCTTATACAAATATTTTTAAGAAGCTATATCCAGCGCTAAAATCAAATGGATTCACAGAAGATGAATTTAATTTATTGATTTCTGTCAATCCGTCAAAAGCATTCTCTATAAAAGTCAGAAAGCAACCTTTACATAAAAATAATGACTAATTCTTTTCAAAATGACATGGTAGAAAGTGATTATAGAGTTTAAAAGCCTATTACCTTATGTAAAAGATTGACCCTAAAGAAAGGTATTAGCTGAAAGGGAATTAGCTTCGCTGAGTCCCTGTCCAAACGAAGTCAAACAAAACCTACTTGAAATATACAACCTTAAAGATATACTCATAAACGAAGGCTTAATAGATATTGAGCCCAAATCGCCCAGTACTCATAGTAAAAACAAATAGCACGTACGAGGATGTTTCATCGCAGTAGGGCTATTGTGGTATATGCAAGGGGATTTCCATTGTGTTTATTTGAAAACGATATAAACGCGAAATATCTAAAACCGTTCGATCTTTATAATTCCTTTGCAGATATATTTTTTGGAACTAAACTAAGTGAATGACGAACACCATATTACCTGTACGAATGTTTATACCTTGTACTGCTGTTCCTTATGGAAAGAGGTTTAAAAGTGTAAAGGCAAAGAAAAGTCCTGAGTTTTTTAAGAAGGTTTTATGGCGCGGAAGTTGTATTTGGTGTAGAGCATCGGAACTGAATACTACTGGAGATTGGGCATTTAAAATAAACCAAGTAAATAGTTTAAAGCACACCACTATCTTTCAAATCATAAATAAGTTCTGAAATATGTTCTTTCTCTGTCTTTTTCAAAATATTTCCGCGATGCGTATTCACAGTATTAGAACTAATAAATAATTTTTCAGCAATTTGATCACTACTAAAACCTTTCTCAATTAATTTAATAATTTCAAATTCCCTGTCGGAAAAAGGTGGTCCAATTTGTAATAATTTTTCGTCGGGGAATCTGAAAAGTGACATGTCATTCCCTGAGTAATTATGAAAAGAATTCTTTTTAAATTTATACCAATCAATTTTGGTGACAACCTGTATCAAAAACACAGCCTTGTATGGAATCGGAGTGTAAAACAGATAGCCTTGTGATAATAACATCATATATTCACCGGAAAGATTCCTTAATTTAAGGTTGTATGATGTTAATAAGCTTCCATTTTGCGCCAGGAATAGCTGCTTCTCCATTTTAAAAACGCGTGATCTTGCCTGACCAAGACGTTCTTCATCGTCAGGATGTATTAGTTGTGTATAATGTCCTGGATTAATATCTTCAGGGGCTATCCCAAAAATAGGGATTATTCCTTTACTTGTAAATAAAAACTGCATTTGCCCCATATCGAAAACCTGGAAAAACTGGTCGTTTTCTTCCATCAAAGCTTCTAATTTTTTTATAATAGGATCTTCAGCATTTATATTTAAAAATGCTGAAGGCAAATAAGATTCTATAAAGTCAAAAAAGAGACTATAGCTATATGGACTTAACATCAATAAAAATCTATGAGTAAAGATATAAAAAATACTGAACAGTCAGTATTGCACTTGTTTTATAATCAAACTAACTTTAAGAAACTATTATGAATCAATTACAATGGCACAACTCACAGCAAAATTGTTTCGTGATTACTTTGGAGGCAGTTGGAAAGGCAAAATATTCAAGAATGGTGAATTTCAACGTGAAATAACATTTAATTGGAACAAATCTTTTGGAGAATTTTCGGCCATTGGAACTGAAGAAGGCTTTATAGTGCCACCAAGTAATGGTGCTATAGACAATACAAGTCAGGTAAGTATAGCTGGGTGGAAGAGTGATGTTAAAAGATGGTGTAGAACCTGGCACAATGAGTTTGGTGGTTATGGAGAATTACAATGGACTTCTCAAGAATTAATTGATGGTAAAACTGTTTTATATGGTTCTCTACATGAGTGTAAACAAGAAAGTGATGATTGCACCGAACATATTGTTAAGTGTATCATAATAGATGAGGATAATTTTAAATATACCATACAAAGTTTTAGAAAAGGCATCGTTGAAATTGAAGTAAAACGAGTTAGAACTTCCAAAGAATTAAAAAAATTGATGGAAGACCAAACAAAAGGTATTAAACCCTACTCTAATATCAATGAATTTTTAAATACACATTAAACTAAATTAATAATATTAAATAATTTATTCAAATGAAAACTTCAGAAACAGGTATCCCATATTATACATTGCCGGGACGCAAATTAGAAGGCAAGCCTTACGCAGGCACAGCCAAAGTGAATGCGAGCGATGAACGTATTGATGTACTCAAAGAATTGATGAGAAGTACACCTCCTCCCATTGATTTCGAGCGGGTGATCGTCATGAAAAAGGTGTATCAGGAAACTGAGGGTTATCCCAACATTATCCGCAGGGCCAGGTTCAATGCAGAATTGCTCGACACCAAAAAGATTTACATTGACGACAACTTGCTGGTTGGCGCTATGGCGGGCTCACTCAATGCCATCTACACCTACCCCGAATGGCAGGTAGGCTGGATGATTGAAGAGAACACCATCGAAAACTCAAAAACACCCGAAGAACGGGAAGCCAACCAATGGGTGCTCGACTACTGGACAGAACGTTCGCAGGTACCACGGGTTCTGGAAATTTACGAAAAACGTTATGGCGTTGATCCGAAACCGATTTATGATTCAGGCTATGTAATAAGCTTCTTTGACTGGCCGGCCGGTGGCGGTAACCTCAATTACCCCAAGGTATATAATGAAGGCCTCGGCAGTATGATTAAATATGTGGAAGAACGCATGTATGAGTTGGATATGCGTTTGCCAAACAAAGAAAAGTTCTATTTCTACGAAGCCTCTCTCACCACCATGAAGGCCATTGTGCGCTATGCAAACCGCTATGCGGCAAACGGCCCGCGAAATGGCAGCCAAAGAAAAAAATGCACAGCGTAAAGCTGAATTGATATCGCTTGCCGAAACCTGTGAGCATGTGCCCGAACATCCGGCCCGAAACCTGCGTGAAGCCATGCAGGCACACTTCTTCTGCCACATTATAGCAGAAATGGAACAGGTGGGTTGTGGATATTCTGAAGCGTACCTGGGGCAAAACCTGGAGCCCTTCTATCAGCGCGATAAAGAAGCCGGGCTGATTACCTATGAGGATGCCACCTTCATGTTCAGGAACCTGATTCTTAAACTCAATGAGATCGGCTATTACTTTGGTGAGAAGGTTGCATTGCAAAATTCGGCCGACCTTGGACAAAGTATTACCCTGGGAGGCTATGATATAAATGGCGAGCATTCCCATGCCGAAATGGACTTTGTAATTCTGGATGCCAGCAATTATCTGCACTTGCCGCAGCCGCCATTGACGCTGTGCCATACGCCAAAAACTCCCGGCAAGTTGCTGGAGAAAGTATTGGATGTAATCGGTACAGGTATAGGAATGCCGCAGTTCGTGAGCGGTGAGGCCATGGTGAAAAGGGCATTGTACAACTGGCCCGAATCAAAAGCCGGTAAATTATCGCTTGAAAAAGCAAGACGTACCTGTATAGGCGCCTGTGTGGGAAGTTACATTCCTTATGAAACAGGCCACCCCGTGGAAGGTCAGCCCAATCTTGGGTAAGATACTCGAACTTACCCTGAACGATGGATTTGATCCGCGTACCCAAAAGCAGGTAGGACCCAAATCAGGTAATCCGGAAATTTTAAAAATTTCGAAGAAGTCTATGCTGCCTTTCGAAAAGCAACTTGTAGTACTGCGAAGAAGTGCTTAGAAGAGGCGCCTGGATAGCTAGTATGCTGGCGGCAGAATACCTGCCGGCCACATGGCGTTCTTGCCTGACTATTGGTTGCCTTGAATCCGGTTTGGATGTGTGGAATGGTGGGGCCAACTACTATACCATCGCCCAAATCTCGGTAGGACAGGTGGATGCGGCGAATGGACTTGATGGCCGTCAAGGACTTGATATACGATAAAAAGAAATTGACCTGGAATGAATTAATGGCAGCACTGGCTGCCAACTTCGAAGGAGAGCATGAGCGGGTTCATAAGATGTGCTACGTGGATGCGCCTAAGTATGGAAATAATATCCATGAAGCGGATATGATGGTGAGAAGAGTGAATGACAGTATCCTGGATGCCTTCAACAGTGTAGATGGCGGAGGTAATTACCTCGGTAAGGACGACCTGTACAAAACATCACTCGACCAATACACCAAGAGTATCCACAACCTGATGGGTAAAGTGACCGGTGCATTGCCTACCGGTAAAAAAGCCGGACAGGCACTTACCGATGGCAGCCTGTCGGCCATGCCAGGTACGGATGTGAATGGACCAACTGCTTTGGTGATGTCTGCTTCAATAGGTAACGACCCTGTGAAGTGGACGGCTACGCACATGAACATGAAAGTGCAGCCCGAACCAGATTGAAATCAAGAAAAGGTAGAGATCAAATTTTGGGTCTGGTAAAAACCTTATTTGATAATGGCGGCTACCACATTCAGTTCAACTGTCTGGATACTGAAATGCTTCGAGATGCACAGAAACATCCGGAAAACTACCGCGATTTGGTGGTTCGTGTAGCAGGTTTCAGTGCCTTCTTTACCAAACTTGATGTGGGCGTTCAGAACGAAGTCATTGAACGTACACTTCAAACTTTCCACTAACATCGATTAAAAGTTGGCTTGAGTTTTTTCAGGCCAACTTATTTTTCATCTAAAAAAAATACAGTTATGAATACTAAAAAAAGAGTTGCCATAGCACTTGGAGCGGGGTACACGCCCGGCATCAATTCCATCATTATGGGTGTTGCAATTTCTGCACACAACATGGGCTGGGAAGTGGTTGGCATACGCGATGGTTTCGAAGGATTGCTCTTTCCTGAAAAATATCCGAACAAGGGATTGATTGATTTAAGCCCCGATTCCATCAACAAGTTAAATCCTCTTGGTAGCGATGCCATGGGGACAGCCGCGAGTGTTGATCCTTTTAATGTCCGAACTACCAACGAGTACGGAATGATTGAAGAGGAGGATTTGTCAGACACTTTGCTCGCCAACCTGAAAAAAGAAAACATTGATGGTGTTATCGCCATCATGATGGGCAGAGGTTTGAGCATCCTCCACAAACTGAACCTGAAAGGAATGAAATCGGTTTGCATACCGCGAACTATAGAAAACGACATGGCCGCAACATCGGTGGCATTTGGTTTTAATACTTCGTTGAGTTTTAGCATTGAGATGCTTGACAGAGCAAGGCAAGCCGCCATTTCTTCAAAAAAGATTGGCGTTGTCGAGGTGCTCGGTTCGCAAGCGGGTTGGTTGGCCTTACAAAGCGGCATTGCCGTGTTGGCCGATGCTGTTGTGATGCCAGAATTTCCTTGTGATGTAAAAGCTCTCGCAGCGCATCTAAAATCAAAAATCACAGCCGATAAGCCACACGCAATTGTGGTTGTGTGCCGAAGGAAGCAGCGTTTACGAATCTACCAGGAACAACGAAAAACGACAATGACGATATCAAGAAGGCATTGTCGCCACTGGCTACCGAAGACGATAGTGAATTTGTAATTGACAAGAGCGGCAAGGCGGCAAAAGTGCTGTCAATGGCTTTGCAGCAGTTGCTTGCTGATGAGGTTTTTCCTCTTGTACTTGGCCCATGGTCGCGAGGAGGAGATGCTACGGCAGTAGACCGCCAGCTCGGTTTGGCCTACGGTGCTGCATCAGCCAAAGCTTTCGAGCAAGAAAAGTTTGGCACCATGGCGGCCTTTGTAGGATCGCATATTGAATTTGTATCGCTTATCGAAGTGCTGAACAAAGCACGTACGGTAAAAGCAGACAATGGATTTTTAAACGTAGCCCGTGCCTTGGGTATTTACACTGGCGCTTAATTCAACAATTATGGAAAATCAAGATTATTTAGATATAAAGGGCCGTGTGTTGAATATACAGCGGTATTGTGGCGAAGACGGACCGGGAACCCGGACTACTGTATTCGTGAAAGGATGCTCCCTGCGTTGCAAATGGTGTAGCAACCCCGAAAGTATCAAACCCAAACCGGAACTGGACTTTAATAAAAAAGTCTGTAAAGGTGCAGCGGAATGTGGCATCTGCCTAAAAGAGCCATTTCCGCAAGGAGCCTTTTATGTGCCTGATGGCGAAGACGATTTAGTAGTTCCTAACTGGGATTTAGCAAATTCATGTACTGAAGAACTGGCAAGTTTATGTCCAACAGGTGCCATCGGTATGTTCGGTAAATTAATGACTGCCCGAGAGGTGCTGGACGAAGTGCTAAAAGACGAAAGCATGTATCGCAATACGGGAGGTGGCGTAACCATCAGTGGTGGCGAATGCTTGTTGCAACCCGATTTTACTGCGGCCATTTTGCGCGGAGCTCAAGAAAGTGGTATTCATACAGCCATAGAAACTGCCGGTAATGTGCCTTGGGAGTATATGGAAAAAGTACTCCAGCATGTTGACCTAATGTTGCACGATAATAAGCAAATGGATTCTGAACGCCACAAAAAATGGATGGGAGTAGGTAACAAGCGAATTCTTGAAAACTTTAAGAAGGCTTATGAAACCTTTCCGAACATTGAATTTATAACCCGAACGCCTACGATTCCGGGAATCAATGCCGATGAAGAACACATCCGTGCCGTGCTGGAGTTTATAAAACCGTATAAAAACGTGATTGATTACGAGTTGCTTCCTTATCACCGTTTTGGTCTGGGTAAATATGAGTTTTTGGGCAAGGTGTACGAATTGCAGGATTACCAAACACCTTCACCGGAATTACTCGAGCATTTGAGAGGTATTATTGATGAGTCATTTGAACGACAAGCGTAAATCAGAATTGAAATCAATTCGGGGGAGTAGAATTGACATACCAATAAATGAAGCAAATACAACCCATTAAACCTAAAGCTCTATACGCCGGGCATTCATTCTCCTCCGACTAAAGATGAATATTATCACACAAGGCCAGCTATAACGCTGGCCTTTTTTGTTTTAATCTTTACAAGTTTATTTGGAAATTGCTGCGGGAATTGCCTTGCGGCGAGTCCCAGTCCGAACGAAGTCAAACAAAAGACACATCCGCTACGCGTCTCTTTTTTGTTTCCTGATAAGCTTTTAAGTAAATATAAAGTTGCGGGAATTGCCTTTCGGAGAGTCCCAGTCCGAACGAAGTCAAACAAAAGACACATCCGCTACGCGTCTCTTTTTTGTTTCCTGATAAGCTTTTAAGTAAATATAAAGTTGCGGGAATTAGCTTGCGGCGAGTCCCAGTCGGGTCAATTAACAAAAGAAGACTCAGCCGCTTCGCGTCTCTTTTTTGTTTCCTCTAAGCCCTTAAAAGCAAGCTTTACGGTCTTTTCAGAAACAAAAAAACCAGGTTTAAAACCTGGTCTTCTTTCATGGTACTCGGAGCGGGACTTGAACCCGCACGAACATTACTGCTCATTGGATTTTAAGTCCAACGTGTCTACCAATTCCACCATCCGAGCCTATTGAATTGGTTGTTATTAAAATGGAGCGAAAGACGGGATTTGAACCCGCGACCCTCACCTTGGCAAGGTGATGCTCTACCCCTGAGCTACTTTCGCATAAGTTTTAGTCAATGAACTATGCAATTTTAAATTGCCTGCCTAATTCAAAACTGATCACTTCGATCCTGACTTAGGAGGCGCAAATTTAATATATTTTCATAAATCCCAAAGCTTTTTTACTCATATTTTTAATATTTTTTTATGCAGTTAATCTTAATTAATGGATATATTTGCACCGATTTTAAAAACAGGCATTTACCACCTTGGAAGCAGCAATCGTTAGACATAATATTTTAGATGACCTCAAACAACTCACAAAGTTTGGATTGTCTCTAAGCGTTGTGTTTTCATCTATTGCGGGATATTTATTGGCTGTAGATATTGTAGATTTTAAAATCTTATTGCTTTTGTCAATAGGAGGCTATTGTATGGTAGGCGCGTCTAATGCCTTTAACCAGATCATTGAAAGAGTTCCTGATGCCGTTATGAAAAGGACCATGGATCGCCCTATTCCCACAGGAAGAATCTCGGTAAATCTTGCTATGCTCATTGCAGTGACATTGACAATAGCAGGCTTGGTCATACTCTATAGTATCAATGAAAAGACCGCATTATTTGGGGCGATCTCCATATTTTTATATACCAGTGCTTATACACCCCTAAAACCTGTAACGCCCTTGTCTGTGTTTGTCGGCGCGATTCCGGGAGCCATACCATTTATGTTAGGGTGGGTGGCTGCAACTGGCCAGTTTGGAATAGAGCCTGGCATGCTTTTTATGATACAGTTCTTTTGGCAATTCCCGCATTTTTGGGCTATAGGCTGGCTCCAATTTGATGAATATAAAAAAGCTGGCTTCAATCTGATGCCAACAGGAGAAAAGAATAAGAAAGCATCAAAGTTGATCATTATCTACACGATATTAATGTTGATTGTTTCAATCTTTCCAGTTTTTAAATTAACAGGAAGTTTGTATTTGTTGCCAGTGTCAGCATTGATTATATTTGCTTTGGGATTGGTAATGCTGTATTACGGAGTAAAACTCCATAAAGAGCAATCGAACATAATGGCAAGGAAGCTCATGCTTTCAAGTGTATTATATATAACTTTGATCCAGATCATTTTTGTGATCGATAAATTTTTACACTAATTCAGTATGGAACAAATTAAGAAAGAGAAAACATTCAAACAAATGTTGTGGATATCGATGATCAGTATGACCATGATGTTTGCAGGCCTTACAAGTGCCTATGTGGTAAGCAGGGCCAGAGAAGATTGGGTTAGTTTTGATTTGCCAAGTGCTTTTTATATCAGCACGCTTTTTATTATAGCAAGTAGCTTGAGTTTTTATTTAGCGAAAAGAACACTGTTGGCAGGTGACCAGGGTAAAACGACATCTTTGTTGGCACTGACACTGCTTTTAGGAATAGGTTTTGTTTTCTATCAGTTTAATGGGTTTAATCAGCTTATTGAGGCCGGCTTATACACTACAGGTAAACAGAGTAATGTAGCTTCCTCTTTTCTTTATGTCATTACAGGAGCGCATCTGCTTCACATTTTTGCGGGACTAATTGTCTTGGTCAGGGTGTTGTATAGAAACATGACAGGGAAATATTCTGTTTCGAGTCATTTGGGCTTTTCTTTAGGGTCAATTTTCTGGCATTTTGTCGATGCTTTATGGATTTACCTTTTTATCTTTTTCTATTTTATCCGTTAAACCCAACATTTTTGCCTTATTAATTCGATTTATCAATAATTTTTATATTTTTGCTGCTCCAGTTAAAACATGATAAATATCAGTTTTACTGCATAAAAAAGATCAATTAAATTAAACTTTTTATATGGAGGCAATTGTTGCTGATTCCCCAAAGGGTGGAGCTTGGAGCGGAGGAGGAAGTCAACCTTTCGGTTCGAGTTATGGTAAAATGATGATGTGGTTCTTTATCATGTCAGATGCCCTTACGTTTTCCGGATTTTTAGGAGCATATGGTTTAATGCGTTTCAAATTCCTTGATTCCTGGCCTATTGCAGACGAAGTTTTTACACATATTCCGTTTATTCATGGAGATTATCCGATGTACTATGTGGCTTTTATGACCTTTATCCTGATCTTTTCATCAGTAACAATGGTATTGGCTGTTGATGCAGGTAAACATATGCAGAAAGGAAAAGTCATTGTCTATATGGGGCTTACAATTATTGGAGGTTTGATCTTCCTTGGATCACAAGCCTGGGAATGGAAAACATTTATCACCGGTAACTATGGAGCGCTTCAGTTGGAAGATGGAAAGATCGTTCAGTTTGTGGATGGTTCCGGACATCAGGTAACATTGGAAAGTTTTGCATCTAATGCAGCTAATGAAAGAGTGCAGCATAAAAAGGAGAATGGTCTTTGGTTTGTATCTGAAGCTTCTTTGCCACCGGTAAGCTTGCAGCAAGTAAAAGAAGGGTTTGCGAATAATCCTGATATTTCAATGAGAACTGAGCTGATCAATCTGGAGACAAAGAAAAAAACCATTGTTTCAAGAGAGGAAGCTAATAAGTTTCTTGATAAGGCTACAAGAGTAGTGCAGGGAGCTAACCTTACAGAAAATGAATATGGTAAAACGCTATTTGCTGATTTCTTTTTCTTTATCACAGGATTTCACGGATTCCACGTTTTTTCTGGTATCCTAATCAATATTATTATCTTTTTTAATGTGATCATCGGAACTTATGAACGAAGAGGTCATTATGAAATGGTCGAAAAAGTAGGTCTTTACTGGCACTTTGTTGACCTCGTATGGGTATTTGTTTTCACATTCTTCTATCTGATATAAAAAATTTAAATATAAAATGTCGCACGCTAAATCACATACAGCATTAATTTGGAAAGTATTTGCTTTCTTGTCATTGGTCACTATCGTTGAGGTATTCCTTGGTATTGTAAAACCAGCTTCTTTGAATTTGACTCAAATCTTGGGTACCAGTATATTGAATTGGATCTTTTTGATCCTTACCCTGGTTAAGGCCTACGGTATTGCCTGGTATTTTATGCATTTAAAAGATGAAAAGACCTGGTTCAGAAGAGCCATTGTATGGCCCGTAGTTTTTCTGATCGGAGTGCTCGCTTTCTTTTTACTTTATGAAGGAGATTCGATTGGAAATATTATTCAGGAATGGACAAGATGGTCATATAATTAGACTAAATTTTATAATACGAATATAAAAGTGTTTTGAATTTTCAAAACACTTTTTTTATACCTTTGCATCATGGCAAAACCCAGTAAAAATACAGTTGTTTTATCCATTCTTTTTTTCGGCCCCTTATTGTTTTACCTGTTTCTTTTGACAGGTACCAATAACTTTGCAAAATTACCCAGGCTAACTGAAAATATTGATGATGTTGAGGCTTTTTCAAGTACCGACACTATCAAACTGGAAAACAATATCAGTGTATTGTGCTTTCTTGGAGCGGACCTCTTGAATCACAAAACAAATGCACTCAACCTGAATGAGAAGATCTATAAGCACTTTTATGGCTTTAAAGGGTTTCAGTTTGTGGTTGTTTTACCAAAGGGGTCAGAAGCTGATGCGCAGCAGTTAAAAAAAGAACTTGGAGCTACCTATAATGTCGATAAATGGCATTTTGTATTTGGGGATGGAGCTGAAGTAGAAAGAATGTTTGGAAGCCTTAAAACGTCTTATACCTTGGATGATCAGTATTATACGCCTTATGCTTTTATCATAGACAGAGAGTTAACCTTAAGAGGCAGAAATGATAAAGAGGCAGAAGAGGAAGGCTTATTGTACGGTTATAACGCGGAGTCTGTGGCTACTGTCCATCAGGAAATGGTTGATGATGTGAAAGTAGTGATGGCCGAATACAGACTGGCTTTAAAGAAGAATAAAAGAGAAATCTAATCAATGTAAATAGAAAAGATCATTATGAAGAAGAACTCTTATATCGCAATTACCTTTGTTATTTTGATCTTCGGTATATATGCCGTTCCCAAGATTGTGAAAAACTTTACAGGGAACCAACTATTACAATTCGAAAAAGTACCTGCTTTTGAATTTACGGATCAGAACAATTCGCTGGTAAGCAATTCCAATTTTGAGGACAAAGTGTATGTGGTGGAATTTTTCTTTACTTCCTGTCCAACGATCTGCCCTAGAATGAATGAGAATATGGTCAAAATTCAAAATGAGTTTTATGGAAATCCGTCTTTTGCCATTGCCTCTGTTTCGATCGACCCTGAAAGAGATTCGCCCGAAGTGTTAAAAGCATATGCAAAGGAAAAAGGAGCCACTTTGAAGAACTGGTATTTTTTAACAGGAGATAAGGATGATGTATATACCTTTTCTAATGATGGTTTTCGATTATATGCAGGTGAAAATAAGGATGTTGAAGGAGGATTTGAGCATTCAGGTTTGTTTGCTTTGATTGATAAGGAGGGCTATATCAGGTCAAGAACAGTGATAAACGGAGAAAATGAGAATCCTATCAAATTTTATAACGGTCTTGACGACAAGGAAATTCAATGGCTGAAAGAGGATATAAAACTTCTTTTAAAGGAATAAAAAAAGAGATGGAAGCATCAAAAAAATACAATCGAATCATTGTTCTACTATCCATTGCCATCCCGTTGGTGGTGGCCGTATTATTCGGCGTAAAGTTGGATATTGAATTACCTGTATTTCTGCCACCTATATATGCTGGTATAAATGCCCTTACAGCACTAATTTTAATAGCAGCTCTATGGGCAATAAAGCGGAAGAATATAGAATTACATAAGCGGCTTATGAAGACTGCCGTCGTGTTTTCCGTGATTTTTTTAATCATGTATGTCTTGTATCACATGACATCAGACTCTACTTCTTACGGAGGCCAAGGGGTTTTCAAATATATTTATTTCCTGGTGTTGATTTCACATATTCTCCTTTCAATAGTTGTTATACCTTTTGTATTAATTACCTATGTGAGAGCTATTACAAATGATATTGAGAGACATAAAAAGATTGCCCGTATCACCTGGCCATTATGGTTATATGTAACCGTTAGTGGTGTTATCGTCTACTTTATGATTTCACCGTATTACGGCTTATAAAAAAAACTTCATGTATAGAAAAATCCTTTTAGTTGTAGTTGTCTTTTTTTCTTTGGATTCAAATGCCCAATGTGCTATGTGCCGGGCTGTAGTAGAACAAGGAGGAGAAGAAGTCGCAGAGGGCATTAATTCGGGTATTGTGTACTTGATGGCCTTTCCATATTTACTGATCGCTGTTGCCATGTTTTTATTCTACAGGAACTGGAAGAAATCTACCATAAGATAAATTTAGAAAATAGTGTAACAAATATTTTAAGACCTCGTCTTATATTCAAAATTCAAATATTGAAATTTCACATATATATGAAAGCACCACTAACCTTGATCTTGTTGTTCAGCATGATTTTATCTGTCTATTCACAAGAATCAAACCCGAACGTAAAGAAATGGACCCTCAGAGAATGCGTTGATTATGCCATAGAAAATAACATTACTGTAAAGCAATCAGAAAATAATATTGCGCTTGCAGAAGTTGATAAAAGAGGCGCCATAGGAAATTTTATTCCCAACCTCAATTTAAATTCGTCGACTGGTTGGAATTCCGGACTTACCACGGATCCTACCACTGGTATATTGATCAATCAAACTACTCAAATCGCCAACGGAGGTGTTTCTTCAGGAGTCGATATCTATAGGGGTTTAAGAAATCAAAATCAATTGCGCAGGGCCGAGTTAAGTATTTTGGCCAGTCAATACCAGCTTGATCTTAGTAAAGATAATATTTCACTTTTTGTTATTAATGCTTATTTGGAAGTTTTATTTAGCAAAGAGGCGGTTAATATTGCGATTCCTCAGGTAGAGATTACCCAAGATCAATTGGCAAGAACCAAGCAACTTGTGGAAGCGGGTACGCTTCCCAGGGGAGATTTATTGGATGTTCAAGCTACCTTGGCCACTGATGAGCAAAATTTGATCACGACCCAGAATAGGGTAAGAATAGCGATCATCTCTTTGGCCCAACTCTTGCAGCTACAAGATTATGATAATTTTGATATTGCTAACGAAGAAATTGCGACTTTACCATTGCTCAACTTAGCTGATTATTCAGTAGATAAGATTTTTGAAAAAGCTATGCAAACCAGAAATGAGATCAAAGTGGCACAAACCAATATAGAAATTGCTGAAAGCGATGTAAAGTTGGCCAAGGGAGCATTGCAACCTACTTTATCAGGTTTTTTTAACTGGAATTCCAGGTATTCTGATCGAGATAGGATAATAGGATCCGAATTAGACCCAAACAATCCCACAAGGATCATTGGACAGGTAGAAACTACCGGAGACAATGTGATTTCTCAGAATTTTGTTCCTATAACTGGTCCGGCCGATGGGTTTTTTGATCAATTTGATCAGAATAAGGGAAGTTCATTCGGTTTGTCTTTACAAATCCCGATTCTTAATGGATTCAGTGCTTCGAATAGTGTAAGAAGAGCCAAGATCAATTATGAACAACAAAAGTATCAATTGACCCAAGAGGAACTTAATCTTGAAAGGACCATACACCAGGTTTATGCAGATGCACTAGGATCTTTAAAGTTATACGAAGCATCTAAGAGAACTCTGGAAGCAAGAGAAGTTTCGTTTGAATATGCCCAGGAGCGTTTTGATGTGGGTGTATTAAACTCATTCGATTACGGTCAGATAAAGAACAGGCTGGTTGCTTCAAATGCAGAATATTTAAGAGCCAAATACGACTTTATATTCAGGGTTAAATTACTGGAATTCTATTATGGCGTGCCAGTTGAGAATTTATAATCTATAATTTTAGTTATACTTATTGGGCCTTATCCTTAACATAGAAACTGCTACAAAAAACTGCTCTGTAAGTATTTCAAGAGACGGTGAAGTGATTTCACTTAAGGAACTCAATGAAGGAAAATTTTCTCATGCTGAGAAATTACATTCCTTTATCATCGAACTTTTCCAGCAAAGTGGTTTTAAGATGCATGACCTTGACGCAATTGCTATAAGCAAGGGGCCAGGTTCTTATACGGGTTTAAGAATTGGTGTCTCAGCGGCTAAGGGGCTATGTTATTCCTTAGAAAAACCTTTGATATCAGTACCAACGTTACAAATTATGGCGCTTCAGGTTCCAAGTCTGAAGGATGAGTTGGTAGTTTCTTTGTTGGATGCCAGAAGAATGGAGGTCTATAGTGCCGTTTTTGATCATACCAAACATCAAATCAGACAAACTGAAGCCGAAATCATTGATGAGAAATCGTTCGAATCTATTTTGAATAATGGAATTGTCCATTTTGTTGGAGATGGAGCACAGAAATGTATGGGAGTTATTGAGCATATGAATGCCCGTTTTTTACCCCATGTTTATCCATCTGCAAGAGAAATGGCCGTAATATCGACCCGTAAATTTAAAATGGCTGATTTTGAAGATGTCGCTTATTTTGAGCCTTATTATCTGAAGGACTTTGTGGCCGGTAAGCCCAAAAAATACTTCAACTAAGCAGCCAGAACCCTAGAGCGAGTAGGGCAGGAATCGCCTGTATATAAAACAGTTTGATCATTTTGGTTGAATAACTTCCGTAAATTCCAGCGACACTGACACAAATCAGCATAAAAACGATCATATCGATTTTACCTGATATCATACCCCATATCAACCCAGCAGCAAGAAAACCATTGTACAAGCCTTGATTGGCAGCCATTACTTTAGAGCTTTCGGCTTGTTCTTGTGAGAGTCCGAAGGCTTTCATTCCTTTAGGTTTGGTCCAATAAAACATTTCCAAGACTAAAAAATAGATATGCTCAAAAGCAACTAGGGCGGAAAGGATTAAAAAGGTAGTTTTCATAAAATGAGTTTTTTTAATATGTGCTGCTCATTTGCTCAAGAGCCTTCTTCGATTCTTTGACAGGCAATTTACAGGCACCATCTATGCAAACATAGATGGTCGTTTCATTCTCGTTGTATTTGTATTCAAGCAGGGGTAAATTACTTTCCTTGACACTACCAACAATTAACTTGTTCGGCAGATAAACTTCGTTTATTTCTTTTAGTTTTTCTTTAGCCTCTGAACCAACAATGGCTACTTCATAGTAATTGCCGAGATAATTGCTGTAAAGATTGAGCCAGTTCGAGGCACCCGATCCATAGCTTATGGCTGTTTCCTTCACATTATTAAGCATGGTCTTGGCATTCTCAGCGTAATGCTTATTGCCGTAATAATGGCCTAGTTTAAAGAGGTTATTTGCCATGATAGAATTTGAGGAAGGAATAACATTATCATCAGTTTCTATCTTTCTGCTGATCAGTCCCTGTTCTTTGTTTGATGTGAAGAAAAACATCTTGCTTTGATCATCATAAAAATGATCAAAAGTATAATCGGTAAACTGCTTGGCACTTAGCAACCAATTTTCATCCAAGGTGACTTCATAGAGGCTTATAAACGCATCAATTACCGTAGCATAATCTTCAAGATAAGCTTCGATGTTGCTTTGACCATTTTTAAAATTTCTGTAAAGTCCGCCGTCGTCTTTGACCATTTTGTTCTGAATGAAATAGGCATTCTTTAAAGCTATTTGAAGAAATCGATCCTCCTTAAATACGCTGTAGGCATTTACATATCCTTTAAGCATCAGGGCATTCCATGAGGCAAGTGTTTTATCATCCAGTCTGGGCTTGTCTCTCTTATTCCTTTCCTGCTGTAAAAGCTGTTGCCATTTCTCCACTTTTCCCTTTAATTCCGACTCACTAATATTGTTTTCTTTGCAAAACTCTTCGGTAGAGATAGAACGGATCAAATGGTATTTGTCATCTTCCCATTTCCCATAACCATTGATATTGTAATAATTGGCAAAAAGATCAAAGTCATCGGCCACAAGCGATGTTAGTTGTTCTTTATTCCATACATAAAAGGCGCCTTCCTCTAATTCACCTGTTTCATTATGGCTATCAGCATCTAAGGAAGAATAGAAAGCTCCGATATCCTTATACAATTCGGTTTCAACAAATCCAATCGTTCGATACACAACATCTTTGTACAAGGGGTTCTTTGTGACTAAAAACGCCTTCGAGTAAAGTGAAACAAGCTGGGCATTGTCATAAAGCATCTTTTCAAAATGGGGTATATGCCAATGATCATCAACAGAATACCTGGCAAATCCTCCGCCAACATGGTCAAAAATACCACCAAAAGCCATTTTCGTGAGGGATGTGTTTACGTAATCCATCATCTCCTGGTTATTAGTTTGGACGGCATAGCGCAGCAAAAACTCAATATTTCCAGGGATAGGAAATTTAGGCGCTCCGGTTCTACCTCCATTTTTGATATCCATTGTCGGAAGCCATTTATCTATAGCAGACTGTAATTCTTCTTTATCAAAAATGGCAGCTTCTTCATTTAAAGTGATCAAACCTGTTTGCTGGATTCCTTCGGTAAGTTTGCTGGCATATTCTTCTGCCTTTTGCGGCTCATTTTTATAGAGATCGGCAAGTTGTGTCAAGGCATTGGTCCATTTGTCTTTCGGGAAGTAGGTGCCACCCCAGATAGGTCTTCCGTCAGGAAGGGCCACGCAGTTCAAGGGCCATCCACCACTTCCGGTAAGCAGTTGAACAGCATTCATATAAACTTGATCAACATCAGGTCTTTCCTCACGATCCACTTTAACGTTAATAAAATTCTCGTTCATAATGGCTGCGACATCAGGATCTTCAAAGCTTTCATGTTCCATTACATGGCACCAATGACAAGCTGAATAACCAACTGAAATCAAAAGGAGTTTGTTCTCTTTTTTGGCAAGTTGTAAAGTTTCATCATTCCATGCATGCCAGTTCACTGGGTTATGGGCATGTTGTAAGAGATAGGGACTGGTTTCGTTTATAAGGTCATTTGTATACTGAAAGTCATTTTTCATGGCTTGGTCTTTCGGCTTCTTGCAGCTTTGTGCTATTATGATGGCAAATAACAGCAGAAATAGGGTCTTATACATAAAGCAAATTTTGACAAATATAACACGATTTGAGTGATATCAACTGTTAAAAATTACCTGCAAATGCAAACATCCAAGTTAATTAAAAGTTAACCCAAAGTTAGTTAGAATTTTGAAATGGTAACATTAAAGTAACATTGAAACCTATTTTGTATCATAGCTTTGTACCATAATTCTAAGCTTAAAATAATGGAGAATATTTATATTCTGATGCTTATTGCGTTGATTGCTCTTGCAGCTATTGATCTGGTAGTTGGGGTAAGTAATGACGCCGTAAATTTCTTGAATTCAGCGATTGGATCTAAAGTAGTGTCCATGAGAACCATTATGATTGTGGCAAGTATAGGGATCGCGGTCGGTGCAATTTTTTCAAGTGGTATGATGGAAGTGGCCCGAAAGGGTATTTTCAATCCAGGCGAGTTTTACTTTAATGAGATCATGATCATTTTTATGGCTGTGATGATAACCGATGTACTATTGTTGGATTTTTTCAATACTTTGGGGATGCCAACCTCTACAACGGTTTCCATTGTCTTTGAGTTATTAGGAGCCGCAGTTGCTATGGCTCTTATCAAGATTGCTGTTTCAGATACCGAGACCATAGCCAATCTTTCGCAGTATATCAATACGGAAAAGGCGGTTTTGATCATTTCCGGCATATTTCTATCGGTAATCGTGGCCTTTTCCATAGGAGCTTTGGTTCAATACCTTTCGCGTTTGTTTCTCACCTTTAATTTTGAGCAAAAGCCCAGGATCTATGGGGCTTTATTCAGCGGCGTTGCTTTAACGTCTATTACCTATTTTATTTTTATGAAGGGGCTTAAAGGGACGGCATATTATAAGGATATAGAAGGTGTGTTGGAAGGTAATGAATTGTATATTATTGGGGTGGCTTTCGTGGTGTGGACCTCATTATCATATCTATTGACAAAGTTTTTAAATATTAATTTATATAAGATCATTATTACTGTAGGCACCTTTGCGTTGGCACTTGCTTTTGCGGGTAACGACCTGGTGAATTTTATTGGGGTACCTATGGCTGCATGGAATTCTTATGAGGCATGGACCGCATCAGGTGTTCCTGCCAATGAATTTAATATGGGTGTACTTGCCGGAAAAGTGCCGACTCCAGCCATATTTCTTTTTATAGCCGGAATGATCATGGTGGTCACCTTGTGGTTTTCTTCCAAAGCGAAGAAAGTAGCGGCAACAGAAGTAAACCTCGCCAGACAAAGTGAAGGTCATGAGAGATTTCAACCAAATTCACTTTCAAGAGTTATTGTTCGCTCCACCTTAGGAATTACAAAGGGACTAAGTTTTGCGCTTCCTAAATCACTTCAGGAGAATATTGGAAAAAGATTCGAAAAACCTGTGGTTAAACTTCCAAAGAAAAAAACATTTGAACTACCTGCTTTTGATGCTGTAAGGGCTTCTACAAATCTTATGGTGGCTGGTGTCTTGATCTCAATCGCTACATCTTATAAATTGCCTTTATCTACTACTTATGTAACATTTATGGTGGCAATGGGTACTTCTTTGGCAGATCGCGCCTGGGATAGAGAAAGTGCCGTTTATCGGGTGGCAGGAGTACTCAATGTCATAGGAGGTTGGTTTTTCACAGCTTTTATTGCCTTTGTTACAGCTGGTATTTTCACTTACCTCATTCATCTAGGCAGTATTACAGCAGTTAGCTTACTACTCTTTCTGGTGCTATTTATTTTGGTAAGAAACTTTGTTAAACATAAAAAGGAAGAAAAGGAGACTGCTCAAAAGAAAGTACTCAAAAGAGAAGAATTAATTACAGCCAAGGAAGTCATTGAAGAAACCTCTGATCATATTTCGGAAGTCATTTCAAGGGCAAACAAATTGTATTCTAATGTTGTGACAAATTTATCGCTTCAGGATCTGAGTAAACTGAAAAAGACAGATAAACACGTTCTCAAGTTAAATGCAGAGGTTGATGCTCTTAAGGATGAAGCTTTTTATTTTATAAAGTCTCTCGATGATGCTTCAGTTGAAGCCAGTAGATTTTATCTTATGGTGTTAGGGTATCTGCAGGATATTTCCCAATCCATAAGTTATATCTCTAAGGCAAGTTATAAGCACGTGAACAATAATCATAAGCAACTAAAGACAGAACAAATTGAGGACCTTAAAATCATTGATGAGCAATTGTCAACGATGCTTAAAGAAATTGCCGTAATCTTTCACGAGAGAAGGTTTGGCGATATATCGAAGATTGTCGATGAAAAGTATCAGCTTTTTGAACATGTCTCAAAGTCAATTGAAAGACAAATCAATAGGATCAGATCTGAAGAATCGAGTGCCAAGAACACTACTTTGTATTTTGGAAACTTATTGGAGACCAAAGACCTGATTTCGGCTATTATGAATTTGCTGGAATTGTATCAGGAATTCCATTTTAGCATGAAGAAAGCAAATATAGAAGTTTAGTTTTTATCAAATGATCCCGCCAACCGCGGGATTTTTTTGTTTAGGGAATTAGGCACATGAAAGTGAGATTTATCTGCTAGGCTCATATTTTGTAATGCTAATGCAACTAATCCGACTGTAACTATAGTGACCGACATTATGTCAAAATTTACGTCACTTTGTACCTCTATTTAAAGTGGTACGTAAATTGCTATTAAATTGGAAAACAGTATTTAACAGATAAAAAAAATATTATGACCGAGTTGTTGACTAAAGAGACATTTTTAAAAAAGGTGTTTAATTTCGAAGATAATAAAGAGTGGAAATTTGAAGGTGATAAACCTTGTATTATAGATTTTTACGCAGATTGGTGTGGGCCATGTAAAATGGTAGCTCCAATTTTAGAAGAGTTATCGGAAGAGTATAAAGGAAAAATTGACATTTATAAAGTGGATACCGAAGCTGAACAGGAGTTATCTGCAGCATTTGGAATAAGAAGCATACCATCGATGTTATTTTGTCCTGGAGCAGAGCAGCCTCAAATGGCGCAAGGAGCCCTTCCAAAACACAATTTAGAGCAGATCATTGAAGATGTGCTAAAAGTTAAAAAACCAAATAAAGTGTAATAAAAAAAGCTGTTTTCATTGAAAACAGCTTTTTTTTTGGAATTTATGTCGGATCAAACCAGACCTTGCTCGATCAGATATTCAGCAATTTGAATGGTGTTTGTTGCAGCACCTTTTCGGAGGTTGTCACTAACAACCCACATATTTAATGAATTTGCTTGTGATTCATCTCTTCTGATCCGCCCGACAAAGACATCATCTTTACCATGCGCATAGATAGGCATTGGATATGTATTGGTATCCAAATTATCTTGTACTACCACTCCGTCCGTTTCATGAAGTAATTGTCTGACTTCATTCACCTCAAAATCATTGTCAAACTCGATGTTGATACTTTCAGAATGACCCCCTGAAACAGGTATTCTTACAGCAGTTGCAGTAACAGCAATGCTATCATCGTTGAGAATTTTTCTGGTTTCATTGACCAGTTTCATTTCTTCTTTGGTATACCCGTTGTCTTCAAAAACATCGCAATGAGGTAAGGCATTTCTGTGAATTGGGTATGGATATGCCATTTCACCTTTAATACCCTGGTATTCATTTTCAAGTTGTTGAACTGCTTTAACACCGGTTCCGGAAATTGATTGATAAGTAGAAATCACCAATCTTTTGATCCCATATTTTTTATGAAGTGGGGCAAGGGCTACCACCATCTGTATCGTTGAACAGTTTGGATTGGCGATGATCTTGTCATCAGAAGTCAATTCTCCTGCATTGATCTCAGGAACCACGAGCTTTTTACTTGGGTCCATTCTCCATGCAGATGAATTGTCAACAACCGTTATTCCGGCAGCAGCAAATTTTGGGGCCCATTCAAGCGATGTTCCTCCTCCGGCTGAAAACAAAGCGATATCAGGTCTTTGATCAATAGCATCCTGCAGTCCTATTACAGTATGCTCCTTTCCTTTATATATTATGGTCTTACCCACAGATCTTTCTGAGGCGACTACTAATAATTCTGTCACAGGAAAATTTCTCTCTTCCAGTACTTCTAACATGACGTTTCCTACCATTCCGGTAGCTCCTACAACTGCAATTTTCATTTTTTTTAATTTAAAATTTTCATTTTTGAAGCTGCAAATATGCTAAATAATTAACTATGTATCCTGTTCAATGTTTAATAAAATAGGAGTTTGTTTAATTTATATCAAATATAGTCTCTGGCACTTAATTTTTAACAGATAATTATTGATTAAATAATAAATTGTAATTTTGCGGCTCTTAAAAACTAAGTGAAAGATTATGGTATTGAACGGAAATAATAAAATTGAGTTGATGGCACCTGCAGGGAATTTTGAATCCATGCAAGCCGCCCTTGATAATGGAGCAGATTCTGTTTATTTCGGTGTAGAACAATTGAACATGAGAGCCAGGGCCTCAATTAACTTTACGTTGGATGACCTGCCTGAGATCTCTATGCGATGTAAGGCAAGGAATGTCAGAACCTATTTGACATTGAATACCATCATCTATGACCATGATCTAAGTATTGTAAAAACCTTACTGAAAAAAGCTAAAGAAGCTGATATCTCAGCCGTAATAGCTATGGATCAGGCCGTTATTGCCATGGCCAGGCAGGAAGGGATGGAAGTACATATTTCGACCCAGATCAATATTACCAATATTGAAACGGTGAAGTTCTATGCGATGTTTGCAGACACTGTTGTATTAAGTCGCGAATTAAGTTTGCGTCAGGTAAAGAAAATTACCGAACAGATAGAAAAAGAAGAGATCAAAGGACCATCCGGAAGATTATTGGAGATAGAGATATTTGGACATGGTGCCCTTTGTATGGCGGTATCAGGGAAGTGTTATATGAGTTTACATTCGAGTAATTCATCGGCTAATCGCGGTGCTTGTAAACAAAATTGCCGAAAGAAATATACGGTGATTGATCAGGAAACCGGTTTTGAAATGGAGCTTGACAATGAATATATCATGTCTCCTAAAGATCTTTGTACAATTGATTTTCTTGATCAAGTGGCCGATGCCGGAATTAAAGTACTTAAAATAGAAGGAAGGGGCAGGGCTCCTGAATATGTGGCCAATGTGATTAAGTCTTACAGACAGGCTATTGATGCTTTAGCTGAAGGAACCTATGACAAGGAAAAAGTAATTGGATGGATGCTTGAGCTTGAGAAGGTATACAACAGAGGTTTTTGGAACGGTTATTATCTGGGCCAAAAACTTGGAGAGTGGAGTAAAGGATCAGGTTCTCATGCCACACAGAAAAAAGTATATGTTGGCAAGGGAGTTCACTTTTTTCCCAAAGCCAATATTGGTGAGTTTAAATTGGAAGCCTATGACCTTAAGATAGGGGATAGAATTCTTATTACAGGACCTACAACCGGTGCGAAAGAACTCAACATTGAAGAAATGTTTGTCAATGATGAAAAAGGCGAACTGGCTAAAAGAGGCGACAATATAACCTTACCTCTTGAGTTCAGAATCAGACCTAATGATAAATTATATAAAATAGTTGCGGTGGAAAAACCGGTTGAAGCGGTATCATAAAGTCTTTTCAGCTCAGGCTAAAATTTTAACACTAGTGCAGCCAGAATGTAAGGGTTGCAAATAGCGCAATCGCCAAAAATATTCCAAGGGCTACGATCCAAACCTTGTTATAATAGATTTTATGGAGTTTTATATCTTTTCGGTAACTCCATACCATAAGAATGATAAAAGCAATTGCGAAGATCGCTGCGAAAATAAGTTGTCCCCTACTAAACATTTTGGTTATATTTAAGGCTGCAAAGGTAAGACAATATGAGTAAAAAAGCGATCGTTTTCGGTGCTACCTCAGGAATAGGGAGAGAATTGGCAAAACTACTGGTAAAGGACGGGTATAGCGTTCTGATCACAGGAAGGCGCACTGAAATGCTGAATTCTCTTCAGCAAGAGAATCCTGATCAGTACCGGATCCGTCAGCATGATATTACTCATTTTAAGGATACACAACAGCTCTTTGAAGAAATACCTGCTGTTTTTGACCATATTGACCTCATCATTCATAACTCGGGAATAGGGGAAAATAATTTTAACCTTGAATGGCAAAAGGACCTTCCAACCTTGGAAACCAATGTCATCGGGGCAACAATGATCTACCAGCTTTCTTATAATTATTTTAAAAAACAAGGTTTTGGCCATCTGGTCAGTATTACCTCGATTGCTTCCTTGATAGGAAACAGACATATACCGGCATACCATGCCTCCAAGGCCTATCAGTCAAATTATATGGAGTCATTATGGATGAAAGCCAGAAGAACAAAAAAGGCTAAAATTACCATTACCAATATACTTCCGGGTTATGTTGATACAGCTATCATTGATGGGCCTACTTTTTGGATGGCGCCTCTTGATAAAGCGGTGAAACAGATGTACACAGCCATTAAAAAGAAAAAAAGAAAGGCATATATAACCAAAAGGTGGAGGTTGGTTGCCCTTATGATGAAAATTGTTCCGCCTCAGATCATAATAAAATATTTATAAGCTAACATGAAGAATAAAATAAAGGCAGTTCAGGAATTTCACGAGTCTTTTGGCTTAGGAGTATCACATAGCCCTGTAGCCAAACTTTCGGCCCAAAAGTTAAAGTTGCGATTTGACTTGATGGATGAAGAGAATAGGGAATACCTGGAAGCTGCAGAGAACGATGACTTAGTTGAAGTGGCAGATGCCTTGGGAGATATGCTTTACATTTTATGCGGTACCATTCTCGAGCATGGTATGCAAAATAAGATTGAAGAAGTTTTTAATGAAATTCAAAGAAGTAATATGAGTAAACTGGGTGCTGATGGAAAACCTATCTATCGGGAAGATGGTAAGGTAATGAAAGGACCTAGCTATTTTAAACCCAATATAGAATCCATACTAAACGGTGACAATTAATAGGGTAGCATAAAAAAAGGCCTCAATCAATTGAGGCCTTTTTTCTTATTTAACAGGATGTCTCCAACCAAATTTATCATCTGATCGATTGTACTGTATATCGGTAATTTGTTTTTTCAATAAAGCAGCATAAGTATCCTCTAACTCAGGAAGTGAAAAGTCTTGATCTTTGTAACCGAATCCTGCAATAGGAGAAATGACAGCGGCGGTTCCCGCTCCGAACATTTCCTTTAGACTTCCATTTTCAGAAGCTTCGATGATTTCATGAACGGAAATATTTCTCACTTCAATTGGGATGCCCTGGTCCTTGGCTAATTCAACAATACTTTTTCTTGTAATACCATCAAGTATTCTGTCACTTGTAGGTGCTGTGACCAGTGTATCATTGATTCGGATAAATATGTTCATTGCTCCTGCCTCCTCAATGTTTTCATGTGTTGTATCATCAGTCCAGATGACTTGTTGATAACCTTTTTGAATCGCAAGATTTGTAGGGTAGAACTGACCTGCATAGTTCCCGCCTGCTTTGGCGAAACCTACTCCTCCATTGGCCGATCTTGAATATTTTTGCTCGATCAAAACTTTCAATTTCCCTCCAAAGTAAGGTCCGGAAGGAGAACAGGCGATGATAAATTTATATTTGTCTGAGGGAGATGCATGAAACCCGTTCCCAGAGGCAAACATAAATGGTCTGATATACATGGAGCTGTCTTTTGTTGTTGGGATCCAGTCTTTTTCAAGTAGTAAAAGCGCCTCAAGTCCATCCATAAAATAAGCCTCCGGAAGTTCTGGCATCGCCAGCCTTTTTGCCGAAATATTTAATCTTTTCTGATTGTCATGCGGTCTGAATAACCAGATGGCATCCTGCTCATCTTTATAGCCTTTCATTCCTTCAAATATGGATTGTCCGTAATGAAATATTTTTGCCGACGGATCCAGACTTATATTTTGATAAGGCACTATTTTAGGACTGCTCCATTTGCCATTTTCATAATCACAAACGAGCATATGATCCGTATAGACCTGTCCAAAAGGGAGATTGTTAAAATCTACCTGACTGATTTTTGAATTCTTTGTCTTTTCAATGGTGATCTTATGACTTACTTCTAAACTCATGATGCTGGTATTTTTAACAAAAGTAATTATTATCGTTCAAAAAATATAGAAATGCTTTTTATTTATGCATAAGTCAGGAGGTTTGTCAAGGACTCATTTTATATGCCAAAGACTTTACCTGAAGTTAAATACAATCAGGCTGGTGAATCAAAGCATTTTAATTCTTTACCTTTGCTTTGATTTCAAACAAATGGAAAGAAAGATTATACAAACATCAGACGGCTCATCGAGTGTTTATTTGCCCGCTTGGGATGAGAATTATCATTCAAAACACGGTGCGATTCAAGAAGCCTATCATGTATTTATAAAGAGTGGATTGGATCTGTTTAAAAACGGAAGTTCGCTTGGTATACTTGAAATGGGTTTTGGTACCGGGCTGAATTGCATGATCACTTATCTAGAAGCCATAAAAAGAAACCTTACCATTGATTATATAGGCCTTGAAGGTTATCCTTTGGAATCCAAATTGATCTTAGAATTAAACCATTTAGAGCAGCTGCAGGCGAAAAAGGAGTCTAAGGTTTACCAAAGTATCCAAACCTCTGATTGGGAGGCAAACGTAAAGATCAGTCCGCAGTTCAATTTGACTAAGAGAGAAATCATGTTTGAAGACTATCAGGAGCATGAGGTTGTTGACCTCATCTATTTTGATGCCTTTGGCGCAAGGGTCCAGCCAGAATTATGGACTGAGACCATTTTTAAGAAGATGTATGAAGCGTTAAACAACAATGGCATAATCGTTACTTATGCAGCCAAAGGAAGCGTTAGAAGAGCCATGCAGGCTGTCGGATTTAAAGTAGAAAGATTGCCTGGCCCTCCGGGTAAAAGAGAAATGCTGAGGGGGATCAAATAGTTAATAACGGTATTATAAATGAATCATAGTCCATGTTTAAATTGATAGAAGCGTGAAATATTTAAGTCAACTGATTCGAGAAAAAAGTATCTTGTTTTTATTGGTTCCATTTCTTTTCGGGATACTGTTTTTGATGATTCGTTATGGGAAAGGGTCTTCACATCTGTTGGTAAACGAATGGAATTCTCCTGCTGCGGACACTTTGTTTAAATATATAACCCATCTTGGGGATGGAGCCGTATTTGCAATAGTAATTATTATTTTAGCTTTTGTCAGATTGAGGTGGGCAATGTATGAACTGATAGCAGCACTCATGACGCTGATCTTTGTTTTTATCACCAAACAACTTCTTTTTAAAGGAATGCCGAGACCTGCGAAATATTTTGAAAATCAGGAGACTCTTCATTTGGTAGAGGGTGTAAAAATGCATGAATGGAACAGTTTTCCATCAGGGCACACCATAACAGCTTTCGCTATCTTTATGATCCTGGTTCTCGTTGTTAAAAATAATTACCTGAAATTTCTCTTTGTCATGATTGCGATCCTCGCGGGTTATTCCAGGGTGTACTTATCCCAGCATTTTCTGGGAGACATCTTTACTGGAGCCATCATTGGGAGTTTGATAGCGGTATGTAGCTGTTCTTTTGTAGACTATATAAGTAAATTTAGAAAGGCGACCTGGATCGATAAAAATTTATCACAATTAGCTGGTGAGAAACATGAGCAATAAGCAAAAATTAGGTGTACTGCTACTCCTTTCCACAATGATCAGACTGATCGTTGGTGACAGTATTCAATTGGGTAATGATGAAGTATATTACTGGACCTATGCAAAATATCCTGACTGGAGCCATTTTGACCATCCCCCAATGGTTGGGTTATTTGAGCAACTATTTACGCTAAATCTGTTTTTTGAATCGGAATTGACCCTGCGACTTGGTTTTATTGTTTCCGGAACCCTGAGTACCTTATTGATGTATTTCATAGGAAAGGAGATCAAGGATGAAAGAACCGGGCTTATAGCTGCAGTTCTTTTTAACACAAGTATTTATGGGTTTATTATCAGTGGTCTTTTTATCATGCCTGATGGCCCCATGGTTTTGTTTTGGATGACTTCACTCTTGTTTTTTATCAAATACCAAAAAGCAACAGAAAAGCGAAACATTAATTTGTTTCTCAGTCTTTCCCTGATCAGTGTTTCTCTTGGGATTTATGCCAAATATCAGTCAGTATATTTACTTTTTGGCTATGGCTTATTTTGGCTGTTCTATAAAAGAGATCAACTCAAAAATCCAATTTTATATCTCAATTTGTGCTTTACCGCGCTTATTCTATTTATCATCTTTTATTGGAATTACCTGCATAGTTTTAGCGGGATGAGCTATCACTCAGAACGAGTAACCCTGTTCAGTCTTGATTTTAATCTGGATTCTTTTTTGAGGGAAGCCGTAGGGCAGATCGCCTATAACAATCCCTATAACTATATTGTGATTTTGATGGCAATTTTCGCTTTCAAAAGGAAGAAGTATATAGACCCTCCATATTTTCGATTATTACTTTTTATAAGTATTCCACTTATTTTGACGACCCTATTCTTTTCTCTTTACAGGGACACGCTTCCACACTGGTCAGGAGTAGCCTTTCTTTCTTTGGCCATTTTAGCCGCTGCCCATCTTTCGGAGCGGCGCAGAACTCCTGTGTTAGCCGTGACCTTAGTGCTGATTTTTTCATTGGTCTTGCTTGGAATGGGAGTAGTGAATAAAGGTTGGGGTATTGATTCAATGGGTGCCACACAAGAAAAAGTGAAAATGGGAAAAAATGACCCCACATTAGACATGTACGGCTGGGATCAGTTTAAAAATGAATTAAGCACTTTAGAAGCAGAACAGCCGGAATTGGTGAGCCTTCCCCTTATTTCCAACAAGTGGTATCCCGGATCTCATTTGTTCTATTATGTGGCCCGTCCATTGGGCAAAAGTCTTTTCGTTTTGGGAGACATGAAGGATATGCACAAGTACTATTGGATCAATCAAAATATGCCGCCTTTAACTGAAGGTCAGGATGGTATTTACATCACTTATAGCAGAAATTTCAAAGACCCTGATAAAGTGATGAAATCGTATTTTGGTCAGATGACTTTGTTAAAGGAATTTCCCGTGCAACGATCAGGCAAAACGGTGGAATACGGATATATTTATTTGCTTCAGGCTTATAAAAATACTAACTTAGAGGGACAATAAAAGACTGAAGTTATGACTGAAGCTAAATTCGTCAAGCGTAAACGACCAAATTATGTCAGAGCGATTATTCTGCTCGTTATTTTAATACTGGTAGTTTTCGTGTTTTATAATATAGAAACCTTACTCTCTTTTTTGTTTGAGGTCAAAGAATAGCGAATCGAACAAGTGGTGAAAATTATCATACCTTTTATCAAAGGAATGCAAATGGTTTTTTGACTCTGTTGATCATTTTATGCCTTAATCAATGCTTTGGTTCAGCATTTCCCACAGTTTGTCTTTTAATTCTGTTATACCGGTTTGATCAAGAGATGATATAAATACATGTGGTAGATCTTTCGGAATTTCAGAAATCAATTCTGATTTTAATTCTTCATCCAGCATATCAGATTTGGAGATGGCCAGTAATCGATCTTTGTCGAGTAATTCAGGATTGTGTTTCTTCAGTTCATTCAGCAGGATGTCATATTCTTTTTGGATATTGTCACTATCGGCAGGAATCATAAACAATAAACTTGAGTTTCTTTCAATATGCCTGAGAAAGCGATGTCCCAGTCCTTTTCCTTCCGCCGCACCTTCAATGATACCTGGAATATCGGCCATGACAAAACTTTTGAAATCACGGTATTCCACAATGCCTAAATTGGGTTTTAAGGTGGTAAATTCATAATCGGCAATTTTTGGTTTCGCCGAAGTGATGACCGATAGTAAGGTAGACTTTCCTGCATTTGGAAAACCAACAAGACCTACATCGGCAAGGAGTTTTAACTCGAGTTGATACCACCCTTCCGAACCTTCTACACCAGGTTGCGCATATCTGGGTGTTTGATTTGTTGATGATCTGAAGTGCCAGTTTCCACGGCCTCCCATTCCTCCTTCAGCAAGAACCACTTCCTCATGATCTTCTGTGATCTCAAAAAGCACTTCTTGTGTTTCACCATCCTTGACAATTGTTCCAAGAGGCACATTGACATAGATATCTTCACCGTCTTTTCCTGTACTTCTGTTTTTACTTCCGGCACCCCCGTGATCAGCCTTATAATGTTTTTTGAACTTAAGGTGAAACAGGGTCCACATATTCTTGTCACCCCGCAGGATCACATGTCCTCCGCGACCCCCATCTCCACCGTCAGGACCTCCTTTTGTGATGTATTTTTCCCTGTGCAAATGCACAGAACCTTTACCCCCTTTTCCGGAAGCGGCAAAGATCTTAATATAATCAACAAAATTTCCTTCTGTCATAACGGTTGATAAAGAGATTAATTTTTTTACGGTTTATCCGCTACAGGGTATCTATGACTGCTTCCAACTTAGCAGTAATGTCGTGTATAGAACCTACACCATCAATCCCAAAATATTTATTTTGTTTTTGATAATAGTCCTTTAATATGGCCGTTTTCGATTCGTATTCATTGAAACGATTCCTGATTTTACTTTCGTCCTGATCGTCTGCTCGTCCACTGGTTTTTCCTCTGTTCAACAATCTTTCCACAAGGAGGTTTTCAGGAACTTCAAGAGCTACCATACCGCTGATACTTGTGTTTTTTTCCTTCAGGAATTCGTCAAGCGATGCGGCTTGAGATTCTGTTCTTGGAAATCCATCAAAGATAAAGCCATTGGCTTCAGGATTATTGTTCACTTCGGCTTTCAACATGTCTATGGTGACTTGATCTGGAACCAGATCTCCATTATCCATATAGGATTTGGCTAGTATACCTAATTCAGTTTTATTTTTAATGTTAAACCTAAAAACGTCACCGGTAGAGATGTGAATTAAATCGTATTTACTTTTTAATACATCTGCCTGAGTGCCTTTTCCTGCTCCCGGAGGTCCGAACAAAACTATATTTTTCATGTCAATTAAATTATATCTGTATTTCTTTTCTGTTTAATTTATAACTTCAATTGATAGATGTCAGGAAGGTTTCTTCCCAGTCCGTCATAATCCAAGCCATACCCCACAATGAATTTATCTTCAATCGATTTGCCAATATAATCTATAGGCAATTCTTTTCTAAACACATCAGGCTTGAAAAACAGCGTGGCGATCATCAATTTTTTCACGTGTTTATCCCGAAAAACATCATAAATCTCAGCGAGCGTATTGCCGGTGTCAATAATATCCTCTAGTATCACCACCGTTTTTCCGGTGAGATCTTCATTAATACCCACCAGGTGTTTAATTTTCCCTGTTGAATTAACGCCTTCATAAGAAGCCATTTTTACAAAGGTGATATGGCATTCATGAGGGTAATTTCTAACAAAATCAGCCGCGAACATAAACGAGCCATTAAGGATTCCAATAAAGATAGGAACCTCGTCAGGACCAATATCCTTAGCAATCTGATTCGCCAGGAATTCAACGTACTGCTTGATCTTATCCTTATTGATAAACGGAACGAAATGTTTGTCGTGAATTTGAATACTTTCCATTGTTAATTAACTGATTTTAATCAAATAAGATGATGTTTCCACATCATGAGTTTGTAAGAAAATGCAAAAATAGGTAAAAACTAAAAACCTTTTAGGAAATATCTCCTAAAAGGTTTTTATATAAGTTGAATTCTTTGATTGAGAATCAGTTTTTAGCTCTTACCCTTTTTATCTAACTTTTCAGTTGTGTCATACATGATTGGTGATGCAATAAATAAAGACGAATAAGTACCCACAATAACACCGATAATCAGGGCAAACATAAATCCTTTGATTGAGTCACCTCCAAAAAGGAAGATGGCAAGTAACACAATTAAGGTCGTCAAAGAAGTATTTACGGTTCTTCCTAAAGTGCTGCTAAGTGCCGTATTTACGGTTCTTGAATACTTCCACATAGGATGCTTGTTGCTAAATTCTCTAATTCGGTCAAAAATAACCACAGTATCATTTAGTGAATAACCCACTACTGTCAGGATTGCAGCAATAAAGGATTGACCTATTTCCATATCAAATGGTAATACCTTATAAAATAAAGAGAAGATCGATAAAACAATCAATACATCATGGAAAACTGCAGCTACGGCACCCAAACTAAATTGCCATTTTCTAAATCTGATCAAGATGTAGAGAAATACCACGATCAAAGATCCTATAATCGCCCATAGGGCAGCTTGTTTAATATCGTCGGCAATAGTAGGACCAACCATATAAAACTCCATGATCCCGATGTTTACTTCCTTATCTCCAGGTTTAAATTGTTCAAAGCTGATGTCTTCCGGCATAAAAGAGCCTAAACCGGTATATAACAATTGTTGAATTTCATCTTCTACCTCAACTCCATAATCGTCAATCTTATATTTCGTAGTGATTTTTAATTGATTTGCCGATCCAAAAGTTTTTACTTCAGGTGAACTTTCGAAAGCGTCTTTTAAAGTATTAGCTATTTCAGGAGGACTTACATTTTCAGCGAACCTAACAGTATAAGTTCTTCCCCCTTTAAAGTCAACACCATAATTCAAACCGTTTGTAAAAAGTGATCCCAGTCCAATAATTAAGATGATTCCAGAGATGATATATGACATTTTTCTTTTCTTTAAGAAGTCAATGTCGATATTTTTAAACCAGTTCTTAGTGATATTTGTATTGAATGTAAGTTGGCGATCTTTGTTCACATACCACTCGATTAATAGTCTTGTGATAAAAATTGCAGAGAATAAAGAAGTTACAATACCTATCATTAAGGTGGTGGCGAATCCTTTTACAGGCCCTGTACCAAAAATGTAAAGTATAATACCTGTAAGTAATGTGGTAACATTCGCATCTAGAATGGATGAAAGTGCTCCTCCAAAACCATCATTGATAGATTCTTTTAGACCTTTTCCTTTATTTAATTCTTCCTTGATCCTTTCATAGATCAGCACATTCGCATCAACCGACATACCAATAGTCAGCACGATACCTGCAATTCCAGGCAGTGTCAATACAGCTCCAAAAGAAGTAAGTACCCCAAAAATAAAAAGTATATTCAAGACAAGCGCAATGTCTGAGAAAATACCTGCTTTACCGTAGTAAAATAACATCCATAACAATACGATAACCAAAGCGATAATAAATGAATAGGTACCGCTATCAATAGCTTCCTGTCCTAAAGATGGTCCAACCACATCTGATTGAATGATTCTTGCGGCAGCAGGAAGTTTACCTGATTTTAGCGCGTTGGCTAAATCCTGAGCCTCATCAATGGTGAATTGTCCTGAAATAGATGTTCTTCCTGTAGTAATGGCATCATTTACACGGGTGCCGAGTATACATAGTCATCAAGAACTACTGCAACAAATTTCCCAACATTCGCTGATGTCATTTTTGCCCATTGTTTTGTCCCTTTACTATTCATGGTCATACTCACCTCAGGGTTAGCTCCTAATTGATCAAAAACCTGTGAAGCATCTGAGATAACATCTCCTTGAATAGGAGCTTCATCATTTCGATTTGATTTTAAGGCGTACAGATTGATAAAGTCATTATTAGCCTTTACGTCCCATGCAAATTTGGTGTATTTAAGTTCACTTGGTAAAAGAGTTCTTACCTCTTTCATGGAAAGATATTCATTGATCACAGCTGTATCCTTAACACTGGCTGTGGCAATAATAGAGCTGATATCGTTTTGAGTTTGTGGAAAGCGAACAAATAATTTGCTAAACAAAGGATTGGTAGTTTCGAAATCCACAGAATCTTTTACTTCTCCCAAAAGGTCATCAATTTCATCATCCTGAGTCTGCGATGAGTCTTGCTCTACGTCTACTTCCTCAACTTTTAAAATTTCGGCGAGAGTAGTGTTGGCAGATAAAAAGAATTGTGTAAGATCCTGATTGGTATACACTTCCCAAAATTGTAATTCAGCAGTACTTTGTAATAGTTTTCTTACACGATCAATATCTTTGGCACCAGGAAGTTCGATCAGGATTCTTCCCGATTCTCCTATTCTCTGAATGTTGGGCTGTGTTACCCCAAAACGGTCGATACGACTTCTCAATACTTCAAAAGCTGTGTTGATAGAGCCTTTAACTTCTTCTTCCAAGATAGGTTTTACTTCTTCATCGGTCATTTTGAAATTGATCTTGTCTTTCAGCGATTTATTTCCGAAAATACTAGGGTCACTCAATTTAACAGCACCATTGCTGGCGGCTTCAAAAGCTTCGTAAAACAATTGCAGATAGTCTTTGTCGCTATCTTTTTGTGCTTGGGAGGCATTGATGAGTGCTTCGTTAAAAACAGTATTTTTTGACTCATTCGATAAACCAAATAAAATATCTCTTACGCTTACTTCTAATATCGCGTTGATACCTCCTTTAAGGTCAAGTCCAAGATTGATCTCTTTTTCTTTAACTTCGTTGTAAGTAAATTCTGTGAAACCTAGATTCACCACTGGCGTATTCGCTACGGAGTCCAAATATTCCCTCTCCATAATGCCGAGGCTTTCAGTATCTGAGGCATCAGCCTTGGTTTCTGCATAGCTAACAGCATCTTTCTCAACATTTTTTGCAAACCATGTGAATGATAGCTGGTATAGGCATACCACACTCAAAATGACAGCAAATAATCTAATAAGTCCCTTGTTTTGCATTCCTATCTTATTTTAAAATCTTATTTTTGATATAATCGGGCAAATATACTCAAAAGATTTAGCTTTGAAAGAAATATGTCCTAAATTTTGGGGCGATTCCGCCATTAGTTTTAGACAGTTTTTTTAGTACTTTAGTCACACAAATTATATTGAAAAATGAAATACAAAACGGACATTGATATAGCACAAAATACGACCTTGGTTCATATAAAGGAAATTGCTGCAAAACTTAAAATTAGGGAAGATGATCTTGAGTTGTATGGAAAATTTAAGGCCAAACTGCCTCTTGATTTAATTGATGAAAAAAAGGTAGCAGAAAATAACCTTATTTTGGTTACAGCGATTACCCCAACTCCTGCAGGAGAAGGTAAAACTACCGTATCCATTGGACTTACAGAAGGGCTTAATAAAATTGGTGAACAAGCGACAGTGGTGTTGCGGGAACCTTCATTGGGACCTGTTTTTGGTATTAAAGGTGGTGCTGCTGGTGGTGGCTATTCACAGGTGGTTCCAATGGAGGATATAAACTTGCATTTTACCGGTGATTTCAATGCGGTAGAAAAAGCAAACAATTTATTATCGGCATTAATAGATAATAATTTACAAGGCAGCAGATAATTTGAACCTTAGATCCCAGGACAATTTTTTGGAAAAGGGTGATTGATATGAATGACAGGTCATTGAGAAACATTACAATTGGCCTTGGAGGAACCGCCAATGGCGTTCCAAGGGAAGATGGATTTAATATTACGCCTGCTTCTGAGGTGATGGCAATTCTTTGTATGGCTTCGGGGTTTGATGATCTTAAGAAAAGGCTTGGCGACATATTCATAGGGTTCACTTATGATAAAAAACCTGTATTTGCCAGAGATTTGAAAGCTGAGAATGCTATGGCAATTTTATTAAAAGATGCGATCAAGCCTAATTTGGTGCAAACACTTGAAAAGAACCCTGCTATTATTCATGGGGGGCCATTTGCCAATATTGCTCAGGGAACCAATACTATTTTGGCCACAAAAATGGGCTTATCCTTATCGAATTATGTGGTAACTGAGGCTGGTTTTGGTGCTGATCTTGGAGCCGAAAAATTTCTCAACATTAAATGCGCAGCATCCGGTTTGAGTCCAAAGGCAGTTGTGCTGGTGGCAACCATTCGGGCATTAAGACATCATGGTGGGGCGAAAAAGGATGCGATTAACGACCCCAATCCTGAATTCGTGTTAAAGGGTATGGCCAATCTTGAAAAACATATAGAAAATATTAGAAAGTTTAATATTCAACCGGTTGTGGCTATCAATTCCTTTACGAATGATACTGATGAGGAAGTAAATTTAGTTGTCAAAGCTTGTCAGGAATTAGATGTTGAAGCTGTGGTTTCAAATGGCTGGGCTAAAGGAGGGGAAGGAACCCAAGAATTGGCTACTGCGGTGAAAAGAGTTGTGGAGAGTGCTCAATCCGATTTTACACCATTGTATGATTGGAAATCTCCTGTCAAGGAAAAAATTGAAAAGATCGCCCGGGAGATATATGGAGCAACAAGTGTTTCGTATGATAAAATGGCTCAACTGAACCTCAGGCGAATAGACAGGCTTGGATTTAACGATTTTGCCGTCTGTATGGCAAAAACACAAAAGTCTTTTTCTGATGATGAAAGTCTGATCGGCAGACCTGAAGATTTCGAAGTCACCGTAAGAGAAATTGAAATTGCGGCAGGAGCTGGATTTATTATACCAATTTTAGGTAAAATGATGAGGATGCCAGGGTTACCGGCACATCCAGCATCTGAAAATATGTCTATTGACAGTGAGGGAGTCATTTCCGGATTGTCCTAAAACTAAAAAAAGCCATGAATAGTATTCATGGCTTTATTAATTCATAAAGAAAAAGAGATTAGCTCACTGTTTCTTCCAATAATCCGTTAGTGCTTCGAACTGCTTCAGCGCTGTTTTGTAGTTTATCTTTTTCAGCTTCAGTCAAATCAAGTTCTACAATAGATTCTATACCATTTTTACCTATGATACACGGAACTCCAATAGAAATGTCATTAAGACCATATTCTCCTTCTAAAAGAGCAGAACATGGGAACATCTTTTTATGATCACAAGCGATAGCCTGAACCATTGATGATACTGCAGCACCCGGAGCATACCAGGCACTTGTACCTAACATTTTGGTCAAGGTAGCACCTCCAACTTTTGTGGCTTCAGCAACTTCATTGATCTTCTCTTCTGATAAAAATTTACTTACTGGAACACTATTTCTTGCCGCAAGTCTTGTTAAAGGGATCATTCCGGTATCACTGTGACCTCCGATGACCATACCATCAACATCCGAAGCAGGACATCCTAAAGCTTCAGCAAGACGATATTTGAATCTTGCGCTATCTAGTGCACCTCCCATACCAATAATACGGTTTTTAGGTATGCCCAAGGCTTTATGGGTTAAATAAGTCATGGTATCCATAGGATTACTTACTACGATAAAAATGACATTTGGAGAGTGTTCAAGAACACTTTTAGTTACAGACTTCACAATACCAGCATTGATACCGATTAGTTCTTCTCTGGTCATTCCTGGCTTACGAGGTATTCCACTTGTGATCACAGCGATATCACTATTTGCCGTTTTGGAATAATCGTTTGTACTACCTGAGATCAGGGTGTCAAATCCGTTTAAAGAAGCGGTTTGCATAAGATCCATAGCTTTTCCTTCAGCATAATTTTCTTTAATGTCAATGATGACAACCTCTGAGGCGAAATCTTTGATTGCGATGTATTCGGCACAACTGGCTCCAACTGCTCCTGCACCAACTATAGTTACTTTCATATTACTAGAATTTATAATTAATTAAATAGGTTTTCTAAATTTGAAAACCCAAGCTCTTTTTGGGAATCTTGGGTCTTTTAATATGTTTAAATGTCAATATTAGCGTAAACCGCATGTTTTTCAATGAATTCACGCCTTGGGGGAACATCATCTCCCATCAGCATGGAGAAAACTCGATCCGCTTCCGTACCATTTTCAATAGATACCTGACGCATGGTTCTGAATTCCGGATTCATCGTTGTGTCCCATAGCTGCTCCGCATTCATCTCCCCTAAACCTTTGTAACGCTGAATAGATCCCCCGCCAAAATTGTCAACAATATTATCCCTCTCTGTATCAGACCAGGCATATTCTTTCTTTGCACCTTTTTTGACCAAATACAATGGAGGAGCAGCAATATAAATATTACCATTTTCCACCAACTCACGCATGTAACGGAAGAAAAAAGTAAGGATAAGCGTGGCGATATGACTTCCATCAACATCCGCATCACACATGATGACGATTTTATGATACCTTAGTTTACTCAGGTTAAGAGCTCTTGGGTCTTCTTCTGTTCCGATGGTAACTCCCAAAGCAGTATACATACTTTTGATCTCTTCATTCTCAAAAACCTTGTGCTGCATGGCTTTTTCAACATTAAGAATTTTACCTCTTAAGGGAAGAATGGCCTGAAAGTTTCGATCTCTACCTTGTTTTGCAGTACCTCCCGCAGAATCACCCTCAACTAAAAATATTTCACATTTTTCAGGATCATTCCAGGCACAATCGGATAGTTTACCTGGTAGTCCGCCTCCAGACATAACCGTTTTACGCTGTACCATTTCTCTTGCTTTGGTAGCAGCATGTCTGGCTTGTGCAGCGAGGATTACCTTTTGAACAATGATTTTGGCATCTTCAGGATTCTCCTCAAGATAGTCAGTAAGCATTTCAGAAACCGCTTGGCTCACTGCCGGGCTCACGTCTCTGTTACCTAGTTTGGTTTTAGTTTGACCTTCAAATTGTGGTTCAGCTACTTTTACAGAAATAATCGCAGTAAGACCTTCGCGAAAATCATCACCTGCAATATCAAACTTTAACTTGCTTAATAAACCTGAATTCTCTGCATATTTTTTCAAGGTTTGGGTCAGACCTCTTCTAAATCCTGATAAATGCGTACCTCCCTCATGGGTATTGATGTTATTTACATAGGAATGAAGGTTTTCTGTATAAGAAGTATTGTAAACCATAGCCACCTCAACAGGAATGCCATTTTTTTCACCCTCTATGCTGATCACATCCGAGATAAGTTGCTCTCTGGTAGCGTCTAGGTATCTTACAAATTCCTTTAATCCATCTTTACTTAAAAATGATTCATGAATAAAGTTACCTTCTTCATCTTTCTTGCGCTTATCAGTAATTGTTACTGTAACACCCTGGTTCAAATAGGACAGTTCTCTCATCCTGGCTGAAAGGATCTCATAACTAAAATCAATTTCCGTCTGAAAGATCGTATCATCTGCCAAAAAGGTTACTTCAGTTCCATTGCCATCAGAAGTGCCTACCTGTTTTACCGGGTAAAGCGCTTTTCCTTTTTCGTATTCCTGCTGATAGGTTTTTCCGTCTCTGAATACAGTCGCTTTGAGCTGATTTGAAAGGGCATTTACTACAGAAACACCAACACCATGAAGTCCACCCGACACTTTATAAGAATCCTTATCAAATTTTCCTCCGGCTCCAATTTTAGTCATTACTACTTCCAGAGCAGAAACGCCTTCCTTTGCATGGGTATCTACAGGGATCCCTCTACCGTTGTCTCTTACCGTGACAGAATTATCTTCATTGATATAAACATCTATTTTGTCGCAGTGACCAGCCATTGCCTCATCGATAGAGTTATCGACAACTTCATATACCAAATGATGTAGGCCTCTTGAACTTACATCTCCAATGTACATAGATGGTCGCATGCGAACATGCTCCATACCTTCTAAAGCCTGAATACTGTCTGCAGAATATTGATTTTTGTTAGTTTCTTTACTCATATTTTTTAGTTCTCTTTTATCCAAAAATTCGCAAGGTACAAATATAAGAAAACCCCAGCTTTCTAGCTTTTTTTTAGTTGTTTAAAAGCATGAAGTTATCAACATTTTCGACTGTCGAAACACCCCTAATAGCGAGGTGCGTACTGAAGAGTAAAATCATAAAAAAAACCTGTTTAGAAAGTGTCTAAACAGGTTTTTTTTCTTGTGCAAATTAAAATAGCTTAATATTTGTTTATTTGCAGATGTTAATCATTTCGAGAAATTATTCCCCTCAGTCCAATAACCGAAATCAATTAACATTTATTATAAACTAAAAGTTTACTTTTGTTACTATGAAATTAACCCAAGATTACACCTTGAACTTAAATTCTTTACAAACGTAAGGTTCAAATCTGAAGAAAATCTGAAGTTTTGCTCAGATTTGAGTTAATTATGAAAAAAAGCCTGTAAAAATGAAATTCCTACAGGCCTTTTCATTCAAATCAAAGCAACTTAATGCTTCAATTGATGTGCAACACCCATCTCTAAGGTTCCATTCCCCTCAAAATATAGCCTTTCAGATGAGTTATGCCGATATCTTCTTAGTTATTTCAGTATTCATAGCATGAATTTTTGAACGTTCTGAAACAGTTAAATATAAATAACAACAATCAGATAACGGTACAAATGTAAGTGCCGTTTCTAAAGAAAATCTGAAGAATTAATAATCTATTTTTTTATTTAAAAATAAATTGAGATAGTGTGTTGACCCTCAACAAAGGAATGGGTGATTTTCCAATTATAATTATCACATATTTTTTTTACAATGGCCAATCCTAGCCCAAATGAATTACTCGCAGTGCTCTCCTTTTTAAATCTTTCAAAAAGTGATGAAGAGGTCATTTTAGGGGCTTCACCTGAATTTGAGATACTAATAAACAGGTCAGTAGTTTGTATAAGAATCAGTCCATCTTCAATATTGTGTTTAATAGAGTTACTGATCAAATTTGAAATCACCATATCAAATAAAAGTGGGTTGGCCTGGATGACAACATCCATAGTAGATTTCATTTCTACCGTCAGTTTTTTGTTGTCAATAAAATCATCAAATATCTCTAAGTGACGTTCAATAACTTGATTAATTGGGATGGTTTCAAGTTCCTTAAATTGTCGATTTTCAATTTTTGAAAGCAATAGTAGCGTTTTATTCAATTTAGCCAGCCTTTGAACAGAGAGGTAAATAGCTCTGATCTGAGAAACCTGACGCTTATCAAGGTTGTCAGATTGGAGAAGCAATTCTGATTTGGTTTGCATTATTGCCAATGGAGTTTGCATTTCATGCGATGCGTTTTCGGTAAACTCCTTAAGGTTGTTAAAGTCAGAATTAATCTTATTGGTCAGTTTTGCTAAAGAATTGTTTAATTCCTGAAATTCATCAATATCAGAAGACTGAAGTTCGATTGGCCGATTCGCTTCAACCGAAAAGTTTTTGAGTGATTCAAGATTGTTATAAAATGGCAGCCATACCCTTCTCATGAGAATTGTATTGACAAAATAGACAGTAATGATCAACAGAAAAACAACAATACCTACAGAAACGGTAATGGCAAGTATGGCGTCCTGGTTTCGAACAAGAGAACTTCTGGTAATGATTCTATAAGTTTTTCCCTGGAGGGTTTCCACAGAAGTGAGTTGTCTGTATAATTCGTATTTCTCTTTGTTGTTGACCACATGATACATGAGCGTATCCTTAAAGTATAGGGTGTCCTTCGGTGGATTATTTGATGTAAAGTCTTCTACATCAAAAATAGGAAGAGGATTTTCATATTTGATCTTTTTGGCGATCAATTCCTTATCCCAAAGCAATTTTTCATCCTGTTTTTTGGTAACGACTTGTTTTAAAGTAAAGTAAATGACAGAGCTGGAAATTATAAAAATAATAACCGAGTAGATGATATAAGTCTTTCTTGTTTTTTCAAATAATTTCACTAAAAAATCAAATTTATTGAAGTTGCTTTATTGCTTAGAATCTATAAAATGAACCTATTCTCCAAATTTATAACCCAAACCATAAATGGTTTGAAGATAATCATTTGCCCCACTTTTTTTGAGTTTTTTTCTTAAATTTCTCATATGAGTATAGATAAAATCGAAATTATCGACCATGTCGATATTGTCTCCCCACAAATGTTCTGCAATAGCTTCTTTAGTTAGGACCCGGTCCTTATTTGTAATAAAATATAGTAGTAGAAAATATTCTTTTTTGGTAAGATCCAGGGTTACATCATGAACAATGGCTCTTTTACCAATCGGATCAATTTCTATTTCCTTGTAAACAATTTCATTACTTCCTTCAAATTTCCGCCTTCTTAATAAAGAATTCACTCTTGAATTGAGTTCTGCCAAATGAAATGGTTTTGTAATATAATCATCTGCACCCAGATCAAGTCCTTTAAGTCTGTCGTCCAATGAATCCTTAGCAGACACAATAAGCACTCCTGTTTCGGGACTTTTTTCTTTGATGAATTTTAACAATTCCAATCCGTTGCCATCAGGAAGATTAATATCGAGTATCACAACATCATAATTGTAGGAAATCAATTTGTCTTCTGCTTCAAAAAAATTAGGGGCAGTTTCACAAACAAAATCTTCTTTTTCCAAATACCCGCTGGTTGCATTCAGCAACTCCATTTCATCCTCTACGATCAATAGTTTCATGTCGACACAATTTTAGCTTTTACAAAAATAGTGTATAATTGACATATTTGGTCAATTAAAATATTTTTAACAGATTCTTGACTTTTAAATGTGTGGAATGCGTTACGCGTATTTTAAAGAGAAGGCAGGATATAATAATAATGGAATTAGTACGTTTATTATTATCGAATGATTACCTAATAATTGTTTGTTGCTATGAATAAGAAAATAATTACCTCAATGCTTTGTTGTGCGTTGTTGTCAAGTGTAATGAGTTATGCTCAAAAATTTGACAAACCGGATAAAGCACCAGTAGATATCTCATATCTCACTACCAGAAAAATCCCAAAACCTTTGGTAAAGGTTGTATATGGAAGACCTCAAAAAGAATCAGAACACGTGTTTGGTGAACAAATTCCCTATGGCGAAATTTGGAGCACTGGTGCTAATGAAACTACCGAAATAAAGTTTTTTACAGATATGTCTTTTGGAAGGAAGCTTGTAAAAGCCGGCACCTATGTGTTGCACACAATTCCGGGAGAAAAGGAATGGACCATCATATTGAATAGTAATACAGATACCTGGGGTTCATTTTTCTATGATGAATCTAAAGATGTGGTGCGTATCAAGATCCCAACCAAGGAAGCTGAAGTGCTTGATGTTTTTTCAATTGGTTTTAAAGAAGACTTTAACAACATTTTTATGGTTTTAGCATGGGATGATACGAGAATTGATATTCCGCTTGCTACACAGGATGTGATGTTAGCCAAAATTTAATTTCTATGAAAAAGATATATATCAATCTGGGATTTGCCTGCATTTTGACCTACTTTTTTAGTATGAGCTTGAATGCCCAAGAATTCAGAAATTTGGATACGAGTCCTCATGACATCGTGTATTTCAGAACCAATAAAATTTCTCCGCCAAAGATCAAGGTACTCTATGGCAGACCGAAAAAGAACGGAAGGGAAATCTTTGGAAACGTGATCCCATTTGGCAAAATCTGGAGAGTTGGTGCCAACGAAGCGACAGAAGTTATTTTTTACAATGACGTCGTATTTGGTGAAACTGAAGTAAAAGCAGGAACTTATGTCTTATATGCCATTCCCAATCAAAAGGAATGGACTTTGATCCTAAGTTCTAATACCGATGTATGGGGTACCTACGAATATGAAGAAAAATATGATGTGGCCAGAACAAAGGCTAAAGTAAGTCGAGCTGAATTTCTTGAAGCATTTTCAATTGGGTTTAAAGATAAAGGAAAACACGTAAATATGGTGTTGGCTTGGGATACAACCCGAATTACTGCACCTATCAAAATTATTTTATAAACTAATACACTTTCTCCCCGTTGATATAAGTTCCATTTATCTTGATATTTGGAACTTGATCTATTGATACCTCCATGATATCCTGATCCAATACCACAAAATCAGCAAATTTATTCACTTCGATCGAGCCTTTTTCCTCGTCTTCAAAATTTCCATAAGCGGCCCATATGGTCATCCCTTTAAGGGTTTCTTCCCTGCTTAATCCGTTTGACATTTCAAACCCTCCTTCCGGATATCCTGATTGGTCTTTTCTTGATACGGCAGCATAGAAAGTCAGCATTGGATTTACTTTTTCTACCGGAAAATCAGTTCCCAGAACAATTCTTCCATTAGTTTCCAGCAAACGTTTAAAGGCATATGCTCCTTTGATTCTTTCCGGTCCTAATCGATCCTCGGCCCAGTACATGTCGCTCGTTGCGTGAGTTGGCTGAACAGAGGGAATAATCTCGGTAAAATAGTCAAATTCATCAGGGTCTATGACTTGGGCATGTTCAATTCTCCATCTCCGATTTGTTTGGCTTTTGAGCTCTTTTGCGTAAGTCTTAAGGATATAGGAATTGGCTGAATCTCCAATCGCGTGTGTGTTCATTTGAAAATCAGACTTGGCTAAAGTTCGGGCAATATTCGCAAGATCATCGATACTGGTTACCATCGCTCCATAATGACCATCTCTATCAGAATAGGGTCTTTTTAAAGCAGCTCCTCTGGAGCCAAGTGCGCCATCAGCATAAATTTTAAAAGATCTAACGTTTAGTCTATCTGTTTTAGTGATTCCTTTTTGTAGATAGTAGTCGAGATTTTCAGGGCTTGCAGACACCATAGCGTAGACTTTTATCTTTAAGTCGCCATGCTGTTGTAAGCTATCGATAAGGTCTATGGTGTTTCTTCCAAGTCCTGCATCACTCACTGTAGTTAGTCCCAGCTTTAAGCAAAGCTTCTCAGCATCTTTCAAAGCCTGTATCCTTTCCTGAAGCCCTGATTCTGGGATGATCCTATTTACCATTTTCATGGCATTATCAACAAGAACTCCTGTAATTTTACCATTTTTTTTCACGATTTCACCTCCAGATATTACCGTATTTTCATCAATACCCGCAAGATCGAGTGCGGCCTGATTGACGAGAAGCGCATGCCCGTCTATTCTGGTTAAGGCAATAGGAATATTTGGGAAAAGCCTGTCTAATTCATTCTTAGTAGGATACTCTTTGATCTTCCAGTCGTTTTGATCCCAACCACGACCTTTAATAAAGCTGAGGTTCTTTTCTTTTTGAAATGTTGTCACTCTATCGAGTATGTCACTATAGCTTTTCGTTCCGGTGAGGTCTACAGATTGCATAAATAGACCGAGGTTATTAAAATGACAGTGACCATCGATGAGTCCTGGCAGCACTGTTTTTCCTTCGAGGTTTATGACCTTGTCAGAACGGTATTGTTTTTTGATTTCTTTTGAAGTGCCAACACCAATAAACAGTCCGTCTTTTATGGCGAATGACTCGGCTTTTGGGGCTTCATCATTAACAGTATAAACAGTCGCATTGGTAACAATGAGATCTGCTTGATGCTTTTCGGGGCTACAGGAGATAAGAACAAAAGTGCTTATCAAGTATATGAGGGGTTTATACATGAGGTCTTTTTTAAAAAGTGAATGAAAAAGTAAAGATATAAAAATTAAGGTATACCAAGCGCTTTGTGCTTTGCATCTTTAAGTGTAACTTTGCCAACCTGAAATAAACAGCCTATTATAATGGATGAGTTTCGATTTAAACTTTTTATAATCAGGTAATTGGAATTGAAAAATCACTTTATGGAAATCATGGTTTTTGTAAAAGCATGATGAGATACATTTTATATTAAAAGGAATGAAATATTACTTTAATGAGATAGAGGCCAAATGGCAGAAGTATTGGAGCGAGAATCAAACGTTTAAGGCTGATAATATGAGCCAAAAAGAAAAGTATTATGTGTTGGATATGTTTCCATATCCTTCAGGTGCAGGACTTCATGTTGGACATCCTCTGGGTTATATAGCTTCTGATATTTATGCTCGATATAAAAGACATAAAGGTTATAATGTACTGCATCCCCAAGGCTATGATTCGTTTGGACTACCGGCCGAACAATACGCAATTCAAACCGGTCAACACCCTGCAAAAACGACCAAAGAAAACATTAAAACCTATAGGAGACAGTTAGATCAGATAGGTTTTAGTTTTGATTGGAGCAGGGAAGTAAGAACATCCGACCCTGCTTATTATAAATGGACACAGTGGATCTTTATTCAATTGTTCAATTCTTATTATTGCAATGACACTGAGAAAGCCAGAGATATTTCAGAATTAGAAGAGGTTTTCGAGAAGGAAGGGAATAAAAAGATCAACGCATCTTGTGACGACAATGTTGAATTATTTTCTGCAGAAGATTGGAAATCCTATAACCCAGAATTAAAGGAGCAGATACTTTCTCAATACAGGTTGACCTATTTGTCTGAAACAGAGGTAAACTGGTGCCCTGCTTTGGGTACAGTACTGGCCAATGATGAAATTGTCAACGGTGTTTCCGAAAGAGGTGGTTTCCCTGTTGTTAGAAAAAAAATGAAGCAATGGTCGATGAGAATTACGGCTTATGCGCAAAGATTGTTGGATGGTCTTCAGAAGATAGATTGGCCTCAGCCCCTTAAAGATTCACAAACCAATTGGATTGGTAGATCAGAAGGAGCCATGGTGAGTTTTGAGGTTCAGGGTCATGATGCCTCGATTGACGTTTTTACGACCAGACCAGATACTATTTTTGGGGTGTCATTTATGACACTCGCTCCTGAACATGACCTGGTATCAAAAATTACAACTCCTGAACTAAAAGAAGAGGTAGAGGCCTATGTTTTATCGACTGCAAAGAGAAGTGAAAGAGATAGAATGGCCGATGTGAAAACGATTTCAGGTGTATTTACAGGGGCCTATGTAATTCATCCGTTTAGCGGAGAAAGAATTCCAATATGGATAGGAGATTATGTGTTGGCAAGTTATGGGACCGGAGCGGTAATGGCAGTACCTTGCGGAGACCAAAGAGACTATGATTTTGCCAAATATTTTGATTTAGAAATTCCGAATATTTTTGAAAACCAGGATATTTCAGAGCAGGCATGTGAAGACAAAAATGCCATCATAGCAAATTCAGGTTTTATAAGTGGCCTGGATGCCAAGGAAGCGATCAGAAAGGTGATCCAGGAGTTGGAAAAAAGAAACATTGGAGAAGGGAAGATCAATTACAGGTTAAGGGATGCTGTTTTCTCAAGACAGCGATACTGGGGAGAACCCTTTCCGGTTTATTATGTCAATGGCTTGCCTAAAATGATCGATAAAAAATATTTACCGGTGACCTTACCAGAGGTTGAAAAATACCTTCCTACTGAAGATGGAAAACCTCCCTTGGGAAATGCTACTGTATGGGCCTGGGATACGGAAACCAGTAAAATCGTTTCGAATGAATTGATCGATGAAAAGACTGTTTTCCCTTTAGAGCTGAATACTATGCCGGGATGGGCTGGTAGTTCCTGGTATTTTAACCGATATATGGATGCCAAAAATGAAGACGTTTTTTGCAGTAAAGAGGCTCAGAATTATTGGAAAGATGTCGATTTATATATCGGAGGAAGTGAGCATGCAACAGGGCATTTGTTATATTCCAGATTTTGGCAAAAGTTTCTTTTTGATAAAGGATTGGTGCCTGTTGATGAATATGCCAAGAAACTGATCAACCAGGGAATGATACTTGGGACGTCTGCTTTTGTCTATAGGAAGGAAGGAGAAAACACCTTTATCTCAAAGGGATTGATCAAGGATGAAAAGGTTCAGCCTCTTCATGTAGATGTGTCCCTGGTCAATGCATCAAATGAGCTTGATATGGAAGGGTTTAAAAACCACGCCTTTAATAAGGAATTGAAGGACGCTTCATTTATATTGGATGACGGCAAGTATATCGTGGGGCGTGAAGTTGAAAAAATGTCCAAATCAAAGTACAACGTTGTAAATCCTGATGATATCTGTCGTGACTATGGCGCTGATACCTTGAGAATGTACGAAATGTTTTTAGGCCCTCTTGAACAGGCAAAACCTTGGAATACAGCGGGGATCACTGGCGTTCATGGATTTTTAAAACGCCTTTGGAAATTATTTCATGTATCTGATACGTTTGCTGTAAGTGGAGATCCGGCGACAGCCGAGGAGTTGAAAGTTTTACATAAGACCATAAAAAAAGTTGATGAGGATATTGCGAATTTTTCATTTAATACCTCAGTCAGTTCCTTTATGATCGCAGTTAATGAACTAACAGCCCTTAAATGTTCCAAACGAAGTATTTTAGAACCGTTGGTTATTCTGATCTCACCCTATGCACCTCATATTGCTGAAGAGTTATGGAACAAATTAGGGCATACAGAATCAGTTTCTACTGCTGATTATCCGGTATTTGATCCTAAGTATTTAGTAGAAAGCACAAAAACATATCCAATTTCATTTAATGGTAAAATGAGATTCACGAAAGAATTGTCATTGGACCTTGACAAGGCTGCGATTGAAAAAGCTGTGATGGAAGATGAAAGAACCCTGCAACAATTGGGTGGCAGGAGTCCCAAAAAGGTAATCGTGGTGCCTGGTAAGATTGTTAATATAGTGGGTTAATGGCCTTTAATATAGAATATATAGGTATCGTTGCGGCAATATTAACAACTTCAGGGTTTGCGCCGCAAGTTTATAAAAGTTTAAAAACGAAAGAAGTAGGGAGTGTTTCTCTGACCATGTACGTGGTTATGTTTATAGGTTTGCTTTTTTGGTTGTACTATGGGATTCTTAGGAATAGTTTTTCGATGATTTTGGCGAATACTGTGTCTGGAATGTTGGTATTGATTCAGATTGTGGCAAAGATTATTTACTCAAATGCCAAACCTTAGCAAATTCGAAACTTGCTAAAAATAGATTATTTTTTATTTTCAATTAAGACGCTTATAGCCTATTTTTATCAAAAAAATTGGTTTTATGATAGTTGGTCTTCCAAAAGAAATTAAGAATAATGAAAGCAGGGTTGCTTTAACACCTGCAGGGGTCATGGAATTGATCCGAAATAAACATGTGGTTTATGTGCAAAAGAATGCCGGGGCTCACAGCGGATACGATGATGAAGAGTATCTAAATGTAGGTGCTGTGATTTTGCCTGATATTTATGAGGTTTATGAAAAATCGGATATGATTGTCAAGGTCAAGGAGCCTATTGAACTGGAGTATGACCTGATCAAAGAAGGTCAGATTGTGTTTACTTATTTTCATTTTGCCTCTTCAGAAAAATTAACAAGGGCCATGATCAATAATAAGTCGATATGTATTGCTTATGAAACAGTAGAGGATATCAATGGGAATTTACCTTTGTTGACTCCAATGTCAGAAGTAGCGGGTAGGATGGCTGTGCAGCAGGGAGCAAAATATCTTGAAAAACCGGCTAAAGGCAAAGGAGTGTTGTTAGGTGGTGTACCAGGGGTGCCACCTGGCAGAGTATTGGTATTAGGAGGAGGTGTTGTCGGGATACAGGCGGCAAAAATGGCAGCGGGCCTAGGTGCTATAGTCACCATACTTGATGTAAATATGGATCGATTGCGCCATATCAATGATGTCATGCCTCATCATGTGATCACAGAGTTTTCAAATGAATACAATATTAGAAAGCATATAAAAACCCACGACTTGATAATTGGAGGTGTTTTGATAAAAGGAGCTAAAGCACCAAAGTTGATCACAAGGGATATGCTAAAAGATATGCATCCTGGAACTGTTATTGTAGATGTGGCAGTGGATCAGGGCGGTTGCGTAGAAACCACAAGACCAACAACACATGAGGAGCCTGTTTTTATTATTGATGATATAGTTCACTACTGTGTTGCAAATATGCCGGGAGCGGTTCCTTATACTTCTACAAAAGCACTTACCAATGTGACCTTACCATTTGTCATTGAAATTGCAAATAAAGGATGGAAAAGGGCATGTGAAGAGAACATTTCTTTAAATAAAGGACTCAATATTGTAAAAGGTAAAGTAGTATACGATGAGATAATTGAAACATTTGATCTTGTTTGATCATGATGAATTTTCTTTGGTTGAGTTGGGATATAGCGATACCAAGAACTTGAAGTATTGATCTTATGAATAACTTTTCTATTGAATACTGTATCTGAGGATACTTGTTTTGATTCAAATAGTCGCAAAATTTTGTATTCATTGACTGTGATTAATTATGAAAAACCCTATTATAAATAGAATTTTTTTAATAGTTTTGAGTAAAATATGAATATATGAAGTTAAAACTACTCATTTTTTCTACTTTCCGAAATTTATTCTTATTCGTATTATTTCTTGGGATCATACAAAAAGTTTCATCTCAGGAATTATATGTCGGAGCAAATGCTGAGCTATTCCTTGCCAAAGATGCTGTATTTACTACTAATAGCACTGTTGTTCAGGTAGATGACAATGGTACTTTTTCTATAGAAGCTGGTAGTAACTGGGGTTCTGACACGGAATTTGTAGCGGGTCCTGTGAAAGTAATAGGCACAGGAAAAACAAATTTACCAACAGGTGACAATGGGGTTTATGCCCCCGTAACCATGGATCACACAGGTGACGTTACAGCCAAGTATTCCAATACGGCTCCTTCTGATGGAACTAACGGTACGGATGTAGATGCCGTATCCAATATTGAGTTTTGGGAACTTACCGGAACCGCTGTGGTGACGCTTCCTTGGAATGAAAGTAGTGATATCACTTCTCTGGTCAATAATAACGGAGGAGCTTTGAGTTCAGTTTCAATAGTAGGACTTAACGGAGGGGTTTGGGATTTGATCAGTGCATCTCGATCTTATACGGTTACTGGAGATCTGCTAAACGGTAGCGTAGAAAGTGACCTCAACAATCAGGTCAATTTAAATGGCTATGCTCAATACACTTTTGGCATAGACCATCAAATAGTGTTATCTGTCAATGATCTTTTTCGTTCAACAGGAATAAGTTTGTTATCCAATCCTGTAAAAGCAATAGAGGAAAATGTCAGGTTTTCAACTTCTGGAGAAATAGTTGACTTGAAGGTTTCTATTTACGATATCCACGGAAGATTGATGAAACGTTTTGACAAGGTTGATCTTTCTCTTGGGGAAGGGAACTTGCCCAAATCAAATTTGAAAAGTGGTTTGTACTTTGTCAAATTTGAACATGAAGGAAAACAAGGAGTAAAAAAATTAATAATCGAATAATAATCAATTGATCATGAATAAAATTTTAACAGCGCTGATTTTCGTTATTGCTATTTCTACAAGTGTAAACAGTCAGGTGGGTATAGGAACCAGTTCTCCTGATGCCTCAGCAGCCTTGGATATCACTTCAAGTGACAAGGGTTTGTTAATGCCTAGAATGACTACTGCCCAAAGAACTGCTATCGCTAGTCCGGCAAGCAGTTTGATGGTGTTTGATACAGATACGAATTCCTATTGGTCCTATATAGAAGGTGCTTGGGTTGAAAATAAGCCTGGTTCAGGGAAATTTGTTGATGGAGCAGCAGCTGATATAGCGTATTATGACGGAAGGGTTGGAATAGGGTTGAATGTGTTTTCGCAAGCTCATAAGTTGTATGTGAGGGGCGTAAAGGATACAGACGATACCAATACCGCAGTTAGATTTGATGCTTTCTATGAAGGAACAGGGACAAGTGTCTGCTACTTATGGACTTGGAGCTGTATCCAGAAACAACGGTACAGGTACTATAGATTATGGTATAGGTACCCAGGGTATTATACAGAATCCTAACACAGGTGGGTCATTTACCAATGCTGTCGGGTCATATCCTCAGATTTATAATACGAGGGACTATTAATTTTGCTTCAAGTACCACTACAGAGGTCTATAACAATGCGGGCACAATAAATACTAGCAAGAGGAATAATGTTGGTGTCATATAATGATTCTGGAGCGACTATGGAGCAGCTTCCTTAACGTCATTATTTGCAACGAATAACGGGGTCCATTACAACTGATGCTTATGGTGTTTTGATCGGCGGTGCAGGTACTGGAACAGTCGGTGGAAACTCTTATGCCTTATATATTGTCAATCCATTTCTAAACAGAAGAATTGCCGGGAATGCATTTGCCCTTTATTCAGATAATACCGAACAATTCTTACATGGCTGGTAATTTAGGTAGTTGGGACATTGGATCCACAGCAAAAAGTGCATATCAGTGGTGTGATGCGTTTAGAGCCGCAAGGGACGGAACCAACAGGAGCCTTGGGGGATTTTTATGTAAATACTGATGGCACACTCTATTTCCACAATGGAACTGAGTGGAAGGCAGTACTTTTGGCTCCTTAAAGCATAAAAGTATTTGACATAAACGGAATCAGATCTAATTATTGTTATAAATAAATTATATTTTCTTTGTTAATTAAAAAAAGTTTATAAATTTGCTTACTTAAAATGAAAAATAATACAATTCATACATGGTGGTGGTCTTTACAAAACGATAAATTTGTGAAGTAGTAACCTGTATATAAAAATATTGATTAGGCTTGTCTTCACGACAGGCCTTTTTTTTTAATTCAAATTCAATGAAATATCAATTGCGTACCAATTACAAGAAAATACTTGCAGACACCATTACTCCTGTGAGTATTTATCTGAAGATCAGAGATACATTTCCCAATAGTATTTTACTGGAAAGTTCTGATTATCATGGGAATGAAAATAGTTTTTCCTATGTGTGCTGTAATCCGATTGCAAGTATAACAGTAAAGGATCAAAGGGTAACTGAAACTTTTCCTGATGGCAGTAGCAATCAGACCCAATGCAAGGTAGCCAACGAAATTCCCATGATGATCCATGAATTTAGCCAGAAATTTGCAACTGAAAATCAAAAGTTCAAATTCATCAACAATGGTTTGTTTGGTTATATAGGCTATGATGCTGTTAAATATTTTGAAGATATAGAAATCGCAAAAAAGGAAGGTGATCTTGAAATTCCGGACATTTACTATGCTGTTTATCAGAATATTATTGCCATCAATCACTTTAAGAATGAAGCCTATATCTTTTCGCATTCTTATGATCAAAAGAATAATATTGAGGAGATCCACCAATTGATAGGTAATCGAAATTTCGCCTCGTATACCTATAAAAATGGAAATGATGAAGAATCAAATTTATCTGATGCGGAATTTATGGAGCATGTTGAGATGGCCAAAAAACATTGTTTTCGGGGAGATGTGTTTCAATTGGTCCTTTCCAGGAGATTTTCACAGGGCTTCAAAGGAGATGAATTTAATGTCTATAGAGCACTGCGATCGGTAAATCCTTCACCTTATCTCTTCTATTTTGACTATGGAAATTTCAAGATTTTCGGGTCTTCGCCTGAAGCTCAACTTGTGATCAATGAAGGCAAGGCTGAGATTCATCCGATTGCCGGAACCTTTAAAAGAACAGGTGATGACGAAAAAGATCTGGAGATGGCTAAATCACTGGCTCAGGATGAAAAGGAGAATGCCGAACATGTAATGCTTGTAGACCTTGCCAGAAATGACCTAAGTAGAAATGGAGAAAATGTAAAAGTGGAAAAATATAAGGAAATTCAGTTTTTTTCTCATGTAATTCATTTGGTCTCCAAAGTGATCGGAGAAAAATACAAAGATGCCATCACTTTCCAGGTGGTAGCAGATACTTTTCCGGCAGGAACACTATCAGGAGCGCCAAAACATAAGGCCATGCAGCTCATAGAAAAATACGAGAAACACAACAGAACTTTTTATGGAGGGGCCATTGGTTTTATGGATTTTAAAGGGAACTTCAATCATGCCATTATCATCAGGTCTTTTTTGAGTAAGAACCATCGTTTACATTATCAGGCCGGAGCCGGAATTGTATCCAAATCATCAGCAAACGACGAATTACAGGAAGTATATCATAAGTTAGGAGCTTTAAAAAGGGCCATGGAGCTGGCAGAAAATATTTAGGCAATGAAAAACATTTTAGTGATAGATAATTACGATTCCTTTACCTATAATCTGGTGCATTATTTACATGATCTGGGCTGCGAAGTAACGGTCAAAAGAAATGATAAGCTGAGTTTGGAAGAAGTGGAAGGATTTGAAAAGATTTTGTTATCGCCTGGCCCTGGTATTCCAGATGAGGCTGGATTGTTAAAGCCTATCATCAAAAAGTACGGAGCAACCAAAAGTATTCTTGGAATTTGTCTTGGTCAACAGGCTATAGCCGAGGTATATGGTGGGAGTATTGAGAATCTGAACAAAGTGTATCACGGTGTGTCCACTGCGATAAAAAGAGTCAATGATGACCCTGTCTTATATAAAGATATTCCTTTAAACTTAGAAGTCGGTAGGTATCATTCATGGGTAGTCTCCAAAGATCTACCTGATGAATTGATCGTAACTTCTGTTGATGAGAACGGAGAGATCATGTCATTAAGACATATATCCCACGATGTTCGTGCTGTACAATACCATCCTGAATCTATCCTAACTCCCGAAGGGAAAAAAATGTTGAAAAACTGGGTGGAATCTTAAGCCCATAATGAATAGTAGTAAATAATGAGAGAAATACTAAACCGTCTGATCAATCAGGAAACAATTTCCAAGCAGGAAGCAAAAAATGTTTTGGTTAATATATCAAAGGGTGTCTATAACACTAGTCAAATTGCCTCCTTTTTAACCGTCTATATGATGAGAAGCATATCGGTGGAAGAACTTGACGGTTTCCGTGAAGCCTTATTAGAATTATGTTTGCCTATAAATCTATCTGATTTTAACACTGTAGATCTTTGTGGCACAGGAGGAGACGGGAAAGACACATTTAATATTTCAACCTTGGCCTCTTTCGTTACCGCTGGAGCAGGTGTTAAGGTAGCCAAGCACGGCAATTACGGAGTATCATCTTCCTGCGGGTCGTCTAACGTTTTGGAATATCTTGGTATCAAATTTTCCAATGATGAAGCATTTTTACAAGGTTCTATAGACAAGGCTGGGATCTGTATTTTGCATGCTCCGCTCTTTCACCCTGCCATGAAAAACGTGGCGCCTATTCGAAAAGAATTAGGGGTTAAAACCTTTTTCAATATGTTGGGCCCTATGGTAAACCCGTCTTTTCCACAAAATCAAATGGTAGGCGTTTTTAATCTGGAACTAGCCAGAATGTATGGATATTTATATCAAACGACGGACAAGAATTATGCTATTTTACATGATCTGGCCGGATATGATGAAATATCCTTAACGGATCGCACCAAAATGATCACCAATGAAGAAGATAAAATGGTGATCCCCTCTGACCTGGGTATCGAGCAGATCAATCAAGAAGATATTTATGGAGGTAAAACAGTAGGAGAAAGTGCAGAGATTTTTGAAAAGGTCCTGAGAGCTGAAGGGACTGAAGCCCAAGCTCATGTAGTTTGTGCTAACGCAGGATTGGCTATTTCGGTTGTTAAAAAAATCAGTCATCGGGAAGGTTTTGAATTGGCAAAGGAATCGCTTTACGGAAAAAAGGCCTTAGATGTTTTTAAGCAATTACGCGATTTTAGCAATTAAAATGAAGTGTGAAGATGAATATATTAGATAAAATTATCATAGATAAAAGGCAGGAAGTAGCTTCAAAAAAGAAGTTGATACCTCTGTCTTATTTGGTGAAGTCACCTCTTTTAGAAAGAGATGCATTTTCTATGTCACAAAGTATTTTGGAGGGTAGCGGGATCCTATCTGAATTTAAGAGAAGAAGCCCCTCGAAGCAGGTCATCAACCATAGAGATAGTGTCATTGAAGTGGTAAGCGGATATGAAAAGGCTGGAGCATCAGGGATATCTGTATTGACTGACACAAAATATTTTGGAGGATCTCTGGATGACCTTATACAGGCCCGTGATCATCTCAATATTCCTTTACTCAGAAAGGAATTTATCATCGATCCTTATCAGATTTATGAGGCAAAAGCATTTGGGGCGGATACTATTTTGTTGATCGCAGCAATATTGAGCCCAGAAGAGGTCACTTTGTTTTCTCAATTGGCCCATCAGCTGGATTTAGAAGTACTTTTAGAAGTGCATAATGAGGATGAGCTCAGGCGTTCGGATCTTGATCATGTGGATCTTGTAGGTGTGAATAACAGAAACTTGAAAACTTTTGAAGTAAGCCTTGACACCAGTAAAAAGCTTTCTTCCATGATTCCTGACGATAAAGTAAAAATTTCCGAAAGTGGCATCAGTTCTATTGCGTCTATATTGAGCCTGAAGGAATTTGGATATAAAGGATTTTTGATTGGTGAAAATTTTATGAAATCAGAAGACCCTGGAAAGTCCGCAGCAGAATTTATTTTAGCACTTAGTCATGAAAATTAAGATTTGCGGAATGAAATATAAGCAAAATATCGAGTCGGTTGCAGCCTTGCAGCCTGATTATATGGGTTTTATATTTTATAAGGGATCAAAACGTTATTTTGATGGAGAAATACCGAATATAGGAACTGATATTAAAAAAGTGGGTGTTTTTGTGAACGAGCGCGAATCTGTTATTCATGAGTTGATTCAGAAGTATGGACTCCAGGCAGTTCAATTGCACGGTGATGAATCGGCGCTATTTTTGCGAGGAGCTAAAAGCATCAAATGAACCTGGCCTGGAAATCATCAAAGCTTTTGCTATAGCTGATGATTTTGATTTTTCGCGTCTTACAGATTATGTGCCTGTTTGCGATTATTTCTTGTTTGATACCAAAGGCAAAGAAAGAGGAGGAAATGGCACCTTGTTTGATTGGAAGATACTCGAGCAGTACCCTTTTAACAAACCCTTCTTCCTAAGCGGCGGAATTGGACTTGCTGAAATAGAGCCTCTAGAATCCTTTCTAAACTCACCTTTATCAAATTATTGTTATGCCATAGATGTAAACAGTAAATTTGAAAGTGAGCCAGGCATAAAAAAGCTCGATGAAATAAAAAAGTTTATTGAATTAACAGTTAAAGAGAAATAAATGAAAAAGTCTTATCACGCAGATGAAAAAGGTTATTATGGAGTATTTGGAGGCTCATTTGTTCCTGAAATGTTATATCCAAATATGGAAACATTACAAGGATCATACCTGGAAATTATGAATGAACCCTCTTTTAAGAAGGAATTTCATGCACTTTTAAAAGACTATGTAGGAAGGCCGTCTCCTTTGTATCTGGCAAAAAGATTGTCAGACAAATACGGGGCCAAGATTTATTTAAAGAGAGAAGATTTGAATCATACCGGCGCGCATAAGATCAACAATACCATAGGGCAGATCTTATTGGCAAAAAGGCTTGGAAAGAAGCGCATTATTGCGGAAACAGGGGCGGGTCAACATGGCGTAGCCACTGCAACAGTATGTGCTCTGGCCGGTGTGGAATGTACAGTGTACATGGGTGAAATAGACATTGCCAGACAAGCTCCTAATGTTGCCAGAATGAAGATGCTGGGAGCAAAAGTGGTGGCAGCTACATCAGGAAGTAAAACCTTAAAAGACGCTACAAATGAAGCCATAAGAGCCTGGATCAATGATCCGGTTGAAATACATTATATCATCGGATCAGTCGTTGGGTTCCATCCTTACCCTGATATGGTAGCAAGATTTCAATCTGTAATTTCCGAGGAAATGAAATGGCAGTTAATGGAAAAAGAAAACACTGAGAATCCAGATTATATTATTGCTTGTGTAGGTGGAGGCAGTAATGCTGCAGGAGCTTTTTATCATTACCTTGATCAGGAAAAAGTGAAGCTCGTTGCTGTAGAAGCATCGGGTAAAGGAATCAATTCGGGAGAATCTGCGGCAACCAGTGTTCTTGGAAAAGAAGGCATCATCCATGGCAGTAAGACCCTTCTTATGCAAACTGAAGACGGGCAGATCATTGAGCCATATTCTATTTCTGCAGGGCTCGATTATCCGGGAGTAGGACCGCAACATGCCCACCTTTTCAGATCGGGAAGAGCGGAGTTTCTAAATGCTACTGATGACGAAGCCATGCAGGCCGGATTGGAATTATCCAAATTGGAAGGAATTATCCCGGCAATAGAAACTTCTCATGCCTTGGCAGCACTTGCGAAAATCAAGTTTGAACCAGAAGATATTGTTGTCATAAATCTTTCGGGAAGAGGTGACAAGGATTTGGATACTTATATTGACTATTTCAATCTTTAACGAGGTAATTGAAAAGATGGAGAATAATTCTGTAAGCAGACCAACTAAAAGTTAAAAAAATGAATAGAATAGAACAAAGTTTACTGACGCATAATTCAAATGGAACGGACCCAAAGAAACTATTGTCCATTTATTTTACAGCCGGCTATCCGAATTTGAATGATACCAGTCAAGTCATTAAACAATTGCAGGCATCAGGTGTTGATATGATCGAAATAGGCCTGCCTTTTTCTGATCCTCTGGCGGATGGTCCCACTATTCAGGCCAGTAGTACCGCAGCCTTGGATAATGGAATGACGACTCAACGATTATTTGATCAACTCAAGTCGATCAGGGATGAAGTGTCAATTCCTTTGCTCATCATGGGCTATTTTAATCCAATCCTTCAATATGGGATCGAAGCCTTTTGTAAAAAATGTTCAGAAACAGGAATTGACGGATTGATCATTCCCGATCTTCCGGTGGATGTTTTTCATAAGGAATATTTACCCATTTTTGAAAAATACGGTCTTTACAATGTGTTTTTAATCACACCTCAAACATCGGATAAAAGGATCAAATACATAGATACCATCTCTAAAGGATTTATCTATATGGTGAGTTCGGCAAGTACAACAGGCGCAAAGAATTCTTTCGATCAGGATCAACAGGAATATTTCCAACGCATTCAGGATCTTGATTTAAAGACACCTCAGATCATTGGGTTTGGAATCTCGAATCATGAAACCTTTACACAGGCAACGCGTCATGCCAAGGGAGCCATCATTGGCTCGGCTTTTGTAAAGTTTTTAAAAGAACATTCTCTGGAGGAAATTCCCAGGTTCGTTGAAGACATTCTTAATGATCCTAGTTAACACTATGGTAATGTATTATTAATTGTTCTTTAATTGATATGTCCACTTTATAATGACAATTACAACTACTTTTGCTTATTAATTATATCGAAAATAGTTGGGATTGGCATTACTTGGAAAGTTGGAGTATCGAAAAAGGATCTTCATTTATTTATCAGCAATATTTATCGTTTTTACTATCCTTGTATTGTTGTTTCAATACAAGAGAGAGCGTGATTTTAAGCGTGATCAGATTGAAATTAGTTTAAATAATATAGCTGAACTTACTTATAATTTTATTGAAAGTAAAGGCTTGGACAAGAACGGGAATCTCAGCTTGTTGGATTCTCTTTACCTCTATATTCCAAATCAAAATACCAGGGTTACTGTTCTCGATAAGACTGGAAGGGTTCTTTATGATTCAGAAGTGAAGGAAGTCATAAAAATGGAAAACCATTTGCACCGGCCTGAAATTCAAAAGGCCTTTAAGGAGGGTAATGGATCGAATATCAGAGAATCGGCAACCACCGGATATGAGTATTATTATTATGCCAAAAGTTATTCAGATCTATTTGTTCGTACTGCAGCGCATTATGATGTGGAGGTCAAAAACTTTTTAGGAGTTGAAAAACTATTTCTTTTTTATCTGATCATTTTGTTTCTTGTGACTTGGTGGTTTATTAGTTTAATTACCAAAAATCTATCAAGCGCATTATTTAAACTGAAGGACTTTGCGACTCGACTAAGCCATGGGGAGGAAGTTACTGAAAAAATTGAGTTTCCTAAGGGTGAATTTGGCGAGATCAGTAAGCAGATCGCCGAAATTTATGACAAGCTTACTGCTGCCAAAAGTAAGATCGAAATAGAAAAAAATAAGCTCTACTCCCATTTGATTGCTTTAAATGAGGGAATTGCCTTTTTCACACCTGACAAGAAGAAAATCCTTAGAAATAATCATTTTATCCAGTATTTGAATATTATTTCTGACGAAACCAATATTTCAGAGGAACAGATCTTTCAGATCAAGGAGTTTAGTAAACTCACTTCCTTTTTGGATAAAAACCTTAAAGAAGATGTACTTATTAAACAAAGTGAACTGCCTCATTTGGAAGAAATCATTTATAAAGGTAGCAGAACGTTTAATCTACATGCCATTATTTTCGCTGACAAAAGTTTTGAGCTGGTGATACGAGATATCACAAAACTTGAAAAGCAAAAAAAAATAAAAGAGGAGATGACGTCAAATATAGCCCATGAATTAAAGACACCCATCACTATCATACTGGGCTATTTGGAACTTTTAAAAGAAAACAACTTAGAGGACTCTGACCGAAAAAGGTATATTTTAAACGCCTATTTACAATCAGAAAGGCTTTCAGATTTGATACAGGATATTTCTGTTCTCAATAAAATGTCAGAGGCCCGGGATCAATTTAATTTTGAGGTACTTAATTTAAATGAAATCATCTATGAAGTAAAGGAATCTCTCAATATTAGTTTAAAGGAAAAGGACATTGATGTAAAAATAAGAATGGCAAAACCCATATTGATCAAAGCAAACAAGTCCTTACTCATATCAGTTTTTTATAACCTTTTCGATAACGCCATAAAATATGGGGGCGATCATATTGAGATTTGCCTCAACAATTATCTCGAGGATTCAAATTTTTATTATTTCTCTTTTTCAAACTCTGGTAACAGTATAGATGAGAGGCACTTTCTCAGGGTGTTTGAAAGATTTTACAGGGTAGATGAAGATAGGTCAAGGCCAAAGGGAGGAACAGGTTTAGGTCTTGCCATCGTTAAAAATGCCATACAATTGCACGGTGGTGAGATCACGGTTGGAAATTTAAAACAAGGAGGAGTTGAGTTTCTATTCACACTCTCCAAATCTTAAAGGAAACTGGTCTGAAATGCTTTTTTGAATTTAGTATCTTTACCAAAAAAGCAATGACCCCTATCAATAAATTTTCGCTAAGAACAAGGATCTTTATAGCAATGATCTTCATTGTTTTTATTGCTTCCATACTTATTGCTGCCGTTACCATCTATCAATATAATGAGCAGGCAGAAGATTATCATAATATGCGTCTGGAAAGAAAGGAAGAGGCTATTAAAGCAGCTATTACCTATGAACTCAATCGAGATACTATAAAAGAGTTTGAAACGATATTACTTCCAAGCATTTTGAAGAAGAAGCTCAATGAGATTTCTGATATTCACAACCTGGATATAAATATTTATAATCTAGGTGGGGGATTGTTAAGAAGTTCTTATGTGGATGATGCCACAGATACAACTGATACGAATCTTTCCGAGGATATTATGAAGCTGATCATTTTTAACCCTGATCATCGAATGGTTGTTCAAAAAACTACAGTTGATGGGAATAAATTTAAATCTTCATATTCTTACTTGTTCGGATCCTATAACCAACCCATAGGTATCATAGGGGTTCCTTATCTTCAGGATAATACGTTTCAGGAAGAAGAATTAAAGGAGTTTTTAGAACGTTTGTCTCTTGTGTATATTTTAATTCTTTTTATAGCCATTGTGTTGGCTTATTTTCTTTCTAAATATATAACAAAATCGTTGGAGAATGTAAGCAGAAGAATGCGTCAAACAACGGTTGATCGAACCAATGAAAAGATCATTCTTAGTGATGCGAGTCAGGAGATCACTAACCTTGTTGATTCTTACAACAGTATGATCGATCAAATAGAAGACTCAGCGGTGAAGCTTGCTCAAAGTGAAAGAAAGCATGCTTGGAGAGAAATGGCAAAACAAGTGGCTCATGAAATTAAGAATCCGCTCACACCTATGCGTCTTACAGTGCAAAGTTTTGATCATAATTTCGATCAGAATGATCCTGATATACAATCAAAGTTGCATGAATTTTGTGAATCCCTAATCCAGCAAATAGATATCATGAGTCAGATTGCCTCGGCATTTTCAAATTTTGCTCAGATGCCAAGTGAGAATAAGGAAAAACTGAATATTGTAGAGGAGGTTAAAAAGTCACTTGATATTTTTCATGAACCCTTTATCAGTTATTTGCCTGAAAAGGAAGAAATCATTACCAAGGTTGATAAAATTCAATTGACTCGAATTGTAACCAATCTGGTCACTAATGCGATTCATGCCTTGGACAAATGTCAGGATCCTTATATAAAAGTCAGGGTCTATGAAACGAATAAAAATGTCTGTATCGAAGTGGAAGACAATGGGAAGGGGATAGAAAAAGAAGATGTTTCTAAAATATTTGAACCTAAATTCACCACAAAATCAAGCGGTATGGGACTGGGACTGCCAATGGTTAAAAACATTGTTGAGGCCTATAATGGGAGCATTACCTTTACGTCAGGGGTCAATGAAAACACTGTTTTTTCTGTATCTTTACCTAAAGAATAGCAATACTTAATTAGATTTATATGTCATATCAAAACATCGTTGCGGAACACGAGGATCATCTGGGTTTTATCACCATAGACAGGCCTAAGAAATTAAATGCCTTAAACAAAGCTACAATTAAGGAGCTACAAGATGCCTTTATGACTTTAGATGAAGATCGAGATATTCGTGCGATCATTGTTACTGGTAGTGGTGAAAAAGCATTTGTGGCTGGTGCCGATATTTCGGAGTTTGCAGACTTTGATGCCACTCAAGGAAGGGATTTAGCCGACTAAAGGACAAAAAGAGCTTTTTGATCTGGTAGCAGGACTTTCAACACCTGTGATTGCAGCGGTCAATGGATTTGCGCTTGGAGGTGGATTGGAGCTGGCTATGGCAAGCCATATTAGAGTGGCGAGCCATAATGCCAAAATGGGTTTACCCGAGGTTTCTTTAGGTTTGATTCCAGGTTATGGTGGTACGCAAAGACTTCCTCAACTTGTAGGCAGAGGTAAAGCTTTGGAAATGATAACAACGGGAGGTATGATAACTGCTGATGAAGGATATGCTTATGGATTGGTCAATCATGTTGTTCCTCAGGAAGAATTACTTTCCTTTTGTGAAGATCTTGGGAACAAAATTGCAAGGAATTCACCCATGGCCATAGCCGCTGCCATAAAGGCGGTAAACGCTAATTATGATGAATCATTAAACGGTTTTCAGGTTGAAATTCAGGCCTTTGGAGATTGCTTTGGTACAGCAGATTTCGAAGAAGGAACTAGTGCCTTTTTGGAAAAAAGAAAACCAAAGTTCTAAATAAATTACAAGAAAACAGTGAGAACCGTCAAGCTTTACCATGCCATTCATCATAGAATTGCTCAAGGTATAGCTCCATAAATTGATGCCTTTTTACGGCGATTTTTTGAGCAGTTTTTGTATTCATTTTGTCTTTCAACAACAATAGCTTTTCATAGAAATGATTAATGGTTGGTGCCTTACTTTTTTTATAACTCTCCTTATCTTGATAAATATTAGGTTTGATATCAGGGTCATATAATGATCTATTTTTAAAGCCTCCATAATTAAAAGCTCTCGCAATGCCAATGGCTCCAATGGCATCCAATCTATCTGCATCTTGTATCACTTTGAGTTCCTCAGATTGAAATTTACTAGCTTCTTTTTGATCCAGACTTGTTTTAAATGAAATATAACGAATGATATTTTCAATATGTTCAATAATTTCTTCCTCAACTTTGTGACTTCTTAAAAAAGCTGCTGCTTTTTTTGGACCTATACTTTCATCTCCATTATGAAACTTAGCATCGGCAATATCATGCAAAAGCGCTCCTAATTCAACGACAAAAAGGTTGACATTTTCACCTTCTGCGATGAGTTTCGCATTGTTATGTACCCTTTCAATATGAAACCAGTCATGGCCTCCTTCGGCCTCTTCAAGGGCTTCTTTTACAAAAGAAGTGGTTAGGGCGATGAGTTGCTTTTTATCCATAATGCAAAATAAAAAAACCTCCTGATTAAAAGAGGTTTTTCATATAATATTTCACTACAAGGCTTATTGAAAAATACCTACGCATTTTCCATCAACACAGTCTATACTGCTCGGAGGCATAGCGATTGCGCAATCAGAAAGAATCATATATTTCTCATTATATGTTTTTTCCAATTCATTAAGCGTTTCAATTTTGGCGAGAAAGCTAACCATATCGATGGAGTTTGAGTAAATAATATACTCCCAAAATCCACCACAGGGTTTAGATCCTATACCGACGTTATAACAACTAAATTCGTCAGAACATACCGATGTTTCCGCCATAGTTTTGATCTCAACCTTAAGGTCATCAATAACGGCCTTTTCAGCCTCCTGCATGCTTATATCACCTGAATCATCACAGTAAATCACCAGAAAAGCGAGTAAAGAAAAAAATAATTTCATACTATGAATTAACAAAATTCGTCATAGGCTCCGGCAAGATTCGCAGCGATCATTTCAGCTGATCTTCCTTCGATGTGGTGTCTTTCGAGCATATGCACCAACTGACCGTCCTTAAACAAGGCGATAGAAGGAGATGACGGAGGAAATGGAATCATCATTTCTCTTGCTTTATTTGTCGACTCAACATCTACACCTGCAAATACAGTAGTAAGATGATCAGGTCTTTTATCAAGTTGCAAAGAAGCAATTGCACCTGGTCTGGCCGTACCAGCAGCGCAACCGCAAACTGAGTTTACCATAACCAAAGTTGTTCCTTCTTTTTGCAAAGCCCCTTCCACATCAGTAGCTGTATATAATTCTTCAAAACCTGCAGTCACTAATTCCTGACGCATAGGTTTTACCAATTCTTCTGGATACATAATTTTATTTTTTTTAGTTAAATAATTACGAATGCAAAGATAAGCAATGAAAAGATATTATCAAGTGAGGGGCTAACTTAAGTTAGCCCCTCACTAATGTCAAAACAATCAAAAGGTTAACAAGAATATGGAGCTGTTTTTATGGATATACAGTTTTCAGAATTATGATGTTTGACACATGTTAAAACTATTTTCACAAGCGAAACAATAATGTTAAATTGAGATTTCACAAAATATTAAGCCTGTGATGTACTAAAAATGTTGGTAGTCCTGTATATTTGCTCTTTTAAAAATTGTGTATGGCGAATTTTTCGAAATGGCTTGGAGCCGGTTTGGGATGGACTTTTGCAGGACCTATAGGAGGTATTCTGGGTTTTGTTTTTGGTAGTTTTGTTGATGAATTCTCTGAAAGTGAGCTTCTTGCTATGAACAAGAAGACAAGTAAAAAACAATCAACTCAATCAGGAGATTTTGAGATCAGTTTATTGGTGCTGGCCGCGATTGTCATTAAGTCTGACGGAGACGTTGATAGGCGAGAGCTTGATTTTGTGAGGTCTTCTTTCATCAGTATGTATGGTCAGGAGCGGGCTAATCATGCCTTTAAGCTTTTTAAAGGTATTATCGCAAATAATAAGATTTCTACGCGTCAGGTATGTTTACAGATCAACAAGCATATGAATCATGCTTCACGACTTCAGTTACTGCACTTTTTGTTTGGGGTTGCGAAGTCAGATGGAATGGTAACTGAAAATGAATTACATAAGATCAATACGATAGCGGGTTATCTCAATATCAATCAGCATGACTTTAGTTCGATAAAGGCCATGTTTTATAATGAGGTAGATAGCTCTTATAAAATATTGGAAATTGACAAGTCAGCTTCTGATGCCGAGGTAAAAACGGCCTATAGAAAAATGGTAAAAAAATACCACCCTGATAAGCTGAGGAACTTGGGTCCAGAGCATATCAAAGGAGCCGAAGACAAATTCAGACAGGTGCAACGTGCCTATGAACATATTCAAAAAGAGAGAGGAATCTAATGATTACTACCAGTTGTACTCACTTTTTGTGACAATTTCTGAAAGGCAGGAATTATACAAGGCGAGTTTAAGCCAGGAGGTTGCCTCTAATCAGGACATTTCAGGGTCCAATAAGGTGTAACTGTTTTTGTCTATCTGAATACGATTTGTTAATGGAAGTTGAAGAACGGCTTTCAATTTCTCAACTTGAAAAAGCCAATATCTTTTGTTTTTGACACTTGAAATCATGTTAAAATTTTGACCAAACAAATCACCATATTTATCCTATCCTGGGCATGAAGAATCGGATTTGTCAGAAAAGACACAGAGCTTAGTGCAATAATAGTTATGGGCAACTTCAATAAAACCTTCTTTCTTAAAGTAAAATAAAAACTTATCATGACCATTGGTTTCATTTAATAGGATTAAAACCTTTACAAACGTCGACCCCATTTTGAAATAATTTTTACAACAATACAGTTGACAGCGCTGAGATCGATTGTTTAAATCTAGTAATCAAAACCTGACCAAAGTATTTATCGTCAAATGTTAACAAAAAATTTCTGAACGAACAACTAATAAACCTGACTGAAAAATGTTATGCGATTTACTGGAATAAAAGTACCTTCTGGTTTACGGGATATTTTCCTCTACCGAATCATTGGGCCCCTCGAATCTTGGCTTTATAATGTTCTCTAAAACACTCCATTTTTTCCCCTTCTTTTGATAAGGATTTCCAAGAATCCACTGGTCATAGATTTTGTCAAAAGTACCGTCTTTTTTTCTGAAGTCGATCCATTTATCGATATACCCTCTCCAGGTATTGTCTTTTGCCAAGGGGAAAACCAAGGTATTGTTGATATGGTACGGAAGAGGGTTAACTACTTTATATCCGGTCTTTAGTACTGTGGTAGAAGCCGCTCTTTCTGCACTTGTAAGGTGTGCATCAAAAACAATTGAATCAATTTTGCTACTGTCCTTTTTTATGAGAATCGTACCGTCATGGTTGAAGAAATCATTCATTTGTTTCACTGGGTAAGCCCCTCCCTTAGGGAAATAGGAAAGAAATTCTTTCGCGATTTCTTTTCTTTCAAGGTACGATATGGTAAACGTGTCTAGTTTGGAGGTAATGTCAAAACTATCAAACATTTTGTTTTCTTGCCTCGTGAGTAAGGCAAGTGAAACATTTAAATAGGGTTTGGACAACTCCAGCTCTTCGGCATATTGACTTGAAAGAAAGATATCTGACATTACAATATCGTAGTGGTCGCCATTCATTTGTTCAATTAATCGTCCTGGAACTATCGGAACAAACTCTATACTTACATCCAGATCATTTGCCAATTGGTGGGCCAGATCAATTCCGTATCCAACCAAAATACTATCCTTGTTTTTAAAGGTGAAAGGTCCTGCTTGTTCATAAAATCCGACCCTGATCTTTCCTCGCCTTTTAACGCGACTTAGCGTGTTTTCTCCTCTCCATTTTGGGTTTGGATTCTTTTTAGGGGTTTCAAGAACAACAAATTCCTGTTGAGGACTGATCAATTCAAACGAATTTACAATTTCAAGATTTGTAGGAATATTTTTCATACTAATCTCCAAGATATAACGAAGTCCTATTACAGATACTGCTGTGCTGATACTTACGACAATTAGGCCTTGAATAAATTTTCTTTTTTTGAACTTGAGGTAACCGCCACTGGCAGAAATCGTAAGCAAGGTCAGGGCAATAAGATGAAAGGCGCCAAGTACAACTCTTATTCTGTCGGTCAAAACGGTTGACACAACAAAGAGTTGAAAAGTCTCTTTGGGGATTTTTAAGAGGTCCAAACTAAAAGGAAGCCCAGTTATCGGGGCAACAAAACTACTTAGAAATGTAGAGCTCAAAAATATGGGATAATCCATAAAGCCCATTGCCTTTCCTGTGAACCAGGCCGCAAATGGGACAAATATAAAAATCATAAAGGTTCCGAGATTTGGAAAAGGGTAGGCAAGAGGCATGATAATATCTACCCTATCCTGTCCTTCCTCTGTTCCATTTTCATCGGATCTGATAATGTCCTTAATATTTTCGATTAATTGTGGGTAAACGACAATGATCTTCCCAGTAGCAAATATGGTAATGAGTGTAGACCGAGTGATTTTGAATATGGTCTTCGAAGAATATGGTGTAAAGATGGATATCAGATAAGGAAGTACAAGAAAGGTAATCAGAATAACTGCGAGCAGGTATACCAATAAATAACCCTGAAGCCTACTAAGATCAGACCAGCTTAAGGTGCTTACTACCCCAGCCGCTATGCAGAAAACACCGATAGGCGTTATTTTAATGATCATCTTATTGACTTGATTTAAGCCATCAGTAAGCACATCCAATGGTGTAAGTAGCGCTTCCTTGTTGGGGAGTTTCATAACACCAAGACCAATAAATATACTGAACAACACCACTGCAGGAACCACATTATCACTCATTGATTCAAAAGGGTTCGCAGGAATATAAAGTTTGACAAAGTCAAAAGGTATATTTGGCTGCACAAAGTCGCTGCTATAAAAATTTCCACTTGTCCAGACTGGAAAACTTAAAGGGAGAATGATGAGATAAATCAGACCAATACTTAAGAGCAAAAACAAAAAAGTGAGTCCATAGCGAATGATCTTTTTCCCTGTATCCATTGAAAGCCTCCCAATATTTACAATAAGAGAAAACATGATGTAGGGCAAGACAGTCATTTGTAGGAGTCCAATAAAAATATCCCCTATAATTCCCATCCAGGCCACCTCTTCGCCAAAAAATAATCCTGTCAATACGCCAAATAAAACACCTAGAAGTACTTTGGTGGAAAGAGATAGATTTTTCATAAGAGAGTATATGGTTTAGCTCGGTATTCAGGTTTTATAAAACAGTCTAAATGTAGGGAATTTTAGAGAATATGAAGGCCAAACTGCAGGGGGTCTGCCGGCAAAATAATTTTAATTTCTGTTAAATACATCAAAATAATAATTTTTTCACTTTGAAATTGATAACATCATAAAGAATAATCAAGGTTCAAAAACAGCTCCGTTTCAACCATACGTATCTTTAGATAAGCTTTGGTCAAGGATAGAAAATATTAAAGATCCTAAAGGCCATATGAAAGAATATTTTTAAATATCAACTATATTTGCCGCATGTTAGAAGATAAAAATCAATCCAGAACATCCCTTTCAGAATTGGGAGAATTTAAGTTAATAGATCATCTTACACAACATACGGTTATCCATCATAAGGATACATTTAAAGGAATTGGTGATGATTGTGCCGTTATTGGTCAGGGCGAGATACAGACCCTTGTCACTACAGACCTTTTGGTTGAAGGTGTTCACTTTGATTTGAGTTATATGCCGCTGAAACATCTTGGTTATAAGGCTGTCATGGTTAATCTTTCTGATGTATGTGCCATGAATGGGATGCCCAAACAAATTACCGTGTCCATAGCTGTTTCGAACAGGTTTCCATTGGAAGCCTTAGAAGAGTTATATGCCGGAATTCATCTCGCCTGCAACACCTATAAGGTAGATTTGGTGGGTGGAGATACGACATCATCAACAAAGGGTTTATTGATCAGTATCACAGCCATTGGTGAAGTTGAGAAGGAGAAATGTGCTTATAGAAATGGGGCAGGGTCTAATGATCTGCTTGTTGTTTCAGGTGACTTAGGAGCAGCATACCTCGGATTACAAGTACTGGAGCGCGAGAAGCAAGTGTTTCAAGTCAATCCGAATGCCGAACACGAATTAGACAAGTATACCTATTTGGTAGAACGTCAGTTAAAGCCCGAAGCCAGAAAAGATATCGTAAAATTATTGGCAGATCTGAAAGTGCAGCCCACCTCTATGATCGATATATCGGATGGGCTCTCTTCAGAAATACTACATCTTTGTAAACAATCCAAAACTGGATGTCAATTGTATGAAGATAAGATACCATTAGACCAACAGGTCATTTCGACCTGTGAAGAATTCAATATGGATAGCACCACAATTGCATTGAGTGGAGGAGAGGACTATGAACTTTTGTTTACGGTTAAGCAGGAGGATTTTCCCAAAATTAAAGCAAATCCTCATTTAAGTATCATTGGTCATATGACAGATGAACCCGATCTTGTTCAATTGGTTACACGTGGAGGTCAAAAGATTGATATTATTGCCCAGGGCTGGAATGCCATCAGCTAAGATTATTTTTTTTCAGGTTTGGGTTTTTTGGTTAGGCCGTCGTATTTAATAGTGGTTCTGTAATTGGAGTTTACGGTGATCAGGGTGTTTCCCCCTCTGAATATTGACATATTGAATTGATAGATGTCGTTCTTGTCACTGGCCTCAAAATCAATGCTAATTTTTTGTTTTTTGTCGTTCACAGACACTTTAAATTTTCTTTTAGGACCAGAATAAACAATGCCACCATCGGTTGTCATGGCAGCACCACCGGATGAAGAAGCACCAAAATAGGGTAAATAAACATTCAGACTATCCTTATTGAATTTTAAAAAATTGGCGTTTGATGTTAGACTGATCCTTCTGCCCTGCGTGGTTGTTGCCCAATCTGCCTGAAAATCAAACTCTCCACTTTCAATTAAGGCCTTCATTTCCTGATATTCTTGTAAGGCTTTTTCCTTTTTCTGTTCTTTCTTTGATTGCGCAGAAATAGTGAAACTTACAATTAGCCCCAATAGCATTAAAACAAGGTTTTTTTTCATGATTCAGATATAATGATCACTAAAATTAATGATTATTTGGTGAAAGAGATGACACGTTCCTCAATTTTAACATCCTTAAGCAGGTAGTGCTTTTTGATCCAAAGTATGGTTTCAGCCTGATAAATAAATACATGCGAAGGGTCATTTTTATAATACCAAGTATCAAAATCAATTCCCTCTTCAAAAAGATGTGTTTTGCAGATCAGTTTTCCGTTTGGGCCTATAGTTTGAAACAATTTCTGAAACTCATAAGCGGGGTTATAAAAGTGTTCTATCACTTCACAACAAACAATAAAATCGTAATGATCATTCATCACTGACGCATCCTTAAAAAAAATCGGGTCAAAAACGGACATATGATATCCCTCTTTTATGAGGTAATTGGAAAGAACCGGCGTATGTCCACAGCCAAAATCAAGTCCTTGACTTCCTTTTGAAAAATGTCGAGTAATCTGGTTGATAATGGGAAGAATGAATTTATGATATCCTCGGTCTTCCATATCATTCCTATGATGAAGGTATCTTTCTTTTTCGTCTATATGACTTAGAAATTGATTGGGATCTCTGAAAATTCCTTCACATTTCGGGCATAATAGAAAACGATGTTTTGCATCTTGAAAGAAAGTATCTGCCACAGTCAAACAAAGAGGGCAAGGATGTTTCATAAACGGTTCATTATGATTTTTTGGTGGTTTTGTTATGAACCCATTTGGATAAACCTTCAATCAATTCATGTTTATTCTCAATATGACTCATATGACCATCTTCAAAAACTACTGATTGGACATGTCTGTGTTTAGCTTGTTCGACGAGGCTATTGAAATCAAGGGCAGGATCTTTTCTTCCGATGACCATCAGTACAGGAAAATCATGCTGCTCAAGCAGGTGGGTTCTATCTACTCTTATTTTCATCCCTTCAAGGGAAGCAATGATTCCCTGTTGGCTCATGTTTAATGCCTCTTTGGTTATTTGCTCAATTTCATCTAAAAAGATTGATTGGTTTTCTTCAGAAAACAAGCCCGGAATCGCAATTCGGATAAAAGTTTTGTGATTCTGTTTTACCGCGGCAATGCCTCGGTCTCTATTTCTCTTTTTTTCAGCGTCATCGGCCCTTGCCGTTGAATTCATAAGGCACAAGCCTATAACTGAGTCTCGATAAAGATCTGCAAACGCAAGCGCTATATAACCTCCCATACTATGTCCGATCAAAGTGCACTTGCTGATTGATAACGTATCGAGCAGGAATTTTAGCATTTTTGCCTGATCCTCCATAGAATGGATATAGCCTAGGTTTTCTGTTTTTCCATGGCCGAGCAGGTCCATACAAATCACCCTGTGTGTTTTTTTAAACGCGGCGGCTATCTCTTTCCACATACCTTTTTCTTCAAGAAAGCCATGTAAAAAAACAAGTGGTTCTCCGCTTCCGTGGTCGCTGTAATGAAGATTCAGATGCTTATAGGTTATATCTGACATGTTAGAATTTTTGATAAGCTAATTTACAGTATATTTATCGAAATGCTTATCTATGAACAGAACTAGAGAGAGCTTTATTCTTGGCTTCGCTATATTTGCTGGTTTTTTTGGAGCGGGAAATTTGATCCTGCCGCCAATGCTTGGTTTTAAAGCGGGGTCTGACTATTGGATCGTGGCAATTGGATTTCTTTTATCGGCTACAGTAATTCCGCTATTGGCTCTTTTTGGTCATGCCAAGTTACAAGGCACCATGATTGATTTTGGAAGGAAGGTTTCTAATAAATTTGGCCTTGTATTTAGTATTTGTGTCTATATCATTGCGATAGCCCTTCCTTGTCCGCGGACTGCTGCAGTAACACATGAAATGGCGATTCAACCTTATTTCGGCAGCAGTTCTTGGCTGACTAGTTCCATTTATTTTTTTCTGGTTTTTCTATTTGCCGTCAATAGGGGAAAAGTGATTGATTTTTTAGGCAAGTTTTTGACACCGATCATCGTTGTAATCTTAGTGGCCATAATAGGTATTGGAAGTTTAGAAAACATTAACACGAGTCATTCGGGAACTTATGCCACACCATTGATCAACGGTTTTTTGGAAGGATACCAAACCTATGATGCCATTGCTGGTTTGCTCATGGGTGGCATTGTGGTGATCACTTTGAACGATTTAAAAGGGAAAATGACGATAGATGATAAGAAGCGAATGATTGCAATGTCTGGTTTTATAGCCATGATGGGCCTATTTTTAATTTATATGGGATTGATCTATATTGGTGCAAAGTACAGTTCATTTTTTGAGTCAACCATCAGCCGCCCTAATCTTTTATCTGCTCTTAGCACAGAGATACTAGGTCAAACCGGTACTTTATTTTTGAGTGTTTTGGTTGCGTTGGCTTGCTTTACAACAGCTGTTAGCATCATAGTAGGAACTGCTGATTTTTTTAAAGGTATTTTCAATAATTCTAAGAAAGTTTATATCATTACAGCTGCCATTTCATCAATAATAGGAGTATTAATGGGGCAGTTCGAAGTAAAATTCATTATTGATTTAGCCGTATATGTTTTGATGTTTCTTTATCCGATTTCAATAGTGCTCATACTGCTTAATCTTTTGCCTGAAAAATATGCGAATCAAGCCGTATTCAGAGCTGTGGTTATCACAGCTTTTGTATGTAGTATTCCAGATTTTCTCAAATTTTTGATTCCTGCAGAAAATCTTGAATTCGTTTACAATATCCTGCCATTCTCGAGAGAAGGATTGGGCTGGGTACTTCCCTCAATTGTGGTTTTCTTTATTGCCAATACGATCACTCTGAAAAAAACCAACAAAGGTCTTCAAACTTAAAGTGTATGCGACTGCGGTTTTTTAACCAGCCATCCATTTTTCAATATCATCTATTTCAATAGGGATATTTTTCATTAAATTAATGGGTTCCCCGGATTCCTGAATCACATAGTCATCTTCAAGTCTTATCCCCAGATTCTCCTCTGGAATATAAATACCTGGCTCAACCGTAAACACCATGTTGGCGACCATGGGTTCAGTGAGAATACCATAGTCATGTGTGTCAAGTCCCATATGGTGGGAAGTTCCATGCATAAAATATTTTTTATAAGCAGGCCAGTTTGGATCCTCTTTGTCAACATCTTCTTTGGAAATAAGGCCCAGGCCCAATAATTCTGCCGTCATCAATTTGCCGACTTCAACATGGTAATCTGCCCAGATCGTCCCGGGCACAAGCAGTTTAGCCGCGGCTTTCTTTACCCTGAGAACGGCATTATATACTTCTTTCTGCCTTTTTGAAAATTTTCCTGAAACTGGTACACATCTGGTCATATCGCTGGCATAATTGGCATATTCAGCACCAACATCCATCAAAACAACATCTCCCTCCTTACAGGGTTGATTGTTTTCGATATAATGCAATACACAGGCATTATAGCCCGAACCAATGATCGGAGTATAAGCGAAGCCAGCAGATCTGTTTCTGATAAATTCATGGATAAACTCTGCCTCTACCTCATATTCCATGACCCCGGGTTGCATAAAACCTAAAACCCTCTTAAACCCCTTTTCTGTAATATCGCAGGCCCTTTGTATCATTTCGATTTCCTGAGGTTCTTTAACAGACCGTAACCTGTGCATGATGGGTTGACACCTTTTGTAACAATGTGCCGGATATTTTGCTTTCAGTTTTTTGATAAATCTCGCATCTCTCGTTTCAGTTTCTACATTGGCACGATAGTGTTCATTCGTATTGATATAAACAGTCTCAGCCTGGGTCATCAACTCGAACAATACTTTTTCCATATCCTGTAACCAATAAACCGTCGAAATTCCAGATGTTTCAAGCGCTTTTTCCTTATCTAGTTTTTCACCTTCCCAAACGGCAATATGTTCGTTTGTTTCTTTTAAAAACAGTATTTCACGATTCTCTTTTTTCGGGCAATCAGGAAAGATGACTAAAACACTCTCTTCCTGATCAACGCCTGACAGATAAAGAATATCTCTATGCTGAGCAAATGGGAGTGTACTGTCGGCACTTATTGGATAAACGTCATTTGAATTGAATATGGCCATTGAATTTGGAGCCATCTTACTTGCAAATTTCTCTCTGTTCTTTATAAAAAGTTGTCTGTCAATTGGAAGATATTTCATACCTGTGGTTATTTAATCTTAGTTTATCAAAATTAGGAATTTTGAGCAGACTTTAAGGCTAAAAAGGAAAAATTGAGGCAGCAATCTTTTAGTATCTTTAAATCATGAACAATTTGAGTTATATAAGTATTTTGTTTTTTTTTCTTTGCTTTCATTTGACTGGTCAAACCAAAGATAGCGGCTTCTCTTCATTGAGCAGTCCCGAAAAGTGGTGGGTGGTTTGGCACCCATTTAAAGCAAAAAAAGCCTTGACAGTATCTGTAAGAACTCTTGAAGTCACAGATTCTATCAAAAAAACAGGCTCCATAGGAGTTGATATGAATGGCGGTAAGTTAGATGCTTTTAAGCATGCTTTTTGGATGGCAAGTATGAGTTATCATATAGGCCAGAAGGCCTCCCTAAAACTTGGTAAGGCACATGAAAAGGGGAATTACAGATCTTTTCTCCAAGGACGACCGGAGGACGGAGTTTTACCTGACAAAGTTTCTTCAGATATGGATTTGTTCAATAATGAGGCCGGAGGGCAACTAGCCAATGATCATCCCAAAGCCTCAGAAGATGAACTCATACTGATCACTATTGAGAAACTTCAACAGGGAGGTTTAAAAACCATCAAAAAAGATCAAAATGTTTTTCTGACCTGCGAGGGAGTTCCTATTTCGGAGGCATCTTTAATAGGCAAATGGGAAAATGGCAAATGCCTGATTCCTTCAAATGACCTTTAAACCAATATATCTATTCTAATATCTTATACTCCTTGAATAAACTCAAATTCGTTTGTTCTACCTTCTGTCTGTATGCCGACCAGTCTTTTGCATAAAAATCATTGATGCTTTTAATAACCGGATCCAATTTAGTGTTGGCGTTTTCGATCAATTGCATTTCTGTTTTACCCGGCATGCTTTTTAAGGATCTTACATAACCGTTAGCAGTATAGAGGTATGAAATATTTGACGGAGTTTCACTTGATGTAATTCCCTGACGTTTATCTTCTTTACCCATGACTTGGTCGATAAGTGAATCTATTGTTTTTTCAATGCTATCACTGAGCTTTATGAGGTCTTTATGTAATTCCTTATCGATTTCTTTAGCTTGCTTTTTTATACCTGCCACAGTAGTTTTCGATGCTTTTAACTGTTCAATTGATCTGTACACAAGGTCTTTCTTTTGCTCGATACCCTTCAATAGTTTCCGTTTTTCAACTAAAACGCCCTCCGATATTTCAATTCTTGGATCAACAGCAACTTTAATTTGTGTTGAATCTTTTTGATCCTGAAAATGCATTACTAATTTGTAGTCACCTGGTAAAACTGTTACTCCAGAAGGTTCTCTGTTTGTTTTTACTGGTTTTCTGGAAGGTGAATAAGTACCTTTTTCATTTAAACGCCAATAAGTTCTATGAAGACCGTTTTCTTTTGGGCTCTTGAATTTAAGGGTCCTGATCAGGGCATTTTCTTTGTTGTATATATTCAAAACTATGGTGTCATTCGCCTTATCTTTCTTTCCTTTTTTTGGGGTATCTTTTGACGTGCCTTTGGGCGCATCTTTTGACAGTTCTTTTTTGTTGATCACATAACTGATCATGGCGCCTCTACTGCGATTTTCTCCATTAAAGATAGCATTTCCACCAAACCTAGTACCTGCAGCTTGCTGATATTCAGAGATATAAGCCGTTGGAGGTTCAAATAATTTCACACCTTCATTGAGTAAATTTGCACCCTTTTCACTCATTTCTCTTAAAGGTCTTATATCATCCAAGACATAAAAAGATCTTCCAAAGGTTGCGATAGCGAGGTCATGCTCTCTAGGATGAATGACCATATCCATAGTGGGAACACTTGGGTAATTTTCGGTCCATTTTGTCCATGATTTTCCTTCGTTTAAACTCACATAAAGTCCATTTTCGGTCCCAAGAAAGATCAAGTTTTTATTGACAGGATCCTGAACCAAGGAAAGACTATAACCGAAGGTCTCAGGTTTTCCGTTTAATAAATTTTCCCAAGTTTTACCATAATTTCTCGTTCTTAGTAAATAGGGTTTAAAATCAAAATTTCGATAATTGTTGATCACGGCATAAGCTTCTCCCTTTGTAAAAGAGGAAGGCTTAATTTGAGCAACCCATGCATCTTTAGGCACTCCGCTAAGGTTAGGACTTACATCTGACCAGTTTTTACCTCCGTCGCGACTCAATTGAATACGACCGTCATCGGTTCCAACCCATAGTTCATTCTTTTCCAAAGTGCTCGGGCTAATTGCCAGTATCGTACAATAATTTTCTGCTCCTGTGGCATCCATGGTCAAACCACCGCTTTCATATTGCTTTTGTTTTTCGGGGTCATTGCTGGTAAGGTCAGGAGAAATAATTTCCCATTCATGTCCCTGGTCAACAGATTTATGAACGAATTGACTGCCGAAAAATATAGTGTGTTGGTCAAAAGGATCAATGGCCAAGGCAGAATTCCAATTGAATCTAAGTTTTACGTCAGGATCAGGATGTGTGGGTCTTATTCGTTTTGTAGCACCTGTTTCTCGATCGTATCGACCGATATTGCCTTCTTGAGACATTCCATAGCCATAACGACTATCTTTTGGGTCAGGGATGACATCAAAACCATCTCCAAACATGAGTTCCTGCCAGTATGAATTTCTAATTCCCTGAGCTTTGAGCACATATGCAGGTCCAACCCAAGATCCATTATCCTGCATGCCGCCGTAAAGATTATATGGAAATTCCTTGTCAACATTAATGTGGTAAAATTGACCCACAGGCAAGTTTTCAACAAACCTCCAGGTCTGACCTTTGTCTTTGGTAATATTTAATCCTCCGTCATTTCCATCTATCATAAATGAAGGGTTTTCGGGATGAATCCACCAGGCATGATGATCGGGATGTACGCCTACACTTGTATTATAAGCAGGCATCAGTTGGTTAAAGCTTTTCCCGCCATCTATACTGAAATTGATATAAGTAAACACAGTGTAAACGCGATGTTCATTTTTTGGGTCAACATGTATGTCAGAGTAATAGAACGGACGGTTGCCGATTCCCGAAGTACCTCGACCTGAGGAATTACTATTGATCAATTTCCATTTAAAACCACCATCATCTGATCTGTAAAGTCCATTTTTTTTAGCTTCTATAAGTGCATAAACAACTTTAGGATTACTTTTTGAAATCGCCAGACCGATTCTACCAAGATCTCCCTCGGGCAATCCGTCATCTTTGGTTTTTCGGGTCCATGTTTCACCGCCGTCAAAGGTGATATAAAGTCCAGAGCCTTTTCCTCCTGAATTAAAAGTATACGGTTTTCTTCTGTGTTCCCACATGGCCGCAATAAGTTTGTTTGGATTGTTCGCATCCACGACCAAATCAGCTGCGCCGGTTTTATTGTTGACAAATAAAACATTTTTCCACGTTTTTCCACCATCAGTGGTTTTAAATACACCTCTTTCAGGGTGTTCTCCCCAAGGTGAGCCGATGGCCGCAACGTAAACTATATCCGGATTATCCCGATCAATGATGATCCTATGAATGTTCCTTGTTTTTTCCAGTCCCATCAAGGTCCAGTTTTCTCCTCCGTCAAGACTTTTATAGATGCCGTAACCACCATTGAGGCTATTTCTTGGATTTCCTTCTCCTGTTCCCACCCAAACTACATCTGGATTGCTTTGTTGAATGCTAATGGCGCCTACAGACTGTAAATTTTCCTTATCAAAAACTGGTTTCCAGGAAATTCCCTGGCTTTCAGATTTCCAAACTCCACCCGAAGCTGCTCCCGCATAGATAACATTTGGATTGTCATTGACCACGTCAATCGCTGTAATCCTTCCGCTCATTCCGGCAGGGCCAATTGCTCTTGGCTTCATTCCTTTTAATTTTTCGATATCTAATTGCTGGGCTTGTCCTAATAATGAAGTTAAAAGGAAGATAAGTAATAATTTTTTCATGTAAGAATTGTTATGGTCTTTAAGATAGCATTGCTGCTTTTTTGGTATATTGCAGATCAAACTTACAAAGAACTTTTTGATTAGAATGCATCCCAAATTAATTAAATATTCAAGCCTGTTTTTATTACTGTTCATGATAGGAAGCTTTCAATTGAAGGCGCAGGATTATTTACCGGAAAAACCGAAAAAACAAACTTCTGTTTATGATCGGGCCGAATTTATGAGCCCTAATGAATCGAAAAGGCTAGAACAAAAGCTCATCAATTACAGCGATACAACGTCTACACAAATCGTTGTTATTACTGTGAACACTTTAGAAGGAAATGATATCGCTATGTATGCCACAGAACTGGCGCATAAATGGGGGATAGGACAGAAAGATGAGGATAATGGAATTTTGCTCCTGGTATCTAAGGAAGAACGGCGCATTACGATTAGAACCGGATACGGAGTAGAGTACTTATTGACAGATGCTTTGTCTAAGAGGGTTATTGAGAATATCATCACTCCTGCATTTAAGCAAGGAAACTATTACCAGGGACTTGATGAGGGAACAGATGCTATCATACAAATCATGAGTGGTGAATACCAAGGAGAAAGAGCTTATGATGGTCCTAAGGGTAAATTTCCTGCATTTCTTATTGTGATTGTTTTTATTGTGATCATGATGATACTTTCACGAAGGAACAGAGGAGGAGGAAAAAATGGAGGCCGTAGGGCCGGAGGATTCTCCTTATTGGATGCCATAATTTTAAGTAATGCGGGCCGAGGAGGCTTTGGAAGCCGAGGAGGTTTCGGTGGTGGAAGCTCCGGCGGTGGTTTTGGAGGTGGAGGCTTTGGCGGCGGCTTCGGCGGCGGCGGCTTTGGTGGTGGTGGAGCCAGTGGCGGTTGGTAGTGCTTTGACCGTTAAATTTCCTTTTTTAAACTTAGTGATCTCAATGCCTTGATAATGAGAAGATGATGTTGTTTTTGTTCCCGGCATCTTTTTTATCATGTTGAATTACAAAACCATGTTTCTTTAATAAATTTATAGAATTTTCATTAGAATGGTGTGTATAAGCCGTGATGTGGTCAAGTTGTAATTCTTCAAATCCAAACTTAAGAACTGTTTGCATAGCCTCATTCATAAAACCTTGATTTTGATAATCAGGATGAAGGTCATATCCAACTTCTCCGATTTTATGATCAGCAGAAAAATTCCAAAGACAAATAGACCCCATCATTTTGAGGTCTTCTTTTTGACAAATAGCCCAATTGACATTCTCGCCATTTTTCATGCTTGATTGTATCTTATTCACAAAGGTAATGGCTTCTTCGATTTTCTTCGGATATACTCTTTTGATATACCTGTTAACCTCCTTATCTGATCTCAGGAAAAATACTTGTGTATAATCTTCTTCAGAAAAAGCTCGGAGTTGTAAACGAGGAGTTTGCAATACCGGGAAAGGGTCAAATGAGAAATTCATAGATCTGTTTTAATTTGGTTCCCTAAATGGTTAATTGTTTTTATTTTCAATCAAAAGATCGAGAAAAGCACAAATGGTTTGAAGACTCAAGTAAATAGAAAGATGATCAACTTAAGGTTCGAATAGTACTATTTCTTCCTAAAATACACAACTATAGGAACTCCTTTAAAATCATAGATCTCTCTTAATTTGTTCTCAATAAATCGTTTATACGGATCCTTTACATATTGAGGCAAATTCGCAAAAAACACAAACTGCGGAGTTGGGGAGGGTAACTGCATGCAATATTTGATCTTGATATATTTACCTTTATAGGCAGGTGGCGGATTTAGTTTTATGATGTCCAGCATGGTTTCATTAAGCTTACTGGTCGCAATTTTTTGCTTCCTGCTTTCAAATACCTCTACTGCTGTTTCAATGGCTTTAAATATTCTTTGTTTGGTTAGCGCCGAAATAAATACAATTGGAACATCTGTAAAAGGCGCCGTTTCTCTCCTGATCATGGCCTCAAATTCTTTGGTGGTATGCGTGTCTTTTTCTACCAGGTCCCACTTGTTCACCAAAATCACAATACCCTTTTTATTCTTTTCAGCCAGCCAGAAAATATTCTGGTCCTGGCCTTCAAAACCTCTTGTTGCATCAATAACTAGAATACAAACATCACTGTATTCAATGGCCCTCACCGATCTCATGACTGAATAAAATTCCAGGTCATCCTTTACCTTTGATTTTTTTCTGATACCGGCCGTATCCACAAGATTGAAATCAAAGCCAAAACGGTTGTATTTTGTATCGTTTGAATCTCTGGTGGTTCCTGCAATGTCGGTTACGATATATCTATTTTCACCAATCAAAGCATTGATAAAAGATGATTTTCCCGCATTTGGTCTTCCTACCACGGCAAATCTTGGTAGCTCATCTGCTTCTTTTTCTTCCTTTTCGGGAAGCGCTTCCACTATGGCATCCAATAATTCTCCTGTACCACTTCCATTGGTACTTGCAATTGTATAATAGTCGCCTAAACCAAGGGCGTAAAATTCAACAGCATCCGCAGCACGCTTAGAATTATCAACTTTATTCACAGCCAAAAAAATTGGCTTTTTCGCTTGCCTTAGCAAATGGGCAACTTCTTCATCCATCCCTGTTATACCACTTTCAACATCTACCATGAAAATAATGGCATCAGCTTCATCAATAGCCAATTCAACTTGTTTGTCAATTTCAGCTTCAAAAATGTCATCACTACCCACTACATATCCACCAGTATCAATGATAGAGAATTCCCTTCCGTTCCAGTCAGTCTTTCCGTAATTTCTATCTCTGGTAACTCCACTTACAGCATCAATGATGGCTTCTCTTCTTTGAATCAAACGGTTGAAGAGTGTTGATTTTCCAACATTTGGTCTTCCTACGATAGCAACTATGTTTCCCATGTTTCTTTTCTATAAAATCGCTGCAAAGATAAGCTTATATACTTGAAACATAAAAGGCTTATTGCGTATAAGAAAAAAAGTCTATATTTAGGTGTGAGAAGTGAGAAGTGAGAAGTGAGAGGTGAGAGGTGAGAGGTGAGAGGTGAGAAGGGAGAGGTGAGAAGGGAGAAGTGTTTATGCCATACTCGATCGCAATGCAATTATTTATCCTCTACATCACATGCATTATATCAATACATCAATAAATCAATACATCATTAATCAAGCACATGAACCAGCCTATTCATGAAGATGAGTTAAATCGTATTCTTTTAAAACCCAGATTCAAACTAAAATTTAGAGAATCTGATCAGGAGATTATACAACAGTTTAGAGAGGAACTGACCAAAGATGACTGCATGTATAGCAGCCAGATCGTAGATCATCACGTTGTCATTGATGTACCCCAAAAGGATGAACATTTCTGGTCGCCGCAATTACATGTTGAAATTGAAAAAGAAGGAGATTTAACTGTGGTAAAGGGAATTTTAGGCCCCAGGCCTAAAATATGGACATTTTTTATGTTCTTGCATTTTGCTGTGGCCGTCGCTTTTTTTGTCTTTTTTGTGATCTTTTATTCAAGATGGAGCCTTGATCAGGAGTATACTTTTTCAATGATGATGTGCTTACTGATGCCCGTAATTTGGGTAGCACTTTACTTTTTTGGCCAATTGGGTAAAAAATTCGGATATACGCAAATGGTAGGTTTGCACAACCTCCTACTAAAAGCCTTAAAAAACTATAAAACGGTACAAGATTAAAGAAATTTATTATCGAGTATGATCCGCATTTCTTCCTGTAGTTTACGTGCGCTCTCCCTTGCCTGATCTGCAAAATCTTTTTTGGAAGAAGCATAAATGATCCCTCTGGAAGAATTGATAAGCAGGCCAATATCACTATTTAAACCATATTCACAAACTCCCTGAAGATCGCCACCTTGGGCTCCCACTCCCGGAACGAGTAAAAAATGATCAGGTACTATTTTACGGATCTTCTGAAAATATTCAGGTCTTGTGGCCCCAACAACATACATGAGTTGCGCATTGTTTTGCCATTCCAAAGAGGTTTTAAGTACTGTTTCATATAAGGTAGCACCTGCTTCATTTTTTAATACCTGGAAATCCAGACCACCTTTGTTGGAAGTGAGCGCCAGCATAATGGTAAATTTATCTTTGAATGCGAGAAAGGGTTCTACCGAATCACTTCCCATATAAGGCGCTACAGTTACAGAGTCAAAATTCATGTCTTCAAAAAATGCCTTGGCATAACGCGTTGAGGTATTCCCAATATCACCCCTTTTTGCATCGGCAATGGTAAAGATTGAGGGGTAATTTTCATTGAGATAGGCTATGGTTTTCGACAAACTTTCCCATCCTTTTAAACCATAGGCCTCATAAAAAGCTGTATTGGGTTTATAAGCCACCGCTAAATCATGAGTGGCATCAATAATGGCCTTATTGAATTCGAAAATCGGATCATCTGTGCTTAATAGGTGAGGAGGTATTTTTTCAAGGTCGACGTCCAGTCCGATACACAAAAATGATCTTTTGGCTTTGATCTGCTGAATTAGCTCTTGTTTCGTCATTTTTTTTGAAAATTGATTGCTGCAAAAGTAATCAATTTATCAGTTTAGGTTATCTTTGTGTTTCATTTTAATTTCAACCAAAAAACCAATTTAATGAGAACTAAAATTGTAGCCGGAAACTGGAAGATGAACAAGACCTATAAAGAAACCAAGGCCTTGGTCAAAGAATTAAATCATGCTGTAAAAGAGCTCACTTTAGACAATACCCGTGTGATTATTTCACCGACTTTTGTCAATTTACAGAAGGCCTCTAAAATGACCAAGAAATCGGTCATAGAAGTGGCGGCTCAAAATATGCATCAGGAAGCAAGTGGCGCCTATACAGGTGAGATTTCAGCTCAGATGATCAAAGGTGTTTATGTTGATACTGTGATTTTGGGACATTCGGAAAGAAGGGAATATTTTGGTGAAACTGATGCACTTCTTGCAGCGAAAGTAGATGCAGCTTTAAAGAATGATTTAGAAGTGATCTTTTGTTTTGGAGAGGTCCTTGAAGACAGAAAGAGCGGCAATCACTTTAAAGTAGTGGAAAGCCAGATCAAGAATGCACTTTTCCATTTGGATTCAAATGCCTGGTCAAAAATTATTTTAGCATATGAACCGGTTTGGGCGATTGGAACTGGTGAAACAGCAACCCCTGATCAAGCTCAGGAAATGCATGCTTTTATCAGAGAATTGGTAGCTGAAAGATACTTGAGTGATGTGTCTGAAGAAGTTTCTATTCTTTACGGAGGAAGTGTGAAACCAGGTAATGCAGAAGAGATCTTTTCCAAGACTGATGTCGATGGGGGTTTGATCGGTGGAGCTGCCTTGAACGTAGATGATTTTACAGCCATTATTAAGGCTATTTAAGGATTTTATAAAAATCTTATAACGATACATCTGTGAAATCTTTTCCCTTAGAAAAGGTTTCACAGATTTTTTAAATTCTGGAATGTATGAACTATATAGGTTGCTTTTTTAAAATTGATTCGGGATCATTAGATATACAAACTGCCATTGACATTTTAGTAGCAGAACTTGGTCAAGTGGGATTCGAAAGTTTTACAGAAAACCCTGATGGAGTTGAGGCCTATATTCAAAAAGCTGACTGGAATGCAGGCTTATTAGATGATATTCAGATTCTTCAATCGGAGGAAGTAACGTTTTCCTATGATGTCAAGGAGATAGAACAGGTGAACTGGAATGAGGAGTGGGAAAAGAATTTTGAACCTATAGTAGTGGCTGATCAGGTCAGTGTCAGGGCTCCTTTTCACAAGAACCCCGGGCTAAAGTACGATATAGTCATTGAGCCAAAAATGAGTTTTGGGACAGGTCATCATGAAACTACTCATTTGATGATACAACACTTGATGGATTTGGATCTTCATGGAAAGAAGGTTCTAGATATGGGTTGTGGTACAGGAATTCTGGCCATTTTTGCCGAGATGAAAGGAGCTGCTGCAATTGATGCCATTGATATTGATCACTGGTGTTATGAAAATTCATTGGAGAATGTCGAGCGCAATGATTGTCATCATATATCAGTATTTGAAGGTGATGCAAGCCTTTTAAAACCTGCCGCCTATGATGTGATCATCGCCAATATCAATCGGAATATCTTGTTAAAAGACATGACTGTTTATGCAGCTAGTTTGAAGGAAAACGGCCTCTTATTTTTAAGTGGTTTTTATATTGAGGATATAGAGAAAATCAATGAGTCTGCCGAGTCAAATGGATTGCAACTGGACAAGAAACTACAGAGAAATAATTGGGTTGGATTAAAATATGTAAATTTGCATTAGAAGTAGCACTTATTTATCATGGTTTATTCGACAAAAGAAAAAATTCAGGAATCTCATGATGTTGCAGAACAAGAGGTTAAAATGCATGAGATCTTATTATTTAACGATGATGTCAATACATTTGATTTTGTGATTGATTCGTTAATAGAGGTGTGTGAACATACACTTGAACAAGCAGAACAATGTACCTATCTGGTTCATTATAAAGGCAAATGTGCAGTTAAAACCGGTGAATTCGAAGAACTTAAACCTAGATGCACCCAGTTACTAGAGCGAGGTCTGAGCGCAGAGATCGTTTAAAGCTTCATTGTTGACATCTTTATAAAGGGATGTTACCATGTTTTCTTTTCGGACCATCTACCTTTTTATTTTCAAGCATAGAAAAGGCCTTGATCAGTTTCTTTCTTGTATCCTTTGGCAGGATGACTTCATCAATAAAACCTCTTATGGCTGCACGATAAGGATCTGCAAATTTGAAAGCATATTCAGCTTCTTTTTGCTTCCATTTGGCCTCAGGGTCGGATGCTTCGGATATTTCCTTTTTAAAAATGATCTCACTGGCTCCCTTGGCACCCATAACGGCGATTTCCGCTGTTGGCCAGGCGAAATTCATATCAGCACCAATGTGTTTTGAATTCATCACATCATAGGCGCCTCCATAGGCTTTTCTGGTAATAACGGTAACACGTGGAACTGTTGCCTCACTGAGTGCGTATAACAATTTGGCACCATGAACAATAATACCACTCCATTCCTGATCCGTTCCAGGTAAAAATCCAGGTACATCAACCAGGACCAGCAGTGGGATATTAAAACTGTCACAAAATCTGGTAAATCGAGCAGCTTTTTTCGAACTGTTCACGTCTAGAACACCAGCAAGACTCATGGGTTGGTTGGCGATAATACCTATACTTCTTCCTGCCAGTCGGCTAAAGCCAACGACTATGTTTTCAGCATAATCCTTATGAATTTCATAAAAGGAATCCTCATCACAGATTCCGTGGATCACTTTTTTCATGTCATAGGGTTTATGCGTATCTTCCGGGATGATATGTTCCAGTTCTTCTCTTTGTTCCTCAGATAATGTAAAGGGAAGTTTTGGCGTTGTCATTTGATTGTTCTGCGGGATATAACTAAGTATTTTTTTTATTTCCTCTAAGCAAGCTAAGTCGTTAGGGGCAGTCACATGAGTCACCCCTGACTTTGTTGAATGGGTAGAAGCCCCACCCAGATCTTCAGAACTGACTTCCTCGTTTGTGACGGTCTTCACTACATTGGGTCCGGTAACAAACATATAACTCGTCTCTTCAACCATAATGGTAAAATCAGTCATGGCCGGCGAATAGACGGCTCCACCGGCACAAGGTCCCATGATGGCCGATATCTGAGGGATAACTCCCGAAGATTGAACATTTCTATAAAAAATATCGGCATAGCCACCCAAAGAACGAACACCTTCCTGTATGCGGGCACCTCCCGAATCATTGAGCCCAATAAGTGGGGCTCCTACTTTAACTGCCAAATCCATGATCTTACATATTTTTTCAGCATGAGTTTCTGACAGTGCCCCTCCAAAAACAGTAAAATCCTGAGCAAACACGTACACCATTCTTCCATTAATGGTACCGTAACCAGTAACGACCCCATCACCATAAATCAATTGGTTTTCCATTCCAAAATCTGTGCATCTATGTGTTACGAGCATCCCAATTTCTTCAAAGGATCCTTCATCCATCAGTAGTTCGATTCTTTCTCTGGCAGTAAGTTTTTTCTTTTGATGCTGCTTTTCAATTCTTTCTATCCCACCCCCTAATCTGGCTTCAGCCATTTTTTGCATCAGGGATTTTTGTTTTTCTTTCATGGTATTCAGTTTATGGTTTAGGAAGTGTATTATCGCTATTGATCGAATCAGAGCTGATTTTCCTATGCAAATTTTTTTATTGAGGTGTTCTTAAAGTTTTTTGTTCCTTCTGATATAGGTTCAATGCTAAAAGAACTGCTAACCTGGCCTCATCGTCTCTCACTTTTTTTAGGTCATTCGCATCGAAATGGGATTTGACAAAATGTGTATCAAAATTTCCTTTCCTGAAGGCCTCATGCTCAAAAACGAACTTACCGAAAGGTAGGGTTGTTTCCACTCCTTCAATTCTGTACTGGTCAATGGCTTCTATCATAGTCTGAATGGCCTCTTCACGATCTTTTCCATAAGTGATCAGTTTTGAGATCATGGGATCATAGTAGATGGGAATTTCCATACCCTGTTCATAACCATCATCTAGTCTGATATTTTTTCCTTTTGGAATGTCATAAGTTGTCAGTTCTCCAACATTAGGAAGAAAACCATTTAAGGAGTCTTCTGCATAAACCCTCAATTCAACAGCATGTCCATTGAATGCAAGATCCTTTTGTGTTAATGAAAGTTTTTCCCCTCTGGCTATTTTGATCTGTTCTTCCACAAGGTCAAGCCCGGTTATAAATTCTGTTACCGGATGTTCAACCTGTAATCGGGTATTCATTTCCAGAAAGTAAAAATTCATATCGGCATCCATTAAAAACTCTACTGTTCCAGCGCCTCTGTAATTGCAGGATTTCGCGACTTTTATAGCGGCTTCGCCCATTTTTTTTCTCAACTCAGGACTTAGAATACAGGAAGGAGCTTCTTCTACAACTTTTTGGTGCCTTCTTTGTATACTGCATTCCCTTTCAAACAAATGGATGACATTGCCATAATTGTCTGCAAGAATTTGGAATTCAATATGCCTGGGAGAGGCGACATATTTCTCGATAAAAACGGAACCATCCCCAAAAGCTGATAAAGCTTCACTTATGGCCCTTTCCATTTGACTTTCCAATCCTGCTTCGGTATCTACAATTCGCATTCCTTTTCCACCTCCTCCGGCCGCCGCCTTAATGAGTACAGGATAGCCTATACTATCAGCCACTTTCCTAGCCTGTCCAATTTCTGTAACTGCCTTATCTATTCCAGGAACCATGGGAATATCATACTTCTTAACAGCTTCCTTGGCAGCCAGTTTATCTCCCATCATACGAATTGCTTCATGACCAGGCCCTATAAAAGTGATGCCTTGTTCTTCAACAGCTTTTGAAAAAGCCTCATTCTCACTCAAAAAACCATATCCTGGGTGAATGGCATCCACTTTCATTTGAACTGCTTTTTGGATGATCTTGTCTCCCTGTAAATAACTTTTATTTGAAGGGTTATCACCTATAAAAACTGCTTCATCGGCAAATTTAACATGTGGGGCGTTCCTGTCAATGGTTGAATAGACTGCTACTGTATTTAAACCCATTCGTTTAGCAGTTTTCATAATGCGCAAGGCGATTTCACCCCGATTGGCAATCAGTATTTTTTTCATAGTTGCAAGTTTGGAAAGCTTATTCAAAATCGATCAGCAGTTTATTTTTATCCACGGTTTCTCCAACATCCACATAAATTTCTTTGATCACAGTATTTTTTGGACATAGGATGGTGTTTTCCATTTTCATGGCTTCTAAGATCAAAAGGGTGTCACCTTTCTTTACAGCCTGGCCTTTTTCAACCTTAATACCGAGAATGATACCTGGCATTGGGGCTTTAATGGAATCAATTGCTTTAGAGGATCCTGTGGTATAACCCATTTTTTTGATGAGGTCATCCAGAGGTCTTTGAATGACGACTTTATAGACATGAGCATTGATACGTATTGAATAGGTTCGATTCAAAAAGTCTCTTTCAATAACCTTCATCTGGATGGATTTGTTTTCATGGACCAAATGATAGTGATCATTGCCCTGATCCAGAACGTCAAGCTGTTCTACTTCTTTTTGACTAAAACTAAATTCCTGAATATTGTTAACCAGAGCTTTAGAGAGGTTTTTCATAGGGGCTGCTGTTTAAAGAGTAATTAAAGATAGTGAATAATTAGATGAAATAAGGCGCTAATCTAAAGATATGGAGTGTATTGTGGCGCTAAATGGGCAAATACGATATGTTTGCATTTATGTAAAATTAACCTTGTATCTGTTAATTGTAAACACAAAGGTTAATATAGTACACAAATTGGCTAAAAATGTTGTTCTTTATTACAGACGATTGATTTTATTTTGTATTAAAATATAAAACTACTGTCATGAGTATTAAAAAACAATTTTTAAAAAGTAAACCGGTTTGTAAAGTAACTTTTTCTTTAACTCAAGAAGAGGCTTTCGAGGCTGGAAAAGTTCAATTATTGGGAGATTTTAATGGTTGGAATGTTGAAGAGGCGATAGACTTGAAAAAATTCAAAAACGGAACCTACAAAGCAACATTAGATCTGGAAACTGCCAAAAGCTATCAATTCAAGTATTTGATTGATGGTACAAAATGGGAAAATGATCAGGCTGCTGATAGTTATGTAAATAACGGTATCGACGCAGAGGAAAACTTTGTTGTCGTATTATAAGCATCATTTTTTTACCCTTTCTATAGTTAGCATCATTATAATGCTTAATATTTGCATAAGCGGGAACATGAATTTTCATGGGCCCGCTTTCTTTGTTTTTCAAAGACTTATTTTTAAGCATAAAAAAAGGCCTCTTGAACAGAGACCTTTACTACATCACATTCGAATCATTTCTTTCGGCATTGTCTAATAGCATTTTAAATTCTTCCTTAATAACCCCTCATTGGAATACTCTTCTGCCATCGGCATTGTTGACTTGCACGAATGTGTGTTCCCGATTATTTCAAATCGGATACTTTTCCTTTTTCATTTTTGTTCTTGATGATCCTCTCAATCATTCGACATTCATTATCATTTAGGGCCTGACCTTTTAATGAAACCAACAACCTGGATAATTTTTCTTTATCCTCGTAAGGCACGACCTCAACTTCATGATCGATCTGATTGAGAAGCTCTTTCAAGTTCTTAACCGCTACTAAATTCTTTTGTTCTGTATAGATCTTATACTTCACATCCATTTCAATATCGGTCAGTAATTCTTGAATCATATCTGATTTTTTGACAAAGTTAAGGGCATCTGTTCTGTTGGATGCCGACATCTCGTGTCTTAATGTAAGGATGTTTAGTTTTCGCACTTTTTTTCGTTATTTTTACAATATGCCAGACAGAATGAAAAAATATGGTACTATAGGAGAATTACTCATTGATTACAGAAAAATCAATCAGCAGTCTCAGGCTGATTTTGCCGCTAGACTGAATGTAGATATAAGAACGGTTCAACGATGGGAAAACGCCTCAACGTTGATCAAACCTGATAAGGAGGAAGATATAGTCAACGAGACCTTACTTCCATATCAGCTTGTAAGAAATTTGAATGCCACTGTCCCTATTCCTACTTATTATGATTTTAGTTTAAGGAAGTATTCACTGTCCAAGCTGACCAATACTCTTCCGAACGCCTATTGGTTCAAAAGTCATCTTGAAATTGCTACAAAGAGAATTCGCACTTTGGATTATGAGGTGGACATTGATTATATCGTGCGGTACATGAAATACCATAAAAAGATAACCAAATCATTGAGAGAAGTCATCAAGGAGGCTGTACGCTTATTGCCTGAGATGAATTTGATCATAACAGATGATTCGGGTTATTATTCAGGTCATTCACTCATCTTTCCGTTAAAACCGGAGACCTATAAAAAATTAAGATCACAGCAAATGAACGAACAGGAGCTTACGGTTCATGACTTAACACATCATCGAAAGCTGGATCAGCCGATCTTTTTTGGCTTTGACATTACCGCAGATAGCAATGACAATAATTTTTATCTTACCAGTCAGTTGTTTAGATTTGTTCGGGATAAACCCAACCAAAAATATTTATTTTGTTCCATTCCAATTCGATATGACAATGTGGAGGTAAGTGATCAGGTTGGTCTTAAGATTGTTTGGGAAGGGGAAAGAGGTAAAAATGAACATGGCCTTGAAGTGTTTCCAAGATTTCAAGAAGGTAATTTCAAAAATTTTCTATCTGAAGACAATTGACCGGACTGTACCATAAGAATGATCCCTTTGTTGTCATCACCTAAGTTGTTTTGAAATATTTCAACCGATAGAAAAGCTTCTTTATACATCATATTTATTAAGATTTTAAAGCTTAAAGGACTATTAAAAAGTAGTCCCAACCTCTCGTAAATCAAATGCACTTAACCTAATATCTAGCAAACCTTTTATCCCCCTGATTTACTATTATGCATTGAAGTCCGATACGATTGGGACCTTCCTCGATTGATTTATCTAATGGTGTCTAACCTATTATTTTGGCAAATAAATACTAAATTATAATCAATTATCGGAAAATTAATAAAACTATTAACCTGGTACAAAAGTAGATCAGATAAGAGACCTGCTGCACGACATCTCGTGTCTCTTAACAAAGTTTATGATTTGTATAACATTTCGTTTGACAACAAGAGTAAAATCGTTAAAAGAGAGCACATTTTTTTAAAGCAGTTTAGTAACTTGCCCATATGATAAAAGCCGAACAATTTCAGATCAGGAAGGAGTTTGAAAACTACCTGCACTATTGGGTCCAGCATATGTTTAGAAAAGATCAAGCAGGCATCTTCCCTGAAATGTCTACAGACAATATTCCAAATGAATCAGCAGACATGGGGTCCATGTATTTGGCCAGAATTATATACGGTGCCAGTTTAGGATGCCTGAGGCTCAAAACGGACCAATATAGGCCCTTGGCCGATAAGGCTTATGAAATGCTGGCTGAATTTAAAAATCCTATGGGAGGTTATTTTTGGGCAAGAAAATACAATATGGAATGGTTAGATGATGCTGATAATGTCAATATGGCCCAGGCCTTTGTTTTATATGGACTAGCAGAATATGTCAGGTTAAACGATACCTCTGAGGTGAACCAATTGATTGATGATCAAATTGATTTCATTGGATCTACTTTAAAGGACAATTCTAATCCTTATTATTTGGATGGTTTTAACGAGCAATGGGCGAGAGGGAAGGACATGACAAGGTCATTCGCGACTCATTTTCATATCATGGAGGCTTTAGTGAAGGTGTATGAGAATAGAAAAGAAGAGAAAATTAAAAATTCAATTCAAATCTTACTGTATATTATTCTTGACAGGTTTATTGATAAGGAGCATTATTTCTGTATTCATCGTTTTGGGGAGGACTGGCAATTGTTGCCAAATGAAAACTGGGCAGGTCATAATGCCGAATGTAGTTGGGTGATTTGCCATGCGGCCAGGATTATAAATGATCAAAAACTTATAGAAAAGACTGAGGAGGTAGCTGTTTTAATGATGAATGAGGTGGTCAGATTGGCCAGAGATAAGACCAACGGAGGTTATGCGAATCTCATCTCAAACAATGGAGTTCAGGAAGAAGATAAATCCTGGTGGCCACAGGCAGAAGCTGTGCTCGGGCTATTGAACGTTTATAAAATCACAGGCGAGGAAAATTATCAAAAGCTCGCGAAAGAGCAGATTTCCTATATTCAAAAGTATTTTGTTAATGATCAGGGAGAATGGAATGCAGGAGTCAATCAAAAAGGGGAACCTTTGGAAGGCACCCCTCAAATATTTTTTTGGAAATCAATGTATCATACCGTTCGGTATTACGAGTATCTACTGACAAATTTTTAGGCAGCAAGCAGATTAAAAGAAGTTGTGTGGAAGGTAAATGGAATTGCTTCAGGGGCTATAGCAGAAAACCCTAAGGATTATTTAGGGTTGCTGTCACACTTTAAGGTGCTACTGTAGCATGGTTTTTTCTTTAAGGATGTACCTGTAAACATATTGATTAGTAGGTATTAAGATTTAACAGAATAATTTCTGTGCGCTGACCATCTTACTCTTTTACTGTTATTAAATATTGTAGTTCTCATGATTTTGTCTTTATATAGTTGTGATTAGGTTTTGTATTTATGAAGCTTTAACAGAATAATTTCTGTGTGCTGACCATCTTACTCTTTTACTGTTATTAAATATTGTAGTTCTCATGGTATTGATTTTTTATAGTTGTGATTAGGTTTTTTTCTTGATTAAGATCTGATAGCATAATGTCTGTGTTCTGACCATCTGATTCTTTTGCTGTTGTTAAATATTGTAGTTCTCATAATATTGTTTTTTATAATTGTGATTAGGTTTTTTTCTTAATTAAGATCTGATAGCGTAATGTCTGTGTTCTGACCATCTGATTCTTTTGCTGTTTTTAAATACTGTAGTTCTCATAATTTTAAATTGTTGGTTCTATTAATAAGACGAGACATCTTCAAAGATGTTACAGTACTATGTAAAGCAAAGTACTATTTTAACATTAAATTCACATATAAATTAGTTAAAATACAGAACATCAACACTTTAAAATAGTGTTAAAAAAAACAAAAAAAATATATTTAAGAAAATATTGTGATGTGAAAATGAAAAAATCATCCAAAATGGGAAGGAATTATTGTTTTTAGAAGTGTGTTTTTAAGTCTATTCCTTAAAAATTGCAAATTCTAGGCTTTCGTATCGCTGATCTGAACCACTCACGTTCCTTTTGAGAGATTTTGCTCCGTATAGTTATGGGCAGCGACAATTTGTTCCGGTAAATTCTGATTATTAATGACGAGGCTGTAATTTATAAAAAGGCCTTGTCAGCCATTAGCTGTTGACGAATAACAAGGTCATTCCACAAATTGACAACTCATAAAAGCTCGATATGAATAAAAAGAGGACTTACATCAAGACGACAATAGTCATCTTTATACAAAGTTTAACGGTCTATTTTAAAAATATTTAATTGTATGTCATCCAGTCCTTTATCATCAAAAGGATATTCTAATTGGTTTTGGATATTATACAGTGAAATCAAAATAAATTGACTCAGAACAACAATAAAATAAGTGATCCATATACTTTTATCAGGGCCAACCCTGAAAATAATGGAAGGGGCATAGATCAAAGGGAAGATATAAATGAATATTAGACAATAGGCTTTTAAACTGATAGGGGTTCTGTGAACGTTGATTGCATGAACATTTTCAATCGTTTCGTGCAGGTCTTGCATCAACCTATATATTTTTTCTTCTCTTTTTCCCGAAATAGATTCTTTGTGAAGTTGAATAAAATTATAAAGTTCCTCGATATTAGCATCAACTTGGGCAGTTTCGTGGCTATTGGTTTTTAACTGAGTCATGAGATTATTACTGATCTTAACAAGAATGCCATTTATTTCAGCTTTGTCTTCATCTGTAAGTTTAAGATTACTCATAAAGAAATAGTCAAGCGTTTTAAGCGTACCACGAAATTCACTCAAGTGTTCTAATGCTTTTTCTCTCCTTCTAAAAGAGCCGCGGATCGTAAATACCAGAGGAAATATCATAGCGATGCTTATCAGGGTAAGATCCATATCAAAACTAATGTGATAGGTAAAACATAAATAGGGAGTTAAGATCGATATAAGGAGCGCGATCCATGTTCGACTGTTGATAATAACAAGGTATGGTTTCACGGTAAACTATTTTGGGCTTGATAAGTTAAAGGTAGGTAAAAATGCATAGAAAACAAATGTACTTGTGAGCGATTAGTTTTCAGTTTAATTTTTTCTTTGTTGAAACTGATTTTTCAACTGTGCAAAAAAAAAGACCGCTGGAGAGCAGCGGCCTTTTAAAGATTAAGAATTGATGGCATAAGTTCTGTGTTCTGACCACCTTATTCTTTTACTGTTGTTAAACATTTTTGTTCTCATTTTTTTTGTTTTAAATTGTTTTATGATCTTTTCAGATTCATATGAATTGGTTTTTAGAATTCAAGATCCGTGATCAGATCGAATTCGTCATAGATGGCCTTATCTTGAAGATCATCAAAGAAACTCGTTGATCCGTATCTTACGTCAAACTTTGTTCTGTCTATTTTTAAATTAGCAGTAGCCTTATTTCCGTAAACTGACATGTCAAAAGTAACCGGGTTGGTTTTGTTCTTGATCGTTAGGTCTCCGGTTACTTTGTAGGAATTTTTCCCAGTACTTTTCACCTTGTTAAATACTAGTTTGGCAGTTGGGTAAGTGGCAACTCCAAAGAAATCATCAGATTTCAAATGTCCTTCAAGTTTAGCCTTGTACTCACCTTCCATATCAGTATTCTCAACAGTGGTCATGTCTATGGTGAATTCACCACCAACAAGTTTACCATCCTTAAATTCAAGAGACCCTGCTTTCAAAGCAATATTTCCCATGTGTGAACCAGTTACCTTATAACCTTTCCAGGTTACTGAACTTGTTTCAATTTTTACTTCTTTTTTACCGTCTTCTATAGTGTTAAATGCGAAGGTAATTGTGGCAATAATTAATGCCGCTACTATTGTTTGTACTTTATTTTTCATCATTATTAAATTAAAAAGGTTATCTATTTATTTTTGTTTATTTCCGCAATACAATTTTTCTTTTATCACTAGCCCTTGATTCCAATCTTGAACGGCTACCTGTGTGAAACTTCTTGTACCATAATCTTTGTGTTCATCATTAAGCTCCCATTCGACCATGGTTGTTTGTTCACCTATAGTTACTTTTAAAGGTTTAGCGCTTTTAAACTCAACAATCTTATTCATTTCGTTTTCCTTTAACGCTCGATTTGCTTCTTTGCCTTTTACAGGAGCTTCATCATTATGTTGTATCACAACATCTTCGTGATAGAATTTTTCAAAAGCTTCAAGAACTTCTCCCTGCATGATCAGATCGTTAAGATCACTTATACTCTCAATCAACAAATTCATTTTTCTTCCTTTTAAAGAACAGTACAAAGATCGTGTGATCATGTATAATAGAAAATAAGGCAGTTTATTAAATGATGTTAATCTAGATTAATATTTAGCGCTCTCTTGAGTGCAGACAATAATGCATCATCAATCTTCTTCGATCAAAATTCCAAATTTACCCATTTGGTAATCGCGCATGGCTTCAAGTATCTCTGTTTGGGTATTCATCACATAAGGACCGCTCTGGGTAACAACTTCATCTATGGCTTTACCACAAAGTAAAATAAACTGACCATTTTCTTTAAAGGACATATCAATAACATCTCCCTTATGATCAAAAACAGCCAGGTTTTCTGCTTCGACCAAACCATAGCCTTTTAAAGTAATTTCACCTTTTATAAGGTAGAGCATGCTACTAAACCCATTAGGGATGCTCAATTCTTGTGTTCCGTCTTGTTTTCCTTCGCCCCAGATCACCAACAGTTCAGATTGGGGCACCACCTTACCTGAGAACTTTCCATAGTTTCCTGCAATTAATTTATTGCTGATTTTCTGATCTTCTGAAGAAAACACGGTCATTGCTTCACCGGAAACATAAGAATAGGTAGGGGGAATCATTTTCTTAATGGCAGGACTGTTGATCCATAATTGCACGATTTCTTGCCGTTCTTGTCTTTCGATCATTGCTTCTGAAGGTCTTTCACTATGAACGATCCCGGCTCCGGCATGCATCCATTGTACTTCTCCTTCTTTTGCTATTTGATTGTTTCCCCAACTGTCACGATGGTGTACTTCACCCTCTATGACAAAGGTAACGGGTGAAAATCCCCTATGTGGATGCGGGCCAACTCCCTGATGTTTTGCCAATCTGTGGCTACTGAATTTGGCCTTGGCATGATGCAATAATAAAAACGGGTCCCATTGCTGCACTTTTTGGGTAGGTAAGGCCTGTTTAACAGGAAAGCCACCCATATCAATTTCAGTTGCCGGAAGTAAATATTTTACCTGTTTAATCATTGTCTTCATGTTCAATTGATAGGTAGAATGCTTTTATTTTAACTCTTCTGTGCCATCTGCATGCAAGGCAAAACGACCTTTATTTCTATCGTGCACTTGTTCCTGCTCGGGCCAGGGCCAACCACCAAATTGAGTGCGTCTGTAATCTGAAAAAGCTTCTTGTATTTCAGCTTCCGTATTCATCACAAAGGGTCCGTATTGTGCGACGGGTTCATTGATGGGTTTTCCTTGAAGGAGCAATAAATAGCTATCTTTGTTGCCATTTTTCAACTCAATATCCGCATTTGGGTTTAACTGTATCAAGTGATTGTTTTCTACTCTTTTACCTTCAATTTGAATGCTTTCACCATCATAAAAATATAAAGTTCTGTTTAGGTTTTGCTTTTCAGCGGATGGTAATTTCCATGTTGCATTGGCTTCCATTTTTATCGTAAAGACCGCAACGTCATGATCAGGATTTGCCGCCCAGGAATCAGGAGTTGGGCTTGGTGCCTTTACCTCGCCCAACTGTCCGGCAATTACATTGATTGTTGTGGTTTTTCCATTTTCCGTGTGTTTCACTTCCGGAACCATATCCTGCCAAAGCATTTTAAAATGAGGTTCAACAAACTTGCTGACTTTCGGCAAATTGAGCCACACTTGAAAAATCTCTAGAGGATTGCCATTATTCTCATTTAACATCGGGAACATTTCAGAATGCTGAATTCCTTTACCTGCAGTCATCCATTGTACATCTCCGGCGCCAAAGCGACCCGCTGCTCCAAGAGAATCAGTATGGTCAACAAATCCTTCTTTATTAATAGTAATGGTTTCAAAGCCTCTGTGCGGATGGTATGGGAACCCGGGAATATGACTTCCATGGTACATTCTGAATCCGTCTTTTATCACAAAGTCTTGTCCTATATTTCTTCCTTTTTTATCTTCCGGAGTTATCCCCATTCCTTCATCTCCTTTTGGGTATTCATCTCTGTGGTAAGCGCAAAACAAAAATGGGTCCTGTGTTTCCCAAGGGAATCCCAAGGGCTTGATCTGCATTATTTTTGTTGTATCCATTTTTTGTGTTTTAGAAATTCTAGACAAAGATCCGAAACATCGGCATACTATAAAATAAAGTAGCTTATCAATAGATATTAACCTAGATTAATATACTATTGCTCAAGGATGAGCTGGCTTTTGATCTTACTCAAGAATTCTTTGGTGATACCCAGGTAAGAAGCAATCAGGTATTGGGGAATACGCTGCTCAATTTTGGGATATTCGTTTCTAAAGAGAAGGTAACGGTCTTTGGCACTCATACTCATGTTTCTGACGATTCTTTTTTGAGAAGCAACAAAAGCCCTTTCGATGATGATCCTGAAAAACCGCTCCATTGTTGGTATTTCCTGCATCATTTGCTGTTGATTTTCATAAGAAAACTGTATCAGTTCTGTATTTTCCAGGCATTGTACATTGAAATCGGCAGGTTTTTGACTAATATAACTGCCCATGTCTGAGGTCCACCAATCTTCAATAGAAAACATAACCACATGTTCCTGGCCTTCTTCGTCAACATAAAAAGTTTTGGTACAGCCTGAGATCACAAATCCGCTAAATTTACATACATCTCCCTGTTGAAGAAAATATTGTCCTTTAAGCAATTTACGATAGGAAATCAAGGAAGTCAGTATACTTTCTTCTTCCTCAGTAAGTACAACCACCCGGTTGATATAATCTAATAACGGTTTGAATTTATCCATAAAAAAACAGCAGTTAATGCTAACTGCTGTCAAAAATAAGGTTTTTTACCCATCTATTTTCTTACTTGTTCCAAGTAGCCCAATACATAGACTGCCGGGGCGTTCCAATTGATACAAACTTCGTTAGAGGCATAGCTGGCTTCAACATCCATATAGGCCTTGGCCGGAAATTCAGATGTATATTCCACCAAATGTCCATCTTGACGGTCATTGTTAGGGCCACCCAAAATAAATCCGGGTACAGGATCAGCGATGCTGTCTGCTCCACTTGGTCTATGGTGAGGAAACATCACTCTTTTAGCGCCAAAACCTGTCAAGAAAGAATAACCTGTAGCATTTTTACCAAAGATATAATCATTGATCTGTTCTGCACCGATCAGGTATTTTTCATCACCTGTTAAATGATGTGCCACGCATAAAATATAGGCCTGGTTTAAAATGTCGCTATTTGAACCCCACTCATAAGTATTTAATGCGATACGGTAGGGATGTTCTTGAATTTTTTGAAGAATACCATCAGCTAAATTAGTATGGCCCAGAACGAGTTTTTGAGCCATTGCCTTATCAAGTTGGTCACGATTTTCAAGTAAGGAATGAAAACCTACGTTTCTCACAAAATTCTTCCAGCTGTCGGCAAGTTGATGTTTGTACTGCTGCTCGTATTTTTTCATAGCCACTTTATATTGGTCTTCTTTGGTCGCCAGGTATAACTCCGAAGAAGCCCAGAAAAAATCATCTGAAAATTCATTATCACCATATTCTCCTGTGCTCACATCCTCAGGATTTTTAAAGGCGATATTGTCATTTTTTTCTGCCCATATAAAGGCCTTCTTGGATGCCTCCAAGGCTTTGGCAGACCAGTCAGGATCAATATCTTTATACAACCTTGATGCCTGAGCCAATACTGCAGCAAAGTCAAGTGTTGAAGCCGTTCCTTTACCTATGACATAGCGATCAAGATCATAATCTTCGGGCATAATAAAACCGCCAAATCCAAGGGCTGTCAGTTTGAAAAAAACACCACCATCCTCATCCTGCATGGTTTGTATCCAATCCAATTCATATCGCAATTCATCCCAAAGATCGATGATCCCATTTCCTGTTTCCGGAATGTTAAGGCCAATATTCGTCATCATTTCAGGATATTGCTCAAGAATCAGTAACATCTGACCCACAGAAAGCGATGCATTTACAATGTATTTCCCGTAATCACCCGCATCATACCAGCCTCCGGGAGAATTCAAAGTTCCCTCAGTTTTACCAGTAGATGGATGATATATACATTGATCATCTGGATGGCCAGCTCCTCTTTGATAAATGTCTCCATATTCCTCCTCAATAGGCATAGAAGCCCTTTGAAAGTAATAGCTTTTGACAGACGCTCTTAAGGCATTGCTATAAAGATCTTTTTTAATTGTAAAAGGATATGAGGCAATGGTATCGTTAATAACAACATAATATGCCCCGGGAGCCGTAAAGGAAGAAAAATCGCCTAGCATCACCTTCTCACCTGAAGCGTCCCAGATACCTTGATCAACCAGCTCACCTGAATACACTTTATTTTTATAGCCGTCCACCAGTTTAAAAGTACTGGCTTCGGTGTTGACTATGGTAAATTGTTTTACTGATGATGGATAAAACCCAATTTGATTAATTCTAATTTGATCAGAAATTTTTGCTGATCCTTTTTTTGAATCGCAGCCAGCAAAAATCAGGAGTACAAAGGCGCTCAAGGCAATCAACTTTTTCATTGTAAATACTTTTTGTGTTATTCTTATAAATGGACATTCAAATGTAAAAGAATGCTAGCCATAAATTTAATATTAAATTGTCACAAATGTATTCTAATTAACCATGATCGTCAATGATTTAAGTCATTGTTGAGGGTTGGCCAAGCCATGACATCAGGGGCATTTGCTTATTGTTCCGTCCTCAGGAATGGTTGCCATTTCATATAAGTAGCACTCCGCCATAGCCATTCAAGAGGACCATATTTAAATGTTTTAAGCCAGTATTTACTGAGCAGACTTTGGATGATAATCAAAAGTAATCCGAGTAAAAACAGATAGGAAAATCGAATTTGGCCCAGGTATCCCAATCCCCATCCAAAAAAGATACATGTGCCAATAACAGATTGCAGTACATAATTTGTAAGTGCCATCCTGCCATAAGGAGCAAAGAACGTTAACCTTTTTTTCCAGGTGTCTCCCTTGAACAACAAAAGGAAACCACATAAAATGATAGTGGCCATACAGATATTGACCCAATCCATAAAATTCATACCTAAGGTAAAATGTAAAGAAGCATTGTCTATGGGTTGTGAAATGGTGGCAAAAGTAGCAAAGGTAATCACAAGGGAAATCAGCATTCCTGCAATCGCCCATAACATGATATTTTTTATGGTTTTGGCATGGCGGGTTATATCTTTGAAAACACCTGTCCTACCCAGCCATAAGCCAATTAAAAAGTAGCCGAAAGTATAGTAGAACCGACCAAATATGGACATTTGAAAATCGATCTTAGTCAACATCCCATAAACGGCATTGGCTTTAAATACTTCAAGGAGACTGCCATTTTGGATGGTATCAAAATAGGCCAGTATCTGTTCATTATTGATATCCATCATAGGATGTATTCCGGTGACGCTCTCCCCTCCGAAAATAAAAAAGGCGATAAACCTGGGAATACCCAGAAAGATGAATCCCGCCGTGATCAGTATCCATTTGGTAGGGACCTTATAAAAAGGGATAAGAAACGGAGCCAAAACAGCATAGATAGTAAGAATATCACCTCGGTAAAATAGTTGATGAACATATCCTATGATAAATAGAATCGCGGCCCTCCAAATAAAACGCCCCCCGAATTTGACATTTTTTTTCTCAGCAGACTGCATCTGAATGGCAAAACTCAATCCGAAAAGAATAGAAAACAAGGCAAAGAATTTACCTGAAAAAAAGAATTGTAGCAAGCCCTGAACAATCTGATCCGGGAGACCGTTTACCCCTTCCATAAAACCTTCGGGTGCAGGCCCGGCAATATACTGTTCAACCATATGCACCAGAACAACACCAGCAAGAGCAAAGCCTCTCAAAGCATCTATACTAATAATTCTTTGGGTTTGGATAGTAAGGCTCATGTTCTTCAAATTTAAAAGTCGAGAAAAGCTTTACTTTGAAGACGCTTTTTTATCTGAAGTGTTACGAATAATTCGTCTTAAATTGCTGTCTTTTTATAACAAAGCCATTATATTTACTGCTTCCGAACTTCCGGATTCTTCTTTTTTTAATATATTTAATATTCAATCGTAAAGAATGAAAAAAGTGATCACATTTGGAGAGATCATGCTCAGGCTGGCTCCTCCCGGTTTTTTAAGATTTTCACAAGCCACCCAGTTTGACGCCATTTACGGAGGAGGAGAGTCAAATGTGGCGGTTTCATTGGCTAATTATGGCGTTCCTGTAGATTTCATTACCCGTTTACCGGATAATGATATAGGTCATTGTGCCATGATGGAAATGCGTAAAAGAGGTGTTGGTGTGGATAAGATCATTTATGGAGGCGATCGATTAGGGATCTATTTTTTAGAAACCGGCGCCGTATCACGAGGCTCTAAAGTGGTTTATGACAGGGCTCATTCAGCGATGAGTGAGATTACTGCCGGAATGATTGACTGGAAAGAAGTGTTTAAGGAGGTGGGCTGGTTCCACTGGACAGGAATTACTCCTGCGATTTCTCAAGGGGCCGCAGATGCCTGTTTGGAAGCGATAAAAGTGGCCAGTGAGATGGGGATTACCGTTTCAACGGATCTTAATTACCGGGCAAAGCTTTGGAATTACGGCGGAGATCGAGAAAAGATCATGTCTGAACTAACCTCATATTGTGATGTTATTTTAGGAAATGAAGAAGATGCAGAAAAGCATTTTGGGATCAAACCCGAAGGCTTGGATATCACCACCCAAGGGCATGATGTAAAAGCAGAGGCCTTTTCATCGGTTTGTCAGCAGATGATGAAAAAATTTCCAAAAGCCAAAAAAGTAATCACAACTTTAAGAGGATCAATTTCTGCTTCTCATAATACCTGGGCAGGTGTACTTTATGATGGGACAACCATGTATGAGTCACCACAATACCAGATTACAGATATCGTTGACAGAGTCGGTGGAGGTGATTCTTTTATGGGTGGCCTGATCTATGGTTTGTTAAAATATCCTGAAGATGATCAGAATGCTTTAAACTTTGCGGTTGCAGCCTCATGTTTAAAACATACGATCAAAGGAGATGCGAATCTAGTGACAGTTTCAGAGGTAGAAAAATTAATGGGCGGAGACGCTTCAGGTAGAGTTGCTCGTTAGCAGAAAAACAATTTAAACATATGGCTCAATATACAAGACTAGAAGTAGCAGCAGTGATGAAAGAATCAGGTTTGGTGCCTTTATTTTATCATCCAGATCTGGAAACAAGTAAGAAAGTTGTAGCGGCCTGCTATAAAGGAGGCGCAAGATTACTGGAATTCACGGCTCGAGGTGATTTTGTCCATGAGGTATTTGGCGAACTGGTAAAATATGTAACAAATCAATTGCCCGGCATGATCCTGGGCGTAGGATCAGTTACTGATGCCGCCGCAGCCTCAAGGTTTATGTCTTTGGGTGCGAATTTTATTGTTACACCTGTACTTAGAGAAGACATTGCTATTGTTTGTAATAGAAGAAAGGTATTGTGGTCTCCGGGTTGCGGCACCTTAACTGAAATTGCAAGAGCCGAAGAGTTGGGTTGTGAGATCGTGAAATTATTTCCTGGAGACGTGTATGGCCCTGAATTTGTCAAAGCGGTGAAAGGTCCTCAACCATGGACAAGTATCATGCCTACCGGAGGCGTATCTCCAAATGAAGAAAATATTGGAGCCTGGATCAAGTCGGGGGTCACTTGTGTGGGGATGGGTTCTCAATTGATCAAAAAAAATGGTAATGGTGATTATGATCTTAATGAGATCAGTAGACTGGTAGCCCTCTCACTGGCCATTATCAAAAGAACCTCCAAATAGCTTATTTAAAATACTGGTTATAATAGAAGATCTTTTCTTCTAGCCTTTGTTCAAGATAGGCATTTCCACCTTTGAGTGTTGACAAGATTACTCGTGCCATCTTTTGATAGGCTATTATTTTATATTGATCCCAATGCTGTGGTGGTTTTTGCAAATTGCTGATCCTGTCTGCTAATTTTACCGCCCAAACCTCTTTGGGTTCTAATTTAATTCTCGATAAACTATCGAAAATCTGTTGTGATGAAGGGATAGACTCATTTTTTGATAAAGCCAAAACAGCCCTGGCTATATTTCCGCCAAACACTTCTTTGATTTCGTCAAAAGTGGTTGAAGTATCTTCCAACACATCGTGCAAAAGGGCCACTTGCACGGCAAATTCCAGATCAAAATATTCTGTATAATGCGCGGCTATGATCGTTTCCATAGCCACATTAGACAAGTGTACCAAATAGCTGCTATTTGTACCTGAGACCTTTTGATCCTGGTGCTTTTCTCCGGCAAATGTTATGGCTTTTTGATAAAGGGTTTGTAACTCCATAGGAAAAGAATATGAATGTTTAAAGATACCGAATTACCGAAACTTTTGAAATTCTAAACTTGTTTTTGAATTAAAGCTTTTTACAAATATCTTTACCGACTTAAAAATAACACAGCATGAAACTATTTAAAGAGTTTAAGGATTTCGCAGTTAAAGGAAATATGATGGATATGGCCATCGGTATTATCATTGGAGCCGCTTTTAACAAGGTGATCGATGTACTGGTCAAAAAGGTCATGTTACCGCCTTTATCTTTGCTTTCCGGTAATACGAACATGGCAGACAAAAGAATCATCTTAAAAGACCCTATTATGGCTGCTGATGGTACCGTTACAAAAGCAGAAGTCGCCATTGGCTATGGGGCTTTATTCGAAGCAGCCATCGATTTTTTCATCATTGGCTTTACCATTTTTATAGTGGTCAAGTTTATGAACAAACTCATCAAAAAAGCAGAAGACACCAAAGATGCCACAGTGGTGACGCCTAAGAATATAGAGCTATTGAGTAAATTGACTGATTTGATGGAAGAGCAGAATGCTTTGTTAAAGACTAAGGGTTAAGGGTAGCTCACCCCCTCGGAGCTCACCCTCTCGCCCGTGAGGCCCTCACTTCCGAGGGGGTGAGCTCCGAAGCCGTAACAAAATATGAAGTGAGAAGGGAGATGTAATGATTTATTGCAGCATTGAAGCATTGTAGCATTTTAGCATTTCAGCATTTAAAGATTAACGCATTCTAATTAACCACTTTCCTCTCAACTCGAAGATCAAACCGCTTATACAATTCCATGACATTTTCAACACCGTCAAGGGCACAGAGATAATCAATGGCGGCGCATAGGCCTTTAAACATCATTTCTTTATCGATGATTGGAGCGGGTTTGAGTAAATGATTTCTCGAGGTAAGCCGATAACCACAGGCTTTCAAAAATACCGCTTCTATACTTAATAATTGAAGTGGCGAATATCCGTTGATCCTTTTGCCTAAAGTTTCATGCAAACGTCCTAAATAGTTCAGTTTTATCGAGCCGTGTATGTCTGTAAAGTGTTTCCAGGCGTCAACATTATCGCAAATATTTCCTACGGCACAATGACAACAATTCTCAGGATCCAATTGCTCATTATAAAACGCTGTGTACAGTTTTTCTAGGGCGGTTTCGAGTCTGTAAGGTAGATGCATCTTATTTGTTTTAATAAAGGTATAAGATACTAAAAAAATTTGAAGTTTGCTGAGGTGCATTAAAGCTTGCCAAATCCTTTAATATTTAAGTATTAAGCTCGAAGTTTGCATAGCCCGCATTTATCCTCACATGTCCACAATCAAGTGCTAAGGGTTAAGTCTTATGTGAAATAAGTGACCCGTCCTGCTTTTAATTGAGAGTTATTCATGCATTGAATCATTAGCTACGCTGAATCTTCGATTTGATGCATTTTTCCCATTGTAGCATTACAGCATTACAGCATTACAGCATTTCCCCAACTACCCCTTATACCCAACACCAACCAAAGTTACTTCAATACCTCTTTTATTAAAGCGTTTGTCTTTAGAGGCTTCTTCATCAATATAGATCACAGAATAGCCGTGATCGGCAGCTTTCTTTTGTAGTTCTTTCAAACAATTTTTTTTGACCTTTGATTTGGTGCCAAAATTAAGACTGGTACGAATAGTTTCAGTCATTTTCTTACCCATGGTCAAATCTGCAACTTCATTAAGGTCATACACTACCTGAACTTCTTCCCATGATGGCTTAGTATCTTGGTTTGCAGATGTTTGAGCCATATTAATTCCAAACGTCAACAAAAACACGATCAATACAGCGATTTTCTTAGTTATACCCATGATTATGAATTAAAAAATTGAACTTAATTATTGTAAAAATAACAAATAGTAGTCTATTAAAAAAGAATAAGATAATATATTAACATAATATTGAGAATATGTTAACAAATTAAGAAATATCTAAAAAAGTATAATAGTGATAAGGTGTTTTCAAACTCTAGCAAGCACAATAAAAATTTAACGAATTAAGAAGTAATCTATGTTTACTAAAAAGTCGCCAACGGATTTGTTCCGATAAGCCTTCAGTATGAAGATTATACAGCAACAGATGCCAGCTTCGATGAGCGCAGTGGAACTTCAAACGGAAGATATGCCCTTGGATGTTGAACTACATAAAGATACTGAAGGAAACGCCTATGATTTTGCTTTTGGCGTGAATTGGGATGGTGTAATCAAGGATACTCGAACTGAAAAATATAAATAGCATTAATCTGAAGGGTTCGGAGCTCACCCCCTCACTTCCGAGGGGGTGAGCTCCGAACCCTTCAGCTCCGACCCCCTGAGAAATTACAGAAAAATGAAGGATATTTCATACGATTAATTTGATTTTTTTTGCCATCTTGCATCGTTTAATGCGAGTAGATTATTTTGATTTAAAGAAGCTTGCAAAGCCTCTAAGGGCATTAAAGTCAAGTCTGTTGACGGCAAATCTTAAATTAATGAGGTACCTATTTTTTATTGTGTTTTTTATGGTTTTTCTCGTTTCTTTTGCACAGCAAAAGGAAGTGACCGTAAAATGGACAGATCAGGAAATGCTGATTGATGGAAAACTCAATGAGGAGATTTGGAAGTCAGCAGATATCGCCACAGATTTTTGGCAATATTTCCCCACAGATACCTTATTGAGCACAGCACAAACAGAGATACAAATGGTCTTTGATCAGAAGTATTTATATGTCGGTATCAAGGTGTATTCGCGAGGAGATAATTATGTAGTCCCTTCCTTAAAAAGAGATTATTCTGCACGTGGAAATGACAATATCAGTTTGATGTTTGATACCTACAAGGATGGGAACAATGCTTTTTTGTTTGGAACCAATCCTGAAGGAGTGCAAAGAGAGGCCCTGATCTCAGGAGGTGGGGCAGTAAGAGGCGATTTCAGGTCAACCTGGGATGTCCAATGGGAAAATGTTTCAAAAAAACATAAGGGTTATTATATTGCCGAAATGAAGATCCCTTTGGCCTCATTTAAGTTCAAGGACCAGGAAACCAGCTGGCGCTTTACAGCCTATCGGTTCGACACCCAGACAAACCAATGGAGTACCTGGGGAAATACCCCTCAGAATCAAATGGTCATGAGTCTGGCCTTTATGGGGAATATGATCTTTGAAAGGCCTTTAAACAAGGTAAAAACAAGATTTGCGGTAATACCTTATCTGTCCGGGAATGCATCTCAGGAATTCGACCCCAGTAAAAACGGTACTGATTTTTCTATAGGAGGCGATGCAAAGATCCCTATTGGTAATAGTTTGAATCTTGACTTAACGGTAAACCCGGATTTTTCTCAGGTTGAGGTAGATGAGCTGGTAATCAACCTGACGCGTTTCGAGGCATTTCTGCCCGAGAAAAGGCAATTTTTTATCGATAATGCTGATTTATTTTCTGATTTTGGTAATATAACCTCTGCCAATCCTTTCTTTTCAAGACGTATTGGGATCGCTGAAGATCTGGAGGAGAATACAGTAGAAAACAGTATTATTGGAGGAGTGAGATTGAGTGGAAAGATCAACAACAATTTGCGTATTGGGCTGCTGAATATCCAAACAGCAGAGGATGCAGCCAATGAGATTCCCACAAATAATAATACCGTTGTGGCCATCCAGCAAAAAGTATTCAGCCGGTCAAACATCGGTTTTATTTTTGTGAACAGGCAGGTCACTAGTATGGCTGATTTTGTGGAGGATGCAGAAGAATACAATAGGGTAATAGGTTTGGATTTCAATCTGCGTAGTGAAGACAATAAATGGTCTGGTAAGTATTATCTGCATAAATCTTTTACACCAGAGTCGGGTGATAATGACATGTCTTCAGGTGGTTTTTTGGAGTATAACACCAGAGATTGGAAATTCAACCTAAGAGGCACATATGTCGGAGAAGACTTTCAGTCTGACCTGGGTTTTATTAGAAGAAATGACATTTTGACCATTGATCCGGCTGCGACCAGAATATTTTATCCCCAAGGTTCCAAGATCAATACACATACCATTGAAGTAAGAGGTTCTAGTACCTGGAGTCCGGATCTCGAATTTAAATATACAGATGGGATGGTAGATATGGAGTATCAAATTGCCTTTAGAAATCAAAGTAGTATAGAGATGGCACTGAATCATCGCTATACGTACTTGTTGGAGGATTTTGACCCTACCGGATCTGATGAAGGGGTTCCTCTACCAGCCTTTAGTGAATATAACTATACAAAATTTGATTTCACTTATGAGTCTGATAACCGAAAAGATTTTTCTTTTACCGCACGAACAGACCTGGGTCAATTTTTCAACGGTTACAGATATTCTTTGACCAGTGATTTTAGGTTTAGGATACAGCCTTATTTTACGGCATCCTTCAGGTCGAGTTTTAATTATATAGATCTGCCAGATCCTTATTCTACTGAGTCAGTTTGGTTTGTGGGACCAAAAGTTGAAATTACATTTTCTAAAAACCTTTTTTGGTCCACTTTTATACAATTCAACAGTCTTGATGAAGATTTTAGCATCAACTCACGCCTGCAGTGGCGATTTAGACCACTGTCTGATCTGTATGTGGTGTATAATGACAATTATAAAACGACCCCATTCTCACCAGGTTACAGAGCTTTGATCGTTAAGTTTACCTATTGGATCAATATTTAAGTATGATTAAATGAAAAAAAAAACCCGGATGAAATTCACACGGTTTTTTAATTTATGACTTAGGAATTATTAACTCAAAACTTTCAGACCTTTTTCGTCCACAACATCTATTGTATTTGTGATCAAGAAAAAAGGAAGTGACATAATGAGAATAACTGCTATGAACATAGCTAACATTAATTCTAAAATATTTGTCATTGTTATTGTTTGTATCTCGTAAAGGTACAACTTTATACACATAGGTGATGCAAACACTCAAAAAGGAGTCGGACCATGGCGAAGACCATGTTTGAAATTTACTTTTTACTACTGTTCGGTTTTACGTCATTTAATAAAAAGTATAGCCATCCCAAAAGTAGTTATAGTTTCATATAATCATCATTTGATTTCATTTAGAATAAGTGTTTAATACTTGTAATCAAGTTAATAGAGGTGTGAAAATACAATTATTCCCAGCTTGAATATGTGATATCTAATGTATTAGTATCTTTATCACCATGTTCAGTCTTTTATACCATGGGTCAAATAGGTTACAGTAATGAAGAGATTAATTAAGGTTTTAAAACGGGTTCTACTGTCAATTGTATTGATAATCGTGGTGATCATTGTTTTATTTGGCTATCGGGATATTCCAATTGATGAGCTAAAGGAGAAATACGCAAATACGTTCTCTTCGTTTATCTCAATAAACGGGATGGATGTGCATTTTCGTGATGAGGGAAATAAGGCCGATTCAATTCCTCTTGTGTTGATTCATGGAACCGGTTCAAGTTTGCATACGTTTGACGTCTGGGCGAAAAATTTAAAGGAGGATTATCGGGTCATAAGAATGGATCTTCCGGCTTACGGGCTCACAGGGCCGTTTCCGGACAGGAATTATTCGATTGACCATTATGTTACTTTTATAAAAGATTTTTTAGCCTCCTTAGGAATTAAAAAATGCAGGTTGGCGGGAAATTCCTTAGGTGGAAACATAGCCTGGAATTTTACCTTGCAATACCCAGAGCTGGTAGATCAGCTCATATTAATTGATGCTGCTGGTTATCCGGCATCTTCAAAAAGTATTCCTGTCGCTTTTAAAATTGCCAGAATTCCTTTTCTAAATAACCTGTTTACCTATATTTCACCTTATTTTATAGTTAAAGCCAGTGTTAAAAATGTTTATGCTGACAAGACCAAAGTAACAGACTCAATCGTTGACAGATACTTTGAACTCAGCTTAAGAAAGGGTAATCGACAGGCTTTTGTGGATAGATTTTCTTTTCAAAATGAGACAAATGCGCATCTTCAGATCAAGAACATCAGGCAACCTACTTTAGTTCTTTGGGGAGAGGAAGATTTATTGATCCCTATTGAAAAAGCCTATCTTTTTGACGAAAATTTACCCAATAATACGCTGGTTATCATCAAAAATTCTGGCCACATCCCTATGGAGGAGAGTCCGATGGAAAGTTTAACACCATTAAAATCATTCTTAAAAAATTATGAATCCAATCATTAGAAATATTCTGGCATTGGTTGCCGGATGGTTAGTAGGAAGTGTCATCAACATGGGTCTTATCCAAACAGGCCATGCATTGATGCCAATAGAAGGGATTGATCCTGGCGATATGGAGGCATTGGCAATTGTAATGCCAACCCTTGACTTCAAATATTTTATTTTCCCGTTTTTGGCTCACGCCTTAGGGACACTGGCAGGCGCCATTGTTGCCGGTTTGCTGGCAGTGACTCATAAGATGAAATTTTCATTGGGCGTCGGGGTTTTATTCTTAATAGGAGGGATTATGGTCAATTATATGCTGCCCGGACCCACCTGGTTTGCTATCGCAGACATTGTTTTGGCTTATATTCCTATGGCATGGATCGGTGGGAAAATAGCTATTCATAGAAAGGATTAACGTTTTTGAATTATTATATTTACAACGACATCATCACTTCAAAAACTATTCATGATGAATAAGTATTTTATTATCTTATTGTTTGTTTTTACGGGCTTTAATTTTTCATATGCACAAGGGTGGGAGTTGCAGGGAACAGAACTGCATGTACCTTTAAAGGCTGATGCAGGCGAAATTGTTGCCGTCACAAATGAAGTTCTTAAAGAGGTGCGTGTTCAAATAACAGAATCATTTGAAGTGAAAAAAGGATTTTTGAAATTTGAATATAAGGAAAGCGTTATTTATCCGTTGAGACGCTCAAAAGATGGTTATGATCTTTATTATGCCCATGATAAGTTCATTGAAGGTAAATACAAGGGTGTTGGCATTCATGAGGATGATCCTGAAGATGTCATCGCGGTGTTGGTTAGCCCCGAAGGTGACCTGGTAAAGCTGAAAAAGTACAAAATAAAGGATAAGGTGAAAATGGTAGATCATTTTCAAAAATGCACAGATTGTTATACCCAGGAATTAAGATATGCGGGGATGAAAGGAAGCGAACTCCTGTTTACTTATCAGGAGCTTGTTGGGGTTTTGAACAAAGTCAGGGTTAAAGCCGAGTTCACTTCTTCCTTTGACCCGGATCAAATTATTGAATTCAAAGGTTTGAATTTAAAGGTACTTAAAGCCACAAATTCTTCTATAGAATATCAAGTTTTGGAGAGGTTTAGTCCCTTAAGATAGACAAACTACAATTTAGGCTCCCAACCGGGTTCATAGGTTCTCATCCATAAATTCATAGCTTCCCGATCAAACATTCGTCCCGTTTTGGCATCAACTTCAAAAGACTTACCAATTCTCGAGGCAATATTTGCATAATGCGTCATGGCTTGACTTGTGGCTCCTTGTGCTATTGGAGAAACTAATGTTTCTTTACCTCGAATGGTTTCGAAAAAGTTAACGGCGTGTCTGGTGGTCAGATCGCCACCACCGCCAAGTGCAAGCCCGCCTTCTGAAACACCAGATTGACTGCTTTTTACCGATTTCCCCTTCAGATCAAATATTTCATAACCTTCTCGGTCAACAAATACAGAACCTTCAGATCCGTAAATGATCGTACCTCTGCCTTTACCGTATTTATTATATCCGTTTCTACTTTGACCATCCCATTCGATGATTTGATCATCCGAAAACGTAAAACGTGCTTCCATGGAGTCATACATTTCCCAGCCATCATTTACATATTGGTTCTTTCCGGATCTGACGTTAACATGTGTAGGTAATTCAACATCCAAAGCCCAGCGCGCCACATCCAGTTCATGAGTGGCATTATTGCCCATTTCAGCTGTACCAAAATCCCATCCGTACCAATGCCAATTATAATCCCAGGTATTATGTGTATAAGCTCTTCTTGGAGAAGGTCCTTGAAAAAGGTCCCAGTCTAATCCTTCTGGTGGAGCAGCTTTTGTTTGAACAGGCACCTCACCTCTTGAATTGATATAAAAAGCGGTCGCTTTATAGGTTTTACCGATAATACCCTTATGAATATCGCTTACAATTTGCCTGGTTTCGATGGAAGACCTTTGCTGGTTCCCCATTTGAACCACTTTTTTGTATTGCTCTTGAGCCGCCACTACCAATTCATTTTCATGCATATTATGAGAACATGGTTTTTCTAAGTAGACATGTTTTCCAGCTTGCATGGCCATGATGGCACCTGGTGTATGCCAGTGGTCTGGGGTGGCCATAAAAACAGCGTCAAGATCTTTGTCTTCCAGGACTTTGCGAATATCATTTTCCAAGATTGGTTTATGCTTGATCCGTTCAGCAAATTTGATGCCGGCTTTTTCTCGCTGACTTTGAAGCACATCGCATAAATACAAGAGACGAACGTTGTTATTTTTATCTGCAATAGGATCTATAAACCCGGGATACCGTCTTCCCAATCCTTGGATAGCTAGGTTAATTCGATCGTTAGCACCCATTATATTTCCATAACTCTTGGCTGACATAGCATTAAGGGTATTTCCTAAAGCGACTCCTACAGCTCCAGCGGTAGCTTTTTTTATAAAATTTCTTCTATCCTTACGCATAACATGTCTATTTTAATGAACGAATCTTAATATTTCTAAACGACACAAAATCACCGTGATCTTGCAACAGGATCCTGCCTTGATCTGCTTCTCCAAAGTTTGGCCATTTTACATATTTACTTTCTTTTACCAATTGCAAATATTCCGGACTCTTACGCTCATACTCCAAGACCTTTCTTCCATTTAACCAATGTTCAATATGGTTGTTCTTTGATACAATCCTGGCCTGGTTCCATTCTCCAATAGGGTGTACAACTTTAGCAGGGTCTGCCTGGATTAAATCATAAAGAGAGCCGACAGTTCTGCTGCCTTCGTGGTTTCCTAATTTGGCATCCGGATGTCTTTCATCATCTAAAATTTGAAATTCTAATCCGATAGAAGAACCTTCACCTTTATTAAGTTCAGTATCGACGTAATATTTAATACCACTGTTCGCACCCTCCGTGATTTTAAAATCGAGCTTTAATTCAAAATCGCTATACAGATCTGTGGTAACAATATCACCACCTGCTGCAGACTCACCTCCCCCTGAGGCTAAAACTGAAAGTACACCATCGCTAATTTCCCATCCGGATTCCGGGAAGTCATCCAGCTTGGCCCCTTTCCATCCTTGGGTAGTTTTCCCGTCCCAAAGCATTTCCCAGCCTTCTTCTGCCTCTTTTCCGAACAGGTTATTTTTAGTGACCACCGGGTCTAAACTCATTTTTTGACTGTATTTCTCAATATTTTCGGTAAGAATTTTAACATTTTTCCAAATTACCTGTGTTCCTTCTTTTTCACTATCGGTTCCAATACTGTGTACTTGTAAACCAATAAAACCTTTAGAAGTCATGTCATCGATCAAAAAGGCAGCAGGAACCCCATTGATCCATGTTTTAAGTGTGTCCCCAATGGCTTCTATACGGTAATGGTTCCATTGATTTTGTTTAAAGGCTTTTTGTGCTGTTGGGTTATTGGTCAAAGGCACCAGCCAACCTCTTCGTTGCTCATCGTAAATACCGGCACTCCATGCCCGTTCAGATGGATCTATTTCAATTTGATATCCATGAACCACAGCATTTCGATAGGAATCAATGCTATGGCTTCTTATTTGAATTCCTGAGTTTAATTTTGGATCTACCTTATAATCGAGCTCTAAAATAAAATCACCATACATTTTATCGGTACATAAAAATGTATTTGGGGTATTTGGTGTGGATGTTCCTACAATCTGACCATCCTTTACTTCATAAGAGGCGGTGCCTCCAATCGCAGACCATCCATTCAATGAATTACCTTCAAACAGATCTACCCAGGGCGTATTGTCTTTCTTGGCTTCGGTGCAGGCAGTAAAACATACCAGTATGGTGAGTACCAATGATGACAAGGTTAAATTTTTAGATGCTTTCATTTTATACATATTTGATAATTATTACTGAGGTTAAATTTTTTAATAGTTTTGAGTACCATTTTTATAGGTTAAATAGTCCTGGTAAAAACATTGATATTTCCGGTATATAACTTATAAGCATTAAAACAATGACCATGATAGCCAAAAACGGCATTAAGGGCTTTATCACTTGTGTTACCGAAACTTTGGCAACACCACTTCCAACAAAGAGTAAAGTTCCAACAGGGGGCGTACAGATACCTATACAAAGGTTCAATACAATTACAATTCCAAAGTGAACAGGATCCATACCTAGGGTAGTCACAACAGGAAGGAAAATTGGTGTAAAAATCAATACGGCAGGCGTCATATCCATAAAGGTTCCTATAATGAGTAGCACAATATTAATGGCTAAAAAGATGACAAACTTGTTATTTAGTTGTTCTAGTAAAAATGTGCTGATCATTGCTGGAATTCCTTCAAAAGAAAACAACCAGGACATGGCCATAGAGGTGCAAATCAAAAACATGACCACAGCAGTGGTTTTGGCGCTTGACAATAACACATCAGGAAAATCCCTTGTTTTCATATCACCATAGATCAAGGATAAAACTGCCGCATATAACACGGCAATGACCGAGGCCTCGGTTGCCGTAAAAATTCCTGCTACAATACCTCCAACCACAATGACCAATAATAATAAACTGAAAAAGGCTTTTCTAAAATAAGTCCAAATTTCAAACATGGTTGCTCTTTCTCCTTTTGCATAACCTCTGCTAATGGCAACGAATGCAATATACCCCATGATAGCAAACCCTAACAATATCCCTGGCAGATAACCAGCAATAAATAAGGCTGCCACAGAGGCAGTTCCTCCGCTGGCCAAGGCATATACAATAAGAATGTTACTTGGTGGAATTAATAAGCCGGTTGTTGAAGCAGTGATATTTACAGATGCGCTAAATGTTCTTGGGTAACCTTCCTTTTCCATCCGGTCTGTCATGGTAGAGCCTATAGCCGAGGCAGCCGCAAGCGCTGAACCTGAAATAGCTCCGAAAAGCATTGATGCCAGAACGTTGACATAAGCCAGACCACCAGGCAGGCTTGCCACCAAAGATTTTGCAAAATTGATCAGTCGATTGGCGATGCCGCCCCGCTTCATGATCTCACCTGCCAGTATAAAAAATGGAATTGCCAGTAATGCAAAACTATCAATCCCTGTTGTCATTCGCTGAGCAATAGTTGTTAAACCGGGCATGCTGTCAATATTCATCAATAAACTCAAAGTTGTAGCAATTCCGATACTATAGGCAACAGGAACCTTAAGCAATAGCAGCACAAAGAAACTAACAAACAAAACGATGATACTTACAACCTCGATACTCATGACTAATGATTGATTTTGGTTGAATAAATAGTTGACATATGGTACATCGAATAGCACATGATCAGTAAACCGCTAAAAGGCATAATGGCATAAACATAACCCAAAGGTATCCTCATTGTTCCAGAAAGTTGTTCTAAATGTAATGTTGTATAGACCAGATTGAATCCGCCAATGACCATTACCACTAGTGCAAAAAGAAAAATAAACAGCTCAATAAGAACAGACACTTTTCTCTTATTATTTTCTGAGAATTTTTGATACAAAAAGTCCATTGACAGGTGTTCTTTTTTCGCATTCAGATAGGCTGCCCCTACAATGGTCATCCAAATCAATGAAAAACGAGCAAATTCCTCTGTCCATGAAAATGAGCCTCCCAAAATATATCTTGAGAACACCTGAAAAAGTACATCCAAAACCAATAAAGCAAAAATTGTCATTAAAAACAGCTCGAGAAATCTATTTACTTTATTAAAAATAAGTTCAGCTATTTTCATGATCATTGATTTTTGATTTGATTGACAATCGGAGCCATTCCCGGATATTTTTTTACAAATTCTTCAACTACAGATTTTGATTTTTCGGCAAATAAAGATTTGTCTGGAATAATGACTTCCACACCTGCTTCTGTTGCAATTTTCATCGATTGATCAACCGAATCATTCCAAAACTTTTTTTGGGCCTGGGCAGATTTATCTGCTGCATCTTGTACCCATGCTTTTTCCTCCTCAGACAATTTATCCCAATACTTGGTTCCAATTAAAAGAACATCCGGAACAAAAGAATGTTGATCCAGAGTGTAGTATTTACTGATCTCATAATGATTTGAAGAAACAAAAGAGGGTGGGTTATTTTCCGCACCGTCTACAACCCCTTGTTGCATTGCAGTATACAATTCACCATACGACAAAGGTGTTGCTGAACCGCCCATTGAATTGACCATATTGATGGCCATCTGGTTGTTCATCACCCTAATTTTAAGTCCTTTTAGATCATCAGGTGTCCTAATTGCTCTCTCACTGGTATAAAAACTTCTGCTGCCAGCATCAAAATAACACAGTCCGCGCAGCCAGAACTTACTTCCTTTCTCCAGGATGGATTTGCCGATTGGCCCTTCTAAAATGTCAAACAGATGTTGCTTTTCTCTAAATAAATATGGGATCCCTAAAATGTTATATTCAGGCACAAAATTGGATAAGGTTGCCGCACTTACTTTGGTAGCGGCCACACTGCCGATTTGCAGTAATTCCAAAACTTCTCTTTCTGAACCCAATTGTCCGTCAGGAAAAATTTTAACCTTTAAAGTTCCGTTCGAATTATTTGCCAAAGCCTTTTGGAATTCTAATATCCCCAGATGAACAGGATGGGTTTGGGGCAAATTATGGGCCAAATTCAATACTTTGGTATTTGACTCCTTTTTACAGGATGTCAATGCAAAAATCAAGAACCAGATAGTGATTAATTTATACTTCATTGTTTATTTAAAATCAAAATACGCTGCCGCATTATGGTAACAAATATCCTGGATCATTTTCCCGATAAAAGGGATATCATCAGGAAGGAGTCCTTTCTTGATATCTTCAGCCATCAAATTGCATAAAATTCTTCTAAAATACTCATGCCTTGGAAAGGATAAAAAACTGCGGCTATCGGTCAACATGCCAATAAATCTACTTAGCAAGCCTACGTTTGATAAGGTTTCCAGTTGTTTTTCCATACCGTCTTTTTGGTCTAAGAACCACCAGGCTGAACCCCATTGCATTTTTCCGGGGATACCCCCTTCACTGTAGTTCCCCATCATGGTGGCGAAGACCTCGTTCTGAGACGGATTTAAATTATAGGTAATGGTTTTGCTCAGGCATTCTTCAGCATCCAATCTGTTAAAAAATGTTGACATAGCCGTTCCATGATTAAAATCTCCAATCGAATCACAACCAGAATCAGTTCCCACTTGTTTTAGCAGGCGACTATTGTTGTTTCTTAAGGCGCCTAAATGGAATTGCTGCACCCAGCCCTTGCTGTGATACATTTTACACAAATTGTATAACAAGCACGAGCCGTATAAAGCAGCTTCCTCTTTTGTGACAGGTTGATTGTTTAAACGTTTTTTTAATACAATATCAGCTTCGGCTTGGGTGAAATCAGACGCATAGATTTGCTCCAGGCCATAATCCGAGACTCGGCAACCATGACTGTCAAAATAATCAATTCTGCTTTGAATAGCGTTTAATAGATCATTTAAGTTTGCAATTGGAAACCCAACACAAGTCTCCATTTTTTTTAGATAGGCTTGATATGTTTTGCTTTGAATTAAGAGTAGCGCATCGGGTCTAAAAGTTGGATATACTTTCGTAAAGATATGTTGCTTTGCTATTTGTTGATGGTATTCAAGAGGATCTATGGGGTCATCTGTGGTACAAACAACTTCAACCTTCATATCTTCCAACAAATCGGCTGGTGTTTTGTTGGCCAAAACCTTATTTGCATTGGTGTAAATTTCTTCTGAGGTAGACGATTGGAGAATGGTATCGATATCGAAATATCTTTTCAACTCTAACTGTGTCCAATGAAACAAGGGATTTTTTAAGGTATAGGGAACCGTTTCGGCCCACTTCTCAAATTTTTCTTGTTTTGAGGCATCACCCGTAATATATTTTTCATCAATTCCATTGGCTCTCATACCCCGCCACTTATAATGATCTCCACTTAACCATGCGTCAGTAATATTAGCAATGGGTTTGTTTTCTGCAATTTGCTTTGGCGATAAATGATTGTGATAGTCAATGATCGGCATGTCTTTTGCATACTGGTGATACAAAGTTTCAGCTTCCTTTGACTGTAGCAGAAAATTGTCTGTAATGAATGCTTTAGTTTGGAGTTGACTCATTAGTGTAAACTTTTAGATATACCGAATTCCAATCCTCTCAATTCTGCTAAACCTCTTAGACGACCAATTCCAGAATAGCCCGGGTTTGTTTTTTTATGCAGATCATCTAACATTTGATGTCCGTGATCGGGTCTCATAGGCATTCTATGGTCTGCTCGCCCCGAAGCCTGTCTTTTTCGTTGTTCAAGGATCAGGGCTTTCATGACCCCAAACATATCGACGTCACCTTCCAAATGATTGGCTTCATAAAAATTACCCCACTCATCCCTTTGGGTACTTCTTAAATGAATAAAATGAATTCTATGCCCCAGGCGTTCAACCATACCTGGCAGGTCATTATCCGGTCGAACACCAAAGGAACCGGTACAGAAGGTTAATCCGTTATTCGGGCTGTCTACAGCATGATACAGATCAACAATATCCTGTTCTGTACTGACAACTCTTGGCAAACCCAGAATTGGATATGGTGGGTCGTCAGGATGGATGCACATCATTACACCTGCCTTCTCAGCGGCGGGAATAATCTGTTTTAGAAAATAAAAAAGATGTTCTTTTAGTTCTTTTGGCCCAATGCTATTGTATGTGGCAAGAATGGCATTAAATTCTTCTAAACTGTACCCTTCCTCAGCTCCGGGTAAACCTGCAATTATATTTTGAATCAATAATTTTTTGTCTGCCTGACTCATTTGATCGAGCAGTACTTTTGCTTTATTGATCTCTTCCTTTGAATAACTGTCTGCGGCTCCCGGTCTTTGCAACAGAAAGACCTCAAAGGCCGTAAACGCGGTTGCATCGAAGCGCAAGGCTCTTGAGCCGTCTGCCACTTCAAAATCCAAACTTGTGCGGGTCCAATCAAGCACAGGCATAAAATTATAACAGACGGTATCAATGCCGCAACTTCCTAAATTGGAAACGGTCTGCTTGTAATTATCGATATAGGTATTGAAACTACCTGATTGAGTCTTAATATCCTCATGAATAGGGACGCTTTCTACAACAGACCATGTCAGGCCAGCTTCTTCAATGATTTTTTTACGTTTTTTTATTTCATCGATAGGCCAAACTTCACCATTGGGGATATGATGCAAGGCTGAAACGATTCCGGTGGCGCCTGCTTGTTTGATATCTGAAAGAGATACAGGGTCATTCGGTCCATACCATCTCCATGTTTTTTCTAAACTTATACTCATCGTTCTATATTTTTAAACACCACTAAACGCGCTAAAACCTCCGTCAATCGGGATGACAACCCCAGTCACAAATGAAGCCCCTTCCCCGCATAACCATAAAGTGGTTCCAATCAAGATCTTCCGGTTCACCGAATTTACCCATGGGAGTTTGCTCGATAATTGTATGTCCTCTGGCTGTTAATTCTCCATTTTCAGTGGTTAATAAAGTTCTGTTTTGGTCGGTTAAAAAGAATCCCGGGGCCAAGGCATTCACCCTGATTCCCACTTTTGAAAAATGAACAGCCAGCCATTGGGTAAAATTAGAAACGGCTGCTTTTGCACCACTATAAGCCGGTATTTTAGTTAATGGGGTAAAGGCATTCATGGATGAAATATTTAAAATACTACATCCTTCTTTACCGACCATATCTTTGGCAAAAACCTGGGTTGGAAGCAAGGTTCCAATAAAATTTAAGTCAAATACAAATTTGATTCCGGCAGGGTCCAGATCGAAAAAGGTTTTAAAGTCATCTTCAGTATTTAAAAGATCTTTCTCTTGTAAATGAGGATTTGAAGTGGTCCCTAAAGGGTGATTTCCACCAGCTCCATTAATTAAGATATCGCATAAACCGAAGCGTCTCATTAACTTCTTTTTTGGCTCGTTCTAAAGAGTCTTTTTCCAAAACATTGGCGGCAACACCCATGGCTGTACCTCCATTAGAATTAATTTGTTCGGCTACTTTGTTCGCGGCCTCAATTCGTATGTCTAAAACGGCAATTTTATGACCTTCTTTAGCAAGTGCGATGGCCAAAGTACTGCATAATACGCCTCCTGCACCTGTTAAAACGATAACTTTACTCATATTTTTGATGTTCTTGAAATTTTACTTTTTATCTGATATTCGTGTTCGTAAACGAAAAAAATAAATCAATAAAAATCATGGGTTACTCAAAAGTAACAATAATTATGAGGAAGAACATGTCAACCTAAATTAATTTATTCACTGTTAAGCTGTTCGATCACAAGAATTAAAGATTTCGTATCGGATTGGGTATTTTTGAGATACATACACTCAACCCGTTTTTCTTAGTTAGATTCATTCCAATTTTTTCTTGTAATGCTAGTAAAATCCCTATCATTACCAATGCTATTTTACCAATGGCATATCTATAAGACTTGAGGAACTCATTCTCATCAACCGGTTAAAGTCTGATCTTTCTAAAAAGTGGTAAATGAGATAGGTTTGATAGCTCCATAAGATAATCAAAATAGGGCTATCGTTAGGAGCGCTCTCTGATACCTGCTCATTGGGATTGTGGAGGCAGAGAAATAATCATTAATCATTGGGGAACGCTAATCGATTATAAGGTCCTAATGTGTATTTTTTTTAAATGTTTAAGTGAAATTTTATTAGTTATATTTTAAAAATTTCTCTCCGTTTATTGTTTTACCATAAAAACTTACAACAGCCTTTGTACTGTTTTTCTCCAATAATTCAAAGGTTACTTTAAGATTCCCTATTCCACCTTCAAAGGTATTGTTGCCTATATATCTTAAGCCCTCTACCAAATGGCCGTTCCTTTTTAGAAACAATAGATCGTCATTTTTTGTGAACTCAATATTACTCTTATCATCCATCTCATAGATACCTGTAATACTATCATAAACATTACTGTCAAGAGGATATTCCTTGCGCAATGCCACATCAAAGGTCACAGCATGTTCTCCATCGGAATTTTTAACAATGTCTAAAACTCTGTTTATGGCCTCGGGAGATGATGCCCATGTGTCATTATCAATATATTGGTCACCTTTAAAATAGATTTGTGTGATCAGATCTTGTTGTTCGGGAACAGAAACTCTCATGTGTATGTGTGCCGGTCGCCATGACGCATCATCATTCTCATCAGCTTTATAAGGTACTGGTACAATGGTTTTAAAGTCATATGTGCCATTATTGCCTGTTTTTAGAGCACCTCTAAACAAATAATTGTCAGATGTATTATCATAATGCTCTTTCTCATCACATTGCCAAATTTCGACTAAGGCATTTTTCAAAGGAACTTCCCCATTTTCGTCAAATATAGTTCCATGTAAGTTCATAGGAATGCCTGCAGAATTAGTCGGAATAATATCGCTTCTCATTGGCGCTCCGGGTCTGTAAAATGGTCCAAGTATATCAGTAGTTGTTGGGGAGTTTCCGATAAAGTTCTTACCATTCCAATGTATCCCTCCAAAGGTGCTTACAGCGATGGCCATCATTGATGATTTTTGGATAAAGTTTCTTCTTTTCATTTGGGAAGTTTGATTTTGTTGGATGGTGAACTTAACATATAAGAGAACCTTTTCAAAATGATGTAGGATGAAACACATGAATTTCTTTCCCAAGCTATCATTATTCTTAACCGAGGTTTACTATTCAACGCAAAATAAATTGGAAGTTTAGTTTTTTTACATTTTCTCAATAAACTATTTTATAAAAAATATCGTTATTTATTGCATGGATAGAGAAACTATTGATTTATACATCAGATACGAGGGATTAAACGAAACTGATATTCAGGAAATGAGCATCCAGGAACTCTTTGACCTTAGGCACGATATGTTGGAGCTTATGAACAAACTAGGAGGTTTGCTTAAAAAATAAAAACCCGAATGATGACTCACTCGGGTTGATACGATTTAGATTCGTATTGTATGCAGCTTAAATCATTACCCCTCAGAAATTTTTTAAGCCAAACGAATATACAACAATTACAAGACTTATACTATGCTTCAATTATTGATTAAGGAAATGAATGCATGAGAAGCAGCAATTTTCAATTGTAAGAACTACCTCATCACCTCAGAAGTGGTCACCTCAACTCTCCGATCACCTTACTTCTCTCTTTCGAAACTTAATGCAGGATTAACTTCGTTGATCCTTTGAGCTCTATTTTTTAGAATGTATCCGACACTTTTTATGATTCGTCGATTTGGATTTTCCATTTAATTGATAATAATCTTTTATTAATTGTTTCTAAAGTATTAAGTAATTCATTTTCATCCGGAAAACTGCCATAAACCAGATTTATAAAGTCGGTTTTATATGTGGACTTCAAATCATCCCATACAATTTTAGGGTTTTCAAATAGCAAAGAAGAAGAAGGATGATTTTTTAACCATTTGTTATTGTTCTTAAAACTAATTACATCTTCTTGGGCAACCATTAATAGCATATCATCAAATTTCTTAGAATTAAAGAAATTTAAAAAATCCTCATCGGCGAGAAGCTGGTGTAAATCATAAATATGTCTAATTTTTTTCCTTAAAACATCAGTTGGGTTTTCATAATATGAGAATCGCACCAAACTCATAATTTTTTCACAGATTGTTCGAATAGGTTCCAAAACAAGTAAGTCAAAAGGAAGTAAATTATTTTCACTCGCTATTTCAAGTTGTTTGTTATCAATCATCATTTTTCCAATAAAGGAACAAATGCATTTTGTTGTATAAGGTTCGAAATACCCTAGCCAAGTTGCTTCAATTACGATAGCATCTCTAACTTGACCATAATCACCTTGAAACTCTTTACTGTAGGAATGAGCTGTTTTGCGATTCATTCCCATTTTGTGAGTTAAACCTGGTATTTCTATTTCGGGTAGTACATTATTTACGACTTCACCTATCGTTTTTATCTTAGTTGTGAGTTTATTATTTGATTCTCCTTCTCTTCTTAATACAACGAGGTCTATATCTTCTGAAAACCTTTCGATTATATTATAACATTTTGATAAGGCTGTCCCTCCTTTAAAAACAGTGTCTTTGCCAATATCATCATTAAATATATTGAAAAGGGCATAGGTTACCCAATAATCTTTTTCAACGTATATAGCCGGTATTTGCATTTGATCAGATGTGGCCTGTACTGCTTGTCTAAAAAGTTTCTTGTCTAAATGAAGTCTCATAGTATATTCCAGTCAGAAGTTTTAGTTAACACTTCATTTGCATTAAATAACTCATATTTAGTAATTGGATTAAGAGATTCTTTTAAAGAAAATGTTATTGAATTTTCTTGTATTTCATCTAGTAATGCTCCTACTAATGCTCTTGTTGAAGGAGGATATTTTAGGGATAATCGGATTAACTCTTTTTTATCATCTAAATTCAATTCTTTAAATATTTCCAAAAAGCGTAGACAGGATGTTTTTATGTTTGTGTCTGGTATTTTTTTTATGTATTTAATTGAATCTAATAGTTGTAATAACGGAATATTTTTTTTTGTGATAGTATTTTTTTGTTTGATAAATGAAATAGTATAACGCTCCCTCTTAAATTTAGGTCGAGTCTCATTTTTACCAATTTGTATTACATTACTAACTTGTGCCGTTAATCCTAGTTTATTAAATACACTATACCCAGTAAGGTATCCTACTGTTTTGCCATCTTCTTCGAGTAGATCTTTAACGATTTGTTCTTGACTAGGCTGAAGAACGCCAAAGGGTGTTTTCTCAGGCTTGAAATATTTTCCTTTAGCCAATTTAGAGATTTTACCAGATTCCACCATGCGATTAAGAGCTTTGACAATTGCTTCTTTCTTTTTCACATCTGCATCAAAGTCTTCATAGGTGAATATATACCCTTTAGGTAGTCGATCTATTCTGTTTCTTATGTATTCAGCTATATTCAATTATATATTATTTATTTCAAAGATAGTAAATTGTCCAGTTTATTAAGTAATAAACTGGACATATTATGTGTTTTAAGGAAAGCAATGCTGAGTTTCGCAATCTTTGATTGACTTTTTATTGAATCAGATTATTTTCGTTGATAATACCTTATAATCTATATGATGCTATGAGTGAAATATTGAAGAAGGTTCAACAAAGAATTATAGCCAATTGAGATCATCATGGCGATTAAGGAATACATCTATTCGAAACTATTATGAACCCGATTTTTGAACATTATTTTTTGAATTTCATCAGATTCATAGAAAATAATACCACCTACTTTAGTATAGGGCAATGTCCCATTGATTCGAAGGTTTTGCAAAGTACCTGAACTAATTTTAAGTAGCGCCATTACTTCGGCAGACTTTAGATACTTTTTTAAGTTTCCTGAAGCATGGTTGGAAAGTAGTTTTTTAATATCATCGAGCAATTCTATTTTGAAATCTCGAAGATCATCGGTTGTAATTATACTTGTTGGCATAGTAAAATAGTTTTAATGAAAAGGGCTACCGTATTATTCTCGTTTTGAGTGATAGCCCTCATCTAAATTGACTTTCGTTACAGTAAATTTAAGCTAGATTAAAGATGAAGGCACCACAATATCTGTTATCAAATCTTGATCTAAAGATTAATTTTATTGGGTAGTGTTTTACGTTATGTTATGATATGTTGACGAATTGTGAACCCATAAAACCCTTATTTATATACTGATTATTTCTCTAAAAAAAGGTAAGTATTTGATATAGAGGTGTTTTAAAACAAAATTCATTTTACAGATATTAAACAGTTTGTTGGCGAAAAACTTCGGATAAACTCTGTGATTAGGACAATATTGAATAGTGAAATCTTTGAGTAAGCCCCGATAGTTATTGGAGTGACCCGTTCTTGTTTTGTTACGGCAGATAAACGTTAAATAAAAACCAGATAGGGACTAACCACTTTTTTGTTTAAATTCATGGTTATTCTACTATTGCTATAGTATCATTTCATCTCTTAAAACTGTTTTTGCAGTTTAACCTTCTAGTCTGAAACCTCAACATTAAAAAAACAAAGAAAATGTATGTGTGTCCCCATGTTGATTATACTGCAACCGAAACCCATATAGCTCACATATTTTTTGGTTAATCGCTAAGCCAAGGCCCAAGGAATCAGTTACCGTATCACCCCTCTGAAAACGATGGAATAACTGTGAAGGCTCTATTTTTGAAACTTCCCCTGTATTGATGATTTCAAATTTTTCCTCGTTAAGCAACATGGTTATATATCCCCCTTCGTGATTATGCTGTACGGCATTTTTAATCAAGTTAGTGAAGAGGATATTGGCCAAAATCAGGTCGCATTTTATCTTTACTTGGTCCAGTTTAATATGTAGTTCGAGATTCTTAAATCGAATAATTTCTTCCATATTGCTGATAATATTATTCACTATGGTACTAATGTCTACGATATCTAACCTCGTGAACTCTTGGTTTTCTATTCGAGATATCAGTGTCAACGATTTGCTTATTTTTGAAAGTTTGTTTACTTCTTGATAGACTGCCTGTACCCATTGCATTTCATTCTCATCCAAGTTTTCGCTTTCCAATAACAATACCATTTTGTTGCGTATAATGGCCAAGGGAGTCTGTATTTCGTGGCTAATGTTTTCGTTGAACTCCTTCAGGGTCTGAAAATCTTTTTTGACTTGATCCATCAACGCCGAAATAACGTCATAAAGCTGCTTAAACTCATTGATATTGGAGGGCTTTAAGAGTACAGGCTGTTTACTGGCAATATGATAATCTTTTAATTGGGACAAGTTGTGGAAAAAGGGTTTCCATGCCCATCGATAGATGCGTTGGTTGATTAAAAACAAGCCGGCTGCGAGCATTAATAAGACAAATGTAGTAGTCGCAAATAACCAAAGTATCAATTCGTTCATCTCCAAAAGAACATGCCGGAGTGAAATCTTCATTTTTTGGGAACCGTATGCAACGGTAAACTGATAGGTACGATAGGGAATCAATTCATTGGCATACCCTTCAAAAACTAATGTATCGCCAAACTGATTTTGACTACTATAGTCCTTAGGAATTGATTTTATTTCATAAACGTAGTTGGAATTTGGCAAGTTACCGTTTTCCTTTAACGCATACCTAATACGCTCGCTTTCATGCAGCAAAACGTCATTTACCTCATAGTTGACGGAGTATTTGATGACGTAATAATCCGCTGCAACCATAATCGGAAAAAGGAACAACAGAAAATAAAGATAATATGTATTGGTTTTTCTAACTAAATTCATTCGCGGTCCGTGAATTTGTATCCAACACTATAGATTGATTGGATATAGTCATTACCGCCCAATTGGGCAATTTTTTTCCGTAGATTGGCCAAATGGGTGTAGATGAATTTATAGGAGTCAACCATTTCTATATCATCACCCCAGAGATGTTCGGCAATGGCCTCTTTTGTTAGGAGTCGATGTCTGTTGACCACAAAAAAGTGGATAATGTCAAACTCTTTTTTGGTTAGGTTCAAAAGGTGGTCATCTACAAAGACTTCCAGGCTATCGGGTTTTATCTTTATTTCATTGAAAAGGATTTCCCTACTGCCATGGTAGGCTTTTCTTCTAAAAAGTGACTTGATTCTGGCATTAAGTTCGGCCAAGTAAAAAGGCTTGGTCAAATAATCGTCCGCCCCAATTTCCAGTCCGTGGATTTTATCTCCTACTGCATTCTTTGCCGAAATAATGATGATACCCATATCAATGTTTTCCTTTTTTATTGCTTTAATGATATCTAAACCGTTACCGTCGGGTAATGTGATGTCAACGACCAGAATATCGTATGGAAAGTACCCTATTTTGTCATTGGCTGATCTATAATTAGAGGCAATTTCACAGATATTCCCTTCCTCCTCCAGAAAGCTTTTGATGTCCCTTAGCAGTTCAACATTGTCTTCAATTACAAGTACTTTCATCATCGTTTTGCATTCTCCATTTTCAATATGGGAACAAAACTAAGCTTGGAAACAAGGGCATTGTCACTAAATCCAATCGTAGTTTCTTAAGTAAATATAAGAATAAATAGAGAGCATAAAAAAATGATTCGCCCAACATATTGGAAATTTTCAATAAAGGTTTCGCATCCTAAATTTTTCTAAAGATTTTGTCCTTTTATTCTAAATGAAAAAGACCTTCTTTGCACCCAAAGGAAATACCGCACTTCTTGAAAACGATGTTATCATCCAGTTGGCAAGCCCGTCATGGTAAAGATCATTACAAACAATGCAACCGTTTCTACGATCCCAATGATCATGATATACTTTGCCGTATCATTTGCTCCGGCCGCAATGGCGTCACAGGCTCGTGCCCCGGCCTTGCCTTGAAATATGGCCGACCCTGCCATAGCCGTCCCTGCAATCAGTCCTATGATGATTTGCCATAAGTATGAATCAGGACTCAGATCGGCATCGGCAATTGCATTTTTGAGAATCATACCATAAATGACCTGTGAAAGAGGTGCTCCCACAAAAATGAGGAGAGCGGTCGCAGCCTTCTGTCCGCTTATGATCATTTTCTTCCAAGCCCCTATTGCCGCCATCCCTGCTATTCCCGTTCCTATTGCGGATCCTATCGCGGCGATGCCCAAAGACATGCCCATATCGCCCAATCCTGTTACCGTTGTTGTCAAAAATACCATACTTGCCATAATCTAGAATTTAATTGATTTTTATTTTTTTATCCCGTTGGGATGGATATTTCCGTTTTGTTCTTATATCCGTTTTCTTGGGAAATCAGTTTAAAGGGTCTATAAGCTACGCCCGAAAACTGCACGCCAAGGTGCCCGGCAAACTCCAACATGTTCAACCGTATGCCATGTACCATGACGGCCATCAGTGCTAAGGCAATGTTCAAACCGTGGCCCAATAGCAGGGCAATGGCCGCCATGGCCAAGTTGAAGATTCCCATACCCGCCGTTCCTTCAGGTAATATCATGTTGTTAAAGCTGGCCGCCACCGCCGCCGTGGCCATGCCCACGGCAAAAAGCCGAACATAGGATACGATGTCCGAAAATCCGCTAATCAGGCTTAAGGGCAAATTGGCCAGTGACACCCCCATACTTTTAAAAAAGTTTTTGCTCTCCACTGAAAAAAGAGCCACCAATATGGTCCCGACAACGAACAACCACAGACCCCAATCTGGCATGGCTTTACCGAGTACCAATTGTTCGGTTATCAAAAACAAACCCCAAACCAGAGCGATCCAGCCTACCTCACTGAGCGCCCGTATGGAATTGATGAACTGGAACATTCGAATACTATGGGCAATGGTCAGGTGTAGGGCACCTATCAAAAACGACAGGTGCATCATAAAGGAAATATTATCTACCCCAAAACTGGCGATCTCTGGAATAATCAAATCGTTGAGGAAAGGGAGGGCGGCTATCTGTTCAGATCCAAAATAGGTGCCACTCAGCACACCCCAAACAATGGTAGCCGCGCTCAACACATAAATCAGAATCTGCATCTGGGGAGCTAATTTTTTCCGCAGGAAGAAAGTGACCAATAGAAAAATAAATCCATACCCGGCATCACCGACCAGCATGGCAAAAAATAGGGCAAATGCGACCAAAAAATAGATGGAGACATCCACTTCTTTGTACCCCGGTACGATGTCAATGAATTTCATAACGGGATTGATGATGCTGATCCATTTGGGATTTTTGATGTATACAGGAACATCTTCGGGCGTTTTAGGTTCAGCAATGTGGTAGCCCCAATGGTTTACTTCTGCTGTAGCAACAAAATCGTCAACCGCATGATGAGGAATATAGCCTTTAAGGTATTTTAGCCTGTCTTTAATGTTGCCCATTCCCTCTAAGGCCTGTTGCATGACCAATTGGTCTTTCAAGAGCAGGAGATAGTCTTCAAGCCATGGCAAGTTTTCGGCTTGGTCTTTCAAAAAATTTGCTACTTCGGCCAGTTGACGTTCTTTTCTTTTTATTTGTTGCGTGATGCTTCCATAGGACAACTTAGGCAGAAGCACCTCTTTCTGGGACAGTTTTTCGGACTCACTTAGGGCGACCAATACCACAGGAATCTGGCCATTGCATTCGGGGAGCTTTATCAGGGTGCGCTTTTGATCCAAGGAGGCTACCAACGACTTGTCTAATAGGTACAACCGAAGATAAATACCCTTCTTTTCTAAATAGGCAATATCTTTAACATGCACCTTTTCGCCCCAGATTTCATACCAGCTGCGTTGTTGCCGCAGGTCTTCGAGTCTTTCATTTGCTTTTTGACGGATTTCTTCCGTTTGTAATACGCGGTCCACAAGCTGTTTAGGATCGTTGGCGGAATACTTTATCCGATATGTAGGTTCATTTTTCTTTTTTACATAGTCTTTGAGTACGGAAATGGCATTTTCGGTATGGTCAACCGCTGTCTGTCTTCTTTCAGTGATTCCATTATTTGTTGCATTGACTTCCTTGATGTCCACAAGGCCAAGTTCACCTAACTGCAGCAGGGTATCGTCAACAGAATGTGCACTAGTAAAAAGCAGTATTTCCTTCATTCTAACAATCATGCCTTGGCTTTTTTTAACTCTTTTTTCTTTTTCACTAATTTGGCACACCCTATGGCGAGTCGCTCCACATCACCCAGATAGATTTCTATTTTTCTGATGTTTTCCTTAGTCTCGGGCATGAACACCTCTTTGAGAGCATTTTTCATTCTTCGGGCCTCAGCCAGTTCTTCCCAGAGCAGTTCTAAATTCCGCTTTTCGATTTCCACTAGGGTGCGATTGGTCTTTTGATCCTGAATCACCTCCATGGCCTTATCTACCCACAGAGGAGTATTGAAAAGGTCTACTTCCGTGTCCTTAAATAGAATATCTTTAAATACTTCGATAGTCACCCCTGCGATTTCCCGTTTTTCCGTAATTATGTGGTCTACTTTTACCATTTCAGAAATGTCAATGGTATCCTCGGCCATGACGGCCACCCATTTCTTCGTTTCGGCATTGGTTGTAGCGATGAACCGTTTTAATCGAATAATATCGTTTTCTATCGCCTGAACTACCTCCTTCAACTTCTGTTCTTTCATCTCAAAGACGGGTAGTGCCGTATCATATTCTTTCAGCTCTACCTTTAGAGCCGCTAGGGTATTTTTGTTCATCAAGATTTTATCGGCCATCTTCAGTCTTTTTTTGTGATGTTCAAAAAATTATCAAATCCTCTTTTTTGGTCAAAACTCCACAACCGAAGTAAGATCAACAACTTTAGTTTGTAGAGGCACAGTGCTCCAAAATCGGCATAATGCCCTACAGAAAGTTCCTCCAACTTTTTCCATTGCCATTTCAGAAGTTGAATTTCCTCTTCCATTGGAGTACCTGGCACCAAGGGCAACAGTGGTTTTTTTGTTGTGGATGAATCCACCCCATTTTTTCGTGAGATGCGCATTTGTTGGACGTCTGTTTTAAGTGAAAATATATAGGTTGAAAAAGCTGCCAACACTGTGTTCTTACTTTTTTGAAAGGCTTCGGAATGAATATTTTTCAAATCGATTTGTTGATATATTCGAAATGCTTTTAGGCTTAAAAACTTACTGGCTTCCTCCTCCAAAATGAAAATAATACTTTTCTCCACCTCGGAAGGGCCGGCATATTTTTTTAAGATGGAAAATACCCTGGATCTTTCCTCATCCTTATCTTGAAAAGATAGGTTGGGCAAGCTACACATGACATATTCCAAGTTTCCTGTAATCATCTGTCCGATTCGTTTTTAAGGATGTTGACCCATTTTGGGCTAAGGTGTGAATTCAAAAGTTCGGCCACTTCTTTGGGCGAAATATGGTAGCTCCATCCTTGGTCGGTTTTGGTAATGGAGAACCCATGGAGCAGGGTCGTATCCGTGGTAATGGAAACTAGATTATTCGAGGCCTGTAAACGTTTCTGGATTTTTTCGGCCAGCTTCGTTTCCATATTTTTAGGAAGAACTAACGTTACCCCGCTGCCCACATTTTCGACAACCTTCAGGACTGCCTTTTCCATAAGATCGGGGGTGAAGTTGGTTTCCAATTCCTGTTCCAGTAAAGCTTTTAGTAGTTTTAGCAAATCATTCTGGGTCGAGATTGTTAGATCTCTTGCGGCTTGTCTTAGAGCAGCTTCCCCTTTTTTAAGGGTAGCCTGAGCTTCTTTTTCAGCATTATTTAGAAGTGCTGCCTTTTTAGCCCCTGCCTCTTTGGTGATTTCTTGGGCCTGCAACTGTGCTTTGTCCAAGATTTCCTTTGCTTTCAGGTCGGCGGCTTCGATAGCCTCAGATTTTAAGGTGGCGATTAATTTGTCTAGGGTATTCTCAGTCATGGGTTATCTCTTTTAAAATTTTGAATTTCCCTTTTTTGGGCCAATAGGCCTCGATCAACTTGGAGGACAGGCCCACTTCTTCTTTTTTGAAATTTTGAGCAAGGATTTCCCAACAGAGATCCAAAGCATCTTCCAGTTCCAAATAGCGGAAAGGGTTCATCAGTTCCCTTTGGAAGGTCTTTCTATAATCTAATAACCGTAGAGAGTAATCGTCTTTTACCGACCCGAATTTCTGTGCCTTTACTCGCTCCTCGGCCTCTGACAACAATCTTGCCATGGCGTTCATGATACTTCTATGGTCCGGACGTGTGCGGTCGTTTACCTGTTGCTTTAAGCGGCTCAAGGAACCGAAAAGTTCCAGATATCCATCTTTCATGAAAAACTGTCCTTCTGTAATGTATCCCGTGTTGTCGGGCACGGGGTGGGTAACATCGTCCATGGTGGTCACCCCGAGAATGGTCAGACTTCCAGCTCCCTCAATATCCGCGGCCTTTTCGTAGCGACTGGCCAACTGTGAATACAGATCGCCCGGATAGCCCTGATTGGCGGGAATCTGATCTTGAGCGTTGGCCACTTGCCGCAGATAGTCAGACCATTGGGTCATGTCAGACAGCAGGACAAACACATTTTTTCCCTGCAGCGCAAATTGCTCAGCCACGGCCAAGGCCATATCGGGCACCATCAGTCCTTCTACAATTGAATCCCTGTGGGTATGAATGAACATGATGGTCTTGTCCTTGCTGCCTGCCTCTTCGATGCGCCGTCTGAAGTAATGGTACTCGTCAAATTTCAGTCCTACACCACCAATAATGATCACATCGGCATCGGTTTGGGTGGCGATATTGGCCAGCAAACGGTTATAAGGTTCGCCTGCCTTGGCAAAAATGGGGATCTTCTGTGAACGCACCAAGGTGTTGAACACATCGATCATGGGTACTCCTGTACGAATCATTTCTTTAGGAATAAGCCTTTTTACTGGATTGATAGAAGGTCCTGCCACCCGAACCCTATCCGAAAGCAGTTCGGGACCCCCGTCGATTGGCTGGCCGTTGCCGGAATAGACCCTTCCCAACATGTCATCAGAGAATCCGACCTGCATGGGTTTTCCTAAAAACCGGATCTTGCAGTCGGTCGAGACCCCAAATCCGCCCCCGAACAATTGTAGGGTTACATGGTCGCCATCCAAGGCAATTACCTGTGCGAACGCTTTTTGTCCGTTGGGATAGATTACTTCGGCAAGTTCCTTATTGTGTACCCTCTGGGCCTTGATACTCAGAATGGCCCGCCCAATACTATCTATGTTCTCATATGTTTTCTGCAACATGCTCCTTTTGTTTAACCAAGTTCATTAGTTTTGTTTTTTGTTTTTCGAATTCTTCATCGTCCGGTCTCATAGAGTTCCAATCGAGAAAGGCCTGTCGGATAAAGTTAAAGTGCGACCGAATCTCTTCTTTCCCCTTGATATCAAGTGGAGCATCAATAACTTCCTTGACCATATTGAACATTAAGCGTAACCTTTCGGGATGGGTCACCCCATCCACCTCATGAAAACTGTTTTGTTGTAGGAATACCGCATCGAGCAATTCCGCTTTTTGGTAACGGAGGTAGGACTCATCGGAAATTCCTTTTTCACCCATTAGAATGATATTGGAAGCTATGGTTTTACCATCATACAGCAATTCTAACAAATACTTCACTTCCATTTCCTCCAACAACGAGGGGTACTTGGAATTACTGTCAATTCGGTCGATGGCAGGGTATTTTCGTGCATCGGACAATGCCCTTGACAATCCCCAAAAAGCACCTGTACTCAAAAGGGTGGCTTGGGTTACGGGTTCGTCAAAGTTTCCACCAGCTGGGGAAACCGTACCGATAATACTGAGCGAACCTGTGTTGTCAGTTCCCAAGATTTCCACTCCTGCTCGATCATAAAAAGCAGAGATCAAAGTAGAAATATACATGGGGAAGGCCTCAGGACCCGGAATTTCCTCTTTTCGGCCCGAAGTCTCACGAAGTGCCTGCGCCCAACGGGATGTTGAATCGGCCAAAATCAACACGTTCAATCCTTGTTTACGGTAGTATTCTCCCACCGTTGTGGCCATGTAAACGGACGCTTCTCGAGCAGCGACGGGCATAGAAGAAGTATTGCCCACTATGTAAGTGCGGTCCATTAATGACTTGCCCGTTCGAGGATCTATCAGTTCAGGAAAATCCTTAAAAACCTCTACTGCCTCCCCTGCTCTTTCACCACAGGCGGCGATGATAACCACATCGGCCTGGGAGTGGCGCGCCAAACTGTGTTGTAATACCGTTTTTCCTGCTCCAAAAGGACCTGGATTGCAGGCAGTTCCACCGTAAGCGATAGGAAAAAGGGCATCTAAAATACGGATTCCTGTAGGCATGGGTTTTATAGGTACCGAACGCTCGTTAAAGGGCATGGGCTTTTTTACTGGCCATTCAAAGGCCATTTTGAGTTCTGTGTTTCTGCCTGTACTATCCTTGATAGTAGCAATGGGATCATCAACGGTGTATTCGCCCTCCGGCGCAATATGCTCAATTGTGTGGTCGCCCTGTATTGAAAAAGGGACAAAAATCTTATGTTCGAACAGCTTTTCGGGCACGAAACCCAATATGGACTCTCCTGTAACGGTAGCTCCTTCTTCGACCATTGGTGTAAAATGCCATTTTTGGGTGCTGTCTAGCGGGTCTACTTCAAGGCCTCTTTCCAAAAACCATTCGATTTTTCCCAATTCGTACAAGGGGTTTTGAAGGCCATCTGTCACGGACCCCAATATACCGGGACCTAATTTCACGGCCAACGGAAGGCTTGTAAACTCCACGAGATCACCTACCTTCATCCAACTGGTATCTTCAAAGACCTGCAAGTATACCTTATCACCGTCTTTTATGTCAATGACCTCGGCTTTGAGCCTTTTACCATCCTCGATAATGATATAGGCCACCTCTCCGTTCATAACGGCCCCTTTAGTAATTTGTGCTCCAACAAGCGACTCGTTGACACTTACTACTTTTCCTTTTGATTTTTGCATCTTGTATGGATATTTCTCAGCTACCGCGCAGATGGCGTATTTCCTTCTCTATTTTTTGATACCAAATTTTATCCATGATATCCTTGGCGTTACTTCTGTACATTCTGGCCTTCTCCGGTTGGTTGAGTTTATCATAGACCTTAGCCAGGCCTTTGTAAGCGGGTACATGCATATCGTTGATATTGAGACAGGCCTTAAGCTGATCAATGGCTTCTTCATAGAAACCATCTTCAATCAATTCCATAGCAGTACTATGAAGTTGTTCAATGTCCTTGATGTGTGTTTCCAATTGAAGGGAGATGATATCCTCGGATTTTAAGGTTAGGAAGGAACATGGAACTTCCCTTACCACTTTTTCGGTAATGCTTCCCATAAACATGCGGTTGAGGCCTGTTCTTCCTGAAGTACCCATAATGAGCAGATCGATCATCTTTCTCGAAACAGTACTGAGGATTTCTTCAGCAGGATTTCCCTTAGGAATTTCCTTAGTCCAATGCAATTCCTTTAAATTGAATTTCCTTAGGAACAAATCGAACTCTTTTTTGTGAAGGGTATACCGAAGTTCATTTTCTTTCTCCTTATCCTTTTCGGAAGTAAACCAAGTTGAACTCTGTAATTCACACACGGCTAAAATGGTCAATTCCGACTTGAACTTTCGTGTCATGGTAATAGCATTCTTAAGCGCCCGTTTGGAAGCATCCGAAAAATCAACGGGACACAAAATATGATGCACATTGAGCAATACGCCCTCTTTAATCACAAAAACAGGCTGTTCACTTTTTTGTATAATGCGTTGAGCCGTAGTGCCCAACCGAAAAGTCTCCCCTTTTTGGGTTTCTCCTGAACCGAGCAATATCAAATTGGCGCTCACATCTACTGCTGCCTTTGGAATAGCTTCATGTGGGGAACCGACCATCAACAAAGGTTTACCGACCCTTACGCCTTCTTTCTTGATCAAGCTTGCTGTTTGCTCCAATTTCGTTAGTGCTGTTTCGTTCAATAAGGTCCTAACTTTTTTGTTTACTATATCAGGTGGTAGTATATGGATAGGAACAATGTTCGACTGAAATATCTTCGCCAATTCAATGGCACTGGATACCACATTTTTAGAGGATTTTCCAAAATCCTGTGCCACTAAAATCTTTTCTAAAAGTTTCATTGTAGATTGTCTTTAATTATGGGTTCATGTTCAATATGAAATAGCTTCTTGCCACTGTTAGAGCTTTCAATAAAAATAACTAGCAATTCTTTAGAGAAACTTAAGAAAGAATGTGCCCCAGGTAATGGCTTTTTTAAAATTTCTTCTTGCGTCAACCATTTTCTAAAGTTTTGCTAAAGAATCTGTTTTTATATTTCAGAGTAAAACAAGCTAAGGCTACAAAAATTATTGTCAAACCATTATGTGGATTAGAAAGAACAATAAAAAATCCTAACGAATGAAATATTGATTCATCCTAAATACTTTGAAAATGATTAAAATACTCATACCTGTAGATTTTTCTGACACTTCGACAAACGCATTGTCATATGCTCTTCAACTTTTTGGGTCATCCCCTTTAGAAGTAACTGTACTCCATCTATATGGCGTAGAGTCCACCGCGCTTATAATGAAAAACCTTGATAATGTGCTGGTGAAGGATGCCAGACAGAGAATGGATAAACTTCTGGAAAACGTTAAAAAAGAGCATGCCAACGCAGTATTCAAATCCAAAATCATCAAAAATTATGCCGTCTCCACTATTGTCTCATTGGGCGATAGTGGTTATTACGATTTTATTGTAATGGGCACTAAAGGGGCAAGTGGACTTAAAGAAGTCTTTATGGGAAGTGTTGCCGGTGGGGTTATATCCAAAACCTCCGCTCCTGTGCTAGTGGTGCCAGCGAATCATACCTTCCGACCTTTGAAGAAAATCGTATTTGCCGTTAGCGATAGTCCATTCTCCGATGCTAAAGTGATAGAACCATTGCGCAAAATTGCCATGATGCACAGGAGTAAGATTAAGGTGTTACATATTCCCGACAAGAAAACGCCTCAAATTGATAAGGCCTTGACCGCCATAGAAGATTTAAACCCTTCGATTGACTATGCCTTTGGTACGGGTGATATTAATAAAGACCTGAACGAATATTTAATGAAGGATTTTTCCGGGTTGGTTTGCCTTATTCGGAGTAAGAAAGGATTTTTGGATCGGCTATTGAACGAAAGCGTAACCCTAAAGCAGACCTTTAACAGTCCCGTACCGTTGCTCGTTCTACATGATTAAAGCTTGAACTTTCTTCTAATAAGAAATTATGATACAACTCGAAAAAATATTGCTGGCAACAGATTTCGGTAAATCATCACATAAAATCTTGAAAAGTGCAATAACTTTAGCAAAGGCCTTTCAATCAGAAATCATTCCTATGCATGTATTGCCCAACAATATTATAAACGACAAAGCAAGGATATTACTTAACGATGCAGCAATAGATAGATTGGATTTAATTCATCAAAAGATTAAAAGAGAAGGTATAAAAACAGCAAAACCTATTCTGGCCTATGGGAATCATTTCGAAAAGATAATACTAACCGCAGATAGCAACAATGTCAATATGATACTTATTGGAGCTGGTGAGAAGTTAAAAAGTGATGTTTTCCAATTAGGTACTACTGCTGAAAAAATAATTAAGCTAAGTAATAGACCTGTATGGGTTGAAAAAAAAGAAAACAATTTAAATGTGAGAAGCATATTATGTCCAATTGATTTTTCTAAAGAATCAGAACATGCATTAAAAAATGCAATCACCATGTCACGCAGGTTTAAAGCAGAGTTGATTGTTTTTAGCGTTTACGAAGTACATAATTTGAATCCGCCAAACGATGATAGGTCCTATTGGGTTCATGACAAAGAACTTGTGCTTTCATCACATAAAGATGAATTTAATTTGTTTTTAAAGAATTTTGACTTAACTGATCTTTATTGGAAAAAAGAGATACAGATAGGTGACCCGGCCGTAGAGATACTCAAAGCGCTAAAAAAGTATAAATCCGATTTGCTAATTATTGGTACAACGGGTAAATCAGGTTTAACAAGGATTTTGATGGGCAGTGTAACTGAAAAAGTTATTCGAGAAGTTCCATGTTCATTTATTACATTAAAATCTGAGGATCATCAACCTTCTGAGATGACC
>CAWABX010000005.1:0-294247 GCA_963780405.1 uncultured Flavobacteriaceae bacterium
AGCGCCAGGATCTGTTTGGAAGGTCAGATTAAAATCAGCCGCATCCAGGGACTGGCTGGTTTCAGCGACGCATTCGCCGCCACCACCATCTCCTTCAACTTGATCTATGTCGTCAAAATAGAAATTACCTGCAGTAGTACCTGGACCATCGGCAAATAAAGTCAGACGGGAGTAGGACTCTGAAGAGTCATAGGTAAATGAGATCTCTTCCCAACCCTGACCAGCGTGAGTGGCTACGGTCTCAATAGCAGCGGCAGTTCCCTCTTCTAGTTTCAATAAAACATCTATCGGAACTTCTGACCAGAAGTTCATTGAGATGGTTTTCTCCTCGGTCAGGTCAACCGGACTGCCCAGATCGATAAACACACCTTCAAATTCATTTCCGCCATTGGTGATTTCACCCACATTACCTTCTTTGTCATTGGAACCTGAAACATCAGGATTCTCAACGATTTGAAAGGAAGTACCTCCAAAAGTCTCAACCTCATATATCACATTTGCTTCATCAAAAGTGATTGGAAGGGAAGCCACTTGTTTTATAACCAGGGAGATTTCATCCTCATAGGTATTGGAAGCACCAGCTTGATTTGAAGCGACCAGGGTAACTTTATAAGTACCACTGCCCGTATATGTTTTTATGGGATCTTTCTCCTTGGATGTAGTGCCATCTCCAAAGTTCCAGAGGTAAGTTGTTGCTTCCTTGGACACATTGAAAAACGTAACGGTGCCTGAGTCCTCGTTTATGGTGTAGGTAAATGAGGATTCTACCTGCGGCAGATCTTCAAAATTATTGTCAGTGCATCCTGCAAGAAAAATGACCAGGATCCAAACCGATAGCTTACTGGATATTTTGAGTAATTGTTTCATAGTCTATTGTGATTAATTGCTTCCATTATATTTATAGGCCCGCACATAGTCCACGAGCATGGTCTGTGGGAATACTGTTTCTTCGTTTGGTGGTCCGACAAAACTGCCGCCGACCGCTAAATTGATGATGATGTAGAAAGGTTGATCAAAGACCCAATTCCCTGGATCAGGAAGATCGCTCGGTGTGATTTGATTGTACAGAACATCATCGATGTAGAAATTCACATAATTCGGGCCCCATTCAATTCCGTAGATGTGAAAATCAGAGTCAACGCGCTCATTGACCAGATCGTACCTTTTCGTAATCGCTTCTCCAGCCGAGTATCCGGGGCCATGAACACTTCCAAAAAGGATCGTGGGTTCCTGGCCACGAACCTCCATGATGTCAATTTCACCGCATTCCGGCCAGATGACTTCATCTGAATTTGCTCCGAGCATCCAGAAAGCGGGCCACATTCCCTGACCGTAAGGCGTCTTAATTCTTGCCTCAAATCGGCCATACTGTTGCTCAAACTTATCTTTAGTAAGTATTCTGGCAGATGTATACGAGGATCCTTCAAAATTCTCCTGCCTGGCCGTTATTAAAAGGTAGCCGTTCTGAACTACTATGTTCTCGGGTCGATCCGTGTAATACTGTAATTCGTTGTTTCCCCAGCCATCACCCCGGGTTCCAATATCATAATCCCAGATGGTGCTGTTTGGAGCACCATCAGAGTCAAATTCGTCCTGCATGGTTATCTCCTTAAAATTGGTAACTGTTTGTTCTTCGCTGAAGGAACAGCCTACAGTCCCAACTATACCCGCCAGGAGAAGGGTAAACTTGACAAACCCCGCACCACAATGACTCAATTTCAAATGTGATGGTCGACATGTTTGCATTTTCATTTTTATCTGATTTATCTTAATCATTGTCATTTATTTTTTGAACTACTCGGAATAGAAATACATATTATCCACAAACAAGGTTGAAATTCCGCCTGAGGCAAATACAATCTGAGCAAGGTTAGCTTTGGCACCATTGACAAAACCACTCAATCCACCTCCCGTATTTTCTGAAAAGTTGGTTAATGGGATGTCAAAACTTATCCAATTGCCAGTTTCCAGTTGCCCACTGGCATAAGTTATGGCTCCACCCGTATCATCGCCCCCTCCAAATGCGCCATCCGGTCCGAAATCAATCAGTTCAAAACGCAACGTATCTCCCGGATCAATGGATTCTTCAATTCGGATGTCTACGTGAAAAAATATCTTTTGAGATACATTAACCGTCGGGTTTGTAAAGCTTGTGGCCACAAAATTCAGGTTTTCGTAAAAAATGAAACTATTATCCTCATCTATTCTTACCGATCCACCAATTGTGGTTTGTCCGTCAAAGAATCCATTGTAAAAATCTACCGGCACATTGGTGTAGGCGTCGCTGAAAATAGAGATTACATCGCCTGGGTTACGCTCCGGTGGGACCGGGGCAAAGTCAAATGCTCCCTTAACTTCCAAAGTCGCAGAACCTTGGGCTTTGACAGCTCCAAGAGTAGCTGTGATGGTTGCGTTACCTGTGGAAACAGGTGTAATTACACCCAACTCGCTGACCTGGATCACATCTACGTCAGAAGAAAGGAATGAGAAATATGAAGGGGCAGCGATTACTGTTTGGTTGGAGCCGTTTGAAAGATTGAAGGTTTGTGTGAGACCTTCGCGTGGAATCAACCCTTGTATATCCAGGAAAGCATCCGCTTCCAAATCCTGACCATTGAAGATAGCCGGTTGGGGCTGGGCAATGGTTCCCAACTTTTCAAATTTCAGCTCATCGATCCAAAAGGTATAACCATCTCCGTTTTCCGGACCTTCAGCGTACCAGAACATGCCTTTTTCAACTACCAGCTTCGATGGGTCTGGAATCGGGATCACATATTTCTCCCATCCGGTTCCGATACGCAGATTGGTCTTAGTGACCAGATACCTGTTTTCTTCAAAGTCGTTTCCAAATCCAATTTCGTTTATTGTCGCCGCGCGTGTTGCTTTAGCCCAGAATGTAAGCGCATCAAAACCTCTGAGATCTCGCCCAAAATTGTCAGGGAAAATAGCTCCCGCAAAGGCTCCCGACGGATCTCCCACATTAGGCACATCGAAACGCATGGATGCATCTCCTTTGTAACTCACGCTGTTGTCGACCGTAAAGGCGTCTAATTTGGAGCCGTCAAAAGGCAAATATTCCAGTCCGCCACTAAAACCATCAATAAATACATTTGCATTATCCGGATAGGTTGCGAATTCCACCTCATCAGAATACTCTCTTTCACAGCTGGTAAGCATCAGAAGAAAAGCACCTATAAGAAAGGTTATTTTAAAATAAATAAATGTTCTCTTTTTCATCTTTTCCATTTTTTATTTACCAATGTTTATATGAATGTACGTTCTGATTTCCCATTCTGTTCCGTTTTCAAATCCTACAGGGCTGATAATTGGCTGATCTGCAAATTCCAGCGATGCGTTTGGAAGGTAGCGATTTGAATACTGATCAAGGGTACGCCAGGTACCCCGAATGCCAATCATGGTATTCGGAAGAATGAACCAATCAGGTTTTCCAAGAGAAGTGGAAATATCCAACATCAATTGAACAGGAAATGTGAGGTTAAAATCACGGTGGTAGTCATATGGACCCCAGTCATTGAACTTAAATTCGGTCGTAACCTTCATTTTTTTGTAAATGAACCTTACATCGCCACCTACACGATCGATAACTCTAGGATCATCACCTCGAGCCTGTCCATTACCGAAGTACAGATTCCCTATAAGTCCAAAATCTCGACTTGCTTTGGAGACGACACGAACATTAGTCTCCCAAAGGTCCTGGGCGGGTGCTGAATTCGGGAAGGCAAACGGAGTTCGATCGCTCAAGAATCCAATGGCCGCATCCATGGCAGTAGGATGATGTCGAAATACGAATCCCGCGCTCATGGCAAAGCCAGCGTCCTCTGCCCGGTCATTGTCCCATTCGTACATCCATGTAGCAGGGGTCGGGTCGAAGGTCAGTAATAGTTCACCACCCACTGTCTCTCTGCTACCTGTTCGAACGGCAAAAGGATCGTCCTGAATATTTCTCAATCTTCCCGGGGGTTGCACATCATTTGGAATCGGTCCGACAATCGGTTTTCTCCACAGGAAGTTTGGAGCGATTTGCCAGTTGTCGACACCGACCGTAAAGCCAGTTAAAAAGTAAGCCTGGTTCCCGGCTCCTGTATCCTTTAGCCTCCACCCTGTGAAAGTTCGGGTAAGATCGGCTCCGCCATTTGCAACGAGACCCTGGGCACCTCCAAGGGCGTACCAATTGAAGGCACCTCCAGTATATGTGATTTTTGCCTTTCCTCCCCAATTATCTGCAGAATTGACCTCATCAGTGTAAATCACGTATTTGGGAGCTTCATCGGGGGCGTTAGGATTGTAAGCCGGGTTTTCCTCGGTAAATTGAAACTCACGCCCGTTCAGGGGATCCCCTGCCCATAATCCACCTACTTCCAAACCAAATTTCCCAAATTCCCTTTTCACATGCAAGGAGACCCTGCGGGTTTTAGGCAGCGGGATGAAAAAGCTGGTCTGGGCAGTCGAAGCTTCATCGATATCCTGATGGTAAATTGCCGCTACATCAAATTTTCCGAAGGTCCTGCCATATTTTAATAGAAATGCAGGGTTCGCTCCCCACCAGAGTTGAGGTCCAAAAGCAGCTTTCAAACCGTCAATGGTTCCTTTACCATCAAACTCAATACCACTGATCTCGCCGTTGTATATGTCCAAGTTTGGCCCGTAATTGGCTTCTGGGTACAAACCGAAGAAATCACCTTCATATCCCCAATGGTAATGACCCGTTCGGTAAAAACCGCGAAGGTCAAAATCTTTGGCATTCCATTCAAATTCGGCATCGTATATATCAACATTGTTGATGTTTGTAATATCAACGCTTCCGTCCTCTGTGTTTATGGATGTCGTTCGCCCTCGTGTTTCATAAAAGATCTCATCAATTGGGTTGTCGGCTACATTTCCCAAGACATTCACCGTTACATTGGCTCGCAAATTTGAAGTGGGTCGGCCTTCAACTCCAATAAAAAAAGACTGCATATGATCAAAACCTAATTCAGTCGGAAAGCTCGTGCTTTCTGGATCCGGATCGCTGGGAGTGGTAATAAGTGTTCCACCCGTACTGAATGTGGTAAACTTAGCTTCCAACCTGCTAAGACGAATCTTACTGTTATTCTCAACTCCCAAGGCTGCTTTATCACCTCTTGCCCTTAACATGGCATCCATCAAATCAATATTGTCAAAATGTGCTTCAATTGTTTCAATAGTTGCACCATTGCCATAAAGATCAATCTCGTGGGCCTGCTTCAAAGCGTAATATGCCGCTCTGGGATAGAGATCATAGAGCCCTCTGACATTAGTTGGCCCCTTGGCACAAATACCAAACCACTCTTCATTCATGTTATTTTCACCGGGAATAAGGTCTATGGCATATCCTCCATTCGCCCAGGTAGCATCGCTGTCATGTATATCTTCGTTTTCCCTGTCATTAAAGCCAAATTTCCACCATCCGTCACTAAATTGGAAGGTAAAACCACCAATAGAGTTTTCTGCTTTTCCCAAGCCTGCTGCATTTTCATAGATCTCCTTCCAATTTTCCACCATGTAATAGGCCTGAGATTTTTGATCTTCCTTATTCTCAATGGCATTAAAAGCATCTGCTCCAAACTCAGTAAACATAATGGGCATATTGAGTTTTTCCTTGACCACCTGAAACATATCCCCAAAAGAAGCACCACGATAAGCGTTTGTCCCATAAACATCCACATCTTTACACTCTTCGGCAATGATATCTATAAATAATACATCACCGTTACAAATGGCGACAGGGTGAGATGAATCCTGCGATTTAATTCTGACAGTAGCCTCATTCATCAATTTATACATGGGTCTTCCTCGTTTTTCCCCAATAAATTTCTTTTCTTCTTCATCATCCGGAAAATCCTCAGTTTCAGCCCCCGCCCAAAAAAGGCCGTAATTGTTTTCATTACCCAGTAAGTACATCAATAGACCTGGCGTATTTTTGTATTCACTGACCAACTTCTCTACTTCTGATAAAAGAAACTCTTGCGTTCGAGGATCAGAATAGTCGGTTACAGGCGTCCAAACACCATTCAAGGTTAATCCATAACGACCAAATGAATCATTCAGCAAGGTATAAATACCATAGTTTTCATAGATATATTGAATCCATTTTGCTGGAACTCCGGTATATTGCCGTATCACATTGACATTCATGTTTTTTAGCAATGACATTTCTGTGTCAAGCCCGGCTCTAATCACGTCGTCAGACTTTTTCCAGAAGTTTGCATTCACGGTATTCGTTCCAATTGGGATATAGTCCCAATTCATACCGTTGATCATGAAATCTTCACCATTCACCACCAGTTTCATTCCATCGGAATTCTTTACAACTGAAACCTTGTCAGCCTGGGAAAATCCAGCAGTCGAAAATAATAAAAAGAGAAAGCCTAGAATTGTGTTCTTCATTTTATCAATGTTTAATTAAAAATATTTAATATAAGTTGGCACGCTACCTGTTAGTAAGAAGCAATAAAAACTTCTTTAAGCGATTGTAACACTTTTAAAAAGTTTACATATCCATAAGTCGAAAAAAGTAATTCCTAATTTAAAAAGAACTCAAATCAATATTCCTGACATTTATCATGCTTCATGTTTTTTCACATCTAACCTGTCGCGTTTAAATTGAAATTCATTGAAATAAAAAAACAGTGTTTTTGTATTGCTCACTTTTCAATCGTCAATTATGTGATATGTAATAAAAGTACAATAAAATACTAATTCGTCAAAAATATCATAGCATTTTTACCAATTCAAGAATTTTTTCCCTTAAAACATCTTCGTCATAACTTCTAAGACAGTTGTTTTCAAGGATTTATGCTACTCATGAACAATCATAAAATTGATCAGTCAAGAAAATTTATCAATCCTGTTGTTCATATTCCTTATAAATTAAAACTGGGAATGTTAAACAGTAAAAAATCGGTTTGCACGATTCATTGAGGAAAAACGCGTAACATGACAAAAAACAATCAAGAATTGTCAAAAAAATATCAAAAAAAGCAAAGTTGAAGAGCACAGATAAACCTAAAATCCCAATGCGCTAAGGCGCAAACTAATTTCAAATCATTATAGCATTATAGCATTGAAGCATTGTATCGTTATATCATTGACTAAAGGGGATTACTTCCGTGATCCCTCGAAGACCACGACTGCAACTAAAATCCCAATGTGCTGAAGCGCATTGTAGGATTTTTAATTCCACTCACCAATTTTATCTTACATCCATTGTTTGACTTCATCACTTGATCAACATCATTCAAATTTTTGATTTACATCATTGTACATAAATTTAACATAGTATAATTTCATGAATCTAACTTAAGACCCGGAGATCATGAAAAAATTTCTACCATTAGTGCTGATCCATCTTAACAATAATTCTTTTAACTGGATCATGTGAAGATGAAAATCAAATTGTTGAATCTGATGTAAACCCAAATCTAATTGGTATTGATGGAGGGACAATTACTAATACTGATGGAACAGGTATAACGATTCCGCCCGGTGCACTTTCTAAAAGTACAGAAATTACAATTCAACCTTATGATCATCGGTCAAATTCAAGTGGATATGCTGCGTCAATGGGAAATATTGCAGGAGGAGTGGTTTTAGAACCAGATGGATTAAGTTTTCAGGAACCCGTAACTATTACAATACCTCTTAATGAACCTTTGGGTCCAGATGTAAGTGAAGTAAAAATATTCTACAAAGATAAGGGTGATCCCTCTAATAGTAATTATCCACCCGATTATTCAGGATGGAAACAAACCAATTTTACAGGAAAAGTTAATGCCGATAAACAAAGTGTAACGGCCCAAATAGATCATTTTAGCGAATTTGTAGTTCAGTTGAATTTCGGTAGCTCTACCCTCGATATAATAGGAGAAGCTGCAACTACACTTGGCAATAATGGATTAGGTGTGGATCTTGAGAGCTATACTGAATATTTTGAAAGCAATGTTGCTGGAATTGGTGATGTACATTCTTATGAATTACCAAATAGGCGATGATTATAATTATGATCCCGATAAATTATGGACATGATGATTATCAGGTTGTAGGTATTCGTTATGAACTCTATCATGACTTTCGGAGATATTTTTGAAAATCCTTTAATAATTTTCCACGGTAAAAGATTGTGATGGAAAGTTTTTCGTTTTTTTATAATTATGAAGGAGATAACATGACAAATAATACACAATTTATATACCATTTATTTATAAACGTATATTATGCAAGAACGTCCGACCTGGATGTTATAGAAATAGATGTTCCCACGGTTATTACTTCATTTCTAACAGATGATGAAGATAAAATTGCCTATGCAGGAGGAGAAGTAACTGACGCAGGCGAAATATCTGATAATTGGATAGAACTTGTTACTGAGCATGGCATTTTATTAAATGGAAATAAAATTAAATTAGGTGAAGGAGTTGGTTCTTTCGTTATGGAATTGCAAGACTTAGAACCACAAGAAAATTATACTTTAAGAGCTTACGCAATCAATTCAGCAGGCACTGGATACGGAGAGGAAATTAGATTCTTGCTGGATATTGACGAAAATATTTATCGTTCTGTTATTATTGGAGAACAAGAGTGGATGGCTGAAAATCTTAAAACTTCGAGACTAAGTGACGGTACCCCAATTGGGTATACCAAAATAAATCCTGACACCGAGCATCTTGATTACTATAACCAAGAAACCGGTACCCGAACTTGGTATGATAATAAAGAAAGCAATAATCAGATTTATGGAACGCTTTATAGTGTATATGCGGTAAATACAGATAAACTTTGCCCTGTAGGATGGCGAGTGCCTTCTGAAAAAGATTTTCTTATATTAACCGAATTTGCTGGGGGCTACGAAATAGCTGGTGGTAAATTTAAAGCTCCAGGAACAACCTACTGGAGTAGCCCAAATACAGGAGCAACTAACGAATTTGGATTAACAGCCCTGCCAGGAGGACTACTAAATAGAATCGGTGAAATATTTGATCATGAAGATTCTTATGAATATATTGGAGAACAAGGTGTGTGGTGGACAACAGAACCTACTTATGAAGGTTCCAAAGCTCGTAAAGGAGTTTATTTATCATATGATTCAAGTGAAGCTTATTTTGGATTTCAAAGGAACTTGAATCTACATGTTTCTTGCCGTTGTATAAAGAATTAGCATAAATAGAGGTCAGCTTAATCGCTGGCCTTTTTTTATTTCCCTAATATATCTATCATTTCAACTAACTCCATTTCCCAATATTCCCGCAAATTAGCCCCTATTTACCCTTAAACTCATCAAGGAATATTGCTGATTTATGATATTTATCAGTGCTTTCTCAAGAGATAAAAATTACATTAGCGAGAGTTAAACTATTCATTATTTACCATGAAAAAGTGTTTTATTCTATTTGTTACAGCTTGTCTTTTGTCCAATTTTTCTTTAATGAGCCAAGAGCTTCCTGAAAATTCAAGTGAATCAGAGGTTGGACTAGTATATTTTTTAAGAGGAAAGGGACATGCGGGTTCTGCAACAGCTTTTAGTGTATTAATTGATGAAGTTCGCGTTTGTAAACTTAATAACAGGAGATACTCAGCGCACGAAGTAAATCCTGGAATTCATACATTTAAGGCTCAATTTGGAGGGAAAAAAGGAAAAAAGAAAGCCGAAATAGTGGAGATTGAAATTGTTGCAGGTGAGACGTATTACATCCAATTGGTTATGCAAGCGTCGTTTTGGGTAAATGATGTTTCTCCGGTGGAAATAACACGAAGTTCAGCACTAAGAATTTATCAAGAAGATAAAATAAAGCTCGATCCGAACTGCGGAGAAGTACATTCATCAGTCAATAATCAAGAAGCAAAGTCACCAGTGATGACAAGAGAACAAGCCATAGCAAAACTAAAAGAGGCTAAAGACCTTGTAGAAATTGAAATGATGACCCAAGAAGAATATGATAAACTAAAAGCAGAATTAGCACCCATAATAATGAATAAGTGAAACCCACAACCCCGAGTGATTTGTCATTTGGGTTTTTCATTTTCAGTCAGCAACTATTTGTCATGTTTTTTTGATTCAAATGATGGTTTCAGTATCAAATCATCCTGGCATTCACGCTTTCACGCATTGACTTAACGGGATTACTTCGTGATCCCTACGAAGACCACGACTGCAACTAAAATCCCAATGCGCTAAGGCGCAAACTAATTTCAAATCATTATAGCATTATATGCATTATATCATTGACTAAAGGGGATTACTTCCGTGATCCCTAGATGCCACGACTGCAACGGCTGCAGGCGTAAAATCCCAATGTGCTAAAGCGCGGGGATTACTTCCGTGATCCCTACAATGACCACGACTGCAACTAAAATCCCAATGCGCTAAAGCGCATTGTAGGATTTTTTAATTCCAAAAGGTTTTAAGCGCGAGCGCTAAACCTTTTGGAATTAAAAAATCCCGATGAATTTTCATTCATCGGGATTTTGATTGATGTGGGCAATGAGGGATTCGAACCCCCGACCCCCTCGGTGTAAACGAGGTGCTCTGAACCAACTGAGCTAATTGCCCTAAGCGGATGCAAATATAATTTAGTTTTTTATACTGGCAAACATTTTTAATTAATTTTTAGGGCTTTTTTCCTGAATTAAATCCCTTCCAAAAGGAGAAATGCCTTAAGCGTTTAAAAAACCGAACCAAATACATGAAAAGCCGTGAAACATCTATTTATAATGGTAACTCAGCAACCACAAAAGTGCTACCTCCTACGTAAATAAGATCCTCCGGTAAGGCACTGTCCAAAGCATGCTGATAGGCAGCATTGACCGAAGGGTATACCTCTCCAATCAATCCAAATTGTAAGGCTTGATTTTTTAGCTCGTCAGCATCTAAACCCCTTGGGAATATTAGGTTTACAAAAATAGTACTGTGCTGATTTTGGAAAAAGAAACAATATCGAACTGAGATCCTTATCATTGACCATTCCCAAAACGATATGCAAATTCTGAAAAGATTCTTTCTTTAATTGGTCCATCACAAGACTTAAACCTTCCTTATTATGAGCCGTATCACATATCACTTTAGGTTGTGATCGAAGCACCTGCCACCTGCCCTTTAGCCCTGTATTCGGGACTACATTCAATAAACCCTCTTTCAAGACCTGATCAGCTATTTTAAATTCCATGCCATGCAGTAACTTGCAGGTTTGAACCACTGTTTTTATATTTTTTTGCTGATACTCCCCTTTCAAATCAGATGTAATATTGCAGCAGTAACTTGCTGATCAGCAAAATAGATCGGGGCTTCTTTTTCTTTAGCAATAGCAGAAAAAAGTGCTGAGATTTCCTCCTGAGTTTCACCAATCACCACAGGGGTTCTTGCTTTAATGATGCCTGCCTTTTCACCTGCAATCTCTTTTAAAGTGTTTCCCAGAAATTGCATATGATCAAAGCCAATGTTTGTAATGACCGAAACCAAAGGTTGTATAATATTCGTAGAATCCAATCTGCCTCCAAGGCCAACTTCCATAACTGCAATATCGACTTCCTCCAGGGCAAAATAATCAAAGGCCATCCCACGGTGAGTTCAAAAAACGATAATTTTTGTTTTCTAAAAAAGACTTATGGGTTTCAATAAACCGAATGACATCATCCTCCGTGAATAGGTTCTCCGTTGATTCTTATTCTTTCTCTGAAATCTTTTAAGTGAGGTGAGGTATATAGAGCCAACCTTATATCCTGCTGTTTGCAGCACTGAAGCCAGCATATGACTCGTTGAACCTTTACCGTTGGTTCCTGCCACATGAATACTGGGGTATTTTTTTTCTGGATGAGCTAATACTTCTGAAAAGGCTAAAATATTCGTGAGATCTTTCTTAAAAGCTGAGCTTCCTTGCCTTTGGTACATTGGCAGTCTGGAAAACATCCAATCTAAGGTCTCCTGGTAATTCAAAATTATTCAGATAAAGAAAAATTATAGATAATGGCACCTATTTGCTTTTCCGGGGCCTTGCTGTCTGCATTAAATTTGGTTTTAAGTGCAGCTTCCTTTGCCTCATGTTAATAAACAAGATGCCGAATTTGTAGTTCCTTTGAGCTCCTGGTTCTGCAGCGATACACTCTTCCGGATCGATCAACAGTAATCTTAACAACTACCTTGCCTTCTTCATTACAAGCGTATTCTGGCTTTGGCTTATTCAAGTGCTGTTCTATTTCCTAATCTGTAGTTTCCTCCGCTTCCGTCACCACCTATTCCATAGTAGCCACTCGCATTTGGATCTCCTGTAACCTTTCCTTTATCTCCTGCCTGATTATCATCTCCTTCTCCTCCATCGGCTTTACCATTACCATCACTAAATCCTCCCATAATGGCATCAGCACTTTTTCTTTTGGCCTCTTGGGCTGCTTTTTCCTCAGCAACTCTTTTGGCTTCGGCGACTCTTTTGCGTTCTATTTCCGCCTGGCGTTCAGCCTCGGCTTTTCTTTTGGCTTCAGCCTGTCTCTTAGCTTCTGCAAGTGCTTCGGCTTCTTTCTTTTTTTTGGCCTCTTCTTCTCTTTTTTTTGCGTCTTCCTTTTTCTTGATAGCAATGGCTTCCTCATTGGCCTGAGTGATCACCTCCTCAGCAGCCTCCTCCTCTGCAGCAGTTGCTTCTGCAACTTCCTCCTGCACTTCTTCTGGCATTTCTTCAACAATTTCTTCAATGGGTTCTTCTATGGGCTCCGACTCTTCAGGAGCCTGACTCGCAGGTTTCAGTGCTTCTGTTGGCTGAACGTTACCGCTGCCATAATCAGTAGTTCCAAAATTAACAGCAATACCAAACTCCTCCGGAGGATCCAAATAGGTCAAACCAAATAAAAACATGATGATCAACATGAGCACCGCTATGATGGAAGTCATAACTGCTGATTTGCGCTTATGTGATGTGTCTAAAAAAGCCATTGATTTCTATTTGGGTCTTACTGCCAAAACTACTTTGATCTTGTTTCGGTTCGCAATGTCTAGCACTTTTACTGCCTTTTCAATAGGAACCCCTTCTTCAGCTCTTAATACAATAGTTGGCTGATCGCTTGTTTTAAGAATATCGAGTAGATATTGCTCAACCTCTCCTTCCTTTACCTTTTTCTTATCAATATAAAAATCAAGTTTCTTAGTAATACTAACTGCGGTTGATTTGTTATTCTCAGTTTTACCCTGAGCCTTCGGTAAAATAATATCCAAAGCGTTTACAGTGACCAGTGTAGAAGTCAGCATAAAAAAGATCAAAAGCAAAAAGACAATATCCGTCATGGACGACATATTGAAATTTGGATTTATTTTATTTCTTCCTCCTAAATTCATACAGAAAATAATATGGTTATACCGGTTCGTTTAAAAGATCAAGAAACTCTAGAGAATTGGCTTCCATTTGATAAACAACTTTATTGGTTCTAACAATCAAGTGATTATAAGCAATATAGGCGATGATCCCAACAATCAGACCCGCTACAGTGGTTGTCATGGCGGTATATAAGCCATCACTAAGCATTTTTATATCTATTTGCCCGCCTGAATTGGCAATTTCATGTATGGCAACGATCATTCCAATGACCGTTCCTAGAAACCCGATCATAGGTGCAGCACCTGCTATAGTGGCCAGAACACTTACGTTTCTTTCCAGCTTGTAAATTTCAAGTTTTCCGGCATTTTCTATCGCAGTATTGATATCGTCCAAAGGCTTCCCAATTCTGGAAATTCCTTTTTCAATCAATCTTGCCACAGGAGTCTTGTTACTTTGGCTCAAAATTTTAGCTGCTTCCAAATTCCCAGTCAAGATATTATCCCTGATCTGGTTCATATAGTTTTTATCAATTTTACTTGCTGCTTTAATCGCTAAAAATCGTTCAAAGTAGATATAAAGTCCAATTAAGAGCAATACAAACAATAGAGCGATAATAATTTGTCCTCCCAGGCCCCCTTCCATGATGAGATTAAATATCGATAGGGTTTTTTCCTCTGAGACAATTTCTTCCAGGTTTTCAGGCGTAGTTTCGGGAATCCTGAAGTAAAAATAATGACATATTTCTTAATTAATGAGTAACACTGGCGTAACGACACAATCGATCTTAAATTGTACAGGAAATGTGAAAATTTTCTTAAAATTTTAAAGAAACGATCTAAGGAACATAAAACAGGCTGAACCGGCCAAGAATCCTATCAAAGCGAGCCATGCAATTTTCTTCATATACCAGAAAAAATTTATTTTTTCCATACCCATGGCCACAACACCTGCTGCAGAACCAATGATAAGCATACTTCCACCCGTTCCCGCTGCATAAGCGATAAAGTGCCACAAAGGACTATCTACCGGATCGGAAAACATACCAATACTAGCCGCAACCAATGGTACATTATCTATAACCGCAGAGGCAACCCCCATGAGCATTACCACTAAATCCGAAACATTATAACCTGCAATAATAGGCTCGGTCCCTAACATGGGTACAGTAGCGTTCATGTCATTGGCAAAATTAAACAGCACACCTAATGATTCAAGTCCTGCAACGGCCATTAAGATCCCAAGGAAAAATAATATACTTGGTAATTCAATACCTGATAAAGCCTTATGAACAGGGCTATAATGACTTGCTCTCATCAGAATTTACATCGACAGTGGTCAGTGAAAATCTCGCATTTGAATAGATCTCAGCAAATATAGCCACCACTGCAAGTGATAACATCATACCCACATAAGGTGGTAAGTGTGTAACTGTTTTAAAAATGGGAACAAATACAATAGCACTTAAACCCAGATACAGCATGATCTTACTATACTCATCGATCGTTTCATCACCGTCCTCAATTGTTTCGATATTACCTTTAAAGGCAGGTAATCGAGAGGCAATCAAAGCAGGTACAACCATACATAACAAGGAAGGAATAAATAAGAATTTGATCAGATTCAGCGTAGTCACTTTTTTCCCGATCCATAACATCGTTGTGGTCACGTCACCTATTGGAGACCATGCTCCTCCGGCATTTGCAGCGATAACTATGAAGCCTGCAAACCAAAGCCTGTCTTCCTTTTCCTTAACGATCTTTCTTAAGATGGTGATCAATACAATCGTAGCCGTAAGGTTATCAATGATCGCTGAAAGAATAAAAGCCAATATGGAAAAAATCCATAACAGTCTTACTTTGGAATTAGTTTTTACAAATCCCTTTATGGCAGAAAAACCATCGAAATAATCAATGATCTCAACTATTGTCATGGCTCCGATCAGGAATACAAGTATTTCAGCAGTTTTACCTAAATGATGCAAAAGAATTTCATCTAAATGCGAGTGGCTCCAGCCGAAGTTCTGCCGTGTTCACTTCAAACACATTCAAATGACCCAATGAAATCAATGCCCAGATCACCGCCATCATACCTAAGGCAGGAATGAGTTTGTCGATTTTTAAATTGTGTTCTAAAGTAATTGCGAGATATCCTAAGACAAAAACGATGATAACCAGTGATTCCATTTATTTCATTTTAATGGCTAAATATAATAATTTATCATAATGAACCAGCTCAAAATCCACTATAAAATTTAATAAAAAATATTATTGTCACAAAGTACAAGACCCAGACTGTCGTGTAGTTAAAAATACAATTTCAAAAAATTAAAAATATGATCATTCGTTAATTTAGATCAACTGTTGCAGGGCAATTTCAAAAGCTGTTCTACATATATTTGTTTTGTATGGATGAAGCCTGTGTGTCTTTTCAAGGGCCAGTCTGATGGTATTTGAAGTATCCTCAAAAATAGAATGATCACTCATCGGCAGGTCAATTTTTGACTCCATTAAATAAGCAAACAACCTGGCAATACCACAATTTGAAATAAAATCGGGAAGCAAGCTTATTTGCTGATCCGTAAATTCCATAATTGAACCAAAAAAGATCTCGACATCCGCGAAAGGAACATTGGCACCCGGAGAAATGACTTCAAGTCCGGCGTCAATCATTTTCTCAACCTGTTCCTTGGTAACCAGGCGAGAAGCTGCCGCAGGAATAAATATCTCTGCCGGAACTGACCAAATCTTTTCATTGATCTCGTCAAAGGGCATCATCTGTTCGGCAACAAGCATGTTTCCTCTTTTATTCAGAAACATGGTTCGAATTTCATCCATATCAAATCCGTCTTCATTGATCACACCCCCTACCCTGTCAATAATCCCGACCACTTTAGCTCCTAACTGCGTCAGGTAATACGCCGCGGCCGATCCTACATTACCAAATCCTTGTACAATCGCCCTTTTACCATTGACATCACCTCCATAAATATCATAATAGTGTTTGACTGCCTGAGCGACTCCAAACCCTGTAAGCATATCAGCAATGGTGTATTTTTTCGAGAGATCAGGAGAGTAATGCTTATCTTCTATCACCTTGATGACTCCATGTCGTCAATTGTCCAATTCTGTTGATCTTTTCGGCCTCCGTAGGCTTAAAATGGCCGTTAAAAACGCCTTCCTGAGGATGCCATACTCCCGAATTCTCGGTTAGAGGTATCACATCGTTGATCTCATCGACATTCAAATCTCCACCGGTTCCATAATAATGTTTTAACAAAGGGGTTACCGCCTTGTACCATCTTTCAAGAACTCCCCGCTTTCGGGGATCATTCGGATCAAAATTGATCCCTGATTTGGCACCCCCAATATTCGGACCCGACACGGTAAATTTCACTTCCATGGTTTTTGCCAATGACAATACCTCATTCATATCTAATCCTTTACGCATTCTGGTTCCTCCTCCGGCAGCTCCACCTCTTAAAGAATTGATAACGGTCCAACCCTCTGCCTCTGTCTCGCGATCCCTCCAATGAAATACAATTTCGGGTTCTTTATTTTCATATTTTTTTAAAAGTTCTTTCATGATTCTTCCATCTTACGGGTTCAAATATTATAAATAACACCACTGCTGTGGTCTTTGATCGCTCCTGTTACACTCTTCAAACAATTTACTTCTTCCTGGTCTTTCAATACACCTAAAAAGGCAAAAAGTAAGGCCTCCTTAAACTCAATGATCTCTTTAGACGGTATCACTATCTGAGCATTCGTATGCTCTCTGATCCTTTCTATCATAAAATCATTAAGGGCTCCACCTCCGGTTATCAGCACCTGTAACTCTTCTTTATCAAAATTGGCTGAAGCTTCATTGATATTATCCGAGATTTGAATAGCGCTATGTTCGATAAAAGTTCTGAGTTTGTCTTCCAATGAGAGATCAAAACCGGCAAAAATTGGCAGAATTACATCTGCAATAAACTCATAGCCTAATGATTTTGGTTGCTCTTGCTCATAAAAATCCAGGGCATTTAATTTTGTCAACAGTGCTTGATTGATGCTTCCTTCAGAAGCCATTCTTCCTTTATCATCATAGTCAAAACCCTGAAGACGGGTAAAATGGTTCAATACAATATTCGCCGGGCAAATGTCATAGGCAATTCTTTCATCAAGATAATCAAACGAAACATTGGCAAAACCACCGATATTAAGGCAAAAATCATAGTCAGAGAATAACAACATATCCCCAACAGGCACCAAGTGGTGCACCTTGTCCTCCTAAGGCTACGTCCTGCACCCTGAAATCACAAATTACCTTCATGCCTGACCGGCTTGCCAGATGTGCTCCGCTGCCAATTTGCAAGGTGTAATTCTGACCTGGATCATGATAAATCGTATGACCATGAGAAGCTATAAAATCAAGATGATCAATCTTGTTTTTCGCTATAAAATCACTTGCCAGGTCTCCAAGGAACACACCGTATTCCGCATGAAGTTTTGTCAATTTTTCTCCGGAATACCCAAAAGCATTCTTTAGCCTATTTTTCCATATTTCGGAATAATTAACCGATTTTGTTTTTAATATTTCAAAATGATATCCTCTTTTTCGGCTTATTTTAACATATGCTAAATCCACTCCGTCTAGTGAGGTTCCACTCATCAATCCGATTACGTACCAATTTTTATCCATCATATCCTGTAAAATTACAAATACATTTTGATAATTTGACTATATTTGAGCAATTGAATTTATTATTAATCAAGTCATTTTTATCCATGGATTTTACCTTAACCGAAGAACAGATCATGATACGTGATGCGGCTCGTGATTTTGCAAGAAATGAATTACTACCAGGAGTTATTGAAAGAGATGAAAAACAAGAATTTCCGCATGAACAGATCAAGAAAATGGGAGAGTTAGGTTTCCTTGGTATGATGACCGATCCTCAATATGGTGGCGGAGGAATGGATACTGTATCCTATGTGCTCGCCATGGAAGAGATTTCCAAGATTGATGCTTCGGCCTCTGTAGTCATGTCGGTAAACAATTCATTGGTTTGCTGGGGTTTAGAAAATTACGGAACCGAAGAACAAAAACAAAAGTATTTGATTCCCTTGGCAACTGGTGAGATCATTGGTGCTTTTTGCCTGAGCGAACCTGAGGCAGGAAGCGATGCTACTTCTCAAAAAACCACAGCGATTGATAAGGGAGATCATTACCTGGTCAACGGAACGAAAAACTGGATCACCAATGGTAATAATGCCAGTGTCTATCTTGTAATTTGTCAAACAGATGTTGAAAAAGGGCATAAAGGGATCAATGCGCTTGATCATGGACAAGGATATGGATGGTTTTGTAGTAGGTCCAAAAGAAAATAAATTGGGAATTCGCGGGTCAGACACCCATTCTTTAATGTTTAATGATGTGAAGGTACCAAAAGAAAATCGAATTGGCGATGATGGGTTTGGTTTTACTTTTGCCATGAAGACCCTTGCCGGAGGTAGAATTGGAATTGCTGCTCAAGCCTTAGGAATCGCTTCTGGCGCCTATGAATTGGCATTGCAATACTCTAAAGAACGTAAGGCCTTTGGAAAAGAGATCAGCAAACATCAGGCTATCGCATTTAAATTGGCGGATATGGCAACCGAAATCGAAGTAGCTCGGCTCTTGTGTTTGAAAGCTGCCTGCGATAAGGATGAAAAAAAAGATTATACACAATCTGGGGCCATGGCGAAATTATATGCTGCTGAAATGGCGATGAGAAATACTGTTGAGGCTGTCCAAATTCATGGAGGATATGGTTTTGTAAAAGAGTACCATGTGGAAAGATTGATGAGGGATGCAAAGATTACTCAAATATATGAAGGGACTTCAGAAATTCAAAAGATCGTGATCTCAAGGTCAATTCTTAAATAAGACATGGAGACAGGCTAAAAAGTTCTGATTACAGGAGGTACCGGATCTGTTGGGCGAGAGCTTTGCGAATTCCTTACTGAGCAAGATATTGAAGTAAGTATCTTGAGTCGAAGTAAAAAGAACAATTCAAAATACAAGACCTACCTATGGGATCATGAAAATTCTCCTTATCGATAATAACGCCTTTGAAAATATTGATTATATCATACATCTGGCAGGTGCTGGAATAGCTGACAAAAGATGGACCGAAAGTCGAAAAAAAGAAATTCTGGATAGCAGGGTCAAAACTACTGCCCTGTTATATAAGGCACTTTCAAAGTCTAAGCATAAAGTAAAGGGAATTATTTCAGCCTCCGCCGTTGGATTCTATGGACAAATCACAAGTGAAACAATCTTTAAGGAAGAAGACCAACCCGGGAACGATTTTGTAGCTTCTGTGTGCAAAGCCTGGGAGGCAGCAGTAAACAAGTTTCAGGACTTAGACATGAGGACCGTTAATTTGAGAATCGGAATAGTACTGATGAAAAAAGGTGGTGCACTTGAAAAGATGGCGCAACCCTTTTATTGGAATGTTGGAGCGCCTCTTGGTAATGGTAAACAGATCATTCCCTGGATCCATATCACAGATCTCAATCGAATTATTTTACAGGCCATTCAATCAGCTGAAATGGAAGGGCCCTATAATTGTTGCGCACCTGATCCTGTTAGCAATGCTGAATTTTCCATTCAGATAGCTGCTGTGTTGGGCAAACGCATCTGGTTGCCAAAAGTTCCTACATGGGCTTTAAGGCTTATTCTAGGGAATCGGGCAGTTCTTTTAACAGAGGGAAGCAGGGTTTCTGCCGAGAAGATACTGAAAACCAACTATGAATTCAAATATCCAAAACTTCTTCCGGCCCTACAGAATCTTTTAGGCTCAAAACCTTGATATCTGTTTAGAAATTATCAATTTTTATAGATGTTTTTAACATATCCACACTTTTTACAACTGTAAAATTGTGATTTTGCATTTCTTCTTTGGTTTAGCACTTTTCTTTGATTTTTATCTATGGATTTCGCTATTTTTGTGAAAATTTACTAATTATGGCGTACGAAAAACAGGGTGTCTATTTACCGGAATTTGAACATGACAATTGTGGAGCTGGGTTTATTTGCAGTCTAAATGGAGAAAAAACCAACAGCATTATCCATGATGCTTTGGAGATACTCATAAAACTAGAGCACAGAGGGTGCAGTAAGTGCTGATGGAAAAACTGGTGACGGAGCAGGAATACTCATTGAGATTCCTCATAAATTCTTCCAAAAAGCTTGTAAATTTGAGCTTCCGGATCATAGAGAATATGCAGTTGGAATGGTCTTTTTACCAAAGGGAATCAATCAGTACACCTATTGTATTGATGCGCTTGAAACAGAAGTTAAAAATCAGGGACTTGAAGTATTGGGATGGAGAGAAGTACCCGTAAACCCTGAGCATCTTGGGCGGATCGCTGAGACAACAGAACCTTATATAAAGCAGATCTTTGTGGGCAAAAATGGAAAGGAAATGACCGATTTGGCCTTTAATGCCAAAGTATATGCTGCCAGAAAAATTGCTGAACACAAGATCAATAACTCGAGATTAAAACATGCCAAGCAATTTTATATCCCAAGTTTTTCGACTACAACGCTCATCTATAAAGGATTATTGATCCCTGAAGATATTAGAAACTATTATTCAGATCTGTCTGATCATGATCTGGTTACAAGACTTGCGCTTGTTCATCAGCGTTTTTCAACCAATACAGCGCCCTCATGGGATCTTGCGCAACCCTTCAGGTTCATGTGTCATAACGGAGAGATCAATACCTTAAGAGGCAATGTAAGTCGGATGAAAGCAAGGGAGGAACTGATGAAGAGTGATCTTTTTGGAGAAGATATTAAAAAACTATATCCTATCATACTTGAAAAGAAATCGGATTCAGCCTCTATGGATATGGCTGTGGAATTATTGTTAATGACAGGTCGTTCCCTCCCTGAAGTAATGATGATGCTAGTGCCTGAAGCCTGGGAAAAAGACAGTACGATGTCTGATGAAAAAAAGGCATTTTACGAATACAACTCATGTATCATGGAACCTTGGGATGGACCTGCATCAGTTCCTTTCACAGATGGTAATTATATTGGTGCCCTTCTTGACCGAAACGGACTTAGACCCTCGCGTTTTACAGTAACTAAAGGAGGTTATGTCATCATGTCTTCAGAGATAGGTGTCTTAGACATCAAACCAGAAGATGTGGTACGACACGGTAGACTTGAACCGGGAAAAATGTTCCTTGTTGACATGAATGCCGGAAAAATAATTGAAGATGAGGAGGTTAAAAATGAAGTAACCAAAAAACATCCTTACAGACAATGGTTGAATGAGAATTTGTTACCTCTGGCGGATGTGCCTTATACAGGAAATAAATGTCCTATTGAACTCACGCCTTATAAAACAAGGCAACGTATGTTTGGCTATACAATGGAAGATATTGACACCGTTATTACGCCGATGTGTAAGAGTGGTAAAGAAACTTTAGGGTCCATGGGAACGGATACTCCTCTTGCCGTTCTTTCTGACAAACACCAGTTGTTATACAATTACTTCAAGCAGTTATTTGCCCAGGTGACAAATCCTCCTCTTGACGGAATAAGAGAAGAAATCATTACAGATATTAGTCTTGCCATCGGTGAGGATAGAAATATTTTTACCACTTCATCTGACCATTGCAAGAAATTAAAGATCCAAAATCCGGTAATTTCTAATGATGATCTGGATAAAATAAAAAACATTGATCATCCAGATTACAAGTCATATGAGATCCCTATGCTATATGACATCAAACGTGGCCTCAATTCACTTGAAAAGGCGCTTGAGCAGATCGTAGAAAAAGCTTCGAAGGCGGTCGACGAAGGACATAATATCATCATCCTTACTGACCGTGGTGCTGATAAGGTAAATGGCCCTATCCCGGCACTTCTTGCTTGTTCCTTTCTTCATCACTCTTTAAATCATGCGAAGAAACGTTCCAAATTTGGCATTATCATAGAATCAGCCGAACCACGTGAACCTCACCATTTCGCAACGCTATTTCGGGTATGGCGCGAGCGCTATTAATCCTTATATGGTCAATGAGATCATCCGTGAAAAGGTAAATTCAGGAAGTATTCCAGGCATTGATGCCGAAGAGGCCGTTAAGAATTTTAATAAGGCCATTGGAAAAGGTATTCTAAAGATCATGAACAAGATCGGGATTTCAACCCTGCATTCGTATAGAGCCTCACAGATTTTTGAAATATTGGGTCTCAATACAAAATTTACCAATAAATATTTTCCAAATACACCCTCAAGGATTGAAGGAATAGGTTTATATGAAATAGAAAGGGAGATTTCAAAGCGACATAAAAACGCCTTTTTCAACGATAAAATTGATAATAATCTAAAGTTGGACGTAGGTGGAGATTACAGATGGAGAAGAACCGGGGAAAGACATATGTTTAACCCTACCACTGTTTCAAAATTACAGCAGGCAGTTAGATCAAATAATACCGATAGCTATGCTGAGTATTCAAATATGATCAATGAGCAAAGTGAACATCTGATGACGCTCAGGGGCTTGTTTGAATTTCAAAATCTCGATCCCATTCCTCTAGAAGAAGTGGAGCCTTGGACTGATATCGTGAAGAGGTTTAAAACGGGAGCCATGTCTTATGGATCAATTAGTAAAGAAGCGCATGAAAATCTGGCCATTGCTATGAACCGTATTGGTGGAAAGAGCAATTCTGGTGAAGGTGGAGAAGACTTGAATAGATTTAGGAAAGATTTGAACGGTGATAGCAGAAACAGCGCTATCAAACAGGTCGCTTCTGGCAGGTTTGGTGTATCGAGCAATTACCTCACCAATGCTCAGGAAATTCAAATCAAAATGGCTCAGGGAGCCAAGCCAGGAGAAGGAGGGCAATTACCTGGAGAAAAAGTTTTTCCATGGATTGCTGAAGTGAGAAATTCCACGCCTTATGTTGGATTGATATCGCCACCTCCACATCATGATATCTATTCAATTGAAGATTTATCTCAGTTGATCTTTGACCTTAAAAACGCCAACCGGGAAGCGAGAATCAATGTAAAACTGGTTTCGGAGGTAGGAGTAGGTACCATTGCTGCTGGTGTTGCCAAAGCAAAAGCAGATGTCATCCTTGATTTCAGGATATGATGGAGGAACAGGTGCGTCTCCGCTGACTTCTTTAAAGCATGCAGGACTTCCATGGGAACTCGGTATAGCAGAAGCGCAGCAAACCCTGGTTTTAAATGACCTTAGAAGTCGTGTGGTACTGGAATGTGATGGTCAGTTAAAAACTGGTCGTGACGTGGCCATAGCTTGTTTACTCGGAGCTGAAGAATTCGGTTTTGCAACGGCACCATTAGTTGCTTCAGGATGTATCATGATGAGAAAATGTCATTTAAATACCTGTCCGGTGGGTATTGCAACACAAGATCCTGAATTGCGAAAGAACTTTAAAGGAACCCGGAACATGTGATTAACTTTATGTATTTCGTCGCTGAGGAGTTACGAGAGATCATGGCCTCCTTAGGATTCAGAACCATCAAGGAAATGATTGGTCAGTCGCAAAAGATCAATGTTAAAACTGCTATTGAACAATACAAGGCACAAGGCTTGGATCTTATCAGGTATTTTATACCAGCCATCCGACTATCATGACAAAGGTGATCAGAAATACTGAAAAACAACACCATGAAATAGAGCATGCGATAGATTTTCAAATCATTCAGGATGCCCATCCTGCAATTTACAGAAAAGAAAAAATGCAATTGAGTTATCCAATTGCCAATACAGACAGGTCTGTGGGAGCTATTATCAGTAATGAGATCTCTAAGATCTATGGTGCCAATGGCCTGCCAAGTAATACACTTCAAATCAATTTTTCAGGATCAGCGGGTCAAAGTTTTGGTGCTTTTGCAACAAAAGGACTTACCTTAAATCTTGAAGGAAACACCAATGATTACTTGGGCAAAGGGCTATCCGGAGCGAAAATAATCGTTAAGAAACCTGAAAAAGCCACGTTTATTGCAGATGAGAATATCATCATTGGTAATGTGTGTTTCTACGGAGCCACTAAAGGTGAAGCGTATATTAATGGCGTTGCCGGAGAACGTTTTTGTGTTAGAAACTCAGGAATTACGGCAGTTGTTGAAGGTGTTGGTGATCACGGATGTGAATATATGACTGGCGGAAGGGTCGTGATCATGGGCAAAACAGGAAGAAATTTTGCAGCAGGAATGAGTGGTGGAATTGCTTATGTATATGACCCAGACAAAAAATTTGTCAATGGACGGTGTAACATGGAAATGGTAGAACTTGAAAAACCTTCAGTTGCGGATGCTCAGGAATTATTTGAGTTGATTCAAAACCATTACCATGCGACTGAAAGTACAAAAGCCTTGATGATTTTAGAAGATTGGGATCAACAGCTGAATCACTTTATCAAAGTAATACCAACCGATTATAAGAAAGCGCTGGCTAGAATGGAGGAAGAATCAGCAGCAAAACAAACAGTTTAATTATGGGAAAAATAACAGGATTTATTGAGTTTGAAAGAGTCGATGAGAAAAATGAGGCTGTAAAAGATCGACTGAAAAATTATAAGGAATTCACCGTTAAGCTTCCCGAAGAGGAGCTTAAAAAGCAAGGGATCACGATGTATGGATTGTGGTATTCCCTTTTGTCATAGCGGATGTCCATTGGGTAATTTAATTCCTGATTTTAATGATCTTGTCTATAGAGGCGAATGGAAAAAAGCACTGGAGATTCTTACATTCAACAAATAACTTCCCGGAATTTACCGGAAGACTTTGCCCTGCCCCATGTGAAAAAGCCTGTGTACTGGGCTTGATCGAAGACCCTGTCTCAATTGAAAATATTGAAAAAAATATTGTCGAAAAAGGATTTGAAGAAGGATGGATCGTTGCACACCCACCTAAAGAAAGAACGGGTAAAACAGTTGCTGTTGTTGGCTCTGGCCCTGCAGGTTTGGCGGCTGCACAACAATTGAACAGAGCTGGGCATTTGGTTACTGTTTTTGAAAGAGATGATGAGATCGGAGGCCTTTTGAGATATGGTATTCCGAATTTCAAAATGGAAAAAGAAATCATTGACCGCAGGGTTAGTGTTTTAAAAGAAGAAGGTATTTCTTTTGTATGTGATGCCAATATTGGTGAGAATTACCCTGTTGAAAAACTTGATGAATTTGACGCTGTTGTTCTATGTGGCGGCGCTACCAAAAGACGTTCATTGCCCACCAAAGGCGCCGATGCCAAAGGTGTTGTTCAGGCTATGGATTTTCTAACCCAGCAAACGAAATCCTTATTCGGAAGTAAATTCGAGGGAGAAGTGATCTCTGCTAAAGGTAAGGATGTAATCGTGATCGGTGGTGGAGATACTGGCTCTGACTGCGTGGGTACTTCCAATCGTCAGGGAGCTAAATCTGTGACCAATTTTGAGATCATGCCAAAGCCACCAGTTTCAAGAAGTGATGCAACGCCATGGCCTTTTTGGCCACTACAACTTAAAACCTCTTCTTCACATGAAGAAGGATGTGAAAGAAACTGGTTGATCAATACCAAGGAATATGTCACCAATGAAAAAAATGAATTGATCGCCTTAAAAACAGTTGAAGTTGAATGGAAATTAATACCCGGCCAAAGACCTCAATTGATAGAAAAAGTAGGGAACTGAAAAAACCTGGCCTTGTGATATGGTATTATTAGCACTTGGTTTTACCGGTCCTGAAAATACATTGAGCGATCAACTTGGGTTGGAGTTGGACGATAGAACTAATTATAAAGCACAAAAATTACCAAACTAATGTGCCTCATATATTTACCGCGGGTGACATGAGAAGAGGACAATCTCTTATTGTTTGGGCAATCAATGAAGGCAGGGAAGCTGCAAGAGAAGTTGATATCTTCCTTATGGGAGCGAGCAATCTGCCGATAAAAGGTCAGGGAGATCTTCCTGGTGTTTAACCATATTCATTCGTAAGAAAAAGGAGGTATGGTTCAAAACTATACCTCCTTTTTTATTGCTTTACAGTCATAATAAATAACTATGCTGTGCTTGTTGATAAGTTTCTAACTGATTTTTATACTTTTTCTTCCTCTAAGTGAGAATGTTAAGATTCTCTTCAGATTTCAAATCTACTTTTACGCCATATTAAAAAAAGGACAGCATAAACTGTTCAAATTATCAAACACTAAAAACTAAAGTAACCTAAAATTTTAATTATGATGAAAAAAATTCTTGCACTATTGGTCATGACAACAATAATGGTGTCATGCGTATCGAAAAAGAAATACGTGTTATTAGAAGAAGATCTGACTGAGACAAGAGGAGAATTGCAAAAGACTACCATTGAAAAAGAAGCATTAGAAACAAAATTTGCAAAAATTGAAAAGAGAGTTGAAGTATATAACACACAGATCAATTCATTGCAATCTGATAACGCGAACTTGACAGAGAGCAACAACCAGAAAATGGATTTGTTGGCTGATAACTCAGCACCTATTTCTGAAAACATGAAGGCAAATCTTAGAGAAACTTTAGCTAAATTACCTCCAGAGGCTTTAGAAGGTGCTGCAACGCTTAAGGATTCTATGAATGTGGCGATTTCATACAAATTGAAAAAATCTATCAATGCAAACAATATTGATAATGGTGGTGACATTGATGTAAACATCGATCAGACTGTAGTAATGATTTCTGTTGCAGACAGCTTATTGTTCAGATCAGGAAGTTATAACATCAGTACAAAGGCATATCCTTTGTTAGCCAAATTAGCAGACGTCATCAATGCAGAACCAAGTATTGATGTGATGATTGAAGGTCATACAGATTCTAAGGGTATACATACAGAAACAATCGTTGACAACTGGGATCTAAGTGTAAAAAGATCTACTTCTGTTGTTAGAGTTCTTCAAAACAAGTATAAAGTTGATCCAGCAAGATTGATTCCTTCTGGAAGAAGTTCTTATATTCCTTTAACGGACAACTCTACTTACAAGAACAGAGCAAGAAACAGACGTACCAACATCATCATCATGCCTAACCTGAACAAATTCTTCGCACTTATGGCTGAAGAAGAAGTAGTAAGTTTAGAAGATTAGAAATATCAAACTATTCAATTTGAAAAGCGACCTTAGGGTCGCTTTTTTTATGCTGAATAGTTGTAAACCGATCACCGCGGAGCTGATCTCCTAGCTTCCGAGGCGCTCGGAAGTGAGGCCCTCACTTCTCACCCCCTCACTTCCGAGGGGGTGAGAATAAGGAGGGTGAGCCCTGTTCCAAGCAGCATTAAAACAAAAAATCCGGAGTAAAATAAGATCTTACTCCGGACTTTCCCACTAACTAAAACTAAAAACTAATCAACATTATCGTGTAAAAAAGAATTATTCGACCTTAGCTGAATTTCGTCATTATCATCAGTTCCTAAAGTCATTCTTGATTTATTCTTATCTGTTTCAGATGAACTAGGCACGTCATCTAAGTTTACACCCATTCTTTTATAGGCAGGTTCGTTTTCTATATCATCTATATGGTGATTCAATTTATTGATGAATTTATAATTGAAATCTTTCATCTTTTTTCTTCTGATCTCTGCCCTGTTGCGCAACTCGGCAATTGTAAGGTTCATCGGAGAAACATCCTTATCCTCAATTGACCTCTTCCACATTGTTTCCAGTTACATCTTCCTTGGCTATTTTCAATTCAAAATGCATCTCCTCTTCTTCTTCCTTATCTTTCTCTGAAATGCTTTTCAAGGTATTGAGCTCAGCGGCAAATTCATCCTCAAGCGTATGACGAATAGCATCTTCATTCAAAGGAGTGACAGTTGGTTCAGGTCTGATCTCTTCAAGTCCCACGATCTCAATATCATTGATATTAAAATTCTCAAGGGTTTTCATCTCTTTGACTTCCTCTTTCTGAACTTTTTGAATAGGCAAATCAAAAGTGAATGAGAATTGATTCTCTTCATCTTCCTCTGTCATCTGCAGCTGCCTCTTCTTGAGGGGTAATATTGGTTATTTCAAAATCCTGTTCAACAACTGGAGCTTTCACATGTTCAAATTGAACAGGCATATCCTTCGCTTCCTCCTCAACAGGTTCAGCAGGTTTTACCTCCTCATACGTGACCACTTCATCCAAGGGTTCGACAGTTGGAGTTACAGATTCTGTTTCTGACGGGCTTATTGTCTTGACTTCTTCAATAAAATCTTCTTCATGCAAAATATGTCGGGTAACCTTTGGCGCAGGCGCTACTACTTCAGGTTGAGGCACAACTTTAACTTGTCTTTCCTCTACCAGTTTATGTACGATCTTTTTTGATGCTGTCTTTGATATTTCACTTTGCTGTTCGGGATTAAATCCGGTAGCAATAATTGTTACTGAAATCGCATCACCTAGTGAATCATCTTCACCAACCCCCATGATGATATCCACATTGGTTTTTGCTTCTGACTGAATATAATCATTGATCTCTCCAATCTCATCTATGGTGACTTCGGAAGTACCGGATACGATTAACAATAATACATTTTTAGAACCCTCAATTTTATTGTCATTTAAAAGTGGAGAATCCAAGGCTTTGGTTATTGCATTTTGCGCTCGGTTTGCACCGGATGACTGAGCTGAACCCATAATTGCAGTTCCGCTATTTGACAATACTGTCTTGGCATCACGCAAATCAATATTCTGTGTGTAGTGATGTGTGATGACCTCTGCAATTCCGGTTGCTGCAGTTGACAACACTTCATCAGCTTTAGAGAAACCGGCCTTAAACCCTAAATTACCGTAAACTTCTCTTAATTTATTATTATTGATCACCACTAAAGAATCTACATGAGATCGCAGTTTTTCAATTCCTAACTGAGCCTGTTCATTCCTCATTTTTCCTTCAAAGGAAAACGGAATAGTCACAATTCCCACGGTTAAAATATCAAGGTCCTGAGCGATCTTGGCAATTACCGGAGCAGCTCCGGTTCCTGTTCCACCACCCATTCCTACAGTAATGAACAACATTTTAGATTTAGTATTCAGCATGTTTTTGATATCCTCCATGCTTTCCATAGCAGATTGTTCTCCAATTTCTGGATTAGCACCTGCCCCTAATCCTTCAGTCAAGGTAGCTCCCAACTGAATCTTATAAGGAACAGGACTGCTCTGAAGCGCCTGTGCATCTGTGTTACATACAACAAAGTCAACACCCTTGATGCCTTTGTTATACATGTGGTTGATAGCATTACTTCCGCCACCACCTACTCCAATTACCTTGATGACATTGGATTGATTTTTTGGTAAATCAAAAGATAAATTACTAAATTCTAAACTCATAACTTAATTTTTATTTATTCGGGTTGTATTGTTATTCAGCGTTATCTAAAAAATCTCGAAACTTCTCTCCCCATTTTTCAAAAATGGTTTTCTTTGGAGTGGTATCCTCTTGAGGAGGCTTTTTATAAGATTCTTCATCTATCTCTGGTATTGTATTGTTCAGTTTTTCATTGTCTTTTACACCTTTCATCAGCAGACCGACAACAGTTGCATAAAGCGGGCTTGACAATTCACTGTCTGAATTACTTGCCAAATGCTCATTCGGGTAACCGATACGTGTATCCATTCCTGTTATATATTCCACCAACTGTTTAATGTGCTTCAATTGGGCACCTCCACCGGTCAGCACTATTCCGGCGATCAGTTTCTTCTTACTCTCCTCGTGTCCGTAATTCTTGATCTCAAGAAATACCTGCTCTACGATCTCAACAACTCTGGCATGAATGATCTTAGATAAATTCTTTAGCGTGATTTCTTTAGGCTCACGTCCTCGTAATCCAGGGATGGAAACGATCTCATTTTCTTTATTCTCACCTGGCCAGGCCGATCCAAATTTAGTTTTCAGCAATTCTGCCTGCTTCTCAATAATTGAACATCCTTCCTTAATATCTTCCGTAATGACATTCCCTCCGAATGAGATAACGGCTGTATGCCTGATAATGCCATCTTTGAAAATTGCCAGATCAGTGGTTCCTCCACCTATGTCAATAAGGGCTACCCCTGCTTCTTTTTCTTCCTGACTTAAGACAGCTTCTGCTGAAGCCAATGGTTCAAGTGTAATATTTCCTAGTTGAAGTCCTGCGCTTTTGATACATCTACCGATGTTTCTTATCGACGAAACCTGCCCCACGACTACATGAAAATTAGCTTCCAACCGACCACCATACATACCAATGGGAGTTTTAATTTCAGCTTGACCGTCAACTTTAAAATCCTGTGGAAGGACATGAATAATTTCCTCTCCTGGCAGCATCACCAGCTTATATACCTGGTTGATCAATCTGTCGATATCATTCTCATCGATGACCTTGTCTGAATTTGATCGGGTGATATAATCGCTATGGTGTAAGCTTCTGATATGCTGACCCGCTATTCCTACGACTACTGTTCCAATTTTTTCTCCCGAAGCACTTTCAGCCTCATCAACTGATTGTTGAATGGACTGTATGGTTTGGGTAATATTATTGACAACTCCTCTATGCACTCCCAAACTTTTGGCTTTTCCGGTTCCTAACACCTCAATTTTGCCATAAGCGTCCTGCCTGCCAACCATCGCAACAATTTTTGTTGTCCCGATGTCTAAACCCACTGCTATATTGTTATTGTCCATAATATCTATTTTTCACAAACAATTTGATTGTAAAATTTTAAGTTAATCGTTTTATAGTCTGTAATAGTACTATCCAACATTATTTTTTGATAAAATACTTTTAGTTTCGCAATTTTTTCATCCATTCTAGACAGATCTCCAAAAATGATCTTTTGGTCGCCCACCCTGGTCTTTAATTCAAATTGATCCTTTCTTTCTCCTTCTATTTGGTCAATCCCAATAATTTGTTTCTTTAAGAATTCATCATTTCTTATGATATTCGATAAGATGATCATATCTAACCCTCCCTTCCCAGAAATTGTATCAGTGGTTATAGGAACCCTTGCAGAATAATTATCCGATAATGGCATTTTAGCACCTAACTTATCGTAATAATAGGTTTCCGTTTCATTTGCTACTCTTAAAACAGGTGTTCTTTGTGTAATTATTGCCCCTAATTCCCCACTTAAGGTTAGAAAAATCTCAGCGTTTTCAATCATTTTGTTACGCTGCAAAAATCCTTCCAAATTATTCAAATTTATATTTTCTTTTGATTGATTTTTGTAGGCCTCCAAATTTTGTATTAACAACTTATTAACTGTTTCATAACTTACAAAAAGATTTTCCCCATTCTCGAAAATTACTTTGATCTCTTTATTGGTTTTTTTCGCATTTCTATTGGCCGCAAAGCCGTATAGGAAGACCAGCACGCAGGCGAGCAAAGTAAATTTAATAATGGTATCGTACTTTTTCATTCTTTCTGTTTTAAAAAACTATGACAACCCTTTAAATAATCCCCTCACTATTCAAGAGAGTTGCCATAGTTACCAAAGTATTTAGCACATAATTCTATTTTAATATTTTATCGACCTCGTCAGCTATCTCTTTGGTAGCATTTGGCAAGGCCAGTTTTTTTATATTTTCGCTTAAGACACCCCTCTTTTGAGCATCTTCAAACAGTATTTTGATCACATCAGCAAGGCTATCAATATTCTCCTCTTTTAAAAGAATTCCCGCATCCTTATCTGTCACAGACTTGGCATTTTTAGTTTGATGATCTTCAGCTACATTTGGAGAAGGAATAAAAATTACGGGTTTACCCACAATGCAAAGTTCAGAGATGGATCCGGCGCCTGCTCTGCTGATCAATACATCAGCGGCTGCATACAACAGATCCATCTGTTGAATAAACTCCCATACCTGAACTCCTTTGATCTCGCTAAACTTTTTATACTCTTCATAATAAAGTTTACCTGATTGCCAGATCACCTGAACATCATTTTTCAGAATTGTTTGTATATTTTTCTCTAAAGCTTGATTTATGGCTCGTGCGCCGAGACTGCCTCCCAAAATCACTAGAGTCATTTTACTCGGATCGAGCTTAAAAAAATGCAATGCTTCTTCACGCTTCTCATCTATATGTAAGAGATCCTGACGCACAGGATTACCAGTTTTGATCAATTTTTCAGCAGGAAAATATTTTTCCAGCCCGTCATATGCCACACATATTTTTTTAACATTTTTCGCCAACAATTTGTTGGTGATTCCAGGATAGGAATTTTGCTCCTGGATCAAGCTTGGAATACGATCCCTGTTAGCCATAAATAAGGTAGGGCCAGAAGCGAAACCTCCTGTACCGATCACTACATTAGGTTTGAACTTTCGAATAATTCTCTTCGCCTTTAACAAGCTGGAGATCAACTTAAAAGGAAAGGTCAAATTCTTTAAACTAAGGCTGCGTTGAAAACCTGTAATATGGAGTCCCTTGATCTCATAGCCCAATTGTGGTACTTTCTCCATTTCCATTCTTCCTTCAGCACCCACGAACAAAAATTTCGACTCCGGATGCCTTTCTTTTAATTCATTGGCAATCGCTATGGCCGGATAAATATGCCCGCCTGTTCCTCCGCCGCTTAGCAGTATGTTAACCGATTGCTTCATGTAATATATCTAAAGGGTTTTCCAATGTTTCCTTATGCTTTACAGCAGCCACTTCCTTATCTGAAGCACTTACACTTAAGACAATACCTATAGCAAAACATGTCATCCATATCGAAGTACCTCCGGTACTGATCAATGGTAACGGTTGCCCTGTTACAGGAAAAAGTCCAACGGCCACGGCCATATTTATCATGGCCTGAAATATAATGGGTAAGCCTACTCCTAAACAAAGTAAGGTCCCGAATATCGTCAATGATTTAGTCGCGATGATCACCAAGCGAAATAATAAGCCCAGGAATAAAATAATGATCAAAATAGCGCCAATCAATCCAAACTCTTCGCCAATAATGGCATAGATAAAATCTGATGAAGATTGAGGAAGGAAATTCTTTTGAACACTTTTACCGGGCCCCTTGCCATAAATCTCACCCGAGGCTATCGCGATTTTTGCTTTTTCAGCCTGATAATTATCTTCTGACTCTCCGGAGGCAAAATTCTCGATACGGCTCGACCAAGTATTGATACGACTGTTTTTCATCGCATCAGGAAAAGCCTTGGCAGTAAGTATAAACAACGCTAAACTCAAGATACCCACCCCAAGAATAGAAGCAATAAACTTTAAGGGATATCCTCCCAGAAACACCAGTATAACAACCATAACAAAGGTGATAGCAGTTGTAGAAAAGTTAGCTGGTAAGATCAAGGCGAGTACAAAACCCACGGGCAACCACATATATAAAAAGCTCTCCTTAAAAGTGATTTCTTTTTCCTTGTTTCGGGCCAAATATCTGGCCACATATATCATCAAAACAACTGCTGCCAAGGTGGAAGTTTGAAAACCAATTCCGATAAATGGAATACTGATCCATCGACTGGCATTTGCCCCATCGATCACTGTTCCTTGGGTAAGGGTGTATACCAGAAGTAAAATAACAACCGGAAGCATCAAAACCGACAATCCGCTAAAATACCTGTAAGGAATTCTATGGGTTGTATAAACGATCACAAATCCAAGAAGCAAAAGAATCGCATGCTTTAACAGATAACCAAGAGTTGACCCTTTTCCAGCTACATAAACCAGATTTGTGCTGGCGCTGTAAACAGGAAGAAAAGAAAATATGGCCAGAACCGCGATGATGGCCCAGATGGTCTTATCTCCTTTAATATTGTCAAAAAATCTTGTCAACATACTGTTATTTCTATTTTATAATTGTCTTACAGCTTCTTTAAACAGCTTACCTCTTTCTTCGTAATTTTCGGCTAAATTCTCACAAGCTCCTGCTGGAGAAAAAAGAACAGTTTCCCCTTCTCTGCTTAGTTTATATGCGATCCTCACCGCGTCGTGAATAGTGCTTGTTTCAATCATAAAATCCACTACATTTCCAAAAGTCTCAATAAGCCTATCATTGTTTACTCCCAAACAAATTATGGCATTCACTTTTTCATTGACCAGAGGTAACAACATGTCATAATTACTCTCTTCATCCAAACCACCGGCAATCCATATCGTATTATGTTCCATACTATCCAAGGCATAAAAAGTAGCGTTGATGTTCGCCGCTTTGGAGTCATTGACATATTGAGATCCGTTGATCGTCAATACCTTTTCAAGCCTGTGCTCCTCATTTTCAAAATCAGCCATACAATTACGAATGGTTTCCTTTCTTACCCGCATTAGATCGGATAAAGTGCTGGATGCCATAGCATTCTTTACATTAAAATTGGTTTGTAAAGCAAATGATGAAATACTCATGTAGTTTCTATTTAATTGTTATTGTTGATTACCTGACTTTTAATGTCAGAATTGAGATCACGGCCAATAAAATGCCGACGATCCAAAACCTTGTTACTATTTTACTTTCGTGATAACCGCGCTTCTGATAATGGTGATGAAGCGGCGCCATCAGAAAAATTCTTTTTCCCACACCCGATTTTCTTTTTGTATACTTGAAATAAGACACTTGAAGTACTACAGACATATTTTCAGCCAAAAAGATTCCGGCAAGTATGGGAATTAAAAATTCCTTCCTTACCGACAAGGCAATCACTGCTATCACCGCACCAATGGTCAAACTACCCGTATCACCCATAAAAACCTGTGCAGGATATGTGTTATACCAAAGAAACCCAACCAAGGCTCCAACAAAGGCACTAACGAAAATGGTTATTTCACCCGAATTCGGTATGTACATGACATTGAGATAATCTGCGAATATGATATTACCTGAAACCCAGGCGAAAATCGCCAGTGCCAATACGATGATCGCAGAACTTCCCGCGGCCAGGCCATCGATTCCATCGGTTAAATTTGCACCGTTCGAAACTGCAGTAATGATAAAAATCACTACAATTACAAAAAACAGCCATACATAATCCTTGGTCCACTCGCCCATCCAAGTCAATAAGTTGGCATAATCAAATTCATTGTTCTTTACAAATGGAATGGTTGTTTTGGTTGATTTCTCAGCTTCAGAGAATCGATTTGATGAAATGGTGATGTCCTGACTGATGACGACCTCTCCACCCTGTCTTAGTTTTTCCTTGATCACAACATCAGGATTAAAATACAGCATGAGACCTACAAAAATTCCCAAACTTATCTGACCCACTATCTTAAATCGTCCCTTGAGACCCTCCTTGTTCTTTTTAAATACCTTGATATAATCATCTATAAAACCTATTGTACCCATCCATAGGGTAGTAACGATCAGGATGATGATATAAATATTATCAAGTTTTGCAAATAGAAAAACAGGGATCAAAGTAGCCAGAATAATGATCAATCCTCCCATGGTTGGAGTTCCTTGCTTTTGGATCTGACCTTCAAGTCCAAGATCCCTCACCGACTCTCCAACCTGAAGATTTCTCAGCTTGTCAATGATCTTGCGACCATAAATCGTAGATATCAATAAAGAGAATGCAAAGGCCAATGCCGATCTGACCGAGATATATTGAAATAACCCAGTGCCAGGAAGGTTTGTATTTTGGTCTAAGAATTCAAATAAATAATAAAGCATTCTCGATTTTATTTGTTGAGTTCGGTTAATATTTGATTGGTTATTTCAAAATCATCAAAACCAGTCTTTTGATCTCCAATGATCTGATAGGTTTCATGACCTTTTCCTGCAACAAGAATGATATCTCCTTCTTGAGCCAGTTTACAGGCTGTTTTAATAGCTTGCTTTCTATCAATTATGGAGATGGTTTTTTTGTAATTTTCCGGACGAACCCCAGCTTCGACCTCTTTAATGATCTGCTCAGGATCCTCACTTCTTGGATTATCTGAAGTAAAAACCACTTGATTACTAAGACTTGAAGCGATATTTCCCATTTTAGGTCGCTTGGTCCGATCTCTATCTCCTCCGCAACCCACCACAGTGATGACCTGCTCATTATAAGTTCTGATCGAATTGATGGTTTCCAACACATTTTTTAAGGCATCCGGAGTATGTGCATAATCAATAATCGCATTTACACCGCCTTTGGATACCGTATGCTGAAATCGTCCTGATACATTGTCAAGCTCACTTAGGATTCTAAGATTTTCATATTTTTCAATTCCAAGCAAATCAGATGTGGCATAAATCGCTAACAGATTATAGGCATTAAACGAACCGATAAGCTTGGTCCATACTTCTTGACCATTTATATTCAGTAGCAATCCATTGAACTGGTTCTCTATAATTCTGGCCTTATAATCGGCTTCCGTTTTAAGGGCATAACTATATTTTTTGGCTTTGGTATTCTGAAGCATCACATTGCCATTCTTGTCATCAAGGTTCACAAGGACAAAAGCGGTGGATGGCAAACTATCAAAAAATGATTTTTTAACATCCCTGTATTCCGCAAAAGTTTTATGATAATCCAAGTGATCATGGCTCAAGTTTGTAAAAATTCCCCCTTTAAAAACCAATCCTGAAGTTCGCTTTTGATGAATTCCGTGGGAACTCACTTCCATAAAACAATGGCTTACACCCTGGTTTACCATCTCTCTTAACACTTTATTGATAGTAAGGGAATCCGGAGTGGTATGCGTCGCCGGGATTTCTTTTTGACCAATAAGAATCTTAATGGTCGAGATTAACCCGCTTTTGTATCCGGCTTTTTGAAATTGGTCTGCAAGTAAGGTTGCAATGGTGGTTTTCCCATTAGTACCTGTCACACCTACCAAGGTGAGTTCTTCAGAAGGATTGTCATAAAAGTTCGAAGCAAGAATAGCCAAAGCTTCATTGGCATCAACGACTTGTACAAAAGTGACCCCCTCTGGTGTTTCGCTCGGGAAATCCTCACAAACTATAGTTATAGCACCATCCAAAATTGCCCCAGCAATAAAAGTATGACCATCAACAAGGAGTCCTTTTTGTGCTACAAACAAAGATCCGGAATCAATTTTCCTGGAGTCAAACTCAACTGTTTTAATATCAATATTCGTCGAACCTTTTACCGATTCAACTGATACCCCATATAATATGTCTTTTAATTTTTTCAACTTAAGACAATTCCAATTTGATGATGTCACCTTTTTTTAAGGCCGATCCAGCCTTGATTGACTGATGTTTTACTTTTCCAATACCTTCAAAATTCACTTTAAAGCCCATGTTCTCTAAAAGGGAGATCGCATCCATTCCAGGCATATTTTTTACATCAGGAACTTTGGTATAGGTTTCATTGGCTTTTTTGTAATAGCCCTCGTACGCCTCATCCATTTTATTGTTCTTCAGGGTAAATGCTACTTCCTCCTCGACAGGTGTACTGGTATAAATTTTTCTGGCAATACGTTCAAATACAGGAGCGGCTACAATATTCCCGTAATACCCTTTCTTCTTGTCGGGTTTATGTATCACTACAATGCAGGAGTACTTAGGCTCATCTGCAGGGAAGTAACCTACAAATGATGAAATATATTTGGTGTTGTCGGTCCAGTATTCTGTTTGACATGTCCCTGTTTTTCCAGCCATTGAAAAATTCGGATCATAAATATTATCTGCAGTTCCACGTTTCACAACATTCAACATCATCTCCTTTACCTTATCAATAGTTTCCTGAGAACAGATCTGTGGATGTATCACCTCTTTATCAAATTTGGTCACTACATTGCTCTGCGCCCTGATCTCTTTGACGAATCGAGGTCTGACCATTTCCCCATTATTGGCAATGGCATTATAAAAAGTCAAGGTTTGAAGAGGAGTAAATGAAACCCCGTATCCATAGGCCATCCAAGGAAGTGACAAACCATTCCAACTATCCTTATCATTTGGATTGGGTATCTTTGGCTCTCCTTCACCTTTTATGGGTAAGCCTATCTTTTGCCCAACCTTCATTCTTTCAAGACCCTGTACAAACTTTTCAGGATGATCCTTGTAGTGCTCATCTATGATCTTAACAATTCCTACATTTGATGAAACCTCAAAAACTCTTGCAGCCGAAATTTTCCCATAGCCACCATGGTGTGAATCCCTCACCGGCTTGCCGTGAAATCGAATCACTCCTTTTTCTGTATCGATGATATCAGAAGTGTCAATTACTTTGTCTTCCAAGGCAACCACCATCCCCATCAGTTTAAAAGTAGAGCCCGGCTCATGAGATTCATAGATCGCATAATTGCGTTGCTCAAAATAGGTTCCTTCTGAAGTTCTTCCCAAGTTTGAAATGGCCTTGATCTCACCTGTTTTTGTCTCCATGACCACGACTGAACCATGATCAGCTTCAAACTTCTCCAACTGAGCCAGTAAGGCATGATGTGCCACATCCTGAATCTTAAGATCAATGGTTGTGATGATATCTTTTCCGTCTATAGGCTCAATTTCATTATTATCATTTAAAGGCTTCCATTGCCCTTTAGCGATCTTCTGCTTTAAGCGCTTTCCTTTTTTTCCTCTGAGAAATTCATAAAAACTACCCTCTATTCCTACACGACCTCTATAGTCATCATAGCCAACGGCTCGTTCAGCTATCTTTCCTATCGGATGTTCTCTCACGGTGCGTTGCTCCATGATCAAACCTCCCCGATAAGTACCTAACTTGAAAATGGGAAACTTCTTTAATCTCTGATAATCATTATAACTCAGATTTCTAGTGATAAACAGGTACCTGTTTTTATTCACTCTGGCCTTCCGGATCTTGTTTTCGTAATATCCGGGTGATTTTCCAAGCATTTCAGATAAAGCAATACTTAAATCTTTAATACCTGCTTCAAATGCATCATCCGAAATGGTAACGGCGTCCATTCTTATATCAAATCTTGAAACCGAAGTAGCAAGTAAACTTCCATCAGCGGTATATACACTTCCGCGATTGGCAGCGATCTCAAAAGTTTTTACGGTGCCTTGTTCGGCTTCCACCCTATATTTATCACCATCAATGTGTTCTATCTCAATCAGCTTATACACGATGGCCATAGCAAACAAGAACAAAAACCCGGTAAGCAGGTAGAGTTTATTCAATATTTGTTTCTTTTCAACAGCCATGGTTAATTATTAATGATCACTTTGATCTTTTGAGGTGGTATTTGAGACACATACAACCCATTATCTGCAAGTCTTTTAGAAATACTTGACTCCATTTTCAATTTCATCAAATCCGATCGGGTAGCCACAAACTCAGAGTAGAGTTTGCGTTTTTCTTTGTTCAGCGTTGAAATATTCTGAACTTTCCTGTCTATTTGATGAGAGCTGGTGATCATCAATAGCGCAAGAAAAGTTAGAAATATGATAAAGCCCCAATTCTTCTTCGCATCCTCATCCACCAGGAACTTCCCCTTAAGAATGTTGTACAAGGTTTGTTTGACTTTTGACATTTTGAGTTATGACTTCTGGTTTGATTAATTCTTTTCTGCTATTCTTAATTTGGCACTTCTTGCCCTGTTATTTTTTTTTACTTCTTCAGCTGTAGGAAGGATCAGTTTTCCCACTTTTTTAAAAGGGACACTTACGTTCCCATAAAAATCCTTCTCAGCTTCACCTTCAAATAATCCAGACTGAATAAATCTTTTCACCAATCTGTCTTCTAAGGAATGATAAGAGATCACACTCAACCTCCCCTCATCATTCAGCAAATCCGGTGTTTGTAATAAAAACTCTTTTAACACCTGCATCTCCTGATTCACTTCAATTCTGATAGCCTGAAAAATCTGAGCAAGAATCTTATGCTCCTTCGGCTTCGGCAAAAACCGCTGTAAAACTTCTTTCAACTGAAAGCTCGTTTTTATCGGGTTATCCCTTCTGACTTTCACTATTTCTCTTGACAGCGCCCTGGAATTCCTTAACTCCCCATATTGAAACAATACCTGCGCAAGCGCTTCTTCCTGATATTCATTAACCACCTCATAAGCAGACACTGCATCACTTACATTCATCCTCATATCAAGTTCTGCATCAAATCTTGTGGAGAAGCCTCGTGCAGCGCTATCAAACTGATGGGAGGAGACACCCAGATCCGCTAAAATTCCATCCACTTTTTTGACACCGTAAAACCTCAGAAACCTGCTAATGAATTTAAAATTCTCATTGATCAGCACAAAACGCTCATCCTGAATTTCATTTCGCAAAGCATCAGCATCCTGATCAAAGGCGAATAACCTTCCCTGATCACCAAGCCTTTTTAGTATTTCTTTTGAATGCCCTCCTCCTCCGAAGGTCACATCCACATAAATACCATCTGGTTTAATTTTTAGACCATCAACACTTTCAAAGAGCAGTACCGGGTCATGATAACTCATGATCGTTATCATTTACATTACCCATTACATCCTCAGCCAGATCAGCAAAATCCAAGGCTGCATCATCTATCGCTTTTTCGTATTTATCTTTATCCCATATCTCAATGATATTCACTGAGGATGAGAGTACAACTTCCTTAGTTATGCCTGAAAACAAATGCAGATCCTTAGGAATCAGCATTCTTCCTGACACATCCAGTTCTACAACCTTAACACCTGCCGTAAACCTTCTGATAAAATCATTATTCTTCTTTATAAACCTGTTCAACTTGTTTACTTTCGCCATCATTTCATTCCACTCTTTCATGGGATACAATTCTAAACATGGCTGAAAAACGGAGCGCTTTAGAACAAATCCATCCTGTAGTATGCTGGACAGTTGCTTTTTAAGTGGAGATGGCAGCATAAGACGTCCCTTAACGTCTGCCTTACATTCATATGTACCGATTAGATTTACCACTTTGAGCCCTGAAAATTGAATTATTATGACAAATATATGCATTTTTACCACTTTTTACCATTTTTTACCACTTTGTTGATAACTTTCTTTATGCTAGCATAAGTAATTGATTCAATGACTGTTAAATAAAGTAGAAGATTTTTGTGAAAAATAATTTGAACTAATGAAGAGAAAATTAGTACTTTGAAGCAAATTATTTAAATTTGCAAATCGCATAGAATTTAGATCGTAAATGAAATATACTCTTAAAAAAGAAAATGGCTATTCTTATTTAGAATCAGGGAAAGGAACCCCTCTAATTATTCTGCATGGCCTCATGGGAAACCTAAGTAATTTCGATGGAGTTTTTGACCATTTTTCAGATTTGGGCTATCAGGTACTTATGCCTGAACTCCCCATTTATTCTTTACCACTTTTAAAAACCAATGTCAAAAACCTTTCAAAGTTCATCAAAGACTTTGTCAGGTTCAAAGGTATTGACAAGTATATACTGATGGGTAACTCACTTGGGGGGCATATCGCATTGTTTCACACTAAATTGAATCCAAAAAATGTGAATGGACTAGTGCTGACCGGAAGCTCAGGTCTCTATGAAAATTCAATGGGTGAAAGCTATCCAAAAAGAGGTGATTACGAGTATATTAAAAAGAAAGCTCAAGATGTTTTTTATGATCCTGAAATCGCCACAAAAGAAGTTGTTGACGATGTTTTTGAAACTTTGAACAACAGAAACAAACTGATTAGAACCATAGCGATTGCCAAAAGTGCCATTAGACACAATATGGCTAAGGATTTGCCAAAAATGACGGTGCCAACCTGTTTGATCTGGGGAAAAAATGATACTGTAACCCCTCCTAATGTAGCTGAAGAATTTCATAAATTATTACCAAATTCTGAGCTTCACTGGATCGATAAATGCGGACATGCTCCAATGATGGAAAGCCCTGATCAATTCAACCAATTATTGGAACCCTGGCTCACTAAAAATTTCAGGAAATAAAAGTTTGATACGTACAGTCACAATGATCTGGAAACTACTATTGACGTGAATTTCTTTTCATAAAAGAATGAGCGCATCCTTGTATCTTTGCAATTCAATAGATGTAACGGAATAATTCAATCCAAAACTACCATGAAGATTAAATCAGCCGAATTCGTGATCAGTAACACTGATGTTTATAAATGTCCGAAAGACAATCTTCCCGAATACGCATTTATAGGCAGATCAAACGTTGGTAAATCATCATTGATCAACATGCTGACAAATCATAAATCTTTGGCGAAAACTTCAGGCAAGCCAGGTAAAACCCAATTGATCAACCACTTTATCATTAATAAAAACTGGTTTTTAGTTGACCTTCCAGGTTATGGATATGCCTCAGTGTCAAAAGACAAAAGAAAAACTTTTCAAAATTTTATCAGAGATTATTTTAACAAAAGAATGCAACTTGCCTGTACTTTCGTTTTAGTTGACAGCAGGCATGCTCCACAAAGAATTGATATTGATTTCATGGAATTTCTGGGAACCAATGGCATTGCATTCTGTATCGTATTTACAAAGGCTGATAAATTGAATAAATCTACCTTGCCTAAAAATATTGAGATCTATAAAAAAGAGTTGTTGAAGTCCTGGGAGGAATTACCTCCCTATTTTATTTCTTCATCTAGCGACAAAACAGGGCGTGATGAGATTTTGAGTTTCATTCAAAATGTGAATGAAAGTATGGTATAAAAGTGTGTTGCCTTAGGGCATACCCTGCCCCATACCTCCTCCTTTACCGTGCATTTCCTTTTCATGAGCAGCAAACCATTCCGGTTCTTCCAATTCATTTTCATACATATAGACTGCAATCTTTCTCAAATCTTCTTCTACAAATGCTTGTTTTGGCATTTGCTGAAATCTATCCACAGCACCTCTCATGAGCGCCTTCTCCTTATTCGGATTCATGGCCCAGGAGACCATGGCTTCTACAAACTCCTCTTTTGTCGTATAGCTTCGGCTGTAACGCAATTTTACGGCTGCCATAGGAGGGGCAATGATCACATCATGAGAAGATGAGATCGGACTATGACAGGCGTAGCATTGATTTTTTAAGAGCTGATAACCCTCAGAATATTCGGGAGATAAAATCCTTGGATTGAGCTTTCAGCTCCTTCCTGAGGAGTTATCTTTTTTACGGCGCATGATAAAAAAAGTAATGCACACTAAAATCAGATAGATTGAATATTTCATCGAAAAAGATCTTCATTTGTAAAGGATGATGAAAGTTACTAATTCTCCTCATCATTCTCTCTCAAGTTTATGTGACATGAGTCACTAAAAGGCCAGTGATTTTTAAAAGAAAAGGATGGTAAATATAATTCGTATTTTTACATCCTATAGAATCCAATAATGCGCAGTACAAAAGACAATTTAGAGTTACTTCACGAAGACAATCATTTGATCATCATCAATAAAAAAGTAGGCGATATCGTTCAGGGTGATAAAACCGGAGACAAGCCCTCTAAGCGAGATTGTTAAGGAATTTATAAAGGATAAATACAAAAAACCTGGTAAAGTCTTTTTAGGAGTAGTTCACCGACTTGACAGGCCGACTTCCGGCATAGTTATTTTTGCTAAAACCAGTAAAGCGCTGGAGCGAATGAATAAAATGCTAAGAGAAAAACAGATACAAAAAACATACTGGGCTTTAGTTGAAGGATGCTCCTAGCCCTCAAAAGGTACACTTGAACATTATCTCAGGAAAAACCCTAAAAACAATAAGTCAACCGCCTTTTCCAAGGAGAGCAAGGATAGTAAAAAGGCCATTTTACATTATGATTCCTTACTGGAATTTAGACAATTACGTTTTGTTGGAGATCAATTTGGAAACCGGAAGGCATCACCAGATCAGATGTCAGCTTTCGGTTAGTGGTCACCCTATTAAAGGAGATTTAAAATACGGAAGTAAAAGGTCGAATCCTAACGGAGGTATACATTTGCATGCTGTCAAAATTGAATTCGATCATCCCGTTACGAAAGAAACACTCTCTTTCGGGCACCATTGCCAAATGATACGCTCTGGCAACTTTGCACTTCGAAATTATAAAATCAGATTGAATATTAATCCCAGATCCACCATTCTGCTTTTACACCAAAATAATATCCCCATCTCTTACTTCCCGCAAATTCAAGATAAGGAGAATATAGAGTGATCCATGGCATAATCATTATATCGGGCCAGCATGAGACCACAGCCCTTAAATGAGGTCGCGCCCACGTATCTCTTTGGCCTGTTGGAACATATACCGGTGCCACACTGAATTTAAGCATACTGGCCCAGGGATTGTCACCATCCTTTCTCTGGGAATAATGTACTTCAGTCAATAAATGAAAATAATCTGAGAGATAATGCTCATTCCGAAAACCAACAGTAAAATCAAATTTTCTATTGTATACTTCACGCCCAAAAAATGTTTTTGACAATCCATTCCCGTCCGCGGCCCCTTTACTATGGGTAAGGATCACATAGCCGTTTAAGGTGTATTTATCTGAAAAATTAAATACGGCATGATCTGTTACTGCAAGGCTATAAGCACCCTTAAAATTCTGAGCTATGGTATCGGGTGCTCCAAATGTGAGCCAGGTTTTTGACAGACCTCCATCTCCTCCATTCGCAATACCGCGTACCATATCTGCACGAGAAATCATTAAAAGAACCGGGTACGCATTTTTTTAATTTGATGCTCATGCTTTACACCAACTAACAAAACCAAATCAGAAGGGAAAGTTTAATTCCTGCGCAACTGAATCTACTTCAACTTCACCATCAGCATCTGCCATTCTATGGAACTCTCCTAACAGCGTTATACTGTTATGATCGATTAATTTTAAAATCCTGTTCACCTATCGACCACAACTCTCTGCCTAAGCGCTGTACTCGGTGTACCCGTTTTAATATTCAGATAAAAATACGGAGGTACAGTGGATGTCGTATCGGTTGAAGCTATAAAAACAGTGGATAATCTTGTGTTTTTAAACTCAACACCAAATCCTTGACCCGAATGGTCATTAAAATAAAAATGGTCTGCAATATGTATATCCGGCCCTCGATATAAACGAGAGCCTGCCCAAATACTTACCCCCGAACCTCTAATATTTCTTGCCTCCACATAAATTTCTGGCATGGCAAAAGCAAGTCCCCCTAAACTTGTTGACGTACTATTTCCGAAATTTGCAAGGCTCGTGGAATAAAAGGAAAATCTCAATTGTGCATATATTAGCGTACTATCACCTTCTTTAGGATTCCAATTAAAATTAGGAACCACCTCAAGATAATCCTGTTCCTCCAGTCTTCCTCCAATACTACCCATATTGTTAAGATTCAGTCTTCTTCCAATGGAACCCCCATTCTCAAAATTCCAATCTACACCTACACGACCATATGATCCCACATTTACTCTTTTATTGGTCGGGATCTGATACATGATCTGCCCATAAGAACTCTGCGGAATAGAATAAAAAAATAATAGGTAAAAAGAATAATTTTAAGGCAGAGATATGCTCAAAAGAACTGAATATCTTGGACATAACTGAGGGATTAGTGACACCCGAAGATAATCATTATGCTTTTTTTAAACAAAATTTTAAATGATCATGAAAAAAGGAGGTCTACGACCTCCTTTTTTCATGATACCTATATAAATTCAGCTTATAAGATATAATTGGTGCTTACAAAATTTGACTTATTGTTATCTAAGATGTCATTTAAGTATATCCTTATTGAGCTGGTTATTTTTACAAGCAACGAGCGTTCTGATTGAAAAAGACCTCAACGCGGCACGAACACTAAGTGTACTTACTGCCGAGTCCTTTCTACCAACGAACGGATAAACATCGGGACCTCTCTGACACTGACTATTAATATTCACCCTGCAAACCTGATTCACTAAACTGTCGATCAATGGCGCCAGGGTATCAGCATTTTTACTGAATAAACTTACTTGTTGCCCATAATTGGAATTGACTATAGAATCAATAGGCTCTTGTACATCTTTAAAGGAAAGAATTGGAACTACAGGTCCGAATTGTTCCTCATGATACACATTCATACTTTCATTAACGGGATATAAAACAGCCGGATACACAAAGCTGTGATTGGTTTCCCCACCACCCTCATTGATCACTTCAGCGCCTTTGGAGACTGCGTCATCAATGAGTTCTTTGATATATTCAGGTTTTCCGGGTTCAGGCAATGGGGTTAATTTTACGCCTTCTTCCCATGGGAGTCCATATTTTAATTGCTTGATTCTTTCAATAAACTTCTTATTGAATGTCTCTACAATATTTTCATGAACAAAAATCATTTTTAATGCTGTACAACGCTGCCCGTTATACGAGAGAGATCCCAATACACATTCCTCAACTGCCAAATCCATGTCAGTATCTGGCAATACGATTGCCGGATTCTTCGCCTCAAGGCCCAACACCAACCGCAATCTATTCTGCTTTGGATGTTGACTTTGCAAGGCATTCGCAGATTTACTGTTCCCTATTAATGCCAATACCTCAACCCTTCCAGATTTAACAATTGGTGTGGCTACTTCCCTACCTCTTCCAAACAGGATATTTACAACACCTTTTGGAAAAGCCTCAGCAAAAGCATCCAACAAAGGTGTAATCAGAATAACCCCAAACTTAGCAGGTTTGAATACAGTTGTATTCCCCATGATCAAAGCTGGGATCAAGAGGCAAAAAGTTTCGTTTAAGGGATAATTATAGGGTCCCAGGCAGAGCACTACCCCAAGAGGTCCTCTCCTTATTTGGGCATATACTCCACTATGTAATTTCACATGCGCACAATTGCGATCCAGTTCCTTTAATTCATCTATGGTATCATAAATATAATCAACGGTTCGATCAAATTCCTTTTGCGCATCCGGAAGCGTCTTTCCAATTTCCCACATAATAAAATTAACGACAACATCCCTTTTCAGCACCATCAGTTCTGCAAATTTCTCTACACACTTGATGCGTTCTTCAACCTTCATTGTTGGCCAGTCTCCTGTTCCATTTTTAAAGGCTTGGTTGGCTGCATCTAAGGCTTCCATGGCATTCTTTTCACCCATAAGGGGAACTGTTCCCAGTAGTGTAGGCTTCATAACACCATCAGCATCTTCACTGTATACAGGCGAAAGACATCTGATGTTTTACCATTCCATTTTTTGATCTCGCCATTGAGCAAATAGGTGTCATACTTTTTCTTTAAAGGCACCCTGTAATTCTCGGGTACATTCTTTTCTTTGAAAATCGTCTTTATAGACATATTGAGTATTTTTAGGTTATTTAATTTTTATTGATCTGAGTTGTTCGATTAAAATTTCATATCAAGTACTGAAACAGTTGAGGGCTATCATTTAGATATTCCCCGAAAAAACCTTTTTCTTTCATACGGTGAAGCAAGGGTTCAAAATCAAGACTACTTTTAAGTTCAATACCTACTACAGCTGAACTACGCGCACGACTGTTCTTTTTTGCATATTCGAAATAAGTGATATCATCTGTCTCACCCAGTACTTCGACCACAAATTCCTTAAGTGCGCCTGCTCGTTGAGGAAAGATTACCATAAAATAATGTTTAATACCCTCATACAGTAAAGACCTTTCTTTAATCTCTTCCATTCGGGAAATATCATTATTGCCTCCGCTAATAATACAGGCGACTCTTTTTCCAGTAATCTCCTTTTTAAAAAAATCCAGGGCTGCTACAGACAAGGCTCCTGCCGGTTCAACGACAATAGCTTTTTCATTATATAATTTCAATAAGGTTGTGCAAATTTTACCTTCGGGTATCACCAAAACCTCATCCACACCTTTCTTACAAATTGCAAAAGGAAGGTCTCCCATTCTTTTAACAGCTGCACCATCCACAAATTTTTCGATATGATCCAAACTTGTATTGATTCCTTTTTCTAAAGATGTTCTTAGAGAAGGTGCTCCCTCAGGCTCAACAGCCACGATCTTAGTTTGAGGGCTTCTTTCTTTCATAACACTGATGAGTCCAGCAATCAAGCCACCACCACCAACAGGGAACAAACAAATAATCAAGTGGTTCTTTTAAATCTTTCAGTAACTCCAGAGCTACTGTACCCTGACCTTCAATAATCTGCTGATCATCAAAGGGATGTACAAATTCTACTTGGTTCGTCTCGCTAAATTCGCGAGCAACCTTATACGAAGCATCATAGGTATCTCCTACAAGTCGAATTTCTATATGCTCACGTCCAAACATTTCTACCTGCTGAACCTTTTGCTGTGGTGTTGTGGAAGGCATAAAAATAATGCCCTTGATACCCAGAAAATGACATACCTGTGCCACACCCTGTGCATGATTTCCTGCACTGGCGCATACCACTTTGCTTATCCCCTTTTCTTCTACAAGAGAACTGATCTTATTAAAGGCCCCTCTGATTTTATATGACCTTACTCTTTGAAGGTCTTCTCTTTTAAAATAAATCTCAGCCTGATATCGCTCCGAGAAATTAGGCATTCTGATCAAAGGGGTATGTTTTACCAGTGCCCGAATACGAACGGCAGCTTCTTCCACTTTCCTTAATATCTACAAAAGGCTTTGCCATTTTTTAAAAAATAAAACCATCGATCTCAAGAAAATGAAATCGATGGTCAACTCACTAAATTAAGTTTATTTTCGATTCCTTCCTTATACTATTTTGATCATAGCAGTCATTGATTCTCTTAACTCAGATCCAATGATTTCAACCGGATGATATCGCAATTCGTCATTAATAGCGATCAATTCCTGATTATCGACGCCATTACCCTGACCCTTTCCAAAGGTTGTTCCAATCACATCAATATCGATACCTTTCATAAAGTCGGTCAAAAGTGGCTTACAAGCATGGTCGAATAAATAACATCCATATTCAGCTGTATCTGAAATGGTTGCATTCATCTCATATAATTTTTTACGTGCTATGGTATTGGCGATCAAGGGAGTTTCGTGTAATGACTCATAATAGGCTGATTCATCAATAATTCCTGCTTCAGTCATGGTCTCAAAAGCTAGTTCAACACCTGCTCTAACAAAGGCCACCATCAATACACCATTGTCAAAATATTCCTGTTCTGAAATCTCAACTTCACCGGCAGCTGTTTTCTCAAAGGCTGTTTCGCCAGTTGCTGCTCTCCAGGTCAAAAGATTTTTATCATCATTGGCCCAATCTTCCATCATGGTTTTTGAAAACTCTCCAGACATAATATCATCCATATGTTTGTGGAACAATGGCCTCATGATATCTTTTAATTCTTCCGATAAAGCATAAGCTTTTACTTTGGCAGGATTGGACAGACGATCCATCATATTGGTAATTCCTCCATGCTTTAAAGCTTCTGTAATCGTTTCCCAACCATATTGAATCAATTTGGATGCATAACCCGGCTCGATACCTTTTTCAATCATTTTGTCAAAACATAGAATAGATCCTGTTTGCAAAACACCACATAAAATCGTTTGCTCTCCCATAAGGTCAGACTTTACTTCGGCAATAAAGGAAGATTCCAATACACCTGCTCTGTCACCTCCTGTACCAACTGCATATGCTTTTGCTTCTGCCAAACCTCTTCCATCAGGATCATTTTCAGGATGAACTGCAATTAGTGTAGGCACTCCAAATCCTCTTTTATACTCTTCTCTTACTTCAGATCCCGGGCATTTTGGAGCAACCATGATCACAGTAAGATCCTTTCTCACTTGCATTCCTTCCTCAACAATATTGAAACCATGAGAATAGGCTAAAGTTGCACCTTCCTTCATTAATGGCATCACTGCTTTCACCACTGAAGTATGTTGCTTGTCAGGTGTGAGGTTACAAACAAGATCAGCGCTTGGAATCAGTTCCTCATAAGTACCAACCGTAAATCCATTCTCAGATGCATTCTTAAAAGATTGACGTTTGTCCTTAATAGCTCCTTCTCTAAGTGCATAAGAAATATCCAACCCTGAGTCTCTCATATTCAATCCTTGATTTAAACCCTGTGCACCGCAACCTACAATAACTATTTTTTTATCTTTTAAGGCTGCTATCCCATCAGAAAATTCAGAAGTATCCATAAACCTGCATTTTCCTAATTGTGCCAATTGTTCTCTTAGTGAAAGAGTATTAAAATAATTTGCCATTATCCTTTTAATTTATTTTTTAATTTAATTGTTTTCTTAATAATTCTGATATTTTCATTTCTTCCTTGGTCACTGAGATCCGTCCAGAACGAACAAACTGCATGATTCCGTATGATGCAAGATCTTCATACAAAGCATCTATTTCCTCCTTGCGACCTGATTTTTCAATGACAAAAAATTCTGGAGATACGGTGACGATCTGAGCATTGCTATTCTTGATGATATTTTGAATTTGACGTTCTTCAAAAAGAAGACTCGATTTGATCTTGAATAAGGCCGATTGCAAAAATATACATTCATCATTTGTATGATAATATGCTTTGATCACCTCCACTTGCTTTTCAATCTGACCAATGATCTTTTTGACTTGCTCTTCTGTGATTTCAACAACAATGATAAATCGAGATACATTTTCAATTTCTGAGCCTGATACGGTCAGACTTTCAATATTGATATGCCTTTTTAAAAAAATAGTTGCTATTCTGTTCAACAATCCGAGATTATTCTCAGAATAAACTGATATGGTATACTTTTCTAGTCTTCATGTCTTTTATTTTAATCTGATATCAGATACACTTGAACCCGTTGGTATCATTGGAAATACATTTTCCTCCATTTCTACTGCCACTTCTAGGAAATACGATTCTTTAGAAGCAATCATTTCTTCAATGGCCTCCGTAAGTTCTTTTCTTTCAGATACTTTTCTTGCCTTTATACTATATCCTTCAGCAATCTTAACAAAATCGGGGTTTGTCATTATCGTTGAAGCATAGCGACCATCAAAAAATAATTCCTGCCATTGACGAACCATTCCCAGGAACTGATTGTTGAGTACAACAATTTTTACGGGAACCTTGGTTTGTAAAATAGTTCCCAATTCCTGAATATTCATTTGAAAACCACCGTCTCCAATGATCGCAACAACTTCTCTATCAGGAGCGCCCATTTTGGCGCCTATAGCCGCCGGCAGGGCAAAACCCATGGTTCCAAGTCCTCCGGAGGTTATCTTACTTTTACCATATTTAAACTTGCTAAACCGACTGGCGATCATCTGATGCTGTCCTACATCAGATACGATGACGGCCTCTCCTTTTGTAGCCTTATTCAAAGCTACTATTGTTTCGGCCATTGTAAGCCCTTCAGCGCCTACATTGATCTGTCCGTCAATTACTTCTTTATATTCTATATCGTACAGATCGTGAAATTGCTGCATCCATTCCTTGTATTGCTTTTTCCGGATCAAAGGCAAAATTGCCGATAACGTGTCCTTGACATTTCCCAAAACAGCAACATCAGTTTTAACATTCTTATCCACCTCTGCCGGATCAATCTCAAAATGAACAATCTTCGCTTGTTTGGCGTAGGTTTCTAAATTTCCGGTTACCCTGTCATCAAATCGCATGCCTATTGCAATTAATACATCACAAGAATTCGTCAGCACATTTGGAGCATAGTTACCATGCATGCCCACCATTCCAACATGGAGTTCATGATCGGAAGGAAGAGCCGATAGGCCCAATAAGGTTGAAGCAGAAGGAATCCCTGCCTTTTCAATAAAGTCTTTAAACTCCTTTTCAGCCTTTCCCAAGGTCAATCCCTGACCCCAAACGATAAAAGGTTTTTCTGCCTCGTTAATTATTGTAGCCGCAGCCGCAATACTGGCTGGATCCATATCAGGAATTGGTTTGTAACTCCTCACCTCTTTACAAGGTTTGTAAGAAAAATCAAGTTCCCCAAATTGGGCATCTTTTGTGATATCAATTAAAACAGGTCCTGGTCGGCCAGACCTGGCAATATAAAAAGCCTTTGCCATGATCTCCGGGATTTCTGTCGCCTTTGTGATCTGATAATTCCATTTGGTCACCGGCGTAGAAATACTGATAATATCTGTTTCCTGAAAGGCATCACTCCCCAAAAGGTGCGACCCTACTTGTCCGGTAATACAAACCAAAGGAGTTGAATCAATTTGAGCATCAGCAATACCTGTAATTAAATTTGTTGCACCCGGCCCGGAAGTAGCCACGGCTACTCCTACTTTATCAGATACACGTGCGTAACCCTGAGCTGCATGTACGGCCCCTTGTTCATGCCTGGTGAGCACATGATGTAATTCTTTCTCATACTTATAGAATTCATCATAAACTGGCATAATAGCTCCGCCGGGATATCCATAGATGAGATCCACCCCTTCTTCCAACAAGCATTTTACAACTGCTTCAGCTCCTGAAATTTTTACACTTTTTGTATGTATCACTTTTTCTGTCGATTTTGTTATTGTTTCCATAAATAACAACTTTAGTAATTAGTATCGCTTAAAACTTGTCGGTAACGCAACCTTCGGATGCAGAAGAAACAGTTTTGGCATATTTATATAAAATTCCTTTTGTATGTTTTGGAGCTGGCTCCTTCCACAAGGCCTTTCTCCGTCCAATTTCAGCTTCAGTAAGCTCCGCATTAATCGAATTATTCGCTGCATCTATTGTGATCATATCTCCATCCTCAAGCAAACCTATCAATCCACCTGTCTGAGCTTCCGGAGTGATATGACCCACTACAAAACCATGTGTACCTCCTGAGAAACGTCCGTCAGTGATCAGCGCCACGGTTTTACCCAGGCCTGCACCCATGATCATCGAGGTTGGTTTTAGCATTTCAGGCATCCCCGGGCCTCCTCTTGGCCCCACATAGCGAATAACAACAACATCACCCTTAGATACTTTCCCAGCACCAATACCATCATTGGCTTCTTGCTCCCCGTCAAAAACCACAGCCTTTCCTTTAAAGAGGTTTCCTTCTTTACCACTAATCTTAGCTACTCCCCCTTCGGAGGCGAGGTTTCCAAAAAGAATCTGCAAATTACCTGATGATTTCAACGGGTGATCAATGCTATGGATCACTTGTTGATCCTCCTCAAAACTTAAGGGTTTTACATCCTTAAGATTCTCGGCCAGGGTCTTTCCGGTAACTGTCATACAATCACCATGCAAATACCCTCCTTCCAGCAAATATTTCATGACGGCAGGTGTTCCTCCCACTCCATGAACATCCTCCATTAAATATTCACCACTTGGTTTCAGATCAGCAATTAATGGCGTTCGGTCACTAACGCGTTGAAAATCATCCAGACCAAAATCGATACCAGCAGCATGAGCGATGGCCAAATAATGCAAGACCGCATTAGTCGAACCTCCAAGCGCATTGACCAGGGCCACAGCATTCTCTAAAGATTTTTTTGTAATAATGTCTAATGGTTTCAAATCAAGCTCAAGTAAGTTTTTAATTGCAGCAGCGATCCTGATACTCTCGCTGTCCTTATGCGGATTTTCAGCTGGAATTGATGAATTATATGGTAAAGCAAAACCAAGGGCTTCAATTGAAGATGCCATGGTATTGGCCGTATACATGCCGCCACAAGCACCTGCTCCCGGAATGGCACTCTTTATGATTTCCTTGTACTGCTGATCAGAAATTTCTCCTGAAATTTTTTGACCAAGAGCCTCAAAGGCAGATACAATATTTAATTTTCTTCCTTTATAATTTCCCGAGGCTATGGTTCCGCCATAAACCATCAACGATGGCCTATTCAATCGAAGCATGGCCATAATAGCTCCTGGCATATTTTTGTCACATCCCACTACCGACACAAGCGCATCATAACTTTGCGCATTCATCACTACTTCTATGGAATCTGCAATAATATCTCTTGAGGGCAAAGAATAATTCATTCCACTGGTTCCCATTGAAATACCATCACTGACTCCTATGGTATTAAAGATAAGCCCCACCTGATCTTTCTTGTTTACCTCTTCTTTTATACCCGCAGCCAGATGATTTAAATGCATATTGCAAGGGTTACCATCGTAGCCTGTACTGGCAATACCCACTTGAGGTTTCTGCATATCTTCATCGTTCAGGCCTACTGCATAAAGCATGGCCTGAGCTGCTGGTTGGGTTGCATCCTGAGTAAGTCTTTGGCTGTGCTTATTTAAACGCTTCATTAATAAAAAAGATAAATTTTAATGGGTTGATATTCTTTTACTGACCCCTGATAATCATTAAATAATCATCAAAAATAAACAGCCTTTATCCGACTGTTGGTTTCTTATTTTTTATATTACAATATCCAAGCAAGCCTGAAATTACCTTAATTACTCTTTTTCAATTACTTAAATACTGTAATTTACAAGGTTTAAACAAGAAAAAACCTCCCATTCGGAAGGTATATTTGTTAAATAAATGCTCCTTATTAAAAAAGTAAGCTAAAGAATCTATTTATACTGAATTCTAGATTTTTTCCTGATAATTGATTCCACAGACACGTTATCAATTTTACTTTCGAGCCAGGAAATAATATCCAGATACATAAATGATCTTTTTTCATAGGGATGGTTTTCAAAAACCTTCAGTTCTCCATGTAATTCTTTAAAAGCGTTTTTCAATTCATGTGGATATATGTTGCTTAGGTTTCTTAAAAAACTAATGATTCTTTGCTGCACCAAATGCAACTCATTCATTTTTATAAGAAACTTATAGGTAGATTTTATCAATGCTTCCAGGTTTTGATCCATTCCTGCTTCGTAATGCGCTATAAGGTTTAGTATCCTGGTGAAACATAGCAAATCCTCTCGCATGCCCAACTGCTTGTTCCTTATGATCTTTTCAAGATAAAAAATAGATTTTTCATACTGTGAAGCGCCAAAATACATACTGGCGAATTTATAATAGAAGACCATAACATGATGTTCATCAATTTTTGACCGATGACTTTCAATTTCTTCCAAAACTTCAGGAATAAAATTAATACCCTGAACAAAATTGCCTTCCAGGAAGTATAAATTAATCTTGTTAAGATACAAATAGAGAAAAGCCAGGGATTCTGTATTCTCGTTCAGCAGGAAATTCTGATTGTTCAATTCCTCTTCAAAAAAGTTCAAAGTAGATCTGAATTTTGTCAAATGCTGAACGAGGAACAAGGCTTCAAGCAAATAATTGATCCCTTTTAAATAAAAAACCGGATTGGTTTTTTTCATTTCAGGATTGTAATAAAAAAGATCAACCCACTTTTGCGCATAGCGATATCCTGCCACAAAATCTTGCGTGATAAAACTATACCATAAATACGCTTTATATAGATAAAGCTTCTCAATAACTCCTAATTTCTTAATGTCATATTCTGGCAAAGACTCCTTAAAAAAAGTACGAACCTCTTCAAAATCCTTATCATTACTTACATAACCCTTTTTAAGGAGCATACTGTACAATTGCAAGTGATAAATTGGAAAGCTTACTGAGCATCAGGGTCTTTTCACCCAAATCCTTTGACTGTAATAATTAAGTCATCGGCCCGACTGCTCAAACTCCTGGTAATATATTGTGATTCCACTACTTTCTCCAATTCAACAATACTAAAAGCGAGAATTGAATCTTCATTGGTCAAGGCTATTCCCTTGGCCTTATCCAAAACCTTAAGACTTTGTTTGTGAAGACCTTTGTTATAGAGAATCGTGGCAAAATCCAATTGTTCTCTTACCTGCATTTTCGCATTTTGATGAATCGGATTTAGTTTAAGGCTTACCAGGATCTGCCTGTATAAATGAGCTTTTGAATTTGAAAGTTGTTGTTTCTTAATATTGGTTTTTAAAAGAATCTCCTTTTCATCGAATTCATCTAGTTTATCCAATACAGAAAAAAGAGCGATAAAATTCTTTTCGGAATTTCCCCCCAGTCTTCCGGCATACAATTTAAACTGCCTTTTTTCAGATTTTGTCAATGATTTGACCAATAAAAAAAGTGCATCTGTTTTTTCCATAGACATCGTAATAAAATTACCCTTAACTGTCTGGACATCTGCTTATTAACAGATCTTCAAATAATTTGAATGTAGTAAACGCTTCAAAGAAAATCTACAACTTTATTGATTTCCCATTTAATTTTGAATATTCAAAAGTGATAAAAATTATTTAATAATGAGCAAAAATCAAGTCCAAATATTCGACACAACCTTGAGAGATGGAGAGCAAGTGCCTGGTTGTAAGCTAAATACGCCAGAAAAATTAATTATTGCCGAACGTTTGGACGAGCTGGGTGTAGATATTATTGAAGCCGGATTTCCAATTTCAAGTCCGGGCGATTTTAACTCTGTAGTGGAAATTTCTAAATTGGTAAAAAATGCATCTGTATGCGGTCTTACACGCGCCAATATGAAAGATATTGATGCGGCGGGAGAAGCTCTAAAACATGCTGTGCGACCAAGAATTCATACCGGAATTGGAACCTCTGAATCACATATCAAATACAAATTCAATTCTACGCCTGAAAGAGATTATTGAAAGAGCAGTAGAAGCGGTTAAATATGCCAAAACCTATGTCGAGGACATTGAATTCTATGCTGAAGATGCAGGAAGAACGGATAATGTTTTTCTTGCTAAAATCTGTGAAGAGGTGATCAAGGTCGGGGCTACCGTATTGAATATACCCGATACAACCGGTTATTGTTTGCCTGAAGAGTATGGGGCAAAAATGAAATATTTGATGGAAAACGTAAAAGGAATTGAAAACGTGATCCTTTCGTGTCATTGTCATAATGATCTTGGTTTGGCAACTGCTAATTCTATAGCAGGCGTTCAAAACGGAGCTCGTCAAATTGAGTGTACCATCAACGGTTTAGGTGAAAGAGCAGGAAATACAGCTTTGGAAGAAGTCGTGATGATCTTAAAACAACATCCATATTTAAATCTTGACACAAATATCAATACTAAGTTATTGTATAGTACTTCTCAAATGGTACAACATCATATGGGAATTCTGGTACAACCCAATAAAGCTGTAATCGGCGAAAATGCATTTGCCCATAGTTCAGGTATCCATCAGGACGGAGTGATCAAAAACAGGGAAACCTATGAGATCATGGACCCGGCTGACGTAGGAGTTACTGAATCTTCAATTGTATTAACGGCGAGAAGTGGTAGAGCTGCATTGGCCTATAGGGCGAAAAAAATAGGTTTCGATTTGACTAAAATTGAACTTGACCAGGTTTATCCTGAGTTTTTAAAGACTGCTGACCAGTTGAAGGAAGTGAGTGATATAGATATTGAAAGAATTATCAAGTTTGTTCGGGTTGAATTAGATAAATTAGCTTCCTAATTTATATCTAATGAAATTAAAGATAGCTGTTTTATCGGGAGATGGAATCGGACCAGAAGTCTGCGAACAAGGTGTAAAAGTGCTAAAGGCAATTGAAAAAAAGTTCAAGCATAAATTCACCTTTATAAATGGCCTTGTTGGAGGGGCCGCTATAGATTCTAAGGGCGTTCCACTACCTGACGAAACGCTGGATCTCTGTTTGAATTCAGATGCCATTCTGTTTGGTGCAATTGGCGATCCTAAATACGAGAACAGTCCTGATGCAAAAATAAGACCAGAAGAAGGCTTACTCAAATTGAGAAAAGAACTTGGCTTATATGCCAATATCAGACCTTTAAAAGTATTTGAGCCCTTGGTTCACAAGTCACCCATTAAGGAAAAAGTGATCAAAAATACTGATTTTATCATTTTTAGAGAGCTAACCGGTGGGATTTACTACGGAGAAAAAAAGACGAGTAGCGACGGAAATTCAGCCTCTGATATCTGTAGTTATACTGTTGAGGAAATTGATCGTGTGGCCCATATGGCTTTTCAATCTGCCAAAACCAGAAGAAAAAAATTAACATTAATTGACAAGGCCAATGTACTTGAAACCTCCAGGCTGTGGAGAAGAAGGGTAAAGGAACTTGCCAAGGAATACCCGGATGTTATTGTAAACTACCTCTATGTAGACAATGCGGCCATGAAGATCATTGTAAATCCTAGGCAGTTTGACGTCATATCTAACAGAGAATTTGTTCGGTGATATCCTGTCAGACGAAGCCAGTGTGATTTCTGGTTCTATAGGACTTTTGGCCTCTACTTCTATTGGTGAAAAATCAGTTCTTTTTGAGCCCATTCATGGTTCATTCCCTAAAATGAAAGGGAAGAATCTTGCGAATCCATTGGCAACTATTTTATCGGCAGCATTATTACTTGAGCATTTTAAATTATACGAAGAAGCAGACGCGATTAGAAATGCAGTAGAAAAATCAATTGAGTATCATATCACTACCCCTGATATTAATTCGACTAAGAAATTTGCCCATACTTCATCTGTAGGAGAATTTATTTCGGAATACATCATTGATAAAAAAAATATACTCTATCATATGGAGAATATTTCACTCGGACAATCTACGATCATTTAGTTATCTTTATGACGGCAATCGCATTCCGTGATTTGCGAATCAATTGGAAAAATTATAGTTATGGAATTCACCGAAGCGGTCAATAGGAGAAGATCGGTCAGAAAATATGACCCTGAAAAACCCATTGATACGGATAAGGTTAAACAGTGTTTGGAACTCGCAACGCTTGCCCCGAACAGCAGTAATATGCAGTTATGGGAATTTCATCACATCACTTCGAAGGAAGCATTGAAGAAGATGTCTCACTATTGCTTTGATCAAAACGCTGCGAAAACTACTCAACAGATGGTAGTCGTCGTTGTGAGAAAAGATTTATGGAGGACCAGAGCAAAAGCCCATGTGAAGTATCTCAAGGAAGTTTTTGGAGACAAGCCTAAAAAAGAACAATCCAAAAGAGCCAAATTTGCTTTTGCCTATTATAAAACCATTGTTCCCATTTCTTATGCCGATTTTTTGGGGATATTTGGCTATCTCAAATATGGTATCTATTGGTTAATCGGGCTTTTTAGACCTATTTTCAGACAAGCACGAAAAAGTGATATGAGAATTGTCGCGCATAAAAGTGCCGGGCTGGCGGCACAAACCTTTATGCTGGCTATGTCTGATATCAACTATGACACCTGCCCGATGGAAGGCATTGACTCGCTTCGGATAAAAAAATTACTGAAACTACCTTACGGCGCTGAAATCAATATGGTGATAAGTTGTGGAATCAGATTACCGGAAGGTGTCTATGGAGAAAGATTCCGAATTCCGTTTGAGGAAGTTTATAAAGTGCTTTAAACAGAAATACAGTTGTAATCAAGTCAGTTTTCTTACGTCTTTAGAATAACTTACTCGAAAAATTAATTCAGTGCCATGTCAATAGATAAGATCATACAAAGTATCAGAAATAACAAACAGAATCATCTGGTTGATTTTAGACTCAAATCGAAAACAGAAGAGTTTTGCAATGATCTTGTTTCACATTTTATTTGATTCCAAAATTTCGGTATCCGAGAATATCAATGCACTTGGCAGATTCCTTTCAAGACATCTCGAAAATGGTTGACGAACCCAAAGGGATTAGTTTTGAATTGATCTGGAAAAAATTTATGGTTAATCTCCCAGATCTTTTACAACAACTAAATCAGGACGCCAAATGCATTTATCTTCATGATCCCGCAGCTAAAAGCGTGGAAGAAGTTATTCTAGCTTATCCGGGCTTTTTTGCTATAGCTGTGTATAGATTGAGTCGTGAGTTTCATTTACAAAGATTGCCTTTGGTGCCAAGAATGATGAGTGAATATGCCCACAGACTTACAGGTATCGATATCCATCCCGGAGCGAGCATTGGCTCTCCTTTTTTTATCGACCATGGAACAGGAGTTGTGATTGGTGAAAGTACGATCATTAAAAATAAAGTCAAGATCTACCAAGGCGTAACACTGGGTGCTCTTCAGGTTTCGAAAGATATGAAGGATCAGAAAAGACATCCTACGGTTGAAGACAATGTGACCATATATGCCGGTTCTACGATCTTGGGCGGCGACACGATCATTGGCAAAAATAGTACGATAGGTGGAAATGTATGGCTGACAAAATCAGTACCTGAAAATTCTATTGTATACCAGGTAACCGATACCAAACTTAAAACAAAAAACAATCATGCAGATAAGTAGTATTCTGGACCTTATAGGAAATACTCCTCTTGTTGAAGCAAGAGGTTTGATCAAAAACAACAATGTCAGGTTACTTTTCAAGATGGAGGGAAATAATCCCGGTGGCAGCGTCAAAGACAGACCTGCATATAATATGATCAGATCTGCTCTGGAAAGGAAAGAAATTAACCAGCAGAGCCGTCTTATTGAAGCCACCAGTGGAAATACAGGAATAGCTCTGGCGATGATAGCCGGGGTCTACAAGCTTGATATAGAATTAGTCATGCCTGAAAATTCTACAAAAGAAAGGGTTCAAACCATGAGAGCCTATGGAGCAAAGGTAACTTTGACCCCGGCCGACAATGGTATTGAAGGATCAAGAGATTATGCCGAAATGAAAGTAGCCAAAGAAGGATTTGTCATGTTAAATCAATTTGCCAATCCCGATAACTGGAAAGCTCATTATAAAACTACCGGTCCTGAAATTTGGAGGGATACGGATCATAGTGTCACACATTTTGTCTCCGCAATGGGTACTACAGGAACCATAATGGGAGTGTCTACCTTTTTAAAAGAAATGAATCCGGCCATTCAAATCGTAGGTGCACAGCCAACCGATAATTCAAAAATTCCCGGAATCAGGAAATGGCCTGAAGCTTACTTACCTAAAATTTTTGATCGTTCAAAAGTTGATCGTATTATGGAAGTCAGCGAAGTTGAAGCTCGAGAAATGAGTATCAGACTGGCCAAAGATGAAGGTGTTTTTTCTGGTATGAGTAGCGGGGGATCTGTTACAACTGCTATAAAAATTGCCAATGAAATTGAAAGCGGCGTTGTTGTATGCATTATATGTGACCGCGGAGATCGTTATCTGTCTTCAGATCTTTTTGATTGATCGATTAACCAAGAAAAACTGATGTTCAGTATGATCTATTTAGTTGCTGCTCTCCTTAGGAGGGAGCAAAACTAAGATGTCTTCACAGGCTTTGATTTCTTCTTTATTGAGCATCATCTTCACAAATTCTCCTCTGAGGTATTTCTCAGCTTGATCTTTATAGTGTTTGCTGAAAACATTTCCCGATTGACCCGTAGGTAAAATTGCTTTTGCATTTTCCACATCACTAAAATCGATAACTCTTCTGGTTGAGGGCCCGGCTAAGACCTCATACAGACCAGTTCCATTTAATTTAAACAGCTGGTTATTGATGACTTCAATTCCTCCGTCAGTTTCAAAGGGCCCAACATTGAAATATCCCTTCAAAAGAGCGCTTTTATCAAAAGCATGTTTGTGCACAACGCTTAATGATGACGACCATAACCAGTCATCCAGATCATCTCCATACTGGTCCTCAAGCTCATGTATAGCTTCGTGGAAAGATGTGGTGATGATCTCATCCTTTAATTCCTTTACTTCTTTAGTTTTAATATCATCCCACCATACAGATCTATTCAATTTGAGTTGCTTTGCAATTTGCCTTTTGTACAAATGGGTTTGCAAAAACTGTTCAAACCTTTCCTCACCCATTTCGTCCCCAAAAGTATTTTCCAGCAACAGATAAATAAACTTATAATAAATGGTCGGTGCCACCATATCTTTTTTATAGTCCCCATTCCATGATTTCAAAATTTCCATGGCTTTCTTCTCTGTTTCAGACAGGTTCACCTTGGAAATATTGTTGAGAATGATCTTGACCAGTGAAGGACTTACCGGTGATTGCACATCATTGATCATTTCCTCTACCTGAGCCGCCGTAAAAGTATTATTGCCTTCAATAAGTGCTACAATTCTTTTCGCCCTATCCTCAGGTAAATAGTATCCGGGATACAATTTACCGTTGACTTCTTCGGGTTGATTATTCGCTGAATACACATAATGCCAGGACGGATTGATCGCTTGTGGGTTTTGCTCAAAATCCAAATAAGTGCGTTTGTCATCAATCTGGTTGGCTCCGTCTAAAACAAATTTAGTATGAACTCCTTCCTCCCGTTCATATAATTGACCTACTCCAAACCAGGCGATGTTTCCCTTGGCATCACCATACATCATGTTTAAGCCCGGGGCATTCCCTTTCGCAACGGCATCCCTAAACTCAACCAAAGAGGTGGCGTGAGACATCTCATAAGTGATGTCCAATAAATCAGAGGGCATTTTCACATAGATCCAGTCCATGGAAATTTTTCTTTCCTCATCCATCCCTTCTAAAATCCCATTCATTAGTGGGCCATGTGGTCCGGTTTTGACTTCAAAAATCACATCGTCTCCATCCTTTACTTTTATGGTTTCCTCTCGCACTTTATACACTTGCTGATCATCTTCATCAAAGAAATCAATATCATCATTTTCGAACATGGTAATTCCATACGCATAGTCATAATTATGACCCAGTACAGGAAAAGGGCTCAAAGCCAGGTGAAAGCCATACATCTCCCTTTGAGGCGTAATCAGATGTGCCTGATACCATACAGAAGGTTGAGAAAAGCCAATATGGGGGTCATTAGCAAAAATTACTTTCCCGTTTTTCGTCTTCTGTGGGCCGATAACCCAACTGTTACTTCCCACAAAGGGAGAAACAGGTAAACTATCCATAATATGATTGATCGAGGTACCTACTTGAGCAGCCATCCTTTTTATTCCTCGAGAGTTCTTTATCAAAGTCGATCTCGGACTTATATTCAGATCGAGATCCAAGAGATAATTCTTGCCCAAAACTTCTTTTAAATCGGTTAATAACAGGTCTGTCTTATGCGCCTGAGCAAAACTAAAAGCCATGTATCCATAAACATTATAAATATCTTTAAGTGTATAATGCTCCTTTTCAACCCCAATCAAGCTAAATTCTATCGGAGTTTTACCATCATCGATATACCTGTTGACCCCATCCAAATAGGCCTGGGCCAAAAGAAAGGTTTGAGAAGTACTATCAGTTTGCTGAATGATTTTGGCAGCGCTACTTTCAAGCCCCATACCCCTGAAAAGCTTGTCAGTTTTAATCAGCTCCTCCCCAAATAGTTCAGAAAGTCTTCCGGCAGCTATTCTTCTGATCAGTTCCATTTGCCAGAGTCTGTCCTGGGCATGAACATAACCTAGTGCCATGTAAGCATCCTCCTCGTTATCAGCAAAAATATGGGGTACACCATAAGTGTCAAAATAAACACTTACTTCTTCTCCCAGCCCTTTAATATCAACACTTCCTTTGTAAACAGGTTTGTTTTTCTGAACAAAAATAAACGAAACTATCCCTATTATTAAGACAAAAAATAACAAAAAATAGCCGATCTTTTTAATCATTTCAAATTGATTTATTTCAAATATAGGTAAAAAAAAACCTCAATAAAATTGAGGTTCTAAAAATATGATTTTTTAATTAGTAGTAGCTTTTAAAACTCTTCTTCACCGTCCCTAATCGGTACGATTTGAGGTGTAAAATCTTGTCCGCCCCAAAGGTCACCATTATCATCTGTCTTGCTGTAGTCATACGCCCAACGATGAACTTCTGGAATATCTCCAGGCCAGTTCCCATGCATATGTTCAACAGGAGTTGTCCATTCAAGTGAATTTCCTTTCCAAGGATTCTGAACCGATTTTTTCCCTTTTCCAATACTAAAGAAGAAATTGGCAAGAAAGATCAATTGTGCAAGACCTCCAATAAGGGCAAATACAGTAATTACTTTATTGATGTGTAACAAATCTTCAAACATAGGGAAGGCTGAGTTGCTATAATATCTTCTTGGCAAACCTGCTAATCCGATAAAGTGCATCGGAAAGAATACCCCATAAGCAGAAATGGCAGTGATCCAAAAATGAAGGTATCCCATATCTTTGTTCATCATTTTTCCATACATTTTAGGGAACCAATGATAAACACCGGCAAACATACCAAATAAGGCTGAAATTCCCATTACAAGGTGAAAATGTGCTACTACGAACATGGTATCATGTACATTGATATCTAAAGCACTATCTCCAAGGATCAGTCCTGTAAGACCTCCAGTGATAAAGGTGGATACCATCCCAATTGAAAAAAGCATCGCCGGATTCAATTGAAGATTTCCCTTCCACAAAGTTGTGATATAGTTAAAGGCTTTAACCGCCGAAGGTATGGCAATCAACAAGGTTGTAAACGTAAATACCGAGCCCAGGAAAGGATTCATCCCTGTAACGAACATATGATGTCCCCATACAATAGTAGACAGGAAAGCAATCGCCATAATAGAACCAATCATCGCTCTATAACCAAAAATAGGTTTACGTGCATTGGTCGAAATAACTTCAGATGTAATTCCAAGAGCTGGTAATAAAATGATATAAACTTCAGGATGTCCAAGAAACCAAAACAAGTGTTCAAATAAGATCGGAGATCCTCCTTTATAATGTAGTACTTCTCCTTGTATAAAAATATCTGATAAATAAAAAGACGTACCAAAGCTTCGGTCAAAGATCAGAAGTAATGCTGCTGACAATAAAACCGGGAAAGAGATTACTCCAATAATTGCGGTGACTAAAAAGGCCCAAATAGTCAATGGTAAACGCGTCATTTTCATCCCCTTTGTTCTCAGGTTCAACACGGTCACAATGTAATTTAGTGAACCCATCAAAGAGGAAGCAATAAAGATCGCCATAGAAACCAACCAAAGTGTCATTCCTAATCCGGAACCTGACATAGCTTGTGGAAGCGCACTTAACGGTGGATAAATTGTCCAACCTGCTGAGGCCATTCCCGTATGAACAAAGATAGAAAGGAACATGATCAAACTCGATAAGAAGAATAACCAATAAGAGATCATATTCAAAAATCCGGAGGCCATATCGCGAGCACCAATCTGCAATGGAATCAATAAATTACTAAAAGTCCCACTCAATCCTGCCGTAAGCACGAAAAACACCATGATGGTACCATGAATGGTTACTAGACCCATATACATATCCGGGGTCATCTGACCACCTTCTCCTCCTTTTCCAAGGAATGCTTCAATGATACTAAAACTTTGATCCGGATAGGCTAGTTGTAAACGAAACAACATAGACATAAACACTCCAACAACCCCCATAAACATACCTGTAATAAGGTATTGTTTAGCGATCATTTTATGATCCTGGCTAAAAATATACTTGGTTATGAATGTTTCTTTATGATGATGATGATCTGACATTTTCCTTAAATAAGTTTTTCGATTAGTTCTTAGTTATTGATAACCTCGGTTAACGTTTTTTGTTCCTTTAACCATTTATTGAAATCTTCTTCTTCCTGAACCACTACTTTCATCTGCATGTTGTAATGAGAAGCACCACATATCTTATTACAAAGTAAAAGATAGTCAAATTCAACTGTTTCTTCATTACCATTGGCAAGTCTTAATTCATTAATGGCATCAAATTTTGCTTTTGTATCCTCATCTAATCTCATTTCTTCAGTTGTGACTGTTGGCGTGAATCCAAATGAGGTTGTCATTCCTGGAACACAATTGATCTGTGCTCTAAAATGAGGCATATAGGCCGAATGTAAAACATCCTGAGATCTGAACTTAAAGATCACTTTTCTACCTTTAGGTAAGTGCAGTTCTCGAACCGGAATATCATCAGCTGAATTTTTATCTGTCATATCCACTCCCATGGTATTGATGCCTTTGATAAAATTAACATGTCCAACTCCCAGCTCATTATCTTCTCCGGCATATCTTGCTTCCCATTGAAATTGTTTGGCGTATACTTCGATGATCAAAGGGTTTTCTGATTTAGAAAGATCCTGTACATTGTTCCAGGTCCATAAACCATAAATGATCAATACCGACAAAACAATAGTAGGTGCAATTGTCCACCACATCTCAAGTTTATGGCTATCGGCATAAAAAAGGGCCTTACGTCCTTTTACACCGCGATATTTAAATGTAAAGTAATAGATCAAAAACTGAGTGATGAATTGGACCACTATGATCAAGCCCATTGTGATCACAAATAACTTATCAATATCTTCGCCTTCAAGAGAAGCTGATTGTCGAGGTAAAAGCACCACTCTTCCCTGAACCATGGAATAGAGCATTAATCCGTATATAAAAGCTCCTAAACCCAACATCAACCATCCATTGACATTGTTCTCTTTTTCTGTGGCGACCTGATCCTTCTTTGTTAATCCTAATAATTTAAAAAACTGCCAAAAAGCTGTTGCAATTACAAAAAATATAAGAATATAAAATAGTGCTTTCATCAATGATATATAAGTTTATAAGCGGATTTTCTGTGCCGCAAATATAAAGAAAAATATTAATTTTCATGATTTATATCAGCTTTAAGCCAAAAAAAAATCAATAAATTATCTGGGTATAAAAAAAGGTTGCCCAAACATAGGCAACCTTAAATATTTTAAGTAGTTAGTCTAATAGTGATAAATTTCACTTTCCTTCATAAATGGATTGCCTTTTGCATGCAGCGGAGCCTTGGAAATGGCCGTAAAAACAACAAAAATAAACAAACCTAAAAAGAAAGCCAACGAGCCAAGTTCAGGAATTCCAATACTCCAACTATCGCCAACTGTTGCCGGTGAGATCAATTGAAATATATCTATATAATGTCCTGTCAAGATCACTAATCCAGCTGCTACGACAAACCATGGAACCCTTTTGAAATCACTGTCCATAAGAATCAGAATAGGAAAAACGAAGTTCATGACAAGCATTGAAATAAATGGCAATTGATATGACCCGATTAGTCTTGGGAAGAAATAAGCTGCTTCCTCAGGAATATTTGCATACCATTGTAACATAAATTGATCAAACCAGAAATAAGTCCAGAAAATACTAAATCCGAACATATACTTTGCTAGATCATGGATATGACTGTTATTCACAAATGGCAATACCCCCTTGTTTTTAAGGTAAATAGTTACCAATGCAATTGTTGTAATAGCTGAAACCAGCACACTGGCAAATACATAGAAAGAATATAATTGACTGTACCAGTGTGGGTCCAATGACATCAACCAATCAAAGGACATAAACAATTCAATTATTCCAAACATTACTATAAAGACAACCGCAAGATTAAAGTTTTTCTTATATATTTTTATGTCTCCAGATTCATCAAGAGCTAAAGAATTTCTTCTTAACAAGAATCTAAAAACATTGTAAACGAATAAGTAAATAAAACTTCTGATCAACCATCCTGGCGTATTTAACCACCAGCTTTTACCAGCGATAATAGCATCATAATTTTCACTTGCAGGGTCGAATGTGCCTTCTGCCATCCAAACATAAACATGGTTCATATGAAATCCCGAGGCCAGTAAAAATATAAACAGTAAAATAGATCCCGGTAAGATATATGCCGTTATGCCTTCCATGATTCTAAACAAAACAATTGACCAACCTGCCTGAGCTGCCCACTGAATAGAATAAAAAACCAAAACGCATACTGATATCATCAAAAAGAAAAAAGCTGCTATAAAAAATGCTGCCCAGGGTCTGTTCTGACCTTGATGCAATAAATGCTCCAAATGACTTTGAGCTTCTTCTGCACTATGTTCTTCTCCATGACCTGCATTTGCATCTGAGGATTCATCAGCGTGAGCAGCTGTTGCTCCGTGATGCCCATCCTCTTCATGTGCCATCGCCTGCTCAACATCTTCGGTGGTTTTTGGGGCACTAAAAAACCCATAACCAATACCCAAAGCACCAATGATCATTAGCACAAGAGAAACCGTTTTTAATTTACCTGAAAATGTATACATTATATTCTGTATTTATTTTTTACTTATTTTATTTACTTTAATAGATCAGCTCTCAGGTGCTCTACGTATTGCACTACGTTCCAGCGTTCTGTTTCAGTTAACTGACCCGCATGAGACCCCATTAGGTTTCTTCCATACATAATCACATGATAAATGCTGCCTTCCGTAATCTCTCTGTCTTTATAATTAGGTACACCTAAGAATTTCTCGTTCTTAACCAATGTGCCCATTCCGTCTCCCTTGTCACCATGACAAGTTGAACAGTAAATATTATAGGTTATTTTTCCCTTTTCAAGACTTGCTTCTGTTGCTTTAAAAGGTGCCATCAACGAATCCTTAGCCATTTGATAGCCCTCTTCAGAATCAGGATAATCATAAACGGCTACACCTCTTGCTATTGTTCCTTCTACAGGTAACTGAGCATTTAATCCGTTTTCGAAATAAGGATTCTCTCCATATGTTTCATAGGGAACTGGTTCATACATATCAGTATCACCCATATATTGTACACTCCTTTCAGTAGGTTTTTCGTCTCCACATGAAGCAAGCAATAGGATCATTACACCTGTTAATGCAATATTGAATATATTCTTCATTCTAAATATTTTAGTGCTTATCTACAATTTTAGTTTCAATAGCTCCGGTCTTGGTTAAAAATGCTTCCAATTCCTTTTCATCTCCCGTAACTGGTACCTCCATCAAAAATTTATCATCTGTAGTTCGAGGATCAGGATTTGATGCCTTTACCCAAGGTCCAATCTTACTTCTCATATAAAAAGTTAAGACCATAAGATGCGCTGCAAAGAATACGGTTAATTCAAACATGATCGGAACAAAAGCAGGCATATTTTCAGCATAGCTAAAACTAGGTTTACCTCCGATATTTTGAGGCCAGTCATCAATCATCATATAATTCATCATCCATACGGCAAAACCCAATCCGGTAATCCCATAAAGAAAGGCCGTAATGGCAATTCTGGTATTGGCAAGTCCCATGGCTTTTTCAAGTCCGTGGACAGGGAATGGAGTATAAACCTCGTCAATATGATGATTCGCTTCACGAACTTCTTTAACGGCTTTTAAAAGCACATCGTCATCGTCGTATATGGCATGTATAACTTTATCGCTCATCTTTTTTTATTTATCAATTTTATCAATTGTCTCTTTTATTTAGTATCTCTGGCTCTTTTAAAATTATCTCCTGAGGATTTCAAGATTGACTTCACTTCAGCTTGAGCAACTGCTGGGAAAGTTCTGGCATACAACAGGAACAACACGAAAAAGAATCCGATCGTACCCATAAATATCCCTATATCAACAAAAGTAGGCTCGAATTGCGTCCAGGTTGATGGAAGGTGACCCCTGCTTAGGTTGATTACAATAATATCAAAACGCTCAAACCACATCCCAATGTTGATAATGATCGCCATAATGAAAGATACTGTGTAATTCGTTCTGAGTTTTTTGAACCAAAGTAATTGAGGAAAAACTCCGTTACACAAAATCAACGCCCAGAATGCCCACCAGTATGGTCCTGTAGCAGCACCTACCGATAAGTATGTAAAATCTTCATAAGAGCTACCTGAGTACCATCCAACAAAAAATTCAGATAGGTAGGCTACCATAACAATACCACCTGTCACTAAAATAACCTTGTTCATATTCTCTATATGACCTCTGGTAATATAAGCTTCAAGGTTCGAAACCTTTCTCATTACAATCAATAAAGTTTGTACCATGGCAAACCCTGAGAATACGGCCCCTGCAACAAAATATGGAGGATACACCGTACTGTGCCATCCTGGAATTACAGAAGTAGCAAAGTCAAAGGATACAATTGTATGCACTGAAAGTACCAAAGGAGTGGCAAGTCCTGCCAAAACCAATGACACCTCTTCAAAGCGTTGCCAGTCTTTTGCTCTACCCGTCCATCCGAAACTAAGCAAACTGTATATTTTCTTTTGGAATGGTTTTGTTGCCCTGTCACGAATCATCGCAAAGTCAGGTAACAAACCAGTATACCAGAATACTACTGATACGGTTAAATAGGTTGAGATCGCAAATACATCCCATAATAATGGTGAGTTAAAGTTGGTCCAAAGATTCCCAAATTGATTAGGAATTGGCATGGTCCAGTAACCATTCCAAACACGTCCCATGTGAATAACCGGGAACAAACCTGCCTGAAATACAGCAAATATTGTCATGGCCTCAGCAGAACGGTTAATACCCATTCTCCATTTTTGACGAAATAATAAAAGTACAGCAGAAATCAAGGTTCCAGCATGTCCGATACCAACCCACCATACAAAGTTGGTAATATCCCAAGCCCAGTTGATCTTATTGTTAAGACCCCAGACTCCAATACCTGTACCGATGGTATAAGCAATGGCTCCGATACCCCATAAAAAGGCGATCAATGCCAAACTGAATACGGCCCACCACCATTTGTTGGCCTTGCCTTCAATGGGTGCAGCAATATCATTAGAAATGTCGTGATAACTCTTATCTCCTATAATTAGTGGTTCTCTAATAGGTGCTTCGTAATGAGACATAGTATATTATAATATTAATTTATTTCTCTTTTTTTATTCTATGACCAAATTGGCTTAAGCCTCTGTGGTATTCTTAACCTTCAACTGATAAAATACATTTGGTTTTGTACCAACAAAATCCAGTAACTTAAAGCTCCTGTCATCATGACTCAAATGAGCCACTTCACTTGACGCCTCATTTACATCTCCAAAAACCAAAGCATTACTTGGACAAGCGCTAGAACAAGCTGTTGAAAATTCTCCATCAGCAACGGCTCTACCTTCTTTTTTTGCATTTAGTATGGTAGATTGTGTTTTTTGGATACAGAAAGAACATTTTTCCATCACCCCTCTAGATCTCACAGTCACATCCGGGTTCAACACCATTTTACCTAGTTCGTTGTTCATATTGAAATCGAACTCATTATTATTGGCATATTTGAACCAGTTAAATCTTCTTACCCTGTAAGGACAGTTGTTCGCACAGTAACGCGTTCCGATACAACGGTTATAGGCCATTTGATTTTGGCCTTGACGTCCATGAGAAGTAGCGGCAACCGGACATACTGTTTCACAAGGTGCGTGGTTACAATGCTGACACATAACAGGCTGAAACGATACTTCAGGCGCATCAGAAGGTTCACCCTGGGCCTCAAAGAAATCTCCGGATCCGAAGGATCCGTCTTCCTTACCTTGAGCAACCGTCATGTCACTTGAATAATACCTGTCAATTCTCAACCAGTGCATATCTCTACTAACCCTGATCTCATGTTTTCCAACAACGGGAACATTGTTTTCGGCATGACAAGCTACTACACATGCAGCACATCCCGTACAAGTGGCAAGATCAATTGAAAGATTAAACTTGGTTCCTAAGCTATCGTCAAATTTTTCCCAAAGATCTACCTTGTCTTGAGTAACCTCCTGGTGGTCCAATGAAAATACCGGGGCATGGTTCCATTCTTCTTTTGGTTTTGAAACAAAATCAGCCAAGGTAGTTTCCTTGGTAATCTCTTCTTCTCTACCCATTATGGTGTGGTGTAACTGCACACAGGCAAACTTATGCTCTCCTGCCGTTTTCTCAATGGTAACACTTTGAAAAGGGCCTTCAGAAAGCGGATAGGCATTTACCCCTACATTCATATCTTTTTTCAAGTCAGTTCTACCGTATCCTACTGCAATTGCAACAGAACCTGCGGCCTGACCTGGTTGCACATACACAGGAACATTACTAAGGGTAACGCCATTAGCAGTTATATTGACCACATCTCCGTTAAGTGCTCCATTATCAACCGTTCTGTTTGATACTCCAAGTTTTTCAGCGTCTATTCTTGAGATCAATAAATAATTGTCCCAAGAAGTTCTGGTGATCGGATCAGGAAGTTCCTGTAACCAAGGGTTATTCGCTTGCTGACCATCTCCTAAACCAGTTTTTGCATAAACCGTAAGTTCCATTTCTGCTCCAGCCGTCTTAGCAAGGGCCGAGCTTACTGAACTTAAATCTATCTCATTAGCAACTGCTACTTCCTCTTGCTGTGCTACTGTAAAAGTACCATCCTGAAGTGTTTTATTCCAAGATCCTCCACCAAGCAAGCTCGATTGCCAGTTATTCTTCATATAATCGTAGTAGGAAATATCGCTTCCCATCCATGTCAACAAACTGTCTTCCAATTGTCTGGACTTAAACAAGGGTTGAATAGTAGGTTGTACCAAACTATAATGTCCTTTTTTAATTTCCACATCTCCCCATGATTCAAGAAAATGCGGTGTAGCAATTACGTATTGAGAAACTTCGGTAGTTTGATTGGCAGACATACTAAAACTAACTGAAAGTGGCACCTTTTTCAAGGCTTCTGCAAATGCAGTTCCTTTTGCCAAAGAATACACAGGATTGCTATTAGCGATCATTACCGCTCCTATAGTACCTGACGCCATATCTTTCATCAGTTGGTTCACCTTCATCGTATCACCCTGTCGTACGTTTTTTGTTGATACAACGTCAATTACTTGACTTTGCAAAGCATTATTGATAGCCAAAGCAAGCAACTGCGCATTTTCATCCTGTACACCGCAAACCACTACTGCCTTGTTTCCTGCTTTTTTGATCTGAACAACCGCTTTTGCAATCGCATCATCCACCGGAGTGGAAGCTCCGGCATTTTTACCATTTACGATGGCTTCATACAGCTTACTCATCACCTGAAGTTGTTCAGATGGTTTTACAATAATTCTTTTATCAGCATTACCTCCTGTAAGGGTCATGTTTGACTCGAACTGGATGTGACGTGACATTTTACCGTTTTTAGGCTTTCTTCCTTTGGCATAACCTGGTCCGAAATTACCTCCCTGCCAGTCACCAAGAAAATCAGCTCCAACTGAAACGATCACCTCAGCCTTCCCAAAATAATAATCTGGTAAAGCTCTGGTTCCATACATTTTTTCAAAGGCGTTCAAAGCAGCATCTTCAGCAACCGCATCATACATTATATGCTCCACATTACCATAAGATTCTTTGAATTCTGCCACAAGACTTTCTAAAGAAGGACTTGCCGTAGTTCCGCTTAACAAAACTATTTTCGCACCCTTTGCCTTAAGCTCAGCTAATTGAGACTGCACTTCCTTGTCTAAGGTTGTATAATCCGTTTCAGCCCCTTTTGCTAAAGGTCCTCTAAGTCTGTTGTTATCGTATAAGGAAAGAACTGATGCCTGCACTCTAGCATTAGTAACACCATTTTTCGAATCCCTATTTGGTTCTATTTTAATGGGTCTCCCCTCTCGGACTTTCACCAACACATTGGCAAAATCAAATCCATCAGCTATAGAAGAGGCATAATAATCTGCAATCCCCGGAATGATGTCATCAGGCTTGACCACATAAGGAATCGAATTTACTACCGGTCCTTCACAAGCCGCTAAAGATGCAACAGCCGTGGAAAATCCTACATATTTTAAAAAGTCTCTTCTTGAAGTATCGCTCGCTTCCAGGGATTCTTTATCACCTAAGAATTCGCTTGTTGGAATATCTTCAATAAATTCACTTTTCTGCAGCTTTTCAACAATAGAACTATTTTCTTTTAGTTCTTCAACACTTTTCCAGTATTTCTTGTTAGATGCCATATTTAATCTTGTTGTTTATTTTTTAAAACTGAACAGCGTTCAGCTTATCTATTTTCATTACTCTAGTAGTGACACTTGCCACATTCCTTACCACCTAATTGCGCTATGGTAACCTTATTTACATCGTACTTCTTGGCCAGTTCTTCATGAATCTTGGCGTAGTAACCATTGCCTTTCAGGTCAACTGCAGTTGTCTTATGGCAATCTAAACACCAGCCCATTGTCAAAGGAGAGAATTGATACATGTCTTCCATTTCCTCCACCGGTCCGTGGCATTTTTGACAAGCCACTCCACCCGCCGTAACATGCTGTGCGTGGTTGAAATAAGCAAAGTCAGGTAAACTATGTATTCTTACCCATTTGATTGGCTTTTGCTCGTAATTTTCTATATACCTAAGGTTTTCAGAGTCCCATCCTATAGCATCATAAATCTTTTGAATTTCAGCATCATAAAAAGCTTTGTCTTTTTCTGAAGTTGTTGGCCCCGTGTATTCAGAAATACTCTTATGGCAGTTCATACAAACATTCACCGAAGGGATTCCGGACATTTTACTATGTTTCGCTGATGAATGACAATACTGACAATCTACTTTATTGTCACCAGCGTGTATTTTATGTGAAAATGCAATGGGCTGTATGGGCTGGTAGTCCTGATCAATACCAATATCCATTAGCGTATCAAACAAGATATAACCTGTCAGGATCAAAACAAAGATAGTTGCGGCAATCTTGAGGAATCCATTATTACTTGCTACATAAATCCAAATGATCAATCCAAGCAAGACAAAAACTACTATGTAGCTCATCCATGCAGTGGAAGATTTAGGAGTCGCAAGTACTTCCCCTGATGTGGCAGCGGCAACTTGTTGAACATCTCCAGCTGAAGTGTAGGCAATGATGGCCTCGATATCTTCATCAGACAATTGTGGGAAAGCTGTCATTGGCATCCCATTATATTCTTCAAAAATATCGATAGCATCCTGATCACCACTAGCTCTCAGCGCATTGTTGTCTTTGATCCAAGCCTTTAACCACTCTACACTTCTTCTATCAGCCATGCCACCAAGTGCTGGCCCGATAAGCTTTTTATCAAGTTTGTGACAGGAAGCACAATTTGTCTGAAATATTTTTTTACCAATAGCTACCTTAGGATCTACTTCCTGAGTAGCTACCGCAACATCTTTGGCTTCAGCAGTTTCACCACTGGTATAGGCCAAAATATCGTTAATATCTTGTTCCGACAATTGAGGATATGGCGTCATTGGCATACCATTATACTCTTCGAAAATATCAATAGCATCCTGATCGCCGGTAGCCCTTAGGGCGTTATTGTCCTTGATCCAGGCCTGCAGCCACTCATTTGATCTTCGATCTGCAACTCCTCCTAATGGCGGGCCGATGAGTTTCTTATCCAATTTATGACAGGCTGCGCAATTGGTATTGAATAACTTCTTCCCGTTCGCGGGGTCACTTTCTTGTGCAGTAAGACTAAATGAGAGTAATAAAAGGAAAGAAAGGCCGGCTAAGAATTTCTTAAATGTACTGCTGGGCATTACAATTTTCATTTGCATTGTTTACGTTATATTAAAAATCACTTTACAGAGCGCAAAAATATTCCAATATCGATATTCTATGATTTAAATCATGTAATATTAAAACATTGTGCAAAAATACATTTTCTTGCGTATAGACAAAGTATTAATAAACTGTTCATATTAATTTATAATGATTCTAAATAACAAAAAAAAGACCTAACTCAAAATATTCTTTTAGATTTGTAAAAAATATAATTTATGGCGTGTTTATCGAAATGTAGGATGTTGATTTTACTATCTTTTCTGGTGCTTTGTCAGCTCAACGCAACTGGGCAGACCAAAGAAGGCACAGTGCGGGTTGAATCAAGTGCTCATATTGACGAAATGGTGGCTCAAAAAAAAGACTACAATAAAACTTTGGAAACCTTTCAAGGATTCAAAATACAGATCTATTATGGGAGTGAAAAAGAGTGTTATGAAATAAAAGATGAATTCTCTTCATTATTCCCAGACATTCCTACATCTATCATATTCAGCACACCTCAATGGAAACTTCAGATAGGCAACTATCGCACCCGACTGGAGGCTGATCACGAAATGGTAAACATTAAAAAAGAATACCCTGCTGCCATCGTACTTGCAACAGAAATAGAAATAGAATAAGTAGATTGGATTAATTCCTAATTCTCATATATGAACGAATATTTAGATGCCTCCAACAAAGATTTGAATCCTGAGGATTTCGATCTGGAAAAAAAGCTTCGGCCTTTGTCATTTGATGATTTTGCTGGTCAGGATCAGGTACTGGAGAATTTAAAAATTTTTGTGGAAGCGGCTAACCAAAGGGAAGAGGCACTCGATCACACCCTTTTTCACGGACCTCCTGGCCTTGGGAAAACAACACTTGCCCACATCATTGCTAATGAATTACAGGCCAATATTAAAGTTACCTCAGGTCCTGTTTTGGATAAACCAGGTGATCTTGCCGGCTTATTAACTAATCTTGGAGAAAGAGACGTGTTATTTATTGATGAAATCCATCGGCTCAGTCCGGTGATTGAGGAATATCTTTATTCGGCCATGGAAGATTACAAAATCGATATCATGATCGAATCGGGTCCGAATGCAAGAAGTGTACAGATCAATCTGGAACCGTTCACGCTAATAGGCGCCACAACGCGATCAGGGCTTTTGACGGCCCCAATGAGGGCAAGATTCGGCATTAGCAGCCGGCTTCAATACTACAGCACAGAATTGCTTACGCACATCATTCAAAGGAGTTCCAAGATTTTACATGTAGCAAATTCTATGGAAGCGGCTATTGAAATTGCCGGAAGAAGCAGGGGCACACCAAGGATAGCCAATGCACTATTAAGACGGGTGCGTGATTTTGCACAGATCAAAGGTGATGGTAATATTGATATTGCCATCGCTAAATACGCGTTAAATGCGCTTCATGTTGACCAACACGGGCTTGACGAGATGGACAATAAGATCCTTACCACTATTATAGACAAATTTAAAGGAGGGCCGGTAGGTATTAGTACACTGGCTACTGCAGTAGGAGAAAATGCTGAAACTATAGAGGAGGTGTACGAGCCATTTTTAATTCAGGAAGGATTCATCATGAGAACCCCGCGAGGCAGAGAAGTCACTGAATTAGCCTATAAGCATTTAGGAAGAACCAAAGGACCTTCACAAGCAGAATTATTTTAACACCATTTTAAAATAATTTAAAACCTAATTTAACTTTTTAAATGCCTATAATACTAATAATCAAAACTTTAAACTCATAAAATATTGAGAGAAACAAGTTTTTTTGTATATTAGATGCCCTAAATAAAACTAGATGCCAATTTACATGGATTTTCACGATCTTCCTGAGGTCAATATTGAGGACTCTAAAAAAGCTCATTTAAGAGATGTTTCAATACAGGAAAAATATCAGGTAAGGTATCTTCGATATTGGATCAATGAAAAAGAAGGAAAGGCCTATTGCCTGATCGAGGGGCCTAACAAAGAAGCTTGTCAGGCCACTCATAGAGAAGCAAATGGCATAGAAGCCTGTAATCTTGTTGAAGTAAAAGGTGGGATGTATGATTTGTTTCTTGGAGATAACCAGAAAATTGACCAAGGTCTTGTCAGGCATTTCAATGGAGAAGTTGATAATGGCTATCGTTTCATCATGACCCTTGAATTCATAAGGCCATTTTCATCGCCAAGTCCAAAAAAGAATAGCAACAAAACAGCTGATCAATTAAAACTGGAATGTATTGGAATAGTTGAAAAATACGATGGCAGAGACATCAATCAGCCTGAAGATGACCGTTTTATTGGCATATTCAGAACACCTGAGGCGGCCCTCAAGTGCAGCCTCGACCTTCGACAACACATGCTGATTTCTAAAGGCAAAACCAAATTCAAATCAATTGATTTCAAGATAGGTCTTTGCGTAGGTCAGCCCGTGACAGAAGATCAGGGCTTTTTTGAAGAGGCAGTGAATTTAGCAGAAATACTCTGCAACATAGCCCGTGTCTCCCAAATCAATACTTCCCGATTTTTTACTCAATTATCGAATTTAGAGGATCAAATAGTCGAAAACAACGGCTTTCGAATAGTTGAGACTCAAGATGTTGGTTTTTTGATCTCTCTTTATGGATTTACTCGCAAGAATTTAGAGAAAGAAACTTTGAGCGTTGATCTGCTCGGTCGTGAAATGGCTGTATCCAGAGCTCAATTATATAGAAAAATAAAGTCTTTAACCGGAGTTTCTCCCAATCACTTTATCCGGGACCAACGGCTGGAAAAAGCCATGAATCTAATTAAACTGGGGGGTTCTAATATTTCAGAAATCGCACTTGAGGTAGGCTTTAATAATCCTTCCTATTTTTCAAAATGTTTTCAAAATAGATTCGGAATAAGTCCTTCAAAACTTAAATAGCTGTATCCTGAGATCCCAAAATAGATTTCTTAACAAAAATAGTTCATGTTAATTTCTAAACCAATTTTTGGCAACAGTATAGCTATGAACAAAATTGTATTTTAGTCCTCATAAGAGCACACCTTAGAAGTTGGCAAAAAAAGAAATACATAGCAACTGGATAAAAAATGAAGCAAAGCGTCTGGGTTTTGACGCTTGTGGAATATCAAAAGCAACATTCCTTGAAGACGAAGCTCCGCGACTCGAAGCATGGTTGCAAAATAGTTTTCATGGTGAAATGCGCTATATGGAAAATTATTTTGACAAGCGCCTTGACCCTAGATTGCTTGTTCCTGGTGCCAAAAGCGTTATTTCATTGTTGTATAATTATTATCCTGAAGAAGTACAAAATAAAAGTAGTTATCAAATTTCCAAATATGCTTATGGTGAAGATTACCATCTCGTTATCAAGAAAAAATTAAATGAAATGGTGGATTCCATGCAACAGGTCATGGGTAAATTCAACGCCAGGGTATTCACTGATTCTGCTCCTATCATGGAAAGGACCTGGGCCCAAAAAAGTGGTTTGGGCTGGCTGGGGAAAAATTCGCTGCTGATCAACAAATCGAAAGGTTCTTTCTTTTTTCTTGGCGGAGATCATCCTCGATATCGAATTGATCTACGACTCCCCTTTTAAATCAGACCATTGCGGCACCTGTACTCAGTGTATTGACGCCTGCCCCACACAAGCCATTTTACCCAACAATACAATTGATGGCAGCAAGTGTATATCTTATTTTACCATTGAATTGAAAGAAGAAATTCCAACCCAGTATAAAGATAGCTTTGACGACTGGGCCTTTGGCTGCGATATCTGCCAGGATATATGCCCCTGGAACAGGTTTTCCCTCCCGCATAAAGAAGAAAAATTTCGTCCGGATGAAAGGTTATTGCTATTCGAAAAGAACGATTGGGAAGAGATTACTGAAGATGTTTTTAAAGAAATATTTAAAAGATCAGCAGTAAAAAGAACAAAATTCAGCGGATTTCAACGAAATATAGACTTTCTAAAAAAATAGAATTCAGCTCCGTGCTATTGTCAAAAAAATTAACTTTGTGGGTCTAGTCATAAAACTCACAAAATGGGATCCAAAATAAAAAAATCAGATGCTTTAGCTTATCATCAATTTCCGACCCCAGGAAAGATCCAGGTCGTTCCTACAAAAAAGCATGCAACCCAAAGAGATCTCTCACTTGCTTATTCTCCCGGAGTCGCAGAACCGTGTTTAGAAATTGAGAAAAATCCCCAGCAAGTCTATAATTATACATCTAAAGGTAATCTGGTTGCAGTCATATCAAATGGAACGGCAGTTTTAGGTCTTGGGGACATTGGCCCTCTGGCCTCTAAACCCGTAATGGAAGGTAAGGCTTTGTTGTTCAAAATATTTGCAGATATAGATGTTTTTGATATCGAAGTTGACACAAAGGATGTAGATAAATTTATAGAAACGGTTAAAAATATTGCACCAACCTTCGGAGGGATCAATCTTGAAGATATTAAGGCTCCCGAAGCTTTTGAAATTGAAAGACGGCTTAAAGAGGAGCTCGATATTCCGGTGATGCATGACGATCAGCACGGAACTGCTATAATTTCTGCAGCAGCCTTAAAAAATGCCTTAGAAATAGCCAATAAGAAAGCTTCGGAAGTTAAGGTTGTGATTAACGGAGCAGGCGCCGCAGCGATATCCTGTACCCTTTTGTATAAAAAATTAGGTGTCCTTAAAGAAAATATTGTCATGTGTGACAGTAAGGGGGTTTTAAGAAGTGACCGCAACGACCTCAACAAGCAAAAAAAAGAATTCACCACTGACAGAGATCTTTACTCATTAGAAGATGCCATGAAAAATGCAGATGTTTTAATCGGTCTTTCTGTTGGAAATATCGTAAGCCCAGACATGCTGCTGTCTATGGCAGAAAAACCCATCGTTTTTGCACTGGCAAATCCTGATCCGGAAATCGGTTACCAGCTGGCCGTGGACACAAGAAATGACCTTATTATGGCAACAGGGAGGTCCGACCATCCCAATCAGGTCAATAACGTTTTAGGTTTTCCCTTTATCTTTAGAGGAGCCCTTGACGTGAGAGCCACAAAGATCAATGAGGAAATGAAAATGGCAGCAGTTCATGCCCTGGCCGATTTAGCAAAACAAAGCGTTCCTGAGCAAGTCAATATTACTTACAATAAAAAGAACATCACTTTTGGTAGAGATTATATCATACCCAAACCTTTCGATCTAAGGTTGATCAGTGAGGTTCCCCCAGCTGTGGCCAAAGCGGCAATGGATTCAGGAGTGGCTCAAATGCCAATTAAAAACTGGGATACATATCGGGAATCACTTGTTGAGAGGTTAGGTACCGGAAGCAAACTGATGAGACTTGTTACCAGCCGTGCAAAGTCTGACCCCAAAACAGTTATCTTTGCTGAAGCTGACCAGCTAAGCGTCTTAAAAGCGGCACATATAGCCTATGACGAAGGTATAGCAATCCCAATCCTTCTGGGAGATAAGATAGCCATAGAAAGTTTGATGAAAGAAATACAGTTTGAAGCTGAGATTTCGATCATTGACCCAAAATCAAAAGCTGAGGAAAAAAGAAGAAATGCTTTTGCTGAGATTTATTGGCAGAAAAAACAGCGAAAAGGAATGACCTTGCTCGAAGCCCAAAAATGGATGCGGGAACGCAATTATTTTGCTGCCATGATGGTCAATGAAAATCAAGCAGATGCGCTTGTAACAGGTTACACGCGTAGCTACCCAACTGTTGCTAAACCCATGATAGACCTTATTGGAAAGATCAAAGGAATCAGAAAAATATCTGCTACCAATCTTATGCTGACCGAAAAGGGGCCTCTATTCCTTTCTGATACAGCGATGAACATCAACCCTAATGCGAAGGAATTGGCGGAAATTACTCGGATGACAGATAAAACCATGAAAATGTTTGGACTTGTTCCAAATCTGGCAATGGTATCATTTTCGAATTTTGGCTCCTCTAAATCAGAGTCTGCGGTAAAAATGTCGGAGGCTGTAAGTTATCTTCATAAATATTTTCCAAATATCAATGTAGATGGTGAGCTTCAGGCCGACTTTGCCTTGAATGGACAAATGAGAAACGAAAAATTTCCTTTTTCCAAGCTTCAGGGGAAAAAAGTCAACGCATTGATCTACCCGAATCTGGAATCGGCAAATATCAGTTACAAATTGTTAAAAGAGATTCACTCTGCTGATTCCATTGGTCCTATTATCATGGGATTGCAAAAACCTGTGCATTTGATTCAACTTGGTGCAAGTGTGGATGAGATCGTTAATATGGTATGCATCGCAGTTGTCGACGCTCAAAGCAGAATAAAATAGTTTTAGGTGTTACATATCTTAAGAGAAGAGACAAAAATAAGGCCTGAACAGAGCGGTTCCAATTTCCTTGATAACTGGCGTTAAATGTTATTAAATTAAGTGTAACATTTTCATTTAAAGTGTTTAAAATTATTACATTTGACTCCATCGCGATTCAAAATTTATGATTACACATATCCAAGGAAAAATGGTTGAGAAAAATCCCGACCATGTTGTTGTTGAATGTAATGGTTTAGGTTACCACGTCAATATTTCTCTTCAAACTTTTTCAAATATTCCAGATCAGGAAAACCTAAAATTATACACTCATTTAGTGATAAGAGAAGATGCTCATATTCTTTTTGGCTTTTATACTAAAACGGAAAGAGAAATTTTCAAAATGCTTATTTCAGTTTCCGGAGTGGGACCCAGTATAGCCATCACAATGTTGTCTTCAATGGACACTGAAGAAATTCAACAGGCTATTGGCAGTGAGGATGTATCTAAGATTCAGTCTGTAAAGGGAATAGGGCTAAAAACTGCCCAACGTGTTATCGTGGATCTCAAGGATAAAATTTTAAAATCTTATGAAATTTCAGAAGATTTACCAAGCTCGAACAATACAATCAAAATTGAAGCGTTATCAGCTTTAGAAGTCTTAGGATTTTCCAGAAAAAAAATTGAAAAAGTTATACAAGTTATTTTACAAAATTCTCCGGACATAAGTTTGGAGGAACTCATTAAACAAGCGCTTAAAAACTTGTAACGATTGATCCGAATAAAACGATTTAAATATAATCTCCCTATTATATTAATTGTGCTTTTATTGAGTACGACTTTTGTTTCGGCTCAAATAAATTCTGAGAATAATTCTATAACTAGCAATCAATCAGCTACTTCAGCCAGAAAAGACACCATAACACCTCTTCCCTATTCCTTTAATAGCAATCAAAGCGGAAGACTATTTCTAAACGACAATAAGGAACTTGAAATCATCTATGATCCCCAAACCGGGAATTATATTTTGATGGAAAAAATTGGTGATTATTACATCAAGCATCCAACACAGATGACCCCGGAAGAATACAAAGAATATCGCTTACAAAGAGATATGCTGGAGTATTCGAAAGATAAGATCAATGCGGTAAGCGGCAAAACAAAAGGTGCTTCGGATGTTCAAAAAAATCTATTACCAACTTACTATGTAAATTCTAATTTTTTTGAAAGTGTTTTTGGAGGAAATCAAATTGATGTAAACGTTCAGGGATCCATTCTTGTTAAAATGGGACTGATCTATCAACGTGTTGAGAATCCTCAATTATCTGAAAATAACCGTCAGAATACTACCTTCGATTTTGACCAGGAGATCAATGCCAGTTTGAATGCAAGGATTGGTACTCGTTTAAGAGTTTTGGCAAATTTTGATACCCAATCCACATTTAACTTCCAGAACATGGTCAAGTTGGAATATACACCAACTGAAGATGATATTATCAGAAAGATCGAAGTAGGTAATGTTTCTATGCCGATCAGAAACTCTCTGGTTACAGGTGCTCAAAACCTCTTTGGAGCAAAAATGGAATTGCAGTTTGGTAAAACAACGGTTACGGGTATTTTTTCTCAACAAAGATCGCAAACCAGATCTGTCTCGGCTCAGGGTGGATCAATTCTGAATGAGTTTGATTTTAAAGCCAGTAATTATGACAATAACAGGCACTTTTTTATTGCTCAGGGTTTCAGGGATAAATACAATGATGCCCTTTCGAATTTTCCATTGATCAATAGTTCGATAAACATCACAAGAATTGAAATTTGGGTAACCAACCGTAATGCCACGACTACTGGCACAAGAAATATAGTAACCCTTGCAGATCTCGGAGAAAATGACCCAAACAATATTGGTCCTGCCAATGTGACAACGAATCCTGGTGGCAAGGACCCTTCTAACGAAGCAAATGACCTGCAGAATTTGCTCACACTCAACGGGCCGATTAGAAAAATATCTACAGTAGGGCAAGCCTTAAGCCCTTATAATATGGCACAGGGCCGGGATTATACCATCGTTGAAAACGCGATCAAACTTGTGCAGGGAGTAGATTTTACCATGAACGCGCAGTTGGGTTTTATTACCTTGAACAGACGATTGGTAGATAGTGACGTACTTGGGGTTGCTTACGAATATTCTGATGGTACCGAAGTCCATCGGGTTGGGGAATTTACAGATGCCGGGGTGATAGCACCAGACAACTTGGTAGTAAAAATGCTCCGAAGTGAGATCATCAATCCAAATATTCCCATGTTTGATCTATTGATGAAAAACGTTTACGAAATTCCAGGCGCCTTTCAATTGCAAAAAGAAGGGTTCAGATTGGAACTTTTGTATTATGATGACAGCACCGGTGAGCCGGTCAATATTTTGCAGAACGCCCAAACTCCGGGTGTCAACGACCGTACTTTATTGAATCTTTTAAGACTTGACCGACTTGATCAAAATAATAATTTTAAACCTGAAGGAGATGGTTTCTTCGATTATGTAGAAGGCATTACCATAGATTCTCCTAATGGTTATTTTATTTTCCCGACAGTTGAGCCATTTGGGGCAGACCTCGATGATCAATTATTACCTGAAGATGATGTCTATATTTTTAGGGAACTCTATGACAGAACTCAGGCTGAGGCAGAAAATGAATTTCAGCAAAAGGATAAATATTCTTTTAAGGGTTACTTTAAATCGGATGGAAAAAACGGTATACCGCTTGGAGCTTTTAATGTCCCCAGAGGTTCGGTTAAAGTAACTTCAGGAGGGAGAATATTGGTCGAAGGAGTAGATTATGTGGTCGATTATAATATTGGAAATGTACAGATCATTAATCCGGCCCTTGTAGCATCTGATGCGCCCATACAAGTGGATGTTGAGAATAACATCGGATTCAATCAGCAACGAAGAAGGTATATGGGGGTCGATGTTCTACATGTCTTCAATGATAAATTAGCTGTTGGTGGAAATATCATCAACTTGAATGAAAGACCCCTTACACAAAAAGCACAATTTGGTTCAGAACCTGTTAATAATACGATTTTAGGAGCCTATCTGACCTACCGAACTGAAGTGCCTAAGTTGACAAAATGGGCCAATGCCCTTCCCAATATAGACACTGATGTTCCTTCTTATGTTTCTGTTAGGACAGAATTAGCTTATCTAGTTCCCGGCACTCCATCCGGAATTGATCTGGAAGGTGCAGCTACCTCCTATATAGACGATTTTGAAGGCGCTCAAATCCCTCTTGATATCAGATCACCAAGACAATGGTATACTGCGAGTACTCCTCTAGGTCAAACTGGCGATCTCGATTTTACAAATGGAAATCTGGCTGCAGGTTTACCTGATGAGCTAAGAACAGGAGCCAAAAGATCCAAACTCTCCTGGTATAATATTGATCAGATTTTCTACGGTTCAACGCTTCGCCCCTCTAATATCGATAGTGAAGAATTATCACGAGCAGAGGTAAGACAGGTAAATTTTAGTGAATTATTCCCTCAGGTGGAACTGGACGTTACCCAGTCGAGTATTGTTAGAACCTTTGACTTGGCCTATTTTCCTGCTGAGCGAGGAACCAATAACTACGATGACAGCTTTGGAGCAGATGGAAAATATATAAATCCTGAAGACAGATGGGCGGGAGTCACGCGCGCCTTGACAACAACTAACTTTCAACAAGCCAATATCGAATATGTGCAATTCTGGTTAATGGACCCCTATGAAAATTATTCCATCAAGCCCGAAGAAGGAGGTCCCGGATCGCCCCTGAGCCTTCAAGATATGCAAGGAGAATTATACTTTAATTTCGGTAATATTTCAGAAGATATTCTGAAGGATGATCGTAAAATGTTTGAAAACGGGCTGCCAACTGATGGCGTACAGATTCCCGGATCAAACATAGAATCTACTCCATTTTCATCCATTCCAACCGATCAGTCTCTCTTATATGCCTTTCCCGAAAGCGATGAAGCCCGATTGAATCAGGATCTTGGACTTGACGGCGTCAATGATACTGATGAAGCCTTAAAGTATGGAAATGTTTTCGGTCCTGATCCCTCTGCCGATAATTTTCATTTTTTCAGAGGTTCAGATTACGATGCCGAAGATGCTTCAATTATAACGCGTTACAAGGATTTTAGTCTTACGGAAGGTAATTCACCCACCATCAATAATTCTACTGAGAACTATCCTACTTCCTCCACCACTTATCCGGATGTAGAAGATATCAATAAGGATCAGAGCATGAGTGCCATTGAAAGTTATTATCAATATAAGGTCTCCCTTAATAAAGCAGATCTGGTGGTGGGTCAGAATAATATCGTTGATGCCAGGGTGACAACTGTAACACTTCCAAACAATACAACACAGACAACGACCTGGTATCAGTTCAGAATACCGATTACCAAGCCTGAAGATCCCGCTAATATCATTAATGATATATCGGGATTTACAGCGATACGGTTCATGAGAATGTTTATGACCAAGTTTAAAGTGCCTGTTGTGCTTCGTTTTGGGGAACTGCAGTTGGTTCGAGGCGATTGGAGAAGGTATACCAAAACCTTGGATGAAACCATTAAGCCCCCTCAGGAAATAACTCCGGATGAAAACCGAAAGTTCGAAGTTGGTGTTGTGAATATTGAAGAAAATGAGGACAGGCAACCAATACCTTACGTATTACCTCCAGGAATAAGAAGGGAAAGACTACAAGGAACAACTACTATTCAACAGCAAAACGAACAGTCTGTGTCTGTTAAGGTGGAAGACCTGCAGCCAGGAGATACCAGAGCCATCTTTAAAAACACCACCTTTGATCTTAGGATGTATAAGCAATTAAAAATGTTTATCCATGCTGAAGCGAAAGTGGGACAAATTGAAGTCAAAGATGATGAACTCATAGGTATTATCAGACTGGGTAGTGATACAGAAGACAATTACTACCAGCTTGAAATACCTTTAAAAATAACTGGGTTTAATGCTGTTAGTCCTGAAGAGATCTGGCCTGAAGAGAATAATATTGATGCGGCAATAGAGTCTTTTGGTAATCTAAAACTAGAAAGACTTGAAGTTGGGGCACCGGTAAACGAAGTTTATCCCCAGCCTCAGTTAGGTGAGATACCGGAATACAGAATCAGGGTAAAAGGAAATCCTAATTTGTCCAATATCAGAACCATCATGTTAGGAGTTAAAAATGTATCCCTTGCCCCAAAGAGCATGGAATTATGGTACAATGAATTACGGGTATCAGATTTTGACAATAAATCAAGCTGGGCAGCAATTGTCAATGCTGATGCGAATTTAGCAGATTTTGCAGATGTTTCTCTTACAGGGAGTATGCACACTATTGGCTTTGGAAGTATTGATCAGATGGTAAATGAAAGAAGTCAGGATGAAATGAAACAATACGGATTGGTATCAAACATAAATATTGGTCAATTGCTGCCAAAAAGAGCCAGTGTGAGTATACCGATCAATTTCAGTTTTGGAGAAGAATTCAGAGATCCGAAATATCGATCCAAGGTTTCAAGATGTACTTTTTAAAAATGGAACCACTGACAGTGACCAGGCAAGAGATTACACACAACGAAAAAGCCTTGAATTTTATTAATGTCAGAAAAAACAGGACTTCTCAAAGTGGAAAGCCTCGTTTTTATGACGTAGAAAACCTATCTGTTTCTTACCTGTATAATGAAACCTACCACAGAGATTATAATATTCAAAAATTTATAGATCAGAAAGTCAGGGCATCTGCCAATTATACCCATAGCTTTGAACCCAAAATCATTGAACCCTTCAAGTCATGGGGTCTGGTAAGTGACAAAGCCTATTTGCAATTTATCAAAGACTTTAATATTAGTCTGTTGCCTTCTTCTATTGCCATCAATTCAAATATTATAAGATCCTATAACGAGCAGTTGTCAAGGTCTTTGGTTGCCGGGCTGCCCGACCTACCATTGTTACAGCAGCGCAATTTCATGTTTGACTGGGATTACCTGGTAGCCTACAACTTGACCAAATCACTTCAGTTCTCGTTAAGGGCTCTTAACAATTATGTTTATGATGAATTTGAACAGGATGAAGACATTCAACTCTATGATAATTTCTTTAAGATAGGACGACCCGATCATTACCACCAAACTTTTAACCTGACCTATAAAATACCCTTTGATAAATTTCCGGTGTTGAGCTTTATCAATGGAACTTATAACTACACTGCAGATTATGACTGGCAGGCACCGGCCTATACAATAATAGATGAAGTGGGTAACACCATTCAGAATGCCAATACGCACAATTTCACAGCAGATATGAGCATGGACAGACTCTATGATTATATCGGGCTTTCAAAATTATTTACCAAAAGGAAAACGGTAGATGTTAAACAAGATCCTCAAACCGGGCAACAACTTAAAAGCAAGAAAAGCCTTTCAACCGGGCAAAAAATTGGAAGAGTTGGTGTTGACATCCTTACTTCTGTCAAAAACATCAGACTTTCATATACCGAAAACAATGGAACATTCCTGCCGGGATATATCCCTGAATTTGGATTCCTTGGTCAAAGCAATTTTTCTGGCTCTTTTGCTCCTACCCTTGGTTTTGTATTTGGTAGTCAGGCAGATATTTTAGATAAGGCACTTACAAATGGCTGGATGATCTCCAGAAATCCCGGTGATAATTTTTATGCTAGAAATTACAGCAGATCACATTTTGACAAATTTGACTATTCAGCTAATGTCCAACTTACAAGGGACCTTGATATTGAATTATTTGGAAACAGAACTTATACAGAGAGCTTTAATCAGCAATTGGATGTCGTCAACGGAACACTGGATGAGACTCCCAGAAACGGAGTAGGAAATTTTAGCATCTCGCAGATCATGATAGGTGCCTCGTTTAAAAATGAAGGTGATGTTTTTCAAAAATTTAAGGATAACCGGGCCATCATTTCACAAAGACTGGCAGATGATACGGGTGGAAACATCGATGGATTCGGGGGTACGAATCAGGATGTAGTGCTTCCGGCATTTCTTGGCTGCCTATACAGGAAAAAATGCGAGCTCTGTTCAACTCACTGCTTTTAGAAAAACACCCGTACCCAATTGGAGGATATCCTATAAGGGTCTGATGTCTATCCCATGGGTAAAGACGAATTTCAGAAGTTTTACTTTAGAACACAGTTATCGATCAGTATATTCAATTCTTTCGTTTACAAATAATCTCAAAGTATGATGAAAACAATCCCTACGAAGATGTTAACAGGGATATTGCTGGCAATTTCAACCCAAACAAGCTTTATAATGGGGTCAATCTAATTGAGGAGTTCTCTCCCTTGCTTAGGGTTGATTTTAAATTAAAAAATTCTCTTTCAATGAGAGCAGCTTTCAATAAAGACAAGGCCTTGAATTTGAATTTCAATAATAATACCGTAACAGAGGTATCAGGGAGAAGAGCTGGTTCTTGGTATGGGATACAGGATCCAGAATGTTAAAATGAAGTTCAAATCAGAAAGCGGAGGGGGATCTACTACCTTTCAGGGTGATGTCAATTTAAAACTTGATGTAGGAATTCGCGAAAACCTTACCGTTGTCAGAGCATATGGTATTGGAGATGAATTAGACAATGATCAGATCACTGGGGGTCAAAATCTTATATCATTTAAATTCCTTGCAGATTATTCTTTAAATAAAAATTTACTCGCCTCCTTTTTCTTTGACTATAATAATTCTAAATTTGCAATATCAACCACATATCCCAGAACTTCAATCAATGGGGGTATTAGTGTAAGATACATTATAGGTAATTAACTTAAAGTATAAAAAATGAACATACCAGAAGAATTAAAATACACCAAAGATCACGAATGGGTAAAAATCGAAGGAGATATTGCCACTATCGGAATTACAGATTTTGCTCAGGGTGAGATCGGGGATATTGTTTATGTCGACATCGAAACTGTTGACGAAACAATAGATCAAAATGAAGTTTTTGGAAGCGTGGAAGCAGTCAAGACAGTATCTGATCTGTTTATGCCACTCAGTGGTGAAATCATCGAATTCAATGAATCATTAGAAGATACTCCTGAGAAAGTTAATTCAGATGCCTATGGAGAAGGATGGATGATCAAGATGAAAATTACCGATTCGGCAGAAATTGATAGTTTACTCGATGCTTCAGGCTATAAAGAAATTATTGGAGCGTAATGCTCTGATCCTTGCAGTTCTGGCTACTGTTATTATTGGAGTATTGAGTCTTAGTGCGGTTCCAAAGATCAATCTGGAGCTTGGTATCAAATCTGGTGATAAGTATTTACACTTTATTGCCTATTTGGGTCTAAGCACTTTATGGTATTTCGCTTTGAAGGATAGAATCCAAAAAAGACTATTTAATTTTTTCGTACCTTTAGCTCTGATCTTTTATGGCATTATTCTTGAAGGTCTACAGAGTGGCATAACAACTTATAGAACCGGCGATGTTTACGATGCCTTAGCCAATGCGATTGGCGTTATAGTGGGTTTGGTATTATTCAAAAGAATTATCAAATGGTATCGGACAATTTAAAAATTACTTGTTTTTGTCACGAATATTTCATTAAATTAGCGCAGTATAAAAATTTTAAGAGAACATGGAAGTAAAAAAGAACCCCAAAGCAAACCTAGAAAAGCACAATAAACAGTTCATGCTGTTAGGTTTAGCCCTTGCTTTAATTCTTATTTATATAGGAATTGAATGGAAAACCTTTGAAAGAAGTATTGCTGATTTAGGTATGGCAGATATTGAGGCTGAAGAGGAAATTGATATACCAATTACTGAAAGAATTCAGGAAATTAAGCCACCACCACCACCACCACCGGCACCGGAAAAAATTGAGATTGTTGAAGACGAGGAAGATATCGAAGAAACAGTTCTTGAATCTACAGAAACAGATGAATCAGAAGCTGTTGAGGTAGAAGAAATCGAAGAAATCGTGGAGGAAGAAGAAGTGATTGATGATGTACCTTTTGCCATTATTGAAAATGTTCCGGTCTATCCAGGCTGTAAAGGAAGTAATGAGGAGAAGAAAAAGTGTATGGTCGATGAGATCACGAAACACGTGAATAGAAAATACAATACAGGATTAGCAGGTGATCTAGGATTAAGCCCAGGAAAGAAAAGGGTTTATGTTCAGTTTAAAATTGACAAAACAGGTAAGATCACAGATGTAAGGGCCAGAGGTCCACATGCTCGTCTTGAGAAAGAAGCTGTAAGGGTAGTAGAATTGTTACCTGATATGACTCCAGGTAAACAACGAGGCAGACCAGTTGGTGTAAAGTATACACTTCCAATTACCTTGGTTGTTGAATAAGACCCAAAAAGATTTAAAAAAAGCCATTTATCATAAAGATAGATGGCTTTTTTTTTGATCTTCAATTTGACAACTTCGAATCGTATGATGTTTTAGAAAGACCATTTAGAATTTTGTCGATACTAAAACATGACAAATATCATATTATATGATGAGGTAATTTCCTAACTTAGAATGCCTTAGTCAATTCCTTTGAATTATGTTAGTCAAGAAAAGTCAAAGAGCCAGGTTATCTCCCTACAGAAAGCTTTTTTTTCAGCTTGGTCTAATGCTAACCCTGTTACTTATTTATGTAGCACTTGAATGGAAAACTGTTGATCGCCATATTACCGATTTTGATCAGGTATCGGTCCAATCAGAAGAATTTATAGAAATTCCTATTACCCAGAGAATTCTTGACGTAAAACCTCCTCCTCCTCCACCGGCACCTGAAAGAATTGAGATTGTCGCCGATGAGGAAGAAATTATAGAAACTGTTTTAGAATCAACAGAAACAGATGAAGCAGAATTTGTTGAAGTCGCAGAATACGAAGATATTGAAGAAATTATTGAAGAGGAAGAACTGGTCAAAGATATTCCCTTTGCCATCATTGAGGAAGCACCAGTTTACCCCGGTTGCAAAGGCAATAAAGAGCAATTAAAACAGTGCTTACAAGATCAAATTAATAAACATGTACTCAAAAATTTTAAAACTGAACTCGCTCAGGAATTAGGACTTACTGTAGGAAAGAAAAAAGTATATGTTCAATTCAAAATTGATAAGACTGGTAAAGTCGTCGACATAAGGGCTAGAGGGCCGCACAACCGCCTTGAAAAAGAAGCCATTAGAGTTGTCAATTTACTTCCTCAGATGACGCCAGGAAGGCAAAGAACAAAGCCGGTAGGTGTTTCCTATACCCTGCCCATTACACTTCAGGTACTTGAATAATCAGACCTCCCTTGGTTTTTCATAATCTTAGGATTCTGGCTATCCCTTTCCAAACATCGGGTATATTCTTATTCAATAAGCAGTCACCATACTTGCTAAATCTCAACAATCTTATCGCATAAATTGAAGGCTACCTTCTTTCCTCAAACTTATCATTATTAATTTGTAAATTTGAATTTCTAATATGTATAAATGATTCCAAATCTAAATAATTTACCCACCTATGACACCGTAGGAGTATTGGAGCGTGTTGATAGATTTTGCAAAAGAAGCATCAAAAAATCTTCTAAAGTTGAAGGCTTAAAACTTGCCCTTAGCATGATCGATCTTACTACCCTTGAAGGGAAAGATACACCAGGTAAAGTTAGGCAATTATGCTACAAAGCCTTGCACCTTCACGAGCAATTAGAGGATATCCCAACCGTCGCTGCAGTTTGCGTTTACCCAACCTATGTAAAAATAGCAAAGACCGCTTTAGCAGGATCAAACATTCAGGTGGCCTCAGTGGCTACCGCTTTTCCTAGTGGGCAATCCAGCAGGAAAACAAAAATTATCGATACACAATTTGCGGTTGAGCAAGGTGCTGATGAAATTGATATGGTCATTTCAAGGGGAGAATTTTTAGCAGGCGAATATAGTTTTGTTTTTGATGAGATCGCCGCTATTAAGGAGGTTTGTGGAAAGGCTCATTTGAAAGTGATTCTTGAAACTGGGGAATTAGACACTTTGGACAATGTAAGAAAGGCCAGTGAAATTGCCATGTATGCCGGAGCAGATTTTATCAAAACCTCAACAGGTAAAATACAACCAGCAGCCACCATGCCTGTAACCTATGTGATGTTGGATGCCATAAAAGATTTTTATTTAAAAACGGGTAAAATAATTGGGATGAAACCTGCCGGAGGTATTTCAACTTCAAAGATAGCCCTTCAGTACCTTGTGATGCTCAATGAGGTATTGGGTGAAAAATGGATGAACAATACCTATTTCAGGTTTGGAGCCAGCAGTTTAGCAAATGACATATTGATGCAGTTGGTTAAATCGGAAACGGGGTATTACCAATCTGCTAATTATTTTTCAAAAGACTAGTCTTATGACAAAACCATCAAACACGAATGCATTTACTGCCTCATGGGGTTATGAAACTGCTCCTGAGAGTTTGGATCACATTCATATAAAAAAACGGTATGAGCTCTTTATTAACGGAGAATTTACTGCCCCTGTTGAGGGAAAGTATTTTAACACCATTAATCCTGCAAATCATGAGGTTATTTCTGAAGTTGCCGACGCCTCTGCTGCAGATGTTGACAAAGCAGTGATTGCTGCAGAAAAAGCGTTTAAAAAATGGTCTTCCCTTCCAGGAAAGGAAAGAGGAAAATTTATATTCAGAATAGCCAGATTGATACAGGAACGAGCCAGAGAATTCGCAGTGATTGAAAGCCTTGATGGAGGTAAGCCTATCAGAGAATCCAGAGATATTGATATTCCTCTGGCGGCAAGTCACTTTTTTTATTACGCAGGCTGGGCAGATAAACTTTCCTATGCTTTTCCCAACCGAACCGTAAAACCTTTGGGCGTTGCAGGGCAGATCATCCCATGGAATTTCCCTCTATTAATGGCTGCCTGGAAAATCGCTCCTGCTTTAGCCACTGGAAATACGGTAGTTCTTAAGCCAGCTGAAACAACTCCATTAACAGCTTTGAAACTTGCAGAGATCATTGAAGAAAGTGGACTGCCTAAAGGCGTTGTCAATATCGTTACCGGAGCAGGAATAACAGGTGCTGCTCTAGTAGAGCATCCAAAAGTGAACAAAATAGCCTTTACAGGTTCTACAGGAGTAGGTAAATACATTCAAAAAGCCATCGCCGGAACAAGTAAAAAATTGACGCTGGAACTTGGGGGTAAAGGTGCAAATATCATTTTTGAAGACGCCGCCATAGATCAGGCTGTTGAAGGAATTGTCAACGCGATCTTCTTTAATCAAGGGCATGTATGTTGTGCCGGATCCAGACTTTTTGTTCAGGAATCTGTCGCAACTACTGTTATCGACAAACTTAAAAACAGGATGAATTCGTTGATACTTGGGGATCCTCTTGATAAGAACACTGATATAGGAGCCATCAACTCAGAAAAACAATTGAATACCATTGAAAGATATATCAAAATTGGCATAGACGAAGGTGGAGAAATCTATCAACCTGATTGTAAGACTCCCAAAAAGGGCAACTGGTGCCCTCCTACCCTTTTTATCAATGTATCTCAGTCACATCGCATTGTTCAGGAAGAAATTTTCGGACCTGTACTTGCTATTCAAACATTTCGAACTATTGACGAAGTCATTGAAAAAGCCAATAATACACCTTTTGGATTATCTGCTGGTGTTTGGACAGAAAAAGGTTCAAAGATTTTTTACCTCACCCAAAAATTAAAGGCCGGAGTAATTTGGGCCAATACCTTTAATAAATTCGATGCCACTTCTCCTTTCGGAGGATATAAAGAAAGTGGTTTTGGAAGAGAAGGTGGCTTGCACGGTTTAAAACCCTATGTTAAATTTCAATAGCCATGAGTAGAATAGATATTCAAAAAACCTATAAATTATATATTGGTGGTAAATTTCCTAGAACAGAATCGGGAAGGTATTTTGCGCTCCATGATAAAAAAGGTAAGCTTATTGCCAATATGTGTCTGTCTTCAAGAAAAGATTTTAGGAACGCGGTGGTCGTTGCCAGAAAAGCACAAAGCTCCTGGGCCGATACAACCGCAATGAATAAGGGTCAAATTCTATACCGAATCGCCGAGATGCTGGAGGGAAGAAAAGAACAATTTATCAATGAACTGCAAATTCAGGGGTCAAACCATAAAAATGCGGTGCAAGAAGTTGAAGCCTCTATTGACAGATTGGTCTATTACGCAGGTTGGAGTGATAAGTATCAGCAAATTTTTAGTGCTGTAAATCCGGTATCCAGTGCGCATTTCAACTTTTCCGCTCCAGAGGCCATGGGTGTGGTGTCAGTTATCGCTCCTGAAGAACAAGGTCTTTTGGGCCTGGTATCAGTAATTGCTCCGATCTTGACAGGGGGTAATACTGCCATAGTATTGGCTAGTAAGAGTCTTTCCTTAAGTGCCATTTCTTTTGCCGAGGTATTGAACTCTTCTGACGTACCACCAGGGGTAGTGAATATACTCACTGGAGAAAGAGAAGAATTGATCTCCCACATGGCGTCTCATATGGATGTGAATGCGATCGTGTACTGCGGAAATCACGGGGATGACATAAAGCAAATAGGTGAACTTGCCAGTAACAATATCAAACGTGTCATTCTGTATAAAAAGAAGGATTGGTCGGGCGATTATGGTCAATCTCCTTATTTTATTGAAAAAACATTAGAAATAAAAACGACCTGGCATCCCACTAAAATTTAGACTAACTCTTCAATTTAAAAAATAACTTTTTCTATGAAAAATAAAGATTTTTTTGTCCATGAAACAGCGGTTATTGATGAACCTTGCCTCATTGGAAAAGGTAGTAAAATATGGCATTTTAGTCATATCATGGCGAACTGTAGTTTAGGTGAAAATTGCAATCTAGGGCAAAATGTTGTCATTTCTCCAAACGTACATTTGGGCAATAATGTCAAAGTCCAAAATAATGTTTCTATCTATACGGGTGTTAATTGCGAGGATGATGTATTTCTGGGACCTTCCATGGTTTTTACCAATGTCATCAATCCCAGAAGTGCGGTAAACAGGAAAAATGAATATATGAAAACCACGGTCAGGAAAGGCGCCAGCATAGGAGCCAATGCAACGATTGTTTGCGGTAATGACATTGGAGCATTTGCCTTTATTGGAGCAGGCGCTGTGGTAGTAAAGGAGGTAAAACCTTATGCCCTGGTGGTCGGTAATCCTTCAAAGCAAATTGGTTGGATCAGCGAATTTGGCCACCGATTGAATTTTAATGACGAAGGTTTTGCTCTTTGTCCCGAAAGCAATGAAAAATATGAATTAAAAAATAATCTTGTTCATAAAATAAATTAGATTTGCAACGTTTACTTAGTTTATCCTGAGCTCACGATGATCAAACTGTATCGCATTCCTATGAAAAAAATACTTATATCTCTTTGCCTCCTATTAGTTGTTTCCTTTTCACTTAAAGCCCAGGTATCCAAACCTCCGGTCTATGAAGGGTGTGAAGAAAGCGAACTAGATGAGCTGAATAACTGTTTTAATGATAAATTAAAAGCTGATGTCCTTAAGGAATTTAAGGTTCCGGCCATTGCCGTAAATGAAGGTTATAAAGGCACGATAAAAGTAGTTTTTTTGGTCACCAAAGAAGGTAAGTTTGAAGTACTTTATGTCAACTCCATGTACCCGGAGTTAGAAGATGAGGTAAAAAGAGTATTTGAAACCTTACCTGTGATTCAGCCTCCTACCTATAACGGACGTGCCATAGATGAGCGCTATCAGTTTCCAATTGCGATCCCATTAAGTGATAATGATAAAAAAGTTGTTGTTGTTGAAGATAAAAAAGACATAGAGGAAGAAATTCTGGATGTTCAGAATACTTTGTTCCCTGAATTTCAAAGTGAATTGAATATTCCTTTTGTGCATCAGGAATACGATGATATTATTTATCATTTAAACAAAGATGAAAATACACATACCGCATCAAAGCCCTATTTGTTCAATGAGGTAAAACCCTATATCAATCTCGAAGCCAAAAGAAATAGCATCTTGATAGACAAGGAATCCTGGGGTGGGCGAAAATTACACAACGAACACCTGGCTTTGGTTAAAGGAAAAAATTTCTGGTTTACACTAAACCCTGTTTTCGACCTTCAGGTGGGAAAGGATAATTCTGATGTGGATTATACCTATAACAATACCAGAGGTCTTCAAATTCAAGGTTCTTTAGGGAAAAAATTTGCCTTTTCCACATCCTTTTATGAAAGTCAAGGGAGGTTTGCGGAATATGTGAATAAAGATACACGAAGACAAGGTGCTCCGATAGGTGCTAGCGCAATTGTTCATGGCAGAGGAAAGGCAAAAAGTTTTAAAGAAGGTGGATTTGATTACCCTGTGGCTGAGGCTTATTTAAGTTATACCCCAAATGAATTTTTTAATTTCCAGTTTGGAAATGGAAAAAACTTTATTGGTGATGGCTATCGCTCTTTTTTCTTATCTGATGTAGCTTCTCCCTATCCTTTTTTAAAAATCAGTACACACCTTTTGGAAAATCAAATATACCAACTTGTGGATGTGGATGGATGATGTTAGAAGAGTTACAAATGAAGATCCAAGTGCCAGTGGTACTAATTTTCGAAAATATGTGGCCATGCATCATTTGAGCTGGAACGTAACCAAAAATTTTAATATTGGATTGTTTGAGGCTGTAATCACAAATCAAAATAATTATAATGGATTTGATGTTTCATTCTTTAATCCTATCATATTTTACAGAGCTGTTGAATTCTCAAACGGAGGAGATTTGAGTGGTAACGTTCAAGTAGGATTGAATATGAAATATCAAAGTGAAGAACAATATTTCTATTTACACCCAGTTTTTGATTGACGAGATGACCACAAGCAGGGTATTTGATGGTACCGGTTATTGGGGTAATAAATTTGCCTTCCAATTGGGTGCAAAATACTATAATGCCTTTAAGGTTGATGGTCTGATGCTGCAGGGAGAATTTAACTGGGTAAGACCCTATACTTTTTCTCATGGGGAAATTGAATTAAATTCTGGTCATTTTAACCAATCTATAACTCATTTATGGGGTGGCAATTTCTATGAAGTAATCGGTATTGCGCGTTATAAGAAAGACCGTTGGTTTGGCAGCGGTAAGCTAATCGCAGGTAAAAAAGGATTTGATTTTGAAGGTGATACCCGATGTTAGTTATGGAGGAGACATTTGGCGTTCATATAACGATAGACTCTCTGACACGGGAAATGAAGTAGGTCAGGGAAATTCAACCAATATTTTTATCGCTGATCTTCAAGGTGGCTATCTATTGAATCCGGTAACCAACCTGCAAATATTTGGTGGAGTGACTTTTAGAAATTTTTCACCCGACGAGTCTGGGAATGTGATCTCTCAGAACAATACCACTTGGTTTACTATAGGATTGAGATCAAGCCTGTTTAACTGGTATCTGGACTTCTAAAAGAAAAAGCCTAAACCAACTTTTACGGCAAAATTAGTTGGCGCCAGGAACATCTTTGTAGCTTCCTCGGTATTCAAAATCGACCCGCAGCAATTTAAAGATATTGCCGATACCAAAGTGGTATTCCCAGTATATGTTTTCCGGGGCTACATAAATGATATCGGAAGCATTGATATCCCGATTCTCCTGTGAAATTCCGCCAACTACCCCTCTGATTCCTATGATCTCTCTCCATTGAAGATCTCTGATCCACGGGATTTTTGCAAAGATCTTTCCGTTAAAGTTGTGCTCCAAATGCAGTGAAACATACTCATCGGTGATAAATTCATAATAGTTGAGCAGGTCAAATAGTTTTTGTGAACTAAAAAAAGTTTGGTTACCAGGTACGATATTCAACAACTGCAAGGGTACAGGGTTCCAAATCTTCCCTATTTCGAAGGTTGATGTTAACCTCCCAAACAAGCCCATTTGTATAGGTTGTTCATAATAGAACTGTAATTTATGATAGTCGAAATCACTGTTAAATGCATCTTTTAACCCTCTTGTATACCCTAAAAAGAAAGTTGGAAACCTATTGGTATTGCTCACAGATCGCTCCACACCAAAACCATAGGATTTTCTGTTGGGGGTATATTGAAGTGAAAAGCTGAGATCAACCTGCTCAATGCTAGACTGGATGTCTCCATTCTCATCAAAATAATCAACATTAAAAAGATCCGGATTCGCTGACTCCAGGGTCTTATAAGTGCTTCCAAAACTGAGCTCAAGGTTTTTAATGGGCTCAACAGTCACACTTGCATTGGTCAGGTTTATATTGGAAAGTTTTGAATTATCTCCGCTTGTAAAGATTGAAGTCGTAGCAAAACTTCTTTCCAGGACCTCATTTGAAGTGGTCAAACTCACCCCTAGCTGTTCGATGTCCATTCGGGTACCCAACGAAACCACCCATCTGTCATTTCCCTTAAACAAGTATTTCCCTTCGATCCCATATTTCATCTTAGCATCCATAAAACCATAGGCTAAATATCCTTTTACCCGCCATTTATCGTTTTGACTAAAATAGGTACGTCCCCCCGCTCTGAGCCTAAGACCTTCTATATCATTATAGCCAATGGTCGAAAAGACCGGACCAAAATCCCATCCTCTGGCAAAATTCCAATAACCCGACGCCAGAATCTCACCAATCGTATTAATTTGTTGAAAACGCTTGACATTTTGCAAGGTGTCAAGCATTTGATAGATCCCTATCTCATTCTTACTTAACTCCTCCTGTCTGTTTTTGGTCCAAAATTCGTCAGATTGATTGTACATGGCCTCATTGTCCTGGATCTGTTCTTTATAGTACTCTTCAGGTCTTTTCACATTAAAAACATGGTTGTCGTACAAGGTGGTTCTTTTCCCATATACCCCTTTTGATTTGTCTTTCTGATTCAGAGAAAAATCGGTCATGATATAATCCCTCTTCAAAAGGAATACTGAATCGTTAAGCACCTCGTATTCCTGCTCAATATAAATATCCTTGACCCAGTTCACATTGGCATTCTTAGTAGCATACATTTGAATTTCCTTAATAGCATAAGTGGTGTCACTTACCCAGAAATCACCCTTAAAAGTCAATTCATTCTTTCTTCTGGGATAAAAAAGGATATTATAGCACCATTTATTACCAATAAAACTACTATCCGTCAAGACATAATTATAGACGTCAGGACCCAGCTTTGACAGCGGACTTGAAAATTTCTTATCAAAGAACAACAGGTAGTTATCATAAAGATCAAAATCTACATATAACTGTTTTAAAAAAGAAATAAGTGCCTGGTTATTGGAGTATCCTGAATTTTTATTCGCCTCCATAATACTATTTTTCTTTCTTGGATAAATATTTTTACCATAAGTTTTATAGACCGATTCATTGATAAATATGGGCAAATAAACTTTTCCGGTAATGTTTGAGGTATCAATCTGGTCAAAAACCATCTCCATTCCGTCAAAGATCTTTCTGTCCATTAATTTTTCATCAATATTATTCAGATCAAATTCAATTTTTTCATATCGGTCAAATTCATACCTGTCATACATATTCAACCCATTTTTTCTTTTTTGGGCCCATATTTTTTTCAGAATATCTATGGCAGGATTGTTCTTTCTCTTTATTCTTCCTGAATAAATTGTAACCTCCTTGAGTTCGATCTCTTCCTTCTTGGAGTACAATGCGAAGATCAGTATTATACTTTGCTCAATGGAATCAATTTGGTCTCAAAACCAACAAAGGAAACTTCAAGTTCACTGTAAGAATTTTCCGATTCAAGATAGAATTTCCCATTCTCATCAGAAATCGTTCCTTCTGTGGAGCCCTTAAAGATAATATTGGCAAAGGGTACGGGTTCATCAAATTCATCAACGACGAAGCCATTGACTTTGATCTGGGCGGACAGCCCAATGGAAACCATGAATAAAATACAAACAATTTTTTTTAACATGGTCAAATCCCAAAAAAAATCCTTTCCAAAAGAAAGGAAATTGGATAAGCAAAAATATTATTTTCTATGAATATAGCTTTTTAATAATGAATTAATTTAAGCGACAGGTCAGATCTCTATAAACTGCTCATATAGCGCTTTGGTGTTGCTCCAAATTTCTTTTTAAATGCGGCGATAAAATGGCTGGGGGTACTATACCCAACTTCAAAACTCACTTCAGAAATATTATACTTTCTGGTGGTCAATAGTTTTCTTGCATATTCCATTTTATAATTCAACAGGTAAGCAAAAACCGTTTCGCCATAAATATGTTTAAAACCATCTTTCAAATGTTGCAATGGAAGGTTAATCTGATGCGCCAATTCGGTCAAGGTTGGTGGCTCTGTCATACTTTCAATCAAAATCTGTTTTGCCTTTTGTATCTTTTCAACGTTGGCCTCGTCCTCAAGGAAAGGACAATTCTGAATACCTTCATTGTCCGATTTATGAAAATACAAGCTAATCAATTCATATACCTTACCCTTGGAATATAGTTTTTCAAGAGATGAATGTAGGCCATAATGAAATATCTGATTGAGCACCATCATCTCATTCGGATTAAGCTCTTTATCACGATAGCATTTTTTACTCTTATTCTCACCACTCAAAAAATGTATCAATCCTGCCTCCTGTGTAAAGAAGGTGTGAAATTTCTCAATCCTTATGAGTAAACTAATCACCTTAGCTCCAGGACTCATATTCAAATGTATCGGAAGGTCCTGCTCAGGATTATAGAGTAAGAAAGATTTGTTTTCAGGTAAATCCAATACATAATGACCTCCATTAAATATTAATTTCGCCGAGTTTTTAATGCAAAAATGTAATTGTAAAAATGACTTATCCACATTCCTGCTCACTTCTACTTCCTGCTCCTCCTCATTGTGAAATTTTAACAGGTAAAACCCATCTTCTATTTTGTCATCCAACATAATACTTTTGCCGATACTCTGATTCTCCATAACTTATCTCATTAAATCAAGAAATGAATTTATTCCTTTATTTAAAGGTATTCTAAGTCGTCAAATATACGTAAAAATAATTCATTGACTTCTTACTTTTACCGTTATAAATCTTACTTTTAATCATAAAAAAAGCCATTTGAAAAAGTCAAATGGCTCAGTTAATAGGGTACATCCTATTTATGATCGGTACATCACTTTTTTAACCGCATTGATCACATCCTGCTTATTGGGCATCCACTCCTCCAGCAATACAGGAGAAAAAGGTGCAGGTGTATCAGCTGTTGTTATTCTTTGGATTGGCGCATCAAGAAAATCAAAAGCATTTTCCTGAACTTGATAAGTGATCTCTGAAGATACACTGGCAAATGGCCATGCTTCTTCAAGAATTACCAATCTGTTCGTTTTTTTAACAGAATTCAAAATGGCTTCATGATCCATTGGTCGAATCGTACGTAAATCAATAATTTCCAAGGAAATTCCTTCTTTTTCCAATTCTTCTGCTGCTTTGTAAGCCTCCTTGATAATCTTTCCAAAACTCACCACAGTTACATCAGTCCCTTCTCTTTTTATATCAGCAACTCCAATAGGAAGAATATATTCCCCTTCAGGTACCTCACCTTTGTCTCCATACATTTGTTCAGACTCCATAAAAATTACAGGGTCATCATCTCTAATAGCAGCTTTTAACAATCCTTTTGCGTCATAAGGATTAGAAGGAACGATCACCTTCAATCCTGGAGTATTCGCATACCAATTTTCAAATGACTGAGAATGCGTTGCACCTAATTGACCAGCTGAACCTGTTGGCCCTCTAAATACAATAGGTATATTAAACTGTCCACCAGACATTTGCCTCATTTTAGCCGCATTATTAATGATCTGGTCAATCCCAACAAGAGAAAAGTTAAACGTCATAAATTCAACTATTGGTCTGGCACCACCCATGGCAGAACCTACGGCAATCCCGGAAAATCCAAGTTCAGCAATCGGCGTATCTATAACACGCTTTTCCCCAAACTCATCAAGCATTCCCTTTGACGCCTTATAGGCCCCATTGTATTCTGCTACTTCCTCACCCATCAGGTAAACAGATTCGTCTCTGCGCATTTCTTCACTCATTGCTTCAGCAATAGCTTCTCTAAATTGTAATACTTTCATATTTTAGTAATAAAGGACTGCAAAAATAACTAATTTTGATGAATATAGTTAGAGTGCAGAATACAATTTTTAGAGAAAAAAATATGCATCTTTGCTAGGCTTCGACTTTAGACCGACAGACTTTATAAAATATTACTATGCATGCATAATATATTGAAAATATTTTTTAACTTCGTTGCGAAGAAAATCAAATAATCATTTTAACTCAGTAAAAATGAAAATATTAGTTTGTATAAGTCATGTTCCGGATACAACGTCAAAAATTAATTTTTCGGAGGACAATACAAAATTTGACAGTAATGGCGTTCAATTTGTCATCAATCCATACGATGAATTTGCCTTAACCAGAGCCATGTGGTTCAAAGAGAAACAGGGCGCTTCAGTTACAGTGGCTACTGTTGGAGGCTCAAATGTAGAACCTACCCTTAGAAAAGCACTTGCTATTGGTGCTGATGATGCGATTAGAATTGATACCGAACCTACTGATGGTTTTCTGGTAGCAAAACAACTATCTGAAGTGATCAAAGCAGAAGGCTTTGACTTGATTTTAACCGGAAAGGAATCTATTGATTATAACGGAGGAATGGTTCCAGGCATGATGGCCGAGCTATTGGGTTTCAATTTTGTCAATGCCTGTATTGGTTTGGAAGTAGAGAACAATAAGGCAACCGCAATTCGTGAGATCGACGGCGGTAAAGAGGTTCTGACTTGTGATTTACCTATGATTGCCGCAGGCCAAAAAGGTATGGTAGAAGAAAAAGATCTTAGAATTCCAAATATGCGCGGAATTATGATGGCCCGAAAAAAACCGCTTAAAGTAGTTGCTCCAATAGATGTTAGCGAAAGTACCTCGACTGCAAAATATGAGAAGCCTGTAGCAAAGGGTGCTTGTAAAATGGTTGATGCCAACAATATTGATGAGCTTATTAAATTGCTTCATGACGAAGCCAAAGTGATCTAAAAAATATAAAACGAAGAGGGCTGCTATCATAAGATGCCTTTTAAATAAAATCTAAATCTATGTCAGTATTAGTATTCGCAGATAATTCGGATGGAATATTTAAAAAAACTGCTTTTGAAATTGTTTCATTTGGGAAACAAGTCGCAGAACAGGCTGAAACATCCCTTGTGGTTGTAACCATCAATGCCAAAGAGGTCAGCGCTCTTTCAACTTATGGGGCAGATAAAATTTTAACAATTCAGGATGCCAAGTTAGATTCCTTTAACGCTAAGGCCTATGCTGATTGTATCCATCAGGCCGCCAATAAAGAATCAGCAGATATAGTCGTGATTGATTCAACCAATAATGGTCTGTATTTGGCACCAATTCTAGCGGTGAAGTTAGCAGCAGGCTATGCTTCAAATGTAGTGGATTACCCAAGTTCTATGCAACCTTTAACGGTAAAGCGAAAAGCATTTTCTTCGAAAGGGTTTAGCTTTACAGAGATCCATACGCAAAATAAATTGTTGGGGCTCGCAAAAAATTCCGTAGGTCTCACTGAAAATCATGTCGATTCTGTAGTAGAGAATTTTGCACCCTCTTTAAAGGATGATGATTTTAAAATCAGCTCTGTGTCTGTTGACAAATCAACAGGTATAGTAACCATCGCGGACGCTGATACAGTAGTATCTGGTGGCCGTGGACTAAAAGGACCGGAAAACTGGGGAATGATTGAAGAGTTGGCTGAAGTACTTGGAGCCGCGACAGCCTGTTCCAAACCTGTATCTGATCTTGGATGGAGGCCTCATAGCGAACATGTCGGCCAAACCGGAAAACCAGTGACATCAAATTTATATATAGCGATTGGCATTTCAGGTGCCATTCAGCATTTAGCAGGTGTGAATTCTTCAAAAGTCAAGGTAGTGATCAATAACGATGCTGAAGCCCCATTTTTCAAAGCTGCAGATTATGGTATAGTAGGTGATGCTTTTGAGGTAGTACCGCAACTTATTACTAAATTAAAAGAATTTAAAAGCACCCTCTAATACCATTTTATTTTTAGTAAATTGACCCCTTCAAAAAGGCTGCCAAAATTTATGACGATCATTAGTCTTTAATTTTGATGGTCTTTTTCATTTTTATTTGTAAATTGAATTAGCTTATACTTAAATTTGTTGCAAATTTGGTATTTATAATAATTATGTCAAACCTGTGAGTCTAGTACGTTTAAATATAAAAGGAATATCCTATAGTCAAACCCAGAGTGGTGCTTATGCCTTGGTATTAAGTGAAGAAGACGGAGAAAGAACTTTACCTATAATTATAGGGGCATTTGAGGCGCAATCCATAGCGATAGCTCTTGAAAAGGAGATCAAACCTCCAAGACCACTTACACATGACCTGTTCAAAAGCTTTGCAGATCGTTTTAATATTATTGTTAAACAAGTCATTATTCATAAACTGGTTGACGGGGTTTTCTATTCAAGCCTTATCTGTGAATGCGATAAGATCGAAGAGATCATCGATGCGCGCACTTCGGATGCCATAGCTCTGGCAACAAGATTTAAAGCACCTATCTTCACTTTCGAAAATATTCTGGACAAAGCTGGTATTATTTTGAAAATAAAGGATGAATCAAAACTGGCTGAATCAAAGTTTAAAATGGAAGATCTGGTTGCCAATGTGGTAGAAGAAACCTCTACCTTTAAAGAGGAATCTCTGGATGAACTTTACAAGCAATTAGATCTGGCAGTCAACAATGAAGACTATGAACTAGCTGCCAAAATCAGAGATGAAATCTCAAAAAGAGAGAAAAAGTAAAGTAAGGACCTATGCTAAAAAAACTACTCCCGTTGAGTTTTCTACTTTTTCTAACAATCCCTTTAAAAGCCCAACAAATAAGCGAGCAAATTGCTCCTAGTGAAGGAGTGTCTTTTGAATCTATCTGGCGAGGCCTGCTTGGCATGATCGTATTGATCTTTCTCGCTTATTTATTCAGCTCAAATAAAAAAGCTATTCAATGGAAAACTGTAGGTATAGGGCTGACTTTTCAACTGCTTATTGCCATTGGTGTCTTGAGAGTTCGATTTATACAGGTCGGTTTTGAAGCAGTTGGAAAGATTTTTGTAAGTGTGCTTGATTTCACAAGAGCCGGTAGTAAATTCCTATTTGAGGGCCTTGTGGTCGATATGAATACTTTTGGATATATTTTCGCTTTTCAGGTTCTGCCAACGATTATATTTTTCTCTGCGCTAACTTCCTTACTCTATTATCTGGGAATTATTCAAAAAGTAGTCAAGGCTATGGCCTGGCTGCTTTCTAAAACCTTAAAGATCTCGGGAGCCGAAAGTCTAAGTGTAGCCGGGAATATATTTTTGGGTCAAACTGAAGCACCTTTGTTGATCAAAGCCTATCTGGAAAAAATGAATCGTTCCGAAATGCTTTTGGTGATGATTGGAGGAATGGCAACTGTTGCAGGTGCTGTACTCGCTGCATATATAGGGTTTTTGGGAGGTGATGATCCGGTAATGCGCTTAAAATTTGCGAAACACTTGTTGGCGGCTTCAGTGATGGCTGCACCCGGCGCCATAGTCATCTCTAAAATTCTCTATCCACAAACCGAAGAAATCAGCTCAGATGTTCAAGTATCTGCGCAAAAAATTGGCACGAATATTTTGGATGCCATATCAAATGGAACAACGGAAGGATTAAAACTGGCTGTTAATGTTGGTGCGATGCTCCTTGTTTTTGTTGCCTTTATTGCAATGATTAATGGAATATTAGGATGGATAGGCGATATCACAACACTTAATGATTGGATGGCTGCTCATACACCTTATCCAAAATTTACCCTGGAATCAATTTTAGGAACTGTTTTCGCACCATTAATGTGGCTTATTGGAGTAGCAAAAAATGATATCATGATGATGGGACAGCTATTGGGGATTAAACTTGCAGCGAGTGAATTTGTAGGTTATATTCAACTGGCAGAATTAAAAAATGTAGCCAATGTGATCCACTTGAATAACAGCAAATCCATTATCATGGCAACCTATATGCTTTGTGGTTTTGCAAATTTTGCCTCCATAGGTATTCAAATTGGTGGAATTGGCTCATTGGCACCAGGTCAAAGAAAAACCTTATCTGAATTCGGCATGAAAGCCCTCATTGGAGGTTCTCTGGCTTCTCTGTTATCTGCTACTATAGCAGGAATGATCATCGGTTAATTTGTCACTTCAATTCCAAACTGTTTCAAGAATATTAACAACAGATTAAGTAAAATTCAATCAGAATATTTTATCTTTGAGCGGGACACATTTAATAGAAAAATTTGATTTTATGAATCATTTTTTTATATAAATATTTATAACAGAAATCATACAATGAAGCAATATTTAGATTTGATCCAACACGTGATCGATCATGGAATAACCAAAGAAGACAGGACAGGTACAGGAACCAAAAGCGTTTTTGGCTATCAGATGAGGTTTGACCTCAATGAAGGTTTTCCGATGGTAACAACAAAAAAATTGCATTTAAAATCAATTATTCATGAATTGCTTTGGTTTTTAAAAGGTGATACCAATATTGCTTATCTAAAGGAGAACGGAGTAAAGATTTGGGATGCCTGGGCGAATGAAAACGGTGATCTTGGTCCCGTTTATGGTTATCAATGGAGAAACTGGAATGGAGACGGGATTGACCAGATCAAAGAAGTCGTCGAAACGATTAAACACAATCCTGACAGCAGAAGAATGATCGTTTCCGCATGGAATCCAAGTGTTTTACCCGATACAAGTCTTAGTTTTTCCGAAAATGTGGCGAACAATAAAGCAGCGCTTCCTCCATGTCATGCCTTCTTTCAATTTTATGTAAGCGAAGGAAAGCTGTCGTGCCAATTGTATCAGAGAAGCGCTGATATTTTTCTGGGCGTGCCCTTTAATATTGCTTCGTACGCCTTATTTACCATGATGTTGGCACAAGTTACAGGATTGGAATATGGCGATTTCATTCATACGTTTGGTGATGCCCATATCTATAGTAATCATATGGAGCAAATTGAACTTCAATTGAGTCGTGATCCAAGACCGTTACCAAAAATGATCATCAATCCAGAAATCAAAAATATCTTTGAATTTTCATTTAAAGACTTTAACTTAGTAGATTATGAGCCACATCCTCATATTAGAGGAAGTGTATCGGTTTAATCCCCCAAAAAAAATATCCTATGAACGCTTTAGAGTTAAAATTAAATTTGATCAAACATATTACCCAAATTGAAGATGTCAATCTTTTACAAAGAATGCAGGCATTTTTAAATACATCGGGTAGTTTATACAACGATTCCTTAAATAAAATTCCATCCTTGAGAAATAACAAAAATGAGGAATTTAATGATAAAGAAGATTTTACCGATTATATAAAAGAATGGGTAAAAGACATGTAAACAATCCTTTAATTTGAAAGCTACTTTGGATCACGAATACTATGAAAAGGCAAGAAAGCGCACTAAGCAAAAGAAGCGCTTGTATTTTCATTTTGTCTTGTTTCTGGTGGGATCTACTTTTTTTATTTTACTCAACAAGGTCATTAAATTCCATCCCGAAACAGACTGGTATGTTTGGGCCATCTTTGCATGGCTGGTTTTATTGATCTTGCATTTTGTCAATGTTTTTGTGATGAACAGATTCTTCGGCAAGGATTGGGAAAGACTTCAAACAGAAAAATTGATTGAAAAACACAAAGAGAAATTAGACAAATTGGAAGTAAAACTTGAAAAATCAGGTGCTTTTAATGATCTGGAAGACAATTTGTAAATAATTAATCCTATGCTTACGATAATTGCAGCTGTGGCGAAAAACAACGCCCTTGGTAAAAATAATGACTTGATTTGGCGCTTGCCAGCCGATTTGAAGCGATTTAAGAAAGTGACACTTGGCCACCACGTAATCATGGGACGAAAAACATTTGAATCACTTGGGAAACCTCTGCCCAACCGTACGACTATTATTATTTCTCGTAATAAAGACTATCATGTTGAAGGCTGTATAATCGTGAACTCCCTTGAAAAAGCAATCCTTGCAGCAAAAGACGATACCAACCCATATATTCTTGGAGGTGGAGAAATCTATAGGCAGGCCCTAGATCATGCTGATATTCTGGATCTTACCCTGGTTCATCATTCCTTTGAAGATGCCGATACTTTTTTTCCACCGATAGATTTTAAAAAATGGGAAGAAATAAACAGAGAGGATTTTAAAGCGGATGAAACTCATGATTATGACTATAGCTTTGTCACTTACAAAAAAAAGTGAGCCCCTATGGGAAGGGCTCACTTAGATAATCATCTCACAATAATGAATTAATAATGGGTATTAAATTTTAACAGTTTTGGTAAACTTTCTTCCATTGGATTTGAAAACGAAAAGATAGCTTCCTTTTTTTGCTTTAGAAAAATCATAGATTTTCTTCAGATGGGACTGATTCTCGGTCTTTTTCAGACAATACCAAATCATAGTTATCAGCATAATATATTTTGAATTCAATTGGGCTTTTCTCATAAGAAACTCGCGAAACAAAAACTATATTATCTTTGATCCTGACCAAAGGCTTGAAAATAGTCGATTTTTCTTCCTTCTTAAACTCTACCTGATTAGACACTACATTAAACGGTATGATCACAATTTCCAGCTCTGAATCGAGTTCAAAATAATAATCCCCATTTGGCAGGGTTGTAAGATCAAATCCTTTAGAATAATCTCCTGTCTTTACAATTGATTCATTGTAAAGCACAATTCCATCTCTATCCTTTATGGATAACTTCGAGCCAAGTTTTACTTTTTTAAAACTCATACTCGTAACCGTCGGCTCCTTTTCTTTAATTGTTTCAACTTCGCGATTTGCATAAGTGAACATTGACATAAACAGTCCTAGAACCAGTACACTTTTCTTTGTTAATTTTTTCATGACATATATTTATTAAAATTAGACATGACAAATGTAGAAGGGATTTAAGCGTTAGAAAACAACAGATTTGACTTATTTATATACTTATTTATCAGCTTACTGTACCTTAAGATAATAGTGGGTTAATTTAGCATATATTTCTGTTAAATGATAACAGATGCTTATACTGAGTTTAATTTGTTTATTACAAACTTTGAAATTAAACCAACCTAGTGACCTTTACATAATTTCATTTATTGGTAAAATTTACTAGGATGTTTGTCAAGGACCCTATTAAAAATTTGAAACAAAAAAAATGAGCTCCTATGGGAAGAAGCTCATTTTACAAATCACTGGACAATAACTAATTAATAATATTTTTAAATCTTTACGTTCTTCGTAAATTTTCTTCCTTTAGATTCAAATACAAAAACATAATTTCCTTTTTTCGCAGCAGAAAAATCATATGCCTTTTTCCCTTCCTCTAATTCTTCAAATTTCGCCGTATGCACCAAGTCATAGTTGTCAGCAAAGTAGATTTTGTAGGATAACGGAGTTTGCTCGATTCCTGTTCTTGATACATATACCATGTTATCTTTAGTTCTCACTACAGGCTTATAAATAGATTCTTCTGATGCTTTATCAAAAACTACTGCACTTGAATCTACAATAAACGGAACAACTACAATTTTTAATTCAGAATTCAATTCGAAAATATAATCTCCATTTGGCAAACTTGTCAAATCAAAGCCTTTTTTATAGTCACCACTTTGCTCAATGGATTCATTATAAACACCAATCCATTCTCATCCTTAATGGTTAGACTGGATCCTTGCGCAACATTTTCGAAGCGCATGTTGATCACAGTTTTTCTCTTTTTCTTTAATGGTCATTTCACTGTCATTGGCTAAAGTTGATAATGACATCATCAATCCAACTGCTACTAAACTTTTTCTTGTTAAATTTTTCATTTTATATATTTATTAAAATTAGACAGGGCAAATGTAGGCTCACTTTTAGTTTATGAAAACAACATAATTGGCTAATTTATATACTTAATTAACAGTTTACACTAACTTAACATTGATATTGGTTAATTTGGCATATAATAATGGTAAATTGGTACAGAATACAAAAACAAAATAGATTATTTTTGCATTATAAAGCCGCAACAAATATGATCAATAAGAAACCTAGTTTTGAAAAAATAAGCCCAAGCTTTGGCAGCAGTATTTCTGTAAAACAACACAGTAAGGAGGTTATTAATAATATTGCGTACTGGCATTTTCATCCTGAGGTAGAACTGGTATACGTGAATCAAGGGCAAGGAAAAAGGCACATAGGAAATCATCTCTCCTATTTTAACAACAGTATGCTTATTCTTATTGGAGCAAATCTTCCTCATCACGGATTTGTTGACAGACTGACAACTAACGGAACAGAAACCATCGTTCAGTTCAAATTGGATTTTCTTGGCAATATTTTTTACAATATCCCCGAAATGGGAAATATAAATGCTCTTTTTGAAAGATCCAAAAAGGGGATCATCTTTAAACCTGAAACAAAAAAACTGGTTGGTCCAAAAATTGAAGGGCTATTAGAATGCCAGGGCATGGCCAGAGTCATTAAATTACTTGAGATACTTAATGACCTTTCACTTGCTACTGATTACTCTTTATTAAATGTAGATGGATTCGCTTTCGAAACTGAACCTCAAGACAGTGAAAAAATTGATATTATCTTTAAACATGTAAACAATAATTTCAAAAGGCATATCAGTCTAGATGAGATCTCAGACAAAGTAAGTATGACTACGCCTGCATTTTGTCGATATTTTAAAAAAGCTACTGGTAAAACATTTACGAAATTGGTGAATGAATACAGAGTTGTACATGCGACAAAATTATTACAGGAGAATCAGACAAGTATTACAGACATCTGTTTTGAGTGTGGCTTTAACAACTTCTCTCATTTTAACAGATTATTCAAAGAATTTACAGGTAAAAGTGCTTCCAAATACAGAAGCGAAATGAAACGTATGATCCATTAAAGATCATTTGATCTCTAATAAGAAACGGTAATCTGGTTTGTATTCCCTTCCAATCACCAAACTGTTGTAGTTGCTTGTAAATTTTAAGGTTATCTTTCCCAATTTCATGAAGCAGAACTTGCTGTTTTACACTTCCAAAAGGACCAGAAAACATATCTTTGAATTCTCTTTTATAATCAGGATAACTTCTAATTCTATACTCATCAATTTCCACCATAGAAGCAGCTAATTTGATGGCATCTTCCAAGCCTCCTAATTCATCTACCAAGACCATTTTCAAGCGCCTGTTTTCCTGTCCATACCCTTCCTTGAGCAATCTTATCAACTTCCTCAAAGGTCATATTTCTTCCTTCGGCGACTTTGGTCACAAAAGTTGAATACACCGATTCTATACCTTCTTTGGTTACTGCATAAAAATCATCTGTCATGGGTTCAAACAAACTGTAATCCAGCGAACGCTTATTGGTTCCCACCTGTTCAGCATTTATACCAATTCGATCTGCAAATTCACTAATATTTGGCACCATACCAAATACACCGATACTCCCTGTAATGGTAGTTGGATCAGCTACAATCTTATCTGCATTACAAGAAATATAATAACCCCCAGAAGCAGCCAAATTTCCCATGGAAACCACAACAGGTTTATCTTGTTTTGTGATTTCTATTTCCCTCCAAATAATATCTGACGCCAGAGCGCTCCCACCCGGAGAATTTACGCGTAACACAATCGCTTTAATATCTGTTGCTTTTCTGGCCTTTTTCAAAGATTCAATAATCAATTCAGGGCCGATATAATTTTCATCACCTTTACCATACATAATATCACCTTGGGCGTAGATCACTGCAATTTTATCAGAAGCACTATTGATAATTCTTCCTTTTCCGGAGTTGATATAATTTTTAAGACTGACTGAATATAATTTACTTTCTTCTTCCAGGCCTCCTAACTTTTTCAATACTTTGACATATTCGTCCTTGTATAATTTTCCGGTGATCATTTTGTTCTCAATCGCCAGATCAGGAGTTCTTGCCATTAATTCATCTGCAATATGGTTGATCTCACTGCTTTCTATATTTCTGCTTTCTTTAATATCTTCAACCATTTCTGACCAGATCGAATTTAAAAAAGCCTCCGTCTGCTCTCTATTCGCTTCACTCATTTCATTCGCCAAAAACGGCTCCACAGCACTTTTATATTTTCCATGACGAATCACTTCCATTTTTAAACCGTATTTTTCCTGAAAGTCCTTAAAAAACAAAACCTCACCAGACAATCCTCTAAAATCAATCATTCCGACCGGATTCACATAAACAGAATCCGCAACGGTACTCAAATACAAATTCTTCTGTTCAAAAACATCGGCATAAGCAGTAATAAATTTACCAGATTCCTTAAATTCAAATAATTTATCTCTAATTTCCTGAATCTGTCCAACTCCTCCTTGAATGATTAACGATTCTATACTGATACCTAAAATATGATCATCATATTTTGCATTATCAATGGCATTCAATAATATTATCAAGCCCCATTTTATTCTCCTCCAAGACCCAAAAGGTTCGCAAGAGGGTCATCATTTTTGGGTGCATAATCTTTTATAACATCTTCCAATTTTAATACCAGAACAGAGTTTTTCTTTACAAGTACCTTTTCATCATCAACAAAATTTGAACTTAGTGCAGAGCCAATTGCTACAAACACGAAGAACATGATCATAAATGAAATAAAAACACCTAAAATAGCCGCTAATAATTCTCTTAAAAAAGTCATACAATCAATTTTACTATTTGTCGTCTATGGTAAGTCAAATGTTACAAATGTTAAAAACTAAAGTTCAAACATATCTTATTTAAGCCTTGGTTTTGTTTTCTTTGTAATGGCCTTAAACAACGAGGAGATTTGGCTCAATATAGGATGTTATTGTTAATTTTCATCCGATTTAAATCAAAAAATAACTGGTTTTGAAAATTGTTCGTACAACATATTTATCTTTAGGAACCAACTTGGGTAATAAGATTGAAAATCTGCAGTTTGCCATTGATGAAATAAATAGATCATTGGGCCATGTACGGAAAATTTCTTCAGTATATAAAACGAAATCATGGGGTTTTGAGGGTGAGGATTTTTACAATATCTGCCTTGAGGTATCAACGAGTCTTATTCCTGAAAAAATGATCAAAGCCGTGTTGGAAATAGAGGGACAATTAGGTCGATTAAGAAATTCTCAGCAGGGGTATAACAACCGGATTATTGATATTGATATTTTACTGTTTGATGATGAAATCATGTTTTATAACGATCTGAAAGTACCACATCCGGAAATGCTCAATAGGAGGTTTGTACTTAGTGCCTTTGAGTGAAATTGCTCCAAACGATTATTCACCCGATAGCGCGAAAAAACAATTCTGACTTGTCTACAAAATTGTAAAGACTTGGGAGTCATTGAAAAGACAGATGCCAAACTGATCCGACCCATTTCATTGGTTGAAAAGTTCAACTATATTGCTATAGAAGGTAATATTGGCTCCGGAAAAACCAGTCTTGCAAGAAAAATTGGAGATGATTATAATGCCAAACTTGTTCTGGAAAGATTTGCAGACAACCCATTTCTTCCCAAATTCTATGCAGATGAAGATCGTTATGCCTTTCCTCTTGAAATGAGTTTCCTGGCAGACAGATACCACCAACTTACTGATGATATTGCCCAATTCGATCTTTTTAAAAATTTTATAGTATCGGACTATTATATTTTTAAATCACTCATTTTCGCGCAAATAACACTTCCAAAAGAAGAATATCGTCTCTACAGAAAAATGTTTGATATTATGTACAAGGAAATTGCAAACCGGATGTTTATGTTTTCCTCTATCAAAATACAGAAAGACTGATCGAAAACATTAAAAAGAGAGGCAGAGATTATGAACAAAATATACAAGCTGACTATCTGGAAAAAATTCACAAAGGTTACTTGTCATTTATCAAATCAAAGGAAGAATTAAATACCCTGATCATTGATGTGTCTGAACTTGACTTTGTCAATAATGAAAATGATTACCAAATTATACTCAAGCAAATTCTTGAATTTGACCCTAGCTAAAGCTTCATTCAATACAAGAAATGCTTATTTTAAATGAGACTATTGCTTTTTGATGCCCATTTTTTCGGCATAATAATCGCAAAAATCACGCATGGTCGCACTCATTTTCTCATCTCCTGTGGCAGTTTCAAAAGTATCAGCCATAGATGTTAAGGTCTGGTGAAAAAACTGGATCATTTCATTCACAGGCATTTCCTTTGTCCAAAGATTTATTTTATAGGTATCTTTTTGAGAAGAATCCCAAACTGAAAGTAATAATGCCTTAGCTTCCATATCATCGATCGACCGTCATCAGCAGACCAGTTTAATCTTTCTGGAACCCTATTCTCATCCAATCCTACTTTGATACTAATTTCTGAACTGTGCTTTATTGCCATAATATTGCTTTTCTTTAATTTTAAAAAAATGAATCATGACGATCCTCTTTGCGTCAAAATCACTGCTTCTTTAATTCTTTTTTGGTTTGTATTTTGATTTTTTAAAGATCTCTTCATTATCTGTTACAATCATTTCCTGTAAACTTACCTTATTGTTTTTCATAAACGAGTTCACAATTTGCCAACCGAACCAAGTACCTATTCTACCGGGTGAATCTTTATCAACCTCTAAATAGAATTTCGAAAATGGCGCGTCATGTATAAACCGTTCACTAAGATTGGGATCGTTTGAATACAACATTTCATTTTGAATAAAATATTTCCAAATATCAGTTTCGCTTATTTGTGCCCATTGAAACTGCCCTTCATTATAACCTATTACTTCTGCCTTTGCCGCATCCGGAAGAAAAGCTGCGGTCAAATATAATTTTTTCCCTTCCTGAACAATTCTTGAAATAAATGAATTCGTTGCTGAAGGCCTTAGGATAGGCAAAGAAAGCTGTTCTGCCACATCTACTAGCAGATGTTCTTTGGTAAAATTCTGTTTGATGTAATTTGGATAATCCTGATACGCTTCATGGTCCTTTCCCAGATAAACATCAAGAGAAATAAACAACAGACTATCTGCATAGACGACCTTATTGTTATAATCAACATTGCTTAAAATAGTGATGACCTTAGGTGGCTTAAATTTTGGATAATAATATTTGACATGCTTAAACAAATTCGTCAGACCTTCTTTTTGAGATAAAAAATCTCCATAGGCCTTTTGCACAGATGAATAGAGAAACAACTCATCCTCATCTTTCATTTTATCAGTCCAAATAGAATCCGGATTGGGTTCTGGAAACAGATAAGGAAATTCCGATTTGAGTCTCCCAAGATCCTCGGGTGTCGAAGTATAAAACTTTTGATCAAACCTGACCAACTCTGTCATCACCTCTATATTGGATATATCAATCTGCTCGTTATTTTTTTTCCCGCAGGCCAATAGGCTTAACAGCAAAAAAACAACTATAGTATATTTAATAACATTCATTTAAAATATTTGCCAATAAAAATTAATATTTTTGTGCGTCGCAAAACTAATAAATACTTAGCAATAATGAACACAGAAAAAGTTACAAATCATATTGTGAATTGGTTAAAAGATTATGCCACCAAAGCGGGGTTAAAGGGTTTTGTTATAGGAGTCTCCGGAGGAATTGATTCTGCAGTAACTTCAACCTTATGCGCCAGAACAGGATTGGAAGTTATTTGCCTGGAAATGCCTATTCATCAGGCTCCGTCGCAAGTGAACAGAGCTTTGAATCATGTGGCATGGCTGCAGAAAAGTTATACTAATGTTAGTATGACTCAGGTAAATCTGACTCCGGTCTTCGATAGTCTTGTGGCTGCCTTACCTGAAGTGGACAATGAAGAAGATAGGTTTATGTCTTTAGCCAATACAAGGGCCCGGCTAAGAATGACTTCTCTATATTACTTTGCTGCTTTAAAAAGTCTTCTTGTTGCTGGTACTGGAAATAAAGTGGAAGATTTCGGTGTTGGTTTCTATACCAAATACGGTGATGGTGGAGTTGATCTAAGTCCAATTGCTGATCTAATGAAAAGTGAAGTCTATGCACTTGCTGAATATTTAGGTGTTAACCAGGAAATCATCGAGGCTGCACCAACAGATGGGCTTTGGGGTGATGATCGCACAGATGAGGATCAAATTGGTGCCAGTTATGACGAATTGGAATGGGCGATGCATTATATCGAAAAACAAGCCGATGAGGTGGAGCTTACTGAGAGGGAAAGAGAAGTATTGAGTATTTACAACAAATTACATCAGGCTAACCTCCATAAAATGGTGGAAATTCCTGTTTGCAAAATTTCAGAAGCCTTAAAAAGCGACGCTTAGATCACACGGTTAAGCTTTTCAAAAAGCAATTGTTTAAGTGCTGTATAATCTCTTATAGACTCCAAGGCATCACGATTATCCTGTATGGCATCCTGTACCTCCTGGGTAGCCTGAAGCTCTGATTTTAAGGCGTGTATTTTTTCAGCAATAAGCAGTCTTCTCAGGTTATAAAGCACATCCATAACCAGTTTAGGTAAATAACTTTCCTTGTTTTTAACATAAATATCATGCTTCTCCCATTTGCTTAAAATATACCTTTCTTCATCCATCAGAATATCAGTAACGGTAGCTGAAATGTCCTGGTCTTCATGATTTGTAAAAAGCTCAGCACTAATTCCCTGGTCCTGGTTCAAAAGGTGAATAATCTCATAGTAGATCTTCAAAAAAATTGGATTCGTGAATTCGATCTCATCTTCTTGAAGGTGCATATAGATTTCTTTACATACCTCATTGTTATAGTTGGTTTTGACAATTCTTTTTTTTCCGTCATCGTCTATTTCTGAAGTAAAATCAACAAAATCCACTTGCTCATTTCCATAAAGCAGCAAAATCTCTATGATTTTTTTCTCCATTTCAAACAATTGATCGATCTTTTCTACCTTCTTCGTTTCCTTCTTTACACCTGTAAATGGTGTTCTGGGCGCAGAGGAGGAATGGCTGTCGCGATTTTCTCTCTTTAAGATTTGAGATAATTCATTAAATAAGACCGACTCAGAAATATTCATAATTCTTGCACATTCCTGCACATAGATCTCTTTTTGAATATTATTGGGGATTTTCGAAATACTGGCAACAATATCCCTGATCAATTCTGCTCTTTTAATGGGATCGTTCTTGGTTTCCTCAAGTAAAAGAGAGGTTTTGAACTGGATAAAATCCTGGGAATGTGTTTTCAGATAATCGGATATTTCTTCAGTTGTTCTGGCCTTGGCAAAACTATCCGGATCATCTCCTTCGGGAAAGGCCACAACTTTGACGTTAAGTCCCTGTTCCAGAATCAGGTCAATACCCCTCAATGAGGCCCTAATACCGGCCGCGTCACCATCAAACAAAACCGTTATATTGTTGGTCAATCTGTTGATCAACCTGATCTGATCTGAGCTCAGCGCAGTTCCTGACGAGGCAACGACATTCTCAATGCCTGATTGCCACATAGAAATAACATCTGTATAGCCCTCCACCAAATAGCAATTGTCTTCTTTTGCGATACTTTGCTTTGCCTGATAAATTCCATAAAGGATCTTACTTTTATGGTAAATAATACTTTCAGGAGAATTCAGGTATTTTGCCGCCCTTTTGTCTGATGATAAAGTTCTTCCTCCAAATCCAAGTATCCTCCCACTCATGCTGTGAATAGGAAACATGACCCTGCCCTTGAATCGGTCAAATTTGCGATTGTCCTTGACGATGCTGAGTCCTGATTTTTCAAGGAATTCGATCTCGTATTTCTTACTTTCAGCGGTATCTGTAAAAGCCGACCATTCATCTAAAGAATAGCCAAGTTCAAATTTCTTGATCGTCTCATCTGTAAAACCCCTTTCCTTAAAATAGGTCAATCCTATGGCCTTACCCTTTTCAGAGTGCAACAGGATATCTGCAAAGTAATTTTTTGCATATTCAGAAACCAGAAACAAACTTTCCTTTTCATCAGCACGTTTCTTTTCTTCATCATTTTGAACCGTCTCCTCTATCTCAATCTGATACTTTTTGGCCAAATACCTGATCGCTTCCGGATAAGAATAATGCTCGTGCTCCATTAAAAAAGTGATGGAATTCCCTCCTTTTCCTGTACTAAAATCCTTCCAGATCTGTTTTACAGGAGACACCATAAACGAAGGTGTTTTTTCATCAGTAAAAGGGCTTAAGCCTTTGTAATTTGCACCGGCTTTCTTTAAGTTTACAAAATCACCAATGACCTCCTCTACCCGGGCAGTTTCGAATACTTTGTCAATGGTTTCTCTTGCGATCATTCTTTTAGCTGAAAATTAGAGTATAAAGATAAAAAAACTGCCATAAGATGACAGTTTTTTTAATGTAGCTATTGTAATTTAAGCTTATGAAACTGCCTTCAATTTCTTGATAGTAGTTTTCGTTAGCTTATCCTTCGCATATTTTAAGGTCACTTTTAAGCTTGTCTCTTCTGCTCCTGGCATCTCAAACATGGCATCTGTCAGAATCTCCTCACATAAAGAGCGAAGACCTCTAGCCCCTAGTTTGTATTCTACAGCCTTATCGACAATAAAGTCAAGGGCTTTTTCATCAATTTCAAAAGTAATTCCGTCCATTTCAAATAGCCTGGTGTACTGCTTGATAATGGCGTTTTTGGGAACCGTCAGGATAGACCTTAAGGTTTTCTTATCGAGGGGTCTCATAAAAGTAAGTGCCGGCAATCTACCTATGATTTCAGGGATCAATCCAAACGTCTTCAAATCGGAAGGAATGATATATTGTAATAAATTTTCATCATCAATTTTATCATCTGACATCGAAGCAGAGTACCCTACGGCCTGCATGTTCAATCTTTTACTGATCACCTTATCTATTCCGCTAAAAGCACCACCTGCAATAAAAAGAATATTTTTGGTGTCAACTTCCACAAATTTCTGGTCAGGATGCTTTCTACCTCCTTTAGGTGGAACATTCACAATTGTACCCTCTAAAAGCTTCAACAAAGCCTGTTGTACTCCTTCTCCAGAAACATCTCTGGTAATAGATGGATTATCACTTTTTCTGGCAATTTTATCAATCTCATCGATAAATACGATCCCTTTTTCAGCTTTATCAACCTTATAATCAGCAGCTTGAAGCAATCTTGTCAAAATCGTTTCTACATCTTCACCAACATATCCAGCTTCGGTCAATACTGTAGCGTCCACAATGGCAAAAGGTACATCAAGCATTTTTGCAATCGTTCTTGCAATAAGCGTCTTTCCTGTTCCGGTTTCTCCAACCAAAACAATATTACTTTTCTCGATCTCTATATCGTCATCCTTTGAATTGGGTTTTTGAAGTAACCGTTTATAGTGGTTATACACCGCTACCGACATGACTTTCTTGGCCTGGTTTTGCCCAATAATATATTGATCTAAAAAATCTTTAATCTCTTTTGGCTTCTTTACCAAAAACTCTGAGCTGGTATTTTTTTTCTCACTAATGGATTCTTCCATGACAATGCCATGTGCCTGCTCGATACATTTGTCGCATATATGTGAGTCTACACCTGCAATCAGCAAATTGGTTTCTTCCTTCTTCCTCTTACAAAACGAACATTCTAGTTCCTCTTTCTTCGCCATAATCTTTACATTTAAACGGAGCAAACCCCCTGAATAATTTTACTTGTTTCTGGTCAGTACTTCATCAATCATACCATAAGTCTTTGCCTCATCAGCCTTCATCCAGTAATCCCTGTCTGAATCATCATGTACTTTCTTCACCTTTTGTCCTGAGTGCTTAGCAATAATAGCATAAAGTTCATCTTTCAATTTCATGATCTCACGTGCAGTAATTTCAATATCAGATGCCTGTCCTTGTGCCCCTCCTAATGGTTGGTGAATCATAATTCTTGAATGTGGCAATGCCGATCTTTTTCCTTTCTCCCCTGCACACATGAGCACTGCTCCCATAGAAGCCGCCATCCCTGTGCAAATCGTTGCCACATCAGGCTTGATAAACTGCATAGTGTCATAAATTCCTAACCCGGCATATACCCCTCCACCTGGAGAATTGATATAAATTGAAATGTCTTTGGTAGAATCTACACTTTCCAAGAACAATAATTGTGCCTGAATGATATTGGCCACCTGATCATTGATTCCTGTTCCTAAAAAAATGATCCTATCCATCATCAAACGGGAGAAAACATCCATCTGGGCAACATTCAATTGTCTTTCTTCAATAATATATGGAGTTACACTACTGACCAACTGATCAACATACATACTGTTGATTCCCTGATCTTTTACAGCGAATTTTTTAAATTCATTTCCGAAATTCATAGATATATTTTTTAATCGTTACGTCTGTAAATATAGTAATTAATTGGGATGTAATTAGCTTCAAATCATCTTCAGCAATCCCTTTAAAAAACTGTATTCTCAAGGTCCTGTTTCAGCGCATAAAAAAACTCCATAATGAAGTGTCATTATGGAGTCATTATTGTTTTCAGGATTTATTTGTAAACCTCCTTAATAAAATCTTCGTAAGTCACCTCTTTGGTCTTCAATTTGATATTTTCTTTAAAGAATTTCAAAAGTTTTTCATTCTTTAACTGATCCGAAAGTCTTTTTACTTCCTCCTGATTTGACAAAACACGGTTAACGATGTCATCTAGCTCCTTATCTTCAATCTTGTTGTCACCAAACTGAGCCATTTGAGCCCTTACAAATCCTTTTGTGTAATCCTTAAGATCATCATAAGTAATCTGCAATTTGTGATCAGTCATTAACTTCCCTTCGATCAATTGATATCTCAAGCCTTTTTCTGATCTTTCATATTCTTCACCAGCTTGTTCCACAGTCATTGGTTTTTCACCAGATACTGCAAGCCATTTCTTCAGGAATTCAGCAGGAAGATCAAATTTAGTATTGTCGATCAAGCTTTCCGTAACGGCATTGAGCAATTGCTGGTCAGACTGAGATCCAAATTGTTTTTCAGCATCCTCCTTCAACCTACTTTTGAATTCATCCTCACTTTTAACCAAACCGGCACCAAATATTTTATCAAAAAGTTCCTGATTCAATTCTGCTAATTCCGTATGCGTAATTTCTTCAATTGAAAAGGCCAAATCGGCTTCAAAATCATGAGCATCATCATGTGAAAGACCTAGAACATTCATCAACATATGGTCATCAGTGAATAATCCTTTTGATTTTAATTCAAGCGTATCACCTACTTTAGCACCAATGAACTTTTTCAGATTAGTTTTGCCCTTTATCTTTTCAAGCTTAAAAGTAGATTTCTTTTCGATCTCTTTTTCCTCGTTTACAAAAGTTCCGGTTACATTAGAATTTTCTTCCACAACTGACTGAGTGATCAACTTCCCGTATTGCTCTCTAATATTGTCAATCTGAGTGTTGATCATTTTATCATCAGCAATAATCTTATAGGCAGTGATCGCTTTTTTTGGTTTAAGGTTGACCTCAAAATCAGGTGCCAGGCCTAATTCAAATTCAAAGGTAAACTGATCTTCGTCCCATGAGAAATTCTCCTTCATCTTAGGTAATGGATTTCCTAAAACATCCAATTTCTCTTCAACCAAAAATTTATTCAATGACTCCTGAAGAAGCTTGTTTACTTCATCAATCATTACAGATTTTCCGTATTGTTTCTTCACAAGACTCATTGGAACATGCCCTTTTCTAAATCCAGGGATATTTGCCTTCTTTCTGTAATCATGAAGCTGCGTATCAACTTTTTCCTGATAATCATTCGCTGTGATATCAATTTTAACAACTGAATTCAGCGCGTCAATGTCTTCTTTAGTAATTTTCATTATAAATAAATTTATCTCTTTTTTAAAAATTGAGGTGGCAAAAATAATGATTTTAGTGCAATATATCGCAATGATAATCGAATTTGGAAGTATAAAACTGACAATCTTATGTTAAAATTAACATAGAGAACAGGGGAGCGATAAGTAAAATTCTATTTTTCTATCAGCTTGTGCAGAACAGATTCAAAAAATGACAACAGAATACTGAATAAGAGCGCTGTCCAGAATCCGGAAACACTGAAACCGTCGATCCAGTGATTCGCCAGAAGAATCAATGCCGCATTAATTACAAATAAAAACAAACCAAGCGTTAGAATAGTCACAGGAAGCGTTAGTATAACCAGAAGAGGCTTTAAAATTGAAAATAAAATACCAACAATAAATGCTACCCAAATAGCAGTTCCGTAATCATCAACATTGACACCTGGCAACAGATAGCCAATAACCAGAACAGCAACTGCAGTGAGTAAAATTTTTAAAATATAATTCATATCAAGGGTTTATGGACGCCAAGGCAAATTAATCATTTTCAAGGAACCTTACAACACTATTGTAAAAATCAATTGGATTTTCCGCATGGAGCCAATGACCCGAATTCGCTATTGTAACTATTTTACTATTCGGAAAATGAGCCGAAATCAAGTCTTTATCCTGTTCATCAATATAGCCTGACAAAGCCCCTTTTAAAAACAACACCGGACCCTCAAATATCGTTCTTGGCGGCAAGGCAACACCTATTTCATCATAGTGTTCTTCAAGTACTTCAAAGTTAAATCTGAAACCGAACTGATTCTTCTCTTTCCTATACACATTCTTTAAAAGAAATTGTCTTATCCCTATTTCAGGAATATACTTTTGAAGAATTTCATCTATCTCTGAGCGAGAGCGAATCATTTTAAAATCAACTTCCCCAAGCGCATCTAGAATCATCTGATGGTGAGGAGGGTAAAATCTAGGCGCAATGTCAGCCACCATGAGCTTATCTACTCTTTCAGGATATTCAACCGCAAAAAGCATCGCAGTTTTACCTCCCATTGAATGGCCAAGGATTTGAACACTTTTTAGTTTATGATGATCCAGGTAATTCAGAAGGTCCTCTACCAGGACTTCATATGAAAAATCATCGTCATGAAAACTCCTTCCATGATTTCTTTGATCTATCACGTGTACCTGGTAATGATCGGAAAACTTATTTGCCAAAGATTTCCAGTTATCACCCATTCCAAGAAAACCATGTAAAATGATCAATGGAGAACCTTTTCCAGATATCGATGAATGTAATAATTTCATTATTTAAGTTTTTGAAGATACATGCCTACCACATTTTGAAGTCCAAAATATAAAGCTTCTGCTATCAATGCATGTCCTATGGAAACCTCGAGCACCCCTGGTACTTCTTGAACAAAATACTGAAGATTATGGAGATTCAGGTCGTGACCTGCATTGATACCAAGGCCGTATTCACTAGCCTTTTTAGCGGTCTCTGTATAAGCTAAAACACCCGACTTATTCCCCTTTTCAAATTCCACGGCAAAAGATTCTGTATACAACTCTATTCTGTCCGTTCCGGTAGCTGCTGCTGATTCCATCATAGCCACCACAGGATCCATAAAAATGGAAGTTCTGATACCGTTTCTTTTAAATTCATCAACAACTTCTTTTAAAAAAACACCATGTTTATTGGTATCCCAACCCGCATTTGAAGTAATGGCATCAACTGCATCAGGCACCAAGGTTACTTGTTCGGGTTTAATCCTTAAAACAAGATCCACAAATTCTGGAATAGGGTTCCCTTCGATATTGAACTCCGTAGAAACGACAGACTTAAGATCTAATGCATCCTGATATCTGATATGTCTTTCATCAGGCCTTGGATGTATCGTAATACCTTGAGCACCAAAATTCTGTATATCTACAGCTACCTTTAAAAGATCCGGAACATTGCCTCCCCGGGCATTCCTCAATGTCGCTATTTTATTGATATTGACGCTTAATTTAGTCATTGGTCTTTTATTTATAATTTTAATGCAAAAGATATTATATCTTTACACTAAAGTTCGATTGAAACAGTGGGCAAAATTACAATTTTATCCTTAGGAACCATCTTATTTAATGCAAACCATCACATACATATTAAAAGATATTAAACCTTTTAAGCTTAAGGATGATATCGTTCAAATGATCAAATCTTTTGAGCAATATCCCTTTTCGCATTTACCGGTTGTTGACTCAAAGCTTTTTTATGGAGCCATTTCACGCGAAGAAGTAGAAATGATCATCACTGAAAAGCTTCATTTAAATGATTTAAAACACCTCATTGAACCTTTTTACGCAACAGATAGTATGAATTGGTTCGAGGTTTTACAAAATTTCGCTACCCATAATACCAACTTGATGCCCGTTTTAAATGCTAAAAAAAAATACATTGGGTATTATGAACTGGATGATTTTCTGAACATTTTCAAGTGCACTCCTTTTCTGCATGAAGAAGGCGTCATTCTGGTTGTTGCCAAAAATATTAACGAGTATTCTTTCAGTGAAATTTCTCAGATCGTAGAATCCAATAATGCCACATTATTTGGTGCTTTCGTGTCCAAAATTGATAATGAAATAGCTCAAATCACATTAAAATTAAGCCTTCATGACATCAATAACACCTTGCATTCATTCAGGAGATACAATTATGAAATTTTGAATGAGTTCGAAAAAGACAAATATCTTGAAGAGTTAAATGACCGTTCTAATTATTTGCAAAAATACCTCAATATCTAAGCCCTGTACAATCTATGAAAATAGGAATCTTTGGACAATCAAATAATGAGAATACGATCAGGTATGTAAAAGAACTTGTTGAACTTTGCGAGCAGTATGAAGTATCTATAGTTTTTGAAGAAAACTTTTCCAAAAGCTTCCACCAGTTGGCAGAAGGTAAAAATGTAGAAACCTTTTCAGAATATAAGGATCTTAATAAAGATCTTGATTATTTCTTCTCGGTTGGAGGGGATGGAACCTTTTTGAGATCGATTACCTTTATCAGAGATCTTGAAATTCCTGTCATTGGAATCAATACGGGAAGGTTGGGCTTCTTAGCCAATATACAAAAGGAAAGTATTCGCTCAGCATTTGAACAGATCGTGAAAGGTCAATTTATTGTTCAAAGAAGGTCTCTACTGCAAGTAAGTGCTGAAGGGGGGAACAATAAATTTGGAAATTTGAATTTCGCCTTGAACGAAATAACGATCACCAGAAAAAATACCGCCTCTATGATCAAAGTGGATACGATGTTAGATAAAGAGTTCCTGACAAGTTATTGGAGTGATGGTTTGATCATTTCAACACCTACAGGATCTACAGGATATTCTCTGAGTTGTGGCGGGCCGATCATTTCCCCTTCATCTAAAAATATTGTTCTCACACCAATAGCTCCTCATAGTTTGGCAGTGCGGCCACTGGTCATTCCAGATCAAACAGAAATAGAATTACAAATTGATAGTCGGGCAGATGAAGTGCTCCTCACACTAGATTCCCGTATGTATACTTTGAACAACAAATCAAAGGTATTTATCAAGAAGTGTAACTTTTATATAAAGACACTTCAGCTAGACGATCAAACCTTTATAAAAACCCTGCGTCAAAAACTCCTTTGGGGTGAGGATAAACGCAATTAAATCATAGGATATAGTACAATTTTACGCTTAAAAAACTGTTAATCAAAAAAGAGCATTCATTTCAACTGAATGCAAATGTATTTTTTTATATTTGCAAACTATTTTTTATGATGAAAAAAATTGTAATTGTAATCCTGTTTTTCTGCTTTTCCGGTAGTATTTTTTCTCAAATAAATGAGGCCGGAGTTTTTGCCGGAGGTAGTAATTACATCGGAGATATCGGACGTACGAATTTTATTTATCCCAATAGCTTTGCCATTGGAGGAATCTATAAATGGAATATGCATCCTCATTTTTCAATAAGGGCCACCTATATCTATTCACAAATTTCGGGAAATGATTCTGAATCGAGCAATTCTTTTAGAAAATACAGAGATCTAAGTTTCAGCAATGACATTCACGAATTGGCAGTAGGCATAGAATATCATTTCTTTAAATATAATTTAGATAAAACAGGTCACACCAATACGCCCTATATGTTTGTAGAAGCCGGAGCAGTGAATTACGGAACTTTAGACGATGGTCGTACCTTTAATTTTACCATGCCTTTTGGAGCAGGATATAAAACAAAGCTTGCCCCGGCTGTTGGCATTGGTTTTGAAGTTGGTTTTAGATATACCTTTAAGGATGACATAGACAGTTATCCATTTGATCTAGATAGTGCCAATGTACAAATCAACCCTAACAACAATGATTGGTACGTTTTCTCTGGAATAACCCTGGTCTTTGCATTTGGAAGAGAAGGCTGTTATACCGGAAGTTTTTAAATTCAAATTATGGATGTGGTTTCGCAAATAGATAAAGATTTTATTCCCAAACATGTTGCAGTTATCATGGATGGTAATGGAAGATGGGCGAAAAATCAGGGTTTCAAAAGAGTTTTAGGCCATCAAAAAGGTGTGGAATCGGTAAGACAAACAGTTGAAGCCGCTGTGGAACTCGGAATCGAGGCTTTAACCCTATATGCTTTCTCAACTGAAAATTGGAAACGTCCAAAAATTGAAGTCGATACACTGATGAGTATTTTGGTGAACTCATTAAAAAAAGAGATCGATACTTTTCAGAAGAATAATATAAAACTACAGGCAATTGGCAATTTGAAAAAACTGCCATCAATTGCAAGGAATCAGTTACGGGATGTCATGAAAATAACTGAAAAAAATGACGGTATGATCTTGACCTTAGCCCTTAACTACGGGGCTAAAGAGGAATTAATCAGAGCGGCAAAATCCATTTCTAAAAAAATTGTTAATAATGAACTGGAAATAGAAGAAATTGATGAAAAAATTATAAATAGTCATTTATATACATTTACTTTGCCCGTCGTTGATTTTTTGATTCGAACTAGCGGGGAAATGCGTATCAGCAATTTTTTATTATGGCAAATTGCCTATGCCGAATTGTATTTTACTGATATTTTGTGGCCCGATTTTAGGAAGAAGGACTTTTACGAAGCAATACTGAATTATCAAAGAAGAGAAAGACGATTTGGAAAAACAAGTGAACAAATTGAAAACAGTAATAAATAGCTTAAGATACGCAGTGCTGCTGCTATTTTTTATCTTATCTGGTGTTACTGTGAATGGGCAAAGTACTCCCCAAAACAATATAACTACCCAAGATACAATACCGGTTAACAAGCCACTTGACACGGTACCTGGCATCCAACAGAAAGCAGATTCGTTGAAGACAACATATACTGCGAACGCGTTGGATTCTTTGGGGCCTGTTAACGAATCATCAGATACCATTAAAAAAGTTACTTCAGGGCCCATCAATCTGGAAAAGAATAAAAAATATCTTTTAGGGGGCGTTTCTGTGGTGGGAAATGAAACTATTTCAGAACAGTCAATTCTGATATTTTCTGGCTTGAATTCCGGCCAGCGATTAAAAATTCCTGGGGATAAATTATCATCCTCCATCAAGAGATTATGGAGTTCTAAATTATTTTCGAATGTTGATGTTTATGTCACCAAAATAGACGGTGATGCCATATACCTGGAGATCGCTGTTCGTGAACTGGATAAAGTTGGGAAAGTGACCATTACCGGACTTAAAAAATCCAAAATAGAAGACCTTCAAAAAGAGATAGAGTTTCAGGAGGGTTCTATGCTAACAGAAAACCTAATTACAACGACTGAAAACTTCATTAAAGATAAATACAGAGAAAAGGGATATTTAAAAACGAAAGTAACGATCAATACAAAAAAAGATACCAGCTTTCCAAATACCCAAGATGCTCTCATTGCTATTGACAAAGGAAACAGAATTAAAATAAAGAATGTCAGGTTCCATGGGAATACTGCTTTGAGTGATAAGAAGCTTAAAAAGGTGATGAAGAAGACCAGGGAAAAAGGGGTAAAGCAAATTTTTTCACCATCGAAATTTGTAGAGGATTTATATGAAGAGGATCTCGATAAGGTAGTGGAACTTTTTCAAGAAAAAGGATTCAGGGATGCTTTGGTCGTGAAAGATTCTATCTCATGGAATGAGGATAATACCATCAATCTTGATATCTTTTTAACACAAGGTGAGCGCTATAAATTTGGCTCCATCGCATTTCTGGGTAACACTGTTTTTACCGACCAACAATTGCAAAGTATTTTAAGAATTGAGCCTGGGGTTACTTATAATGGAAAAGCTTTAAATGAAAGAGTTTACGGTGACGGAACTCCAGAATCTCAGGATATCACAAACACTTACCTGGATAACGGATATCTGTTTTCGAGAATAAACGCAGTAGAGACTAGTGCTGACAATAACACCATCGCCCTGGAAATCAGGATTATGGAAGATGAACCAGCGAGTATAAGAAAAGTAACTGTAAAAGGAAATGACGTAACAAATGACCATGTTTTATACAGAGAGATCAGGACCAAACCTGGAGATTTGTTTAGTAAGAGCGATATTGTGCGGTCTATCCGTGAACTGGGACAACTTGGGTTTATAGATCCTGAAAATATAGTACCTGATGTACAACCAAATTTCGCTGACAAAACAGCGGATATTGAATACTCGGTTTCTGAGAAAGGTTCTAGCCAGATCGAACTACAAGGTGGTTATGGTGGAGGAACTTTTGTAGGAACTCTTGGATTATCCTTTAACAACTTTTCGGTTAAAAACATTTTTAATTTTAAAGAATACAAACCAGTTCCTCGAGGTGATGGTCAGAACATTGCACTTAGACTGCAGGTCAGTAGATTTTACAGAACTTATAGCATATCCTTTTCTGAGCCTTGGATGGGAGGTAAAAAACCTAAAGGTTTTAACTTTTCTGTTTATAACTCGAGTCAATTTGGTTTCAATCCATTCACGAATGATGTTGACAAGGATCAACTACTCGATATTCTTGGAGCCTCTGTTGGCCTAAGCCAGCGTTTGAAATGGCCGGATGATTTCTTTACTTTATCAACTTCACTTAATTACCAGCGTTTTAAGCTTAAGAATTACAATATATCCTCTTTTGATTTTGATGACGGAATTTCGAATAACTTCAACTTTGCCGTTAATTTTGGAAGAAGTTCGGCAGGTCCAAACCCAGTATTTCCTTCAGGAGGTTCACAATTTAATGTCTTGTTGAAACTTACACCTCCCTATTCTTTATTGAATAATAAAGATTATACAAATCTCCCAGATGAAGAAAAATACAAATGGATTGAATTCTATAAAGTTGTTTTCACTGGAAAGTGGTACAGCCCGGTTATAGGAAAGATGGTTTTAATGTCTAATGCTGAACTAGGTTTCCTCGGTGCGTATAATGATGATATTGGAGCCCCGCCATTTGAAAGATTTTATGTAGGTGGTGATGGAATGCAACAAGGAAGGTTCGATGGTAGAACAACGATAGCCTTAAGAGGTTATCCCAATTCAAGTTTGTCGTCGCAAACAGGAGGAACGATTTATAATAAGGTTGCCATAGAGTTAAGATATCCAATAACCTTAAAGCCGTCAGCTTCAATCTATGCCCTTACCTTTTTAGAAGGAGGTAATTCATGGAATGAATTTGATCAATACAGACCTTTTACTTTAAAAAGGTCTGCTGGTGGTGGTCTTAGGGTATTTATGCCGGCTTTTGGTTTGCTTGGGGTTGATTTCGGATATGGTTTCGATACCATCCCCGGATCGAACCAAATTTCGGGGTGGCAAACACATTTTATCATAGGACAACAGTTTTAAGCTAAATTGTTATATTTGCCAAAAATCAAGAAATGGCATGATATTTTCTTGAAAACTAGTAGAATGAAAGTAAATAGGGTTTTAATTATAGTGTTTTTATGTTTTAACTTTATTGTTAATGCTCAAAAGCCACAAAGAGTAGCCTATATTGATATGAATTATATTTTGGAAAATGTTCCTCAATATGCAGCTGCCCAGTCTCAGTTAGATACTAAAATAAAAACCTGGCAACAAAAACTTGATGTACTCTCAGAGGAGATCGAGCAAATGAAAACAGATCTAAGCAATGAAAAATCTTTGCTTACCAATGAATTGATCAGGGAAAGAGAAGAAGATATTGACATCAAACAACAGGAATTGAGTCGATTGCAGCAGGCTTATTTCGGGCCGACAGGAGATTTATTTCAAATGAGAAAGCAATTTGTTAAACCTGTTCAGGATCAAGTGTATAATGCGATTCAAGATATTGCAACTAAAAAGCGTTATGACTTTGTTCTGGATAAATCGAGTGATCTTATCTTGTTGTACAGTAACAGTAAATACGATATCAGTGAACTGGTATTGAATGCAATAGTGAAAAACAGAAAAAGACAGGCTGTGCAGGACCTTAAAACCGAGAGGCTGGCGAAAGCAGGAGTGATAAGTACTCCTACTGTGCTTGATAATGACAGCGAAGAGGTGTTGGAGGATGTTGACGAAACTCAAGTTGAGGATACCGGAGAATATGTAAACGAAAAGCTACCAGAAGAAAAGACCCCGGAGCAGCTGAAACTTGAGGAAAGAATTGCAAAAAGAGAAGAGCTCAAAGAACGGATCAAAGCCCAGCAGGAGTCGAGAGCAAGAATGAGAGATTCATTAAAACAAGTGGCCGAAGAAAAAAGAGCAGCCAAATTAAAAGAAATTGAGGATAGAAAAAAACAGAGAGAAGAAGCAATAGATAACAAGAATTAAAAAAGGAAGTAAAAACAAAAAAATTATTAATAACAAATTATTTGAAAAATGAAATTATTTAGAAATTTATTCGTGGCCTTCGCACTTTTGATGGCCTTTAATACAGTTCAGGCTCAAAGTGTTGCGCATATTGATAGTGAACAACTGTTGATGGCTATGCCAGAAACAAAAGCAATGGAGACAGAATTGAAAAAGGTTCAACAAACCTATGCAGACGAGTACAATGCGCAAGCAACTGCTTTACAAGCTAAATTGCAAAAATATGATGCTGAAGCACCGACTCAAACAGATGCGAAAAATGAAGAAAGAAGAGTAGAAGTTGAAGGCTTAAAACAAAAAATTCAAAAATACGCCCAAACTGCTGATCAGGAAATCCAAAAGAAAAGATTTGACCTTTTGAAGCCTATCGTTGAAAAAGCTCAAAAAGCAGTTAGTGATGTAGCTACTGAAAAAGGAGTTAAATACGTTTTAGACTCATCTCCTGGAAAAGGATTGATCGTTTTCGAAGGTGAAGATTTAATGCCTTCTGTTAAAACCAAATTAGGTATTCAATAAAAACTATTGTTTATATAAAAAAAACATCCTTGCTTCTAGGATGTTTTTTTTTGCTCTTTTATGAACGATATGAAACTCTTTCACAGGACAATAATGTGCATCACTACTATATGGTCTTATTTATACCAACTTGCGTATTTTATATAATTATTGGCTATCCTGTCAATCTCTCCTGAAATAAGTTCCTCATTGATATCCTTTATCTTTTTCGCAGGCATCCCGGCAAACACAGTCCCTGAAGGAACTAAAGTCCCCTTGGTAACCACAGCACCAGCTGCTATGATGCTGTTGCTTTCTATAACACAATCATCCATAACAATGGCTCCCATGCCAATGAGTACATTGTCATATATAGTGCAACCATGAACCATGGCATTATGACCGATTGAAACATTATTTCCAATATGAGTTGGTGATTTTTTATAGGTGGCATGAATTATAGCCCCATCCTGTATATTTACTTTGTTCCCAATCTTTATAAAATGTACATCTCCTCTTATCACTGCATTGTACCAAACACTGCATTGGTCTCCCATGCTCACATCACCTACCACCACTGAATTTTCGGCAAAAAAGCAGTCCTTTCCATAAATGGGCACCTTGCCATTGAGTTCTCGTATGATCATCGTTTTTTTTTGAAGGATTTAACACAAGTCTCAAAAGTAAGAAAAAATACTTTCGTAAATTTGCGTTCCAATTAATATACTTATGTCAAAAATACAAATAGAATATACCTCAAATCCGGCAATCATTAAATTTGTGGCCGGCAAAATGCTCACTGAAAGTAGTTTTGAATACAATTCAATTGACGATGCAAAGAACTCTGCTTTGGTGCAGCAACTGTTCCATTTACCCTTTGTCAAAAAGGTTTTTATCACTGCGAATTTTATTGCCCTTGAAAAATTTGACATTCTTGAATGGAAGGAAGTAGAAAAAGAGTTACAGGAAATTCTCGAGGCTTATCTCGAGCAAAATGAATCTGTGTTTTCCGAAGATCAAAAAGAGCAAATTGTAGAAGTTTATGCTGAAAGTACGCCAAATCCAAATGTTCAAAAATTTGTGACGAATAAACTGTTAAGCAATCAGAATATTGAACTTAGCGATCAGTCTGAAGCGCATGAAGTTCCACTTGCTTATGAGCTTTTCCAATTTCCCTTTGTCAAAGAAGTATTTATATCTGATAATTATGTTTCTATACAAAAATCGAATGATCTGGAATGGTTCGAAGTAAACAATACTTTAAGAGATTTTTTAAAGGAATATTTACAAAGTGAAAGAAGAATTGTGGCCGAAGGCTATGCCCCGGCAGCAAAGAAATCTCATCAGGATAATCATAAGTTCACAGTAACCGATGATGACATTTCAAAAGAGATTATTGGCGTTTTAGAGGAATATATAAAACCGGCCGTAGCTGGAGATGGTGGTAATATTCAGTTTCTTTCTTATGTTGCCGAAACAAAAGAAGTGAATGTACTGCTTCAAGGTGCTTGCAATGGCTGCCCATCTTCAACCATAACCTTAAAAAACGGTATTGAGGCAACACTTAAACAATTATTACCTGGCAAAATCGGTACGGTAAACGCCATGAACTAGAGAAATATTAGCCCATTATTTACAATTATATGAAAGTAAAGATTCATCTCACATCAGCTTTTTTGCTCGCTTGTTTCGTGGGCAATGTATATGCTCAAAAATCAACTCAAGCTTTGACTTATCCTGAAACAACCAAAGGTACCACTATTGACAATTATTTTGGCAATGAAGTAGCAGACCCTTATAGATGGCTGGAGGACGACAGATCTTCCAAAACAGAAGACTGGGTGAAATCTCAAAATAAAGTTACACAAGGATACCTTGATCATATTCCTTACCGTGATCAGATTAAAGACAGAATGACCAAATTGTGGAACTATGAAAAATATAGTTCACCGACAAGACATGGAGATTATGATTATTTTTATAAAAATGACGGCTTACAAAATCAATATGTTTTATACAGGCAAAAAGAGAATGAGGAAGCTGAAGTATTTCCTTGATCCCAATACTTTTTCAAAGGATGGGACTACCTCTCTGAGTACAGTTTCATTTACCAAGGACGGTAGCAAAGTAGCCTACGCAATTTCGGAAGGAGGGTCTGATTGGAGAAAAGTCATTGTTATTGATGCGCTGAGTAAGGAAGTCTTGGAAGATACGATCAGTGACGTAAAATTCAGTGGATTATCGTGGTACAAGAATGAAGGATTCTTTTATTCCAGTTACGACAAACCTGATGGTAGCGAATTATCCGCAAAAACAGATCAGCACAAGCTTTATTATCATAAACTTGGGACGCCACAAAAAATGGATGAAGTGTATTTCGGCATGGATACTAAAAGAAGGTATGTTTTCGGTTATGTTACTGAGGATGAAAAATACCTGGTGGTTACCGGTGCTAATTCCACTTCAGGAAATGAACTTTATATTAAAGATTTATCCAATTCGAAAAATGAATTGAAATGCATCGTCGATAATTTCAACAATGACCATGCTGTTATTCATAGTAAAGGAGATGAATTATTTGTCTCGACAGATTTAAATGCACCTAACAAAAAAGTGGTCCGATTTAACTTCAATAAATCAGAAACAGTGCATTGGAAAGATTTTATTGCTGAAACAGAGAATGTCTTAAGCGTATCAACCGGTGCAGGTTACTTCTTTGCTGAATATATGATAGATGCTATTTCCAAGGTATATCAATACGATATAAAGGGTAAGCTTATCAGAGAGATCGCTCTTCCTGGTGTGGGAAGCAGCAGTGGTTTTAGCGGAAAGATCAAAGACAAAACCTTATACTATTCATTTACCAACTATATTACTCCTTCTTCAATTTATGTTTATGACCCTTCGGATGGGACCTCAAAATTGTTCAAGAAACCGAAGGTTGGTTTTGACTCAAGCAATTATGAATCAAAACAAGTATTCTATACTTCAAAAGATGGAACGAAGGTTCCGATGATCATTACCTATAAAAAAGGAACAAAGTTGGATGGTAATAATCCTACCATACTTTACGGATATGGAGGCTTTAATATCAGTCTAACTCCTTCATTTAGCATCGTAAATGCCTCATGGCTGGAAATGGGTGGCGTATATGCCGTTGCAAATCTTAGAGGAGGAGGTGAATACGGAAAAGCTTGGCATGATGCCGGAACTCAGTTAAAAAAACAAAATGTTTTTGATGATTTCATTGCGGCGGCAGAATATTTGATCAAAGAGAATTATACCTCAAGTAAATTTCTGGCCATTAGAGGTGGCTCAAATGGCGGGTTACTAGTGGGAGCTACCATGACCCAAAGACCCGATTTGATGCAGGTAGCACTTCCTGCTGTTGGCGTTTTGGATATGCTCAGATACCATACTTTTACGGCCGGAGCTGGCTGGGCTTATGACTATGGAACTTCAGAACAAAGTGAAGAAATGTTTGACTACCTGTATAATTATTCACCTGTGCATAATGTAAAAAAAGGAACTTCTTATCCTGCAACTTTAGTAACAACCGGCGATCACGATGACAGGGTTGTCCCCGCGCATTCGTTTAAATTCGCAGCGGAACTTCAGGATAAACAAGAGGGTGAAAATCCGGTCTTGATCAGGATAGAAACCCAGGCCGGACACGGAGCAGGAACACCTGTTTCAAAGACCATTGATCAATATGCTGATATTTTTAGCTTTACGCTCTATAATATGGGAATCACTGATTTAAACAGCCAAGTCAAAAACTAATCTTCTTTTTTGGTATAGAAGAAACGTTAACTTATTGAAAGGATTTTGATGGCTTTGGCACCCCATGTCACGATTGACCCTTTTTCTTTGCCAATGAGGACTGCGCCAATAGGAGAAGAAGGTGATACGGCATAATAGTATTTTCCATCAACAGTTAGTTCCCCGGCGCTGATCGACAGGAAATAATTGCCCTGATCCGTGGCGATAAGGCTTCCTAATTTGATCTTTTCCGACACTACATTTAATTGTATTCGATCAAGAGTTTCCTGCATTTGTTTTGCCACTTCCAATTGCTGAGATGCTTTTTCCATTTCAAGATGCAACATCGCCCTGCCCGTTTCATGCTTGTCTCCGGCCGAACTTTTGGATTCCTGTTGTAAGGCCTTGTGATTCTCGGTCATGATGGTCTCAATGATGGCTAATTTATCATTTACAAATAAAATGCATTGTTCCAATAAAGCTTCCTTGTGGTCATCACTTATAAATTCAAATCAAAAATAGCAAGAATTACTTTCTGATTATGTGTTTTTTGGTAAAACAAATTATCTTAGAAGTTCTAAAAATAGTCATTATGATCAAATCAAGGTGTGCCTGGTGCGGAGAAGATCCCTTATATGTATCTTATCATGACCAGGAGTGGGGGGTTCCTGTATTTTCAGATGATAAATTGTTCGAATTTCTTGTCCTTGAAACTTTTCAGGCAGGTTTAAGTTGGATTACCATATTGAGAAAGAGAGAAAATTTCAGGATGGCATTTGATAATTTTGACTATCAGAAAATCGCTTCTTATGATGAAGACAAAATACGAAGCGCTGCTACTTGATGCTGGAATTATTCGAAATAAATTAAAAATACGAGCCACAATTGGCAATGCTCAGGCCTTTATAAAACTGCAAAAGGAACATGGTAGTTTTTCCAATTACTTTTGGCAATTTACCGATCACAAAGCTATTGATCTCATAGGCAAAGCTTGAAAGAAGTACCTGCAACGACCCCTCTATCCGATACAATTTCCAAAGCCCTGAAAAAAGAAGGGTTTTAAATTTGTGGGTTCCACAGTAGTTTATGCATATATGCAGGCGGTCGGCATGGTAAATGACCATGTTCAGGAGTGCTTTCGGTATAAGGAAGTATAAAGGTATGAATCAGTGAATGCGCGAACTCAAATTTAACAATCTGCTCAGTGCATCAGGGAAAAATTCGCTTCTTCATTTATTCTATACATCATTAGATCAATGCATCATTAAACAATCCATCATTAGATCAATCAGGGTGAAATATCACTTTTCATTGTGATCAATCCATCATCAGATCATTACATCATTTCAAGGCTGACCGGAACATAGATTTCAGTTACAAGTTGGGCCGGGTTTGGCGTGTTATCTGGGTTATTCACGTAAATTTCAAACGGTTCTCCGCTTTCTACTACTGTATAATCTTTAAGGTTTTCAGCATCAAACATTGCTTTTTCCCAGGCCTCCTGTAAATTGGTATAAGCACCTCTTAAGGCTGTTTTAAAATAAGTGCCTCGTTCCATATAACCAGTCAATATATCAGAATCCTGACTAACGATCCTTTCTGCGATGGGAAAGGCAACTGAAAACATAGCTGTACCATTTTCTTGATCAAATTTGTGATAGAGAGAAAAAGGACTTCCAGTTACTCTGATTTTATTCTCGTCTACGAATTTCTCAACCTGGTCCATCATACCCTTTGATTTAGCACTGACTTGACTTATTTTACTGGAGGTTGAAACATAGAGATAAAATCCTCCGCTAAAATCGACAATACCAACCGAGTCAATTGAGTATACTTTTAGTTTATTTTGTAAATTTTTATCGAATAATTCAAGACCTCGTTCTTGCATAGGTCCTAATTGCTCCGTCATCCCAGATGCCATAAATCTTGAAAAAAAAGGCAACTCTCCTTTGATTCCCCAGGTTAACTCTGTACCTGTCTCTATTTTATTCAAAATCCAGTAAACTTCTGAAGCCATATCGCCGAAAGGTGTTTCAAATACCATTTCCTGATCGAGTCTTTCAGGTTTTTGCACTTTTAAAGTTTTCATTCTTCCTCCCCCTTCAACATCTGAAGTCCAGGTATACGCTCCTCCTTCACCCACTGTATGATCTGCATACTGTACGCGTATTGTTGAATCCTGCTCATACCATGGCCCCCATTCTTTCCAATTTCGATAATCATTTAGGTCATTAAACACCACAATTGGATCAGCTTCGATCAACCTTGTTTTGGCAACATCGTAGCTTCCGTCAAGGGTAGCCAAATAAATAGCTCCTATTACAAAAAGAGCCAACAAAAGGAGAATTATATTTTTTAAAAATTTCATTTGGAAGAAGTTTGGTAATACTATGGATCAAATATAATAATTAAATCTTAAATATTTCAATATGAGATACTTAATAAATTCTTTTCGTTTGGTAATACCTCTGTTTTTATCTAAATTTGAACTGATAATATTACTAATATTTACTTTATGAAATTCAGATATACATTAGGCTTTATTCTAGCCATGACCTTCCTGTTTTCCTGTCAACCAAAGCAAGATAAAACAGGCTTATCAGAGACCACAACAGTACAAAAAAATTCATTTGAATTCTTCTCCGAGCAGTTTGGAGACATCAAAATTCTAAGGTATCAGATTCCTGGTTTTGAACAGCTTACTTTACAGCAAAAAAAATATGTATACTTTCTCGGACAAGCAGGTTTGTCTGGAAGAGACATCATGTATGACCAAAATTACAGACATAACCTTAAGATCAGAAGGGCATTAGAAAACATTTATCTCAAATTTGAAGGAGATAAAAATACTGCTGAGTGGAAAAATTTTGAAACCTACCTGAAACGTATATGGTTTGCCAATGGAATTCACCATCATTATGCCAATGACAAATTTATTCCTGAATTTTCAAAAGAATACCTTACCAGCCTGATCGAAGCGACGCAAACGAATTTTGAAGGAGAAGCACTGGACATCATTTTTAATGAGGAAGATGCTAAAAAAGTAAACCTGAATCCTGAAAAGGGACTGATCAAAGGTTCTGCGATCAATTTTTACGGTCAAAATGTCACAGCTGAAGACGTAGATGCCTATTATTCAGCAATGAAAGTAGACGAAAATCAACCTGTCGAAAAAGGATTGAATACCAAACTGATCAAGGAAAATGGCAGTTTAACAGAAAAGGTTTGGAAAAGTGGTGGTATGTATGGAGCTGCCATAGATCAAATCGTTTATTGGCTGGGGATGGCCAAAGAAGTAGCCGAAAATGAGGCACAGGCGAAAGGTCTTGAATTGCTTATTGCATATTATAAGACAGGTGATTTAAAAAAATGGGATGAATACAATATCGTTTGGGCTCAAGCCACTGAAGGAGATATTGATTATATCAACGGATTCATTGAAGTCTATAACGATCCTAAAGGTTATAAAGGTTCCTATGAATCAGTCGTACAAATCAAAGATTTTGAAATGTCTGAGAAAATGGCAGCGCTTGCTAATAATGCCCAGTGGTTCGAAGATAATTCTACCCTAGATCCATCGCATAAAAAGGAAAATGTTGTGGGGGTTTCGTATAAAACAGTTAACGTAGCCGCCGAAGCAGGAGATGCCTCTCCTTCTACCCCTATTGGAATCAACCTGCCGAATAACAATTGGATCAGAGAGCAGCATGGTTCCAAATCAGTTTCTTTGGGAAATATTATTCATGCCTATGCCAATGCCGGAAGTACAGGACGATTAAAAGAATTTGCCTATGATGAGGACGAAATCAAATATGAAGAAGAATATGGACAACTTGCCGACAAGCTGCACACTGCTTTACATGAAGTTATAGGACATGCCAGTGGAAGATTAAATCCAGGAGTTGGTACTCCAAAAGAAACGATGAAAAATTACGCATCTACTTTAGAAGAGGCTCGAGCCGATTTAGTTGGTCTATATTATTTACCTGATGAAAAATTGGTAGAGATCGGGATTTCTCCAAACGCCGAAGCAATTGGAAAAGCCGCTTATGACGGATATATCCGTAATGGGCTAATGACACAATTGATCAGGTTGAACCTGGGAGATGACATTGAAGAGGCTCATATGAGAAACAGACAATTGGTGGCAGCATGGGCCATGGAAAAAGGAAGTGCTGATCAAGTTATCGAAAAAGTAACTAAAGATGGGAAAACCTATTTTAAGATCAATGATTACGATAAATTAAGAGATTTGTTCGGCGAACTGCTTAAGGAAATTCAAAGAATCAAGTCAGAAGGAGATTTTGAGTCTGGAAAGGCATTTGTAGAAACTTATGGGGTGAAGGTAGACCAGGACAATTCACAAGGAAGTCCTTGAAAGAAACAGTCAATTCAAATCGGCTCCATATTCAGGATTTATCAACCCAACACTGGTTGCTCAAAAAGATGAAAACGGCAAAATCACAGATGTAATCGTCGAACAACCAGAAAGTTTTGCGGCTCAAATGTTACAATATGCTGAAGACTTTACTACCTTACCAGATGAAAATTAATTAGCAAATAAATTTTGAATACAAAAGACCGTAATGGGTATTACGGTCTTTTGTATTCATTAAAGTATCTTTGGGGCCATGACAGGTGTGATCATTAAATCAACGGGAAGCTGGTATTGGGTTCGAACTGAAGACCATAAACAAGTTCAGTGCCGCATACCTGGAAAATTCAGGACAAAAGGGATCAAAAGCACGAGTCCGTTGACGGTAGGAGATCATGTGGATTTCGAGTTGGAATTGAAATCCAATACGGGAATTATAACCAGGATTCATGACAGAAAGAATTATATCGTCAGAAAATCGGTCAATCTTTCTAAACAAACCCACATCATTGCTGCCAACATTGATTTGGCTTTCCTACTGGTGACCTTAGATAACCCTCCTACCTTTACTTCTTTTATTGATCGATTTCTGGCAACTGCCGAGGCATATCATATTAAAGCTATTCTTTTATTTAACAAAATCGACATGTACGATGAAGCGTTAAACCATCGTAAAAAAGAATTAATCAGGATTTATGAAGAGATTGGTTACACTTGCCTGGAAATTTCAGCAACCGAAGACATTAATATTAACAAAGTGAGCGAACTTATGCTGGGTAAAATTAGTATGTTCTCAGGGCATTCAGGAGTAGGGAAATCAACCCTGATCAATGCCATAGATCCCAGTTTACAATTAAAGACCGCAGAAGTTTCAGTTCAGCATAAACAAGGCCAGCATACTACGACTTTTGCTGAAATGTTTGCGCTACCAACAGAACCTGAAAGTTATATCATTGATACCCCCGGCATAAAAGGTTTTGGGGTTGTTGATTTTGAAGCCAGCGAAATAGGTGATTATTTTCCAGAAATTTTTGCTTTAAAACAGTCTTGCAAATTCAACAATTGCATGCATGTTAATGAACCAAAGTGTGCGGTAAAAAAAGCACTTGAAGAAGGAGAAATCGCTCCCTCACGTTATCGAAGCTACCTTCAAATCCTTGAAGGAGAAGAAGAAAACTACAGAACAAACACGTACGATTTTTAAACAGTTTTAAAACAACCGACCATTTTTTCTGAAGGGTCGTACCTATTTTTGTTAAAATATCTCATTTTCTTTATTTCTTTATGATTATAGTCATTTAGTTTATTCGAGATTTTGACTTAATTTGTTTGACTAGATCATCTATACAGACCCAATGAAAGCAGTGATTCAAAGAGTAAACCATGCCTCTGTTCAGGTAGAGGACCAGATCATAAGCAAAATTCAAAACGGCCTCCTGGTGCTCTTGGGGATTACCCAGACGGATAGCCTTGAAGATACAAAATGGCTCTGCAATAAAATACTAAACCTCAGGATCTTTAACGATGAACAAAATGTCATGAACAAGTCATTAATCGATGTACAAGGTGAAGTGATCATCGTAAGCCAATTTACCCTTATGGCAAGCACAAAAAAAGGACACCGACCCTCCTATATCAAAGCTGCAAAAGCCGAGGTAGCAATCCCAATTTACAACCAGTTCATTGCTGAATTCGAAGCTCGTTTTGGAAAAAAAGTGGGTACGGGAGTGTTTGGTGCGGATATGAAAATAGACCTTCAAAATGACGGGCCAGTGACTATAATAATAAATACTGAATCAAAATAATAGATTCTAATTTCAGACGTTATAATTTAAAATTGCTATTTAATGAATAAGACTCAACTAACCTTCATTCTACTTACTCTTTTTTCATTTTTACTAACTGCACAAAACAAAGACCTTAGCCTTCTTACAATTCCTGATAGTTTGAAACAGGATGCGAATTCTGTCATTAGATATGAACATACTAATATAGAAATCTATGATGCATCAAAAATGGTTGTCAGTAAAGAAGTAGCCATAACAGTCTTAAATAAACACGGTGATAATCATGGAAACATCTATCTGAATTATGACAACCACACAAAGATTAAAAGCGTTCATGCAAGAATTGTAAATAGCTCCGGTGATGAAATAAAAAAAATGAAAAAAAATGACTTCACTGATGAATCGGCCGTTGACAACGGTTCCCTTTTTAGTGATGATCGGATATTGTATTATGAACACCATACAATGTCATATCCTTATACCGTAGTTGTTGAATATGAACTATCTACTTCCAATACGGCATTTATCCCCACCTGGTATCCTATTAATTTCTTTCAAGTAGGAATCCAAGAAAGCACCTATACACTGACATATCCTGAAAATCTTAATATCATTTCCAAAGAATTCAATATTGAAAACTACCCTATTGAAAACGTATCACGAAAGGGACATATTTCCTATTCTTTAAAAAATACGAAACCAATAGATTATGAAATTTTGAGCCCTGAATTCTCTAACTATGGTCCACTTGTTAAATTTGTGTCTGATAAATTTCAACTGGCTGGAGAGTATGGGGAAGCTAACAACTGGAAAGAATATGGCAAGTGGTATAATGACCATCTTCTTAAAGATAGAGATGAAATCACTGAAGAGACTAAAAAAGATATTCTAGGTCTCGTTGATGGTATCACTGATCCGAAGGAAAAGGCCAAGCTAGTGTACAACTATATGCAAAATAACACACGATATATCAGTGTACAAATAGGAATTGGTGGATGGAAACCAATGACAGCTCTGGAAGTAGATAAATTAGGCTATGGTGACTGTAAAGCCTTATCAAATTATACACTGGCCCTTTTAAAATTGGTGGATGTTCCTTCATTCTACAGTGAAATTTATGCCGGTAAAGGGAAACGTAAGTATCTGGATCCACAATTCGTTTCGACTAATAGTAATCATATTATTTTAATGGTTCCCTTTAAAAAGGATACAGTTTGGCTCGAATGTACCAATCAAAAAACCCCATTTGGTCATCTGGGCTCATTTACTGACGATAGAGATGCCCTTGTAATTAAGCCTGGTGGGGCAGAAATCATTCGAACGAAAAAATATACGGATGAAGAAAATAGTCAGGAAATAAGCGGTGAATTGAATATTGATAATAATGGGAATATTTTCGCTAGCATAAACATTGTCAGTTCGGGAATTCAATATGACGATCACTATCGTCTCTCCTATTTGGATGCTGATGAAAAAGACAAATATTACAATAATTTTTTTCGTGAAATCAACAATCTAGACCTGCTCAAAATAGATGTTAAGAACAATGATAAGGATATTAAATTCACAGAAAAAATTGAATTTAATGCCGAGAATTATGCTGTAGAGAGTGGTGATAAAATGTTGGTTAGATTGAATATCGTGAATACTTCACAGTATATACCAAAAAGAATAAGAAACCGAAAACTCCCATTAGAAATTCAATATGGATATATAGATAAAGATGACGTTATCATTAACCTACCGACTGATTATAAAATAGAGGCTATTGCCTCCTCGAATACTGTTGATACGAAGTTTGGCAGCTATTCTGTTGAAATCGAAAAAATTAGTGAAAAACAATTGATTTATAAACGAACCTTGCTCGTAAGGCAAGGATTGTACAGTATGAATGACTACGATGCGTATCGAAAATTCAGAAAAAAAATAAATCAACTAGATAATTTAAAAATTGTACTAACCAAAATACTTTAATGATGAACAAACAATTTGTAATAATACTCATTGCGCTACTTTTAATCTCCCATATCGTAACCGGTCAAAGTGAAAAATTCGGCAAGGTAAGTAAAGAAGAAATGGAACAAACTTTATATGCAAAAGACAGTTCAGCAAATGCCGTGGTTCTTTTTAAAAAAAGAAATACTTTCTACGATTATGACAATACCGTGGGCTGGAGGCTCATCACTGAAGTTCATGAGCGAATAAAGCTATTCAACAAGGACGGTTTTGATTATGCCTCAAAAAAAATACCCCTGTACATAGGAAAAGCTGATGAACTCTTTACCATAAAAGGATATACTTACAACTTAGAAAACAATAAAATTGAAAAGACCAAACTGAACAATGATGCCGTGTTTAAGGAGGAAGTAACTGATTCTTGGGGAAGCAGAAATTTCACCATGCCCAACCTTAAGGAAGGCAGCATAGTAGAGTGGAAATATACGATCATGTCACCTTATACCCGTTCTATTGATGATCTGATTTGTCAATATGATATTCCGATTAAAAAGTTATCTGCAAAAGTCCAGATTCCTGAATATTATGAGTTTAACGCAGTGTCTAACCCTTATAATCCGGTAAAACTTAAAAGAGAAAAAGTCCAAAAGACTTATAGCATAACTCAAATGAACAGAAGTGCAGCCGGTTTTAGCGCTACAAAAACATCGTATAGCAAAAATGATGTTAGACTAGATGAAAATGTCTTCAAAGTTGAGCAGCAAGATATTCCTGCACTAAAGGAAGAGCCCTATGTGAACAATATAGATAATTACCGGGCAAAAATAAATTTTGAAATTGCCGCCTATAGGCCCCCAAATGGGGTCGCGGAGTACTATAACACCTCTTGGAACGAAGTGACAGAATCAATTCTAGAGAGCCCTAATTTTGGAGGGCAACTGCGTAAGACCAATTTTTTTGAAGACGACCTCAATTTGATTTTAGACAAGTATACCGCAAACAACGAACGAATTTTATCGATTTTCGAATTTATAAAGAGAAAAGTTACCTGGAATGAAAGTTACGGAAAGTATACCGATGACGGTGGGATAAAAAAGGCCTATAAAGAAGGGTCAGGAAATGTAGCCGAAGTAAATCTTTGTCTTATTTCCATGCTCCGGGCAGCCGGGATAAATGCCAATCCTGTATTGGTTAGTACCCGATCACACGGTATTCCAATATTTCCTACCAAAAAAGGCTTTAATTATGTTATTGCCGCTGTAGAATCTAATGGAATAGTTACCCTTCTCGATGCCACTGAAAAGTATAGCAGCCCTAACATTCTTCCACTCCGAGATCTGAATTGGGAAGGAAGATTGATAAGAAATGACGGTTCTTCTATGTCTATTAGTCTTTATCCAAAATCCTATAATGTAAAAGCTGTAAATCTATCGGTCAAGCTCAATACTCAAGGGACTATCAATGGAATAATGATCACCAATTACAATGGGCTCAATGCCCTCAACTACAGAAACAACTTTGCTTCTCAAAAAGAAGAGGAATTGATCAGTCAGTTAGAATCAACCAACCAAAATATTGAAATCGATCAATTCAAATTAAGGAACACAGAAATAACAGGAAAACCGCTTACTGAGATGTTGAAGTTCACCCAGGATAATGCGGTTGATATTATAGGAGACAAAATTTATGTATCTCCCTTGCTGTTCTTAACAGAAAATGAAAATCCATTCAAACAAGAGGAACGATCATATCCCATCGACTTTGGATCTCCCTGGAAAAATGAAACGAAAATCAGCCTTGAATTACCAGAAGGTTATAAGTTAGCATCTAAACCTGAGGACCTATCCTTAGTACTTCCTGAGGGAATAGGTTCATACTCGTTAAGGACAGAACTCAAAGAAAATAAAATTTTCATCACCTCTCAAACCAAAGTCAATGTTCCTTTGATTGGTTCTAATTACTATGAAACTGTAAAAGAACTCTATAAAACAGCCATAGAGAATCAACTGGAAAAGATTGTATTAATACAACAAGGACCTTAAACAAAAATAGCGGCTAAGCCGCTATTTTTGTTTATAATTTTTTATTACTCCTACAAAACATAGGCATATCCTAAAGAGAAGACGAGGCCACCTACATGACTTTCACCAAAAACTTTATCCTTTTGGATAGTTCTTGATCCCCAAGAGCCCCTAAAACCGGCATAAACTTCATGTTTTTCACCTATTCTTCTAATGATACCTGTACCGGCATGAAAACCAAAATTATAAGTGTTTAACTCATTTTTTGTACTTGTTTCAGCGTCAAACGATTGAGGAGGTACGGGCACCCAAATTGGACCAGCTGAGGGATCCGCTGGATTATAATTTGGATTAAATACCATCAATGGATCTCTACCCTCGGCATCAAGGGTGATCAAACTTGTACCACTGGTTTTCTGAGTCGCATTAACCAGGAATCCAATATAAGGGCCAGCCTCTACATACCATCTCCAGGTCTTACCCCAACCTAACTTTCCTAAAATCGGGATTTCAATATAATTGAGTTCAGCAATATTATTAAAATCAGCATACATTGGTTCGGTATCCGTCACCGGACCCTTTCCCTGAAGCGAAAGCATATAATTGAGCTGATCAATTGAACCAAATGCGCTTAGAGCAGCTGTTGGAATAGGTTGCAATCCAATTCTATCACCTCCTCTTTGCGTATACAATACTTCCAATTGAAGCGAGAACAAATCATCCACAGGATATTCAACAAATACACCAACATCAACACCTGATGATGATTCATAACCTCCCGTATAAATGTTATCTGAATTATCGGTAATCCTTCCTATACTATACCCTACTTTTCCACCAATTTTAACCTGAGCGAAAGAGACGTTAGAAATAAGAAAAAAAGCGAGTAAAAGTAGTTTGATTGAAGTGTTTGATTTCATTTGTGCTTTTTTGATAATTAAATTTTGAATGCAGCGAAAAAACTATGTTTTCTCTTAACTGAGGATTAAATATAGAAAAATTATCATTAATGCGACAAAGCTATCGGGTAATTTTATAACAACCTATAACTTAACAGTTACAATCAGTATCACAATTGCCTTGTTTTTTTCTAGGCTTGTAAAAAAACTTTCTCACCAAAAATACCAAGGCCAACAACACGCCCACATAGACTAGAATCTCCTGTATCATACGTGTTAATTTAACAAGGTATAGGTTAAAAATGAGGCTATATAAGCGATCGCACCCATACCAAAAAGTTGAATCATGGGCCATTTCCAGCTATTGGTTTCTCTTTTAACGATGGCCAGTGTGCTCACACATTGCATAGCAAAGGCATAAAAGATGAGCAGGGACATACCAACAGGTATATTGAAGAGTTTTTCACCGGTTTCTTCATTAATTTCCTCTGCCATACGCTGCTTGATGGTCGTATTTTCTTCATCATCGTTTCCTACACTGTAAATAGTAGCAAGAGTTCCTACAAATACCTCTCGAGCCGCGAATGAGGAAATTAGGGCAATACCGATCTTCCAATCATAACCCAAAGGTTTGATAGCAGGTTCAATGGCCTTACCCATAACCCCGATATAGGAATGTTCAAGTTTATAAGAAGCCATAGCTTCCCTGTAACCATCGCTTTCTGGCGGATCCAATTTCCAAAGGCGCTGCAAAATCTTCTTCAGCAGTATCAAATGCGGCTGGACCATTTGATGCCAGAAACCATAGGATAATAGAAATGGCAAGAATAATTTTTCCAGCTCCAAAAACAAAAGCTTTTGTCTTTTCAACTACTGTATAAAAAACATTCTTAAGAGAAGGTAACTTATAATCAGGCATCTCAATTAAGAAGAAACTCTTCCCCTCTACTTGAAGCGTTTTGTGCAATAGATAGCCCGAAATCATCGCCATAAAAAAACCCAGGAGGTATAAACCCAGTAAGGTCAAACCCTGCAAGCTGAAAATTCCTAAAACGCGATCCTGTGGGATGATGAGGGCTATGATGATGGCATAGACAGGAAGTCTTGCAGAGCAGGTTACAAAAGGCACCACCATTATGGTTATCAATCTTTCTTTCCAACTACTGATGTTTCTTGCTGCCATTACAGCGGGTATGGCGCAAGCTGTACCAGATATTAACGGTACCACACTTTTACCACTCATTCCAAACCGACGCATGATCTTATCCATTAAAAACACCACTCGACTCATATACCCTGTCTCTTCCAGAATAGATACAAAAAGAAATAAAATGGCTATTTGCGGAATAAAAATGACGATTCCACCAATCCCTGGTATAATACCTTGACTGATCAAATCTGTCAACTTGCCAGATGGTAGAATTTCCTGAGCCTTAGAACTCAATTCAGCAAAAAAAGCATCGATAAAGTCCATGGGGATACTTGCCCAATCAAAAATCGATTGAAATATCATCATAAGGATAACGGCAAATATCACATATCCAAAGATCTTATGTGTGAGTACTCGGTCCAATCTGCTTCTAAGATCCCTAGCTTTAGATTTATCTACCTTATAGGTTTTCTTTAAAATTGAATTGATCTGCTGGTAGCGATATATCGTTTCTTTATGTTGGTACTTTTTAAGTTTCGACGGGTCCTGCTTGTAAGTATTGATCAAAGCAACTTCCTCTTCGTTTAAATCATTGTATTGGTCCAACTGCGTTACGTACAACCAAGCTTTATATAAAGACAAGTTTGGGAAATTTTGTTTCAGCCCTTTGAAATAATCCTTATCGATCTTCTCTGAAATATGCGCCAGTGCCGAAGTATCTAATGTCTTATAATTACGAATCACTTTTTTTAATTCATCTATTCCTAGATTCTTTCGGGCACTAATGAGGACTACTTCACTTTTTAATTCAATCTTCAATTGTTCCAGATCTATCTCAACACCTTTTTTACTCAACTGGTCAGCCATATTAATGGCGAGAATGGTTGGAATTTGCAGGTCCTTTATTTGCGAATATAATAGCAGGTTCCTCTTAATATTTTCTATGTCTGCCACCACAACAATCACATCAGGAAAATCATCATGCTCCTTATGCAGTAAGGTTTGTAACACTATGTTTTCATCAACGCTTGTTGGATTGATACTGTAGGTTCCCGGAAGATCAACAATAGAAGCATGGCAGCCTCGAGACAATAAGGCCTTGCCCACTTTTTTATCGACAGTGATACCTGGGTAATTTCCTACTTTCTGGTTCAATCCTGTCAATTGATTGAATAGAGAAGTTTTTCCTGTGTTAGGATTACCCACTAAAGCTACTTTTATGGCTTTATGTTCAGGCATGAATTATACTTTGGTGATCAGAATTTGTGAAGCAGTTTCTATTCTGATTGCAAGATGGCTGCCATTTACACGAATATATAAGGGATCTTTTAAGGGTGCTTTTTGAATTAATTCAACTCTTTCCCCAGGCAAACAACCCATTTCCAAAAGCGACAACGGAATACTCTCAAATGAAATTTCTTCTATGATGCCCTTTTCTCCTACCCTTAAGCTTGCAATACTTGTGCCCAATTTTTATTTAGATTAATTATAAATACCGTACGAAATTACGCAAAAATATTCGTTTAAAACTGATAATTATCACGAAACGATAAAATAATTGGTGAACTCTCTAAACCTTTATCGGTCTTCTAGCTTCAGTATTTCAATGTCCTGAATAATTCGTTCTATTTCACTGGCATCGGTGCCATCATAAAACCCTCTGATCTGTTTTTTTTTATCAATCAGTATAAACTGTTCCGTATGAATAAAATCCTGCTCTCCTCCATCTCCTTCATCCAATACGGCAAAATATGATTTACGCGCCAGTTCATAAATATGAGCTTTCTTACCTGTGGTGATCTCCCATTTTCCATCTATGGCCTTATTTTTATCAGCATAGGCTCTCAATACGGAAACACTATCAATTATCCGGGGTCACTGAATGTGACAAAAATTTCATTTCATTGTCATCTTTATAATACTCCTGAAGTTCTGACATATTGATGGCCATGATAGGGCAAATGGTTTGACATCTGGTAAAAAAGAAATCAGCGATATAAATCTTTCCTTCGAAGTCCTTTTTACTGATTGAATCCCCATTTTGATTGATAAGATGGAAATCACCAATACGATGGTTCCTGCTTATGTTTTTGACAGCATCATCCACCAGTCTTGGATTGACATCTATCGGATTAAACACGGGAAGTACTGTTTTAGGTTTAACTAAAAAATAAAGCACAGGAATAAATATAATGCTAAAGAAAAAAAGAAATATTAAAGTTGATCTGGACTTCTTGAAAAATTCTAATAAATACATATTTCGTATCTTTGGGCTTCTTAAAAAATTGCTAACAGCATTACAAAAGTAATCTTTATGAAGTATTTTTTATGCCATATACTTCTATTATTTTCAGTGTCCGGACTTGCCCAGCAGCATGTGCTGACTGACCTTGATTACCTGAAAAAGCTATCTGATTCCGAAAGAAAAAATGCTGCTCAAAAAATTGCCTATAAGGCGAATCCAAATACGGCACATTACGATATCCGATATCACAGATTTTTATGGGAAGTTGATCCTGCCAAAGCTGAGATCAAAGGTGAAGTGACTACTTATTTCACTGCGCTGGACGACATAGAAGAGATCGTTTTTGATTTGGCAGACAATATGAATGTTTCAGAGGTGAAGCAACGTGGGCAAGCCCTATCTTTTAGTCAAAATGACAATGATGAACTCATTATAAATCTCCCAGTTTCTCAAAGTAAGGGTGTGCTTGATTCCCTTACTGTCTTTTACCAAGGAAATCCGGTGAGTTCAGGGTTTGGTTCTTTCGAGATCAGCACCCATGGTTCAGGAAGTACACCTGTGCTTTGGACCCTGTCAGAGCCTTATGGTGCCAAAGGATGGTGGCCCTGTAAACAGGACCTGATCGATAAAATTGATTCCATTGATATATTTATCAAACATCCTGAAAAGTATAAGGCCGCCTCGAATGGCCTATTGGTGTCTGAAATAACAAACTCAGGGCAAACCTTGACCCACTGGCGTCATCAATTTCCGATTCCGGCCTATTTGATTGCTATAGCTGTTACCAATTATACTGTTTACAAAGACGAGCCTGGAGGCTTGGAATTTGACATTGTGAATTACGTATACCCCGAGGATGTGGATTATACTAAAGGTCAAACAGCAGTAACTCCGGCTATTATGAAGTTGTTTAGTGAACTTTTTGAAATGTATCCTTATGCAAAGGAAAAATATGGGCATGCACAATTTGGTTGGGGAGGCGGTATGGAACATACAACCATGTCTTTTATGGGTGGCTGGAGTCGTGGCTTGATCGCTCATGAATTGGCACACCAGTGGTTTGGAAATAAAATAACTTGTGGCAGTTGGGAAGACATCTGGTTAAATGAAGGTTTTGCCACTTATCTCGATGGTCTTGTTACTGAAAAATTTGATGGTGAAGCTAATTTTTCCCTTTGGAGAAAGAATGTGATCAATCAAATTGTTTCTTCGCCTTCAGGTTCAACATTTGTGACTGATACAACTTCAGTATCCAGAATTTTCAATAGTCGATTGACCTATAGAAAAGGAGCCATGATCATTCACATGCTCCGATACAAATTGGGAGATGAAGCATTTTTTAAAGGTGTACAAAACTACCTTGCAGACCCTCAACTGGCTTTTTCTTATGCCAAAACACCTGATTTGCAAAAACATTTAGAAGACGCGGGTGGTACATCACTTGACGAATTCTTTAAGGATTGGTTTTATGGTGAGGGATATCCCGAATACGAAGTGGTATGGAGTCAGAACAACTCTGATCAACTCATTCATTTTCAAGTAAGTCAGCGACAATCTCACCCATCGGTTTCATTTTTTGAAATGCCCCTACCCCTAACTGTTATTGGTACCTCAGGTGAATCAGAAAAATTGCGTCTTGAAGTATCACAAAACAATCAAGTATTCAGTATACAATTGAATTTTACAGTGGCTTCTGTGCAGATCGATCCTGACAATCATCTGATTTCCAAAAACAACCAGACTGTTCTCGGACTGGATCAAGAAAGTCTGGAGAATATTCTTTCCATTTTCCCAAACCCTGTGGCTGATGAATTGGTTATCAACAGCAATGGGCTCCTGAATGTCAGAAAGATCAGTATTTACAATATTCTTGGAGAAAAAGTATTTGAAAGATTAAATCCTGATATACGTATTGATCTTCAAAAACTTGATTTTGGTGTCCATTTAGTGGTCATTGATACGGATCAAGGCAGTCTGCATAAGACAATTTTAAAAAAATAGCAATTTAACAACTATTTCAGAAGCCTGATTTCCTAATATTAAGCATAAAGTGTACATTTGTCCTCCTTAAATTTTTGAAATTTATCCATGGAAACCTATATAAAAATTACCCAGTTCCTGTTGAGTTTATCACTACTGATCGTTTTACATGAATTGGGCCACTTTATCCCTGCAAAATTATTCAAGACAAGAGTCGAAAAGTTCTATCTTTTCTTCGATTATAAATTCTCTATTTTTAAAAAGAAAATAGGTGATACCGTTTATGGAATAGGTTGGATTCCTTTAGGAGGATATGTAAAGATATCCGGTATGATCGATGAGAGCATGGATAAGGAACAAATGGCCCAACCTCCTAAACCATGGGAGTTCAGATCGAAACCCGCATGGCAGAGACTGATCATCATGCTTGGTGGTGTTACGGTGAATTTTATCTTGGGAATCTTCATTTATATTATGATGTTCAGTGCCTGGGGAGAAGATTATGTGGCCGTGATGATGTCAAAGAAGGATTTTATGTGTCCGATCTCTTTAAAGATTTTGGCTTCCAGGATGGTGACAAAATCATCAAGATCAATGGAGAGGTCCCATTCGATGTCCTTGATGTAAACAGAAATCTGTTTTTGAGAGATATAGGTAATATTGAAGTAAATCATCCTGATGGTAATTCGGAGATGATCGATCTACCTGAAGATATTGGATTACAAATGTGGACAACGGGTAATATGGACCCTTTCAATCCACAGAATTCACGCCATACTAGACAGTATAGTACCTGGTACTCCCGCCTTTGAGGCTGGATTAAAAAAAGGAGATATCGTGATTGCCATGAATGATCAAAAAATATCCTACTGGGATGAATTCGCAACACTTGTTGTCAACAATCCTGAAAATGAGAGAAATGAAGGTCACTGTTGAAAGAGATGGGCGGAAAGAATCATTTATAATCACCCCTAAGTGATGAGCAACAAATGGGTGTGTATCCTTAGGGGTACACTGAGGATGTAATGATCATCAGTCATAAAGATTATTCCTTTGCAGAAAGTATTGCCCCTGGGTTTTCTAAAGCGTACTGGACGTTAAGAGATTATATGGGACAATTCAAATACGTATTTACTGAAAAGGGTGCTACCTCCTTAGGAGGCTTTATTACAATTGGAAGTATCTTTCCTTCAAAGTGGGATTGGAGGTCTTTCTGGAGTATCACGGCCTTGCTTTCAATTATGCTTGGTTTTATGAATTTATTGCCTATTCCAGCTTTAGATGGAGGGCATGTGGTTTTTACACTTTATGAAATCGTTAGTGGAAGAAAACCAAGTGATAAATTCTTAGAATACGCCCAGGTTACAGGATTTATTATCTTAATTTCCTTATTGCTGTATGCCAATGGAAATGACATCTATAAGTGGTTGACAGGACAGTTATAGTCGATCTCAAAAGAAATCAACCCAAGAGCGCTCATTCTTAACTTAAATAGTCAAAAGATCTTATGCCTGCGTTTCAGTCTGACCAGATGATGTGCATACTTTTAATGACAAAAAAAATCCCCAGTAAAACATGAGGATTTTTGTGTTTTATATGCGATCAGTTAGATCAGTCTACTAAAATAATAATCTTATTATCACTCATTTCGATTGTTCCACTATTGATTTCCAAAACTTTACTACCGTTATCGCCATTTGAAAATTGATTTTCAAAAGCTTCATCTATAGTGAAATTTCCGTTAATCCTAACTTTTCCCTCTTGAAGCAATGACACTATCGGAGCGTGGTTATTAAGAATTTGAAACTCACCTACAACGCCAGGTACAGTTACAGTATCAACTTCGCCCTGAAATATACTTGCTTCAGGTGTTACAATTTCTAAAAACATAGTTTATGATTTATGCTTCAGCCAACATTTTTTCTCCAGCCTCAATAGCTTCTTCAATAGTTCCTCTCAGGTTAAAAGCAGCTTCAGGGTATTTATCCAATTCACCATCCATAATCATATTGAATCCTTTGATGGTATCCTTAATGTCAACCAATGATCCAGGAATACCAGTAAACTGCTCGGCTACGTGGAATGGCTGAGACAAGAATCTTTGAACACGACGCGCTCTGTGAACGATCAATTTATCTTCTTCACTCAGTTCCTCCATACCAAGAATCGCAATGATATCCTGTAATTCTTTATATTTCTGCAAAGTTTCTTTTACTCTTTGCGCTGTATCATAATGCTCATCACCTAAAATCTCTCTGTTAAGAATTCTTGAAGTCGAATCCAATGGATCAACCGCAGGATAAATTCCCAATTCAGAGATCTTTCTTGAAAGTACCGTGGTTGCATCCAGGTGGGCAAAAGTTGTTGCCGGTGCAGGGTCAGTCAAGTCATCCGCAGGCACATAAACTGCCTGTACCGATGTGATCGAACCGTTTTTTGTAGAAGTAATTCTTTCCTGCATGGCATCCCATTTCTGTTGCCAAAGTTGGTTGGTATCCTACCGCAGATGGCATACGTCCTAAAAGGGCAGATACTTCAGAACCAGCTTGTGTAAATCTAAAGATATTATCAATAAAGAATAAAATATCCTTTCCTTGTCCGTCACCAGCTCCATCTCTAAAGTATTCTGCAATGGCCAATCCTGAAAGGGCAACACGAGCACGAGCTCCTGGAGGCTCATTCATCTGACCAAACACGAATGTAAGTTTAGACTCTTTTAATCCATCCATATCAACCTTATCAAGGTCCCATCCTCCTGCTTCCATTGATTTTTCAAACTCCTCACCATATTTAATAATGCCCGATTCAAGCATCTCTCTCAATAAGTCATTTCCTTCACGAGTTCTTTCACCTACTCCTGCAAACACTGATAAACCACCATGACTCTTTGCAATATTGTTGATCAATTCCTGAATAAGAACTGTTTTACCAACTCCGGCTCCACCGAATAAACCAATTTTACCACCTTTAGAGTAAGGCTCAATAAGATCAATAACTTTGATTCCAGTGAATAAAACTTCCGTAGAAGTCGAAAGATCTTCAAAAAGTGGCGCTGATCTGTGGATTGGCAAACCATTTTTCCCGTCCTTTGGGAGTGCCTTCAATCCATCGATTGGATCTCCATTCACATTAAATAGTCTTCCGTAAATTTCTTCCCCAACAGGAACTTTAATTGGATTACCCGTTGAAATAACTTCAATGCCTCTGCTCAATCCATCAGTAGAATCCATAGCGATACATCTAACCACATCTTCACCAATATGCTGTTCAACTTCAAGAATCAATATAGAACCATCTACTCTGGTAATTTCCAACGAATCATAAATCTTTGGAAGTTCATTCCCGGATGAAAATTCAACATCAACTACCGCTCCTAAAATTTGAGAAACTTTACCTGTGATCTTTGCCATTCTTATAAAATATTTATTATTCTTTATGCGCTTCTGATCTTACTCAGAATCAACTTTAATGCATTTTTGTTTTGCGGTGCAAAGATATGTTTTTAATACAAAAATTAAACTTTTTTTTGATTATTTTTTTAAAGTCAGAATATACTCAGCAACAGCTATTTTAGCCTCCTTTGAAAGGTAATCCTGAGGTGGCATTTCAGGATAATCCTCGCGAAGATTTTTGGGTTTGTTGATATAGTCAACAATGCCTTGAGGATTGTCTTTATAGATCATTTGGATCACATTTGTCGGCACCCCGATCAATCTGATATCAAAGGCATGACAACCTGAACAAATGCCATAATAGGTCATTTCACCCAAGTCTTTCTTAGTAATTTTCTTGGTTCGGCTGGTTCTCCAAAAAGAAAGGTTTTTGCTTTCAGAAGTACCGGCAATGTCGGGTTAACCAAAATCTCCCAGTCCCCAGGTTCTGATATCGACCTTTATCTCTGATACTGCTTCCCTCGCCTCCGCCAATAGCCAAAATATCAGGTCCGGTTGTTGATAATTGAGTCATCATCAATGCTTTTAATTCTCCAACAGGGTTATTCCCGTTATCTATCATAAAATTATCAAGGATCGTCACCCTGATCAGGGTTCGGTTCTGAATCCGGGTCATTCGAAGCTTCTGCTCCCCCATTGGCAAAGTCTGTAATAATGATACCTGCGTTATCATTTCCCGAAATAATATTATTTTCAATAATTACATCATCAGCTGCCATTACCAAAATTCCTGTACCTGGCGGAATACCTGATACGATAGATCCAGGAGCGCCAAAATTCTCATGATTGTTCTTGGTGACAAAATTGTTTCTGATGATCACATCAAAGGTCGTTTTAATGGGAAGTCCTGGTGTAACAAAGGCGAGTATGCCGCCGGTATTGTCATAGGCCAGATTGTTTTCTACCAAACAATGTCTCGAATTTTCTATTTCTATGCCCGCCACATTTCCAAAGACTTCATTGTGCAAGACATCAATATTGATCACACATACCTACATAAATGGCGGCATCTTCTATTCCTGTTAAAATATTATGTTCAATCAGGCCATTCTTACCAAACTGAGGAAAAATTCCATACACACCTGCATCAATAATCCAGTTATTTCTCAGCACAAAATTGTTTCCTGCCTGGCCCATGATACCATTACCTTTATAGTTCATGATCTTAAAATTTTCAATTTGTATCCCGTTACCGGAATAAAGAAAAGCATCGTTCAATTCTTTCGAGCCATCTAATACGGGCCACTCTCCTTCTTCAATGACACCCTGGAAAACTAATACCATCTTTGTCAATATAAACTGTTTCCTTATACAATCCGGGAAATACCCTGATCAGGTCTCCGGGAACCGCATTTTTTACCGCATCCATAATTAGGTCCCCATTTTTCACCTCGTGAATGACGCCCGTAAATGTTTTTTCCTGATTCAAAGAAGACCTATCATCTCCGGAGCTGCTATACAAATTATTTGGACTTGGCATAACCGTACTTTCTGATTCGCCAAAGAAAAATGTTCCCATAAAAATTCCTACAATGAGCAGGATCAACGGAATTAAGATTTTTTTAAACATACTTGTCTATTTTAATATTAAGAACTCATGATCTCTTTTCCCTTTACTTCTGAGGGCAATTTTTTAGGGATCTCCGGCATAAAAGATTCATCAGTCAAAGTTTGTAGAAAATCCACCAATCGGTCTAATTCCTGATCGGTAAGCTCAGGTTCCCATATATGCCAATGAAGATATAATTTTTCGTTTTCTGGTACTGCATGACCACGACCCTTTGTATAAAATGCTGCTGTTTCACGCAAGGTCTTGAACCTGCCAGAGTGCATATAAGGCGCTGTTTTTTCAATATTTCTCAAACTCGGCACTTTAAAACCTCCACGCCTAGTGGCATCTTTAAACGTAATTTCAGCTCCAGGATCAAAAGGATTGCCCTCTGGTTCGGGAGAACCAATAACGGCTATCTGTTGATTTGAAAACAAGTGGTGGCGTATGACATTCTGCACAACGAGCCACAAAAGACCTGAAAATATTGAGTCCCTTCAATTTCATATCTATTCAGTGCCCCGGGGAAACCATGTGCATAGCGATCATATCTGGAGTTCAGCGAGATCAGAGAGGTTTCAAAAGCAACTATTGAAGTATAGATCTCCTGTAATTCTATGCTGTCAACAGCACTCTTATCAGGAAAGGCCTGTAAAAAAAGTCGCCTGTAAGTAGGGATACCGTTAAGTGTAGTTAAAAGATTTTCAGGTGTGTTTGCCATCTCATTGGCAGCGTAAAGAGGACCTTGCATTTGCTCTTCCAGACTACTGGCTCTGGCATCCCAAAAAAATTTCTTCAGATAAGCTACATTCCATAAACTGGGAGAAGATCTGCTGAGCAGGGAATCATGAATACCTTTGGCCGTTCCTCTCCCATCACTAAACCCCTTATTGGGATCATGGCAGCTTGCACAGGAAATACTTCCGTCAAGGGAAAGAACAGGGTCAAAAAACAAATAACGCCCCAGATCGATCTGTTGAGGGCTAAAACCATCTCTGATTTCGGGTAAAGCTGTTTTCAAACCACCAACGCCTAAATCTTGAAGAGATTCGTATTGTTGGTACAGGTTTTTTGCAATGCATTCGTTATTCTCATTCAATAAAAAGCCTGGCGGACATGTATTTCGTAGTTCAATAGCATCTTCATCTAAAGCAACATCATTTGATTTGATCCTTTTCTGATCGGTCTGAAAACAACCGATGCTGAGCATCAGCATCACGATACTTAAATAATATTGAAATGAACCCATTTCTTTCATAGGTGCAGCATTCGAATCCTAAAAATACTATTTTCTAAACAAAAAGATCCGTTTATAAACGGATCTTTCATTATATATATTTAAGATAACTATCTAAGCACGGGTGAATATACGACAGGATAGTTTCCTATATCAACCAGAGCATCTGCATCCTCAAAGTTCGATCCATAGGTTTCATCTATCGCCTTGAGAAACTCGTTGGCCAGAACCGCATATCCTCTCGCATTTAGATGAATTCCATCCAATGAAAATGCACCACCTGTAATATAATCTCCTGTCAATACAAATCCATTACTGGCAATACCTCCATTTGATAATTGCTCCAAAAGGCCTTTAGCATCAACAAAACCTAAACCATTTTGAGTTGCTGCAGCACTAATCACGTTATTGTAAGCATTTGTCGCCGTTTCAATAGAGGCTTGTTCAGATGGAAGCAATACCCATTTATCTTCCAATGGCAAAGTTATTCCATTCACTGAAAGTTGACCAGCCTGTTCCTGAGGAACTCCCATCCCTACTAATAGCTGAAAATATTCTTCATTCAATGTTGCTATAGCAGTTTGAGAAGGTAGTACCAGTAAATCATTCTCTGTTGCCTGTCTTGATTGACCGAACTGATTACCTAACAAGGTTGCAGTAGGAAGATCCAATCCTCCCCCAGCTAGTACCGCGGTGAGTTGTGTAGCAATATTTGGCAATGATTCGTCATGAATAACCAAAGCACTCGCTGCGGTTTCAGAGAATACTACTGAACGTTCAGGAACCTGAAGAAAGGCATAAGCCTGATTCAATTGTGAAAACAAAGCATTTAAAGTTGGTATCTGAGGTCCAAAATCAGGATTTGTTGGATCCAGTGGGTTGTAAGGAACGGTCGTAAAATAAGGAAGACTCGTTACAGCAGGTATATTTCCAATAACACCTTTAGCGCCATTTGCAGTCATTGCTCCTACCACTGTATTCAATACCTGTGCAAATACGTTTGGATCCGTTATATCATTTGGTCCATAGGTTGCGGGATCAAAGTTCCCTGTCTGATCTACACCGGTTCCTCCTGAAGTCGCAAAACCCAGAACGTCATTCCCTGCAATCTCAGAAATTACAAAAAATGTTGCATTCTGTGAAGCGGCATCTTCGAGAACTGTGGCGTTAGGATTTGAAGCCATACGAGCAAAATAAGGATTCGCCTGGCCAAGAGCCACTCCGGCAACATTGCCATAACCAGGTGCTACAAGATGAAAGCTTTTTGCCTGGGGTACACCCATATTGTTAAAAGGCCCATCGAGAATATTTGTCACCTCAGTTGTAGGAAGGGCTTCAACCGGTACCGGGCCTGAGCCATTAAAATATAATCTGGGTCCGGCAAGAACATTTCCATCTAATAAAAGACCACCAATATTATCATTAATAAGTGGTTGAATGAATTCTCCTCCACCGGCCAAAGTCATTTGTTGGGCCATGATGTTAGGAAATGAATTTTCCTGAGAATTGATAAACAAACTTCCGTCAGAGACCCCTGACACAAAGGAAGCGCCTATACTCACCATATTGCTGAAATCAGCTTCTCCCGAGACTACTTCGACCGGGATTTCAATTTCTCTATCATACTTACCTTGTTCGCATGAAGTCAGGGCAACAACCAGTAAAAGAGCCCATATATAATTTATTCTCAACATTGTTATCTTTTTAAATTTGATTATTGATTGAATACCCATGAGACGAAGAATTGTGACCCAATGAAGGGTGAACCAGGGGCACTTTGATACTCCTGTCCTCCAAGATTCGATCCGCCTAATTTAAAAATAGACTTGATCTTTGGTACAGAATAATTGATCTGAGCATCTCCTACCGTTCTTTGAGGAATAACTGCATTGGCAATAGTAGACTGCCATAAGTACTCGTCACTCCATCTAACGTTAATATTAAATCCAAGATTACCGATAATATTCGGGCTTCCTAGGGACACTTTAAACTTATGCTCTGGGGTGTTGAAACCAGCCGAAAAATTTGGATCAGATGCTTGGTCAAAATCAAATTTTGCCAAGGTATAACTCAAGCCTAAATCCAACTTTTTGAACAACTTGGTATTCAGACCAATACTACCTCCATATGACGAAATATCCGCTTTAGAATTGGTATATGTTTGAAAAGGAGTTACATTTCCAGTGATCAGATCTGCAATACCTGAGGCATCAGCTGTTGTTCCTGAATTTGGTGTTATTACGAATGTATTACTTATAAAGTCTTCATATTTACTATAATATCCCGAAACATCAAGATATATTTTTCCAAAAATACCTCTATAACCTAAATCAAAAGACCGAATTCTTTCTGGCTGAACCAATTCTGTCTCAACAGCTTCCAATAGGGCCGGATTACCAGTAGCCTGAAAGGCCTGTACAGAAGACAAAGAATAGGAGTCACTATATACTTTTCTACCGGTAAGGTCAGTATTTGGTAAATCACGGTCTAAATTGTCAGGAGAAGATCCTACCAAAATAGCACGACTTGCATCAAGGCCTATAAAAAGGTCCTGAGTAGTCGGGTACCTAAAACCTGTTTGAAATGATGATCTCAGGTTATGATTTCTGGCTTCATCTACCGCAAATGTTACTGAGGCCCTGGGTGAAAAGTTACCATCATAGAATTCATTCTTATCATAACGGATTGAAGCCTGTAACTTCAATCTATCATCCATCAATTTTTTTATGGCCTGCACATAAAGACCATATTCACCATAATTTATGGGGCCATCGTAATCTGTAAATATAGTTCCTTGAGAATTCAGGGAATATCGACGGTAAGAACCACCGACTTGCAGATCCCATTTATCATTAAGTAAACGAGCAAAATTATAATTTCCTTCCCCAACATACATTTTGGTTTGATCAATAAATTTTGAACCCGTGCTTAGGTCTCCATCTGAGGTAATTCGATCAAATAATTCGTTGAATAGTGGAGAACCGGGCTTTGGTGTAGTTTGTTCATTGGAATCTGCAATAACTCTCGCCTGTGCATGTGCCTGTTCATTATTAGCACCTCCAAGAACAGCGCCAAGATATCCTCCTAAATACTCACCAAACCATGTCTGTGCGCCTTCTTTAGCAATATTCACTCCGGTAAAAAGCATATCATAAGAATCTCCGGCATCTTCAGTAGTCATATACCCGCGCACAAAAAAATCTTTGTTTCTGATCTCTAATTTATGTTGTTGTATCAAAAAGTTTTTGATATTATACCTGTTTGTTCCTTGATAAATTGTTGAACCATAGCCTCCTCTTGTATTTAAGATGATCTCAAGATCATCACCTTTGGGTCTGTAATGAAATGAGGCGTCATATTTTATACTTTCAGCATTATAATCGGTAAAAGCCTGTTCCAGATAACCTGTTCTGGAAACGTCAACAGCCGGAACCAAAGCACTTGATCCTGCAGGAGCAAGACCAGCAGCTTCTGCCAACTGCGCAAATTCATTGAAGTTTAAACCATTTGCTGACAGAGAAACTTCATCTCCATAAATATTGATTCCGTTATGGGATGGACTTGATCTGAAAGGCAAAACCTCATCGGGCTCACCTACTGAAGTATTTGCATTTGTATACTCTCCTTGATCATTGGCATACCAATCAGTTCCTTTTAAGTAGGATACAGAAGCCTTAATGGCGAATTTATCATTAAAAGCATGGGCATATCTCACTCCAATATCATAATAGACATGATCTCCGGCTGCTTTTTGCATGGTCAGACCTGTTTTAACATAAGTACTCACCCCCTGGTCATCAAAAGGATTTCTTGTGGTCATAAATAAAATTCCGTTGAATGCATTCGCACCATATAAGGCAGAAGCCGCACCAGGTATAATTTCCACACTTTGAAGATCCAGTTCATTTACGCCAATTAAATTCCCAATCACGAAGTTCAAAGCAGGTGAGGCTGTATCCATGCCATCTACCAATTGAACAAATCGCGTATTTGAAAATGTTGCAAAACCTCTGGTATTGATTGAATTAAAGGTCAAACTACCTCTGTTTAAATCAACTCCTTTCAAATTCTCTAAACCATCATAAAAGCTAGGTGAAGAACCACTTTTCAATTCTTTGATTCCAATTCTCTCAATTGTCACGGGTGATTCCCGAATACTTTCAGGGGTTCTCGAAGCCGAAACAACTACTTCATCAAGCGAAGTAGCATTCTCCACAAGGGCAATATCAAGCTCCTCTTTATCTGCATCAATTTCAATAATTTGTGTCTGATATCCAACAAAGGTAAATTCAAGACTAAAAGGAGTTTCTTCTCCTATATTTAAATTAAAATTTCCGTCGAAATCGGTTGAATTTCCAATTGAAGTTCCAACAACCCTAATATTAACACCGGGTAAGGCTTCTCCTGTCTTTGAATCTGCTACAGTACCAGAAATGGACGTTTGTCCAAACATTAACGACCCGCAAAAAAAAACGAGAACAGCTAAAATCTTGTTCATATAAAATTAATTTGTGTAAGTTAAGAAAGCGGCAATCTACAATTTTTTTAGGATTATTATCAACTAGACGCGATAAAAAAACGAATTTAACAAAAAAAGCGGGCTATATTTCTCGAATATGGATTATTTAATCCGTATCTTATGCGAAGATACTTTGTTTCCTCTTTTGACACTAAGAATATAAATTCCACCTGCTACATCTTGTAAATCAATTCTTTCATCAAAATTATTTGACAGGGTCTTATAGTTCTGTTTTACGATCTTTCTTCCAAGGATATCATATACCAAAATTTCAACATCACTGGTTTCCTCAGATCTAAATTTCACATTAAAACGTCCATCAGAAGGGTTCGGAAAAACTGTAAAATCATCAAACACATAATTATTTACCCCTAAAACTGGTTCTGAACTGCAAATTTCTAGACTCCAGGCCTCTAAAAATCCGGTATCTACTGAAGCCCCGTCAACAACTTTTAATATCCAGTTGCCCTGGGCATTTTCACCGTTAAATGTAGACAATTCCTGTACTGGTTTTATATTTCCGGATATTCCCGGGCTAAACACATTGCAACTTAGTGGATCTCCATCGTCAGCAAGAACTGCCTCAATGTCTTCACTGGCATCACAAGCATTACTGATCAATTCTATGATGGTTCCTTGAGGGCTTTCCAAAGTAATACTAAGGTCTCCTAAATAGGTATGTGAAATTCCGGGAGTCTCAGGACCATCAGAAGTAGCCGGTGGGTTGATCAATCTCACTTTCAATTTTTCAACATTTACATTATCGGCGACAGTAATAATGGAAGAAACACCATTAGGATTATCATCCGGAATAGCGACCGGGGTATCCTCTGAAGCATAACTCTTGCAGACCTCGTTAAACGAACCAATTGAAAAACTCTTTGTATTCATGGCAAAGAAAAAATTTCCAACCGCTTCAACGATAATAAAACATTGAGCTGATTTTATTTCTGGAACCGTGATTGTTTGGCTTCCATCGTTAGATACGCCATTGGCTAATACCGTTGAAAATGTTGTACCACCATCAGTGGACAACAAGATATTGACCTGTGATACATTTATATTATTCGCTGTGGTTCCAGCTACATCCCAGGAAATTGTTTCCTGTTCTCCCACGGTCCATTCAAGGTCTTCTGTATTTTGAGAAGTCACAATAAAAGGACCCGCTGCGTCTTCAACAGTTACCACAAGATCATCAGAGACTACCTGACCGGCTTCTGTATTATTATCCCTTATCGTGAGCATAAAATTGAGGTCTCTGGCAACATTAGGAGTCACTTCCCATGTTGAGGAAATTGCACCAGAGATCAAGGTATTTAAATGCGGCAAATATCGAACCGGACTTTCGGATGGATCAAACGATCTGTAAACCGCCCCGGAAACTGCTGTTTCACTCGGAGGTACAGCTGTAATCTCATTATCCACTTGCTCCCAGCCAAAAGTGATGGGATCCCCGTCTGCATCACTTCCGGACCCAACCAATTTAAATGGTGTCCCTTTTGGAATAGTAAAATCTGATCCTGCATCTACGGTTGGTGCGTTCAAATTCAGTGTTAAGTCAGAAACCGTTGCGCAAGTTCCACCTGTTCCGTTTAGTATGTAATTTCTAATTTCTTCTATACTGATAATGTGAAAATACAAATCACTTTTACTTTGCACATTTTGAGAACTGCATAGACCTGCATAAGCCATTAGAGATGAACCGCTTCCTGGTTCTACAGCAGTTGCGTCATTTCTGTTACCTCCACCGCAATTACCATCATCCCCATTAAAAGAATGGTTAGCCCCGAACTGATGGCCCAATTCATGCGCCACAAAATCAAAATAGAAATCATCACCGCTCGGGAAAGGCGAACCTGTCACCCCTCTCGCCTTGGATCCATTTCGACAAACACTTGCCAATTCGGCTACCCCACCACCTCCGGTACTCAAAACATGTCCTAATTCATAATTAGCTGCACCTATAACCGCATCACAATTAGATTGATTTTCATCGAGCATCACACTGCCATCATCATTTGTATAAGGATCAGCATCAGCGTCCAGATAAATGATATCTTCATTATTAACTACCAACTGCATACTCACAGCAAGATCATTTTCAAAAATCGCATTGACACGGGTCAGTGCCGTTGTCATGGCTGCCATGACAATGGCTTTCTTTTCTGCATCAGAGGCTCCTTCAGCATCTTGTTCAGCAATATGAAATTGAGAATATTCTCCAGTTCCGGCCAGCGCCAACTTATAGGTTCTTAACTTTCCGTCATCCGTTGTTTTAAGGGATACATCTGTTTTCATTGCTGCTTCAATGTTCTCAGTAAAACATTGAAACGCTTTTCCACCCACAATATCCTGTCTGTAATATACCCTATACTTCTTTTTATCCTTTGTAAGTGGTTCAATATAACGAACCCCTCCTTTGGTATCCATAATGATGGCATGTAGGCCCAGTCTGTTCAAACTAAAATGAATTCTTTTAGAAGCGTCATTTTGTGAAAACCCTACATAAGATTTATTTTGAGGAAACTTCTCAGCCAGTTGCGGATGCATTACCGAAGACTCTTTGACCAAATAGGTTTCCATTTTTCCGTTTTCATCCGGAAAATTAATTTTAGTAGTTGATCTTCCTGTAAAATCGGCCCTTTTTGGTGCGCCCTTCAATTCATTTCTCAATGAGGCTACCTTTAATTCAAAGGAGTTAAATTTTCTTAGTTTTATCTGGTGTTGTAGTTCTGAACTGGCGATTCCGGATTCATTAATTCTCGACCACAAATTTGTTTGTTGTGAAAATAAAAAGCTAGTGTAAAAAAAAATGAGAATTACTAAAAATCCGGGGTGATTTTTGACCATTGTTATACCTAATTATACATTTGGAAGATTACAAATCTATAAATTTTTTAAATAGCAATATTTATTATTTTATCTTGATTTTTCCAAAGGAGACTTTTTGCCCTCTCTTTGCCTTTAATATGTAGATTCCACTTGTTAATTTTTCAGCATCAACAACTTCGTCAAAATTTATTGAAGCCTCTTTGTAATTCGTATGGATCAATTTTCTACCCAAGAGATCATAGATGGAAATCGTAACATCTCCTATTTCTTCTGTCGAAAAAATCACTCTAAATTGACCCTGAGAGGGGTTTGGATAAAATTGGAAGTTTTCCAGGTTATTTTCAGCAACGGCCAATACTGCTTTGGCCCTGCATATCGTCATACTCCAGGCTTCCAGTAAACCATCATCGCCCGGCTGCTCATCCGCCACTTTTAGTTTCCATTGACCTTTTGCACTTTCTCCATTTAATTCTGAAAATTCACTCAATGCCTGGTTATTTCCGGAAATTGTAGGTGATAGCGAAGCACAAAATGTTTGTTCACCATCATCACTAAACATTGCATCTATATCTTCATCATTATAGTCACAGGGGTTTTTCAACAATTCTATCACAGTCCCTTTTGGACTTTCAAGACTCAAGGCCAAATCCTTGATAAAAGGATGTTTTATTTTCACTGAAACTGTAATGCTTTGAATCTCGTAGTCTTCATCTACTTCACTAAAAGAAATTGCATCATTTGAGGATCCAAAAATCAAATCCTTTGGAATATCTTTTGATGCATAGGTCGAACAAACACTTTCAAAAGAACCAATCGAAAAGAGGGTCGAATTGACCGCAAAAAATGCATTATCAACAGCTTCCACCATAACCAAGCAATAAGGAGCCTGCACGTCTGGCACAGTGACATTATACAAACCATTATTACTTACATTCGCAGCCAATAGGGTTGGATAAGTGAATCCACCATCTGTAGATAATAAAATATTAACCTGTGATACATTGACTCCGTTTGAATTGGTCCCTGCAACGTCCCATTGGATCGTTTCCTGAGTCCCCGAAATCCATGATTCATCCTTACTGTTCTGTGAAACAACCACAAAAGGACCTGCTTGATCAGTAAGTGTCAATTTGACATCATCCCAAACAACTTGACCTCCTTCTTTGTTATTATCCCTAACAGTAAGTCGAAAATTCAGTTCTCTAGCCACCTGAGGAATAACCTCCCATTTGGCATAAATACTTCCGTTCCTTAGAGACTTGAGGTCAGGAAAATACCTTATCGGTTCCAAAGATGGAATTCTTGATCTGAATAAAGCACCCATTCTGGCATTTTCACTGGGAGGAACAATCGTAATCCCTGCATCCATTTGCTCCCAACTATAGGTGATTTGATCTCCATCCGCATCACTGCCTTCCCCATTCAGCTTAAAGGGTGTTCCAATAGGAATGATGAGATCTTTACCAGCCATAACAGTTGGTGAGTTCAAATTGGTTTTAAAATCTGTCTGAATTGCACAACTCGCATTTCCGTCTTCTCCAATAAAAGCATTGATTTCCTGAAGGCTTAGTCCGTGAAAATACAAATCACTCTGACTTTGAATATTATCTGTACCACAATAGCCTCCATAAGACATAATGGACGAACCACTTCCTGGCTCAACCGCAGTATTTTCAACCCTTTGCTCTTCATTTCCGCAAGAACCTTCAGATCCGTTAAAGGTGTGATTAGCACCCAATTGATGGCCGATTTCATGACATACAACATCAAAATAGAAGGTATTCCCCACAGGTTCAAATGAACCACTAACCCCTTGCGCTTTTATGCCATCAACACAAATAGACCTTAACTTGGCAACACCAGGTGTAGTCGTGAAAACATGGCCAATGTCGTAATTTCTTGGGTTGATGATTTTATCAATAGTAGCCTGATTTTCATCCAGAATACGGTCAGAGAATAAAAAATTATCATTATACGGATCTTGATTGGGATCCAAAAAAATCAAGGCATCATTGTTGGCAACCAATTGCATACTAACTGCAAGATCTCTTTCTAAAACAGCATTGATCCTCGTAATGGCAGCAGTCAGCGTTCCCATAATAACCGATTTTTTATCAAAATCACTCCCTCCCGTTACATTTTGGTCTTTAAGGTGGAACTGGGAGTATTCCCCATTTGCTGCCAATGCAAGTCTGTACGTCTTTAAATATCCTTGGTCAACTTGATTGCTGGTACTCTTAAATAATTTTTTTTCTAGTGGAGCATTTTCAGTTAAACATTCTAGGTCTTTTACCCCTTGCAAAGCTTTTTGAGAAAAGACCTTATAATACCGAAGATCGGCACCAAGAGGTTCTATCAGGGTATGTCCTGCTTCCCTGTCCATAATAATGGCTGAAAGACCAATCTCATTTAAACTGAATCGAATTGTTTTAGAGGGATCAGATACCGAAATTCCTTTAAATGATCTGTTGTCTGGATACTTTTGAGCAAGCTCAGGATGCATTACAGGTGCCTCGGTGATTTCAAATTGGATAAATTTACCCTTTTCATCAGGAAAGGAGATCAGTAAAGACGATCCTTTTGTTGCACTTTTATAGGATTTTCCAAAATTAAGATCATTTTTAAGGCGTTGAAGATCCAACTCAAACGTTTTATATTTTTTAGGATGAACCTTTCTTTGAAGCTTTGAAATACCTATTTTTGCCTCATCGATTGAAGACCAGAAATCGTTTTGTTGCGCTCTGAGAAAAGAAGACAGAAACAGAAGACATAAAATAAATGCAACTTTGTAAATTTTTCTCATTATCAGATTTTAAGGGGGTGAAACAAAACTATGAATTTTTTCTAGTATATCTTTTTTAATGACTAATAAATCAAAATTAGCAGCATGAGACTTTTTATCTATGGCTTATCAGTGTTCATCTTATTGTCTTGTGCTGGAGCAAAAGATCAAGGCAAAGATCAAAAAGCAAGCATCCCTCCACCGCACATTAATTGCCCGGAAGGAGGCGACTGTAGCTTTGAAGTCATGAGGAATTCTGTGTTGAACCTAAACTACAGCGACACCGGTCAACTATATCCGGAAATTGTTGAAGGTGACAAAATCGTCGTTAAATTTCATTTTAAAAAAGACCCCGTTAAAGACGTCATGGATAGCGGTTATTCTGAATATATTTATCTCGAATTTGATCCTGATGAGCAACAGATCATATTGAAAGACAAAGAACTTCAAAAAGTCAAAATGATTTTTGGTCGGATTTGTTACTGCAAGGGAGCGATGGGTTACTTCCCCGTCCAACAGGGAAATTTATTTATGTTTAACCGGGATGGGAATTTACAACTTCGCAGCTCTTTTAAGATCAATAAAGTCCCGCAAATCGTGCAGCAGATAGACGAAAATATCAACTATTAAAACCTGTTTAAGTGAGAGTTCACCAATCCATTGATACTTATAACCATAAAGAGCAATCATCAGTACTTACCATAGGGACTTTTGACGGAGTGCATATTGGCCATCAGAAAATTATTCAAAGACTGAATGAAATCAAAAAAGGAACTGATGAAAGATCAATGATCCTGACTTTTTATCCTCATCCAAGAAGAGTGCTTGATCAAAGTAATGACATCAAGATGTTAACCACCATGGAGGAAAAAACGATGCTCCTTGAAAAATTCGGACTTGATGATCTGATCATAGAACCTTTTACCAAGGAATTCTCAAGACTCTCTGCACTTGATTTTGTGCGAGACATACTGGTTCGCAGGTTGCATATTAAACAGTTGGTTATAGGGTACGACCATCATTTTGGCAAAAATCGGGAAGGAAATTTTGAACAACTGACTGAATTTGGCGAATTATATGGTTTTACTGTTGAAAAGATCTCTGCACAAGAAATCGAAAGTGTATCGGTAAGCTCAACTAAGATCAGAAAAGCTATTGAAAGTGGGGATATGTCAACCGCTAATAAATACTTGGGCTACCACTATCTGCTCAGCGGTGAGATCGTCATTGGGCAAGGTATTGGCAGAAAGATCAATTTTCCAACGGTGAATGTAAGCATTGCTGAAGATTTTAAATTGATCCCTAAAAAAGGTGTTTATATTGTTCGTGCTCATTTCAATAAGGAAGTAAGCTTTGGAATCATGAACATAGGATTTAGACCTACTGTGGGTGGTAAAGGCCAAACCATTGAGGTTCATCTCCTTGATTTTCATGGAGATTTATATGGCAAAAAGATGCAAGTTGAGGTTTTAACCAGATTAAGAGATGAGAAAAAATTTGAAAGTATTGAAGATCTTGCAAAGCAGATTTCCAAAGATGAAAATTCAGCCAGAAATTGGCTTATGAATTTCAAATAAGCCTATCTTCTTAGGTGTACATTACTTATCTTTGCAAGTCAAAAAATAGCCTATGTTATCATTACCCTACATCCGTGAAAATAAAGAACTGGTTATCAAAGGTCTTCTTGTTCGCAATATTCAAAATGCTGAAACTCTTGTCGAAAATGTCATTGAAGCCGATGGTAAAAGGCGGTCAGTTCAGGCCGAATTAGACAATATTTTATCTGAAAGCAATAAGATATCAAAGGAAATAGGGAAATTATTTCAAGCGGGCGAGGTGCAAAAAGCCAATATCGCTAAAGAAAAAACCGGCCTGTTAAAAGAGAAATCTAAAATTTTGGCTGATACCCTTGGAGAAGCTGAAATAGAACTGAATGAACTCCTTTATCAAATTCCTAATGTCCCAAATAAATTGGTTCCCGCAGGAAATTCAGAAGAAGATAATGAGGTCGTTTTTGAAGAAGGTGAGATCCCTCAGCTACATGAAAAGGCTGTTCCTCATTGGGAGCTTTGTAAACAATATGATATTATAGATTTTGAGCTTGGCAATAAGATTACAGGTGCCGGATTTCCCGTATACAAAGGAAAAGGAGCCAAACTTCAACGTGCCCTTATCGCCTATTTTCTCGATAAAAATACTGAAGCCGGATATACTGAAATTCAGCCGCCATTACTGATTAATGAAGCATCAGGATATGGAACTGGGCAATTGCCTGATAAAGAAGGCCAAATGTATCACGTTGGCCTGGACAATTTATATTTGATCCCAACAGCAGAGGTGCCTGTCACCAATATATATAGAGATGTTATCCTCAAAGAAAGTGATTTTCCGATTTGCAATACTGCTTACACCCCTTGTTTTAGGCGTGAAGCCGGGTCATATGGAGCCCATGTAAGAGGCTTGAACCGTTTGCATCAATTTGACAAGGTAGAAATCGTAAGGGTAGAACATCCTGATAAGTCTTATGAGGCCCTTGATCAAATGGTAGAGCATGTAAAAGGAATATTGCAGGAGTTGAAATTACCTTATAGAATTTTGCGCCTTTGTGGAGGCGATCTGGGTTTCACATCAGCCTTAACCTATGATTTCGAGGTTTTCTCAACCGCACAGAACAGATGGCTTGAAATTAGTTCTGATTTCGAATTTCGAAACATTTCAGGCGAATCGTTTAAAACTGCGTTTTAAAAATAAAGATGGGAAAAGTCAATTGGCTCATACCCTGAATGGTAGTTCTCTCGCATTACCGAGAGTTTTGGCCGGACTTTTAGAGAATTATCAAACCGAAAATGGTATTGAAATACCTGAGGTATTACAGGCATATACCCGATTTGACATGATCGATTAAATAGTAATTTATTTAATGAAAAGACATCAATTAAGCAGCGTCTATTAATTTCTTGTAGTGATTCATAATTAACAAATCATTCAAGTAATCATTGATCTGACCATTTTTCATATGGTTCTTTGCACTTTGCTTAGCTCTTTCGTAGAATGTTTTTACTTCGTTCATAACTTAAGATTTTTGTTATTGTTGATATATACTATTAAGACTGATATTTTTAAATAACGTTACATTTTAGAATTTATTTTATAAAATTTTTAACATTGTTTAGAATATCGAAGGAAAACATATAAGTTTTTATTACTCTATTAATAATTTTAATATAAATTACGAATTAGATAATCCTGTATTTTAAAAGAAAAGCATATTTTTAACCATTGGCACCATGAGGTTCATCTTTATATTCATATTTGTTCTGTTTTCAATTGCTGGCAACGCTCAGAGCGCGGAGTTGGCAAATGCTTATTTGAGAAAAGGAGAATATAAAAAAGCTATTGTTTTATACAAGCCACTACTTGAGGCAAATCCTATTCGACAGGATTATTTTAAAGCGCTATTGACCTGTTATCAGCAGGTTGAATCTTATCAGGAAGGCCAGAATCTTATTGAAACACAAATTCAAAAATTTCCAGAGCAGGTGTATCTGTATGTAGAACTTGGTTATAACTACCAGCTAAATGACGATTTGCCTGCTGCTCAGCAATTCTATGAAAAATCATTAGACTATGTCAGAAAAAATCCCAGTTATGCCTTTATGATTGGCAGATCATTCAGACAAAATCACTTGCTTGATTATGCTTTAAACTCCTATCAGATCGGAAAACAAATCAATCCCAAATTGAATACCGAAATCAGTGAAGCCCAGATTTATGGAGAAAAAGGGGAGTTGGAAAAAATGTTCAGTCTGTATCTCGACCTGGTCGATAAAAATGAAAACTACTTTTCAACGGTTCAACGATATGTGGCCAGATTTATTACCGAAGATAAAACCGACCCTAACAATGAACTATTCAGGAAACTTTTATTAAAAAGGGCACAGTCAAATCCAAAAGATGCATGGAATATTCTTCTTAGCTGGCTATTTATGCAGCAGCACGATTATAACAAAGCACTGACACAGGAGAAATCATTGTTCAAGAGAAAACAAGTTGGTCTTGAAAGGATTGGAGAAATTGGTTATCTTTCTTTTGACAATAACGATTATGCCACTGCCAAAGGGGCCTTTGAGTTCATGATAGCCAACAGCCAAAACCCGGCTTCAGAGGAACCGTCAACACTCATTGCTGAGATTTATTTGTTGAAAATTCAGAACCTGTCTCTTGAGAAAGGAGAAGACAGGACAGAAATTGAAGAGAAATTTGAATCACTGCTGGCACAATACGGTCAAAATACGGAGTCCATGGAACTTCATCTGGCCTATGCTGATTTTTTAACTTTTGATCTGGAGCAACCTGAAAAAGCGATCCGACATCTTGAAGAAATCCTTCCAAAATCAGCATCACAATTCGGTAAAGGTTTGATACAAATGAAAATTGCCGATATCCTGGTGTTTTCTGATCAATTTAATCAGGCCCTCATTATGTATACCCAGATACAGTACGATCTAAAAAATAGTGAGTTGGCTCAGGAAGCGAGATTCAAAGTAGCGAGAACCTCCTATTTTAAGGGTGATTTCCAATGGGCACAAAATCAATTAAAAGTATTAAAATCTTCAACCTCCCAATTGATTGCGAATGATGCACTCGAACTCAGTTTAAAAATTGGAAATAATATGGATAAGGACAGCATAAATGAGGGGCTGAAAATTTATGCCAAGGCTGAACTATTAGGTTTCCAACAAAAGTATCCGCAAGCCATTGACACCTTATCTTATGTGCTCAAACAATTCAAGGGTCAGCAAATAGAAGATGATGCCTTATTCACTCAGGCTATATATTTTGAGCATATGGCCAACTATTCAGCAGCGGAAGCCAATTTACTCAGCCTTCTTGATTTTCATCCTGAAAGTTTGTTGTACGACGATAGTATCTATAAGCTGGGTATACTTATACAGGGATCACCTGGCTGAACCTGGAAAAAGCTAAAACTCATGTTTGAACGGATCATTTTTGAGTTCCCCTCAAGTATCTATCTTGTTGACGCAAGGGCAGCTTTTAGAAAACTAAGAGGTGATGATATTTAGATGGATGAAAGCAGGTTTTTTCATTTCTTTATACAAAAATATTATTCATCGAATAAGTCTATCTTTAAACTCAAATTATTGAAATGTATATCTACAATGTAACCATAAATGTTGACGAAAGTATTCATGACAGTTGGATCACCTGGATGCATGATATCCATATTCCGGAAGTTCTGTCTACCGGTAAATTTTCTAAGGCCTTGATGAGCCAGGTTCTTGTTGCAGAAGATCTGGGTGGAATTACTTATTCCATCCAATATACTTGCGCTTCCAAAGAGCTATTGTTGAGTTATTACAAGCAGGATGCTCCGCGTCTTAGGGAATCAATTCATAAAAAATTTGGAAATAAATTTGGCGTCTTTAGAACAGAAATGAAAATCGTCAAAGAGTTTTTTAATTAGTCCACAAATATATCCATGACCGTAAGAGCCAAAAAACATTTAGGACAACATTTCCTTACAGACGAGTCCATCGCAGCCAAAATCGCTGACAGTTTATCATTGGATGGTTACAAGAATATACTTGAAATCGGACCTGGAATGGGCGTATTAACCAAGTATCTTTTAAAAAAAGATAAAACCATTTGGGTGGTTGAAATCGATACCGAATCAATAGATTATTTGAAAAGTCATTATTTGCACCTTTCTGACAGAATTATCAATGCTGACTTTTTAAAAATGGATCTGAGTACTTATTTCAATCAGGAACCTTTGGCTATTATTGGAAATTTTCCCGTATAATATTTCTTCTCAAATTGTTTTTAAAGCGATTGAATGTCGCGAGCAGATTCCTGAATTTAGTGGAATGTTTCAAAAAGAGGTGGCCCAAAGGATTACTGCGGGCCCGGGAAGTAAAACCTATGGTATCATCTCCGTACTTACTCAAGCATTTTATGAGACTGAATACTTATTTACTGTACCTCCATCAGTATTTAATCCTCCTCCAAGAGTCGATTCTGGCGTATTGAGACTGATAAGAAAAAAAGATTTTTCACTGCCGGTTGATGTGCCTTTTTTCTTCAGAGTTGTCAAAACAGCTTTCAATCAAAGGCGAAAAACTCTTCGTAACAGTTTAAAATCGTTCCAGATCTCGGATAAATTAAAGGAAGATGCTATATTTGCGCTGCGACCTGAACAACTAACTGTTCAACAATTTGTTGAATTAACAAAAAGCCTGGCTGAAGATGGCAACCGAGATCAGTAAAGAATTTATTGGGAATATTGAAGGGCTCATTCGAGCAACTGATGATGTAGCCCTATTGAATTTACTGTCTGAAGAGCATCCTGCGGATATCGCCGAGATCATAGATGAGCTCGGGCTTGACGATGCCACTTATCTTTTTAAGCTTCTGGATAGTGAACTCACGGCTGAGGCATTGATGGAAATCAATGAGGACGATAGAGAAAAAATATTAAAAAATCTATCAGCTGGAGAGATTGCGGATGAGCTTGACGAGCTTGATACCGATGATGCAGCAGATATTATCTCTGAATTACCACAGGAAAGAGTTACAGAAGTTATTTCGGAACTAGAAGATGACGAGCATGCCAAGGATATTGTTGAACTATTGCGATATGAGGAAGGAACTGCCGGAAGTATTATGGCTAAAGAGCTTGTCAAGGTCAAAGAGACTTGGATGGTGCCTACTTGTGTTCGAAAAATGAGGTCCCAGGCACAGGAAGTTAGAAGGGTACACTCAATATATGTCGTCGATCAGGATAACCACCTCATAGGAAGATTATCACTTAAAAGATCTGCTTGTGGCTTCGGCCAAAGATAAAGTTGCCAATATTTATATCCCAAAGGTCGATTCCGTTCACTTTAATGACAAAGGTGAGGATGTTGCCAGACTGATGCAAAAATATGATCTGGAAGCAATTCCTGTTGTTGACGACGACAATGTGCTTATTGGTAGAATCACCATTGATGATATTGTTGACCTGATCAAAGAAGAAGCAGAAAAAGATTATCAAATGGCTGCCGGTATTACCGAAGACATTGATGCGGATGACAGTATATGGAATAAAACAAAAGCGAGGCTGCCCTGGTTAATTCTTGGTTTGGTAGGCGGGCTTGCCGCAGCTTCTATTATGGGTGGCTTTGACGATGCCTTGACCCAGTTTCCCGAATTATTCTATTTTACACCTTTGATCGCAGCCATGGCAGGAAATGTGGGCGTGCAGTCATCAGCCATTATTGTTCAGGGTTTGGCCAACGATAACATCAGGGGAAGCATGATGAATAGGATGTTCAAGGAAATTGGTCTGAGTATGATCAATGGAGTCATCCTCGCAGTGCTGATTTTTGTTTTTGGATTTTTTCTTGATTATAACATCAATATAAGTATTACCATCTCCATCTCCATGGTCATGGTCATCATTCTGGCCTCTCTCATTGGCACTTTTGTACCTTTGATCCTTGACAAAAACGGGATTGATCCGGCGGTAGCTACAGGTCCGTTCATTACCACAAGTAATGACATTTTTGGGATCTTTATTTTCTTTTATATCGCTAAAGTTATTCTTGGCTTTTAACTAGTAAATTCAAGCTGTTCTTTAAGATCTAAATTATTTATTTTAGCTTTTTTCCTAAGCAATTTTCCGTAATTTTGCCTTTCATCAAAAGAACGTATGTCGGAAATTAAAAAATCACTCAATTTTTTAGAGCAAATCATTGAGGAAGACCTTGCAAAAGGTATGGAAAGGTCAGCACTAAAATTCAGGTTCCCGCCAGAGCCAAATGGATATTTGCACATAGGGCACGCTGCTTCTATCTGTCTTAACTTTGGGTTGGGCCTCAAATACGATGCTCCAGTGAATCTTCGCTTTGACGATACAAATCCGGAAAAGGAAGAGCAGGAATATGTAGATGCCATAAAAAAAGACATTAAATGGTTAGGTTTTACATGGGCAGATGTTTTGTTTTCATCAGATTATTTCCAACAATTATACGACTGGGCCGTTGAGATGATCAAACAAGGTAATGCATATGTTGACGACCAGACATCCCAACAAATTGCCGAACAAAAAGGAACACCTACCCAAGAAGGAACCAACAGTCCGTTTAGAAACAGAACTGTTGAGGAAAACCTGGCTTTATTTGAAAAAATGAAAAATGGCGATTTTGAGGAAGGGACACATGTATTGCGCGCCAAGATTGATATGGCATCCCCTAACATGCTTATGCGTGACCCCGTAATGTACAGGATCCTAAAAAGAGCACATCACCGTACCGGTGAAGACTGGAAAATCTATCCTATGTATGACTGGACTCATGGAGAATCAGACTATATTGAACAGATCTCTCACTCCTTGTGTACCCTCGAATTTAAGAACCATAGAGAATTATACGATTGGTTCCTTGATCAGGTTTATGATCAAAATGACATAAGACCGAAACAAAGAGAATTTGCAAGGAGGAATCTTAGCTATACTGTGATGAGTAAAAGAAAGTTATTACAGCTTGTTCAGGAAGGGTATGTAAATGGCTGGGATGACCCCAGAATGCCAACGATTTCAGGTTTAAGAAGAAGGGGGTACACCCCAAGCTCAATTCGCGATTTTAGCGAAACGGCTGGAATTGCTAAAAGAGATAATGTTACTGATCTTGCCTTGTTGGAATTTCATATTCGTACAGAATTGAATAAAATTGCACCAAGAGTCATGGCTGTGCTGAATCCCGTGAAATTGGTCATTACAAATTATCCTGAAGGTAAGGAAGAAATGCTAACAGCTGAAAATAATCCGGAGGATGAAGAGGCTGGTTTCAGAACTGTTCCATTTTCAAGAGAAATATATATTGAAAAGGAAGATTTTAGGGAAGAGGCCAACAAAAAGTTTTTCCGCCTAAAACTTGGAAAAGAAGTGAGACTGAAAAATGCCTATATCATCCAGGCGAACTCAGTAATCAAAGATGACAAGGGTGAAGTCACTGAGATCCATTGCACCTATGATCCGGATTCTAAAAGTGGTAGTGGAACTGAAGCCAGTATGAGAAAAGTAAAAGGTACCATCCACTGGGTTTCTATTCAGCATGCCTTGGAAGCCGAAGTAAGATTGTATGACAGACTTTTTACTGACGAGGCACCAGATGCGCATAAAGACAAAGATTTCAAAGAGTTCATCAATCCTGACTCTTTGAAAGTCATTGAAAAAGCCTATGTTGAACCAAGTCTTGCCACTGTAAATGAGGGTGATAGCCTACAGTTTCAACGTCTTGGTTATTTCAATGTTGATCCTGATTCAAGCAATGATAAACTTGTTTTTAATCGTACAGTTGCCCTAAGAGATTCCTGGGCCAAAATGGAACAAAAGAAATAATTTATTTATTGTAAATTGTCGAGCTCTTGAAGACTGTCGAACAAATAAAGCTGCCTATATTAAAGGAGATGGAATTCTTTGAAACAAAATTCAAAGCTTCCATGATTTCAAATGTCTCCTTGCTCAATAGGATCACACACTATATTGTACGTCGGAAAGGAAAACAAATGCGCCCCATGTTTGTTTTTTTAGTGGCAAAAATGGTCTCTAATGGTCAATTCAGAGAACGAACCTACAGGGGAGCTTCTGTCATTGAGCTCATCCATACAGCGACTTTGGTACACGATGATGTTGTTGATGACAGCAACAGGCGAAGGGGTTTCTTCTCCCTTAATGCTCTTTGGAAAAACAAGATCGCCGTTCTGGTGGGCGATTATCTGTTATCCAAAGGACTATTACTATCAATTGACAATGACGATTTCGACATTCTCAAGCATATATCCATTGCCGTGCGTGAAATGAGTGAAGGAGAATTACTTCAAATTGAGAAAGCAAGACAATTGGACATTACCGAAGAGGTGTATTTTGAGATCATTCGCAAGAAAACAGCTACACTCATTGCAGCTTGCACAGCTATTGGCGCCACTTCTGTCGATGCACCTAAGGATGAAGTGGAAAGGATGAGGAAATTTGGGGAATTAATTGGTATTTCTTTCCAGATCAAGGATGACCTCTTTGACTATTCGGAAGAAAAAATAGGAAAACCTACAGGTATCGATATCAAGGAGCAAAAAATGACCCTTCCCCTTATTTATACCCTGAATAATTGCTCTAAAAAAGAACGAAGATGGCTGATCAATTCAGTCAAGAACCACAACAAAAATAAAGCGAGGGTAAAAGAAGTGATTGAATTTGTCAAACAAAATGGAGGAATTGAATATACTGAAACCAAGATGAAGGAATACCAGGAAGCAGCCCTGAATATTTTAGCTACTTATCCCGAGTCTCCTTATAAAGAATCTCTGCTAACCATGGTTAATTATGTGATCGATAGAGAAAAATAATCTTTACAATTCATGGCATAACTTTTGAAGCTTAAGAAAATTAAATCAATACATTTTATGAAAAAAGTCTTTCCCTTTTTCCTTGTAATTTTCTTTATTTCCTGCGACAGTAACTATGATTATGACTTGCAGGACCGCATTTTATATACCAATGATGATGAGGGAGATCCGGTCATAGAAAATATTAAGGATAATGTTGAAATTCAGGAGAATTTCCAATTTGGATTGGGAGGTGGAGGCTTCTGTTATGGATTCAGTGAACCAAATGCAACTGTTTCTGAAATCCTTGTTGACGCTGATATGCCTAGTGAATATGATATCTCCAAATTCTTACCTGAAGTAAGATCTCAGGGTAAGCAGGGTTCTTGTGTGGCCTGGGCAACCGGATACTATCTGAAAAGTTTTCAAGAAAATTATGAGGATGTTGAAAATGGAATTTTAGCCAATAACAATGAAATGAGTCCTGCTTATATTTACAACCAGATTAAAGTAAGCGATTGTAGTGGAGGTTCGGTGGTTCAAGATGCATTAGATACTATTTCAAGTCAAGGAATTGTCAACTGGAGTATCATGCCTTATAATGAAAACGAATGTAGTACCCAACCAGATGAACTCGCAAAAACATTGGCAGAACCCAATAAAATTGATGATTATTTATATCTGGATCAAGATCTGGTCTTAGAGCAAACAAAGGCCCACTTATTAAAAGATCAACCTGTTGTTATTGCCATTACCATAGATAGAAGCTATTTTGGCGCAAGGGACCAAGATGGCGTTTATGTATATAGAAAATTTAATAGTGGTGATGGTGGTCACGCTATGCTAGTTGTGGGTTATAACGACGAAATGAATGCCTTTAAAGTGGTCAATTCCTGGGGAAAAGAATGGGGAAATCAAGGCTTTGTGTGGATAGATTACAAGGCTTGGGAACAAGCAGGTGATACAGATGCTGATTTTAAAATTCTTTGTGAAGCTTGGGTTACCAATGACGTCATAACCCCTCAGCCCGCCTCACTTTGACACAAGTCAAGCAACTCTTCCAGATAGTTTCTTTTATTGCTTAATCTGGGGACTTTATGTTGTCCACCCAGTTTATCTTTACTTTTTAACCATTGGTAAAAAAGACCTCTCGGTGCCTGATGGACTTTGGGCATCCCAATAGTCATATCCAGATACCTTTTTGCTTCATAATCAGAATTCAACTCCTTAAGTGCCTTGTCCAGGCAGCTTGTAAAACCTTCCAAATTCTCGGGACTCCTCTTAAATTCTATCAACCATTCATGACCTCCGCTATGCTCACCATTCATAAAAATTGGTGCTACGGTATAATCCATTATAGCGGCATCAAACTCTGAACAAGCTATCTTCAGTGCATCCTCAGCATTTTCAATGACCAATTCTTCACCAAAAACATTGATAAAATGTTTGGTTCTACCAGTAATTTTTATTCGATATGGATTCACACTGGTAAATTTGATGGTATCACCGATAAGGTATCTCCATAAGCCAGAATTGGTAGTGATGACAATCGCATAATTAACACCTTCTTTAACTTCTTGTAAAGGAATTGCTTTTGAGTTCTCACCGTCATAAGTATGCATTGGAATAAATTCATAGAAAATACCATAATCGAGCATCAATAATAGTTCATCAGAATTATTTCTGTCCTGTATGGCAAAAAATCCTTCAGAAGCATTGTAAGTTTCATAATAGCGAAAATCCTTTTTGGGGATCAATTTTTCATATTGCTCCCTGTAGGGATTAAAATTTACGCCCCCGTGAAAGTACACCTCAAGATTGGGCCATACTTCCAGAATATGATTTTTACCGGTTACTTCAAGTACCCTGTTCAACAGCACCAACATCCAAGAGGGAACACCCGTCAAACTAGTGATATCTTCTTCAATGGTTTCTTTGATAATGGCATCCATTTTGGTTTCCCATTCACTCATCAAAGCTGTTTTCTGGCTTGGTGCACTACTAAAATCAGCCCAAAAAGGCATATTCTCAATGATAATGGCAGAAAGGTCTCCAAAAAAAGTATCATTATCCTCATAGATAGCAGAACTTCCACCAAGACGTAAGCCTTTTCCTTTAAATATCTCGGTATCCTCATTATTATTGATAAACAGACACAACATATCTTTTCCTGCCTTCATATGACAATCATCGATCGCTTCGTCACTTACCGGAATAAATTTGCTTTTTGCATTAGTCGTGCCACTAGATTTGGCAAACCACTGAATTTTTGACGGCCAGAAAACATTTTGCTCTCCTCTCCTGTTCCTTTCAATCAAAGGTTCAATGCTTTCATATTGCTGGATAGGCACTCTTTCTGCAAAAGAGGCATAATTCTTTATCTCCTTAAAACCGTGTTTCTTACCAAAATAAGTATGTCTGGCTTCAGATAATAACTCATACAAAACTTCATTCTGCACCTCGACAGGATGATGTAAAAACAGATCCACCTGATACTTGCGCTTTTTTAAAATCCACGACAGAACGGTATTAAATAATGGAATTTGCATTGTTACGAAAACACTTTTTTATCTTACCTTTAGCCCTTAAAAATACAATTTTTATCAGTTGAATTCAATAAGTTTTTTTTAAATAATAAATTATGGCCAAGGTTGGAATTATCATGGGTAGCGATTCAGATCTCCCTATCATGCAGGAAGCAATTGATATGCTAAAAAGTTTCGAGATAGAAACAGAAGTAGATATCGTTTCAGCCCATAGAACTCCTGAAAAATTATTCAGCTATGCCACCGAGGCGCATAAGAGGGGTATCAGCGTAATTATCGCGGGCGCTGGAGGTGCAGCGCATCTTCCCGGAATGGTAGCTTCAATGAGTCCACTTCCTGTGATTGGTGTTCCCGTAAAATCAAGAAATTCGATTGACGGCTGGGATTCTGTTCTTTCCATATTACAGATGCCTGGTGGAGTTCCGGTAGCAACCGTAGCGCTGGATGGTGCAAAAAATGCGGGTATACTCGCAGCTCAGATCCTAGGCTCCTCGGATAGTGAGATTCTCAATAAAATCATTTCTTTTAAAGAGGGCCTAAAGCAAAAAGTGATGAAAGCAGCTGAGGGATTAAAACATTAATTCACCCTGCAGATCACCATACATAATCGTACATATCAACTTATTTTGAATAAAATCATACGGCCTTATTAGGGCTTTAATCAACATATATCTATGAACAATCCATTGCTGAAAGACTTTCAAACGCCTTATGATTCAGCTCCATTTTCCATCATCAAAAATGATCATTTCTTACCAGCTTTTGAAACAGCCATCAAGGAAGCGAAAACGGAAGTTGATCAAATTGTGGCGAATCCGGAACCACCAAATTTTAAAAACACCTTGGCAGCGCTTGAATTTTCAGGCAATAAATTAAACCGTATTTCAAGTGTTTTTTTCAATCTGAACGCTGCAGAGACAAGCGAAGAAATTCAAAAAATCGCCCAGGAAGTATCTCCTATGTTGAGTGAATTTGCGAATGACATCAGCCTGAATGAGGGCTTGTTCAAAAGGATAGCAACAGTTTATGCGAAAAGAGGCAATCTGGGATTGACTCCCGAACAAGCTATGCTTCTCGAGAAAAACTACAAGGCCTTTGTGAGAAATGGTGCCAATCTGAATGAAGCAGACAAAGAAGTTCTAAGAGACATTGATAAGAGAAAATCAAAACTGGGTTTAAAATTTGGTGAAAATGTTTTGGCCGAAACCAACAATTATCGAACTCCTTATTACTGATAAAAAAGACTTATCGGGTTTACCAGAAGGAGTCATAGAAGCAGCTCGCATGCTGGCAGAAGAGAAAGAATCAGAAGGCTGGATTTTTACCTTGGACTATCCTAGCTATATTCCATTTATGACCTATGCAGATAACCGAATCCTTCGAGAAAAAATATCCAAAGCCTTTGGAGCCAGAGGCATGCAAAACAATGAATACAACAATCAACAGATTGTTATAGACATTGTGAATCTGAGACATCAACGTGCTCAATTATTAGGTTATGCTTCTCATGCACATTATGTATTGGAAGAACGCATGGCAGAGAAACCCGAAAAAGTAAAGGATTTTCTCGAAAAACTTTTAAAGAAGGCCAAACCGGCTGCTGAAAAAGAATTTCAAATGTTGAAAGACCTTGCCAAAAAAGATGGTATTGACAGCATTGAAAAATGGGACGGCGCTTATTATGCTGAAAAGCTTAAAAAGATCTTATTCGATCTTGATGATGAAAAATTAAAGCCGTATTTTAAACTTGAAAATGTGATCCAGGGAGTTTTTGATATTGCTGGCAAACTTTATGACTTGCATTTCAAATCTGTGAACAATGTCGATACGTATCACGAGGAAGTAAAAACGTATGAAGTAAGTAACTCCAAGGGAGAACTTGTTGCTCTATTCTATGCCGATTTCTTTCCTAGAAAAGGAAAAAGAAATGGCGCATGGATGACCAGTTATAAATCGCAATGGAAAGAAGGAGAATTCAATTCAAGGCCACATATTTCGATCGTGTGCAACTTTACAAAACCCACAGCCTCAAAACCTTCATTGCTCACTTTTAATGAGGTCACCACCCTCTTTCATGAATTTGGACATGCCCTGCACGGTATGCTCGCCAATACAACTTATCCAAATTTATCGGGAACCAGTGTTTATTGGGATTTTGTTGAATTACCAAGTCAGATTCTTGAAAACTGGTGCTTTGAAAAAGAAGCCTTGACCTTGTTTGCAAGACACTATGACAACAAGGAGCCTATACCCATGGAACTGGTTCAAAAAATAAAGGACTCTTCCAATTTTCTTGAAGGAATCGCTACTTTAAGACAACTAAGTTTTGGTATGCTCGATATGTCATATCACGCTCATGATCCCAGCACTATTAGCAATATAAAAGAATTTGAAAAAAAAGCATTTGGAGCCACTCAATTATATCCCGATGTTGAGGAAAATTGCATGAGCACAGCTTTTTCCCATATTTTTCAAGGAGGCTACTCTGCTGGTTACTATAGCTATAAATGGGCAGAAGTACTTGATGCAGATGCCTTTGAAGCCTTTAAGGAAGCGGGTATTTTTAATAAAGAAGTTGCCCAAAGTTTTAAGGACAATGTCTTGAGCAAAGGAGGCACTGAAAAACCAATGGTACTGTATAAAAGATTCAGGGGAAAAGAACCAACAGTTGATGCGCTGCTAAAACGTGCAGGACTTCTCCAATAAATTGGCGAGCAGTATAAGAAAACAATCTATTTGATCTAAACTTCTTTTCGCCTGTACTTAGCGAATTAAAATTGATTAAATCAATTTCTCATTCCTTTCTTATATAAAGTGAAATAACTTATTTTTGCAATCATTAAAATAGAATACCATTATGAAATCATATGATGTAACCGTTATAGGTTCGGGTCCTGGAGGATATGTAGCAGCTATTCGTTGTGCCCAGTTAGGGTTAAAAACGGCTTTAATTGAAAAATACAAGACTTTGGGAGGTACCTGCCTCAATGTAGGTTGCATTCCCAGCAAGGCTTTATTGGATTCATCTCATCATTACGAAGATGCCATAAAACATTTTGACACCCATGGTATTGATATTTCCGGGGAGATCAAAGTGAATCTAGCCAAAATGATCTCAAGAAAAGATTCAGTGGTAGAGCAGACAACAGGAGGTATTGATTTCCTGATGAAGAAAAATAAGATCGATGTATTTCAAGGCTTGGGAAGTTTTAAGAATGCGGAAATTATCCTGGTAACCAAAGACGATAATAGCACTGAAGAGATCTCTTCCAAAAATACCATCATAGCTACAGGAAGTAAGCCGTCGAATCTACCATTTATCAATGTTGACAAAGAGCGGATCATCACATCTACGGAGGCATTGAAATTAAAAGAAGTACCAAAACATCTTATTGTTATTGGAGGCGGAGTAATCGGACTTGAATTGGGACAGGTATACAAAAGACTTGGGGCTGAAGTTACAGTAATCGAATATATGGACAGGATCATCCCTACCATGGATGCCTCACTATCGAAAGAGCTGGCTAAAGTTTTTAAAAAGAATAAATTCAAGATCAATGTTTCTCATAAGGTGAAAGCTGTAAGTAGAAAAGGCGATGAGATCACTGTATTGGCAGATGACAAAAAAGGCAATGAAGTTGAGATCAAAGGAGATTATTGTTTGGTATCTGTGGGAAGAAGACCATTTACGGATGGATTAAACCTTGATGCTGCTGGGGTAAAAGCAAATGAAAGAGGCCAAATAGAAGTTAACGAACATCTGCAAACCAATGTGAGCAATATCTATGCCATTGGAGATGTGGTTCGCGGCGCTATGCTTGCCCACAAGGCGGAAGAGGAAGGAACCATGGCTGCTGAAATCATCGCAGGTCAAAAACCCCATATTGATTATAATTTGATTCCTGGAGTTGTATATACCTGGCCCGAAGTTGCTTCTGTTGGAAAAACTGAAGAACAACTTAAAGAAGCGGGTGTGGCCTATAAAATGGGGAGTTTCCCAATGCGTGCTTTGGGAAGAGCAAGAGCCAGTATGGATATTGATGGACTCATCAAAGTATTGGCGGATGCCAAAACTGATGAAATTCTTGGCGTTCATATGATCGGAGCAAGAGCTGCTGATATGATTGCTGAAGCTGTAGTAGCTATGGAGTTCAGAGCCTCAAGTGAAGATGTTGCCCGAATGAGTCATGCACATCCTACCTTTACTGAAGCCATTAAAGAAGCATGTCTTGCTGTTGACGGCAGAGCCTTACATAGTTAACCATTCAACTGAAAAAATAGCTGTTATAGGCATTTAGTCATTAGTATTCACCCCCGAAAAAAATGAAAAGAATACTTATCTTATTTCTCTTAATATCCTCGGTGGTATCTGCACAGAAGAATTACTCTATCAGTGGTACCGTCAAAGATCAAAGTAGTGGGGAAACCCTTTTTGGTGCTAACGTATTTATAGAAAATTCAAGTATTGGTACAACGACAAATGAGTATGGATTCTATTCAATCACCGCTCCTGAAGGAAATTATACACTCATCATTTCTTATCTCGGATTTGAAGATCTCAGCAAAAACATAACGCTTACTAGTGATCAGAACCTCAATATTGAGCTGGCGGAAAGCGATAACCAGCTTAATGAAGTCGTATTGCAAACCGAAGATCCCGAAGATATCAATATTAGACAACCCCAAATGAGTGTTTCAAAACTCAATGTGGCAACCATAAAACAAATGCCCGCCGTTCTTGGCGAGGTAGATATCATTAAGTCTATTCAATTACTTCCAGGAGTCACGAACAATGGAGAAGGCTCTAGCGGATTTAATGTTCGGGGTGGCTCTGTTGATCAGAATCTTGTTTTGCTCGATGAAGCCATCATTTACAATACTTCTCATTTACTTGGTTTCTTCTCGATTTTTAATTCGGATGCCATCAAAGACATCAAACTCTACAAAGGAAATATTCCGGCTCGTTTTGGGGGAAGAGCCTCATCTGTGCTTGATGTAAGACAAAAAGATGGCAATAAGAAGAATTTTGCCCTTACAGGAGGAATTGGAAGTGTTTCGACAAGATTGGCCGTAGAAGGCCCAATTGTCAAAGACCGCAGTTCCTTTTTAGTTGCTGGCCGGGGTTCCTATGCGCATTTATTTCTCAAACTAAGTGAAGAGTTAAAAGATAACAGTGCTTATTTTTATGACCTTAACCTAAAGGCCAATTATGAAATCAATGAAAATAACCAACTTTTCCTTTCTGGTTATTTTGGAAGAGATGTTTTCAAATTCAATGAAAACTTCAATAGTTCTTATGGAAATTCTTCAGGAAATTTAAGATGGAACCATGTGTTTAGTGATAAAATATTTTCCAATTTATCTGTGAACTATAGCAAATATGACTATCAATTGGAAATCAATGCCTTTGAGTTCGACTGGCTATCCCAAATCGATAATTACAATTTGAAATACGACTTGAGCTATTATATCAACAATGATATCAAACTCGATTTTGGGATCAATGGAATACATTACTTATTCAATCCGGGTATCATCAGTCCAACCACAGAGACATCAGGAATCAACTACTTAAAACTAGATCAAAAAAGAGCTTTTGAAGGCGGATTTTATGTTGGTGCCGAACATAGAATTACACCTAAATTTTCTCTTCAATACGGACTTCGTTATAGCGATTTTGCAAGAATGGGAGGTCAGGAAATTGTTCAATATGAAAATGACCAACCTGTTGTTTACAATGAGCAACTTGGCATCTATCAAAGAGGTACACCGATAGGTACCATAGCATATGACAAAGGAGATGTTATTAAAAGTTTTGGCAATATAGAACCACGACTGGCATTTGCCTATGAGCTAAACGAGCGGTCTTCCGTAAAAGCAGGCTATTCTCGTGTAGCACAATATATTCACCTGATCTCCAATACAACTTCCGTAACACCGCTCGATGTATGGACGCCAAGTGGCAGCTATATAGAGCCGCAGCTATCTGATCAATACGCTGTTGGGTATTTCAGAAAGTTTAATCATAATCAATATTCTATCGAAGTTGAAGCTTATTACAAGGATGTTGAAAATAGAATCGATTATATTGACGGCTCTGATCTTATAGGGAATAATACTATAGAAACAGAGATCTTAAATGGAGAGTCAAGGGCTTATGGTTTCGAATTTTTACTGCGTAAAACCAAAGGTAGCTTTACAGGATGGCTGGCCTATACCCTATCCAAATCAGAGCAAAGGACTCCCGGAGGTAATGCCGGTGGGCCTGGAATAAATGATGGAAACTGGTATTACAATCCTTATGATCGTACGCATGACATGTCTTTTACAGGTATCTATAGATTGAATAATAAATGGAGTTTTAGTGCCAATATCCTCTACCAGACCGGTAGACCAGTTACCTATCCAACCGGACAATATCAATATGAAGGTTTGTCAATTGCGAGTTATTCAGATCGTAATTCAGACAGGTTACCAGCTTATCACAGAATTGACATTTCAGCTATTCTTGTTCCCGGAAAACCAAATAAAAAGTGGAAAGGTGAATGGGTATTTGGCATCTACAATATCTACAACCGCAGAAACGCAGCTTCAATCACATTTTCGCAGAATAGAGAAACAGGGTTAAATGAAGCTACGAGAATTGCCATTTTTGGTATTGTGCCTTCTGTAACTTATAATTTTAAATTTTAGTCAAATGAAAAATTATATCTTTAAATTATTACTGTCTCTGCTGATATTCACAGTATCATGTACAGACGTGATTGAAGTTGATGTCCCTGAAGCTCCTCCTAGACTTGTCATCGAAGCATCCATGGACTGGGTAAAAGGAACCTCCGGAAATGAGCAGCTGATAAAATTAAGTACCTCAACCCCGTTTTTTGACAATCTTAATTCGACCCCGGTCACAGGAGCCATCGTTTCGGTGACCAATGATACTGACAATTCAGAAGTCATATTCACGGATGATAACAATGGAAACTATTCAACAAATGAGTTTGTTCCAATCATGGGCCAATCTTATACTTTAAAAATTATGCATGATAATGAGATGTATCTAGCGACTGAAACAATGACTCCCGTGACCGACATCACCTCTGTATTTCAATCAAGAGATAATGGTTTTGATAAAGATGCTTTGGAAGTAAATATAGAGTTTAACGATCCTAAAGACATTGAAAATTTTTATTTGTCTAAATTTCAAAGACGTGGAGATTTACTTCAAACTTTGATTGGCGTAAAAGACGAATTTACAGATGGTAATAAAATCTCTATCTTCTATGAAAAATTACAAAATGACGATACGGGTGAAACCGAATTTGTGCCCGGTGATATTGTCGACATTAATCTTCTTGGATTGTCTGAACAATATTATAATTATATACAGTTGCTCATTCAACAATCTGGAGGTGTAGGAGGTCCTTTTAGCACTACCCCTGCGGAGATAAAAGGTAACTGCACCAACCTGACTAATCCTGAGAATTACGCTTTTGGTTATTTTAGATTAGCTGAAGTAGATACAAGGGTTTATCAATTTGAATAAGATCAGGCTTATTCAACATCAAATGACAAACGTGAACAGAATTTCGAAAACCATACCTGTAAGAAATTCAAGTGCCTTTAAGCATAAAGCACTTCAGTGGGCTCAGCAATTTAATGAGGTTGTTTTTTTAGAGTCAAATTCTGCATCCCAGGAAAGCAAACAGCCATATGCAAATTATGACGCCATTTTGGCTATAGGAGCACATAACAGCATCAGCACAGGGTATAAGAATGCATTTAAAAAGCTCAAAATATTTCAAAATGATCATAAGGACTTTCTATTTGGACACTTAAATTATGATCTGAAAAACGATATAGAAGATCTATCGTCTTCCCATGAAGATCATATAGGTTTTTCGGACCTTTATTTCTTTCAACCAAAAAAACTTTTTTTATGGAAAAACAATCAGGTTGACATGTTATATCTCTCAGATTTTAAGGCAGAAATTGAGCTAGATCTACAAGCTATAAAAGACTTCTCTCTACCTAAATTATCTGCTTCCTCACCTCTGGAAATAGTAAGTAAAATATCAAAGGAATCCTATTTTAATAAAGTTGACAATATCCTTGAACACATTCACCGAGGGGATATATACGAAGTGAATTTTTGTCAGGAATTCTATGCGAAGAAGGCCTTAATAGATCCTATTGCTGTATACCATAAGCTGAATGAAATTTCTCAGGCGCCATTTGCCAGTTTTATGAAACTAAAAGATAAATTTCTGCTTTGCTCCTCTCCTGAAAGATTTGCCAGAAAAGAAGCCAATAAAGTCGTCGTTCAACCCATAAAAGGTACAGCAAGAAGAATTGATGATCTTCAGGAAGACCAACTATTGGCCAGGAATTTATCAAATGATCCCAAGGAAAGAGCAGAAAATATCATGATTGTTGATCTCATCAGAAATGACCTTTCCAAATGCGCCAAAAAAGGCAGTGTCAAGGTAGAGGAATTATGTCAGGTATATTCCTTTAAACAAGTACATCAACTCATTTCAACAGTAAGCTGCGAGGTGAAGAAAAACACCCATGTGGTTGATATCATCAAAGATTTATTTCCTATGGGGAGTATGACGGGGGCCCCTAAAATATCTGCCATGAAGATCATTGAGGAGGAAGAAGAGACTAAAAGAGGTCTGTACTCAGGTGCCGTAGGTTATTTCACCCCTGAAGGGGATTTTGATTTCAATGTTGTCATTAGATCGATATTGTACAATGCATCAAGTGAATATCTTTCTTTCTCTGTTGGGAGTGCAATTACATCCCTATCTGAAATCGAGAAAGAATATGAAGAATGTTTATTAAAGGCAAAAGCCTTAAGACAAGCTTTGGGGTCTTAAATCATGATGATGTTCCCAATAATGAATATGCTTTTTTACATGTATGGCAGAATTCAAAAATATAGCCCCACAAATTCCTAATCGTAGTAAGATTCACCTCTGTCAAACAGAAGCTAATCGTTACGAGAATTCGCTTTAGCCATTTTCGCCTTGATCCTGTCCAATCCTAAATTGCCTATGCTTCCAATATGAGAATGAGAGACTTTCTTATCGGGTTTAAATTCTCCTGCTGTAACCTTGGCCCCAACAATTTTGTACGCATCCCTAAAAGGGGTGCCATTCTGAACAAGCTGATTTACTTCTTCTACCGTAAAGAGATAATCATAGATATTTTGATCCACAATGTTCTTGCTGACTTTAATATTCTTTAGTGAAAATGTAAACATTTCAAGACAGGATTTTAATGCCTGAATACCTGGAATCAATCCTTCCTTCAGCAATTGCAGGTCCCTGTGATAACCACTAGGAAGATTATTGATAATTAGCGTAAGCTCGTAAGGCAAGGATTGAATTTTATTACATTTTCCTCGAATTAATTCAAATACATCCGGGTTCTTTTTATGTGGCATGATACTGGAACCAGTGGTTAATTCATCCGGAAAGGAAACAAATCCAAAGTTCTGGCTCATATATAAACAGATGTCCATCGCTAATTTCGAAAGTGTTCCTGCCACTGAACTCATGGCAAAAGAAACCGTTCTTTCCGTTTTCCCCCTACTCATTTGAGCAGCCACTGAATTCACCTTCAATTCACTGAAGCCCATCTCTGAAGTAGTATGATCCCGATCAATCGGAAAGGAACTCCCATATCCCGCAGCTGAACCAAGGGGATTCTGGTCGACTACTCTAAACGCAGCATTCAGCATGTACATATCATCGATCAGGCTTTCGGCATAGGCGGAAAACCACATCCCAAAAGAAGAGGGCATGGCCACTTGGAAATGTGTATAACCAGGTAACAAGACATCTTTATAAGTCTCGGAAAGCTCAAGCAGCAAGTTGAAAAATTCCATCATCATTGATCTTATGTCTTTGATCTCTTCTCTTAGATACAAATGAACATCCACAAGTACCTGATCGTTTCTAGAACGCGCCGTATGAATTTTTTTGCCTGTATCACCTAGTTTTTCCGTGAGCATAAATTCCACCTTGGAATGCACATCTTCAAATTCATCTTCGATCACAAAATCACCCTTTTCGATAAGATTTGTAATTTTAGTGAGCTCTTTCTCTACTTCACTTATTTCCCCAGTTGTGAGCAAACCAATTTTATGCAGCATTCTGGCATGGGCAAGAGAGCCAATGACATCATACTTGGCAAGAACCAGATCGAGTTCTCGGTCATTTCCAACAGTAAATAAGTCTATTTTCTTATCCGTGCTAAATCCTTTGTCCCAAAGTTTCATATGTTTGTTTTTATAAGACTATAATATTTCTTTTAAAATTTTGATGTACAGATCGATTCCTTCAAAAATCTCCTTTTCAAATATAAATTCATCTGCCGTATGTGATCTTAATGAATCACCAGGTCCTAACTTTAACGAAGGGCAAGTCAAATTCGCCTGATCAGACAAAGTAGGTGAGCCATAGATCTCCCTTCCCAAACCTATGCCAGCAAGAACGATATCATGATCTTTTGGGATAGAAGAGGAATTTAAATTTAGTGACCTTTCCTTTACCTCGACCTCAACATGTTCTTTTACAAGTTCAAGCACCTCTTTATTGGAATACCTAGTCATTTACCCTGATATCTACTACAAAATGGCAGGTTGCAGGCACTACATTATGCTGACTTCCTGCGTCGATCTGGGTAACTGTCATTTTGGTATCATGCAGTGTTTCAGAGACCAATGGAAACTTAAAATATTCGAACCAAGCGATGGCCTTTATGGCCTTATAAATCGAATTGTCACCTCTTACATGAGCTGCATGACCTGCAGTTCCATGGGCATAACAATCGAGTACCAATAAACCTTTTTCCGCAATGGCAAGATGCATCAAAGTCGGTTCTCCAATAATCGCAAAATCGATCTCAGGCATGAGCGGTATCATGGAGCGAATTCCATGATCACCTGAATTTTCCTCTTCGGCCGAAGCCAATAAGATCAAATTATACTTAAGATCTTCTTGTTTATAAAAATAAACAAAGGTGGCGATAAGTGACACCAGGCAGCCGCCTGCATCATTTGAACCCAGGCCATAGATCTTACCGTCGATGATCTCAGCCTTATGCGGATCTCTTGTATAGCCTTTATTTGGCTTGACCGTATCATGATGAGAATTCAATAGAATATTCGGCTTAGAGGCATCAAAATGTTCATTTACTGCCCAAATATTATGTACTTCTCTCTTAAAGGATACGCCCTGGTCTTTTAAAAAATTTCCTATGATCGAAGCAGTTTGATCTTCCGCTCCAGAAAATGATGGTGTATTGATGAGATCGATCAATAGTTGTTTTGCTTTATCTCCTAGTTCCCTTATCATAACATCAAGGTTGTGTGTTTTATATGCTTATCTGAGATAAGCTCAGGTTTTCCCATATGCACCTTATAAACGCCGTGTTGCAATGCGTGAAAACAGTTTTCCATTTTTGGCAACATACCCCCAGCAATAACTCCTTCTTCCTTTAGCTTCTCATAAGCCTTCATATCAATATGTTCTATAACAGAATCATCATGGTCCACATCTTTGAGTACACCATTTTTTTCAAAACAATAGACCAATTCGACCTCAAAATCATGAGAAAGTCCCTTGGCTAATGCTGCAGCTATCGTATCGGCATTGGTATTTAACAGCTGTCCTTGCTTGTCATGTGTTATCGCTGAAAAAACAGGTACAAGGCCTGAGTTCAGAAATAAACCTATGGTTTGATCCTGAACCGCATCAATATCACCCGCGAAACCATAATCGATATCTTTTACAATTCGTTTATGCGCTCGGATCACATTGGCATCTGCCCCTGAAAGACCCAAGGCATTACAACCTGATTTTTGCAATATAGCCACTATATTCTTGTTAAGTAAGCCCGCATAAACCATGGTCACAATTTCCAGGTTCGATTGATCTGTAACCCTTCTTCCTCCGATCATTTTTGACTGCAAACCCAATGAATCTGCCATCTCAGTTGCTTTTCTCCCCCCTCCATGCACCAGTATTTTCAGGCCATCCAGTCTGGCAAAATCATACAGAAACAAATCAAGTTCTTCTGAACTATTGATGACATTCCCTCCTATTTTTACGATGCTCAGTTTCTTTTTCATCAGCTTAGCTATTGGCCCGAATAAGGTCTTCAAGAATTTTCTTTAACACTATCTGAGCAGAAAAAGTTCTGTTATTTGCCTGTTTGATCACCAATGAATTGGGGTGATCGAGTACCGCGTCTTCTACAACCACATTTCTCCTTACTGGCAAACAGTGCATAAATCTGGCATTATTTGTTAAGGCCATTTTATCTGCGCTAATCATCCACGAAGTATCTGTTGATAAAACCTTACCATATTCATTGAAAGAACTCCAATTCTTGGTATAAATATAGTCAGCTCCTTCAAAGGCTTTGACCTGGTCATATTCAATGTTACTTGTGGCTGTAATTTTCGGATCCAATTCATATCCTTTGGGATGTGTGATCACAAAATCTGCTTCCTGCTCCTGCATCATTTCAACAAAGGAATTTGCAACTGCATGAGGCAAAGCCTTCGGGTGTGGCGCCCAGGATAAGACGACCTTAGGTTTTCGGCCCTTTAACCTGTCTTTGTCTTCCTCGAGGGTAATCGCATCGGCAAGCGCCTGCAAAGGATGCCCTACTGAACTTTCCATATTCACTATGGGCACCGAGGCATACTTGGCAAAACCATTCACAACAATTTCAGCCTGGTCTTTTTCTTTATCCTCCAACGAAGCAAAAGCTCTGATAGCGATAATATCGCAAAATTGAGAAATGACTTGAGCAGCTTCCTTAATATGCTCAGATTTTCCCTGATCCATGATGATGCCATCTTCATACTCAAGGGCCCAACCCTCCTTGTCAAAATTCATGACCATGGTAGTCATTCCAAGGTTTTGAGCAGCTTTTTGAGTACTGAGACGGGTTCTTAAACTGGGATTAAAAAACAACAACCCTATGGTTTTGTCTTTGCCCAAATCGCTATGCGCTAAAGGTTTTTCCTTTAATTCTCTAGCTTCTGCAACCCATTCATTCATCGAATCTATATCCTTAACCGATAAGTAATTCATCATTGATCATTTAATATTTTGGTAAAAGGTATTTGTTTACTCATGGCTTTTATCATAAAATTATCGCCAATACCATTCACGATCCAAGTTTCTATTTTTTCTTTTTTTAATATTTCAGCAGCTTCTATTTTTGACAACATCCCTCCCGTTCCTTGTGAACTTTTGCCTTCAGCAATTTCATTTCGAAGTTCTTTTAAGTCCCTTACCTCAGTTATGGTCGATTTTATGTCACTGTCTATACTGTTTTTGGTATAAATACCATCCGTATTGGTTGCAATGATGACCAGGTCTGCTCCAATCAAAGCTGCCGTTAAAGCCGCTAGTTTGTCATTATCACCAAATTGAATCTCATCAGTAGCCACCGTATCATTTTCATTAATGATAGGAATATAGTGGTTGGCCAATAAGACATTGATGGTATTTACAATATTCTCTTTTGACTTTTCACGATTAAAATCAGCATATGACAACAAACACTGTGATGTGAGTAAACCCAACTCTCTGAAATTCTCTTGAAAGATACGCATAAGATGCGGTTGACCAATTGCAGCAAGCGCCTGTTTGACCTTGATCTCCCTACCGCTAGATTCAAGCTTTACAAATTGTTTGGCTACCGCAATGGCGCCTGAACTGACAATGACAAACTCATAATCCTGATTCAATTCAGCAATCTGCCTGCCGATATCTTCGATCTTCCCTCTTGAGATCTGATCTGTTTCTTTGGTTAAAGTGTTGGTTCCTATTTTAAGGAGTACCCTCTTTTTACCTGATCTGCCCATCTCCATATACATACCATTTATTAGTCACCAGATGTTGAAGACCAATGGGCCCTCTCTGGTGTAATTTATCTGTGCTGATCGCCAATTCACCTCCTAAACCAAACTGAAAACCATCTGTGAATCTTGTAGATGCATTATGGTAAACTGCTGCTGCGTCTATAGAACTCATAAAGGTATGTGCTTCAGTCTCATTTTCTGTAATAATTGATGCTGAATGTCCGCCACCAAATGTATTGATCATAGCTATGGCTTTCTCACTTGAAACCACATCTCCTATCAGAATTTTAAAATCAAGAAATTCCTCATACCAAACTTCTTCTCCCGACACAGATTCAACTCCTTTAAAAGATTCCATCCCTTTAGCTCCCAAAATAAGCACCTTAAACTGTTGTAGATTTTGGATCAAATTATTTACAAAATCTTCATATCCGGGCAAATTTCTATTGATAAGAACCTTGTCAAGGGCATTGCAGGCAGAGATCTTACTAGTTTTTGCATTCAAAATAACCTGTAGGGCCTTCTTCTGATCAGCCTCTTGAGACACATAGACAAAATTATTACCCCTCCCACTTACAATGACCGGGCAGGTGGCGTGCTCCTTGACAAACGCGATCAACTTTTCACCTCCTCTTGGAATGATCAAATCGATCTTTTGGTCCGGATGTTTTAAATATGCCCTTGTCTGCTCACGATCATAATTTAAATAAGTAACCCAATCCTTGCTCACCTTGTTCTCTTTAAGCGCTTCGTGCCAGAGTTTGACAATAGCCAAATTTGAGTGTAACGATTCCTTTCCTCCCTTAAGAAGAATTTTATTTCCTGATTTAAAAGCAATCCCTCCAGCTTCGATTGTCACATCCGGCCTTGATTCGTAGATGATCATGATGGTACCAAAAGAAGCTGTTTTGTTATAGATATCCAAGCCGTTATCATGCTTAAAATGAAATCTTTCAATACCAACCGGATCTTTCTGAGCGGCCAATTGCGCTAAGGAAGCCACCATACCCAAGATTTTTTCCTGATCCACCTTTAGCCTGTCATACATGGCAATATCTTGCCTGTTATATCCTTTGATATCTTTTTCATTCGCGCTTAAAATGTCATTTTGCCGATCATTCACCAGACGCGCCATGGTCAGCAGGACATTATTTCTTTGTGCTATTGATAAAATTGATTCCATGGCTATGATTTACTTATTGCACTATTGCCGATTCTTTTTAAGACACTATTTAAGGCCCTTATAAAAAAATCAATTTCTTTCGTCTCTATTGACAGGGGTGGTAAAATTCTTAACAGATTGGGATCGGAAGATCCTCCGGTAAAAATTCCCTCTTCAAAAATAAGCTGCTTCCTTAATTGAGCCACCGGAAAGTCAAAAGATACTCCCAACATCAAGCCTTTACCTTTTACAGACCTAATTTGTTCTATCTCTTTTATTTTTTTCAAAAAATGTGCAGAAACCTTGGTCACATTTTCCATTAATCGCTCCTTCTCAATCACATCAAGCACTGAAATCGCAGCTGCACAAGCCAGGTGATTTCCACCAAATGTTGTACCTAATAAGCCATATGATGCCTTTATTTTATTTGAAATAAGGATGCCTCCAACAGGAAACCCGTTCCCCATGCCTTTAGCCATACTAATGATGTCTGGATGAATACCATGATATTGAAAAGAAAAGAACTTTCCACTCCTTCCATAACCAGATTGAATCTCATCAAGAATTAGGATGGCCCCGTTTTCACTGCACAATCTTTCAAGTGACCTGAAAAAATTCAGAAGTCCCTTCATTTAACCCCCCTACACCTTGAATTCCTTCAATGATTACCGCAGCCACATCCTTTTTTGACAGTTCATTTTCTAAGGATTCTATATCATTTAAAGGAAGGAATACTACTTCATGCTGACTGTTCAATGGCGCGTTGATCTTTGGATTATCAGTGGCTGCAACGGCCGCTGAAGTTCGGCCATGAAATGCTTTTTCAAAGGCAATGATCTTACTTTTTCCAGTTGCAAAAGAAGCCATTTTTAAAGCGTTTTCATTAGCTTCCGCTCCCGAATTACACAAAAACAGGTTATAATCTTCGCATTGAGAAAGCTTTCCCAGTTTATGAGCCAATTCTTCCTGCAAAGGGTTTTGTATTGAATTAGAATAAAAACCCATTTTTCCAAGCTGACCGGATAAAGCAGCTACATAGTCCTTGTGACTATGACCGATAGAGATCACGCCATGGCCTCCATAAAGGTCAAGATACTTTCGGCCTTTATCATCCGTTACGTAAGATCCATCAGCGCTTTCAGGACTGACATCGTACAAAGGGTATACATCAAATAATTCCATATCAATTCACTTAAATCTGGTTTATTTTTTCATACGAGGTCACCAACCCTTTGATAATCGATGAGCTTAGTCCCTGGTGTTCCATTTCGTTCAATCCTTCAATCGTACATCCGCTTGGAGTCGTTACCTTATCTATTTCCTGTTCGGGATGACTTTGGGAATCTATCAACAAACTTGCAGCTCCTAAACAAGTCTGCATAGATAGTTTTTGTGCTTCTTCACTGTGAAAACCCAGTTGCACAGCTCCTTGTGTTGTTGCCCGGATCAATCTCATCCAAAAAGCTATGCCACTTGCGCAGATAACTGTGGCGGCCTGCATCAGACTTTCCTCAATGCACATCGTTTCCCCTAGCGCATTAAATATACTTTTGGCCAAGTGAATATTTAATTTACCCGCTTCATTGGCACTTATGCAGGTCATGGATTGTCCAACCGAAATGGCCGTATTTGGCATACATCTGATTACCGGAACATCCTTTTTTATCAAAACCTCAATTTCTTCGATCTTTCTACCTGTGGCTACTGAAATAATCGTGTGTTTCTTGGGATCTATCAGGTCCTGAATTTCCTCAAGCACAAGCTTTAACTGAGCAGGTTGTACCGCCAAAATAATCACATTTGAATACTTAACAGCACGTCTGTTATCAGTAGTGGTTTTTACCATAGAAACCTTTTCCAGGTGGCTTAAAGAGGCCGCATTTCTTTTGGTCAGGTATAATGATTTACAATTTATTTCCTTTTTCTGGCCTAAGATTCCTACTGCAATTGAGTATCCTAAATTCCCTACTCCTATGATGGCTATTTTCATCTGTTAATTTTAAAAAAAGTTAGCTTTTAGTTGAAGACCTTCTGTTTCATTAAAACCAAACATTAAATTCATATTCTGAACGGCCTGGCCTGAAGCTCCTTTTAACAAATTATCGATAGCACTGGTAATCAACAATTTATTATGATGTTTTTGCAAATGAATAAAACACTTATTGGTATTTACTACCTGTTTTAAGAAGATGTCCTTGTCTGACATGTGCGTAAAGGCAGCCTCCTTATAAAATTCATGGTATAAACTTTTTGCCTCGTCAATACTACCCTCAAATTTGGTATAAGATGTAGCAAAAATTCCTCTGCTAAAATTACCTCGGTTAGGGACAAAATTCACTTCATGATTAAAATCTGGCTGAAGGATTTTAATATTTTGATTAATTTCTCCAAGGTGTTGATGATTAAAAGCCTTGTAGTGAGAAAAGTTGTTATCTCTCCATGTAAAATGAGTCGTTTTTGACAGAGAGACACCTGCTCCTGTTGCTCCGGTAACGGCATTGACATGAACATCATCTATCAGCAAATTAGCCTTTGCAAGAGGTAACAGTGCTAGCTGAATAGCCGTGGCAAAACAACCAGGGTTTGCAATGTGATCTGCCTGAATAATCTCTTCTTTAAAGATTTCAGGCAAGCCGTAAACAAAATTTTTATTCATGAATTCGCAATCCGGCGTAAGCCTAAAATCATTGCTTAAATCAATGATCCGGGTATGAGTAGAAAAGGATTGTTCTGATAAAAACAGCTTTGAATTACCATGCCCCAAACAAAGAAAAAGCACATCGACTTCGGGATTGATCTTATGGTTAAATTTCAAATCAGTATCGCCAAGTAAATCCCTGTGTACTTCTTGAATCTCATTTCCTGCATTAGATGTACTAAAAACGAAATCCAGTGAAACCTCAGGGTGATTCAGAAGAATTCTGATCAATTCACCAGCAGTATATCCGGCTCCTCCAATAATTCCTGCCTTGATCATCTTTTATGAATTTACATGGTTAAATATTTTACCTTGATTTGCCGTGATTTTGATAAATCCTTTGGCGTCTTCAGCCGTCCACCCTTCATTGGTTTCTCCATAACTTGCAAACGTAGAATTCATCAGATCGTGTTTTGATGCGATTCCGTTCAAGGTAAATCGATAAGGATGAAGCGTTACAAAAACGTCTCCACTTACATTTTTCTGGGTATCTGTTAAAAAGACCTCAAAATTCCTCATGACCTCATCGAGGTATTGTCCTTCATGTAATAGCATCCCGTACCAATTACCCAGCTGTTCCTTATGGTGCTGCTGCCATTTGGTAAGTGTATGCTTTTCTAATAAATGATGGGCTTTAATAATAATCAGCGGGGCTGCGGCTTCAAAACCAACCCTTCCTTTGATCCCTATAATAGTATCTCCTACATGTATATCTCTTCCGATAGCATATGCCGAAGCCAATTTATCCAAAGCCTCAATATTATTGATATGACTACCTTGTTGATCATTGATAGCGGTTAACTCACCTTTCTCAAAAGTGAGTTTCAGATCAAGAGACCCTTCTTTTTTTAATTGACTTGGATAAGCTTCTTCGGGGAGTCCTGAATGAGAGCTTAATGTTTCCTGCCCGCCAACGCTGGTCCCCCATAAACCTTTATTTATGGAATACTTTGCCTTTTCCCAAGGAAGATCTACGCCATTTTCTTTTAAAAAGTCTATTTCTGTTTGTCTTGATAATTTCAAATCTCTGATTGGCGTAATGATTTCAATTTCAGGGGCCAAAGTTTGAAATATCATATCAAATCTTACCTGATCATTTCCTGCTCCTGTGCTCCCGTGAGCAATGAAATCGGCGCCCACTTTTTTCGCATGATTCACGATTTCAATAGCTTGTATGATTCTTTCGGCACTCACCGAAAGTGGATAAGTATTATTCTTTAGCACATTTCCATATATCAAGTACTTGACAACTTTATCATAAAAAGTTTGTACCGCATCAATCGATGTATAACTTGTCGCTCCTAACTGAAGGGCTTTTTCTCCAATTACAGCGATCTCTTCCTTTTCAAAACCACCGGTATTTACGCTTACAGCGTGAACTTCATATCCTTCTACTTTTGACAGGAATTTTGCGCAATAGGAAGTGTCTAATCCTCCGCTATATGCTAATACTAATTTTTTCATTTTATTCTAATTTTGTTTCCCTTCTCCTTCTTGCATAAGGTATAAGGACTATGATTTATTGGAATTATTTTTATTTGAATCTTTCTTTTTCAAAAATAAACTTTGTTTGATCCTTTTTAGTCTGCTCAGGCTTTTTGAATTATAGGGATGTTCTTTCTTCTCATTTTTCTTGCCATCATAGAGCATGCCAGTGCATAGACACATTTTTTGATGGGTTCGTTGCAATACATCATAATTCCTGCAGGTCTGACAACCCTTCCAAAATTCAGGATCATCTGTGAGCTCTGAAAAAGTAACAGGTTTATAACCCAGCTCATAATTGATCTTCATCACTGCTAAGCCCGTAGTGATTCCAAATATCTTAGAATCAGGATATTTCTCCTGAGAATATTTGAACACTTTGGTCTTTATCCTTTTTGCCAGACCTTGATGTCTGAAATCAGGGTGTACGATCAAACCAGAATGCACAACAAAGTTCTTATCTCCAAAGGTCTCTATATAACAAAAACCTGCAAACTTATCGCCATCTAATGCGATCACAGCGTTTCCATTCCTGATCTTTGTTTCAACATACTCGGGGGTTCTCTTGGCGATACCTGTGCCTCGTTGTTCAGCCGATTTATCTATCGTCTGACTAATGATCGTGGCAAATTTTATATGTTTATCAGTGGCAATTACAATTTCCATTGTATTGATTTAAAGTAAATTTTTTGAAAATGATATTTTGATGATCAGAGATGGACTCACCTATCTCAATAAAATATAATATACCCTTACGGGCGACGGCGAACGACACATACAACAGCATTCATTAAAATACTAGTTTTAAGCAATTTTAAATCTGTTAAATTATTCTCGGAATGCATTGTTGAAATATTGAATTGTGAATTGAAAATTTTTAATTTACCATTAATTTAGACCAAGGCGGCGCATGGGTCTGCGGCGGCCCTGTAAAGTTGAAGTATATGGTGTTTTCGTATTCACGAGGCAATATTACAATTAAAAATCAAAATGAAAAAGAAAATATTCAATATTTTTCAATCAAATTCGTCCAAAATTATCAATCAAATACTATTCAAGTTGATTCTTAATGGTTTCTCTCACAAAAGTGACAATTTCTTTAACTTCCCCAACCTCCATCTTTAAAATTCCGGATATTTCATTAAAGCTTAGTTTTCCTAAAATATATAAGTCAACAATATTGGATGTATTGACAGGAAGTTTGTAATAAACCCTTCGAAGCGTGTTACGGTCATTATACTGCTCAAACTGTTTGATCTTGTCGAGACCTAGAAAGGTCTTTACTCCTTCTTCCTCTTCATCATAAGGTAATTCCTTTGGGCCCGTATCATTCTGATGATAAGAAATATCATCCAGTTCTTCATTCATAATCAAATCATTACCGCCATCAGTGGTGAAATTCTCCTCTAATTGTTTTAATTCTTCTTCAAGTATATATTTCGTACTTATCGAATCTTTATGCCATTCTTCAGATTGAAACAAGGCTGTCATTCTTTTATTTAAGATCTCAAACATGGCCAATCTTAAGTCTTCAGCATTTTTGCTTTTATGAAAACCTTGCTCATAAGTCTCTAAAACAACTTCATCAATAATTTCATTTGACTTATACATGTTCTTAGGAAAAAAACCCAGCATTTCTCCTACTCTGATGCGTTGTTTGGCATAAGGCTGTAAAAGATGTACGATAGACAGGGTTTTTTTTTCAGGATTCTGGCCGGAGTTTTTGTTGATTGAAGTCATGGTCATATGGCATTTAAGTAAGTCTTCTAAAGTTACAAAATATGTGGGGCTTTTAAAATTTTATTTATCATAAAAAACGACTAATTCCACCAAAGATGTACATCAATTCATTCCCGCTTATCTTCAATATATAAGTTAGATGTGAAATCTCATGGGAATGCATCTGACAACCTCTATTTAATGCTGAAGTTCTTATCAGTTTTCAACAATTTTGCAATTTCAACTAAGGCCTTAATTATTTTTGAGTAGAATCACCTGAATCATGACCCGAAATAATTTTGAATTTCAAGTTGCCGAACTCACGCTTAAAGGTCAATATTACGAGCCTAAAGATACTCAGGCCGTTGTCGTTTTGGTACATGGTATGGGTGAATATTCTAGGAGATATGAAAGAACCGTGGTACCCTTGCTTTTAAAATGGTCCATAGCGGTGATTTCTTATGATCAATTTGGACATGGCCACTCTCAGGGGAAAAAAGGAGATCACCCAGGATATGACTATCTACTCGATTCAATAGAACATCTAATCACGAAAGCGGCAGTTTTATTTCCTTCAAAACCTGTCTTCCTTTACGGCCATAGTATGGGTGGTAACGTGGTGATTAATTTTACGATGCGCAGAACACATCATTTGAAGGGTGTGATCGCTACAAGTCCATTTCTTAGACTTGCTTTTGATCCTCCGGGATGGAAAATGTTCTTTGGTAAATTGATTGGCAAAATCTATCCATCAGTAACCATGCCCAATGAACTGGATCTGCAGTTTCTTTCAAAAGATCAGCAAGAAATAGAAGCTTATAAAAATGACCCGCTGATTCATGACAAGGTAAGTACAAGGTATTCAATTGAAATGATGAAGGCTGGTGAATGGGCTATTCAACATGCTTCCTCTTTAACAACGCCCATGTTATTGATGCATGGGGCCAAAGATCAGATTACTTCACACCTGGCCTCAAAAGAATTTGCTGATAAGGCTAAGGGAATGGTCACATTTATTCCCGTAGAGCATGGTTATCACGAACTGCACCATGACCTGGAAAAAGACATGGTTCTGGCTCAAATCTGTGACTGGATAAAAGAACAAATAACAACACCTTAAAATAAGAACGCTATGAAAAACTTACTTATTCTTTATTTATTGATCATATCGCCGCATCTGTTGGCACAGAACAGTGCTATGGTCTTTGGAAAAACCAGCTATTCAAACTCCAATCCCAGCCTTTTGGATTCCTATAAAATCTCGGTAAGTCAGCTTACACCAGTTGACCAAAACCCTCATAAAATGGCGAAGAATTTGCTACTGGCTAAAAATTTAATTCCTTTGGATAGTTTTGATTCGGATCAATTTTCATCACTTATTCTAAAAGAGCAACTGACAAAATTAGATCGTTCTACTCCATTTAACGTCCATCACAATGCGACTTTAGAACGATTTATCAGGGTGTATCTTAGAGATCGCAAAGCGTATTTAAACAGACTCATCAATAAGTCAATTTACTATTTTCCTATATTCGAACAGTACCTCGATGCTTATGATTTACCCATTGAATTAAAATATCTGGCCGTTGTGGAGTCTGCTTTAAACCCGGTGGCAATTTCCCCTTCAGGAGCTAAAGGTCTCTGGCAGTTCATGTACGGAACCGGAATGGAATACGATCTTTATATAGATTCTTATGTTGACGAAAGATTTGATACCATGAAATCTACTCAAGCAGCCTGCGCCTATCTGAAAGACCTTTATGACTCCTTTGGTGATTGGGATCTGGCCTTGGCCGCTTATAATTCTGGTCCGGGGAATGTCAGAAAAGCCATCAAAAGGGCCGGGGGTAAAAATAATTACTGGGAAATCAGACAATACCTACCCAGAGAAACCAGTAGTTATGTACCGGCATTTTATGCCACCATGTATCTGTTTACCCATGCGGAATATCATGGACTAAGCCCTTTAAAAGGAGAAATATCCTATTTTGAAACAGACACTATTCAACTCAAAGGGGGCTTGACTTTTGAAGCCATCAAAAAAAATACCGGAATCAATTTGGATGTCCTAAGATCCTTTAATCCGGTTTACAAAAAAGATCTGATCCCTGAGTTAAGCAATAAAACCATGACACTAACCCTACCAATTGACTTAATCCCTAGTTTTATTTCCTCTGAAAACAACCTGTACAATGAGGTCGTGACTGTTAAAAACATCTATGCAAGCTCCAAGGCCATTCCCATCACTGCATTTAATAGCTATCTCGTTACAGACGGGGATAATTTGAGCAGTATTGCTGTAAAGCACCATATCAGTATAGCACAGTTAAAAACCTGGAACGGTCTTGATAGTAACTTTTTGATCTCAGGTCAAAGACTGGTGGTCACAGACAGTAAAGAACAAGACAATGCAAAACGAAAAAAAGAGGAACAACAAGAAAAGCTCCTGACAAAAAGGGCCCAACATCAAAATCAATTCACAAGTTATACGGTGGAACATGGGGACACACTTTTTAAAATCTCAAGAAAATTTGGAAATATTCCTATTTCAGAACTGCGCGCATTGAATGATCTGGACAATGTCAATTATTTAAAACCAGGCACCAGTATCAAGATTAAAAAAAGGGGGCCTGACCAACAAAGTTGAAAAAGCCACTATTCATAAGATTATGCTAAATTTACAGGCAAGGCTTAAAAAAAATTGAATAAATAAAATTTTGTTCTATTTTTACCGTTTTGATACCGAACATACTGAAAACAAAGATGATGTTAATGAAATTGATGCGCCAATATTTAACCATAATCCTTTCCCTTTTTATAAGCCTGATCTATGCTCAAGACAGTCAAGATTCATCTTTAAACGAGTCATTGGAGCTAAATGAAGCATTGGAAGTTGGTTCGGATTCCCTATCGAATGTGGCCATGCTCGAACAAAAGCAACTAATTGATACGGTAAGAATTGACACTACGCTTATCGAAGGAAAGACCATTGCGCTGATCGATCATATCGAAGTGAGTGAATTTGATCAAAAATGGCTTGATTCCTGGAAAAACAATGTGATTGACAGTAGTTTGGTCATCAAACCTGAAGATACCATTGGTAAGCTGGTGATCCAAGATTTTACAACAGAGCAATTAAAAGAACGAATTGCCTATTTGGATAGTCAAACTCCATTTAATTTTGAATATAATCCTTCCCTTGAAAAAATCATCAAACATTATTTAAAAAACAGGCAGCAAACTCTAGCGAATTTGATGGGTAGAGCCAAGTATTATTTCCCCATGTTTGAAGAGCATTTGGCCAAGTATGATATTCCAATGGAGCTCAAATATCTGGCCATTGTTGAATCGGCTTTAAAAGCGAATGCAACCTCAAGAGTTGGAGCCAAAGGATTATGGCAATTCATGTATGGAACAGGACGAGAATATGATTTGAAAGTGAGTTCATATGTAGATGAAAGGTCTGACCCTATTAAAGCTACTGAAGCGGCATGTCAATATCTCACAAAATTATATGGTATTTTCAATGATTGGGATCTTGCGCTTGCAGCCTATAATTCTGGCCCGGGAAATGTAAACAAAGCCATTAGAAGAGCCGGGGGTCAAAAGAACTATTGGAATATTCGTCACTATTTACCTAGAGAAACCGCAGGATATTTACCTGCCTTCTATGCCACCTACTATATTTTTGAATACGCTGATGAACATCAGTTATATGCAAAAAATGAAGTTTTGAACACTTTTGAGACCGACACAATAGTTGTTAAAAGGCAAATTACATTTGAGCAGATCAATAAAGTATTAGGGACCGATATGGAATTACTTACTTTTCTCAACCCTCAATACAAGTTAAAAATTATCCCTGTCATTAAAGACAGAGACTACACCGTGACTTTACCAAAATTTATATCGGGAAGCTTTGTTTCTAATGAGGCACAGATCTACGCTTATGCTGAAGAGGCGGAAGCTAATAGGGAAAAACCATTGCCTAAGTATTTTGAAGCCAATGACAGAATACGATATCGGGTAAAAAGCGGTGATTACCTTGGTAAGATCGCCAACAGATATGGAGTTTCAGTAGGCAGTATCAAACGATGGAACGGGTTAAAGAGTAACAATTTAAGTGTAGGACAACGTCTTACTATTTACCCAAAAAGACCTGTAGCCCAAGCTTCTGCTCCGGCTAAAACGAGTACAACAGCCAAAAAAGAAGCTCCAAAAGGCAAGTATGCTACCTATGTGGTTAAGAAAGGAGATTCTTTATGGTTGATCTCTCAAAAATATCCACAAGTTTCTGTTGCACAATTGAAAGAATGGAACAATATTTGGAGTACTAAAAGTCTGAAACCAGGAACCAAGCTCAAAATATACTAATGTTCGTTTTGATGAGTGGACTTCCGTCTTAAACTTTGACAATGTTAAAAAGAATTGCCTTCACCATTTTCTCCATTGTACTGTTGATCTCTTGCGCCAAAAGTGATACCGTAACCCTTGTATCATCAACTGGCCGAATTAATCATGTCTTAATCGTTATGAATGACGAAGATTGGCAGGGAAAGGTGGGCGATGAGCTTAAAAAAATCATAGGTGAACCTGTAAAAGGTCTGCCACAAGAAGAAAATCAGTTTTCCGTTACTCAGGTAGACCCTTTTACCTTCAATAGTCTTTTTAAAAGAAACCGAAATATTTTATTTATTGGACTTGACAAGGAAGAGAATTTTTATACGAATCACGATGTTCATGCCAGTCCTCAAACTACGTTGACCATTCTTTCGAAAGATAAAGAAGCATTAATTGAAAATATTCGGTCTCATGCTGATGAAATCATCGATATCTTCAAGCAAAATGATTTGGCGCTGTACCAAAGAAAAATAACAAAAGATTTTCATGATCCCGAAACAATAGAGACACTCAACAGCCTTGGTATTTCAATGAAAATACCTTTTGAGTATAAAAAGGTAGAAGATTCGGGACAGTTTTTATGGTATCGTAATACTTTTGAAAGAGGTTTATTGAATATCATAGCCTATGAAGTACCTGTTTTTGATGAACCTTATACTATGGAGTCTCTAGTTTCTTTTAGAGATTCTATTGGCAAAAGTTATATTCCCGGACAGTTTGACAATACCTATATGAGAACTGAACCTCAATTCACACCTATTACCAGTAAAGTTACATTTAACGATATCAATGCCATCGAATCAAGAGGATTGTGGTTTGTTGAAGGTGATTATATGGGGGGTCCATTTATCAGTTATACCATTGAAGACAAAGTAAATGAGCGTCTGATCGTTGTGGAAGGTTTTAGTTATTCTCCATCTTCTAAAAAAAGAGATGTCGTCTTTGAACTTGAAGCCATTTTAAAAACGCTTGAACTAAAATAAGGAGTAATCTTAAGCATCTTTTTCGATCTCCTACTCTTCCAGTGATAGGTTTTCAGTAGTAAAGGTGTTTAGACCGTCTATGGTATCGGTATAGATCAGAAATGCTTTAATCTCATTGTGCTTTTCAAGAAAAAGTTTGGTTTGATCAAGTCCCATAGCCATAAAAGCAGTCGCATAGGCATCTACATCTGCACAATCCAAGCTTGCAATCACCGAAGCACTGAGTAAGTTACTTTTACTCGGATATCCGGTTTGGGTATCAATAGTGTGGGCATACTTTTCACCACTTAAGGAATCAATCTTGAACTTTCGGTAATTTCCAGAAGTAGCAATGGATTCGTTTTTTAAGGCAATTATGGTTTGAAAAGACCTGCTCCCATCAAAATTTGGTTTTTCTATAGCTATTCTCCAGGGTTGTTTTTTAGGGTTTACACCTCTGGCCCTTATTTCCCCACCAATTTCAATCAGGTAATTTTGAATCTCCTGACTTTCGAGAAACCTTCCCATAAGATCAACGGCAAATCCTTTTGCATTGGCATTAAAATCAAGATAGGTCTCAGGGTGTTTTTTAATAATTTTCCCATTTTCAAGCTGAATCTGATCAAACCCCACAAAGACGAGCAGGCTATCTACTTTTCTTTGTTCCATCTGGGCTACACTGTTTTCAGGTCCAAACCCCCAGGCATTCACTAAAGTCCCTATTGTAGGATCAAATGCACCCTCTGTTTCCTTGTAGATCTTTGCCGATTTGTAAAAAACTTCTTCAAAAAGTGCATCTACAACTACTGTCGTATCTCCTTTATTGATCATTGAAATATCAGAATCTGGAATATATGTAGATAAAGATTTATTCATGACGCGAATCAAGCTATCGATATCAGCTTCAGAAACTTTTGTTTTTTCCCCATCAAATGTGATATGGAAACTTGTTCCAAAAGCCACACCTTCTATGCGCTGATAGGGCATTTCAGGCTCTTTATCGCAAGAAGATAACATCGCTAAAACAAGTAATAAAAACATTTTTTTCATCCCAAAAATTATAGATTATTTAACATACAAAGATAAGTTTTATCTTAGTTTTGTCTTTAGGTTTTTTTTAGTTAAATATGTTAAAGAAAGCAAAATATTTAATAATTTTGTATTTAAATTAAATTCTATTCAAATTATGAAAAAATTATTTTTTGGAGCCCTGTTTTTATCGGTTCTGTTTACATCATGTATTTCAAGCAAAAAATATGCAGATCTTGAGACACAACACAACAAAACAAAGCAAGAACTAGTAGATGCCAAAGCTGATTTACAATCTTGTTTGGTTGATAAAGATCACTTGATGGAATTAAACAATTCATTAAAAGAAGACAAAGCTCGTTCAATACAGCAAGTAGAAAACCTAACAGTTTTGACACAATCTTCTTCAGACAATATCAAAGAAGTTATTGCACAACTTAGTGAAAAAGACAAATACATTAATGGTGTTCGTGATGCGATGACCAAAAAAGACTCGATCAATCTAGCCTTGGCTTTTCAGTTGAAAAAAGATCTAGCAGCTGGTATTCAAGACGAAGACATTCAAATCGATGTTGAGAAAACAGTAGTTTATATCTCAATTGCAGACAAAATGCTTTTCAAAAGCGGAAGCGCAATCGTTTCTGACAGAGCAAAAGAAGTTCTTGGAAAAGTAGCAACTGTAGTGAACAGTAAACCAGAAATGGAAGTTCAGGTAGAAGGTTATACAGATAATGTGCCGATCAGAACAAAAAATATGCAAGACAACTGGGATCTTAGTGTTGCCAGAGCTACTTCAGTAGTTAGAGTCCTTCAAAATGATTTTGAAGTTGCCCCAAGCAGGTTAATTGCTGCCGGTAGAAGTGAATACGTTCCTTTAGCGACAAATGAAACTGAACAAGGAAGATCTATCAACAGAAGGACCAGAATTGTGATTCTACCTAAATTGGAAGAATTCTTTGATATTTTGGAGCAAAAGCCTGAATAGTTATTATTAGCCTTACAAATCATAATAAAAATCCCGCCAATGGCGGGATTTTTTGTTCGTTAGAACTAATTCTTATTCCACGATTCATATTTACTTCTTAATAGCACTAAAAAGATGTGTATGGTGCAATTGAGTTGTATTATCAGAGAAATGTCGTTCGTTTACAAATATTCTTTTGAAGGATGAACTTAAAGAATACTTGACAGGAGAATTATAGTATACTGAGTAGGTCTTTAAAAAATATTGTAGCAATATCTCAGAATAGTGCTCCTCTAAATCGTAATTATAATAGACCCCAACCGAATAATTCTGATATAACTTTCTCAAAAAGGTGCCTTAGAAACAAAAAAAATCCCGCCAATGGCGGGATTAATATCTTAGAAACGGCGACTAATTATTATCCGCCAAAGTCATCAAATCTAATGTTCTCATCTGCCATTCCAAAATCCTCACCCATTTTTTGAACCGCCTGGTTCATCATTGGTGGACCACAGAAATACAATTCCAGATCTTCAGGTGCCTCATGTTTTGAAAGGTATTGATCGATAACAGCCTGGTGAACAAATCCTAAGAAACCATCACCCTCTTTATCATCAATATCCTTCATCACCTTCCAATCATCTTCTTCTGTAGGTTCTGAAAGAACAATGTAGAATTTGAAATTAGGAAACTCCTTTTCAAGATCTCTAAAGTGCTCCGTGTAGAATAACTCCCTTTTTGATCTTCCTCCATACCAATAAGTAACTTTTCTACCAGTTCGCAGTGTTTTAAATAAATGATACAAATGAGATCTCATTGGTGCCATACCAGCACCTCCTCCGACATAAAGCATTTCTGAATCAGATGATTCATTGATAAAGAATTCACCATAAGGCCCTGAAACAATTACCTTATCACCTGGTTTCTTATCAAATATATATGATGAAGCAATTCCAGGGTTCACATTGGCCCAGCTATTTTTAGCTCTATCCCATGGTGGCGTGGCAATACGTACATTCAACATGATGTTCCTTCCTTCTGCAGGATAAGACGCCATGGAATAAGCTCTTTCAACAGTTTCAGAGTTCTTCATTTTTAACGGCCATAGATCAAATTTATCCCATTCCAGTTTAAATTTTTCCGGCTCTCCAGGGTGTTCCTTTGGATGTGCCGTAATATCTATATTTTCAAAACTCACTTCAGAGTTCGGAATTTCAATTTGAATATACCCACCTGCTTTATAATCCATATCTTCAGGCAATTCCACTACGAATTCCTTGATAAAAGAAGCTACATTATAATTGGAAACAACAGTGGCCTCAAACTTCTTGATACCGAAAATCTCTTCAGGTATGGTGATTTCCATATCTTCCTTCACCTTGACCTGACATCCCAAACGAGCGCCGGCAGCCAATTCTTTTCTGGTAAAGTTAGGCACTTCAGTAGGTAAAGCTTCTCCACCACCCTATAGTACATGGCATTCACATTGTAGACAGGTACCTCCACCTCCACAAGCTGAAGGTAAAAATATCTTTTCATTACCTAAAGTGGTCAACAGTGTACTACCCGTTTCTACTTCAATTTCCTTCTGCCCGTTGATCAAAAGTTTTACCTTACCTGAAGGAAGCAATTTAGCTTTGGCTACAAGTAAAACGGTTACTAAGATGAGTATTAACACTAATGAAAATACGATACTTGCTACGATTGGACTCATTATCTATATGATCTTAACTTATTATAATTTTATTCCTGAAAAACTCATGAAAGCGATGGCCATTAAGCCTGTAATCACAAAAGTAATTCCTAAACCTTTCAACGGCTCAGGTACATTTGAATAGGCTATCTTTTCTCTGATAGAAGCAATGGCTACAATAGCTAAGAAACCATCCTATACCTGATCCTAAACCATATACTGCAGATTCAGTCACTGTGGTGAAATTCTTTTGCTGCATAAATAATGAGCCTCCCAAAATGGCGCAGTTTACCGCGATCAAAGGAAGGAATATACCCAATGCACTGTAAAGGCAGGAGCAAATCTTTCCACGATCATTTCTACCAATTGTACCATAGAGGCAATTACCGCAATAAACATGATAAAACTTAAAAAACTCAAGTCAATCGATGCGTATTCCGGTCCTAACCAAGCCAGAGCGCCTTCTTTCAAAATATAGGTATCTAAAAGGTAATTCGCAGGTACCGTAATGACCAATACAAAAATAACTGCAGCTCCTAAACCAACTGCTGTTTTTACAGTTTTTGAAACCGCCAGATACGAACACATCCCTAGAAAATAGGCAAATACCATATTGTCTATGAATATGCTTCTAACAAACAAACTTACTAATGCTTCCATGTTTTATTTTTTTACTCCTTTTTGATAAAAGGTTTATACTATAATTCTATTCTTCTATCAGTTTTCTATTCTTAGATCTTTGGTACCAGATCAAAATACCCACAGTAATCAATGCCATCGGCGCCAACATCATAAATCCATTATTCTCATAACCGTAATGGTACAATCCAGTGGACTCAGCGATGGTCTTTCCCTTTATGTCCCAATACTTCATAACCCCATGAGTTTTCCAGCACCAAAAAGTTCTCTAAAAAACGATACGATGATCAAAATAACTGCATAACCAATGGTATTACCAATGCCATCAAGAATTGATTTCCATGGTCCATTACCTAAGGCAAAAGCTTCAAATCGACCCATGATAATACAGTTCGTAATGATAAGCCAACGAATACTGATAGTTGCTTACTTACGTCATAAGAATAAGCCTTTAACACTTGGTCAACAAGAATCACCAAGAATGCCACAATCAATAATTGAACAATAATTCTGATCCTGTTTGGAATTAGATTCCTCAATAAGGAAACAAAAAGGTTTCCAAAAACAAGTACGAACATCACCGCCAATGACATTACAACGGCTGCCTTTAATTGAACTGTAATTGCCAAAGCAGAACATATACCCAATACTTGGACAGTAACAGGGTTATCATCATTCAAAGGATCAATTAATAATCTTTTGTTCTTTTGCGAAAACAAAGCTTCTTTTTCTCCTGCCATCATTAATTATTTTTAAAGTATGGTAAATAGTTTCCTAATCTTTCTTCAAGCATCAATGAGACTCCATCCGAAGTAATGGTTCCTCCGGAAATAGCATCTACTGAGTGCTTAGGATCAGCAGTAACACCTGCCTTGACCGCTTGAACTGACACAAAATTATTGTTATCATCTATAATGGTCTTTCCTATGTATTGGTCCTCATACCAGGATTGGTTGATCTCTGCACCTAAACCAGCAGTCTCCCCTGCATGATCGAATGAAGCACCAATTATCGTATTTTTGTCACTGTCCAAAGCGACATAACCCCATATTTCTTTCCAAAGCCCAGCTCCAAAAAGTGGAATGACATAAAAGGTCTTGCCCTCTTTTTCAGCAATATATAATGGAAATGCCTGCTCCTCTTTTGATTTCTTAGTCTCCTTCATCAACTCGATCTTAAAGGCATCCACTTCATCGTTGATGGTTCCGTCAGCATTAAGTGCCAATTCCTGCTTCACATACTGCGAAAATTGTTCACTGGCTTCCTTTCTACTAATATTGATACCAATCGTCGATAAGATGTTCTGCATTTTTTCCTGCCTAACGTTTTCTGCCTGTAATGGTTTTAAGGTGGTTGCCGTAAAAGCAAGCGCTGCCGCTACAACCACAACCATAATAATGGCAAAAACAAAAGTATATAAGTTGCTATTTCTATCCATAACTATGCGTTAACTTTTTGTAATCTCTTTTTTCTTCTTTTTACGTTCCCTTCAACTACATAATGATCAATGGTCGGTGCAAAGACATTCATCAATAAAATCGCCATCATCATTCCTTCTGGTAGCGTTGGATTCACCACTCTGATCAGAATAGCGAAGACTCCTATAAGAAAACCGTAAATCCATTTTCCTTTGGTTGTTTGAGCTGCCGACACAGGGTCAGTTGCCATAAATACCAAACCAAAAGCAAAACCACCAGCTAACAAATGTTGCCACCATGGAAAATTCAATAATTCATTAGTTTCTGATCCTATGGCATTAAACAATAGGCCCATAAGTGAAGCCCCTAATAAACAGGAAATCATGACTCTCCAACTTGCAATACCAGCAAACAGCAACAAAGCTGCTCCTATAAGAATCATCAATACAGATGTTTCACCTACCGAGCCGGGAATGTATCCCATAAACATATCAACCAACCATATTCAGGAGTTGTTCCCCCTGCAAGTGATCCTAAAATGGTCTCTCCAGAAACACCATCTGCAACTGAATCTGCCACCCACACCGTATTTCCCGACATATAAGGAGCGTAGGAGAATAAAGCAAAAGCCCTGGCAACAAGCGCAGGGTTTAAGATATTCATTCCGGTTCCTCCAAATGCTTCTTTACCAAGAATCACAGCAAATACAACAGACACGGCTAACATCCATAAAGGAAGATCAATTGGCATAATCATCGGAATCAGTAATCCTGTTACCAAATACCCTTCGTTAACATCATGTCCTCTGAACACGGCATAAGCAAACTCAATACCAAGACCAACTCCATAGGAGACAATGATCATCGGTAAAAAACGTATGGCTCCAAAAATAAAATAGTCCATAAAGCCTTGTCCGTCACCCATATTCTGATAACCAATATTCCACATTCCGAAAATAAGTGCTGGTAACAAAGCAATCACCACAGTGATCATAACCCTTTTCAGGTCAATTCCATCTCTGATATGTGCTCCGTACTTAGTCGTATGATTCGGTACAAAAAGGAAAGTATCTATCCCGTTAAAAGCCGGTGCATATTTTTCAAATTTGCCCCCTTTGTCAAAATGGGGCTTAATTTTATCTAATTGGTTTCTAAGAAAATTCATTTAGCCTACTTCTTTAATCATTAAATCTAATCCTTCACGAATAATCGCCTGAGCTTCGATCTTGGATGTGCTTATAAAGTCGATCAATGCGAAATCTTCAGGAGCTACTTCATAGATCCCTAAGTTTTCCATTTTTTCTATGTCCTGAATCATGGTTGCCTTAAGTAACTGCATAGGATAAATATCCATAGGAAACACTCTTTCCATTTCTCCTGTGATTACAAAAGCTCTTTCCTCACCATTAAGGTTGGTGTCAAGATCATATTCCTTATTGGGTGACAACCAGGAAAGAAATGTTCTGCTCATACTGAACTTGTGGTTTCCAATAAATGGCATCCATCCAAAGAATTCATGATGGTCACCTTCTGGTATAACACTAATAGTGTCATCGTAAAAACCAAGTGAGTCTTTTGGACCAACAGCCGAACCAGTCAATGGATTCCCACTGATCATTCTGCTTTACCGGATTTCAATTTTCCAGCCACAATATCACTTATTTGAGCTCCCTGAATCACAGAATAGTATTGTGGACCTTCCACCTGACTTCCGGCCAGTGCAATGATTCTAGTTGGATCATATTTTCCAGTTAAGAAACATAGCCCCTATGGAGACAACATCCTGAGGATTCACCACCCATACCCGATCTCCCGAATTAATAGGATCTACCTGAGCGATTTGAACACCTACATTTCCTGCAGGATGTTTTCCACTCACTTTATGAAGAACTACACCGGTAACCTGGTCTAAATAAGTATCAGAAGCACCTACAGATAAGTGAATTTTTCCTTCAGTTAATTTACCCAAGGCGTCTATACCTGTTTGAAATTCCTTTTCTTTTCCCTCTAAAATCACTTTGAAAGAGGCTGCTAATGGCGCTGTGGCGTAAGCGGAAATAAAAATGGCTTTTGGAGTATCTGCGGGATTCGCAACAATATCATAAGGACGTTGTTTGATCATAGGCCAACACCCACTTTCCAGCAAGGACTCCTTAATCTGAGGGCCAGCTAATTTACTCGGTGTTTTAACTCCAAAATCAACATAAGAATCTTTTTCATCTGCCGTAATCTTAACCGATAATATCTTGCGCTTGGCACCGCGTACGATCTCTTTGATCTCACCACTTACAGGAGAGACAAATTTCATCTTCTCATTATTCTTTGCGTAAAAGACCGTATCTCCAACTTTAACCTTATCACCTTCTTTTACAGGTACCTTAGGTATTACTCCGTGAAAATTTGATGGATCAATAGCAAAAGTTTTTGAGCGATTAGCCGTAGATATTTCTTGATTGGCCACTCCTTTGAGCTTAATATTCAAGCCCTTTTTAATTTTAATGTCTGTAGACATACTTTGCTTAATTAAATATATTCTCCTTTGTTATACAATGGCTGTATTAAGGAAATATTAATTGTTTCTTAATCGAGTGCAAATTTAATAATTAATATTTTATAGATTAGCATTTAATTCAGATTTATTTGGAACGAACGAATCAATGGTTTTTTGTTCACCTAACTTAGCGAAAAAGCAAATAATTATTGCACAACATCCTACAAAACAGATGCATATAAATTCCGTAACTTTAAAAAAACTGGTCTTTTTAACAGCAATTAGTCTTATGTTTCTTTCAATTACAGGCCCAGCAAAATAATATCATCCCACCGCCCTTACACATTAAAACCATTGAATTTAAACCTTTAGATCCTGAAGCTTATGTACCCATTGTAAAATTGGGAGAAAAACTTCGACTTAGTTTTGACGACATCAATGCCGAACAAAGGATCTATTCCTATAAGATCGAGCACTGTGATTACAATTGGCAAGTATCAAATTTATCCTCCACCGAATATATGACAGGGATATGCCACAGACAGGTTTAGAGACTACCAAAATTCCTTTAACACACTGCAATACTATACGCATTACGAGCTGGAAATCCCCAATAAAAACAACAGAATCAAAATAAGCGGCAACTATCTGATCAGTATTTTGGACAATAATGGCAAGGTCATTTTTACCAGACGGTTTATTATGTATCAACCTAAAGTCAACGTGGCAGTTACCGCACATAGAAGTACTGATCCATCAAAAATAAATGAGCAACACAGCATACAATTCCAGATCAACCACCCTAATCTATTATTGAATGATCCCTATCAGGAAATCAACGTTGATGTTTACCAGAACAATGACTGGAATTCTGTGATCAAAGGGATCAAACCAAGGAATACCAGAGGTACTCAATTATGGTACAACTACGTGGACGGCATCTCGTATTGGGCTGGCAATGAATACCTTTATTTTGATACCAAGGAGATCAGAAATGCTACCAATAATATTTTCAAAACCCGTTTAGACAATATTTTCAACACCTATTTATATACGAATGAAGCCAGAGGGAGCCAGGCCTTATGCTTTTTATCCTGATGTAAATGGAAACTTCGTATTAAGAACTCTTGATGCTGAAGATGTTTCTCTTGAAGGAGATTATTCTTTGGTGCATTTTAGCTTAAAGTATGACGAGAATTTTGAACAAGATGACATCTATATTTATGGCAATTTTAATGACTGGCAGATCACACCTGAAAATAAAATGACCTATAACCCTGATAGCGGTCTATATGAGGCCACGATGCTTTTTAAACAAGGCTTTTATAATTACACCTATGTGGCCGTAAACAAAGATTTCAAGATCGATCCATACAAGGTTGAAGGCTCCTTTTATCAAACCGAAAATGAATATACTGTCATCGTATATTACAGGAAATTTGGAGATCGATATGACCAGGTCATCGGATTGGGTTCAACCAATTCAGAGAGATTACTCAATTAGGTTCAAGATCTCTCAGGCTTTTTCGTTAAAGGATTTGAATCATTCAAAAATTTTCGCATCTTTATCATATCCAAAGCCTTACCAATGAAAAATATGTCATTATTCTTTTACTGCTGAATTTCTATATTTCAATAGCTGCTCAGGAAATCGTAAAACTTCAACATGAAAAGCCAGATCATGTGAGCTTGGAATGGAGGAGAAAAAGAATATTTTTCCAACATATGGAACAATCAGGTGGTCACCAATGTCTCTATACCTACCCTAACCGTATTTAAACCCAAAGCTGAGAATAATACAGGAACTTGTGTAATCATAGCTCCTGGTGGAGGGCTTTATGCGCTCAGTATTGAAAGTGAAGGAAGAGAGGTGGCTCAAATGGTTGAATGAGCAAGGAATAACGGCTTTAGTACTAAAATATAGATTAGTTCCTACTGGAGAAGACGGCGTAGCAGAAATTTCAGAACTCAGTGAAAAAAACCCAGCAAAAATCGGCGAAGAAGTAGGCAAAGGTGATTCCTTATTCGATTGCTGACGGATTAGCCTCCATCACTTATGCCAGGGAACATGCTCAGGAACTGGGTATAGATGAAAATAAAATAGGTTTTATGGGATTTTCTGCCGGTGGGGCAGTCACTATGGGGGTTGCTTATCATTATAATGAAGCTAACAGACCCGATTTTCTCGTGCCTGTCTATCCTTGGACGGATGCCATGCCGGTTCAAAAACCAAAAAAGAATCACCGCCAATGCTGTTGATCTGTGCTTCCGATGATCAACTGGGTTTGGCAACCGGATCGATCGATATCTATAATTCCTGGTATAAAGAAAAATTAAATGTAGCACTGCATATGTATTCCAAAGGGGGACATGGTTTTGGGATGAAAAAACAAGGTTTATCATCAGACTCCTGGATACAAAGGTTTTATGACTGGTCGGTGACAGAAGGAATTGTTACGCCCGCTAAATAACTGCCTCCTCATGTTGTCCGTTCAAATTGCCAGACATATAAGAGAGTTGCATTTCGGTGAGAATTGGACCGATGTTTCATTGAAAAGTCCTGGTTGAGGATCTTGACTGGAAGGAGGCCATCACTCAGGTTCACAACCTTAACACAATTGCAGAACTCGTTTTTCATATCAATTATTATGTCAATGCAGTGTTAGGGGTTTTAAAAAAAGAGCCATTAGAAGCCAGAGATAAATACAGTTTTGACCTGCCTCCGATCAATTCTAAAAAAGATTGGGATCTTTTACTTTCAAAAACCTGGGAAGAAGCCGAGGAATTTGCAAAACTGATCGAAAAATTAACTGACAAGGAGCTTTGGACCATCATGATCGATGAAAAATACGACACCTATTACCGAAATTTTCAAGGTATTATTGAACATTCTCATTATCATTTGGGTCAAATCGCTTTAATTAAAAAAATTATCCGCGAAAAGGATTGCTATAATTCTCAGTTCATCTAAACACCTTCGAGAAAAGCGCTAAATCGCTGAGCTAAATCACTGTAAAAGATTGAATTAACGCGTTGTGAAATTCCTAATGAAAGTAAGAGATTATTCAGAATAATTTACTGCTTAGTCAAACTTGATTCAAAAATTCAAAATCAAATCACTTTCTAATTAAAAAATTTGAAACATGTTACGCCCGTAAAACAGGTGATGACATTAGTCATGTTTTGAAGTCTTTCTTATGGATAATTTTGCATGGTATTTCAAACATGAGTAACAAAAATTACAAAAAATGAATATCAGTCACATCGAACACATCGGTATCGCAGTAAAAAGCATTGAGGAATCCAGAAAATACTACGAAGAAGTTTTAGGATTAACATGCTATGCGGTAGAAGAAGTTAAAGACCAAAAAGTAAAAACCGCATTTTTTCAAGTTGGAGACACTAAAATTGAATTACTGGAAAGCACATCTCCAGATGGTCCCATTGGTAAATTCATAGAAAAAAAAGGGGAAGGCATGCATCATATTGCTTTTGCAGTACCAAATACTACTAAAGCACTAGAAGACATTTCTGCAAAGGGCGTGCAGCTGGTAGATAAAGTTTCCAGAGCAGGTGCAGAAGGTTTAAACATAGGATTTCTTCATCCTAGATCTACACATGGAGTCCTTACAGAACTTTGCTCAAAGTAAATCCATCTTCCCAGATCGCAAAAGGAAATCAAAATATTAGATACCATTTAAATTAAAACCCATGGTAAATCAAACAAAAATTAATGAACTCATAGAAAAAAGAGTTAAAGCCAAATTAGGAGGGGGCGAAAAAAGAATCGATTCTCAACATGCCAAAGGTAAACTAACGGCCCGCGAAAGAATAGATTTACTTCTTGATGATGATAGTTTTGAAGAATTTGATATGTTCGTAACTCACCGGACAAAATCATTCGGACTTGACAAACAAAAATTCCTTTCTGATGGTGTGATCACCGGTCATGGAACCATAGATGGAAGAGTAGTCTATGTGTTTTCACAGGATTTTACAGTTTTTGGAGGATCACTTTCTGAGACTTATGCCTTGAAGATCTGTAAGGTCATGGATATGGCCATGAAAATTGGGGCGCCTGTCATTGGGCTAAATGATAGTGGCGGTGCGAGAATCCAGGAAGGAGTAAGATCTTTAGCGGGTTATGCAGAAATCTTCCAACGAAATATCATGGCTTCAGGTGTTATTCCGCAGATCTCTTCTATCCTGGGACCTTGTGCGGGTGGTGCTGTATATTCACCTGCGCTTACTGATTTTACGGTCATGACCGACAAGACAAGTTATATGTTTGTTACGGGGCCAAAAGTAGTGGAAACCGTCACCGGTGAAGTGGTAACAGCAGAAGAATTAGGGGGAGCACATATCCATTCTACGAAATCAGGAGTTTCACATTTCTTGGCAGAAAATGATGAGGAGAACATTCTTTTGATGAGAAAACTGATGAGTTATCTTCCTTCAAACAATCTGGAAGATCCGCCGATTATCAAATGTACGGACCCCATTGACAGACTTGAAGATATATTAAACGAATTCATTCCTGAAAACCCTAATCAACCTTATGATATGGTGAATGTAATTTCTACCATTACTGACCGGGGTGAATTTATGGAAGTGCATAGAAATTATGCAAGGAACATTGTTGTTGGATTTGCGCGTTTCAATGGTCGTCCTGTTGGTATTGTGGCAAACCAGCCTAAATACTACGCCGGTGTGCTCGACATTGAAGCTTCCAGAAAAGCAGCTCGTTTCGTAAGATTTTGTGATGCCTTTAATATACCGATTGTAACGTTGGTTGATGTGCCAGGTTTCCTTCCCGGAACGGGGCAGGAATATGGTGGGATCATACTTCATGGGGCCAAATTGCTCTTCGCTTACGGTGAAGCCACTGTTCCTAAGGTCACTATTACTTTACGTAAATCATATGGTGGAGCTCATGATGTCATGAGTTGTAAGCAACTTAGAGGAGATGTTAACTATGCATGGCCAACAGCAGAAATTGCAGTGATGGGAGCGAAAGGTGCTGTTGAGGTTTTGGAAGGAAGAAACATCAATAAAATTGATGATGAAGAAGAAAAAAGAGAATACATCTCTCAAAAAGAAGATGAATACACAAAGAAATTCGCCAATCCGTATGAAGCTGCGAAATATGGTTTTATTGATGATGTCATAGAACCAAGAAATACGCGCTTTAGAATTATCAGAGCGCTTGAGTTGCTAGCTAATAAAAAAGAGGTTAATCCTCCAAAGAAACATTCAAATATTCCATTATAATGATCCCAATTATTATTTTAATGTCGCAATTAAGAGAAGGATATCTCATCCTGTTTTCAGGCTTAGTGATTGTCTTCAGCGCCTTATTGATTCTTTCACTGTTCTTTAAATTCGGTTTACCCGTGATGCTCTATCTCTATAAAATCATCACCAAAGGTCCTGATAAGAAAATTAAGGATATTCCTATCGCTGCAAATGAAAATTTTACAGGTGAGGAAGCTGCTGTCATCGCCGCAGCCATTCACATGTACTTCAATGAACAGCATGATTTTGAAAACGCAATATTGACTATTAAAAAGGCCGAAAAGTCATATTCACCATGGAGTTCAAAAATTTATGGTATTCATCATAGATTATGAACTTAAACACAATAAATGACTTGAAAAACCAGAAATTCAGAAAAAATGAAATCATTTAAATTCAAAGTACACGAAAATAATTACCATGTAACACTCTTGTCACATGAAGGTAACAATATTGATCTCGAAGTAAACGGAACCAAATACGAAGTAAAGCTAAAAGAGGAAGTTAAAACTACCAAAACACCAACTTTGGTGAGGTCTGCTTCAAAAAGACCAGTTGAACCGCTCAAAGTTAACCCCTCATCTAAAAAAACAAAAATTCTCGCTCCAATTCCCGGATCGATAATGGTTGTGGATGTGAAAGTGGGTGATACAGTTCAGGTAGGTGATCGTTTGGTGCAATTGGAGGCCATGAAAATGGAAAATAACATCACTTCCGAAAAAGCAGGAAAGGTTACCGCTGTCCTCGTAACGGCGGGGCAAAAAGTATTACAAAACGAAGTTATGATAGAACTTGAATAAATGCAATGAATAGACCATAGCGTCTTACAATAATTTGAAACTCATTTATTCCTACAAAAGAAAAAACAATGAAAAGATTATTTATCATATTTGGAGCCCTGGCCTTACTGCTGCTATTACAGCCTTTATTGAGCATGGGGAGCCTTGCCGAACCAATAGAGATCGCCTCGCTTGAAGGGATTTCTCAAAGCCTTGACAATGAACTTGGATCAACTACTTCAGAAGCCTTCAACGGGTTAAAAAGATTCTATAACTTTACGGGGTTTGCCAATGCAACTTCCGGAAACCTTATCATGATTTTGATAGGAATCATCTTTATTTACCTCGGCATCAAATACGATTATGAACCCTTGTTACTTATTCCTATAGGAGCGGGAGTCATCATTGGTAATGTGCCCTTTGTTCCTGGAAATCAAACAGGAATCTATGAAAGTGGTTCAGTATTGAATTATTTATATTTTGGAGTTGTAAAAGGAATCTACCCTCCCTTAATATTTTTAGGCATTGGAGCCATGACCGATTTCTCCTCTCTCATTGCCAACCCAAAATTGATGCTATTGGGTGCTGCTGCCCAAATAGGTGTCTTTGCTACTTTTATAGGAGCGCTATATTTAGGTTTTAATTTACCCGAGGCTGGAGCGATTGGGATCATAGGTGGTGCCGACGGCCCTACCGCGATCTTTTTATCTTCGAAACTTGCCAATGGTGTAAATATTTTGGCAGATGGCACCACAGTTAAAAACCTGATCGGACCCATAGCCATTGCAGCCTATTCTTATATGGCACTTGTTCCGGTGATTCAACCTCCTTTGATGAGATTGTTGATTTCCAAGGAAGATAGAAAAATCAGAATGAAACCACCAAGAGCGGTTTCCCAAAAGGAAAAAATGATCTTCCCCGTGGTAGCCTTATTATTGACTACCTTTATATCTCCTAGTGCACTACCTTTATTGGGTATGTTGTTCTTTGGCAATCTTTTAAAAGAATCCGGAAGAACCGAAAGACTGGCAGATACGGCAAGAACCAAACTTATCGATATTGTAACCATTCTTCTTGGTGTCACAGTTGGCGCATCAACGCAGGCTGATATATTTATCACTAAAGATTCACTACTCATTTTCGGTTTAGGAGCGATTTCTTTCGTCATTGCCACTATGGGAGGACTGTTATTTGCCAAATTTATGAATCGCTTCTTAAAAGGTAACAACAAGATCAATCCTCTAATCGGGGCAGCTGGAGTTTCAGCAGTTCCTGACAGTGCAAGGGTAGTTCATGCCGAGGCTTTAAAATCAGATCCTCACAATTACCTGCTAATGCATGCCATGGCTCCTAATGTTTCCGGAGTTATAGGATCTGCGATTGCCGCGGGTATCATTTTAAGCTTTTTATCATAATTATAACGAACAAAAATTAAGACAACTAAATATAAATCAAATGAAAATTCCTAATATAATGACAGCCCAAGAAGCTGTTAAATTGATCAAATCAGGAGACCGGGTATTAATTCAAGGAGGAGCTGCAACTCCCCAGGCTTTGGTCAAAGCAATGGTTAATAGAGGTCCAGAATTAAAAGGTGTTGAAGTCGTTCACTTACACACTGAAGGAGAATGTGGCTATACGTCTTTAGATTTAAAAGACAGTTTTCACACAAATGCCTTTTTTATTGGTGGTAATATCAGAAAAATGATAGGAGTAACGGCTGACTATATTCCAATCTTCCTAAGTGATATTCCCAGTTTATTTCGTCAGGGATATATGGATCTTGATATTGTATTGGTCAACGTATCTCATCCTGACAAGCATGGTTTTTGCTCCTTAGGAGTATCAGTTGATATCGTGGTTTCTGCCATTGAAAAGGGTAAAACAGTAATTGCTCAAATCAATAAGAATATGCCTAGAACCTTTGGGGACGGTATCGTTCATCTCAATAACTTTGATGCCTGTGTGATGGTTGATGAAGAAATTCATGAAATGAAATTTGTTGCACCAACTGAGTCTGAAAAACAAATTGGAAAGCATATCGCAGCAATCATTGAAGACGGCTCCACCCTGCAAATGGGTATCGGAGGAATTCCAAATGCTGTACTTACCTATCTTGACAATCATAAAGACCTTGGTGTGCATACCGAGATGTTTTCAGAAGGCATTGTTGATTTGGTTGAAAAGGGCGTTGTGAATGGTGCCAAGAAAAAAGTGAATCCATATAAAATTGTTTCTGGATTTGCCATGGGTACTCGAAGATTATATGATTTTATGGATGACAATGCAGAAATAGAAATGCGTGATATCGCCTACGTAAACGATACCGCTATCATCAGACAGAATCCTAAAGTTACCGCCATCAACTCAGCCATAGAAATAGATATGACTGGTCAGGTTTGTGCAGATTCAATAGGTCTTAGAATGTTTTCAGGAGTTGGTGGACAAATGGACTTTATGAGAGGTGCTGCGCTGTCTGATGGGGGAAAACCAATCATAGCGATCACTTCAACAACAGCTAAGGGACTTTCGAAAATTGTACCCTCATTAAGACCTGGAGCAGGAGTTGTGACAACCAGAGCACATGCCAGATTTGTGGCTACAGAATACGGGGTTGCAGAACTGTTTGGGAAAAACCTAAAGCAAAGAGCCCAGGCTTTAAGAGATATTTCGCATCCTGATCATCAAGAGGATTTGAACAAAGCCATTCATGAAAGATTTGGCGGAACTCTAGTGACTATTTAATCACTAATTTTACAGTGCTAAAAAAATAAAAACAAATTGTAGAACATAAACATAGGTTATGAACAACGATAGCAAAGAAAAAATGCTGTTTCAGGATTTCATTCCTCCAACAAAGCAAGATTGGATTGATAAAGCCAACATTGACTTGAAAGGAGCGGATTTTGATAAAAGACTGGTTTGGAAAAATCTTAACGGAATCGATCTCCAGCCTTTTTACACAAGAGAGGATCAAAGCGAGTTATTGAAAAATACAGGAGAGAATAGTGCTCAGATAGTCAATTACAGAAGGATCACCGTCAAAGACGTGGTAAAGGCAAATCAACTGGCCTTAAAAGCCTTAGGTGAAGGCATGACCGGCCTCCTTTTTGAGATCAGTACAGCAATTTCAGCCGACGAATTATTGAAAGACATAGATTTTAATGGTATTGCCATATCATTTCTAGTCAATAAGGAATCTTTTTCCTTTGGCACGTCTTATAAATCTTTTCTTGAGAGCCAATCTATAGATCCTACACTGGTCAACGGTTATATTGATCTTGACGTTTTCAACCAATATCTCGAAACCGGTTCTCTTGATGCTGATCTCCTTGATCAGGCAAGTCAACTGACCAGTATTTTTAGAGATTATCCGAATTTTAAAACACTGACAGTATCTGGAACCATATACCAGGATGCAGGATCGAATCAGGTACAGGAAATTGCTTATACCCTTAATTCTCTTGTGTTTTTGATTGAAAAAATGAACGCGAAAGAATGGTCTGCAAAGGAAATATTTGACAATCTTCACTTTATTCTGGGCCTTAGCTCAGAGTATTTTGTCGAAATAGCCAAGTTCAGAGTATTCAATAGTCTTTTATCAGAGATCGCTTCCAAATATGAGGTGACCAATCCAAAAGTTGGATTATCGGCCAAAACATCAGTCTGGTCAAAATCTGTAACCGATGCCAATACAAATATGCTGCGTAGCACAACGGAAGCCATGGCTGCTTTGTTAGGCAATGTTGATGGCCTTGAATTGGATCCCTATGATCATGAATTTAAAAATTCAAATGATTTTTCAAGCAGGATCGCTGGCAATATAACGACTATTCTAAAGGAAGAATCTTATTTTGGAAAGGTCTCAAATCCGGTAGACGGCTCCTATTATATTGAAGAATTGAGTTTGCAAATGGCTCAAAATGCACTTACAGTTTTTAAAAACATCGAAAGTTCCGGGGGCTTCATTTCGCAAACGAAAAATGAAAAAATACAGTCACAGATCTCCGAGATCAGGATAAAAAAGATCAAACTCCTGTCGCAAAGGAGGATTGCCATGGTCGGTGTAAATAAATATCCTAACCTAATGGAAACGATTTCTGAGGATATCCTGGATCATCAGAATAAGAACGAAAATCCAAAATTACTGGTTCGTCAAAGAGCAGGTTTGGAAATGGAAAAAATCAGATATACTACTGAGCATTTTACAGCACAAAAGGGTTTTAGACCTATCGTTGAAATCGCCAGTTTCGGTCAACTTACTATGAGAAAGGCCAGAGCCGCCTTTGCCTATGATTTTATGGGTGTCAGCGCTTTCGAAATTGAAAATGAAAAGAGCTATAATTCCTATAAAGAAGCGGCTGAAAAAACAGCTACATCCCATTCGAATGTTGTTGTTATTTGCAGCTCTGATCCTGACTACAAGGAGTCTGCCTTAGACTTTGTAAAAGATTTCAGAGCACAGAATACTTCTAAAGTACTTTTATTGGCAGGAAACCCTGATGGGATCCAGGAATCACTTGTAGAAGCCGGACTTGACGGATTCATTCATGTAAGATCCGACATTTTTAAAACCCTGACCGAGATCCAACAAAAAATTTCAACAACCACTAAAGCTTTGGAAATATGAGACCTGATTTTTCTGATTTGACGATCAACACAAGTGTTGAAGAAAAAACAAGACCTTCTGAGAACCAGGCTCCCTGGATCACTCCTGAAGGCATCCCTGTAAAAAACACATTTAGCAGAGAAGATATTAAACAAGCTGAGCATTTGGATTTTGCTGCCGGATTACCGCCTTTTACCAGAGGGCCTTATAGTACAATGTACGTATCTCGACCCTGGACAGTAAGACAATATGCCGGATTTTCAACAGCTGAAGAATCAAATGCGTTTTATCGAAGAAACCTTGCCGCCGGACAAAAAGGCTTATCGGTCGCTTTTGACCTGGCGACACACCGTGGCTATGATTCAGACCATCCAAGGGTTACGGGTGATGTTGGAAAGGCAGGTGTGGCCATCGATTCTATACTTGATATGGAAATTCTTTTTGATCAGATTCCACTGGATAAAATGTCTGTATCGATGACAATGAATGGCGCCGTTATCCCAATTATGGCCTTTTATATTGCCGCCGCTAAAAAACAGGGCGTAAGTCTTGATCAACTTAGCGGAACCATCCAAAATGATATTCTAAAGGAATTTATGGTACGTAATACCTATATCTATCCTCCACTTCCATCGATGAAGATCATTGGGGATATTTTCGAGTATACGACCAAGAATATGCCTAAATTCAATTCTATTTCGATAAGTGGATACCATATGCAGGAAGCAGGGGCTACAGCTGATATTGAACTGGCCTATACCCTGGCGGATGGATTGGAATATATCCGAACCGGATTGAAGTCCGGATTGAAAATTGATGAATTTGCACCCAGACTGTCGTTTTTCTGGGCGGTTGGAATGAATCATTTTATGGAGATCGCTAAAATGCGGGCTGCCAGAATGCTTTGGGCCAAGATCATCAAACAATTTGATCCTAAAAATCCTAAGTCAATGGCATTGAGAACACATAGCCAAACTTCAGGATGGAGTTTAAGTGAACAAGACCCTTTCAACAATGTAGCCAGAACCTGCATTGAGGCCATGGCCGCAGGTTTGGGAGGAACACAATCCTTGCATACTAATGCACTCGATGAAGCAATTGCCTTGCCAACAGATTTCTCTGCACGTATTGCCAGAAATACCCAAATCTTTATACAGGAAGAAACCCAGATCACTAAATCAGTAGATCCATGGGCTGGTTCTTTTTATGTGGAATATCTCACTGAGGAAATTGCTAAAAAAGCCTGGAAACTGATTGAAGAAGTCGAGGAATTAGGTGGTATGGCAAAAGCCATTGAAACAGGTGTTCCAAAAATGAGAATCGAAGAGGCATCTGCAAGAAAACAGGCAAGACTTGATTCCGGACAAGATATACTTGTTGGTGTCAACAAATTTCAGACCAAGGAAGCTTCAGATATTGAAATTCTTGAGGTCGATAATACTGCCGTAAGGATTTCACAGATCGAACGATTAAATAAACTGAAATCTCAAAGAGATCAAGCCATTGTAAGTGCTAAATTAAAAGCCATTGAAGATTGTGCCGGAGGTGGTAAAGGGAATTTATTAGAACTTGCAGTCGATGCGGCTGAAAATTTTGCGACCCTGGGCGAGATATCAGATGCCATGGAGAAACACTTTGGAAGACATAAAGCTGATACCAAATTGATCAGTGGTGTCTATAGAAAAGAAGTAAGCGATGATAAAACATTTGCTGAGGCTCAAAAGCTTGCCGATCATTTTGCAGAACTGGAAGGTAGAAGGCCAAGAGTAATGGTCGCCAAAATGGGACAGGATGGACATGACCGGGGAGCCAAAGTAGTGGCTTCAAGTTTTGCCGATCTTGGCTTTGATGTTGATATGGGACCCTTATTCCAAACACCCGAAGAAGTGGCTAAACAGGCCATCGAAAATGATGTGCATTTTGTAGGTGCTTCGAGTTTGGCTGCCGGGCATAAAACCTTAATTCCACAATTAATTGATGAATTAGGCAGACTCGGAAGGTCAGACATTATGGTCTTCGCCGGTGGAGTTATCCCTGCTCAGGACTATGAATATTTATTTGAAAAAAATGTCGCTGCTGTTTTCGGTCCTGGAACCGTCATCGCAGAATCAGCCATTAAGATCATGAAAATGTATTTGGCAAACGAATAAGACCTGATGTATACAATAAAAAGGCCCTTCAGTTAGAAGGGCTTTTTTTATGATCTACATCCTATATGGTAGATTTGAATTCCTGAATGATCTTTTCGGCAGCCTTCACAGGAGAAACCTTGGCATCGACGATCTCTTTCTCAAGAATTTTCAGATGTTCAGCTATGTGTTTTGATCCGTAAAAGAGCTGTTTTAATTCTTCATGGATATTGTTATACATCCATTGGATCTGCTGCTCTTTTCTGTTGGATTTAAAATAACCGTTTTCATCAACTAGTTTTTTGAATTCAACGACTTTATCCCAAACCTCTGCAATTCCAATATTTTTAAGCGCTGAAGCCGTGCTTACCAGCGGAGTCCAACCTGATTCAGCCTGAGGAAAAATATGTAAGGCATTTTGATATTGAATTTTGGCCATTTGACTTTTCTTGATATTATCTCCATCAGCCTTATTGATAACCAGCATATCAGCCATTTCCATGATACCTTTCTTGATTCCTTGTAATTCATCCCCGGCTCCGGATAGCATGAGTAAAAGGAAGAAATCTGTCATGCCATGAACCGCCGTTTCTGACTGTCCCACCCCTACGGTTTCTATGAGTATCACATCATAACCTGCTGCTTCACAAAGCAACATGGTTTCACCTGTTTTATTTGCTACTCCTCCTAAAGTGTCTCCTGAAGCAGAGGGTCTTATATAGGCTTCCTCTCTGGTAGCGAGATCTTCCATTCTTGTTTTATCTCCAAGAATACTCCCCTTAGATCGTTGGCTGCTGGGATCAATAGAAAGAATAGCTACCCTATGACCGAGTGTGATCAAATGTTTTCCAAAAGCCTCTATAAAGGTGCTCTTCCCTACTCCGGGCACTCCGGTAATACCAATTCTTATTGAATTTCCAGAGCTGGGTAAAATGGCCTGAATAATGTCTTTTGCTAATATTTTATCACTAGCCAAACTGCTCTCCACGATCGTTATGGCCCTTGACAATAATACCCGGTCTCCTTGCAGAACTCCGGCAATATATTCACTGGCCTCAAGTCGTTTTTTTGGCTTGTAATTTCCCATAAACCTATGTAAGCAAATAATTATTATTTATTTTCTGCCCCCGAAGATTCTTAGCAAAAACAGAAAGAGATTCACAAAATCCAAATACAAGGTTAATGCGCCCATGATCGACATTTTTTCCATTCCATCTTCATTGGCAAAACCCCTGCTTCCAATTTCCTTGAGCTTTTGGGTATCATATGCAGTAAGACCCACAAAAATGGCTACACCCAGGTAACTAATGATCCAATACATCATTTCATTCTGTAAGAACATATTTACGATTGAGGCAATGATGATTCCAATCAAAGCCATAAAAGCCATATTCCCTATACTTGTCAGGTCTTTTTTGGTCGTATACCCATAAAAACTTATGGCAGCAAATGTACCGGCAGTGATATAAAAAGTCGTCGCAATTGAACTTGAGGTATAGGCCATAAAAATAACCGACATGGTCAGACCATTGAGCACAGAATAAAGCAAGAATGACCCAATGGCCATATTTCGACTCATATTGTTAATGGCCCGGCTCAAATACACAACTAGAGCCAATTCACCAATTATTAATCCGAAAAATAGCATTCGAGACCCTATAATTGCATTGAATATTTGAGGTGTAGTGGCTGTATAATAGGCAACTATTCCTGTAATGAATAAGGCAAGTGCCATCCAGTTGTACACCTTGGTTATGAAAACAGCCTGATAACTTTTGACATCTAACTGATCTTTAGTTTTTGTCGAAACTTGATTTTCCATATTTAAAGTTAAATTTTTAAGAATGCAAAGATATTAAAACCCATTAGTAAAATTGCATAGTTTTTTATAATTTGCTCTGATGATCAAACCAACCTCAATGACCCGTTTTTCAGACGTAGTTTGCTTTATTTTTGTAGTTTTTTTCATCAATATGGGGCAAGCTCAGATCAGAAATGCACCACTTACAAAAATTGATGCAGAACGAGCCGAACAGAATTATCAGAAATACTGTACACTTTGCCATGGAGCCAATAGAGAAGGCGGGGCCGCAGACTATGCCCCTTCTCTTAAATCAAAGTCGCTCATGTCAACTATGCCGCTTAATTTTCTGGCCAGTTCAATAGGTTTTGGAAGGCCAAACACCGCTATGGCCCCTTATTTGGCTGACTCTGGAGGACCTATGTCTATGAAAGATATTTTTACTTTGGCCATATGGCTCAAGTATAAAGCAGGTCATGAAACCATTGAATTATCAATGGAACCCATTGAAGGAGACCTCAAAACAGGCGCTACATTATTCGCGCAAAAATGCGCAGAATGTCATGGTTCTAAAGCCGAAGGTATTACTGCTCCTGCTCTGGCCAATCCTGCATTTTTAGCCTTTGCCACTGATGCCTATATCAAATATGCTATAGAGAATGGAAGGGAGGAAACTGAAATGAAAGCCTTCAAAACTCAATTATCCCAACAACAAATCAATGACCTTACTGCATATATAAGAAGCCTGACCTCTGGTTGGAGCCCTGAGCCCAAAGAATTATCGCCTTATCCTGAACCGAAGGATTATGTGTCGAATCCTGGAGGAAAAAATCCTACTTTTACCTTAAAACAGGAGAGGTACGTCCCTATGGAGCAGGTTGCAAAAGCACTTCAAGACAAAAACAAATTGATCATTTTAGATACCAGAACCAGCTCAGAATGGCATAATGCTCATATTCCTGGTGCCATTCCAATCCCTTATTATATTTCTGAAGACAAGGTTGCTGAAGGTTTACCTAATGATGGTACTTGGATCATTGCCTATTGTTCCTGCCCTCATGCAGCATCTGACAAGGTCATTAATATGCTCAGAAAACAGGGTTATAAAAATACAGCTGTCATTGATGAAGGGTTTTTTAACTGGATCAATGCCGGATATCCGATCATCGGTGGACAACTTGAGTAAATTAATTTAAAAATCTTTCTTTTTAAGCTTGGCCCTGATTCTCCACACAGGAAAAATCACCCATAAGAACATCACACCAAATGATAGGAAAAATCCAAGATTCGTGCCGAAAAATTTCTTAAAAACCGCACCGGTATAGCCTAGTAAAGCCGAAATATCAAGCTTTAACAAGATCAATATCCTTGAAAGATCTATAGGATTGAACATGGTCGCAAACAAGGCAAATTTATCTAGCGGATATTCATTTAGCATTACTAATGAAATCAAGAAAATACCATCATAAATTACTGCCAAAAACAACCACATGAGTATGGCATAGCCAAATCCTTTGATCTTATTTTCGTTAGACAGCGCAATGTTAAAAGCCAAGGCAACAAAAATAAAATTCAACATGGTGCCTACAAATAATAACAAGGTAAACTCAAATATGGCCGAAGACATAAAAAGGCCATAAAGTAAAAACGGAATCCCAAGGCCCAAAATCAGGCTCAGCGTTAAGGATATTGAAATACCAAGATATTGCCCTGTAAAAATAGTACTTCTTTTAATCGGCTGGGCAAGAAGAAGTTCGGTGAATTCCTTAGAATTATAATAATACATAACCCCAAATATGGTACCTATCAAAGGTGTCAGCACAATAATGATGTTCATCAAAGTAATGACTGCTTTATTCACATCATTATTAAGAAATAAAAGCACAAAGCCCAATGCCAGATAAAAGGCAAAATACACATAGCTCCAGCGGCTGCGCATAAGGTCAAAAAAGCTATATTTTAATATCTTTAACATCAGTCTTTTGAAATCAAGTTAGCAATAGCGTGTTCCAGGTCAGCTTGACCAGTTCGCTCCTTTAATTCATGTGAACTTCCTTTGAAATAGATCTTTCCATCCAAAAGAAAAACAATCTCGTCTGCAATTTCTTCGACGAAACTCATGATGTGCGTTGTAATTAATATGGTTTTACCCTTCTCCTTTTCCAAGTGGATGATCTCCTTTAAATGAATCAATGAAATAGGATCAAGACCTGTTGTTGGCTCATCCAAGATAATAAGATCACTTTCAAACATAAAAGTAAGCACGATATTTACTTTTTGTTTTGTACCTCCCGAAAGGTTACCCAATTTTTTATCCAAAAATGGTTCAAGACCAAAATGTTCAATGAGTTCTTTATCATTGGCCTTCTTAGGTCTTAAATTCTTGACCATCTTAATGAGCTCCTTAACACTTAGGTTCGCTGGAAAATTAGCTATTTGAGGCAAATAATTAATATTGTTTCTATAGTCAGATTGGTTTAATACGGAATCTCCTGAAATTTTTATATCTCCTTTATCTGGAATGACCATCCCCAATATACTTTTGATCAAAGTTGTCTTCCCTGAACCATTGGGGCCCAATACGGCAAATATACCGCCCGCATCAATATTCAAATCCAGGCCATCAAGAACCGTTAGTTTCCCAAACCGCTTGTTTAAATTGTTTATTTCAATCATAAATCCGCTGCATTAAAGGATTGCTATCAATGAGATTATCTGGTGTAAATACAGGTGATACTTTTTCTGAAAAATTAATAATATCAACAAACATACTTCTCAATAAAATAATGGTTTCAGGTGTATTATGAACGATATAAGAAAACAATTTCACTGGCCTGTAAGGAATGTCTCCAACTCCATTTCGGTCAAGATCATACCCGGCATATTCACTCCAGTAATTGTTTTCAAAGATATTGGTGTTTATTTTGCTATTATAACTTAAATCCAGGGCATTGTTCAAAAAGTTGTTTCTTGAAAATACGTTCTCGTAGCATGCACCTATAATGGTTACTGCCCAACCATTTCTGGAAAAAGTATTATTGGTATAATTGATCCTGGTTGATCCGTCCACACTGATGCCTATCGTGTTTTGTTCAAAAACATTTCTTTCAATTTCTGCATCATAGATTTCTTTTAAAAGCAAGCCATAGGAAGCTGCCCCCCAATTGTGCTCGAAGCGGTTGTCATGCATTTTTACAAATTTTGAAAACATAATGGCTACCCCGGCTCCATTGTCTCTAAAAACATTATTGTAGTAGGCATTTTCATTTGAAAACATAAAATGTAAGCCGTAGCGAAGATTGCCAAAACTCTTATTTCCGAAAACATTACTTGTCTTTACAAACTCAAAATAGATGCCATCTCTTAAGCCCGTTAATTCATTGTTGGCAATGGTCATTTTTGAACAGTGCCAAAGATGTATTCCGTTACCCGAATTGGCCTGAGAAATAGCTTCTGAGCTGACATGATTGTCTTGAATAACGCCATTTTTAGATTTCTCTATAAGCAGTCCAAAAAACACCTTTTTAAAATGATTGTTCTCAATGACAAAATCATCCGATTCCGATACGAGGATAGCAGCATAATCTTTGGTATAACTTTGCCCAACATTAATAATTTCCAAACCTGTAATAGAGAAATGCTCGGCCGTTACTTTAAAAATCGTCTCTTTAAATTCTCCATCAATTACCGGAAAATCAACTCCTTTGATATGGATAGATTTATCGATCACGATTGCGTGTTCCTTGTAAACTCCTTTCAAGACAAGAATCTCATCTCCATCTTTAGACAAGGCGACGGCTTGTTTAACAGAGCTTACTTCGCAGGAGTCACAAACTTTTATTTGACGTCCATGCATCAGATAAAAACAAAAAAAAACCAATAAAAATAAAGCTTCTTTTTTCATTTATTCTGCATCAAATTTTATGAGTAGTTCCTGCCAAGTGTAGATATCACCACCACTATCTTTTTGAGTAACCAATGCCTTTTCTTTAGATGCAAAGCCCGAAAGATTTGCCCCCATTGGGCTTTTGATCTCTTTACTGATTAAATAGGTGGCTTCTTTCGCATTAATCATTGATCCGGGGACCTGATAATCGGCGACAAGAAATAGCTCAATATCCTCACTTCCTTTTTCGGCAATAGCATTGACCATGCATTCAATTGCATCAAATTTAAACTGTTTGCCCTTATTGCTTACATATTGAGCAGCATGTTGCTGATCAACAATGGTCATTTTACAAAAAGCACAGGCATCGCTTCCATAATTAATCTGTTCAGGTTCAATCTTGCAAGAAACCAATACACATAGCAATATCGTAAAAGCAGCAAAAATTACTCTCTTCATGATTTTTAAGTTAGGAATATCAAATATAATCTATTTTCTTTCTAGCTGGAACCTGACCAACTATTCACAATGATTTTACTGAGTGGCCTTCGCCTCTTTCTTACCTATAAAAAAGGCCATAAGGGTCATCATCATGCCAACAAACAGCATATAAGCTCCAGAACGCGGATAGGAATGCGCGATAAAATTTAATATATGCTTTGTCCCCCACAAGGGAGGTTGGAATCCCATTGGTGAACCATCAGGGTTTTTAAAACTCATAATAGCCTTGGGATCCAGATTATGGCCATAGTCATATTCCCAAAGGTAGAAATCATATATTCCCGCAATTCCTAAAATTGACATCAGTATAAACCATCCTAGAAACCATTTATAATTGGCAAAAATACCGATCAAAACACCTAAGGCAATCATCACACCAATCACAAGAGGAAATATACTAAACTCAGGAATAGACTCAGGAATATACTTCATGCCCACATAATGATTCATCAAGTTAATGTTCTTGATATCAAATTCATGTACATCAGTAAACTTATTGATGTGGATATTCATCCCAAGAGGGATAGGATATTGAGGTGCTTCAAGGGTGATATTCCAAAGTGGTAAAACAAAAAGACCTATCATCAATAAAGGTCCAAGGATCATTAAAAGTTTTGACTTTTTCATTTTGTGTAGGTATTAGTTGAGGCACTTACCAATTGATTCAAAGCTAAATTACAACGACTTACAAGCTTTGGCCATGAATTAAATCATTACAATTGAAAACGGACAGTTAAAACTCCCTGCCCGTTTTCTACAATAATTAACTTAACCTCAATTTTAATATTATTCTATGTCTACAGCGTCACCATCTAAGGTGAACGAAATAGGCACATTTGATCCTTTAGGAGAAACCCTTACATAACCCTGCATTTCCTGATGCAGTGCTGAGCAGAAATCTGTACAGTAAAATGGCCATACACCCTCTTGTTTAGGTTCCCAAGTAAACGTTTCTGTTTGTCCTGGCATGATCAATAATTCCGAAGTATTGGCTCCAATCATAGCGACACCATGGGGTACATCGTAGTCTTGTTCTAGATTGGTTACATGGAAATAAACTTTATCGCCTACTTGAACACCTTCAATGTTGTCTGGCGCAAAATGCGAACGTATCATCGTTAAATATATATGCACTTCGTTACCATTTCTCACGACTTTCGATTCCGCTTCACTTTTTACAGCATATGGGTGCTCATTATCTTCTAGTTTAAAGAATTTTTTAGAATTTTTAGCCACTATATCAGCAGGTATACCCGCAGCATAATGAGGCTCTCCAATGGTTGGGAAATCGAGTAACAATTCCATTTTTTCTCCAGAAATATCATACAATTGTGCTGACTGTGTAACCTCCGGACCTGTAGGAAGATACCTGTCTTTTGTTATTTTATTCATCGCAAGTACGTACTTACCAAATGGCTTTCTTGAGTTTCCACCAGGTATCATCAAGTGACCAACGGAGTAATAAGTGGGCTTTCTGTCAATGACTTCCCAGGTTCCTAACTTCCATTTTACTACTTCAGATGAAATAAAGAAAGTTGTATAAGCATTTCCTTTCCCGTCAAACTCAGTATGTAGTGGTCCAAGGCCAGGTTGTTTAACGGCACCAGCCAATGTAGCTTCATATGAAAGAATCGGAATGCCATAAGCGTCACCATCAAAGTCTTTATTTTCAATTGCCTTAAGCATTTTGCTAAATGAGTGAACCGTCAATTCAGCAGCTAGTTTCCCGCTACCGACAATATACTCTCCACTAGGGTCTACATCACAACCGTGAGGAGATTTTGGTGTTGGCATAAAGTAAATGGCTCCAGGAACCTCGGTAGGATCAACAACAAGAACCTCTTTTATCATGGTAGACGTTGCTGTATGCGTATGATCATCATACACATTATGCGCATAATTTGCCGGCACTTTTGTACCGCCTCCTTCATTTACATAAGCTTCTATTTTTTTCCAGTTGATGGCTGCAATAAAATCCTTGTCATTTTGTGAGGCATTTACCTCTAACAATGAATTTGCCTCTTCTGTATTATAGGTAGAGAAAAAGAACCAGCCATGAGAATCTCCTCTTCCAGGGTGGGAAAGGTCATAATCAAAACCAGGCATCATGATCTGAAATTTTATATCCATTCTACCGTCTTGGGGATCCACAGAAATAAAAGAAAGTGCTCCTTTAAAATTTCCTTTGTATTCAGAAATAGGCATGTCTCTTTGAGGATATGGAACGGAAAATCTTGTCCCTGCAACCACGTATTCAGTGTTTTCAGTTACAAAAGAAGAACTGTGATTACCCGCTGAATTAGGCACCTCGATAATTTCAGTAGTTTCAAAAGTGGTCAAATCAATTTTGGCAATCCTCGGTGTATTATTACCATTAATAAATACCCATCTACCATCAAGTTCTCCTGCTGTTTGTGAAATATCAGGGTGGTGTGAATCATCCCAAGGAATAAACCCATGAGAAGTATTTAACATTGGTTTGGTTTCTTCGTTAAAACCCCAGGCTTTTTCTGCATCAACAGAAAAAACAGGTATCACCTTAAATAACCTACCTGAAGGCAAACCATAAACAGCCAATTGTCCACTAAATCCACCTGAGACAAAGGCATAGAACTCATCGTGTTCTCCTGGAGCTACATAAACTTTCTCAGCAGCATTTCCAGAGAGCGCCCCTTGTTTGGACGATTTTCCCGAGTTCATATCACCACATGACACCAACCAGGTTGAAAGTACCATCAGGGTGGCAAAATATTTAAACATTGTTTTCATAATTATTAAGATTTAAGTCGTTTCAATTTTTAGTTCTAAAGTATTCCAGCAAAGCTCTTGCTTCTTCTTCCGTAATATTTTGATTTGCCATAGGTGCTCCGTTTGCCTCAGCTAACAACTTGATGGCAATCGGGTCTTTCTTTATCATTTCTTCTGGATTCATGATCATGTTCATAATCCACTCAGGACTTCTTCTTGCTGTGACCCCTTTTAACGCAGGTCCAACAAATTTTTTACTGATTTTATGACAAGCAGAACACTTTGCTTTAAATACAGTTTCTCCTTGACCTACCATGGCCTGATCGAGGTCACCTAAGCTCACAGAACTAATAGGTCCAATTCCTTTATTGGCCATTGGATCGGTATTCAAAGTTTCCGGTTCCACCGCTTTCTCAGGGGCCGCTTTTGGCGCTTCGTTTTTTGACTTATCACCTCCGCATGAAGCCATGGAAAGCGCCATAGCCAACACGATTATAAATTTCAATTTCATATTATGGTATATAACTATTAATGTTTATTCAGCAGGAACCAAGACATCATCGACGACATGAATCCAACCATTACTTACTTGTACTGTTTTCAATATTTTTGTTCCTCCAACATACATCTCTCCGTCTTTGTTTTCAACAATTAAATATTTCCCCGAAGCCATATAAAGCTTTCTTCCTTTTTTTGCTTCTTTCTTCAATTGTTTTATTGGATAATTTGCCGGAGCCACATGATTTACGAGAATAAAAGCCAGTGTTGCTTTATTTTCTGGTTGCACCAAATTTTCAACGGTCCCCTCAGGCAACTTTCCAAAAGCAGAATTCAGCGGGGCAAAAATGGTCAAAGGTCCTGCATTAACCACAGCATCTTCCACTCCTGCCGCTTCAATAGCAGCCACGAGCGTACTAAAATCTTCAATAGATTTTGCCACTTGCAATGCATTCGCATCTGATTCATTGTCTGTGACGGCAGCCTGCCCTTGGTGTTCTATAGGTTCTGTCACTTTCTCAGACCCCTCGTCTGTTGCTGGCTTGTCGTTTTTACAGGTAACAAAAGAAAAAATGAATAATGTTGCAATTAGTAATATGCGAGTTCTCATTATTAAAATAATTAAGTTAAAATTATATATTATTGTACCGGAGTTACAAAATTATGTAACATCAGTAACCAAATATATGACTTTAATCATAAAAAGGATAATTTTATCTTTTATATTTGAATTATGTTAAGCAATCAAAGTAAATACGCTATCAGGGGAGTTCTTTATCTGGCCATTTATGCATCCAAGTTGAACAAACTGGGATCAAAAGAGGTTGGAGAAAAAATAAATATTCCAGTACCATTTCTTGCCAAAATATTTCAGCATTTAAACAAAAAAAAGCTCATTACGTCAAGCAAAGGACCAAAGGGAGGGTTTTATTTAAATGAAGATCAACTGTCGGGGAACCTTATGTCTATCATTGAATGCATAGACGGACATGAGAATTTTAATTCATGCTTTATTGGATTGCCAAAATGCAGTGATCACAACCCTTGTCCTATCCACCATTTGGCTGCACCTTTGCGCAATCAAATGATCGAAACTTTTAAAAGTGAAAGTATTTCAGAATTTATAAAAGACACGAAAAAAGGAAATTCCCATCTTTTTTAAAATTATTCCTATCTTTGTGACGTCAATCAACGGTATTGAAAAGCTATGGTTCAACAAGTTACAAAAGGAATAAAAATTTCGATCAGCTCTAATTTTGAAGGCAACCGCTACCAAAATTCGAAGGTGTATTATGCCTTTAGCTATAGCATTACCATTGAAAATCAGAGTAGTGATACCGTACAATTATTAAGTAGACGCTGGAATATTTTTGACTCTCTAAATGACTTTGAAGTTGTTGAAGGAGAGGGTGTTGTGGGAAAAAAACCCATTCTTAAGCCCAAACAGACTTATACGTATTCCTCGCATTGCTTTTTGGTATCACCAATTGGTTCAATGAATGGCTATTACAATATGATTAATTTTTCTACTTCTGAAAATTTTAGAGTGAGCATACCTACTTTTCAGCTCATGCTACCCGCCACTTTTAATTAAATTGTTTACTTTTAAATCGCAGGACTACAGCTTCTTTTATGAAATCTATAACCAGATTTACAAGGAATATTCGCGGAAATAAGTGTTTGAATTGCGAAAATGACATTTCGGAAGAGGATAATTTTTGCCCTAATTGTGGTCAGGTCAATGATCTTCAAAAGGTGAGCCTGAAGCAATATCTTTCAGCCTATTTTGACGATTTTCTTTCTTTTGACAGTCGACTTTTAAATACAATTGCTGGTCTAGTTTTTAAACCTGGACTTATAACCAAGAATTATGTGGAGGGAAAGAGAATGAGGTATATGAATCCGTTCAAATTATACCTTCAAATTACGATCTTATTTTTTCTGGTTGTCGGTTTATTTCAAACCATTGATGAATTTAAACCGGTTGCTAAATCTTCATCAAATATTATTCCTGAACTGAATTCGGAACAGGGAAGGGCAGCTCTGGATAGCATCAAATCGGAAACACTAAAAGAATTACAGAAAAATGATGTAGAATTGGATTCAACGACACTTTCAATGATAGAGTCGGGAATAGAAGGTGTTGTATTTAATAAAGATTCAGTTCAAAAACAACTCAAAGAGGAGTCAAACTATAACCAACTGATGATATTTGCTTATGTGGATTCAATTTTTGACAGTCCTGAATTAATAAATAATTTTAAAAATGATTCCACTTCAACATCAAAAAAAGATTCTTTAGTATTAAATATTCTCCAAGCCATCGATAAAAGAGCCAAAATTCTTACCGATGATGATAAAGATGTAATGGTTGATGATTGGGCGACCGTTGGCAACGGCTGGGATGAAATTTCAAAAAAAGGAAATTTAAAAAAGCAGGCTGTTAAACATATGGACAGTGTTTTTAAAAACAAAGAAATCAATTATGAAATACCTTTATCCCTTGTTCGTAAGTCTGGGGAAGATGCCAAAAGTGGGAAAATAGGCTTGATCTTAAATAAGGTAAAATCCTTTATGGATTTTCAAAAAGAAGAACCCAAAGTTGATGCTCTAACTGCGATAGAACGACTTGGTTACGAAAATAACTATTGGAATGTTTTCCTCTACTCAAAATCTACAGACTGGAACGAAGCAGTAGAAGACCCTGAAAACTATGGTGCTGAATTTTTGGACAGAATTCTTTCAAGAGTTTCTATTGCTTTGTTTTTCCTATTACCCTTATTTACTCTCTTCGTTTCATTACTCTATATAAGAAGAAAATTCAATTATACTGAAAACCTGGTTTTCGTATTTCACGTTCAAACCGTTTTTTTTCTCCTGCTATTGCTCTTTATCATTATCGGTAGAATTACTCATTCCGATGCCATAGTATGGATCTTTCTGATCATTTTTATGATACATCTCTTTATGGCAATGAGACAGTTCTATCAGCAAGGAAGACTTAAAACCCTGATCAAGTACATCATACTCAATTCTGCATTTATGGTCATGGCATTGATAGGTGGAATTATTATTTCTTTCATTGCTTTTATGCTTTAACTCACTGGAAAATAGTGCATATCTATCATTGCACCAGTTTTAATAACCTGCGTAATACTCACCGTTCCGACCTTTTCCCTTCTCATAAAAACATCCACTTCAGGAAAGCCTATACCTGCATGTTTATGAAAATCCAGAATATTTTCTGCTGTCAGACTCTTTCCGATAAACCATTCCCTAAACCAATCTTGACGCATCGCTTTCATGTCATGTGTATATAAGGTCGAAGAAGACCAAATCTTTGGTTGCCATTCCAGTTTTTCTAAAAAACGCTGTTTACCATCCCAGACAAATTCAAACAGCTGTGCTTTTCTTCTTTCCAGTCAACCACAACCAAGGTAAATGGTTCTATACCCATTCAAATCTAGTTGCAGAGCAATTTCTTCAAAATCATGTGCAATCAATAATTCTTTTACGATAAGTCCCCTGCTTTTTGGATAGGATGCTGCTCTTTTATGGTTTTCAAAACCGCCGTTCAACAGACAGATCAATCGATTATTTCGACTTGTTCCAATCCATGTGCCCCCTGCTTTTCCATCTTTAGGATAAAACAATGACACCCCTTCTTCCTCATAAAGAGCAGGGTATAATGCTTTTTCACGTTGATAACCGACATCTCTGTTAGAAGTCAAGACAAAACCATGATCGGGTAAGGGTAAAAAAGTTACAGTACACATAGAAAAATGTGAATTATAAAGTTAAACGAAACATTCCTTGCAAAGTTAACATTTAGCATATAGTTAAGAGTTAAAATCTTACATAATTCGTACCTTTGCCATCACTAAAAATGGAATTGTTTCAATCTAAACTAAACACATATGTCAAACGGATTTTTTAAGGTACCAAAAGCGATAAATGAACCGGTAAATTCTTATGCACCAGGAACGGCAGAGCACACTGATTTAATTGCTACTTATAATAAAATGTTCAACGAACAGATAGATATTCCTTTTTATATAGGGGGCAAAGAATACCGAACAGGTAAAACAGTAGATATTCACCCTCCACATGATCATCAACACAAAGTGGGTCAATACCATACTGCAGATAAATCTCATATTGAATTGGCCGTTGAAAAAGCAGCTGAGGCAAGAGAAAAATGGTCTAAAACCAGTTGGGAACACCGTGCTGCTATCTTTTTAAAAGCAGCTGAATTGTTGGCAGGTCCATTCAGGTACAGAATGAATGCCGCTACTATGATTGCACAATCTAAAAATGTCATGCAGGCAGAAATTGATGCGGCATGTGAGCTGATCGATTTCTTGAGATTCAATGTGGAGTTCATGACAGACATCTATAAAAACCAACCAGAGTCTTCTCCTGGAATCTGGAATAGAATGCAATACAGGGCGCTTGAGGGCTTTGTTTATGCCATAACGCCTTTTAATTTTACAGCCATTGCCGGAAATTTACCAGCAGCACCTGCCATGATGGGGAATGTTGTGATCTGGAAACCGGCTAGATCTCAGGTGTATTCAGCACATGTGATCATGGAATTATTTAAAGAGGCAGGTCTGCCTGATGGCGTCATCAATATGGTTACTGGTAACTCTGGAACCATTACTGACGTACTGTTAAATCATAAAGATTTTGCGGGAGTTCATTTTACAGGATCTACTCCTGTATTTGATGATTTCTGGAAAACTATTGGCGCCAATGTAAAACACTATCGTTCTTACCCAAGAATAGTTGGAGAAACCGGTGGTAAAGATTTTATCTGGGCACATCCTTCTGCGAATGCGCAAGAAGTGGCTACCGCGATTTCGAGAGGGGCCTTTGAATACCAGGGACAAAAATGCTCAGCGGCATCAAGAGCTTATTTACCGAAAAGTTTATGGGCCGACATCAAAGAATCTGTGATTAAAGATGTGAATTCATTTAAAATGGGATCTCCAGGAGACAGTTCAAATTTTATCAATGCAGTTATTGATGACCGTGCCTTTAAAAAATTATCGGGATATCTTGATCAAGCAAAAAAAGACAAGGATGCTGAAATTATCGTTGGAGGTGGTTATGATGATGCTGTTGGCTATTTTATTGAACCTACCGTTATTGTGACGACGAATCCTCAATACGAAACCATGTGCACTGAATTGTTCGGTCCTATCATTACAATTTATGTATACGAAGATGAGCAGTGGGAGCAAGTTCTTGACCTGGTAGATCAAACAGGAGAATACGCATTAACAGGAGCAATTTTTAGTCAAGACAGGTATGTGATCGAAACAGCGACCAGTAAATTGGAAAATGCAGCTGGAAACTTCTATATCAATGACAAGCCCACAGGCGCTGTAGTTGGTCAGCAACCTTTTGGTGGTGCCAGAGGTTCAGGAACCAATGACAAAGCCGGATCGGTATGGAATTTATTGCGTTGGGTATCAAACAGAACGCTTAAAGAAACTTTTGTTCCTCCAACCAATTACAGATATCCTTTTTTAGGAGAATAATACTTTCTTCGAATAAAGACAGAACCCGGAATCTATGATTTCGGGTTTTTTTATGCGCCTTGCAATTTATCCGCATCGGGCAATAAACCTATCAATTTTTGCGGATCGTGAATTAAAACGGGAATGTGTTGTGCACAGATAAAAAAACTGGATTCCTGGTAATGGAATTCTGTTACCGGAATTTCTTGCTGACCTCTTCCGCAAACCAAACATTCTTTTGGATCATTCATATGTTTTCAATTTATACAGTCAAAAGTAGGAACTGTAATTAGGTCAAACTATGACTTTGATTAGTTTTAAAAAATTATAAAATTGTACGATGACCCTAGTTAGATACTTAGTTCCTCTCTTACTATTTGAACAAAGTTAAAAACATCCATAAAACTATTGTACAATGGGGCAGGCGCTATTCTGATCACATCGGGTTCTCTCCAATCGGCAATAACTCCTTTTTCACTAATTGCCCTGAACAAGGATTTGTCACTATTGACTACCCTTATCGATAATTGAGCCCCTCTGGCATCTGTCTGTTTAGGGGTAATGATCTGGATACGATCACTCTTTAATTCTTCTATCAGAAACTCCAGATACCTGGTGAGTAATCTTGATTTCTTGACAATGGCCTTCATTCCAACCTCCTCGAAAATTTCAAGAGAGGCCTTTAATGCTGCCATGGATAAAACGGTTTCATTGCTCATTTGCCAACCTTCGGCACCCTGGATTGGAACAAAGGTATCATCCATTAAAAATCGTGTCGCTTTATCGTGACCCCACCATCCGGCAAACCGAATAAGGTCCTTTCGCTTAAGATGACGTTCATGCACAAAGCATCCAGCAATACCTCCGGGACCTGAATTCATATATTTATACGTACACCAAACGGCAAAGTCCACACCCCAATCATGTAATGACAAACTCAGGTTACCTGCTCCGTGAGCAAGGTCAAAACCAACCATACATCCCATTTCATGACCTACACGGGTAATCTTCTCCATATCATAGGCCTGACCGGTATAGTAATTTAGACCTCCAATCATAATCAGCGCAATTTCATTGCCTTTATTTTTGATCAGATCTAAAATATCCTCCGTTCTTAAAATATCCTCTCCAGCTCTTGGCTCCAATTCTATTAATCCTTCTTTCGGATCAAAACCGTGAAATTCAAGTTGCGATTTTACCGCGTATTGATCTGAAGGGAAGGCATTTTTCTCCATCAAGATTTTATACCTGCCCTGCTCCGGCCTGTAAAAAGACACCATCATAAAATGAAGGTTTACCGTTAAACTGTTCATGGCAACAACTTCTTCTTTTCTACCTCCTACAATTTTTGCCATCTGCTCACCCAGTGTTTCATGATAGGTGGCAAAAGGATGTGCTCCTTCAAAATGACCTTTAACACCAAGATCCCGCCAATCGTCAAGAACAGCTTCTATATGCGCTTTGGCTGATTTTGGCTGCAGGCCAAGAGAATTTCCACAGAGATAGGTGGCCTGCTCGCCATTGGTATGCTTGGGGAAATAAAATTTATTTCTGTACGTCCTCAAGGGATCAGTGCTGTCCATTTGACGGGCAAACTCTTTTGTATTCAAATATTCCATGGTATCGTGTTTATTCGCTTTTAGATGCTTTGATTAAAGGATATAGTAAAGGACGACTCGGTGCTGCATCAGATACAAAAGGAGCTATTTGCAAATTTAACAAATACCGACCGTCGGCAATCTCATCTCCCACATAGATCATTTCAGTAATGGTTTTGTTTACCATACTGTTCGATGCTTCCTTATGGGATCCGGCTTCGATGTTCCAAAAAAGATGGTGTGCGTTCAAATTACCTTCATCGTAAGCCCTGTCTACTGAGGGCAAATCCACAAGAAGGTGTTCCACTCCTATTTCCACAAGGTATTTCATAGCCTCCAGTGAAAAAAAAGCCGGTTCCTGTTCCATGTAATTTCTTCTCATTTTAGAAGTATCATTTGGAAGTGTTCTAATCACAAGGGCCTTTAAAAACTCTTTAGATACTTTTTCCAGTCCATTCTTTAAACTTCTTTCACTGATAAAAACATCATCCGCTTCCTTTTCAGGAAGGTAGGTGTCCAAAGAAGTAAGCGCATTTTCAGGCGATACCGTCAAGACAGTAGCAGGAATAAGCGAGTCCTGTAACTGTTCCTGAATCGAGAATCTTTTATGGGTAATATGACCAATACACTCTGTATGCGTTCCATTACAATGAGGCACCAAAGTCACTTGCTCAAAATTACAACCACCCCCCTGTCTTGTATCTCCGACAAAACCATCAGCCTCATAAGCTCCTGATTCAGCTCTTTTCGTGTTAAAAATATTTGGTTGCTCTCCATTGAATTTTAAGGGTATGGAAATATCTTTTACCTTACTTGTATCAAAAGTAAAATACTGATCCTTAAGGCATATACTTAATGTCATTTGTTTAGGGTCTTAGTCATCTTTCGAGAAGTTAAAATCAAGTTTTTCTTTAAGTTCCTTTGGCAGAGCAGGTAAAAAAGACCTTGGAATAAGCAATGTTGAAATATTATGCAGGTCATAAAAAACCCTGTGTTTATCAGCTGTTGTCTTTAAATAGTCATATCCGGAAGAGCCTCCAGTCCCAATTTTTTGACCCAGGGTGCGCAGCACCATTTGTGCATGTCTGTTCCTCCAAGTTGTCAGTAGCTCATCCATATCAATCAGTTTCTGAAGAAACATAAAAGGTTGTCTTAAAAGTGGTTCATCCCTGTAAAGATTGATGAGTAAAGCACTGATCGTAGCCTTATACGACAACTTTAAGACCCCATCTTTCAGTTTTTCTTCATGCATTTCCTTGTTAAAAATTGAGTCAAAGTAGGTGTTTGTCTCTCCCAACATTCTTACCCTAAGCATTTTCTCCTGATCTGAAATATAATCAGCCTTATCTATAGCCTGCTCCTCTCTTTTGAGCATTAATTGTACCGATTTTTTGTATTCCTCAAGAAAGTCAAATGTTTCAAATTCCAAAAAAGGAGTTCTTTCGAGCCATTTTTCTACCAAATCAAACATAGAATCTCCAGTTTCTAACTGGTTCAAAATTTCTTGTTCATGATCTGAGAACACCCCAGAATAAGAGCACTGTGTATAAGAAATTCTACTTTCTCTTTTTAGTCCCATAGAGACCTCCAATTGCCTGAATTGAAAACTTTGAAATCCTGAAGCAGGGAGAAGGTAGTTTCTAAAATCAAGAAAATCGAGAGGAGTCATCGTTTCAATAATATCGATCTGGTCAACCAGTATCTTTTGAATTTTTACAATTCTGTCGAGCCGTGAAATAGCGACACCGATCTGTGCCTCTTCTACTGTACCCTCACTGAAAAGTTCCATGATAGAACCCAGATCGTGCAGGATCTCCTTAAACCAGAGTTCATATACCTGGTGCACAATAATAAAAAGCATTTCGTCATGTGCAGGCTTTTTGAACTCGACGCTCCTTAACTTTTGCGCATCAAGTATTTTTTGAAGTTGTAAGTATTGGTCATAATGTATCGATGAAAGTTCCTTGTCCATATATCACTAGAGTAATAATTTGTGAATCATTTAATACTCAGGCTAATTTAAGGAAGAAAATCAACTATTCTAAAGTATTGAACCGCTTAATTGTTTAATTAAAAAATTCAGGATTTTTTGACATCGTGGACAAAGGCCTCATAAATCTTATGATTTCTACCACTACTGCATGTAAAATCTTTGTAATTTGATCCGCATTAGAATAGACTTCATTCAAACTTTGACTTATGAAAAAATTGATTAATTACCTGCTGCAAGGACTGCTTTACATTGCTCCTTTAGGAATTACGGCTTATATTATTTACGGCGCATTTACCCTGGTTGATGGGCTATCTCAACAACTTCTCGCAAGATTTTTTGATGTTCAAATCCCTGGCCTCGGATTACTATCTCTGCTGGTTTTCTTGATTTTTGTTGGTTTTATCGGAAGAACAATCATCGCTCAACCTCTAAAAAAGGTCTTTAAAAAAGTTATTGACAAAGTCCCTCTTATTAATTTTATCTACGCGGCCTTTAATGATCTTTTTACGGCTTTTGTGGGAAAAGAGAAAAAGTTCAATCAACCGGTATTGGTCAAAGTAAATCTGAATTCAGATTTGGAAAAACTTGGCTTTATCACTGAGGAGAATCTTGAGATTATCCAAGCTGAAGGGAAGGTTGCTGTATACTTTCCTCATTCCTATAATTTTTCCGGCGAACTGTTTATTGTACCGCGAACACAAATAAGAAAACTGGATGTAAATTCAAGCGAGCTCATGAAATTCATCGTTTCAGCCGGTCTAACAGGATGGGGTAAGCAACTTTAAAGTCGGTATTTAATGGGAAGATGAACCACTTTTTTGGTTTCGAAAAAGGGATCGTCAAAATAATCCGTTAAGTCGTACAAAGTAGCACTGGGAAAATTTTGAAGCTCCTCTGCGAGATCACCTCCCTTTAAATACAGGATACCATTCTTAATTTCATGCTTGTTCTTTCTTCGTATTTTTTTTCTTACCCATTTTACAAAATCATCCATCTTTGTCACTGCCCGGCTTACCACAAAATCAAATTCACCGGTCACCTTTTCTGCTCTTCCATGAATTGCGGTAACGTTTTTTAAGCCCAGTGCTTCGGCAACGGCCTCCACTACTTTTATTTTTTTACCAATAGAATCAACCAAAACAAATTGAGTTTCAGGAAACATAATGGCCAATGGAATTCCCGGAAAACCACCACCGGTGCCTACATCAAGCACTCTGGAATTTGGCAAAAACGGTTGAACCTTTGCTATTCCCAAAGAATGCAGAACATGTTTTACATATAAGGCATCTATATCCTTTCTTGAAATAACATTAATTCTCGCATTCCAATCGGCATACAGGTTTTCAAGCATTGAAAACTGCTTCAATTGCTTCTCGGTGAATTCAGGGAAATTTCGAGAGATCTTTTCCATTTTAAATTTTTAGCAAAAATACAATTAATCTTTTTTGGATAGGCAAGGATAAATAATACCCTTTGCATCATTCTCAATGAAGCGAAAAATACATTATTTTTTTGTTAAGAATATGGCTTTATTTTAACAATACTGTGGCAAAAATCATTTAACTTTGCCAACTGAAATTTGTTATTTTAACAAAAAAATAAATGAACACATATGCAAGGGGTAAAATTCGTTACTAGAGACAAGACAAACTTCATCAAAACTCTGAATAAAAGAGTTAATAACTACTTTAAAGAGAATAACATACAGAAAACTGGCAATTGGAAACTATATAGCAAAGCTATTATTATGTTCGCTATTTTTCTTAGCCCATTAGTGGTTTTATTAACGGTTGATCTGCCGATATGGGCAATGATATTGTTGACAATTACTATTGGAATAGGGATGGCAGGTGTCGGCATGAATGTGATGCATGACGCAAATCATGAATCTTTCTCAAGTAAAAAATGGGTAAACAGCCTGATGGGAAGTAGCATTTATATTCTTGCTGGCAATGTTTACAACTGGAAAGTACAGCACAATGTGCTTCACCATACCTACACAAATATTCAAGGTTTGGATGAAGATATAGATGCTGGAAGGATCATTCGTTTTTCAAAGCATTCCAAATGGTTGCAGATCCATAAATTTCAAAAATACTATTCAATTTTCTTATATGGTCTGTTAACCATAAACTGGGCGATCACGACTGATATCAAGCAAATGAATAATTATTTGAAACGTAAATTGTCCTATGGTAAATTTCCGAATCCGGCTAAGGAATGGTCGGTTTTGGTGATCACCAAAGTGTTGTATTATTCTATTTGGCTGGTCTTACCAATTTTGGTGATGGACATTCCATGGTGGCAAATACTTATTGGTTTTTTTATCATGCATTATACGGCTGGAATGATTCTTAGTGTCGTTTTCCAACTGGCACATGTTATGCCAAATACTGAAATGCCAAAACCGAATGAAGATGGAATGATGGAGCATACATGGGCCATACATCAGCTCTACACTACTTCAAATTTTGCCATTAACAATAAAATCGTAAATTTTTTTACAGGTGGATTGAACCATCAGGTAGAGCACCATATTTTTCCACATATTTCCCATATTCATTATAAGAAACTTTCTGAAATCGTAAGAAATACAACAAAGGAATTCAATTTACCTTACAATGAATACAAAACGATGATCGGCGCATTTGTTGATCATTTCAGACAACTGGATAAACTGGGAAAACACCCTGAGTTTGCATAATTATTAAATATTTAGAATTTTACAATGTCACATCCATTATCCGACAGAATTAAAAGTTTACCCGTATCACAAACTTTGGCCATGGCAGCCAAAGCCAGGGAATTAAAAGAACAAGGAAAAGATATCATTAGTTTAAGTCTGGGAGAACCAGATTTCAATACTCCGGATTTCATAAAAGATGCTGCTATTCAAGCCATTAATGACAACTACAATTCATATAGCCCTGTAAATGGTTATGCAGACCTTAGGGAGGCTATATGCAGAAAATTTAAGCGAGACAATAACTTAGATTACAATATCAACCAGGTGGTTGTTTCAACAGGGGCCAAACAATCTATAGCGAATGTGGCCATGGTACTATTAAACCCGGGAGATGAAGTTTTACTTCCAGCGCCATATTGGGTAAGCTATTCTGCGATCAGCATTTTAGCAGAAGCTACTTATGTTGAAATTCCATCAACTATTGAGACTGATTTTAAGATCACGCCAGAACAACTTGAGGCTGCGATCACTCCTAAAACAAAAATGATTTTCTTTAACTCACCAAATAACCCAAGCGGTACGGTGTATACGGAAGCCGAATACAGAGCTTTGGCTAAAGTATTGGAGAAGCATCCTCAAATCTATATCCTTTCAGATGAGATCTATGAGCATATTAATTATGGCGTACGCCTAACTTTAGTTTTGCTGCCATTGAGAGTATGTATGACAGAACCATTACAGTTAATGGAGTAGCAAAAGCTTTTGCCATGACAGGTTGGAGAATCGGATATATTGGTGCTCCTGAATGGATTGCCAAAGCTTGTAACAAGATGCAAGGTCAAATTACCTCAGGTGCAAATTGTATTGCCCAAAGAGCTACTATAACTGCCTTGGACGAACCTGTTTCCCGAATTCAGTATATGGTAGATGAATTCAAGATCAGAAGGGATCTGATCCTTGGATTGTTAAGCGAGATAAAAGGCATCAAGACCAATGTTGCGCAGGGAGCTTTTTATGTTTTTCCTGATGTTTCCTATTATTTTGGAAAGACCATTGCTGGCACGAAGGTTGAAAATGCTTCTGATTTTGCCATGTTGGTCCTAGAAAAAGCGAATGTTGCCACTGTAACGGGTGATGCTTTCGGAGCCCCTAACTGCATCCGAATTAGTTACGCAGCATCTCAAAAAGAATTGAAAGAGGCTGTCAAAAGAATTGCTGATCTACTATCTTAAATAACTCTTTTAGATGAGTTTTAAGGTAACCTTTCCGACACGCTGGGCAGACTTTGATCCCAACAATCATATGCGCCACAGCGCATATAACGATTATGCTGCTGAATCGAGAGTTCGCCTATTCAAAAAATACGGACTCTCGATGAAGGAGTTCAACAAGCTGCAATATCGGCCCCATTCTATTCCAGGAAAACACGAAATTTATTAAAGAAATCTCCATGGGAGAAGATATTACCGTTGAGGTTTTGTTAAAAGGTATTTCTGAAAAGGGCGAACGTTTTAAATTTCTGCATAATATTTTTAGAGGAGATGGAAAACTCGCTGCTGAGATAGAAATATATGGTGCCTGGATAGACCTTACTCAGCGCAAACTTACATCGCCTCCTGATACAATCCTTAAGTCTGGCTGAGCAAATGTCCAGAACCGGCGAATTTGAAGAAATCTCTTTAAAAAAAGCGTAGTTAAATTATTTTTAAGTACTCATCTCAGCATGAAAAATACACAGCAAAATATTGGCTTGCTCATCTTAAGGCTATCAATTGGAGGCCTGATGTTATTTCACGGATATCATTAAATTGATTTATGGGATTGATGGTATCGTAAGCTTGATTCAAAAAATATGGCATACCCGAATTTCTGGCCTATCAGCGTATTTCTAGGAGAGTTGATTGCTCCCTTATTGTTGATCATAGGATACAGAACCAGATTAGCCTCCCTTTTTATTGCAGCAACAATGGTCGTTGCCATTTTGTTGGCTCACTCAAATGAAATTTTTAAACTTGGAAATCATGGCAATTGGGCGCTTGAAATAAATGGGCTTATACCTGTTTGGTTCGCTTCTCAATTTTATTATTGGGCGGAGGTAAACTAGCCCTTTCCAGCTCCAGTAAATGGGATTAATCAGCGCTTTACATCAATATTATTGAGACTAAAAAAGGCGCCTTTATTCTCCTTTCTGTGCATTGATTGATTAACAATAAGATAAGCTATCGCATTAAGGTTTCTCAACTCGCAGATCTGGGGTGACAGTTTTGATTTCTCATAAGCTTTTTCAGTATCCTGATATAGATAATTCAAATGGTCCATAGCCTTTTCCAGTCTTTCGTTGGAACGAACAATCGCTACAAGATCACTCATGATATTTTGGATCGTTTTTCTGTTATGAGAGATCAATACATTTTCTTTCGGTACCATAGTACCTTCTTCATCCCATTCTGGAATCTCCGGAATGGTATCCAATTTCAAATGACTTCTCTTATGAATGATCTCTTCGGCAATTTTGTTACCAAACACCAAAGCCTCCAACAAGGAATTTGAAGCCAGCCTGTTTGCCCCATGCAGCCCAGTTCTAGAACATTCCCCACAAGCAAATAAGTTTATCACAGAACTGTAGCCATTCAAATCAACCTCTATTCCTCCCATCAGGTAATGCGCTGCCGGCACGACCGGAATAAATTGAGATTCAGGATCAATTCCTAAACTTTTACATTTTTCATAAATGTTTGGAAAATGCTTTATAAATTCTGACATATCCAAATGAGTACAATCAAGAAACACATGCGGATCACCTGTAAAGATCAGTTCCGTATTGATCGCTCTTGAAACGATATCACGGGGAGCGAGTTCACCGCGCTCATCAATCTTTAGCATAAACCTTTCACCAGCTTTATTTCTGAGGTATGCTCCAAAACCTCGAACCGCCTCAGATATCAAGAAAGATGGGCTTTCACCAGGTTGATACAAAGAGGTTGGATGGAATTGCACAAATTCCATATCTGTAATTCTGGCTTTTGCCCGGTATGCCATGGCAATACCATCGCCAGTTGCAATTACCGGATTAGTTGTTGCTGCATATACCTGGCCAATTCCACCGGTGGCAAGAATTACGGAAGTTGCCAGATAGGTGTCAATTTTATTTGTTTTCTGATTTAGGATATAAGCTCCATAGCAGGAAATTTCATCTTGATCGATCTTTTTTGTCAGATGGTGATCCGTAATTAAATCAATGGCAAAATGATAGGGTAAGAGTTGGATATTTGGTAAACTATCTTACTTGCTCCAGTAAAGTCTTCTCTATTTCATAACCTGTCACATCCTTATAATGAAGAATCCTGTTCGTGGAATGCCCTCCTTCCTTTCCTAAATCGATTTCTCCCTCCAAATTCTGATCGAAATCAGTTCCCCAACTGATCAATTGTCTCATACAATCAGGAGCTTCTTCCACGACCATTTTTACAACTTCAGGATCAGATAAATAATCACCGGCAACCATGGTATCTTTAATATGATCTTCAAAAGTATCCAGCTTATCCCAAACGGCAGCAATTCCACCCTGGGCATACTTTGTGTTTGACTCACTTTCATGAGCCTTAGTGGCAACCAGAATTGTTTTTTCAGGTAAGGCGGTTGCCGTTTTAATTGCAATAGAAAGTCCTGCCACTCCTGAACCCAATACCAGTATGTCTGTTTTAAATTTACTCATGTTATCTGGAAGAAATATCTAACATTCTTTGAATGGGTACGAGTGCCTTTTTTTGAATAGCCTTCGAAACATGAATTTCTGGAAGTTCATATTTCATGCACAGGTATAGTTTTTTCATATTGTTCATCTTCATATAAGGGCATTCACTGCAGGCGCAGGTATTATCCTCGTGTGCCGGAGCAGGATATAAGGTTTTATTTGGCACTTCTTTTTGCATTTCATGCAAGATACCTGCCTCTGTAGCCACAATAAACTCCTTAGCGGGATCTGTTTTCGCATAATTGATAAGACCCGAGGTGGATCCTATATACGCTGCCGTTTTTAATATATGCGCTTCTGATTCAGGGTGAGCAATAATTTTAGCCTCTGGATGTGCCTGATGCGTATGCAATAGCTTGTCTATAGAAAAAGCCTCGTGAACAATACAAGCCCCTTCCCATAATAGCATATTGCGTCCTGTTACTTTGTTGATATATGCGCCAAGATTCTTGTCTGGTGCAAAAATAATAGGTTGGTCTAGTGGGATGGAATCAATAATCTTTTGAGCATTTGAAGAAGTACAGCAAATATCACTAATGGCCTTGACGTCTGCTGAGGTATTGACATAAGTGACAACAATATGATCAGGATATTTGTCTTTGAAGGCCTGAAGATCTTTTGCTTCACAGGCGTCTGACAGCGAACATCCGGCATTCAAATCAGGTAACACAACTTTCTTTTCAGGGTTGAGTATTTTGGCCGTTTCTGCCATAAAATGTACCCCGGCGAAGACGATAAGATCAGCGTCTGCCTCTGCTGCCTTATAGGAAAGTTGTAAACTATCACCAACAAAATCTGCAATATCTTGTATAGCTGGTTCCTGGTAATAATGCGCTAAAATTACAGCATTTTTTTCCTTCTTGAGCCTTTTGATCTCAGCAGCATAATCGACGTCATTTGACACTTTTACATCTAAAAAACCCTTCTCTTTTATATTTTTATTAGCTTCTGCAAATTCCATTTTTCTAGTCTTTATTAATACAAAATTACTACTTTTTAAACTAATAAACAGGACTTGTTGATCTAAGGAACCAATAGTTGCATACGCTTTTCAGGTCATAGAACTGACATATTCACAGTAGCTATCTCATTAGAACTAATTCATCCAAAGCAGCGTTGGATGAACAAACTTTGTGAAATTGGTAATATTTCACTATATTCGATTCATTACAAGTTGCTTATACAATAATATTAATGACAATATTCTAAAAATCAATCTTGCTCTAAAAAACCTGACCCCCTTAAATGAACTCCTCCACTAAAATTTTGATTGTCGAAGATGAAATGATCATAGGCGCCAATATTTCGTTACAACTTTCTAAACTAGGTTATGATGTAACCGGCATTGTATCTAGAGGTGAAGAAGCTTTAGCACATGTTAAACAGAACCCTCCAGATATTGTACTCATGGATATCCAATTAAAAGGAGAACTGGACGGTATAGATACTGTTATCAGGATGCAGCAGGAAATGGATATGCCTGTAATCTATCTAACAGCGAATAATGATGATGACAATTTTGACAGAGCCAAAGCTACGAATCCATATGCTTTTATATCCAAACCATTCAAAAAGCTCGACCTACAACATGCCATTGAACTTACGATGAGCCGACTTGACAAAAATAAATCGGGTAGTAAAGAAGAGGCAACATGTGTTTCTCCATTTATTCAAAGTGACAGCATTTATGTAAGGAGAAATGAACGAATGATCAAGATAATGATCAGCGATATTTATTACTTTGAAGCTGATCGTAATTACTGTAAAATTTTTGCGAAAAATAAAGAATGTTTGTTGGTCATGACCTTAAAAGAAATCAATGACAAATTGCCTCCAGAACATTTTTTGAGAATCCACCGGTCATTTATCATCAACCTTTCACATGTTGACGAAGTAGCAGGAACTCATGTAGTTATCCACAAAAAAGCCATACCGCTTAGCAAAACATTGCGTGGAGAGTTGATGAATAGATTGCAAACCTTCTAGTCCAAATCAAATTCCATTCTTATTCTGGTCCCCAAACCATTGATGGTCATAATCGATCCATCCAACTGCTGAATGAGCAGATCAATCAACTGTGTGCCAAATCCTGAACCTTGATCATCCTCCTTATCAAATTCCAATAAACCTATCCCATCATCAGCGATCTCCAGTAAAATACGATCCTCAGATATATGCTTACAAATAATATTGATTATGCCTTTTCTGTTATGAGGAAAAGCATGTTTATAAGAGTTTGTGAGCAATTCGTTGACAATTAAACCAACCGGTATTGCTGAATCTACATCAAGTTCCATGTCTTCTAAATCATAGACATAGTCAACCTTTCCTTCTTGACCATAGGAATCTAAAATATGCTGTGACAGATCAACTAAATATTCTTTCATACTTATTGATGAGAGGTTCTTTCCCTGGTATAATTTCTGATGGATCATACTCATCGAATAGACCCTGTTCCTGCTTTCTTCAATGGCTGAAATAATTTTGGGATCCTTTATTTTATCCGCCTGAAGATCTAACAAACTCGACACAATCCCCAAGTTATTTTTTACCCGATGGTGTATTTCCTTTAATAGAAACTCTTTTTCTTCATTTTGTTTTTCCAGAAGTATATTTTTCTTTTTATTATTCTCATAGGTCACATAAAGCACCATTAACAGCACTAATAAAAGTCCTGATATGATTGATATGAGTGTCTGAGTCGAGCTTTGTTTATTGATTCTTTCTTGCATTCCAAGAATCATACTATCTTTTTCGGCAAGATCAAACTCAGTTCGCAACAGCGCCATTCTTTGTTCAGAAGTCTTTAAAAAAACTTCCTTTTTTAAAGAATCATACACAGCAAAAGCATCTATCGCGTCCTTATAATTATGACTCTTGGCATATGCCCTACTCAATCTTTCATAGGCTTGACTCAAATAAAACTTATCACCAAATTCAGGGGTTGCCACCTCAAGTGATCGATTCAATATACTGATTGCCTCCTTATATTTTCCCTGAAATAATTTTAACTGACCAATCGCTAACAACGAACGCATATGCAAAAAATCGTTTTCGATCAAGTTTGCATATTTGATCGCCTGCTCTCCAGCCACTTCTGCAGCTTCATACTGATTCAGCTCAGTATACAGATCAACCAATGAAATATAAATATCACTTAAATTATTAAAAAAACCGTATCGTTCTCCCATTGAGATGGCTCTTTCAAAGTACTTAAGTGCTTCCTGAGGCCTTTTAAGACTTAGCAAATTATTTCCAACAACATATAAAGTGAAATCATAATCCATATCATTTAGATTACGCTCTTCAAAATAGTTTAATGACAACAAGCCCAATTCCAGCCCTTTATCAAAATCCGAAAATTTCCAATAGAGATTACTCAAATCACTATAGGCAAGTGCAATTGCTTTTTTATCATTCAAAGCTATTCCAAGATTTTGAGCTCTCAAGGCATAATCAGCCGCATTCATTATATCACCGTTCCTTTCAAAAACATAACCAAGCTGGGTGTACAACATGGGTAAATCCTGCCTCTTTACTTTTGATCTTGCGGCCTCTAGAATTGTGAAAGCAGTATCTAATTCTTCCATTCTAAGTAAAATGGCCCCTTCTGTGATTTGAAACCTTCCTTCCCACAGGGAGTCCTTTTTTTCCCGAGTCATCGCCAATCCAATTCTTGTCAATTCCAAGGATCGATTAAGGTCTCTGGTGTGCGTGTAGTAAGCCAAGTCATTCAACGCGGCAAACTTAATACTGTCGATGGAAATTTTGACATAATTCAGTTCCAGTTCTTCAAGATAAGATGCATCAAAATTATCAGTATCCACAAAAACTCTGGTATATGGGTTTTCCCTTGCCGGATCAATCAGGTCTTGAGCGCAAACAAGCTCAGAACTGAACAACCAAATAATAAGTAACAAAGGCCCTATAAAGGATTGCTTATACATGTCGAGGTGATTAAAATCTTCCGATTCACTAAAAATGATCCTTTTGCTAATGGCATAAATATTTTCAATTAAACCCAATAGAAGGCCTTGTGTTTTGTTCATTGTTCGCAGAAAGTTACAAATTTAAATATAAAGACGCTCGATAAATAAAAACAGCTGTTCGGATAAGAAAAAGAATCGTTTATCCTATATGACTTGTTTCTATAGGTAAAAGAAAATTAACTTAGATCAACTAAAGATCTATAAAACACATGTAAACTACCAGAATGTCTAAGTCAAAATTTATCGTTTTTTCCTTTTTGCTTCTATGGGCATGCCGCCCCTCAGAACCAAATAAAGAAGTTGAAGAACAGAGTAAAAAGACAATCGAAGCATATGTGGATACGATTTGGAACAAAAAAGAATTGGATAGTCTAGGCGTTTACTTTTCGAGCAAATTCATAAGGAAGGTTAACGATATTGATTTGGCCGTTAACAGTACTGAATTAACAGCGAACCTTAATATCCTCTTTGCGTCTTTCCCTGACCTTCAAATGGATATTGAATATATCACAGCAATTGCAGATAAGGTTTTTATGAATTGGACCATAACGGCCACAAATATGGGTGGGTTTAGTGATCATCCGGCCACGGGACAAAAGGTTAAAGTTAGTGGTATTACAAGGATCGATCTCAATGAAGAAGGAAAGATTATATATGAAAATATTTACTATAATGAACTATCTCTCATGCAGCAATTAGGTTATACGCTAAGCATGCCAAAAATCGAATAAATTCAATCAATCATAAACCAAAAATAAATAATTATGAAACTACTAAAACTTTCCCTGTTAACCATTACGATGTTACTCACGCCTTTAGTTATTTCTTCTCAAGAGGATGATGGCTATCAGGCATACTGGATTCATGAAGATCGAGTTAAACCCAATATGACGGATGAATACGAACAGATCTCAAAGGATCTTGTGGCTGCTTGCAAAGAGCACAACATTCAGGAAACCATGTGGCTTACCATGGCTTTAAATGACAACTCCTATTTGTACGTAACGCCTGTTGATAATATGGCTAGTTTAGATGAAGATGGATTTAAATCACTTTCCGAAAAAATGGGAGCCGATAAAATGAAAGCTCTCTTTGACCGATTTAACCCTACGTACGATGAACATGGTGACTATATAGTTTATCTGAATAAAAACCTGTCTTATATGCCTGGAGGTGTTTCTCAAACTATTGAAGGTCAAAACTACAGAACGCTTTATTATAATTATGTAACTCCCGAAAACGACAAGAGTTATGCTGATGTTTTAAAAAAAATGAAAGCTGCCTTTGAAAAAAACAATTCCAAGTTACATTACAGAGTGTATAAAACTGGTTTTGGTGTGATGGGCAATTATTATATGATTGCAGTTGCAGGTGAAAGTAATTTAAGCAGTGCTAAAGTTATCGATGAAAACTGGAGCCTTATGAAAGAGGATTTTGACCCCTTGCTTAAGGAAATGAGCAAGTACACTTGGAAAATGGATGAAAAAAGAGGTATGATGCGGGAAGATCTAGGTTATATTCCAGCAAAGTAACGAATGAACTAATTAAATAAATTTATTTATATGATCAAAAAAATAATAGGTCTGGCAGGTATTTTCATACTGATGATGTCTTGCCAGAATAACCAACAAGAAAGATTCAAAACCTCATCAGCTGAAATTGATATGCTCAAAAAAGGGCTTTCAGACTATGAGAATGCCGATTGGGAGGAATGGTCTAAACAATATGCCGACTCTGCAAAAATATTCCAAAACACCTGGCTTGATGGTATAAGTCCAGAAGAAGTTCAGCGCCGACATCAGACACTTATCTCTAATTTATCGAGTTATTCATTTGTCAAAAAGGATCTTACCATGGAGCAAATTATAGATGACAGGGGAAGAACCTGGGTAAATTTTTGGGGTATTTGGAAGGGAGTACTAAAAGAAAATTCAAAGGAAATTATTATTCCTGTTCATCTTACAATTCAATTTAAAAAAGGCAAGGTGGTTGAAGAATTTGGGTTTTGGGATACTGCTCAGCTAAAAGATGAACTCAAGAAGCTCGAAATTGCATCGACCGAAAATTAAAAAGATATGAATCAAGCTGATCCATCAATAATAATGCAAATAGGTATGGGTTTCTGGGCATCAAAAACCTTGCTTACCGCGGTCAAATCGGAACCATTTTCCCATCTCGGGTAAGGGCCCATATCAGAAAATGAAATTCAGGAAACTCTAGGCTTGCATAACAGGTCTGGCAAGGGTAATTACTGCAAGAAAATAGTCTGTTGACCAAAACTTCAAGTCCTCTTGTTTTGTTTGATGGAAAGAACTCTTATTCAAATATAAAAACAATTAATTCTAATTAAACTGGCAAGTACACGTATTATGAAAAATCATCAAAAGGGGAAGGAGTTCATCATACGTGTCTTGTCTTTAGAAACAATTTTTAGCTTCCCCGCCTTAATCACTCTATTCAAAAAAACTATTAATTATTACCTTTAATGACCAAAACAATAAAATCCTCAAGAATACAATCAATCGATATTCTTAGAGGCTTGGTAATGGTGATCATGGCACTTGATCATGTAAGAGATTATTTTCATTTGGGAGCCATTGTCTCTGACCCTCTTGACTTAGAAACAACAACACCTGTCTTGTTCATGACGCGTTTCGTTACCCATTTCTGTGCTCCTGTATTTATCTTTCTCACAGGAACCTCGGCAAGTTTATACGGTCAGAACAAAAGTAAAAGAGTCCTTTCTAAGTTTCTTTGGACCAGGGGACTTTGGCTGATCTTTGTTGAGATTGTGATCATGAATTTTCTTTGGTGGTTTAATCCTTCTTATTCATTTATTAATCTTCAGGTAATTTGGGCCATTGGTTTGTCGATGATTTTTTTATCAGTTCTGATCTATTTACCCTTTAAAATTCTGATCGGGCTGTCTCTTCTTGTTGTTTTCGGACACAATCTATTGGATGGGATTACTGTTCAAGGATATAGCTTCACTTCCTTTATATGGTATATATTTCATCAACAACAATTTCTACCCATAGGAGAACAAAGAATGGTTGCATTTTATTACCCGGTTCTTCCCTGGATAGCTGTGATGGCTCTTGGTTATAGCTTTGGAACTATGTTTCACAGAGGGTACGATCAGGCAAAAAGAAAGAAATATCTTTTACTATTAGGGTTTTCATCCATAGCACTCTTTTTATTGATTCGTTATATAAACGTTTATGGAGACATGGTGCCTTGGAGCCAGCAAAAGGATTTTCTGTTTACGCTATTATCGTTTATAAATGTTTCAAAATATCCCCCTTCTTTGCTTTACATCCTAATTACCATAGGTCCTACTTTTCTCGTATTATATTTCCTTGAAGGAGCACAATCAAAGGTGACAGATTTTTTGCTTGTTTTCGGAAGAGTTCCCTTCTTTTACTATGTCATGCATGTATTTTTTATTCATTCAGCCGCTCTGCTTACTTTGTTTGTTTTAGGCGATGACTGGACGCTGATGATTTTTGACCAAGCCTCCTTTACAACTAACAAATTGGCCAACTACGGATATTCCTTGGGTATAGTCTATCTCGTCTGGATTCTCATAGTTGTCGTATTGTATCCTTTCTGCAAAAAATATATGCGATACAAACTCAGTCACCCTGAAAAATGGTGGTTAAGCTATTTATAAATAAATTGTAATTTCACAACCCACGCTCATTTAAAATGTAAGAACAATGAAAAAAATACTCTTTCTCTTTTTGATCGTTTTATCCTCATGTAAGCAGGAAAAAAAACAAGAAAGCTACCTTGGTATTGTAAATATTGAGGTTAGCGGAAACGATGATGCCATCCCTCATTTTGAAAAAGGATTGCTTTTACTGCATAGCTTTGAATACGCAGATTCACGGGAAGCCTTCCTGGAAGCTCAAAAAACAGATCCCCAAATGCTGATGTCTTATTGGGGAGAAGCCATGACCTATAACCATCCTTTATGGTCAGAACAGGATTTTGATAAAGGTATAGAGGCCTTAGAAAAATTAAAAAATCAGCAACCAGCGGCAAATATCACTGAACTCGAAAATGATTTTATCGAGGGAATTCAAATCCTTTATGAATCAGATTCTTCTAAAGTCCAAAGAGATCAAAATTACGCAGACTTTATGTCATCATTGAACAAAAAATATCCTGACAACCATGAAGTAGCGGCCTTTTATGCCTTATCACTATTGGGTTCTGTACCAGATGGACGCGATGAAAAAACCTACGGAAAAGGAGCCGACATTGCTAACGGCATACTGAAGGAGAATCCAAAACATCCGGGTGCGTTGCATTACCTGATCCATTCCTATGATGACCCTGAACATGCAAAACTTGCCTTGACAGCCGCCGATTCTTATTCGGTCGTAGCACCTGATGCAAGCCATGCTTTGCATATGCCTTCACATATTTATGTGGCTATGGGAATGTGGGACAAGGTAGTAAGCAGCAATGAAAATTCTTATCAAGCCAGCATCAACAGAATGATCGCGAAGAATCTTGCTCCAAACGGCAGAGGTTTTCACGCCTATCATTGGCTCGAATACGGTTACCTCCAACAAGGAAGAAAAGAAGATGCCAAAAAATTGGTCATCGACATGGAAGGATTTACCAAAGAAGCTCCCAGCAAATATTCAAGGACGCATATGGTATATCTCAAAGGCACCTATTTAGTAGAGAGCGATGATTGGAACAGCGACATTGCCAATATCCCTGTTGAGATTAAGGATCTTAACCTGACCACAAGGGCGAAATACAACTTTATCGAAGGTATGAAGGCCTTCAAAGCAGACGACAAGGCTTCTCTGAATAAGGCTATCGAAGAACTAAAAAAAGACCACGACAAGGAATCTTATCTGGTGACATACGATGCTGCAACATTTTGTTCCGGAGCAAATCGAAATACCACATCTCCGTCTATGTTGCTTGAAACCGAAATCATGATGGAACAGCTCAGAGCCCTCAGATCCTGGCTCGATCAGGATACAGAGCTCACTGAAATGCATTTAAAAAAGTCTCTTGAACTTGAACAAGATCTCAGCTATAGTTACGGACCTCCGGTTATTCAAAAACCAACCCATGAACTATATGCCGACTGGTTGCTGGGTCAAGGACGAAATCAAGAGGCCTTGGAACAGTATCAAGCTGCCTTGGTACAAGCACCGATGAGAAGAACAGCGCTTTCAGGGGTTACTGCATGTGAGACAAACATGGGTGGGCAAATTTGAGCATTGAGATTTCTTTTATGCCAGTGCAGCAATTCTTAAAGATCAATCACTTGTATTATTCAATGTTTGACTTAGTTTTTATGTCTGACTAAGTAACAATATACATGTATAAGCGTCTTATTTGTAAATAAATACTTATGAAATTCTTGCATATACCTTCAATGGCCATTCTTTTCCTTTCGTTAAGCTTTTTGGCCTGTAATGATGACGATTGTATAAATGGTGAAGGCGTTATTGAAACCCGAACCATAGAACTTGCTTCTTTTGATAAAGTAAGTTTATTTGGTATCGATCATTTAACCATCAAACAAGGAGATGTACAAGAAGTAAAAGTCACTGGTTATCCGAATATTATTGATGAACTCAATACGAGCACTGCAAATAATGAATGGGAAATCAAACTTAATGATGGCTGTTATAACAACGCCGATTTGGATATTGAAATTACTATACCTATCCTAAAGGCTTTAAATTTAATCGGGTCAGGCAGCATAAGCGTTGAGGAGTTTATCAATCAGGAAAACCAGCTTTTTGCCATCAGTGGTTCTGGTAATATGGAAATTGCCGGGAATAGCGGAACAGAAGAAGTCATATTCAGCATTACAGGAAGTGGTGACATTACTGCCACCGAAGATTTTATTGATCTGAAGTCTGTAAAATTGAACATTTCGGGATCAGGCGATTTTGACGGTTTTTCTATAAAATCACCAACTTATGAGGTCATTATTTCCGGCGATGGAAATGCCAATGTTCATGCCCTGGATTTGCTAACCGGCACTATAACCGGATCGGGCAATATCAATTATTTAGGCTCACCCGAAGTTAATGTATCAATTACCGGCTCTGGCAAAGTGAACAATGTGAATTAATATTTGGTGCCGCCTCATTACCTTTTTTAAGACTTTATTTTTCTATATATTTACCGCAAACGCGATTTGCTACCTATCGTTTATGCACTTCCTGGAAACTGCTTCTAAAGGAAATAACGGATGTAGTACTTTAAGAAGATAGATATGGATAGAAGAAAAGCCCTGAGAAACCTGGGTATATTGACTGGCGGGATGGTACTCCTTCCTTCGTGTGAATTTTCCAAAGAAAAGATAAGCTTTGCCTTAAACAACCTTCAGGTTACTGAAACCCAGGAATCCTTATTAAAGGATATCGTGAGCACTTTGATCCCGGAAGGAGATCTTCCGGGTGCAGGTTCTCTTCAAGTTCATGATTTTGTATGGGTAATGGTTGATGATTGTATGGAGAAGGAGAGGCAAGACAGTTACATCAGAGGACTGAATGAATTTGATTCTTACATCAAAAAAACGACCGAAAAACCCTTTGCATCATGCAGTAATGAGGAACGATTACTGGTACTTAACAGCATTTCAGAAGATCCGGCAGATGAGTCTGCAAAGGTAAATGATGATGTGAAATTATTTTTCAACACAACCAAAGAGTTGACGATTTTTGGTTATATGAGATCCGAATATATCATGACCGAAGTGATGCCTTATACCCTTATTCCAGGAAGCTATGGCCCATGTGAAACAGTTGACAACACTAAAAGAATAAACGTAAATGGCTGATAACAAAACAAATGAAAATACCTATGATGTTATCGTCATAGGTTCAGGAATGAGTGGGGGCTGGGCAGCAAAAGAATTCGCTGAAAATGGTTTTAAGACCTTGGTTATCGAAAGAGGGAGAGAAGTCAAGCACAATGTAAATTACCCGACCACCAATATGAACCCTTGGGAATTCAAACATCGTGGCAATCTCACTGAAGACATAAAGAGTGAAAATCCAATTGCTAGCAGGTGTTATGTATTTAGAGAAGATGCGGAGCATTTTGTATCAAAGGATAAAGAGCATCCCTATATTCAGGAAAAGCCATTTGATTGGATCAAGGGGTATCAAACTGGAGGAAAATCACTTTTATGGGCAAGACAAACTCAAAGGTTGAGCAATTATGATTTTGAGGGCCCGGCCAGAGATAATTTTGCCGTTGACTGGCCCATCAGATATGAAGATCTGGCTCCCTGGTATAGCCATGTGGAAAAATTCGTTGGTATCGCCGGCAACAAAGATGGTCTCGATGTATTACCAGACGGGGAATTTTTACCGGGTATGGAATTGAATTGTATTGAACAGCATTTTAAGTCAAAAGTTGAGGAGAATTATGATGACAGACATGTCATCAGCGGACGTTGTGCTCATATTACCGAGAATCGTGAGATTTTTGCCCAGCAAGGAAGAGGGCAATGTCAGTATAGAAATCTCTGTCAGCGAGGATGCCCGTTTGGGGGCTATTTTAGCAGTAATTCAAGTACTTTACCCTGGGCAATGAAAACCGGAAACCTAAGTATGATCCATGACTCTGTCGTTGAATCTATTATGTATGATGAAGAAAATGAAAAGGCCTCTGGGGTCATTGTGATTGATGCAAAAACCAAAGAGAAAAAAGAATATTATGCTTCAATCGTTTTTGTAAATGCCGGAACACTAAATACCAATCTTATTCTATTGAACTCGAAATCCAATCGCTTTCCGAATGGACTGGGAAATGACAATAATCTTCTGGGAAAATTCATCGCCTTTCATAATTACAGGGCCTTAGTATTTGCTGAATACGAAGGCTTTGAAGACAAACATATAACAGGGCGCGAGCCTACGAATGCCTATATGCCAAGGTTTAAAAATGTTAAAAAGCAAGAAACTGATTTTCTTAGAGGCTACGCGATCACCTTTGGGGCTCGAAGACAAATCATTCAAGAGACTGATGGAATAGGGACTTCGTTAAAAGAAGAGCTGCTTAATCCTAAATATGGCACGTGGCAGGCCTGGGCTCATATGATGGGTGAGACCATCCCTAAAAAAGAAAGTCAAGTCACTTTGGATCCAAATGAAGTTGATGACTGGGGCATTCCTTTGCTTCGGGTAAATGTAGCCTATGACGATAACGATGAAAAGATGATCAAAGATTTTTATAAAGAACTGACCGAAATGTTTGAAAAAGCAGGGTTTACAAATATCGGGACTTATGACTCAAAACAGGCGCCGGGTTTAGATATTCATGAAATGGGAGGTGTTAGAATGGGGAAAGATCCTAAGACATCCCTTTTAAATAAATGGAACCAATTACATTCCTGTAAAAATGTCTATGTAACTGATGGCTCCTGTATGACATCCACATCTACCCAAAATCCATCATTGACCTATATGGCCATCACAGCAAGAGCCTGTGATCACGCGATCAAAGAATCAAAAAAGGGATAGGATAAAAAATATTAAATTAGAATTAACTCTCAAAGAAAATAAATGTGATAGGTATATCCATCTGTTCTTATGAATTCTTAGTATTTTTATTAAAACTATTGATATGAAAAAAACGCTCTTATTTTTATTTATTTTATGTACTTCCCATACTTATGCTCAGGAAAGAGAATTAAAACTAGCAGCCGATGTATGGCCTCTTTTCACAAATGTTGAAAGTGAAAAATCAATCCTAACTGATCTGGTTCAGGAAGCCCTTTCTCGTATAGAAATAAAATCAACTATTGAAATAAAGAAATTTACTGATGTTGTCAAGGGTATTAACTCAGGTGAATTCGATGGTAGCCCTGCCTTTTGGATCAGTGATGAAAGACAAGAAAAGTATCTTTTTTCCAAACCCTATTTATACAATCAATTGGTTTTGGTGGGAAGAAAGGGTAGTGATGTTACTGCAACTTCCTTTAATGATCTCGATGGCAAGAAAATAGGGGTAGTTGATAATTACGCCTATGGAGATTTTGACAATAATAAAGATCTTCTTATCATCTCAGACGTTAGTAATCAAAAAAACCTGGAAAACCTGTTATCTGATAAAATTGATTATATGCTGGTGGATGCTTTACTGATCCAATACATGCTAAAATACCAATTGAACGATGTTACCCAGCACCTCGCCATTGGTCAAAAGCCATTACTGGTTAAATCACTTCATTTAGCCTTGAATAAAAATGTGGATAATGCAGAGGAGATCCTGCATCAGTTTGATGAGAAAATAGAAGAAATGATCGCTGACGAGAGCTTTAACAGGATCCTGGAATTAAACTGGGTCGAAGCTGATGTAGATGGTGATGGAAAAATGGAGTTGGTTCTGGGAAGTAATATGGCTGGAACTTCGGCCCCTCAAAATATCTATGGCCTGATGATGGATAATTCTTATAAAGAAAATAATCCTCCACAACGCTACTATGTTGATGGAAAACTATATGAAAACTGGGATAACGTTCCTAAAAGCTACAAATTGGATCTTGTAGAAGACACAACTCCGAGTTTAGAAGATACCTATATCAGATTGGATTTTTAGACGAATTTAAATTCCATATGTTCCCCTGCTTTTTTAATTCGGGAATTTTTATGTTAAATTAGTAAAGCATTAAATTGTTGTATCAACATAAAACATGTAATTATGGACCTAAAGGAAGTTTTACTCGAGCTAAAATCTTATGGAGATGAAAGGACCAAGAACACCCATATGAAACACGGTGCTCAAGAACCTCTGTTTGGTGTAAAAGTAGCTGATCTCAAAAAAATCTTGAAAAAAACAAAAAAGGATCACAAACTTTCTTTGGACTTGTTCGAAACAGGGAATTCAGACGCCATGTACCTTGCTGGCTTAATGGCCGATGAAAAACAAATTAGCAAAGATGATTTAAACCATTGGGTAAAAGGTGCTTATTGGTACTATTTAAGTGAATTTACAGTTCCATGGGTGGCGGCCGAAAGCCCCTATGGCTTTGAATTAGGCTTGCAATGGATCCGTTCTAAGGAAGAAACCATTGCTTCGGCGGGTTGGTCGACCTTATCTAATTATGCTAGTATCAATGACTCTTTAGATCTTGAAACATATGCATCACTTCTCGATGAAGTTGCAGAAAAAATTGCTGATGCTCAAAACAGGGTCAAATACACCATGAACGGATTTGTTATTGCTATAGGTTGTTATATACCAGAACTGACCCAAAAAGCAAAAGAAACGGCCGAAAAAATAGGAAAAGTAAACGTTTTTATGGGAGATACTTCGTGCAAAGTTCCCTTGGCAGTTGATTATATCAAAAAGGTGGAAGACAAAAACAGGATCGGTAAAAAACGACAAATGGCCAGGTGTTAGCGGTTCCAGCTCGGGTTAAAGATCTACCAAGGATAACTTCAAAATTAGGTTTAAATCATCTAATTGAAAAGGAAATTATTTAAAGAAGTAGTTCAATAAAACTCTATCGGGTCAAATTTTCTGTTTTTTGCCCAAAATTCATTACATTCAATCTACTTTAGTAGTATTAAATCATATCATGACCCAATATCTAAAAAAAGCGAAAAGCGAAATTGGACTTTCCCCAACTGATCTTGTTTTCAGAGGTCAGCAAAAAGTGGATCAAATTCAAATGAGTATCATTGATTTTGACGAAACCACAGTTGAGGAAAAAGCCATTCGTAGTATCAAGGAAATTACACCCTATGCTGGAACGAAAACGGTTACATGGTTTAATATATACGGCTTACACGATATTGAATTGCTTCAGGAAATAGGTGATGAATTTGATTTCGAAAAACTTGTTCTGGCTGACGTATTGGAAACACAAGCGCGTCCAAAAATTGAGGATTATCATAATTTGGTATTCGTTTCAATAAAAATGATACAGTACTCGGAAGAAAAACAAGATATCACTGTCGAAAACCTAAGCCTGATTTTTAATGACCATATTCTTATATCGTTTCAGGAGAAAAAAGGCGATGTATTTGAGCCCGTACGAAATAGAATTAGGAACCATAAAAGAAAACTAAGAAGTTCAAGACCCGATTATCTGGCCTTTGCATTGATCGACACAGTTGTTGATCATTACTTGTATGTATTAGGTTTGCTGGGAGAAAAAATAGAGAATATTGATGATATGCTCATCGATCAACCAAATAATAGTGTTATCGAAGAGATCAAATCTTATAAAAAGAAAATCAATCATATCCAAAAAGGCATCAAACCCGCCAAGGAAATGATTCTGGCCTTATCAAAACTGGAAAGTGACTTTATCCATAAAAAAAATAGAATCCATTTTAAAGAACTCGTCAATAATATAAACCAGGCAAGTGATACAGCCGATAGTTATCGTGAGATGTTGTCGGATCACTTAAATGTTTACCACATGATGATCAGCAGCAGGCTTAATGACATTATGAAATTTCTGACCATATTTTCTGTCATTTTCATACCCCTCACATTCATTGCCGGTATTTATGGAACAAATTTCGACAACTTACCCGAATTACATTTTGAACATGGATATTATATCATGCTCGGTTGCATGACAGCTGTTGCTATTGCCATGCTGTTCTATTTTAAAAGAAAAAAGTGGCTGTAATAAAGACTGTAAAAGCCATCGAACCCATCAATAAATCTAATTTTTTGTGGTTCCCCGCCTGATGAGAGTCGTTTCAATGACAGTTGTTGAATACTCTAATTTCTTGTTTTTTAAACGATTTATCAGTTTTTGGGTAGCGACCTTCCCTATGTCTTTTCCATGCTGGCTAATCGTGGTCAGAGGAGGATTACTATTCATTGACAACAAGCCATTTGTAAATCCAATAATTGATATTTCTTCCGGAACTTTGATCCCTAATCTGGAAGCTATATTGATGGCAGAAATACCTGTAAGCTCATTGGCCGCAATGATCCCATCTACCTTTTCATTTTCTAAAACTGCGTTCAGATCGGAAGAAAAATCTTTGTACTCTTCAATATGCAAAACACGTTCAGATATGTTCTTTCTTTCCGAAAGGGCGTAGGAATATCCCCTATACCTATCCTTCCCTATGGAAGTGGTGCTGATAGGAGAAATAAAAAGTATGTTCTTTGCCCCAGACTCAATGAGGACTTTTGTTGCATTATAGGTCGACTCAAAATCATTGATCACGACTTTATCACATTTGATGCGATCATCTATTCTGTCAAACAAAGTTACCGGAATTCCTTTTGATATCAACTCGTTGACATGGTCATAATGTCCTTTTTCCTGAGATTCCTTGCACAATGCCATGATAATACCATCAACATTCCCTTGAGAAAGCATATCAAGTGTTGCTTTTTCTTTAGTATAAGACTCATTGGAAAAACAGGTTAGAATATTATAGCCCTGATCACTTGCTTCTTTCTCGATACCTCTTAAAACCCTAATAAAGAACGGCGCGCGCATATCCGGAATAATAACACCAAGAATTTTGGTCTTTTTGGTTTTTAAGCCTTGAGCCAATAAATTCGGGGAATAATTATACTTAATAGCAGCGGTCTTTACTTTTTTCTTGGTGGCCTCGCTAATTTCATAACTATCATTTAAAGCCTTTGAAACGGTTGAAACAGACACCTTCAAAATCGCTGCTAACTCCTTCAGTGTTATCTTTTTATTTATCATTCTCTTAAAACTGATTTTGAAAAAATACAGTGTCGAAAGTTAACAAAAAAAACAAGATCTTCTGTATTAAATTTCCGGATGTAGCTAAAGAAATCAGTTTTTTCGTTGCATGAGAAAACTAGCGTTCCAACGATCGACACCCACATAAAACAGAATAAATTGCTGGCATAGAAATTGATTATTGCACTTGTGATTCACATGATGGTGTTTGCATTGAAGGAAAGATGAAACTGCACAAATCCAAAGAGTAATTTCAATTAAGCTATCATCTCCCATGAAAACAAAAGACACCCTTCTATTTCTTGTTGCATTTTTGGTTTTTCTCACAAGTAACAGTCAGCATGAAAAATTATATGACTCGGTAACTGTTTTTCAAAAGAATTATAAGAAGAATCGGTTTGAAATGAGTCTCCCTGGCTTCAAAAATATATCAATTACTCAGAGAAAGCCAAGACGAGATGCTTATCCAGCTGGCGAAATTCTTGAAGATATAGGTAGAGTTGGGCTTTCGTTAATCATGAATGCCATTTGGGGCGAATACACCGACACCTCCATGAGTGATACCGACGAAGTCGATTGGGTGCTTTCAAGCCAGATTGCATGTGAAAGCAGCGGTTATAACTGGGAACTTCAAGTTTTTACAAAAGGTATTCATTATAAAGAATTTTATGCCAATGGAAGTGAAATTGGTTCAAATAGGGAAAGAGAAGTCTGGTGGGATGAAAACACTAAAGGAATACTCCTTCATCAGAATGATACGATTTCCAGGTTTGTGATGCTTGTCAACCCCGATATCAATACATTTATAGAAAAAATAGCTCCCGAAGATTTTGAGGAAAGAAAAGTTCATATGATGAGTGAGCTCATGACAACCTTTGATCAGGGAGGTCTTTTTCTTTGGAACATGGACTTTGCTGTTATTGGTAATTTCCGAGGAGAAAACTTTGCTGCAGTTTGCAGTGAGGAAGCCGGTAAATTTTGGATATTCAAAAACGGAATTGTTGTGGCAATTTTACAGCTGCCTGAAAACCTCGTTTATAAGCCTACAAAAAAATCGGAAGAGCGTCATTTACTGATTGAGAAAGGAAATGATATAAAACAATTCGACTATTTAAGGTTGTCAATGCTCTATTACTATTTTAGATCTAACTATGAATAGATACCTTCTGATAAAAAAAACCTTCTAATCCCAGAATTTTGTGTGCGGGCAGGACGGAACGTAAAGAAGATGTCCAGTAGACATCTTTAGTGAACAGGCCAGATGGCGCCTGGATCGCCCGCCAAATTAGTTTCCTTTATTATCATAAAATAAAAAAGCCTCTCGAAATGAGAAGCTTCTTCTTTGTGCGGGCGAAAGGACTCGAACCTTCACACCGTGAGGCACTAGATCCTAAGTCTAGCGTGTCTACCAATTTCACCACGCCCGCAAAATTTAGGATTGCAAATATAATCATTTTTGCAAATTAGCAAACAAAGATTAAGAAATTTGTTGCTGATTTTAAAAAGTATCTTTGATCCAGTTATATGGCTTTCTTCTTACCCATAGTCCTCTTGTAAAATCAGGAAAATCCTGAGGTTGCCCATTGTTCTCAATAGATAGCTCAGAAAGTGGCGTAATCGCACTCCAGGCTGCCGCATCATAAACATCAAGAGGGGGTGCAATTTGTTGTTTTACGGATTCCACAAAGGCATGAATTACAAAAAAATCCATTCCCCCATGCCCTGCTCCCATGGCATGTTCTCCATACTTAATCCAGAGCGGATGGTCATATTTTTTTAACCATGGATCAGCATCGTCCCATTGATGAGGCTTGGAGATTCCTTCAACATACATCCGGTTTCCATCCACCTCCCAAAGACCTTTGGTACCTTGTACCCTGAAGCCCAATGAATATGGTCGGGGCAAACTTGTATCATGGGTCACTAGAATCGTCTCACCTTTGGCTGTTTCAATGGTACTGGTAATGACATCACCCATCTTAAAATTCAGTTTCGCATTTGGATGATCGGCTCCTCCGTTCTCAACAATATAGTTATGAAGCCCTCTGCTTTTAGTCGCATGTGAAGTCATGGATACAAAACGGTTACCCCTGTTGATATCCGTCATAGCAGCAATGGGCCCAACCCCATGGGTAGGATACACATCTGCGTTTCGCAAAAGCGAATGTTGGGTACGCCATTTCGCTTCAGAAATACCTTTTTCGCCAAACTCCACTCCCTTCTCCATAGGCCGATTTTCCGTCATTGAGTTTTACAAAACGCAGATCATGCTGATATCCACATCTAAAATGCATCATCTCTCCCAAAACATTTTGCTTGACCATATTCAGATACAGCTAAAATATCTCTTCTGTAATTCACATTTTCTAAAATCATCATATGGGTACCTGTTTGCTCATGGGTATTGACCAGGTCCCAGCATTCTTCCATGGTATTGGCCGCGGAAACTTCCAGTCCTGTAAATTTCCCCGCAAGCATGGCATCTTTTGCCATACGGGTGTGCCATAACCATGGCGTTGAAATGATCACTGCATCCAATGATTCAACTCAAGAAGATTTTTATAGTCAAGTTCATCTTTACCGAATACCTGTGGTTTTTGCTGGCCTGCCTTATTCATCAAGTCAAGGTTAAGTGCAATTCTGTCTTGATCGACATCACAAATTGCCACTATATTTACATCGTCTCTAAGGAGTAAATTGTTCAGATGATTCGTCCCGCGCAGGCCAACTCCAATTAATCCGATATTGATCTTGCTGCTTTGTGCTACATGACCAAAGCTCAGATTGGGTAAAACACTTAAGCCGACACTTGCCATCGCTGTATTTTGAATAAAGTTTCTTCTTGACTTCATTTGTTGCTTTTTTTGATGAAAATTTTTCACGGCTTGACACCGCTTTTAAAAAATAGATCTATTCTTTTGTTTATCTTTGTTTGCATCTAAAATTAGTAAAAAATGTCTGCTGTAAAAAACTACATCGATCAAAATAAAAACAGATTTATTGAGGAGTTGATCTCTTTATTAAAAATACCATCAGTAAGTGCCGATCCAGCTTATCAAAAGGATGTGATGATGACAGCTGAAGCAGTTAAGAATTATCTAGACCAGGCCGGATGCAAAAAAGTTGAAATCTGTGAAACACCAGGTTACCCAATTGTTTATGGGGAACATATCATTGACGTTGATTTACCTACTGTACTTGTCTATGGACATTATGATGTGCAGCCTGCAGACCCTATTGATTTATGGGATTCACCTCCTTTCGAACCGGTGATTAAAAAAACTGAATCGCATCCTGAAGGCGCTATTTACGCAAGAGGTTCATGCGATGATAAAGGGCAGATGTATATGCATGTAAAGGCCTTTGAAATCATGATGAATTTGGGTACACTGCCTTGCAATGTTAAATTCATGATAGAAGGAGAAGAAGAAGTAGGATCTGAAAGTCTGGAATGGTTTGTGAAAAGAAATCAGGAAAAATTGAGTAATGATGTGATCCTTATCTCAGATACAGGAATGATCAGTAACCAACAACCTTCTATTACAACAGGCTTAAGAGGTCTAAGTTATGTAGAAGTTGAAGTTACCGGACCCAACAGAGATTTACATTCGGGTCTTTATGGTGGCGCTGTGGCGAACCCAATTAATATCCTGACCAAAATGATCGCCTCCTTACACGATGAAAACAATCACATTACGATCCCAGGATTCTATGATAAAGTTATAGAAGCAACTCAGGAAGAAAGAACAGAAATGGCCAAAGCTCCTTTCTCTTTAGAGGCTTATCAAAAAGCGCTTGACATAGAAGAAGTTTTTGGGGAAACCGGATATACAACCAATGAAAGAAATTCGATCAGGCCAACCTTAGATGTTAACGGTATTTGGGGTGGTTATACCGGTGAAGGCGCCAAAACGGTGATTGCAAGCAAAGCTTATGCGAAGATTTCAATGCGTTTGGTACCAGATCAGGATCCTGATGAGATCACTAAATTATTCAGTGAGCATTTTTTGAGTATTGCTCCAAAAGCTGTAAAAGTAAAAGTTACACCACATCACGGAGGACACGCTTATGTAACGCCAATAGACAATATTGGATATCAAGCTGCAAACAAGGCCTATACCGAAACTTTTGGTGTACCAGCCATCCCTCAACGATCAGGGGGTAGTATTCCTATTGTAGCCCTTTTTGAAAAAGAACTGAAAAGTAAAACAATCTTGATGGGATTTGGTTTAGATAGTGACGCCATTCACTCTCCCAATGAACATTTTGGTGTTTTTAATTATTTAAAAGGGATAGAAACCATTCCGTTGTTTTACAAAAACTATGTAGAGTTATATCTAGATCAATAGTCTTTAGGATATTTTTTTAACATATTTGGTAATGATCACAATTTGAGTGGGTCCTACTTTTCCCTCAATAAATTCGGCATTGTCTCTGTCTAGGGAAATTCTGCGCACTGCGGTACCTTGCTTGGCGACTAAACTTGAGCCCTTTACTTTCAAATCTTTGATCAAAACAACCGAATCCCCGGCTTGTAATACAACTCCGTTTACATCTCTGTGAACAATTTCGGTTTCACTTTCCTCAGCCTCACCAGTAGCTTTTGCCCATGCTAAATTCTCTTCATCCAGATACATCATGTCTAATAAATCCTGAGGCCAGCCCTCTGATTTCAGCCTGGTCAACATTCTCCAGGCTACTACTTGCACAGCGGCAACCTCACTCCACATGCTATCATTTAAACAACGCCAATGGTTCACTTCGACATGATCAGGGTTTTCAATCTGATCAGTACAAGTCTCGCAAATCAAGATACTGTCTTTTTCAGTCCCGAGAGAAGATGGTGGTACCTGATAAATGGTCAATTGTGCTGTCGAACTGCAGAGTTCACATGTAGATTGGCTACGCTGCTGTAAATCCTTTAATAAATTCATAGGGCTATTCTTAAGATCGTAAAATTACATTTATTAAACAGGTTGACAAGTTTTAAGTGTAAATCATGTCTGCATTATGCAATAATGACAATTTTAACAAAACTTTAGTATAACAAAGACAATATATGAGCAACATATAGGAGGATTAATTCGTTGTTATTAACTTAACCCTCCTCATTATGATAAAAGAATTCTTCTGGATGTGCTCAGGCGCAGACACAGACCTGCTTCAGGAAAGTCCAAAATCTGAACAAATCAAATATGCCGGTATTGGTGGTACCGTTTTTTTTACAGCCATCATGGCATTTGTATCAAGTGCCTATGCTTTGTATACGGTGTTTGACAACGTTTATATGGCGGTACTATTTGGTTTAATATGGGGTATGCTCATTTTCAACCTGGATAGATTTATTGTTGGAACCATAAAAAAACGAGATTCGTTTTGGAAAGAATTCCTTCAGGCTTCACCCCGATTGGTTTTAGCCTTGATCATTGCTATAGTAATTTCAAAACCTTTAGAATTAAAAATATTTGAAAAGGAAATTGACAGGGTGCTATTGGAAGAAAAAAACAATATGACCCTCCTAAATCAGGATCAAATAGCCCAGCAGTTTACACCAGAGATAGAAAGAGTCGAAGCTGAAATAAAAACCATTGAAGGTAATATTACTGCTAAAGAAGCCGAAGTAAACGCGCTATACGATACCTATATCACGGAAGCGGAGGGTACAAAAGGTACGATGAAACTTGGAAAGGGACCTGTATATAAAGAAAAGAGGGAAAAGCATGATACCCAACTAAAAGAGCTGCAGCAATTAAAAGACAGCAGTGCTACAAAAATAGCGCGTAAAGAAATGATCTTAACAGATCTAAGAGAGAAACAAAAACTCCAAACTGCCAATAGCCAGCCGATCATTGATGGATTCGATGGTTTGATGGCCAGGATCAATGCACTCGAAAAGTTGCCGGCAATGCCTTCATTGTTTATATTATTATTGTTTATAGCGATTGAAACGGCTCCTGTTTTTGCCAAAATAATGGCTCCAAAAGGCGCTTACGACTTAAAATTCGAGGAACAAGAAGATGCTTTAAAGGTTTGGGTGACCCAACAAAAAAATCAGAGAGCTGCGGTTCTTGACACAGATAGTAGCTTGAATGAAAAAGTTTACTATGATGTGGCTAAGGATGAAGAGATTTATGAGTACAAAAAACAAAAAGCCAAAGACCTGCTGAAATTACAATCTGATACTTTCTATAAAAAACAGCGTGATGTATTAGGCTAAATAAATGGATTATATTTGAATTCTATTTTACCTAATGACCCTACTAGAAACAGAAAGACTACTGATCAATATGATCACACAAGACGACGCACCTTTTCTTTATGCGTTGATGAATGACAAAGACTGGATCCTGAACATTGGAGACCGCGGCATCAGAACTATTAAAGATGCTGAAGATTTTATCAAAACACGGTTTTTTAAAAGCTACAAGGAGAATGGGTTTGGTTTTTATAGTATGGTTTTCAAAGATACTCTAGAAATGATTGGTATTGTTGGGCTTGTTAACAGGGAAGGTTTGGAACATATTGATATAGGCTATGGCATGTTGCCTGAATTCAGGGGTCAGGGATTTGCCTATGAAGCTACCAAAGCAGTTTACGATTATTCGCAGGATACACTTAAGCTTAAAAAGATCGTTGCGATTGTCAATCCTGACAATATAAGGTCCATCAAATTATTACAAAAACTAGGGTTAAGCTTTGAAAAAATGGTTCGTCTCCCTGATGAAGATAAAGACATCAAACTTTTTTCCTAAGCTCCATTCTTATTTTATACCCTGCATATTCTCTCAGAATGTAAACTAAAAATAGTACGTTCTTTCGCTATAACTTCAATGATCTTATCTAATCAAAAGGTACGCTAGGATTAGTACCAACTAATAATTACTTTTATTAAAAAAATAAATGGACCAAATTCATTTTATAAACAATGAATTCCTAGTATCAAAATGGGTTTATATTAAAGAAATATGATGAAAATAGACAAGATCAACAACCCCAATAAATTATTGGAGCATATACAAATTAGCGGCCCAGACCTATCTGCTAAAATCTATCCATATCTTGGCGGGAGTATACAGGAACTCATTGTCAATAATGTCAATATCATAGACGGAATCACTAACGATGCGTCTGGACTTAAAGATTATGCCAATACCTATAAATCATCGATTCTCTTTCCCTTTCCCAACAGGATAGAAGATGGCACTTATGAATTTATGGGTGAAACACATCGGCTTCCTGTGAACGAACCTGCAGTGAATAATGCCATCCACGGATCGGTCTACAATAAAGAATTCAAAGTCACTTCAATGAGTTCTGATGAACAAATGGCAACTATAGAATTGACCTATCAATCAAATGGTTCATCTCCTGGTTTTCCTTTTACTTATGCATTAAAACTGACCTATAAAATAAGTGCAACCGGAAGTTTAAATCTTAACTTTGACCTAGTCAATCAAGGAAAATGCTCCTTCCCTTATGGAATGGGCTGGCATCCATATTTTAAAACGGAGCAGCTGGCAGCAAGCATCCTTTCATTCCCTTCCAGGAATTTTTATGCATGTAATGAAAGAAGTCTTCCTGTCAAAACTTTAGCGTCTGCACTACCCTCCTCTTTTATGATGAAGGATAAAAAATTTGACGATGCTTATTCCTTGCATAAATCTGAATGTAGCTTTGAATCAAATTCTTATACCTTGCGCTTTGACTTTGACTATCCTGACGGAACTTATTTACAGGTCTATACACCTCCTCATGGCAAAAGCATCGCCATTGAACCCATGACATGTGTTGCCAACAGCTTTAACAATAAGATCGGTTTAAAAGAGTTACTTCCGGGTAAATCTGATACCTGGACCATACATATGTACTTGGATATTAAACGATGAAATGAGATCATGCAAAAATTAGACCATAGCAACTATTTGATCGAATCCAAGATGGCTCAAAATATCCTCCTGGAGATTTATGGCTTGCAAGGAGAGGCAAGCCCACTTCCCGGCGAGTATGATATGAATTTCAAAATTCGCATCAAGGACCAGGATCAGTATATTTTAAAAATATCAAGACCTGATACTGATCGAGAAACCTTAGATTTTCAACAAAAACTTTTAAGCCATTTGGAGGAGGGTGAACAGGATATTAAAGCCCCAAGCGTTATCAAAGACAAATCGGGGAAAATGCTTTCATCAATTATTGACAGGTTTGACCGAATAAGACTGGTCAGACTGTTAACCTGGATTCCCGGCAGGATGTATCACGAAGTTAACCCGAAACGTTATGATTTAAGGCGTAGTTTAGGCCTGTGCTGCGGAAAACTTGCAGCTGCTCTTGAAAATTTTGATCATCCAAAGGCACACAGGGTATTTGAATGGGATCTCGCCAATTCGTTATGGACAGTTGAAAACAGGGATGTTCTTGAAGAAAATAACAAAGATATCGTTGCCTATTTCCAGAATAGATTTGCAGATCGTCAAAAAGGTTATAAAAGCTTGCCGAAATCTGTCATTCACAATGATGCCAATGACCATAATCTTATTGTTGGCAATACGCTAAAAGATCCTGAAGTCGTGGCAGTTATTGATTATGGAGATGCCATTTATTCGCAAACCATCAATGACCTGGCTGTTACTTGTGCCTATGGAATCATGGATCAAAATGATCCGCTTTCAGCGGCTTTGGCCATTGTACATGGCTATGATCAGGGTCGAAAATTATTGGAAGAAGAACTGCTATACCTCTACGATTGTATCGCCATGAGGCTTGTGATCACCGTAACAAAATCAGCGCTCAACAAAATTAAAGAGCCCGACAATGTTTATCTTCAAGTCAGCGAAAAACCTGCCTGGGAAGTCTTAAAAAAATGGAAAGAGATCAGTGCCGATTTCGCCCATTACAGTTTTAGAAAGGCCTGCGGCTATCCGGCGCATCCGAAAGAAGAAAAGTTTAAATCCTGGGCCTCAAACAAAAAAATTGGGTTGGATCAACTTTTTCCAACAAAAAAAGCACAGACATGTACCCCTATTGACCTAAGTGTTTCAAGCAAATGGCTGGGTCATTTAAGCGAATTTGCTGATTTTGATCTTTTTGAGTTTAAAATAAACCAACTTCAAAAAAAACATCCTAAAACTATTATCGCCGGCGGGTATCTAGAGCCAAGACTTGTATACAACACCGCGGCTTACCAAAAAAATGGTAACGAAAAAAAAGAAAGCAGGACCATTCATCTTGGTATTGATTTCTGGCTACCTGCAGGCACACCAGTTCATGCACCACTAAAAGGTGAGATCGTTATCGCCGAGAATGATGCAGGAGATAAGGAATACGGAGGACTCATTATCCTGAAACACGAAGTACAGGAATTCACTTTTTTTAGTCTTTACGGACATCTTTCCGTTCAAAGCGCCACATCCCGGGTTGTTGGTGAAATCATTGAAACGGGAGAATTTATAGGTCATTTGGGTAATTATCCGGAAAACGGTAACTGGCCACCGCATCTACATTTTGAATTTATGCTTTCAATGCTTGACTATCAAAAAGATTTTCCGGGAGTAGCTTATCATAGTGAAATTGACATATGGAAAAGCATGTGTCCCGACCCTAACCTTCTTTTTAAACTTGAATCCTTACAACAGCAAAGTCAACCCGACAACAAAACATTGACAGCTTATCGAAAAACACATTTAGGAAAAGGCATGAGTTTGTCATATCAACAACCCATTCAAATGGTGAGAGGCATGGGAGCCTATCTGATCGATCAATTCGGAGCAGCTTATATGGACACGGTAAACAATGTTGCTCATGTAGGTCATGAACACCCTTTTGTAGTCAAGGCAGGTCAGGATCAAATGGCTTTACTGAATACAAATACAAGGTATTTACATCAAAATATGAAGCTTTTGACAGAAGAACTATTGAGCACCTTTCCTCCGGAATTAAGCGTAGTTCATCTTGTAAATTCAGGTAGTGAAGCCAATGAACTGGCGCTTCGAATGGCCAAGGTTGTTACCGGAAATAAAGACATTCTGGCCTCTGAAATGGGCTATCATGGAAACACAAATGCCTGTATTGAGATCAGCTCCTATAAATTTGATGGAAAAGGAGGAACAGGCTGTCCTGAACACACACAAATTTTCCCTCTTCCTGACTGTTTTAGAGGGAAACACCGTGGAAAAGACACTGGGAATGCTTATGCCAAAGAAGTTGAGAAGACCATTTCGGTACTTAAAAATAAGGGTAGAGCCCCAGCTGCCTTTATCATAGAGCCGATTATTAGTTGTGGGGGACAAGTTGAATTACCAGATGGGTTTTTAGCTAAATCCTATGAGTTTACGCGAAAAGCAGGTGGTTTATGTATATCTGACGAAGTTCAAGTGGGTTGTGGAAGAATGGGCTCAACCTTTTGGGGTTTTCAGTTGCACAAGGTAGTTCCTGATATTGTTACCATCGGAAAACCCTTGGGTAACGGTCATCCTGTTGCAGCTGTAGTGTGTACAAAAGAGGTTGCTGAAAGGTTTGCGAACGGTATGGAATACTTTAATACTTTTGGAGGAAACCCTGTTTCCTGTGCTATCGCGACTGAAGTTTTGAAAACCGTGAAAAGAGAACAATTACAAGAAAATGCCTTGCAAGTAGGGAATTACTTGAAGATTGAGCTCAAAGAATTATCCAAGACATTTTCCATACTAAAAGATGTCAGGGGGCAGGGCTTATTTTTAGGAATAGAGCTCACGGATGAGCAGTTTAATCCTTTACCAAAACAAACCCAATATCTGGTCAATCGAATGAAAGACAAAGGCATACTCATGAGTATCGATGGTCCGGATCACAATGTGCTTAAGATCAAACCACCATTGGTATTCTCCAAAGACAATGCAATGGAACTGATCGATGCTTTGGCCTCGGTGCTTAAAGAAAATTATATGAACAACTAATACATTGAATGATGAAAAATATTCTTTTACTAATGAGCCTGGTTCTTTTAAGCTCATTTAACACGAACATTGTTAACGATGATGAAGATGCCATAAGAAAAGTCATGGCAGATCAGCAAGAGGCATGGAACAATTACGATTTAGAAAGTTTTATGCAGGGTTACTGGAAATCTGAAGATTTAAAATTTTATGGGAGCGGTGGAGTTACCCATGGCTGGAACAATACACTGGAACGCTATAAAAAGGGGTATCCTTCAAAAGAACATACCGGAACTTTAAAGTTCGTCATAAAAGAAATATCAAACATAGATAATGCCTCATATTATGTGTTGGGCGAATACCACCTGGAACGCTCAATGGGAAATGCAGACGGAATCTTTATGATCATCTTTAAAAAGATCGATGGACAATGGAAAATTATAGCAGATACTTCCTGTAAAGGTTAATTGTTGGTTCTTAAAATTTACACACCGTCATGTATACACTTAGAAAAGCAACATTAGATGATCTGAGCACCTTATTGGATTTCGAACAAGGATTGATCCATGCAGAACGACCAATGGATCCAACCATTCAGGAAGGTAACATTTCTTACTATGATATTGCTGCTTTTATCAGGGCTGATGACACAGAAGTTATTGTTGCCGAATGTGAAGGGAAGATCGTCGCTTCAGGTTATGCAAGGATCAAAGATGACAGGCATTATTTAAAACACGACAAGCAGGGATATCTGGGTTTTATGTTTGTATCTGAGAAACACAGAGGAAAAGGCTTGAACAAATTGATCATTGAAAAATTAGTCAAATGGTGCCGGGACAGAGCTATCTATGAAATTCGACTGGATGTCTATCAGGACAATCAACAGGCCATAAAAGCCTATGAAAAAGCAGGGTTTAAAAAACATATGATTACCATGCGGTTAGATGTACATGATCAATAATCTAAGCAGTCATTTAAAAGGTTCTGTCAGGACTAAAGGGATTTAAGTCAAGGGAATTTTTATTATCCGAAATAATTTCAGCCACCAATTTCCCTGTTCCCGTTGCCATGGTCCAACCCATCATTGCATGACCGGTGGCGATGATAAGGTTAGAACAATTTTTCGTTCTTCCAATGTAGGGTACCCCATCAGGAGACAATGGTCTAAGCCCTGAAGAAGCATGATTCATTTCTTCTTCCGTAATAAACACTTTATCATAGTAGTCGTTAGCCGCTTTTGCGATGGCTTTTACCCTTACCGGATTTACCGCATCATTTATACCGGCAATCTCCATGGTACCGGCGAACCTTGTGAATCCGTTCATAGGAGTTACAGCCGCTTTGGCCTCGGAAAGTATTGCCGGAAGTGAAATTTTGGTTTCACGCTTTACATTTATTCTATAGCCTTTTCCTGCCTGTAGCAAAAGCTTCATGCCTAGTTTTTTAGCGACAAGTCCGGTCCAGGAACCGGCAGCGAGTATGTATTCATCTGCCTTATAGCTTCCCTTCCTGGTGATCACTTCACAAATTTTACCAGCTTTTATTGGTAAATCAAGGACCTTTTCATTGGCTTTGATCACAACCCCTTTAGCCAAGAGATGGGATTTCATATTCTTCATGAATTCAGCAGGCGTGGTATGAGAATCACAGGAATAAAAGGTCGCCCCGATCACATCGCTACTTACTGCCGGCTCCAGAATTCGCAGCTCATCTTGGTTCAGTACTTTTGATTGAAGATGCACCTCTTCTGCCAAATGCGCTACTTTGATTTCCGCTTCCAGCATCTTTTCTGTTTTACACAACATCAGTAAACCCTTCTTTTCAAAATGAAAATCAAAACCAGGTTCTTTCTCGATATCTTCATATAACTCATGACTAAAAACGGCAATATCTCTGATCACAGGAATCGACTTTTTGACATGTTTGTGGGTACAACTTTTATTAAATGCCCAGGCCCAGCGCAAAAAATCAGTATCCAGTCTGGGTTTTACATAAAAGGGGCTGGAAGGATCGAACATCCATTGAATCCCTTTTTTAACAACTCCCGGAGCCGATAAAGGAACTATATGACTCGGCGAGATATATCCGGCATTTACATACGAAGCACCTCCATCCATTGCAGACTGATCAAGTACAATGACCTCATGACCTTCTTTTTGCAAATAGTAAGCGGAACACAATCCGATAATGCCGCCGCCAATAATGACACATTTTTTCATCATTTTTATTTCAAATTACCTGAAAACCATAAGCATAAGGATCATCTTCGGTATCGATAACAATGGTATTATACCCGTAGACCTTTGCCCAGCCTTGTACACTTGGAATGATGGCCGGGATATCCTTGATACTTGTTTCTTCCTCTACCCTTCCTACAAAAGTTGATCCAATAAAACTTTCATGGATAAAATCTTCTCCGATGCTGAGCATACCTTTTGCGTATAACTGAGCAAGTCTTGAGGAAGTGCCAGTTCCGCAGGGGGACCTATCAATAGCCTTATCGCCGTAAAACACAGCGTTTCTTCCAGAAGACTTGGGATCCAGAGGATCTCCTGTCCACAATAGATGACTTATATTTCTTATTGACTCGTTTTCGGGATGTATAAAATGGTCCGGATATTTTTCATTAATGCTCTTTCTGACAATCTGAGAATATTGAATGATCTGTCCGGCTGTATAATCCTGCAGGCCTGAATAATTCTTTTGAGGGTCAACAATGGCATAAAAATTACCTCCATAAGCAACGTCAAATACCAGTTCCCCAAGATCAGGACAGTCCACGGTTAATCCTTCAGCAGCCAGATAGCTTTTTACGTTGATGAGTTTCACCCATTCTACCTTGCCATTCTTTTCTTCATATTCAATTTCAACCAATCCGGCCGGGGCTTCCATTCTAACCCTTCCCGGCACCTTTGGCTTGATCAATCCTTCTTCAATCCCAATGGTGATTGTTCCTATGGTTCCATGTCCGCACATAGGGAGACAGCCCGAGGTTTCCACAAATAAAATGGCAAAATCATTGGCTGCATCATGCGGTGGGTAAAGAAAACTACCACTCATCATATCGTGTCCACGTGGTTCATACATTAAACCCTGTCTTATCCAATCATACTCCCTGATGAAATGGAGCCTTTTCTCATTCATATTCTTCCCCACAAGTTCTGGGGCTCCGCTGGTAATGACTCTAACGGGATTACCGCAAGTATGTCCGTCAATACACTTAAATATGTTACGCGCCATTTTTCTTCTTAGCGATATATTGATTGATTCTTTTTTCCAGGATCGGCAATGTTACTGTGCCTTGTTCTAAAATCACTTCGTGAAACTCTCTGATATCAAAGTCATTTCCTAAAGATGCTTCCGTTTTTTTTCTAAGCTCTCTTATTTTTAATTCTCCGATTTTATAAGACAAAGCTTGTCCTGGCCAGGAAATATAGCGATCTGTTTCGGTTTCAATTTCATGAAGTGATAAGGCCGTGTTTTCTCTCATAAATTGAACCACTTCTTCTCTGGTCCAGTCAAAAGCGTGAATCCCGGTATCAACAACCAATCTACAGGCTCTCCACATTTCATAGGTCAACTGCCCAAATCGCTCGTATGGCGTCGTATACATACCCATCTCTGCAGCCAAAAACTCAGTGTACAAACCCCAACCTTCACCATAAGCTGAGAGGTATAGGTCTCTTCTGAAACTTGGTATACTGTCTCCTAGTTCATTGTTTAAGCTACCCTGTAAATGATGTCCAGGGACTGCTTCGTGTACTGTCAAGGCAGGTAAAGTATATAGTGTTCTACTAGGCAGGTCATACGTATTCACCCAATAATATCCAGGCTCATTTTCAGCATCAGTGCCTACATATCTTCCGGCAGTATATTTTGGCGCAATAGCGTCAGGAACTGGTGCTACTCCATAGGGCTTTCTTGGTAAAGTCATAAAAAACCTGGGGAGCTGTTCGTCAGCTCTTTTTGCCATATCACGGGCAATCATCATCAATTCCCTTCCTGATTTTGCATAAAACTGCTCGTCTGTTCTTAGAAAAAGTAAAAAATCATCAAATGAACCTTCAAACCCCAATTCGTCTATGATCTTTTGCATCTCTCCTCGTATTCTTTTTACTTCACTAAGGCCTATTTCATGAATATCCTTGGCCGTATATTGTGTGCTTGTCGTGTAAAAATTAATACGGTTTTGATAAAATAAGTCTCCACCAGGTGTTGAAGAAACACCAAGTGTCGTTCTGGTATTGGGAAAATAGTTTTCTTCAAAAAAGGTTTTGATTCTTTTAAATTGAGGCGTTACAGATTGCTCAATGGAATTTTCCGCTGCTGTAAGAACTGAGTCCTTTTGCTGCTGACTAAGATCGTTTGGTAAATTCTTAAAAGGACCATAAAAATAAGAGTCTTTGAAATCGTTCACCAAATGCATATCATAGGTGCTTTCGTATCCTTTGAATATAACTCTTGGCTGAGAAACCCCTTTTTTTAAACCTTTATCGATCAAAAGAAAATACTCATCAACATGCCTTGGTATATCATTTAACATGTTAAGGTACTTCTTGGTCTGCTCATAATCTTTTAAGGGCCTTACCCTGTACACCAAACTGCTGTGAAATCCCGAATCAGACAAGAGGGGGTTCAGGTACATTTCAAAATCGTTGTAATCAACCTTATTCTGTAATCTAAATTTTAAAAGTTCATACGAAATCAGTTCTGATTCTGAAAACTGAAGTGTGTCCAATTGGTTTAGCTCATTGATACAACCGGAGGCAAAATCGGCTTCAGCTTGAAAATAAGCCTCATTGAACAAACCAAGAGGAAATTCTTCCCTTTCAAAACCTTTGTGATCCTGGACCTTTTCAATGATCCCGGCTAATAACTCAGAATTCTTATTCTTACCTGACTCACAAGCAGATAAAAAGAATAAAGAAAAAACGAATAGGATGATTTTTACATTCATAAACTTATAAGGTTTCAGTACTTAATTGATTATTAACAAATCTTACGATACCCAGTGGGTTCTCATTTTTCAAAGCCGCAGGTAACAATTCATTTGGCCAATCCTGGTAACTAAATGGTCTGACCCACCTTTTGATAGAATTGATCCCTACTGCTGTAAATCTGCTATCGGTCGAAGCCGGATAAGGCCCCCCATGTACCATAGACGGGCAAACTTCAACACCTGTTGGTACGCCATTAAAAATAATCCTTCCCACTCTGTTCCTAAGCGCCTCAACAACTCCTGGATAATCTTTTGCTTCATGACCTGCTGCGATAAGGGTGCCTGTGAGCTGGCCTTCCAATTTCAAAATAATGGCTTCAAGTTCTGCTTTATCCTGACATTGCACCACCATGGTAAAGGGGCCAAACACTTCCTGATGCAATTTGGGATTATTTAAAAAAACAGCTCCTTCAACGGTTGTAACAGCCTGTCGGGCTACATTGTCAGCAACAGCATGCTCATATTCTGAGACCAATTGCAAACCTTTTTGCTCAAGTGCATTCTCTTTGTTTTTATTGTAGGCACCTATAATGTTAGGATGCAACATACAACCTGGTTCTATTTGTACGATCTCTTCTGATAGCGTTTTTATAAACTGATCGAGTGTTGCTCCCTGGATCCCGAAAAGTAAGCCCGGATTGGTGCAAAATTGTCCTGTACCAAGTGTCACTGAACCTGCATAGGTTTTAGCCAGTGCCCCACCTCTTTCTTTTAAGGCTTCGGGAAGAAATACAACAGGGTTTACGCTACCCATTTCTGCAAAAACCGGGATAGGTTCTTCTCTTTTCGCTGCAAGATCATATAAAGCTCTCCCTCCTCTAATGCTTCCTGTAAAACCAACTGCCTTTACTTTTGGATGTTTCACCAGTTGCACGCCCACTTCTATGCCACTGCTGTTCAGATTGGAGAAAACACCCTCAGGCATTCCTGTTCTTTCTGCAGCCTTAATGATAGCCGAAGCTACTAATTCACCGGTTCCGGCATGCATAGGATGTGATTTTACAATTACCGGGCAGCCGGCGGCTAAAGCTGCTGCCGTATCTCCACCTGCCGTTGAATAAGCTAAAGGGAAATTACTTGCTCCAAAGACCACAACAGGCCCAAGAGGTATCATCATTTTTCTAATATCCGGTTTTGGGAGTGGAGTACGATCAGGTTGAGCCGTATCAATATGTGCATCTACCCAATCTCCCTTTTTAACAAGTTCGGCAAAGCTTCTTAGTTGAAACATCGTTCTGCCTCTTTCTCCTATGGCTCTTCCCTGTGGTAAACCCGATTCTAAGCAATAGGTATTGATCAATTCATCTCCCAAGGCCTCAATTTCATCGGCAATGGCATGTAAGAAGCCACTTTTTCGTTCTCCCGAATAATCCTGATAGCAGGTAAATGCTTTCCATGCCAAAGCAACTGCCTTATCGATCTCTTCTGAAGATGCCTCATAAAAATGAGGCTCATTTTCCAGGTTGCTAACCGGATTAAAGGTCCTGAATATTTTACTTCCTGCTGCGCTTTTTTCAGCACCGATGTAGTTTTTTCCTGTAATCATTTATTATTCCTCTTTTTTTATGAATTTCTTTATATACCCCAAATACTGGCATTTTTTGCATTTTATATTCTTAAATAAAACCCTTTATCCGGTGAATCATTTGACTGGATTCAAAAATATCAGGACGCATCTATGGAATTTTATAGATTTTTATAATCCGGCAATAAGGGCCTGTTTTTTATGGCCTCATCAATAATGGCCAATACTTTTTTTCTTTCGGCTCCGGCCAATGGTAATCTGGGCTCTCTAACATATTCTGTACCGATTCTGGTCGCCACTTCAGCCAGCTTGATATTCTGCACTAATTTAGTGTTTATATCCAATTCCAACAACGGTAAAAACCAACGATAAATTTCGATCGCTTCCTGAGTTCTCCCAGCTTTTGACAACTCATAAATCGCTACTGTTTCGGCAGGAAAAGCACATACCAAACCTGCAACCCAGCCATCAGCTCCAATCAATAAACTTTCCAAAGCCAAAGTATCCACTCCACATAAAATAGCAAGTCGATCGCCAAATCTGTTCCTGATCCGGTTGATATTAGAAATGTCTCGTGTAGACTCCTTCACTGCCTGAATGTTTGGGCAATCCTTTAGCAATTCTTCAAACATATCTAAGGTCACCTCAATACCATAGTCAACCGGATTGTTATAAATCATAATCGGTAAGGGCGTACTTTGGGCTACTTTTCTAAAATAAGTGACTGTTTCTCGATCATCCGCTTTGTAACGCATTGGAGGCAACATCATCAAACCGCTAGCCCCATCTTCTCGAGCCATATGCGCCAGTTCAATAGCAGCTTTTGTAGATTGTTCGGCTATATTAATGATAACAGGAACAGCACCTTTGACATAGGAAACCGTTTCCCTGACCAAGGTTCTTTTTTCCAATTCTGTTAATGTACTGGCTTCTCCCAGGGTACCTCCCAAAATTATTCCATGTACTCCGGCGTCTAACTGAGCTTGAATATTTACTTTGAAATTCTCAAGATCCAATTCGTCCTTATCGTTAAATTTAGTAGTTACGGCAGGCATAACCCCTTTCCATTGTATTGTCATAATAATTGTTTTTATGCAAAATTAGAAGAAGATGACATGTCTAGGTTCATATAAATTAACACATCATAGTACTATATTAACTCAATATGTGAATAATTGTATATTTTTGATTAATATTTGCCTAAAATAACAAATGAAAGTACTTCCTTTTATAATACCAAAACCTGAAAATGACACCTTGGTTGTTCAGGAAGACCGGGTTCCAATGCTCTACGACAAACTGCATCAGCATCAGGAAATTCAGATCAGCCTGATCAAAAAAGGGGAAGGGAGCTTTATTATTGGTGATTATTTGGGTGAATTCAGCGAGGGAGACATTTTTATCATTGGTGAGAATTTACCTCACGTTTTTCACAACGACCCTTTCGAAGGAGACGTTCATATGATCTCCTTATTTTTTATGAGATCCAGTTATGGTGAGCAGTTTTTTAAACTCCCGGAATTCAAAAGTTTAGCTCCTTTTTTTCAGGCAGCAACTTTGGGCATCCAACTTGAAAAACCATCAGTAAAATTGTTAGAGTTGATGGAAACTATCGCTCATAAGTCTAAACTCAATCGATTTATTTCTTTTCTTGAAATTTTAGGGGCCATTTCCAGGGAGCAAATGATGACCTTATCCTCTGCTATTCACAACAAATCCTATGGCGAAGAAGAAGGAAAGAGAATGCGAGATATCTTCGAATTTTCACTCAATAATTATGATCAAAACATTAGTTTGCTTCAAGTGGCAGGTATTGCCAACATGACGCCAAATGCATTTTGTCGTTATTTTAAACAGCGTACAAACAAGACCTATATCAATTTCCTGCTTGATATCAGGATTGGAAATGCCTGTAAACTACTTACAAAAAAAACTGACCTGAGTATTGCTGAGATCTCCTATAAATCAGGGTTTAACAATCTGACAAATTTTAACAGAAAATTCAAGGCGATAAAAGGCATAACACCCTCTGAGTTTAGAAAAAAAACTTAAATCAAAAAGTCTGAACAGCTCAATAAGTAAGTTTATAAGTCATAATTTGTAAGCCATCTTCATAAAGATCACTATGGATTAATTTTGACTTGGTCACGTAATTTTCTGGGCAGACCCTTTACCACCAACTCATAGGAATGATCTATAAGTTCTTTGAATAATTCAATCGGTATGGTCCCGTCAGGTTTTACGGTATTCCAATGTTTTTTGTTCATATGAAAACCGGCAATTATTTGATCATATTGCTCTCTTAATTCTATGGATCGCTCAGGATCACATTTTAAATTTACTTTAAATGCTGACTCATCTAAGCCTGTAAGTGCAAACATCTTTCCCATGACTTTAAATACAAGAGTGGTTTCATCAAAAGGGAATTCTTCAGTAACCATGGGTTTTTGCAAACAATACACTCTAAATTCTTCAATATGCATGATTTGTAATTTGTATGATCTAAATGAATACCAAAGCCATTTTGATTTGGTCATAACTTACCTGGCCTTTAAGTAAATCAAAAATAGGTTTTAAACTAACCCTTTCTCCCGGTCCGATTTCTTTCAATAATTGATTTCTGGCTTTTTTAACCTTGTTCAAAATCTTAGTCTCAGGTTTAAAATTACTGAGATCAGTTTTCGGATACAGGGCTGCAATCTTGATCAAATGTGTGGCTACTGTCCCAAGCGTCAAATCTCTTTCTATCACAATGTCTTCCAAAGAATATCCTTTATCTATCAGTTGCTTGGTGATCAAGTAGGTCGATTTCTTGGTTACTTTCTGTCCTTTTTCCAGATTTTTACGGTTTTCACGGATCTCATCTTTATCAATAATCCCTCCGCTCTTTTTGACAAAATTCCGAGCTTTGATCTCCAGGTCTTCCATTTCAATAGATGCTTCAACTTCACTTGATAATTCCTGAAACCTGAGATCAGCCTTTAGGGCCAGTCCATCCACCTCAAGAGCTGTACTGTTAATTCCTTTCAACTGCAGCCCATTCAGACCTTTTACCCTTGACAAGGCCACATATCCCTGTCCTTTCTCAAAAGTTTTACTGAGATCCATGACGGCACTATCAAGGGTCATTCCCTGACTTTTATGCACCGTTATGGCCCAGGCGAGTCTTAAAGGCACTTGAACATAACTTACCAGTAGTTTTCCAGTCTCATCTTCTATTCTCCAGTCTTCAGGCTCAGCCGTGATCTCATATCCATTATTCAATTGAATGACCGGATAACCTTCATCATTATACCTTAACACTTTCCCCAATGAGCCATTGAGGTATCCCTTTTCATAATTATTCTTAACGAACATGACTTTCGCATCCTTTTTGAGCTCAAGGGTTTCAGGTGCCATGATGGATCTTTTAATCGTTTCAGCTAATTTCAGATTTCCTTTTACTTTGGCCTTAAACAATTTTTTTCTCCCTTTGATTTCAGAAATATGGGCCGTATTGATCCTGTCAACATCCATATTATGCGTATACAATCGGGTTGGTTCCTCTGCATCTATACTATCTTTAGTCGATTGTAACAAAGCAATCGATCTTTCTGACACGGTTCCTTGTCTGATCTCATTAAGAATGTCATTGAGTTCACTATCGGTTTGTCTGTATTGATCGGTCAAATAACAAATTGAAAGCTTTGCATTTAACCATGACTGAGACATAAAACAAAACTTATCTCTGTTTGTTTCACCCGAGCTGCCAATCGGTGGTAATTGAAAAAAATCACCGCAAAGTACCACTTGTATGCCTCCGAAAGCTTTATCATTTTCCCTAAAGAACTGCAGTACTTCATTGACAAGATCAAATTGCTTTTTATGAAGCATGGAAATCTCATCTATGATAAGGACCTTTGTTTTTTCTATATGCTTTTTTAGGTATTTTTTCTCCTTAAGATCTCTTAGGTTTCTCAAGCTCAAAGAATCCTTTATACCAATTCCAGACCAGGCATGAATCGTTGTGCCTTGTAAATGAGTGGCGGCAATACCAGTAGAAGCTGTTATAGATACAGGTACCTTTCTTGCCTTAAGGTATTGTATATATTGATTCAGCACATAGGTCTTTCCTGTACCGGCCGAGCCGGTTAAAAACACATTATCTCCTGATTTTAATATGGCCAGAGCCTGTTCCTGATTCACGTTGTGATTTTGATTCTTTGATGAGCTAAATTAGGCTTCCAGTTTTTCTACCAGTTTTTCCTTTAGCATGATCCCTTTGTTGTTTTTCGCTAACAGCAGATCTTCATAATCTAAAGTCCAGCCAATGGTCTCTACTATATTTTGGATGAGCAGCACTGCTTCGAGCGCTTCACTTTTTGCCGTATCGAACAAGCCACTTTCAGGAATCTTTAACAATACATGTTCCTTCGCTTGAGAATTGACTTCGGTAAGATCAGTTGAATCGAATTTATTGAACAATCCCTCCTTTTTATCATAATACTTTAAGTCGGTTTCAAGACTTAAGATCTGAGGATCGGGAAATTCAGTAAGCCTGATCACCTTTTTATCATTGTTCGCCTCCATTTTTATTTTTGAAAGATCATAACCCACATGCGCCCTGGCATTGATCAGCAAAATTGCTTTCTTTTTACTGGAAACCATACTCATAAATCGTTCCTTGGTATTCTCATAGTGATAAATCTCTGCAAACTCTCCTTCAACAGTGATCAGTTTCCAAACCTTTCTGATCTTTTCCATGATGATCATGGATTGAGAATTGGTAATGTCTTTCCTTTTTTGAATTTTGATATATTTCAAAACCCAATAAGTGATGATCGCACCGAGAAATAAACCTAATAAGCCTTCCATATTTCTATTTGATGATTTAAAAGTACTAAATATATCATACTTTCAATAAAAACAGGTCAGCAGAGATTCCATCGGCCAGAAAATAACTTTCGGGCCTAAGAAATAAATGCTCCTGCTCTATATATAAGATTTCTTTTTCCAAATATTTTTCTGCCTGAAAAAGTATCTCGTTTTTATATTTTTCTCCATTCCTTTTACCAATGTCCTTAAGAGAAACACCCCATATAGTTCTCAAGCCTGTCATAATAGATTCATTGATCCTGTCTTCCACACTGAGCAGCTCTTTTTCATGAGGCAATAAGCCCTTCTGAATTGACGAAATGTATCTGGCATTGTTGGCGATGTTCCAACTGCGGTGCAAACCATCATAAGAGTGAGCCGCGGGTCCTATGCCCAAATAACTGATGCCCTTCCAATAAGAGGTGTTGTGCTTTGAAAAAAACCCTTCCCTTCCGAAATTTGAAATTTCATATTGTATATACTCCTGATTTTTAGTTTCTTCCTGTAATATCTTAAAATGCTTTTCTGTCAAAGAGTCTATAGGCGCTTGATATTTTCCACTCTTGATAAAATGATCAAGAGCCGTTTTTGGTTCAACAGTCAGGGCATAACTGGAAATATGTTGCACTCCAAGTTCAAACGTGTATGCAAGATTTTTTTTCCAGCTTTCCTCACTAAGATGCGGCAATCCATAGATCAGATCTACGGTGATATTTTCAAAATGCTTTGTTGCCAGCTCCATAGAGCTTCGGGCCTGAACTGCATTATGAGCTCTGTTCATATACTGAAGATCCTGATCAAAAAATGATTGTATTCCAATACTCAAACGGTTTACACCTGAAAGCGCCAATGCTTCTATCTTTTCATGTGTAAGATCATCCGGATTGGCTTCCAGTGTGATCTCCGGATCGTGAACCAAATCATAATGCTCATCTACCAGTTCGACTATCCGATCGATTTCTTCCTGATTTAATAAAGAAGGGGTTCCCCCTCCAAAATAAATAGTTGCCACTTGATCTGATATCTCAGACTTTCTAAATACCAACTCCTTTGCTATGGCTTCAAGCATATCTTCTTTCTTTTTGAGCGAGGTCGAAAAATGAAAGTCACAGTAATAGCAGGCCTGCTTACAAAAGGGAATATGAATATAAATACCAGACATGAGGCTTGAAAATATTAGATGCACAAGATACAAAGTACGCAGCACTATCAAATATTAATTGATCGCTAAATAAAAGGTTAACAAGTCAAGAATAGCTTATATATTATGATCGCTATAAGTCAAGGTTATTTGTACCTTTACCTGCTCGTCTTTTTAGGGATAAGGACTCGTGGTTTGCCACTGCCAATAAACTGTAAGGGAAGTTTAAATTTTTTGACATCAAACGTAACAATCGATTCGGCTGAAGAAAAGAGATTGTTGACCCAAACGCCCACTTAAATTTTGCTGTCTAGATATTCGCTATACCTTTTGGAAGTGTTTAAAAAATAACATTTCGCACGATTAAAAACACCATTTAAACGAATGAATAAGCTCAGATTATTGGGTTTTTTCAATACTTCTATATTCTAATGCAAGTCTAATTTTTCCTGTTTTCTGATCGGCTTCCCGAATCTTTTTGCGGTCAATAGAGACATCGCTGCCCGCAAAATTAAGTGGAATCCTGATACGGTCCATTTCAAATGAAACGTCCAATTTGGTTGGAAGTATAGCCTGGCTATCTGGGTATGTGAGCCTCAGTGTATAAGTGCCGTCTTTTTTAGTGTTGATTTCGGCCCAAGTGATGCGTTGCTTCTGT
>CAWABX010000006.1:0-190400 GCA_963780405.1 uncultured Flavobacteriaceae bacterium
ATAGTAAATATAAGGTAGTTGGTTTTTTAGATGATGCCCAACTCAAAATTGGAAAACAGTTTAACAGGATTAAAATTTATGATCCTAAAAGAATTGATAAGACTTTTATAAAAAAGCACGATATTAAAGAGATCATAGTCTCCATTCAAAATATCAAGCCCTTTGAATTATTTGGCAAGGTCGATGATATAACGAATTTATCTGTTACAATTAAGATGGTGCCTCCGGTACAGCAATGGATAGACGGAGAATTAAATGTGGGACAGATCAAAGAGGTAAAAATTGAAGATCTTTTAGATAGATCGCCAATTTTGATCAATAACCCAGTATTAAGAAAGGAAATTGACAATAAGGTGATCTTGATTACAGGTGCTGCGGGTTCTATAGGAGGTGAGATCGCTAATCAGATTAGTCAATACAATTATAAGCATTTGATTCTTTTGGATCAGGCAGAATCAGATTTGTATGACTTGCAGCAGAAATTTGTCAGAAAAAACGTAGATAATTTTTCAGTGGAATTGGCAGACATTCGAAATGAAGATCGTATAAAGTCAGTTTTCAACACTTATGAAATAGATATGATTTTCCATGCCGCGGCCTATAAACACGTGCCATTTGATGGAAAACAATCCCTATGAGGCGGTTCGGGTCAATGTGTATGGTTCCAGTTTGTTAATGCGATATGCCATTTCTCATAAGAGTTCAAAAGTTTATCATGGTGTCTACTGATAAAGCAGTAAATCCAACCAATGTGATGGGTGCCACAAAAAGAGTCGCTGAGATCTATGCCAATTGCTTGAATGTTCAAGGAAAAACAAAATTTGTGACCACTCGTTTTGGGAATGTATTGGGATCAAATGGTTCGGTAATTCCTTTATTTAAAAGACAAATTGAAAATGGTGGTCCACTTACGGTAACACATAAGGATATCACAAGATTTTTTATGACCATCCCTGAGGCATGTCAATTGGTGTTAGAGGCCGGAGTCATGGGTAATGGAGGAGAGATTTATGTGTTTGACATGGGTGAATCCGTAAAGATATATGATCTGGCTAAAAAAATGATCCATTTGAGTGGGAAACGTTTTCCTGAGGAAATTGACATTCATATTTCAGGTTTACGTCCAGGAGAAAAATTATATGAGGAATTGTTGTCAAATGACGAAAATACCATTCCAACCTATAATGAAAAGATCATGATCGCCAAGACAGAGAACATGAATGTAGAGGAAATCAAAGCCAAGATCGATCATTTAATCGCTGAATTAAATATTGAACATGTGGAGATCGTTAAAAAGATCAAAGCCATTGTTCCTGAATACAAATCCAATAATTCTGAGTTTGAAAAACTGGATAAAGTAGAGGTGAAGGTGAAGACGTTGAAGATCGGGTAGGCGCTGTTCATAAGGTTCTCGCAGGAATCACGCGTTGATAAATTATCACATCTGCGTAAATTATTCTGCGTCAGTAAACCTCAGACTTTACGCAAACAAAAACCACAAATAAATATACCTCACATACAATCCCACCAAAAGCGGTATCAATGCATAATGAAACACCTGCACTTTAAAAATCCACAACAGCACCATGATATCCAACAGAATAAGCAGTGTAAACAAGATAAGCGGCACTTAATTTAGCATTTTTATCCAAGAGAAATGCAAACACCAGATTAGGCGCAAAGGCCCAAAGTACATTGAAATTATTCACAGTAGCTGAATGATCGGTGGCAAACCAGAGTAAGAGCAATAGCAACCCCGGTGAATCCTGTAATCGAGAAAATCAAAATATCAAGAATTTTTGTTCTCTTCTTTTTTTTATAATCTCTATAAGTGATCAACAAGATCAGCATAGCGCAAATAGAGAAAAGCATATAGGGTGTAAAGCCATTTTCAATTTCCTTTTGCTCATAACTCAATAATATTTCTTCAGTTCTTTTTACAATGGGTTTGGTCTCAACTTCATCCTTAATTTGAATTGTGGTAAAGGCTTCAAAAACATAATCGGGAAGGAACATATATTCTTTTGAAGTCGCTTTTCTGTCTATATCGGCTCCCAGAGCCAGGTCAATACCAAAATCCGCCCAGGGCTGATGGCCCATATACAATTCGATCAAATCACGATGGCTATAATTAGCCTTGTCAAAATCACTTTCAAATAATGATATTGTCTCCCAGGACCTGTTCCAAAACGTCGATATAATTTTGTAGAACAGTTATCATAGAAAAAATCATAGTTATAGGACCTATTCTCCGGCTTGGCATTTTCTTCTAAAAAATCAAAAACCTTTTGAACCTGGTTTACATCCAGATCAAGAACCTGCCCCTTTACCCATCTGTTTTCCCGATGGTAACTCTTCAAAAAATTTCCAAAATTATAGGCACTTAACTGATACAACAATTTTCCTTGAGCAAACTTGCCATAGAAATTGGGTGTATTAAAATCAAAGGTTCCATAATTATAAACCCTGTCAATTTTATTTTCCCGATCCAATACCCTAAAAGCACTATGGCCAAAACTGGCATAGAGTTCATCAGTTCCTGGCCCACAGGTAATAACACTCACTTCAGCGGAAGGGGATAAGTTGATTTGCTGAGAGAAACAGGTTGATGTGATGAATATTAAAAAAGAGTAATTTTTTCAAGTCTTGAATCTTTATTGACAAAAGTAGTATTTTATCGCTAGGATCGGCCTCAAAAAAATAATTAGTGATGTCAAATTATATGCTTACTCAGAGCTTAACTACTCAAGGCTTCACTGCAAGTGAAACCGTGAGTACTGAAATCCCTGAGGGCATTTCATACTAGAAAAAAAGCAAAATAAAAACGAAACCCTACCTAAAATACCCAATATCAACCTTCACCGAAAAAACATTAGAATAAAGCGTTCCGCTGGCGGCACCAATATTGGCCAAGGCATAATCGATCTGTATGCCTTTATACCGAAATCCCACACCGAAATTGGGTTCCATAGAGGTTGTTGTTCCACCATCAAAATCAGTAAAATTCTGAAAATTATTGACCCCAACACGCAAATAGGCCATTCTTAAATAATCGAATTGCAAGCCAACGCCCGGATCAATACTTAAAAACGAGGTCGATATAAGGTCATTGGTTTGTGCAAAACGCATATTGAGATCGATCTCGGTCAGGATATTAAAATCTCTAAAAACCACAAACGATTTGGCTACTCCAAATTGTGCTTTGGGCTTTGTCAGTTCCAAAGTTTCGGGAGCAGCCTGATTTTCACCGGGAATCGCATTTTGGATTTTCTCATATTCCTCCTCATCAATACTCCAGGCATTAAAGGTGGTGGTAATGTCTCTCACCATTAAGCCAAATTTCCATTCAGAACTTGTTTCAAACTGTAAGGAAGCATCCAGTCCAAAGCCCCAGGAAGAGGCAAAATCACCTATTTTTCGATGGACAATTTTTGAATTGACGCCCAGATCAAGCCCTTGAACAGGCAATCGACGGGCATAGGCCACATTAAAAGCATAATCAACAGCCGAAAACAAGCTGATATTGTCATAGTTGATATTCCCCTGACTGTCAATTAATTCAGTAGTATTTAAAATATCATCTACCCCAAATCTGATAAAAGCCACAGCAAAAGTACTTTCATCATTGATGGGTTTGGCAAATGCAGCATAGTCATATTTACCAATGCCTTGAAAATATTCAGCATGCATCAAGGCGCCTTGTATGTCTTCCACCTTGGTCAAGTCCTGCCGGATTCCAATAGATGGAATTCACATCTCCAGTGGAAGCGATCACCGCTTTACCCATCCCAAAGGCAGCAGCATCAACTCCAAGATTCAAAAACTCATTGGAGAAACTTCGAAAAGCCTGCCCATGAAGTAAAATGGCTGATCAGAAAAAAGATAAAGAAGATTCTTTTCAATTTCAATACAAATTTGCTACAAATATAGGTAAATGAGCCTGATCAAAAGATAAGGTTATATCAGGACGTTTTGGGTTTAGCCCATCTCCTTAAAAAAATCTGATGATACGTCTTTCCAGCCAGAAGCCACTTCCATTGTCAAAGGTGGAGTTATAGCCTACATGACCTCCGTATTTGGTCACTTCCAGATGAAAATAGCTATTGTTTTTTGCCTGCTTTACAGGAATACAGGAATCAGATAAAAAGGGATCATCACTTGAGGTGACTAAAAGGCTGGGAATCTTAATGTCTTCCAAAAATTGCTTACAACTGTTTTGTTTCCAGTAATCATTCGCATCTTCAAATCCGTTAACCGGAGCGGTAAAATAATTGTCAAAATCCAAAAAGTTTTTTGAATTCAAAATAGCTTCTTTTTGAAGACCATTGTCAGGAAATTGCTCTAATTTGATTTTGGTTTTCTTTTTTAAGGAGACCAAAAATCGTTGCATATAGACCATGTTCCAGAATTTAGCAATAGCCTCTGAAGAGCCTTTCAGATCACAGGGCACCGAGACGCCAACCGCTCCTTGTAACTTGGAAGAATAGTCACTTCGCGATTCTCCCATATATTTTAACAAAAGATTACCCCCAAGGCTATAGCCAACAATATGATAGGAATCGTAGTCTTTTTTACTTTCCAAATAATCCAGGATCTCGGCAAGATCATTTGTTTTTCCGCTATGGTAAGAGCTCAGTAATCGATTGGTTTCACCGCTGCAGCCCCTTAAGGTTTACCGCGGCCACATCATATCCTTCTTCATTTGAGATCTGGCTAAGTGCCGTTACATATTTAGAGTTGAGAACTTCCTTCAAGCCCATGAATAATGATCACAACACTTTTTGACCCGATTGTAGAAAAGTCTATATCCATAAAATCTCCATCCCTGGTCTCCATTCTTTCTCTTTGGTAGCCAACGTCAATTTTATGAAACAAAGTCCTGTAAATGGTATTGAAATGCTTGCTTTTAAAAGCGATTGCAGGATCGTAGGATGAAGTGTGGATCAGGGCCATTGCTATAATTTGAATAAAATGCTATTCTTCCTTGGCTCTTTCTAACAAGTTAGGAGGTAGTGATTTTTTGGTTTTGGCACCCAAGGCCTTTAAATTTTCAACCCGGGTGATCAGATTCCCTTTTCCTTCAGTCAATTTATTCATGGCAGATTTATAGCCATCTTGTGAAGCATTCAGTTGTTTGCCTACTTTGATCAGATCCTGAACCAAACCTTCGAACTTATCATATAAGGCTCCGGCTTGTCGGGCAATTTCGATCACATTTCGTTTTTGATCTTCCTGCTTCCAAATAGATGCTACAGTTGATAAGGTAGCCAGAAGGGTGGAAGTAGACACCATAACCACATTTTTATCAAGCGCTTGCAGATAAAGGTCCTGATCCTGTTGCAAGGCGATCATCAGCGCAGGTTCAATGGGTACAAACATGATCACATAGTCAGGGCTGTTGATGCCGTACAGATCAGTATAGTTTTTGGTTCCTAATTCTTTGATATGCTTTTGTATACTTTGCACATGGTTCTTCAAACCGGCTTTTTCTTCAATATCACTTTCAGAGTTAAAAAAACGTTCATAACCCGTAAGGGATACTTTTGAATCAATGATCAGATGTTTGTTATCTGGAAGGTTAATGATGAGATCAGGTTTTTTTAAACGCTCTTCTTCATCTCTATACCCATCCTGAGTAGAGAAATGTATATCCTTTTGCAATCCTGCTTTTTCAAGAATCGTTTCCAATTGCAATTCTCCCCAATCACCTTGCTTTTTGGAATCTCCTTTTAAGGCTTTGGTAAGGTTCACAGCATCTTTGCTCATTTGCTCATTGAGTTCCTTTAAACCCAGGATTTGTTGCCTTAGTGCCGATTGTTTTTCAATACTTTCCTTATGTGTGTCTTCAACTTTCTTTTCAAAGGATTTGATCTTTTCCTGAAGGGGATTCAGGATCTGCTCCATATTTTCCTTATTTTTTTCAGTAAACTTGCTTGATTTCTCTTCAAGGATCTTACTGGCCAGAATTTCAAAATCCTTGGAAAATTTTTCCTGCAGTTTGGCAACATCTTCTTGTTGACCTTTTAATTTTTCATCAGCATGTTCCAGGGCAGCCTCCTTTTTCACCAGATCCATTTGCAACTGTTGAATTTCTGATCGTAGGCCTTCAATTTTTTGATCCATGTAAGACAAGTTCCTGATCTTTTTCTTCCTTTTCATTCCCCATAGAGGCAATTCTTTCCTCTAAGGTTGAAACTGTTTTGTCAAATTTCAGTTTGCTAAAGATATAGGTAAGCACTATGGCAACGATGATAATGGCAATAATGATGACGTATAACACAGAATCTGACATAGATATTAATTGAAATTAATGATTTGATACCCCTCTGATTGGTATTTTACCAAGGCAGTCAAGGCTGAAAGAGAAATCTTCACATCCTCTGAAATATCTTTGGCCTCATACCCTCTGCTCTTCATCGATTGACCACAGACATAGATTTTCACATCTTTTTCGACCAGGGCGCTATCAATTTGGCATTAGGATGTTTTGTTTTAAACTCTTTTTTAAAAGCCTTTTCTGTAAGTGCATTTTTTAAAGCCGCTCCATGGAGCACAACTACGATATCCATTTGGTCTTCCGGTAAACCATTTTGAGCATGCATATTCATAAACCTGGCTACTGTATTGATCAAAGGATTCATATTCTCAGGTTTTTTGTCATCAGTATATACATCAAAAATCACTTTGTAATTTTTGTCAGAATCGAGTAAAAGGTCAGCATCATCAATGGTGAAAACGGCTCCAAAATCGTCAAAAACAGGGCCTGTTTTGGTTTTGTTCTTTTGACTGTAACCTATTGTTATAGAAATGATTGCAACAATAAAGAAGAGAAAATATTTCATATAAATCGTATATTAGAATTAATTACGATATTACGAAAAAATAACCCAAAATTATTGGTATGCAAAGAATTTCTAAATTTATATTGTTCAATCTTCTAGGTTGGAAAGTTCCCAACGATTTCCCATCTCATATTGATAAATATATCATCATCGCAGCTCCACATACCTCAAATTGGGATTTTCCAATCGCTATTTTATCTAAGTTTGCCAAGGGTAAAGAGATTAATTTTATTGGAAAGCATACCCTCTTCAAACCTCCTTTTGGTTTTATTTTTAGAGCCATGGGCGGAACTCCGGTCAACAGATCTGCAAGCAAAAATATGGTGCAGTCCATTATTGATATTTTCAATGAAAAAGATAAATTTATTTTTGCCATATCTCCTGAAGGGACAAGGAAAAAAGTATCTAAATGGAAGACAGGCTTTTACCATGTAGCCTTAGGAGCAAAGGTGCCTGTTGTCATGGCGACATTAGATTTTGAAAACAAAAAAATATTAATAAACGAACCTTATTATGTAACTGGAAATCAAAAAGTTGATTTTGAATATTTCCACAATTACTTTAAGGATGTAAAAGGAAAGAACCCCGAACAGTTCGATCCGAATTTTCATCTTAATATTGAATAGTGTTGATCTCACCCCCTCGGATCTCACCCCCTCGGAAGTGAACCCTTCACGCGCCGATACCCTTCACGTGCCGACACCCTCACCTCCGATGCCCTCAGATTCACTTTCTTCTGCATGAACTTAGCAATGTTGATGGCGATGATGACACTTAAAAATAGTTGTCCTGAAATAACGAGCATCAAGTGCAAGTGCCTGAGATTTTTCAGTTATGGGATAATATCTCCATAACCCAGTGTGGTCATGGTCACAAAACTATAATAGATATAATTATACAGATTCAATACCATTCCCGTTGAATGGTAATATGATTCAGGAAACATATATTCAATCCTGCCGCCAAAAATCCTCCTAACAAACCTATGATCAAATAGCCTGTGATAGAGACCAGAATAAGGTTTTGGGTATCTCCTTGCAAGGACATGGCTTCTCTTAATACCATTATAAAAGCATGTATGATCAAATACGAGATACCGATTTGGGCCACGTAATTCAGGACGTCGCTTTTTAAAAAGGCATCAATAATGATCAGCAGAAAAGTGACATAACCAATATATCTCGAAGTTTTAAACTTACGAATAATCAAAAAACAGGCGATGACAATGATTAAGAAATCAAGTTTTATAAAATGATCAATAATATTTGGAATATCACTCAGAAAAGGAGGAATGAATACCAAACTCAAAATCGATATCATCAAGACATGAATACGACGTTTGTCAATAAACGACAACGATTTATATTTTGAGCTATCAATCATACATAATATTTTCCTTAGTCCTTAGTCCTTAGTCCTTAGTCCTGTAGTCCTTAGTCCTTAGTCCTTAATCCTTAGTCCTTAACCTTACTTAACCCTTATAAAAAGGTAACTTCACGATAACAGCAGGAAGTGCTTTGTTTCGAACCTGAATAAAAATTTGACTCCCAAATTTTGTATGACCTGTATTGACATAACCCATACCAATTCCTTTTTTTAAACTAGGGCTCATGGTACCTGAAGTTACAACTCCGATCTTGTTACCAGCTTCATCTACAATATCATAACCTTGTCTTGGGATTCCTTTGGTTTGTAATTCAAAGGCTCTTAATCTTCGGCTGACACCTTCTTCCTTTTGTTTTAAAAGCGCTTTAGAATTCACAAAATCTTTGGTAAATTTTGTGATCCATCCCAAACCGGCTTCAATAGGAGAGGTGGTATCATCGATATCATTTCCATATAGACAATAACCCATTTCGAGTCTTAAAGTATCTCTGGCGGCCAGTCCTATGGGTTTGATACCATAAGCTGCTCCTGCTTCAAATACCTTGTTCCACACTTGCTCCACTTCACTATTTTTACAATAGATCTCAAAACCGCCACTTCCCGTATAGCCCGTAGCGGAAATGATCACATGATCTATCCCGGCAAAATCAGCCACTTTAAATTTGTAAAAAGGAATTTCACATAGGTCAACAGAAGTTAAAGATTGCATGGCATCAACTGCTTTAGGTCCTTGAATGGCCAACAATGAATAATTATCTGAGATATTTTTCATCTCAGCATTGTTGCTGTTGTGCTTACTGATCCAATCCCAGTCTTTATCTATGTTGGAGGCATTGACAACCAGCAAATAGGTGTGTTCTTTCACCCTGTAAACAATCAGGTCATCAACAATACCGCCTGTATCATTAGGCATGCAACTATATTGAGCATCTTCCACCTGAAGTTTTGAGGCATCGTTAGAACTTATTCTTTGAATTAACTCTAAAGCATGTTCACCTTCAATCAAAAATTCTCCCATATGTGAAACGTCAAAAACCCCAACTCCGCTTCTAACAGTTTCATGTTCTGCATTGATGCCTTCGTATTGAACGGGCATATAGATAACCTGCAAAGGGCACCATTTTTGCCCCTAACGATTCGTGAATATGTGTAAGTGCTGTATTTTTCATGATCTATAAATTTATGCTAATTTATAAAATATGCTATGGAAGGTGAATTATTTTTCCACGATATTCGAATGCACTTTGCTTGCATTAATTTTTTATATCTTTCTAAATTAAAATACAACCTTATGAATACCAAATTCTCCCTAAGTTTTGTGCTGCTTTTTTTAGTAAATAATATTCTGGCACAAAACAATGTGCCAACCGATTATTTGTCTGCAGATTTCCATAAATCAAGAAGAGAAGCCCTTAGGGCATCCATGCCTGAGAATAGTGTTGCTGTATTTTTTTCCAATGCGATCAGAAACAGGGCAAATGATGTTGATTTTGTATACCATCAGGATCCCAATTTTTATTATTTAACAGGTTTGAAAGAACCACATTCTGTACTGGTTATTTTTTCAGAGAAACAACAGCAAGACGGAAAATCTTTAATGAAACCCTTTATGTGTATGAAAGGGGAGAGCGATATAAAATATATAATGGAGAAGGAACTGGAGTAAAAGGAGCAAAGGAGCTACTTGGTTTTTCAAATGTGTATGGCGGGAAGTCTTTTATTGATGAGCCCATAGATTTTTCAAAATTTGACAAGATCCTGTTTAAGGAATTTGAAAATGATATTAGAAAAAAGGGACGTGAACAACCTAATTTATATGCACTCATAGAACAATTTAAATCAAGTATCAACAGTATTCCTATGCCTGCAGCAAAAGAAAATTGACGCTGAATCTGGTGCGAGCTGAATCGATTGTGGATACCAAATCACTCCGTACCTTATGGCAGGGCTTCGAGAGATCAAATCTGAGGAAGAATTGAAGCTGATTAAAAAGGCGGTTGAAATTTCATGTGTTGGGCAAATTGAGGTAATGAAAGCCATGCATCCGGGAATGTCTGAGTCAGAAACCCAGGGCATCCATGAAATGGTGTTTAAAAAATACGGTTCAGAGTATGAAGGTTACCCCTCTATAGTCGGGGCCGGAAACAATGGTTGTGTTTTACACTATGTTGACAATAATAAATTGAATGTTGGAAATGAACTTGATTTTGATGGATCTGGGGGCCGAATATCGGGGATATACGGCCGATGTAACAAGAACCATTCCGGCAAACGGTAAATTCAGCAAAGAGCAGAAGATCATTTATGATCTTGTGTATGAAGCACAGGAAGCGGGAATCGCCGCCATGGTGATCGGGAATGATTATAAAAAAATAGATAGTGTGCGCAAGAGATGTGATCTATAAAGGATTATTGGAATTGGGGATCACTGATTCCTTGGATCAGGGACGTACATATTTTCCTCATGGAACATCACATCATATAGGGCTGGATGTACATGATCTAAATAACAGAGGGACTTTTAAGGAGAATATGATCCTTACGGTTGAACCTGGAATTTATATTCCTGAAGGAAGTAAATGCGATAAGAAGTGGTGGGGGATTGCGGTTCGAATTGAAGACGACGTGTTGGTGACAAAAAATGGACCTGTAAATTATTCGGCCTTGGCTCCCAGAAAATCAGAGGACATAGAAAAGATGATGGCAGAGCCAAGTATATTTGACAAGTTCCAATTACCAAATCTCGATGCAGAAGAATAAGAATGAGCTTATTTTTTTAAGAAATCAATATAAAAATTCTCATCGATCCGAATCTTTGAATTTTCTGAGGGCAGATTTAGTTTTTGCCATTCTTCTGGATGGATGTAAGCCATAACTTCCTTGTCATCCACAAAGAATCTCACAGGAATCGTAAAGCCATTGACCGTATTTTTATAACGATACCTGAAGATGCCGTTTTTATTTTTGTATTGAATTGCAGGCACCTTTAGTAGTTCTCAAGTACTGATCAAAAAATCCTTTCAGATCCAGGGAGGTTTGCTCAATGATATAATTTTCCAATTGTTGACTGCTGAGGGTTTGATGATAAAAAGTCTTGTTGATTCCTCTAAGAAGGTCCCTGAATTGATCATCATTATTGATAACTTGTCTTAAGGTATGGATCATAGCAGCCCCCTTGAAATACATATCAACTGAGCCTTCGCTCATTGACCTCATATACACCTAGTGACCGGGGTTCTGTTTGTGATATTTTCCCTAAGACCAATCAAGTATTTGTTTCCAGATGGCTGTGCCAAAATGGTACTCTAAATACAGTACTTCACTATAGGTCGTAAAGCCTTCATGGATCCACATATCAGCCACATCATAATTTGTCAGACTGTTGGCAAACCATTCGTGACCTGATTCATGGATAATGATAAAATCAAACTTTAAGCCTTCACCCGGTAAACTCAAATCACCTCCTAAATAGCCATTTTCATAACCGTTACCATAGGTGACAGAGCTTTGATGCTCCATTCCCAGATAAGGTACTTCAACCAATTTATAACCGTCTTCATAAAAAGGGATAGGGACCAAACCAGTATTCAAAGGCTTCCAGCATTTTAGGAACTTGTTTAAATTGTTTCTTTGCTTTTTCCAGATTATAGCTAAGTACGTAATAATCAAGATCCAAAGGCCCATTTTCCCCGGCATATGTTTCTTTAAAATGTACATAATCCCCGATATTCATATTGATGCCATAGCCATTAATAGGATTGATGACTTTCCAGTATAATAGCTGTTGTCGGTATTGGCATTATGACTCAATCAACCTGCCATTTGAGACACTTACAAGATGAAGCAGGTGCTGATATGCTTATTTGCATACCTTGGTCAGGCTCATCATAAGGAATGTCTTTAGAAGGAAGCCAGGAGCTTGAACCCAACAATTGATTTGCATTGGCTAAAAAGGGTTTTTGATTTTTATCTTTTTTCCAGACAAAACCGCCATCCCAGGGAGGGTTAGAAGATTCAACAGGAATGCCTTCAAATAGCTATACTTATTTCATGTATACTTCCCGGTTCCTGGGTCTTGTTCAATTTGTATAAAATAGGCTGAAAATTCTTTTCTATAGATTAGAGCTTCGCCCTCTTGTCTGATGCTCGTGATATTCATGGGTGCCTGAAGATCAATTTGGAGCTCAGAAGCGCTGTTGATCACACGGTACCTGATGGTATTTTTTCCCGAAATGGACTTATTATCTATGTCGACAGTCACCTCAATATCGTAATGTAACAGATCCCACCAGGCCCTTTCTTTTGTAATAGTGCCTCTCAAACTATCATTGCGTTCGATGGACTGGGCAACAGCGGTCAATGACAGCAGCGCACAGAAAAGGAAACATACATATTTAATGTTTTTCATAGAATTGAATAGAAAGCTAAAGATACTGCATAAATTAGACCGAAAATATCATATCTAATCTAGAATGGAAACCGCTTTGCACAAAAGAGATGTGGGATTTATCATTAGCATCTGAATCACTGGGTTTTATTAAAAAATTTTAGCTTGAATAAATTGAGGACTTTATTTTAGAATTGCCAGAACTTTTTCAAGTTAATCTATTTCAATAGAAACTCTTTTAACTCATCATAGGTACTGATAAAAGAAGCCACTTTTTTTCTGTCCATGATTTCTTTGATCTGCGATGGAAATGGGATATTTTTTTGATGACTGGCTCAACTACATCAAGAAATTTTACAGGGTGAGCGGTTTCAAGAAAAATACCTTGGGCTTTATGTTGCTCATTGTAAATATTGTTTTAGTCCCAGATAACCTACGGCTCCATGAGGGTCCATATATAGCCTGTTTCGGCATACACTTCCTTCATGGCTTCTCGGGTTTGATAATCTGAAAATGAATACGAAGAAAGATTTTTTTGGATCAGCTTAAAATTATCTTTAAAAATTTCGCGAATCCGAATAAAATTACTGGGATCACCCACATCCATTGCGTTAGAAATGGTAGCCACTGATTGAAGTGGTTCGTAATGGCCACTTTCCATAAAATTGGGGACTACTTTGTTGGCATTGGTGGCAGCGATAAAATGACTTACGGGTAAGCCCAGCTGCTGGGCCATAAATCCGGCACAGATATTTCCAAAATTTCCACTTGGTGTTGAAAAGACAAGTTGTTTAGAACGATCTTTTAATTGTTTATAGGCAAAAGCAAAATAGAACATTTGCGGCAGCCATCTGGCTACATTGATCGAATTGGCAGAGGTAAGTTGTATATGATCGGTAATATTCTTATCCATAAAGGCTTTTTTGACCATGGCCTGACAATCGTCAAAGGTACCGTCAACTTCAAGGGCCTTTATATTTTGCCCTAGAGTGGTAAGTTGTTTTTCCTGAACCTCACTTACTTTTCCGCTCGGATATAAGATCACCACATTGACACCCTTTACACCAAGAAATCCGCTGGCCACAGCCCCTCCTGTATCGCCTGAAGTAGCAACCAAAACTGTTACTTCATTTGTTTTTTTCTTTATTAAAATAAGAGAGGCATCTGGCCATAAACCTACCTCCAACATCTTTAAAAGCCATAGTTGGGCCATGAAAAAGCTCAAGACTGAAAATATCTTTTTCGATTTCAACCAAAGGAAAATCAAAACAAAGGTGTCTTGAATGATTTCTTTCAGGTCAAGATCGGGAATATCATCTCCAACAAATTGTCTGATCATCTCAAAAGCGATGTCCTGGTTTAGTATATGAATCGATATGTTCAAAAACTTCTTTATTGATTGGGCTAATAGCAGACGGAAAATACAATCCTTTGTCAGGGGCAATTCCTCTGATGACGGCTTCCTTAAAACTAACCTTCGGTGATTGTTGGTTTAAACTATAGAATTGCATTATTGATCTCTTTAATATTTTAACTCCCTGTTTCATTAATTTTTGAGGTATACACATGATAAGGAATATGTGTTTTATTATAAACATTCATTTATTGCTATACTCACATTTTCAGCAGTTTGACTATCTTTACTAAATGTAAAAATAGAAGGTCCTGATCCTGATATACCTCCACCTAAGGCCCCGGCATTTACAGCGCTTTTAATGACTTCATCAAATCTGGGAATCAATTTTGAACGATGGGGTTCTACGATATAATCTTTTAGCGAATCTGCAAACAATTATGATCATTTGTGTGAAGTGCATGTACCAAGGAGCCTACATTGGCCCATTGTTTGACGGCATTTTTTAAACTGACATTTTGAGGTAAAATATCTCTTGAAAGAGAGGTTTTGATCTCGATCTGCGGATGAATGATCGTGGCATATAAGCCCATTTATAGAAGGAATTCAATAACTTTTATCGGGTCTGTTATCTTTAACCAAGAGTAAAACCTCCCAAGCAGGGCAGGAGCTACATTGTCGGCTATAGGTGAACCGCAGGCAACACGTTCGCCTTCAGCCGCAAAGGGAATCAATTCATGATTCGAAAAAGGCTTAGCCATTAGTTCATTAGCGGCAAAAACAGCACCGGCTGCACTAGCTGCACTGCTGCCAATACCACTTCCGGGCTTTGATATTTTTATGAATTTCAATATCAAATCCAAAGTCAGGCTGCACCTTACAAGCTTTTAGCATGGCCATGATGGCCACACTTGCTACATTTTTTTCAGGTTCCATCGGGAGTTCTTCCCCAACAATCTTGCTGATCCGAACACCTTTGTCACTTGTTTTTCTCAGGATCATGGTGTCTCCAATTGAATCCAGACAACATCCCATAACATCAAACCCGCAGGAAATATTAGCTATGGTTGCCGGGGCGAATATTTCTATTTCTTGTAGTTCCATGTCAAAGCTTATTTATTCCCGGTGCGAATAATATCTCCAAAGATCCCTGAAGCAGTTACCTCAGCTCCGGCGCCCGCGCCTTTTATGATGAGCGGTTGGTCCTTGTATCGATTGGTATAGAACAACACAATATTGTCCTTCCCATCCAGATTGTAAAAGGGATGATCCTTTGGGATATGCTGCAGACCCACTTTAGCGCTTCCGTTTTTAAAAGAGGCTACATATTTTAACCTGCATCCTTCATTCTCAGCTTTTTGCCTTAAAGTTTTCAAAATGATCAGCTTCTGTTTTTAAGGTTTCCATAAACTCGGGTACCGATTTGGCTTCCAAAGAAGCCTTAGGTAAAAAGGAGTCATTAGTGATATCCTCCAATTCACATGGTTTACCGCTTTCCCTCATCAGGATCAATATTTTTCTCATCACGTCAACCCCGCTAAGATCTATTCTTGGGTCGGGTTCAGTATATCCTTCAATGCCTGCCTGCTGCACAACATCGAAGAAAGCATGTTCAGCATCGAAATGATTGAATACAAAATTCAAACTCCCCGATAAAACAGCTTGAATTTCGGTGATCTCATCACCCGAGGAAATAAGATTTTTCAGTGTGTCTATGATGGGTAGTCCTGCACCTACATTGGTCTCAAACAAAAAGGGTGCATTGTATTTTCTGGATAAATACTTGAGTTGTTTGTAGTTGTCATAATTTGATGAACAAGCAATTTTGTTACAGGCCACAACGCTAATGCTATTTTTAAGACATTCAGCATAGAGGTCAGGTACCTTGTCATTGGCTGTATTATCAACAAAGACACTGTTCCGCAGGTTCAGGGCTTTCATAGTGTCCATAAAATTTCCATATCCGAGACTATGCCATTTCCATCCAAGGCTGTTCCTGCCAATTGTCAAGATCAATACCTTCCGCTTCAAAAAGCATTTTTCTGGAATTGGCTAATAGCAACAACTCTCAGCTGCAAGTGCTTGTGATCCAGTAGATAACTTAATTGTGAGTTGATTTGATCCAATAATTTCCCACCAACATTTCCAATCCCGACAATAAAAAGGTTGATCTGCTTGATCTGATCTTCAAAAAAAGCAGCGTGCAGGGTGTTCAGTGCTTTTTTTACATCATTCTTTCTGATCACAGCAGAGATATTCTTTTCAGTTGAGCCCTGGGCAATGGCCCTGATATTCACATTGTTGGTTCCGAGTTCTGAAAACATTTTACCACTTATGCCCTGATGAGACTTCATATTGTCACCAACAAGTGCAATGATGGCGAGATCTTCTTCAATAATCAGGGGATTTACCTTATGTTGAAGAATCTCATATTCAAATTCTTTATCTATTGCTTCCTTAGCTAAGATACTTTCCTCAATATCGATCGCAATACAAATAGAATGTTCACTCGAAGCCTGTGTAATGAATTTAACATTGATATTATTTTCAGCTAAAGCACCAAACAATCGCTTAGAGATTCCCGGGACACCCACCATTCCATTTCCTTCCAGCGTCAATAAGGCGATGTCTTCAATATGGCTGATCCCTTTGACAATTGATCCTGAAACCAAAATTTTTCGGTAATCAAGGTTCCTTTATCTTCAGCGGCCAGAGTGTTTTTAATCAAAATTGGAATTTTCTTGTCAAGTGCAGGTTGAATGGTAGGAGGATACAGCACCTTGGCACCAAAATGAGACAGTTCCATGGCTTCCTGATATGAGATCTCCTCAATGGGATAAGCTTGTCTTACCAGTTTTGGATTTGCAGTGTACATGCCACTTACATCGGTCCATATTTCCAAAAAGCTGGCGGACAAGGCATTGGCAATATAGCGGCAGTATAATCTGAACCACCACGTCCAAGGGTCGTCGTTTCGTTTTTGTCATTAGAAGCAATAAACCCGGGAAGTAGGAAATACCTTGACTTCCGGATCGTTTAACTGTTCTTATTAATAAGGCTATTGGTTTTCGAAAAATTTACTTGAGCATTTAAAAATTCGCTATTTGTTTTAATAAGTTCTCTGACTGTCAATAATTTCAGCCTTGATATGTTCCTGCAGCATGGCCTGATAAATGATAAAAGAGGAAAGCATCTTCTCCTAATCCGACAATTCTGGCCGAAGTTTTATCTGGAAAGATCATTCAGCAGGGCTACACCATGTAAGATCTCTTTAAGTTTGTTGAGCTGTTTTGCCACTTCAGCCTTCGAAACCGTTTGGTTGTCATGGTTCAATAAGCCTTCAATGGTTTCAAAATGTCTTTGCTCTATCTGATCTACGATCTCCTCGATAACCAGCTGCATTCTCTAAGGCAAGTGCAGCAGCCTTGATCAATAAATTGGTAACACCTCCTAAAGCTGAAACAACAACCGTCGTTTGTTCATCCTTTTGCTGAATTATCTGAATAACTTTTTTTATGTTTTCGGCAGAACCGACTGAAGTTCCGCCAAATTTTGATACGATCATTGTATTGATTTTATAGGCTAAAAAATGTATTTTTTTAATGTTTTAAGATCCTTAATTTACTTCTTGTAAATCATATCTTATACGGCGTAGATATATAAGCATGACAACCCCTATAGGGTCGTAATAGTGAACGTAGCGGTCAAGGTATGACGGCGAAATGAAGTATTTATGTCAACTATTTTTTGCATGATGCAGCAAATATATAGTACTTTTTTTAATTGTTAAAGAATAATACAATTTTTTTAAGAAAATGCGGTACTGTAAATGAAAACTTGATGAATTTGACATGGTTTTGTTCAAATAGATTGATAAATCGAAGTAAGCTAATTGAGTTTTCATGATGTGATAAAGCGTATTCTAAAGAGGGAAAAACTGTTACTTTTTTTATTTATATTTTTTTAAGAAATTCATATGTAGTAAGTTTACTTTAACAAACCTTAAATTTAATTAATTATGTCAAATCTTATTTCTGCAGTAACCGGAACCGTCAAAAATTGGTGGGTCTTTTTAATCATGGGTATTTTACTTCTTATCAGTGCTTATTGGATGTTTTCTACACCAGTAGAAAGTTTTATAGGTCTAGCAAGTTTATTTAGTGCCCTGATTTTTGTAAGTGGTCTTTTTAGTGTCTTTTTTGCACTAACTAATAAAGACGATATTGATAATTTCGGTCTTTACTTAGCCGGCGGTGTATTCGATATTATTATTGGTTTTATATTGCTGAAGTATCCTGGGTTAACAGTCTTGCTCTTCTCTATGTTTATAGGTTTTTGGCTATTATTCAGAGGATTTAATATGATCTCTGTTTCTTTTAAAGTCAAAAGTTCTGGTGATGAGGGCTGGGGATGGATTCTCTTTTTTGGAATTTTAATCGTGATTTTTGCGATGATGTCGATTATCAACCCTTTAATAGGAGCCAGTTATCTGGTATATACACTTGCTTTTACCCTGCTCTTGTTGGGTGTTGCAAACATTGCCTTATCTCTGCGATTGAGAAAGGTTAAATCTACGGTCAAGGATTTAAAAGAAAACTTGTCCTAAATAATATTTACATGCATAAAAAAAGGTGGCCTGAGCCACCTTTTTTTAATTGGATTCTTTTGTCTTATCGATTTTTATCTTAAGCTCGTTGCGTTCTTTATCGAGGTCCATAAAAATCGTGTCATTTTCATTCAAGTTGGCATTGACGATCTCTTCTGCAAGAGCATCCTCAATGTATTTCTGAATGGCTCTTTTAAGAGGACGGGCCCCATATTGTCTGTCAAAACCTTTATCGACAATATAATCTTTGGCAGCATCGCTCAGTTTCAGTTGATATCCAAGCCCTGAAATTCGTGACAATAGTTTTTCTAATTCTATATCGATAATGGCATGAATATCTTTTCTTTCCAATGCGTTAAAAATGATCACATCATCTATTCTGTTCAGAAATTCAGGTGCAAAACTCTTTTTTAAAGCATTTTCGATCACACTTTTAGCATTGGCATCTCTCTGGTCTTTTTTCGATGCGGTTCCAAAGCCAACGCCCTGACCGAAATCTTTTAATTGTCTGGAGCCGATGTTCGAAGTCATGATGATGATCGTATGTCTGAAATCAATTTTTCTTCCCAAACTATCAGTGATATATCCATCATCTAAGATCTGCAACAGCATATTGAATACATCCGGATGTGCTTTTTCTATTTCATCAAGCAACACCACAGCGTAAGGCTTACGTCTTATTTTTTCTGTAAGCTGTCCGCCTTCTTCGTAACCTACATAACCCGGAGGAGCACCAATCAATCTTGAGATCGCAAATTTCTCCATATATTCACTCATATCAATTCTTACAAGTGCATCAGGTGAATCAAATAATTGACGGGCCAGTACTTTGGCCAATTGTGTTTTTCCAACTCCTGTTTGCCCAAGGAAAATAAATGAGCCAATCGGCTTGTTTGGATCTTTTAATCCAACCCTGTTTCTTTGAATCGCTTTGACCACTTTACTCACTGCTTCATCCTGACCAATGACTTTTCCTTTGATCAGCATGGGCAATTCTTTGAGACGCTTACTTTCTGCTTCTGCGATTCTGTTTACAGGAATACCTGTCATCATACTCACTACTTCTGCCACATTGTCTTCTGTAACGGTTTCTTTATGAAGTTTAGAATGTTCTTCCCAGTCGACCTGGGCCGTTTCCAAGTTCCTTTTCGTGCGTTTCTCATCGTCACGCAGCTTGGCTGCTTCCTCATATTTCTGGCTTTTCACCACATCATTTTTATGCTCCCGAATTTCTTCAAGTTTCTTTTCGAGTTCCAAAACAGTTTTAGGAACAACAATATTGGTAATATGTATCCTTGAACCGGCCTCGTCAAGTGCATCAATAGCCTTGTCTGGAAGGTATCTGTCAGTCATATACCTGTTGGTAAGTGTGACGCAGGCCTTGATGGCTTCAGGAGTAAATACCACGTTGTGATGATCTTCGTATTTATTCTTGATATTCTCTAATATCTGAATGGTTTCTTCCACACTGGTAGGTTCTACCATTACTTTTTGAAAACGTCGTTCAAGAGCACCGTCTTTTTCTATGTTCTGTCTGAATTCATCCAAAGTAGTGGCACCAATACATTGAATTTCACCTCTTGCAAGAGCTGGTTTGAACATGTTTGAAGCATCGAGAGAACCAGTGGCCCCACCGGCACCAACAATAGTGTGAATCTCATCAATGAACAGGATGATATCATCGTTTTTTTCCAATTCATTCATCAACGCTTTCATACGTTCTTCAAACTGCCCTCTGTATTTTGTTCCTGCAACAAGACTTGCCAAATCCAGAGATACGATACGTTTATTGAATAAAATTCTAGATACTTTCTTCTGAATGATTCTTAGCGCAAGTCCTTCTGCGATCGCAGATTTACCAACACCCGGTTCTCCAATTAAAATTGGATTGTTCTTTTTTCTTCGACTCAGGATCTGAGAAATTCTTTCGATTTCCTGTTTTCTGCCCACAACGGGATCCAACTTGCCGCTTCCGCCATTAAAGTGAGGTCTCTTCCAAAATTATCCAGAACCGGTGTTTTAGATTTTTTCACAACCTTGCCCTTTGATCCTTGATAAGGATTTTTTTGGGGGTCATTAAAATCTTCCGGAGGTGTTTCTGCAACAGGGCTCTCTGTAATATCATCTTCTTTAGATCCTGTAAACAGTTCCTGAAACACTTCTTTTACATCTTCATAGAAGACGTCAAAATTATGTAAGACCTTGGTCGTAGGGTCATTTTCGTTTCTTAAAATACACAGTAGTAAATGTGCCGTGCTGATGGCATCACTTTTATATAGTTTGGCTTCCAGAAAGGTTGTTTTTAAAGCTTTTTCAGCTTGCTTGGTGAGGTGCAGACTTTTTTTGTCATTTACCTCAGCAGCAGCAGCGCCGGCTCTCATGAAGTAATTCTATTTTCTTCCTTAAGGCTGAAAAATTCAGCTCGAAGGTGTTCAATATATCATAGGCTTCACCTTTTCCTTTTCGTAAAATACCAAGCATCAAGTGTTCAGTACCTATAAAATCATGCCCCAATCTCAGAGCTTCTTCCTTACTATAGGCAATTACATCCTTTACTTTTGGTGAAAAATTATCGTCCATATGCTTGTTGTTTATGATGTAAATTTAGTAGAATTTTTAACTTATTCCTTACAAAAGTTATTAGCAACTTATAACATGATACTAAGTTACTAAAATTCAGTCAAATAATTGGGCCTTGTTGTTAATAACTAATCTCAATAAAATTGGGCAGAGCCCTTTATAAAAAAGGGAATAATTGTATATTGCTCCAGCTAAAAAAAACGATTAAAAACGGTTAGATAAAATGGCGGAACACGACAAAATAATTCCAATTAATATTGAGGAGGAAATGAAATCTGCGTACATTGATTATTCAATGTCGGTAATTGTTTCTAGAGCCTTACCCGATGTCAGGGACGGCTTAAAACCTGTTCACAGGAGGGTATTATTTGGAATGCATGAATTGGGAATTAAAGCAACAGGTGCTCACAAGAAATCAGCGAGAGTAGTAGGAGAGGTTTTGGGTAAATACCACCCTCATGGAGATACTTCGGTATACGATGCAATGGTAAGGATGGCACAAGACTGGAGTATGCGTTATGAGTTGGTCGACGGACAAGGGAATTTCGGTTCTCCCGATGGTGATAGTCCGGCTGCAATGCGTTATACTGAGGTGAGGATGAAAAAGATCTCAGAAGACATGCTTGCCGACATTGAAAAGGATACTGTTGATCACAGACTTAATTTTGATGATACTTTGCAGGAGCCTACCGTACTGCCAACAAGAATACCAAGTTTATTGGTTAACGGAGCTTCTGGTATTGCTGTGGGTATGGCCACGAATATGGCACCTCATAACTTAAGTGAAGTTGTTGATGGAACCGTAGCTTATATAGAGAATAATGATATTGAAATTGAGGAATTAATTCAACATATCAAAGCTCCTGATTTTCCGACAGGAGGAACAATTTACGGGTATGAAGGTGTAAAACAGGCTTTTTTAACGGGTAGAGGCAGAGTGATGATGCGCGCCAAAGCAAATTTTGAAGAAGTGAATGGCCGCGAATGTATTATTGTGACTGAATTACCTTTTCAGGTAAATGGTTCAGAGCTTTTAAAGAAAACTGTTGACCTGATCAATGATCATAAAATTGATGGGATAGCCACTATAAGAGATGAAACTAGCAGAAAGGGCAGAAGGTTGGTCTACGTATTAAAAAGAGATGCGATTCCTAATATTGTGCTGAATAAATTATACAAGTATACGGCACTGCAAACCTCATTTAGTGTAAATAATATTGCCCTTGTTAATGGAAGACCTGAGGTATTAAATCTTAAGGACCTGATCGTTCATTTTGTGAATCACAGACATGAGGTAGTAGTCAGACGTACCAAATTCGAATTGGCAAAAGCTGAGGCAAGGGCCCATATTCTGGAAGGATTGATCATTGCCAGTGACAATATAGATGAGGTGATCAAATTGATTCGTGCGTTCAAGCAATGCTGACGAGGCCAGAGAAAAATTAATGGAGCGATTTGAGTTGACTGAAATTCAGGCCAAAGCTATCGTTGAAATGAGGTTAAGACAATTGACCGGTCTGGAGCAGGATAAATTAAGAGCTGAGTACGAAGATATCATGAAGTTGATCGAGGATCTTAAGGATATTCTTGATAATGAACCTAGAAGAATGGAGATCATCAAGGAGGAGTTATTGGAGATCAAGGAGAAGTACGGAGATGAAAGAAGATCAGTCATAGAATATGCGGGAGGAGAATTGAACATTGAGGATATGATCCCGAATTCACAGGTGGTGGTTACCATTTCTCATGCGGGTTATATCAAGCGAACAGATCTGTCTGAATACAAAACACAAAATAGAGGAGGTAGAGGACAAAAAGGAGTTGCGACACGAAATGAAGATTTCCTGGAACATCTTTTTGTGGCGACAAATCACCAATACATGCTTTTCTTTACACAGAAAGGAAAAGTGTTCTGGATGCGTGTTTATGAAATCCCGGAAGGCAATAAAACTTCAAAAGGAAGGGCCATTCAAAATCTGGTAAATATAGAAAACGATGATAAGGTCAAAGCTTTTTTAGTAACCCAGGATTTGAAGGATGAGGAATATGTAAACAGTAACTATGTGGTGATGGTGACCAAAAAGGGTCAAACCAAAAAAACATCACTTGAACAATATTCAAGACCAAGAACAAATGGTATCAATGCCATTACAATTAAGGAAGGTGATGAGTTATTAGAGGCCAAACTCACCAATGGAGATAGCCAGATCATGATCGCTGCCAAATCAGGAAAATCAATTCGATTTGAAGAAGCTAAAACCAGACCAATGGGAAGAAATGCCTCCGGAGTTCGAGGAATTACGCTAAGAGATGATAAGGATGAGGTCATAGGAATGGTTTCTATTGCAGATGATGACAGTGATATTCTAGTAGTTTCTGAAAAAGGATATGGTAAAAGATCAAAATTGGATGACTATAGAATTACCAATCGAGGGGGAAAAGGTGTGAAAACCATAAATATCACTGAAAAAACAGGAGGATTGGTTGCCATTAAAAACGTGACTGACGAAGATGATTTGATGATCATCAATAAATCAGGTATCACCATCAGAATGGGAGTTGCTGATCTGCGAGTGATGGGAAGGGCTACTCAAGGGGTAAAACTGATCAATATCAAAGAAAATGATTCGATTGCGGCTGTGGCCAAGGTTCAAAGTGAAGACGATGATGTTGAGGAAATGCCTGATAATGAAATAAAAACTGATGAAAGTCATGAAAATAATGAGCAAAATGATTAATTTTGCAGGCTAAATAAATCAATATATAATCTAAGTAAAAATCAGAATGAAAAATCAATTTTTGTTGTTGGTGGCATTATTTATATGTACGGCGACATTTGCTCAAAAGGATGAAATTAAAAGCTGCAGAAAAGGCAGTAAAGAAGAATGATTATGTAACTGCTGCTGCAGAGGTAGGTAAAGCTGAAGCCTTGATTGCAGTGCTGACGACAAAACCAAAGCCAAGTTCTATTATTTAAAAGGAGAAACTTATGCCGGTATGGCAAAAACGGATCCATCTGAGGCCAATTATGAGCCGCAGCGAATCTTTTAATGCGCTTTTTGAAATAGAAAAAGAACTAGGGTCTATCAAAGTATACTGCTTTGGCAGAACCTACATTGAATACTATGGTGACTGAGATTTCTGCAAAAGGAATAAAGTCATACCAAGACAAGAATTATTCTGCGGCAAAAACAGAATTATTTCAGGTCTACAATCTAAGCCCAAAGGATACTGTTTTTCTTGAATATGCAGCTAATGCAGCTTATCTTGATAAGGACTATGAAATGGCTCTTGATCATTTCACTGCATTAAAGGAGCTTGGGTATACAGGAATTACAACCGAATATACGGCGCTGAACAAAGATACAGGGGAGAGAGAAAATATGGGAAATAAGGCCCAAATGGACTTAATGGTTAAAACAGGTACCTATAGTGAACCTAGGGTCAGAGACTTCTGAAACCAAGCAACCGACAATTATTAAAAATATTGCCTTTGTACATGTTGAGATGGGCGACACTGAAAAAGCTATCGCTGCCGTTAAAGACGCAAGGCAAGTGGCTCCGGATGATGTGAATCTTATATTGACTGAAGCGAATCTTCAAATTAAATTGGGCAATAAGGATGAATTTGCCAAACTGATGAGTCAAGCGGTTGAATTGGACCCAAAAAACCCCGCATTATACTTTAACCTTGGTGTAATTAGCGGAGAACAAGGTGAAAAAGAAAAGGCCAAAGATTATTACAGAAAATGTATTGCTTTAGATCCTAACTATGCGGATGCTTATATCAATTTAGGATCGGTTTATTTAGAAGATGACAAGGTATTGGTTGAAGAGATGAATAAAAATCTTAATGATTTTGACAAGTACGATGCGATCAAGGCCAAGCAATCAGACTTGTATAAGGAGGTTATTCCATTTTATGAGAAAGCTTTTGAACTAAGACCTGATGATATCGATACTGTTAGAACGTTGATGAGTTTGTATGAAAATACTGAAATGGAAGATAAGTTTAAAATGATGAAAGAAAAGTATGATTCTTTGAGATAAAAGAATTTGAATCTTAATAGAAGAGCTATTGGTCACATGATTGATAGCTCTTTTTTTATGATGTGGACGGAAAGGCCACCTGAAACAAAGTTGTTGATTAAAACAATTGTTTCATGACTCTCAATTTATGGGTATGTCTTTTTGTATCCACATTATAAATGCCGCTTGAATCAATTCTATCGATTCTCACTTTACCGTGGCAATGTATGATATAATTATTGTCTAGTACAATACCCGTATGAATGATCTCACCTTCTTCATTATCAAAAAAAGCAAGATCACCAGGCTCACATTCTTCGATAAAACTCAATACTTCTCCCTGGCTGGCCTGTTGATGTGCGTCTCTGAACAATTGGTAACCATTAATCTTATAAACCATTTGGGTAAAGCCTGAGCAGTCTACTCCAAAAGGAGTTCTGCCACCCCAGAGAAACGGTGCATTCAGAAATTTATAGGCGGTATGAACCAGATTTGACTTTTTTATGTTTCCCGTTAATGACATCTCCATCAAAAGCATAGAGCTCCGTTGCCAGGTAAAATACTCCCTTATTAAATTCAGGTAAACCTGCGCCTAAAGTCAGGAGTTGGGGATGCTGATCTTTGTCAGTGATAAAAGTGACCATTTCATCAGAAAAATATGGATCATTTAGTGATACCTTTTTATAAGTCTCTTCGTCTAAGTTTGATATTTGTTTTTTCAATACCCATCCCTCATAAAAGTCATAATCCATATGGATTTTGATCCAGTCCGCATCTTCTGTAACACACCTGAAAAGTTTCTCCAAACAACAGTTGAGAAACCATTTCACTTTGATCCGAAGGATCTTTTCTGATCGCGATACAATTTAAATGACAGATTCCGAATTCCATAAAACGAATTAAGTATACTTTGTATAGTAATTGGTTAAGCTAAACTAATCACCATAGCACTGGCACCACCACCTCCGTTACAAATTCCGGCGGCACCTATTTTACCTTGATTTTGTTTTAGCACATTGATCAGGGTCACAATGATCCGGGCTCCGGAACATCCCAAAGGATGTCCCAGCGATACAGCTCCTCCGTGCACATTCACCTTTGAAGGATCCAGATTTAACAACTTAATATTGGCGAGTCCCACCACTGAAAAAGCTTCATTTAATTCATAAAAATCGACATCTTCTGCGCTTAATATTTGCATGTGCCAATGCTTTTGGTAATGCTTTGGCAGGAGCCGTTGTGAACCATTCAGGTTCCTGAGAGGCATCTGCATAACCGTTGATAACAGCCAAGGGTTTTATGCCTAGTTCATCTGCTTTATCTCTGCTCATGATCACAAGAGCTGCGGCCCCATCATTCAGGGTAGAGGCATTGGCGGCAGTCACGGTTCCTTCTTTGCTAAAGGCAGGTCTTAGTTAGGCACCTTTTCCAGTTTGACATTTTTATATTCTTCATCCTCCTTGAGTAAATGGTTCACCTCTTCTTTGAGGGATCTCAACAGGAATTACTTCATTATCAAATTTTCCCGAACTCCAGGCAGCGGCCGACCGTTCATAGGATGCAATAGCAAAGGCATCCTGATCTTCTCTGCTGAACTCATACTTTTCTGCACAGGCATCTCCGCAAGTACCCATATGTTTTCCATCATAGACATTCACAAGGCCATCTTTCAACAAACCATCTTCCATTTGGATATTTCCAAATTTTTGACCCTTTGCGCCCATGCATATAATGCGGAATCATACTCATATTTTCCATGCCACCGGCAACCACAATATCGGCATCACCACATTTAATGGCTTGTGCAGCAAAGGCAATTGATTTCATGCCGGAAGCACATACTTTATTCACAGTAGTACAAGGCACAGTATCAGGTATTCCGGCAAATAGGGCGGCTTGCTTCGCTGGAGCCTGACCAACCCCGGCTTGCACAACATTTCCCATAAACACTTCGTCTACCATTAGACGGATGTAGCGATATATTATTTAAGCGCTGCCTTTATAGCTGCGGCACCTAATTTGGTGGCCGGAACCTCAGACAGACTTCCTAAAAAACTTCCAATAGGTGTTCTTACTGCAGAAACAATGACAACTTCTTTCATTTTTATTCTATTTATGGCAAAATATTTTCCAATAATTTTGATTCACTGGCTATATGCGAAAGTAAATAATTTTAGTGAGATTAGTCTTCTCTTCCTCAAAGAAAGAAGCATTGTCAACATGTCTGTTTCAGTCAAAGCCCTATGAATAATTGCAGTCATTTTTATTTAGGTCTCATTAATTTGTAAGATGCCTCGTTTAAGTTGGTCAAATAATGCAGTTTTGAAGTATTATTTTTTACATTTGAAATCGCAATTGAATGAAATGAAGGATTTACTGAATAAATATTATCAAAATCACGCCCTTGTCTACAAAATCATTCTTTTTATAGTCATCACTGTGACCATAGTTTATCTTTTCCCGAAAGGCGGACAATTCAAATATAATATTCAAAAAGGTAAGCCCTGGCAATATGAAAATTTATATGCCCCATTTGATTTTGCTATTCTTAAAACAGATGAGGACGTAAGTAATGAAATTGAAGAAATTGAGGCCAATAAAAAGCTATATTTTACGATCAGAGAAGATGTCTATGAAAAAGTAGAGCAACAATATCTTATCTAAAATATTAATGATTCAGGAAGATTCAGCAGCCGTCGGTCTTGGAAAGAATCGGATTAAGACCTTTGGGCTTAAGTTTCTTGAAAATGTGTATAAAACTGGTTTTCTCAATAAATCGGATAACGAAAAAGTTTTAAAGAACAGTATCATCACTTTAAGAAGGGGAAACGAAGCAGAAGATATTCTTTCTGATAATCTTTTTACCACAGAGATGCTGGTTCCGGCCATTCAGAAATATTTCGAAAAGACCAGGTATCAAAGATTGGAGCAAAATTTCACAACTTTGTTTTTTGATATTTTAGAACCCAATATTTTTTACGATGAGGAGTTCACTCAAAAGGTAATTGATGAGGAGATCAGGGGAATTACAGTAAACAAGGGGCTTGTCACAGAAAATGAAAGAATTATCGCCAAGGGTGATGTAGTGGAAGGGGAGAAATACGAAATTTTAATCTCCCTTAAAAGTGAATATGATTCCCAACTTTGGAGCAAGTCGAATTATAATTGGATCGTATTTGGTTATACGATACTTGTTGCTTTGGTACTGCTCATGCTGATGTTGTTTTTACAGCGTTATAGAAAGAATATTTGGGAAAACAATACCAAGCTTACCTTTATCTTTTTCAATGTTATTTTGATCGTATTTTTGGTCACTATGGTTCAGAAGTATTGGTTGAATTATATCTATGTGGTGCCAGTTATTATTTTGCCTATCATTTTCAAGGCGTTTTTTGATGCCCGCCTCGGATTGTTTGCCCATGTAGTCACTGTCTATGATCCTTGGGTTTATCGTACCCAATAGTTTTGAATTTATATTTCTGCAGATCATTGCAGGTATTGTAACCATTCTTACTGTTTCCGAATTGCACCGAAGAGCAAATTTGTTCTTTTCCATCATCAAGATCACAGGGGTTTACATGCTTTCCTACCTGGCTTTTTCGATCATTCAGGAGGGAAATGCAGAGCAACTTAAATGGGGATATTTTGTGATGTTTGCGCTTGAATGGGGTCTTGTCATTTTTGTCTTTGTTCCTGATTTTGATTTATGAAAAGACCTTCAACCTGGTCTCGGATGTCTCATTACTTGAGTTGTCAAACACAAATTCAAAATTGCTCAGAGAGCTCAATGAAAAAGCGCCGGGAACATTTCAACATTCTATGCAGGTGGCAAATCTTGCCGAGGCCTCAGCCAACGAAATTGGTGCCAATGCCATGCTGGTAAGAACAGGGGCTTTGTATCACGATATAGGTAAGATGGTAAATCCTATGTATTTTATTGAAAATCAAACGACCAGTGTGAATCCGCATAATGAGTTACCACCTCATGATTCTGCAAGTATCATTATTGACCATGTACTCAAGGGTATTGAAATTGCTAAAAAGAACCGACTTCCGGACAGGATCATTGATTTTATCAGAACCCATCATGGCACAACGATGGTCTATTATTTTTACAGAAAACAGAATGACATCACCCCTGATCAGGTCGATACTAAAATTTTACCTATCCGGGACCTATTCCTTTCTCAAAGGAAACAGCTATCTTAATGATGTGTGATGCCTGTGAAGCTGCATCCAAAAGTATTAAGGATCCTACAGCGATGCTGATTGACGAATTGGTTGAAAAGATCATCAATGCCCAGATGAGTCATGGACAATATATGAATTCAGATATCACTTTCAAGGAGATCCAGACCATAAAAAAAGTGATAAAAAAGAAGCTAAACAATATTTATCACCTCCGAATTGAATATCCGGAATAAGTTAATCATTACATTAAATTTCAAATCTAAATTTATGAAATACCATATTGTCGTTTTCACTCTTTTTCCTTGGTTGTCTGTTTGTCTCAGCTCAAGACATTCATATCCCGGCCGATACAACTGTCATAACCAACCATACAACGACTATTAAAGGTCAAAAAATAAGCTATACAGCGACCACGGGTACACAACCTGTATGGGATAAAGATGGAAAGGCGATCGCCACTTTGTACTATACCTATTATAAAAGAAGTAATGCAGGATCATCGGCCGAACAGGCCATTGCTCATTTCTTTTAACGGAGGCCCTGGCTCAGCTTCTGTTTGGATGCATGTGGCTTATACCGGACCTCAGGTTTTGAAAATAGATGAGGAAGGTTATCCGCAACAGCCCTATGGCGTAAGAGAAAATGAGCATTCGATACTGGATATTGCTGACATTGTTTATGTGAATCCGGTTAATACAGGATATTCAAGAATCAATTTCTGCAGAAGGAAAGGAAGTTAAAAAGGAAACATTTTTTGGGATCAATGCGGATATCAAGTATTTGGCAGGTTGGTTGAATACCTTTGTGAACAGGCACAACAGATGGTTATCACCTAAGTTTTTGATTGGTGAGAGTTATGGAGGAACCAGAGTTTCCGGATTGGCACTGGAACTTCAGGAAAGGCAATGGATGTATTTAAATGGGGTCATTATGGTATCGCCTGCTGACTATAAGTTTTTTGAATCTGATCCGGCCATATCATCGGCTTTGAATTTACCCTATTTTACAGCGGCAGCTTGGTATCATAAGATGTTACCGGCAGCACTTCAACAAAAAGACCTGCTTGACATTTTACCCGAATCTGAAGATTATGCCGTCAATAAATTGATGCCGGCTTTGGCTAAAGGAGGATCTCTATCCATACAGGAGAAAGAAAAAGTAGCCGAAAGGATGTCTTATTATTCAGGTCTTTCGACCAAATCGATCATGCAGAATAACTTAGATGTTCCAACCCAGTTTTTTTGGAAGGAATTGTTGCGAGATACATCAGGTCAAACCATTGGAAGATTGGATTCCAGGTACTTAGGACTTGATAAAGCCCTTGCAGGAGATGGTCCGGATTACAGCGCAGAATTGACCTCCTGGCTTCATTCATTTACACCGGCGATCAATTATTATATCAGGGAACATTTGAATTTTAAAACTGATATCAAATACAATATGTTTGGCGGTGTTCGTCCGTGGGATAATAGAAATAACAATACCACGTGATGACTTGCGAAAGGCCATGGCTGAAAACCCCTATTTGAATGTGTTGTTCCAATCAGGATATTACGATGGAGCAACGACCTATTTTAATGCCAAATATACCATGTGGCAATTGGATCAAAGCGGAAGTCTGCAAGACAGAATGTCATTTAAAGGATACAGAAGCGGTCACATGATGTATCTTAGGAAAGAAGATCTAAAATCTGCCAATGATGATCTTAAGAGATTTTATCGAAAAATCATCACCGAAAGGAAAATCAGCAAAATATGAATAAAAGTCAAATCGATAAATTGCTTTTGATTTCCTAAAAAAAGAGCCAGGATAAGAAAACGCTTATGTTGGCTCTTTTTTTTATATTTAGAAATATTTAAATCACTGAACATGAAAATTAATATATGGTTCGCTGTAAGTTTGCTGCTTGTTTTGCTTGCTTGTGAAAAAGACAAGCCTGAAGCGAATATTCAAAATCCTGCCGAAATAAGATTGGAGTTTTCTCAACTACTTGGATGACTATTATGATGGATCCATGGCGCTTGACCCTCCTAATGGCTACTGATGCCGGTGATGCAAGATTTAATGCGGTATTTCCGAATTATTTATCTAAGTCATACAAAGACAGCAGTATCGCTTTTTATACAAGGTTTAAAACCAAGGGCCGAAAAGATTGAAAACCAATATCTCTCTGCTGATGATTCTATAAGTAAAGCCGTTTTATTATGGGATTGCAATATCAATTTGAGCGTTTGAAATTCAGAGGAGAGTTGTTTCCAATTGATCAGATGTGGAGTAGAAATTTGGCTCATGGGTCAATTTGCAAGTGGAACCAGCGCCCAGCCTTTTAAAACTGTTGAGGACTATGAGAATTGGTTGAAAAGGCTTGATGGATTTGTGATTTGGTTGCAAACTGCAGAACAAAGAATGAAAGAAGGTGCCAGAATCAGGTATATTTTACCGAGCTCTTTGATCCTTAAGAGTGGTGCCTCAATTAAAAGCCATGACTAACGAAAATATCGAACAGCATTTGTTTTATGCACCAGTCAAGAATTTTCCAAAGTCGTTTAGCCAAGAGGATAAAGAGAGATTGGAACAGGCTTATCGCAACATGTTAAAAGAAAGGCTGATACCTGCATTTAAAAGTCTTCACGATTACGTAAGTACAGATTATTTGAAAGCTGGTAGGAATTCCAGTGGTATCGATGCGATTCCCAATGGACAGGAGTACTATCAGTTTGCGATAAAAAAATATACAACCACAAATTTATCTGCTAAAGAGATACACCAGATTGGATTGGACGAGGTAGCCCGAATTTTATCAGAAATGGAAAAGGTGAAGCAGGAAGTTGGATTTGAGGGAGATCTGATCGCATTCTTTGATCATGTCAGGGAAAATAAACAATTAATGCCTTTTACAACATCCAGAACAGATTATTGAGAATTTTAACGAGATTCACAATAGGATGAAGCCAAAATTAAGAGAGTTATTCTCAGAGGAGCCTAAAACCGGGTTTATCGTAAAAAGAACAGAAACTTTCAGGGAGGCTTCTGCCAGTGCAGAATACAATCTGGGTTCTTTAAAGGATGACAGACCAGGTGTTTTTTATGTTCCTATTCCAGATGCAAGGGCAATATAACACTTATAGTGATGAATCCTTGTTTTTGCATGAGGCCATTCCCGGACATCATTACCAAATTGCGCTGACTCAAGAAAATGATTCATTGCCAAAATTCAGGAAAATATTATGGTATAGCGCTTATGGAGAAGGCTGGGCCTTGTATGCAGAGTCACTTGGTAAGGAATTGGGTCTCTATGAAGATCCTTATCAGTATTTTGGTAACTTAAGTGCAGAAATGCACAGGGCTATTCGATTGGTTGTCGATACCGGCCTACACGCCATGGGTTGGACCAGAGAACAGGCGATTCAGTATTCTCTTGAAAATGAAGCGGAGTCAAAGGCTAGTATCACTAGTGAAATTGAAAGATATATGGCAAATCCAGGACAGGCCTTGTCATATAAAATTGGCCAGTTAAAGATCATGGAATTAAGGGCTAGGGCTGAACAGGCGCTGGGGGACGAGTTTGACATCAAGGAATTTCATCATATGGTTTTGCAAACGGGTTGTATTCCTCTGGCGATCTTAGAGGAACAGATAGACCAATGGATCAAGTCAAGGGCAAACAAAATTAGAAACATAGGAAAAAGAAATTATTGACTAATCAATTCATATGTAGGTCAGTATAGGTAGCAAATAGGGGCTTGATTCAATAAAACGAGTTTTTTTTCGTTTATAAGGCACGTGGTTTGATATGGTTATATTTTTTATCATCTGGTTTGATCTAAAACATTGAGCTGATTGTTGTATTCCAAGTCAAAGTATAAAAGCAAAAGACTGTGAATCCTTTGTTAATATTTTTGCAGTTTCAATCATTTTTTATATTTTGCCACGTCTTTAAAACAGTAACAAAATTTGTATGAAAAGGAGTGTTAATATTAAGTATTTCCTACTTATTATTTTCTTTGTTCTAAACAGTTTCAGCGTATCAACCTCCATAAGGGATAAAAACTTTGGAGCCATTGCTGCAGAAGAAAGTTTGAACAAGGATGTACCTTTGGTTTTTTATCCGGAGGAAACTACACTCAAAGTGAATCAAAAACTTGATTCTCTCTTCAAGCGTTACAACAAAAGATACGATTTTCACGGCAGTGTGATCATCGCTAAAAAGGGTAAGGTTATTTTTAAAAACCATTATGGTTATGCCGACTTTAAGCAAAAATCAAAAATAGATGACCAGTCTGTATTTCAACTGGCATCTGTTTCTAAGCAGTTTACGGCAGCGGCAATATTGCTTTTATTTGAAGAAGGTAAATTGGGCCTTGATGATAAGGTGATCAAATTCTTTCCTGACTTTCCTTACCAGGAAGTGACCATAAGACAATTGATGAACCATACTTCAGGTTTACCAAAATATTTTTGGTTGGCGGAACATAAATGGGATCAGGAGCATGCACCTTCTAACGAAGAAATGATGGATATGATCAGTAAGCATGATGTTCAGCGTTTCTTTAGCCCTGGAGCAAATTTTGACTATTCCAATACGGGTTATTTTGTGTTGGCTTCCATAGTCGAAAAGGTAACTGATCGTGAATTTGGTGAATTTGTTGAGGATAGGATTTTTAAGCCACTTCATATGAAAAACACCTTTGTGTATCGCTATGAATTGGATTCGGTCAAAGAAGGGCAACTCGATGGGTATAGAATTTACCGAAGAAGATGGCATGCTAAAATAGGAGGAACGGTCAATGACGCCATTGTTGGTGATAAGAACGTTTATTCTACTACTGAAGATATGTTGAAATGGATTCAGGGATTAAATTCAGGAAAGATCATCTCAGAAAACACCCTGGCTCAAATGTATACTCGTGGCGAAACCAAATACAAAAGGAAGGTACCATATGGTTTTGGTTTCAGGATCAAAGAGGATGAAAATGACAAGGTGATCTATCACAATGGAAAATGGAACGGTTTTGCTTCTTCTCTAATGCAATATCCCGATGAGGAACTTGTCGTGATCACATTAGAACATTCTAATTATAACTCCATGAAAACCTTGAACCAAAAGGTAAAGGATATTGTAGATACTGATTTTAGTCTAGCGGCTTATTAGAATGACCCCTTAAAAGAGGATTTAAAAGCACTATAGTTCAATACTTACCTCTACTTGCTTGTTGATGATATCTTCAATTGTTTCCCGTTCTCTGATCAAATAATCTTTACCCTTATAAACCAGTACTTCAGCCGGCCTGTATCGTGAATTGTAATTGGAGGCCATTGAATAGCAATAAGCTCCTGCATTCTGAAAACTCAAAATATCACCTTCTTTGATCTCACAGATCTGTCGATTGGTTCCAAAGGTATCGGTCTCACAGATATAGCCAACAATGGTGTAAAACCTTTTCTTTCCTTCAGGATTTGAAATGTTGACAATATGATGATATGAATCATAGAACATAGGGCGGATCAAATGATTTAAGCCACTGTCAACACTTGCAAATACCGTAGATGTGGTTTGCTTCACAACATTGACATTGGCGAGAAACTGCCCCGCCTCACTTACAAGAAATTTACCAGGTTCAAACATCAGGGTAAGTTCCCTACCGAATTCTTTGCAAAACTCGTTAAACCTCTTGGATAATTTTTCGCCTAGTTCTTCAATATCGGTTTGTATATCGCCTTCTTTATAAGGCACTTTAAAACCACTTCCAAAATCGATATATTCTAGGTTTTCGAATGAAGCTGCTACATTAAAAAGAATTTCAGTAGCCCTTAAAAAGGCGTCAATATCATAAATATCAGAACCCGTATGCATATGTACACCTGTAATCAGCATGCCTGTATTTTCAACGACCCTGTGAATATGGGGAAGTTGATGAATGGATATGCCAAATTTGGAATCTATATGTCCTACGGAGATCTTTTTATTGCCACCAGCCATGACATGAGGATTCATCCTGATGCAAACCGGAACCTCAGGGTGTTTTTGACCGAATTGTTCCAAAATGGAGATGTTATCGATGTTGATCTGAACTCCGAGACTCATGGCCTGTTCTATCTCATCAAGAGAAACTCCGTTAGGTGTAAAAATTATATCCTTTGGTTCAAATCCTGCTTTTAGCCCTAATTGAACTTCCTGCACAGATACTGTATCCAATCCTGCCTCTAAAGAGTTAAAGATTTTTAGCACACTTATGTTAGAAAGCGCCTTGGCTGCATAGTTTATTTTTAAATTTTTAACTGATGCAAATGCATTTGTAAGTCTGTTGTACTGTGAAATAATCTTTTCAGCATCATAGACATACAATGGGCTTTCATATTTTTTAGTGAGAGAGATCAAAAACTCGTTGGTCATAGTCATAGTATTTAAGGGGGCAAAAATAGGACACTGAGATCATTATCAAAATTTTTAATAAATAATAACAGATAACACTTTTCCGTGAAATTTTATTCGCTTAGTATTTTTGAGCTGTTAATTCGGCGATTTTTACAATTACCTGTGAGGCCTTGAGCATGGATTCCACAGGCACATATTCGTAGCGTCCATGAAAATTATGACCTCCTGCAAATATATTGGGACAAGGTAAACCCATATAAGACAATTGCGATCCATCGGTTCCTCCTCTGATGGCTTTAATCAAAGGCTCAATATCCAATAATTTCATCGCCTCTTCCGCAATGTCAACAATGTGCATTTCTGGTTCTACTTTTTCACGCATATTAAAATACTGGTCTTTGATGGCTACTTCAATAGCCTCTGAGCCGAGTTGCTTATTCATTTCTTTAGCAATCTCTAACATGTTGCTTTTCCTTTGCTCAAACAGTTCCATGTCGTGATCTCTGATGATATATTCCAAAGTCGTTTTCTCTACTGAACCATGCATATCTGAAAGATGAAAAAACCCTTCATAACCCTCTGTTTCCTGAGGAATTTCATTGCTTGGCAAAGCCTTGATAAAGTCTGTGGCGATCAGCAGAGAGTTGACCATTTTCCCTTTGGCATAGCCAGGATGAACTATTTTCCCATGAATCGTTACTACGGCTCCGGCTGCATTGAAATTTTCATATTCCAATTCACCAACCTGACTGCCATCCATGGTATAGGCCCAGTCTGCTCCAAATTTCTCAACATCGAATTTATGGGCACCACGTCCTATCTCCTCATCGGGGGTAAACCCAATTCGAATGCGTCCGTGCTTGATCTCGGGATGCTTGATCAGGTATTCCATCGCGGTCACAATTTCTGTGATACCCGCTTTGTCATCAGCTCCTAACAAAGTAGTTCCGTCAGTAGTAATCAGGGTTTGTCCTTTGTAAAGCAATAAATCTTCAAAATAGGAGGGAGACAATACAATGTTTTCTTCCTTATTCAAAACAATGTCCTGACCGTCATAATTTTTATGGATCTGAGGTTTCACATCGGTCGCTGTATAATCGGGACTGGTGTCAAAATGTGAAATAAACCCGATGGTCGGTACTTTATGTTCGATATTTGAGGGCAGGGTAGCCATGATATAGGCATTTTCATCTAGGCTTATATCCTGCATTCCAATCCGCTTTAATTCGTCAGTAATATAACGAGCGATTGCCCATTGCTTTTCAGTGCTTGGAGTTGTTGAACTGTTCGCATTTGACTGAGAGTCAAAACTCACATATTTTAGGAATCTATCGATTATGTGTTGCATCTTCTAAAGTTTGATCAAAAATAAATATTCTAAACCAGAATGATAAAAAAAAAGATCCTTATTACCACGATCTTTTTTTAAGATGCTCAACACAATTTATTATAAAATTTCTTCCGGACAGACTTTTACATGAACAATAAAATTTGTTTCATCGAACCAATCGAGCCAATTGACAGTATATGTTTTTTCATTCATACTATTTAGGTTTAAGTCAAAGGTGTCAAAAGCGATGGTTCTATTTCCTGCATCATCTAAAGGGTATATTGTTTCTCCGGCATAGATATGAAGCTCTGATATACTCAGTTCTTGTTTGCTTAGGCTGACCGAAACATTGCCGTAAAGCACGGTAGCGCCGCCTGAAACATTGATATTAACCTCTCCAATTAAAATACTATTATCAGTAGCGCATTCAAAAGCACTGGCATATAAAGGGTAGTTATAGGAGACACCACCAGGCATATAGTGCTTGTCATTTGGAATGACCCAATTGGTCCATCCCCAATGGTCAAAATCCGTCAATAAGCATACTGAATTCTCAGCACTTGAATAGGCATAGGCATCCATACAACCGTTATTATCAGTTTGATCCGATTTACTCGTATTGGTTATGACTTCAGTAAAACTTAGCTCCTGATCAGTTTCCTGTTCATCATATCATCACAATCCTGAAGCGTATAATCTATGATCCAGCCCCACTGATTTCCGGAAAACTCTGTTGATCCCTCACCAAATGCCGTTTCAGTTGCAGTTTTTTGTCCATTTTGTTTCTGAACTACCACCGCGTGCGCAATGATAGAGATGGGTTCATCTATATGATCAAGAGAAACCCAATGGGTATATTGTTGCGTCAGTTCATCTGTGCCATGAGAGGCAAATTTACCTATCTGGGGATTGCCGGTGTTTGTAAAGGGCGCTTCATTAATGTTTCCTGCAAATAAGTGGGTTTCAGAAAGCCACCAGTTTGAACCGGTTACATCATAAGTAACCAATAGTTTTGTTTCACTGTTTGTAATGGAGATTTTACCAACTTCAATATGTTGACCTGCGTAAAGGATGACTTCTATGGGATTTCCGCAACTTATTTCCTGGACTTCTTCCTTTGTGACGGATCTTGTTTGAAGTGGTAAGCTTGCGTTTTTGTCGACTAAAATCGAATGTTTGTCCGACTTAAAGGAACTAATTTGATCTTCCTGTTCACACGAGTTTAATGCAAACAACAAAAAGGCCAAACTAATTACAATACTAATTTTCTTTTTCATAGCGTTGTATTATAATAATTAGTTGAGCAGAACAAGGGAAGAAAGTTCTTATCAATAAATTCAACGAAAAAGAAGATCTAATATTTTAATCTAGAAAGGAAATTTCATTAAAAACACTGAAGGAATCACAAATTCTTTCACTTACAAATTCATTTCCATAGATTTTTGCAGTAAAAAGTATAGTATTCATCTACTTTGTGTTGTACATAAATTTCAAGATAATGCCAGCTGAGATCTTCGCTTTTTCCTGTGGCTATATGGTAATAAGCAGGATGCCCAAGGTACTCTCCAAAACCCGATTTCACAGGAATAAGTTTTAAGTTCTGCGAGGCGTTTTGAGCTACGCGAACCTCAAAATCTTTATTCAAAACCAGTTCTCCCTGATGCCAGGCAATATCTAGTAATAAAGGTTTCACGCAGTGATTTAGTTGTATCAGCAGTACAAAGGCAGATTGATATTCGTCATAGTATAAGCTCTGATTTCCAATATTTTGGAACATCAATTTCAAAGTGGTTTAATACGTCTTTATAGGTTTTTGTCTGGGTGTAGCTAGTAGGCGTTTCACATTCAAATTCTTTTTCGAATTTGCTGTTTTGACATGACATGAGCACAAGTGTTGCACAAATTGTGGTAATTAGATACTTCATAAGTTAAGTAATTTGATCTTTGCAATTTCTTCAAAGGTAGATACCCAGGCGGTCTGTTTATCGATAAATCTAAGGCTATAAAATCCCTTTTGCTTCAATCTGTTGCCCAGGAAATGCCGGCATCTTTAGAATAGAACATACCTTCTGTAGAAACGGCCAGAATTTTTTGAGCGTCTCTCCAGGAAATATTGAACACAGCTGATATAGCCCGGTAAACTCATTTGGAGCCACAAGGTTCCAAGTCAAACCACCATCCATTGGTCATGGCTTTACTGGCTTTTCCATTCTTTTTATCTTCCCAATCCCCGCCCATAATAATACCATTTTTGTCATCATAGAAATCAACAGTAAAGATTCCTGTCATTTTTCCTCCTTGTACCATGGGAGTTTCAGTCACTTCCCAGTTTGACCATAATCCTTACTTTTAAAAACTCTTGCTTTCGCTCCTCCTGTGACCATCCAGACATTATTTTTATACATCGCGATATTGGAGTTGCTTGCGGCAAATGCAGCTTCGCCATCTACTACTTTAGGCAATTCTTTACAGGAGATTTTGGTCCAGGTCTTGCCGCCATCTATAGTTTTTATGACAGACAAACAATCTTCGGTAGGATCACCCATTGCGATCCCATTTTCTTGATCAAAAAAGGCAAGTGAATCGAAAAATATTTTCGGATCAGATTCTTTGTACACCAGATCATAATGGCCCAATGATTTTTTAGGATCTATTTTATAGAGTAATGCAGGGTTTTCGATACTCAAAAGAAATACAAATTCTCCATTATAAGCTATGGACCTGAATTCGGGAAATTTGCCTTGATGACTGATCGAGTCAATTTCCAGTTTGTTCATTGATAATACGCCCATATCGGCCCTTGGAGCCAGCAAACCACAAGTGTGTTTGCATCGGTTACTTCTATGGCCCTAATACTGATACCTGGAAGCTTAAATTTTGACAGAAACGTAGATACTTCCCTCTTGCTGAGCATGTTAATGAAACGCTAAGTAAGTAAGAAAAAAAAAGTAGTTTCTTCAAATATGAACATGATTTCGGCTAAAATTTTTTCAAAAGTAATTTTTTTATATTTATCAAACGATACTTAAACAAAATAAATGAAGGCATTGGTCATCTCAGGAGGTGGAAGTAAAGGGGCTTTTGCAGGAGGTATAGCACAGTATTTAATTGAAGAAAAGAAAAAGGATTATAAGCTCTTTGTAGGAACTTCTACCGGCAGTTTAATGCTCACGCATCTGGCCTTGGGCAAGGTTGAGGAGCTAAAAGATATCTATTCTAATGTTGATCAGCATACCATTTTTAGTTCCTGTCCCTTTAAAATAAAGAATAGAAAGGCCATGTTACCGTCGGAATTAATCATTTTAATACGGTAAGAAATTTTTTAAGGGGAAGTAAAACTTTTGGAGAAAGTTATCACTTGAAGGAGATGATTGAAAGGAATGTCAAAGATGCCTATCTTACAGGCTGTAAAGGATTCAGAAAAGAAGTTACTGGTTACGGTTTCAAATTTAACCTTAAATCAGGTCGAATTTAAAAGATCTTGAGGACGCATTCATTTGATGATTTCAGGGATTTTATCTGGGCCTCCAGTAATTTTGTTCCCTTTATGAGCTTACTGGTCAAGAACAGTTATGAATATGCCGATGGCGGATTTGCCAATCTTGTTCCCATAAGAGAAGCCATCCGTCAGGGAGCGACTGAAATAGATGCCATTATTTTAGAAACAGAAGTGACACAGCTCAACAGAATGCCATCCAGAAATCCCTTTAGCTTGATCACAAATCTTTTCAATTATATGCAGATTCATATTGAAAAGTATAATATATCTATTGGAAAACTTGAAGCCCGGCATCAGCATGTAAAACTCAATTTATATTATACGCCAACAGTACTTACAACCAATACATTGGTTTTTCGAAAGGAGAAAATGAGACAGTGGTGGGACGAGGGATTCAAGCATGCAGCAGAAAAGAATCGCTAAATTATTTTTACATTCATTATGTATTTTTTAAATATATGTTTACATTTGTCAGGTATTTTAGTAAAATGAGAAGAATAGCTTTACATCACCATCATATCCATACTTGCATTCAAGCGAGCTGAAGATGTTGTGATTAAAGTCAAAATATTTGAACCCGTTTGAGCATTCAGGCGGGTTTTTTCATGACCTATTTTGATGCTTGAACATAAAAATTATAACAATGGAAAGATTAAAAATAGCAATTCAAAAATCGGGAAGACTCAATGATGATTCCCTGAAAATACTTAAAGAATGCGGTATTTCGATCAGTAATGGTCTTGATCAGTTAAGAGTCAACTGTCTCGAATTTCCCGATGGAGATCCTTTATTTAAGAAACAGTGATATCCCTCAATATTTAATAGATGGCGTAGTAGATATCGCCATTATAGGTGAAAACCTGTTGGTTGAAAAAGATGAGGGAAGTATAGAGATACTTGGAAAGACTTTCGTTTTCAAAATGTCGTGTTTCACTGGCAGTACCAAAAACATTTCGAATACAATAGTATCAATGACCTGAATGGTAAAAAGATTGCCACTTCTTATCCGAATACCCTGAATTTATTTCTAAAGGAAAAGGGTATTGAAGCCGAACTACATCAAATATCAGGATCTGTCGAAATTGCTCCGAATATTGGGCTGGCTGATGCTATTTGTGATATCGTAAGCAGCGGAAGTACTTTGTTTAAGAACAACTTAAAGGAAGTAGAAGTTATCGCCAAATCAGAAGCGGTATTTGGCAGCATCTCCTCTGATCAGTTCAGAGAAAAAAGAGATCCTGGACAAGTTGCGATTTAGACTGCAATCAGTTCTCAAAGCTCGAAATTACAAGTATATTTTGATGAACGTTCCTAATGCAAAGATTAAGGAGGTTATTACGATCTTACCGGGTATGCGAAGTCCTACGGTACTTCCCTTGGCGGAAGAAGGCTGGAGTTCAATACATACGGTGATCGAAAAGAATAAATTTTGGGAAGTTATTGATGAGTTGCAGCAACTTGGCGCCGAAGGTATCCTGGTAGCACCTATAGAAAAAATGGTCATATAATTTTGGTATAATGAAGAAGATACTTGATCCTAAAAGAGAAACCTGGGCCGAGATATTAAAGAGACCCACACAGAGTTACGCCGATATTGAGCCTTTGGTGGCAGAGATTTTTGACGAGATTGCCGATGAGGGTGACCGTGCAGTCAAAAAGTATATTGAAAAGTTTGATAAGGCAAATTTAGCCCAGCTTCAAGTGGAAGTTTCGGCTATTGAAAGGGCAAAGGAATCTCTTAGTGAAGAGCTTAAAAGTGCGATCCAATTGGCCAAATCAAATATAGAGGCGTTTCACGCCTCACAGAAAACCGAACCTGTAAAAATTGAATCTACAAAAGGTGTAGTATGTTGGCAGGAGAAAAGAGCCATTGAAAAAGTAGGTTTATACATTCCTGGAGGAACAGCTCCTTTGTTTTCAACCATTTTGATGTTAGCGGTACCGGCTGCGATCGCGGGTTGCGAAGAAGTAGTGATGTGTACGCCTTCTGATCAGGAAGGGAACATACATCCGGCAGTGTTATATACGGCCGATCTTTGCGGCATTAAAAAGATTTATAAAGTTGGTGGTATACAGGCCATAGCGGCCATGACATTTGGAACCGAATCGATTCCTCAGGTGTATAAGATATTTGGACCCGGTAATCAGTATGTGACGGTAGCGAAGCAAATGGCGATGAAATTTGGAGTAGGCATTGATCTTCCGGCAGGCCCAAGTGAATTACTGGTATATGCTGATGATAGTGCAACGGCAAGTTTTATGGCAGCTGATCTGCTTTCTCAGGCTGAGCATGGAACAGACAGTCAGGTGATATTGGTTTGCAGGTCAATGAAGAAATTAGAAGAGATTGAGCTGGAGATTGCGCGGCAATTAGCGGATCTTCCTAGAAAGGATATTGCCTCAAAGGCTATTGATAATTCAAAGTTGATCTTTTGCAGTTCTGAAGAAATGGCCATTGATCTGATCAACAGCTATGCTCCGGAGCACCTTATTATCAGTACCTCAGATGCCAGTACAGGTACTGGGTAAGATCAAAAATGCTGGTTCCGTATTTGTTGGAGACTATACCCCTGAAAGTGCCGGCGATTATGCTTCAGGAACCAACCATACTTTGCCCACAAACGGTTTTGCAAAAAATTACAGTGGCGTGAATCTCGATGCTTTTCAAAAAGCAGTAAGTTTTCAGGAAATTTCTAAAGAAGGTTTATTGCGAATTGGTAAAGCCATTGAGTTGATGGCAGATGCTGAAGGACTTTATGCACATCAGAATGCAGTCAGTCTAAGATTGGCTGAGATCAATAAGGAACTCAACAACTAAGCCTATGTCCAGAGAAAAGATAAATATTAGGCAAATGGCCAGACCATGCATAAGAGACTTGAAACCCTATGCATCTGCCAAGGATGAATTTAAAGATTTTGATCAGGAGATGATCTATCTTGATGCCAATGAAAACCCATACGATAATGGATTAAACCGATATCCGGATCCGCATCAGTTAGCATTAAAACAAAAAATCGCTGAAATCAAAAAAGTAGCTGTAGCAAATATATTGCTGGGCAATGGAAGCGATGAAATTCTCGATATGATCTTCAGGGTATTTTTTGAACCTGGAAAAGACAGTATTATCATCAATACACCAACTTTCGGGATGTTTAAAGTGCTTTCAAATGTAAATAATATACGGTATAAAGAAGTGGCTCTTACAGCTGATTTTCAATTGGATGTTCCTGCAATAAAGGAGGCTATAGATGAGATACCAAAGCGGTTTTTATTTGTTCGCCAAATAATCCTACGGGGAATCTTATGGATGAAAAGGCCATTAAGGCCTTGCTGGAGTTGGGTTTATTGGTGATCATAGATGAGGCCTATATTGATTTTTCAGGAGCTCAAAGCTGGAACCAGCAGTTGAACAATTACAATAATTTGATCGTTACCCAGACGTTTTCAAAGGCCTATGGTCTTGCCGGAATCAGACTTGGAGCCTGCTATGCAGATACCAGGATTATTGATTTGTTGAAAAAAGTGAAAATGCCCTACAATGTCAATGTATTGACACAGCAAACAGCCTTGAAATATTTGGAAAATGAAAAGGTTACCGAGCAGGAGATTCTTGAAATCATCAGTAGCAGAAATGAGCTCAGCACAGCACTGCAGACCATTGGATTTGTTCAAAAGATCTATCATTCAGACAGTAATTTTATATTGGTAAAGGTAGATGATGCCGATAGAAGGTATAAAGAACTTATTAGACAAAGATCTGGTGATTAGAAATCGAACCAAAGAGCCATTATGTGAAAATTGTCTTCGAATCACGGTTGGAACACCAAAGGAGAATAAAATTTTGTTAAAACGCCTGCGTTATTTAGATGCAATAAAAAACGAAAACTCATGAAAAGAGTATTATTTATAGACCGAGACGGTACGATGATCAGAGAGCCTGAAGATGAGCAGATTGACAGCTTTGAAAAACTCGAATTCTATCCTAAGGCTTTGTTCTATTTGGCAAAAATAGCCAATGAACTTGATTTTGAATTGGTCATGATCACCAACCAAGACGGATTGGGAACAGAAGTCTTTCCGGAAAACACATTTTATCCGGTTCATCAATTTTATTATGGAGACTTTTAAAAACGAAGGGGTCGTTTTTGAAAAACAATTTATTGACCGAAGTTTTGCAAAAGACAATTCTCCTAATCGTAAACCACAGACCGGACTTGCTCACAGCATATTTTTCAGCAGACTATGACTTAAAGAATTCATATGTGATTGGCGACAGGATGACCGATATGGAACTGGCAAAGAATTTAAATGCCCAAGGTATCTATATCAATAATCAGTCAAACTTAGGGGCAACAGAAACCTCGGTTTCTGATGAAGAAATAGCTGCATTTATTATGCTTGGAAACTGATCAGTGGAAGGACATTTATGAATTTTTAAAACTGCAGGAAAGAACAGCGGAGATCTCAAGAAAAACAAAAGAAACAGCTATTTATATCAAATTGAATCTGGATGGGGAAGGGAAGAGCAACATAGATACTGGCTTAGCGTTTTTTGACCATATGCTTGATCAGATTGCAAGACATGGAAATATGGATCTGGAGATCAAAGTGAAAGGAGATCTGGAGGTGGATGAACACCATACGATGGAGGATACAGCCATCGTTCTTGGAGAGGCTTTTGCCATGGCACTTCACGATAAAAGAGGTATGGAACGCTATGGTTTTACTTTGCCCATGGATGATTGTCTGGCCCAGGTTGCCATAGATTTTGGAGGTAGAAACTGGCTGGTTTGGGAAGCAGAATTCAAACGCGAAAAAATTGGTGACATGCCTACTGAAATGTTCTATCACTTTTTTAAATCGTTTACAGATGGGGCCAAGGCCAATCTGAATATTAAGGCAGAAGGACAAAATGAGCACCATAAAATAGAAGCTATTTTCAAAGCCTTTGCAAAGGCGATTAAGGTAGCTGTCAAGAGAGATGCTGATAAAATGATTTTACCGAGTACAAAAGGATTATTATAGAATGAATATTGTTATCATAGATTATGGTGCCGGAAATGTAAAATCGGTTCAGTTTGCGCTGGAAAGATTGGGTTATAATGCTGTATGTTCAAATGATCCTCAAGTGATCAGAAATGCAGATAAGGTGATCTTTCCCGGGTGTAGGTGAGGCAAAAAGCGCCATGAAGGAAATTAAAAAGTATGGACTGGAAAAAGTGATCCCTGCCTTAAAACAGCCTGTTTTAGGCATCTGTTTGGGAATGCAGTTGATGTGTGAACACTCAGAAGAAAATGATACGGATTGTCTTGGGATCTTCCCGATAGAAGTTAAAAAATTTCAGGTTGATCTTAAAGTACCCCATATTGGATGGAACCAGATCATTGACTTAAAAGGACATCTTTTTGACAAGGTGGAAACATCATCATTATGTATATTATGTGCATAGTTATTATGTGCCTGAAAATGAGTTTTCCATAGCAAATACCGATTATGGCATCAAGTATTCGGGTGCCATTAAAAAAGATAACTTCTATGCCTGTCAGTTTCATCCTGAGAAAAGCGGAGGCATAGGAGAACAAATATTGAAGAATTTTATAAAAGCTGTTTAAGATGAGGATAATTCCGGCTATTGATATCATTGAAGGAAAATGTGTAAGGCTATCAAAGGGTGACTATACGCTACAAAGAAGATCTATAATGAACATCCCTTGGAAGTCGCCAAAGCTTTTGAAGGTGTTGGGATACAGTATTTGCACCTGGTAGACCTGGATGGAGCCAAGAGTCAACATATCGTCAATTATAAAGTGCTGGAGGATATCGCTTCCAAGACAAGTTTGCAAATTGATTTTGGAGGGGGCTTAAAGTCTGATAAGGATTTACATATTGCATTTGAAAGTGGTGCCAAACAAATTACAGGGGGAAGTATTGCTGTAAAGGACCCTGAGATGTTTAAAGGTTGGTTAAAAACTTATGGGGCAGACAAGATCATACTGGGTGCAGATGCCCAGGATGAAAAAGTAGCCATTTCGGGTTGGATGGAAGCGTCTCAGGAAGAAGTTGATTCCTTTTATCGCATCCTATAAAAAAGAAGGGGTCAGTTATGTGATCTGTACTGATATATCAAAAGACGGCATGCTTGAAGGGCCTTCTTTTGACTTGTATAAAAGAATTTTAGAAGAGGTTCCGGGAGTCAATTTGATTGCGTCGGGTGGGATCTCTCATTTTGATGAATTGCCGAAGCTTGCAGAGATGGGTTGTGAAGGTACTATTATTGGTAAGGCCATTTACGAGCAGAGAATAAGTTTGGAACAATTGGAAGAATTTGTGTTGAGTTCCTGACTTGATGCCCAAATGAATAAGTTTGGGAAAAGTGAGTTTAAAAGATAAAAGTTAAAAATCTGAATGGTAAGTAAACGAATCATACCCTGTTTGGATATAAAAGACGGAAGAACGGTCAAAGGCGTCAATTTTGTGGGTCTTCAGGATGCGGGAGATCCGGTAGAACTGGCCGACAGATATTCAAGAGAAGGAGCAGATGAATTGGTTTTCCTCGATATTACCGCGACAAAGGAAAAACGAAAAACACTTGTGGAACTCGTGGAAAAGGTAGCCAGAAAAGTAAATATTCCTTTTACCGTTGGTGGAGGTATTTCCAGTGTGGAGGATGTCAATATGTTGTTGAGGGCAGGGGCCGATAAGATTTCAATTAATTCCTCAGCTGTCAAAAATCCCTGCTTTGATCAGAGAGCTGGCCAATAAATTTGGAAGTCAGTGCATCGTTTTGGCTGTAGATGCGAAATTGATTGATGGTCAGTGGAAGGTATTTCTTGTGGGAGGACGAGTGCAAACTGAATTGGATCTTTTTGATTGGGTCAAGGAAGCAGTCGAACTTGGGAGCAGGAGAAATCCTTTTTACCTCCATGGATCATGACGGCACCAAAAATGGTTTTGCCAATGAAACTTTAAAGAAATTGTCAGAAATGGTCAAGGTACCCATCATAGCAAGTGGCGGAGCAGGTAATATGCAACATTTTTGTGATACCTTTAAAGAAGGAAAGGCAGATGCGGCACTTGGCGGCAAGTGTATTTCATTATAAAGAAATCGAGATTAAAGACCTTAAAAACTGAACTTAGAAATCAAGGAATAAACGTAAGATTATGACTATAAAATTTGATCAAAATACAGGGCTTGATACCGGCGATAATACAAGACGTACAAACAAAGACTGTTTTGATGTTAGGCTATATGAACAAGGAAGCCTATGAGAAGACGCTGGCAACAAAGAAGGTTACCTTTTTCAGCAGAAGCAAACAGCGACTTTGGACCAAAGGAGAGGAAAGTGGACATTTTTTGAATTTGATCGATATTAAAAATGACTGTGATCAAGATACGCTTTTGATCAGGGTAAAACCACAGGGGCCAACCTGTCATAAAGGAACGGATACCTGTTGGGCAGAATCCAATGACATCACAGTTCGGTTTTCTAAGTACCCTTGAGGATGTCATCACAAGTCGCAAAAATAACCCATCCGAATCGTCATATGTCGCCTCTTTGTTTAAAAAGGGAATCAATAAAATCGCCCAAAAAGTAGGGAGAGGAGGCTGTAGAAGTTGTGATTGAGTCGAAAGATGACAACGAAAAATTATTCTTGGATGAATCTGCCGATCTGTTGTTTCATTACTTAATTTTGCTTCAGGCCAAAGGATATACCCTTAAGGACGTAGAAAAAGTGTTAAAAGAAAGACATAAATAATCCAATGCAAGATCAGACCCGAAAATACTTTTCCCTATTCTTATACATTAAAGGTATCAGAGAAAGATATTGATGAACTTTTACATGTCAATAATGTAGTGTATCTGAAATGGGTCAATGATATTTCCGATAGGCACTGGAATAAACTTTCATCTAAGCGTTTAAACGAAAAATATTTTTGGGTGGTGATGCGCCACGAGCTGGATTATTTGAGTCAGGCAGTTTTACATGACGAGCTTACCTTGGTTACCTGGGTTGGCCATTCAAGAGGTGCAAAATCAGTACGTCATGTGGAAATTTATAAAGGCGAGACCCTTTGTTTAAAAGCAGCTTCTACCTGGTGCTTGATAGATGCACATACCCTCAAGCCAACAAGGATCAAGGATGATATTCTTGACACCCTAAAACCCGGACAAAAAAGTTAAGACTTACTTTGTTGATTTTTGGCCTTGATCAGTTCCTGTAATATGACTTCAACACCTGCTTCATTATTGCTTGATGTATGAAATCTGGCAGCTTTTTTAACATTGTCATGTGCATTGGCCATGGCATAACTAAAAAATGCCTGGTCGATCATTTCCAAATCATTGTTAAAATCGCCAAACACCATGGTTTCTTCCTTGGATATGCCGTATTTCTGCTGAAGCATTTGAATCGCCTGACCTTTATTCGCAGTCGGATCAGCAATGTCTACCCAATTGTTTCCTGATACTTTGATCTGCAAAATTCCTTCAAGATGTTTGACAACAGGATAAATATAGGTTTCAGAACTTTCAAAATGATAAATGGCCACCTTAAAAAAATCGTCATCCGGTAAATCCATCAAATCATCAATGACATCAAATTTGGTATAGTATTCCTCAAGTATACTTGTAAATTTAGCGTCATCTTGTTCGATATAGGCCGATTTTTTTCCGCAGAGCACTGTAAAAAGTCCTTTGACATTCTCTTACGACCGGGAGCAATAACTTGATATGTTCAGCAGAGAGCAGTGTTGACCCAAGTTCGGTATTTCCTTGTTTGATATAACTTCCGTTTTCAGCTACTATTGTGATCTCTGGTGCAATGGCACTTAGCTTGTCCTGTATGCTGCTATATTGTCTTCCACTGGCTGCAACAAAATGAATTTGATGGGTTTTCAATGCCTCGTATAACTCAAAAAACTGTTCGCTGACTTCACTATTCGAATTGAGCAAGGTGCCATCCATATCGGTTACCACCATTTTTACCTTAGAAAGATCCATAATTTGTCATAAAAATCAGTGGATAAAAATAATGTTATCCATTCATTTTCAGCTTTAATAATAATATTTTTTATCAAGAAACTTATTAAGTGATAATCGGAATAATTTGATGCAATTATTATTTCAGCAAATGGCCTGACAATCAAAATAAAGGATTACTTTTGCACTTCCAAAAAAACACATATGCAATCAATAAGAAATATAGCAATTATTGCCCACGTTGACCACGGTAAGACTACCTTAGTTGATAAGATCATTGATCAGGCCAAAATTCTTGATGAAAGAAAGGTACGAACTGACCTTCTTTTGGACAGTAATGATCTTGAAAGGGAAAGAGGAATTACCATTTTATCGAAAAATGTTTCGGTAACTTATAAAGGTGTCAAGATCAATGTGATCGACACTCCTGGTCACGCCGATTTTGGTGGTGAAGTTGAAAGGGTTTTAAAGATGGCCGATGGTGTCTTGCTTTTAGTCGATGCTTTTGAAGGGCCTATGCCTCAAACAAGATTTGTTTTGAGTAAGGCACTTGAGTTGGGTTTGATGCCCATTGTTGTGGTCAATAAAGTTGACAAAGAAAACTGTACACCTGATTTGGTTCATGAGAAAGTTTTTGATTTGATGTTTGCCTTGGATGCCACAGAAGACCAATTGGAATTCAATACAATTTATGGTTCTGCCAAAAATGGATGGATGAATACCACCTGGGAGGAAGAAACTGATAATATTATTCCATTGTTGGATGCAATCATAGCAAATATTCCCGAAGCACCTTATAGAGAAGGAACGCCTCAAATGCAAATTACTTCGCTTGATTTTTCGGCCTTTACAGGAAGAATTGCTATTGGAAGGGTTTTTAGAGGTGATTTGGAAGAAGGTAAGGACTATATGCTTTGTAAAGCGGATGGTTCGGCTAAGAAAGTAAGAATAAAAGAATTGCACACTTTTGAAGGACTTGGCAGAGCCAAAACTGACAAGGTGAGAAGTGGTGATATTTGTGCGATTACAGGGCTCGAAGGTTTTGATATTGGTGATACCATTGCTGATTTGGAAAACCCGGAAGCTTTGCCAAGAATAGAAGTAGACAAGCCAACCATGAGTATGTTGTTTACCATTAATAATTCACCATTTTTTGGTAAAGAAGGTAAATATGTAACCTCACGTCACCTTAGAGACAGATTGTTCAAGGAAACTGAAAAAAACTTGGCGCTAAGAGTTGAGGAGACGAGTAGTGAAGATAAATTTGTCGTTTTTGGAAGAGGTATATTACATCTTTCTGTGCTTATAGAAACAATGCGTAGAGAAGGTTATGAGCTTCAGGTAGGAAGACCACAGGTAATCATCAAAGAAATTGACGGTGTTAAAAGTGAACCATTTGAAACTCTAGTGATTGATGTTCCTGAAGCATTGGCAAGTAAGGCCGTTAATTTGGTGACCATCAGAAAAGGTGACCTTCATGTTATGGAGCCCAAAGGAGATTTACAACACCTTGAATTCGATATCCCTTCAAGAGGGCTGATCGGATTGAGAAATAAAATTCTAACTGCAACTCAAGGCGAAGCGATCATCAATCATAGGTTAAGAGGTTATGATGCCTTTAAAGGAGAGTTTAGCGAAGTGAATAATGGTGCTATTGTATCTTCTGAACCAGGAAAGGCCACGGCCTATGCCATTGACAGACTTCAGGACAGAGGTAAGTTCTTTATTGATCCAAATGAGGAGATCTATAAAGGACAGGTCGTTGGGGAAAACAGCCGTCAAGAAGATATGGGTGTGAATCTGATCAAAGGAAAAAAATTGACCAACGTTCGAAAATCAGGAACTGATGAAAGTGCGAAGATATTTCCTAAAGTAGATTTTTCACTGGAAGAATGTATGGAATATATCAGAGATGATGAGTATCTTGAGATCACGCCACTTAGTCTTAGAATGAGAAAAATCGAATTCAAATAATCTATAGTTGCGATCTGATTTTAAAGCGACAAAAGTCAATTAATAATTTGTTAAAAATTATTGGTGCCTTGTCTAAAAATATTTTAAAATTGTAAATTGCTGAGCAAAATGATGAAAATGAAATTGAAATATGTATTCCTGTTGATCCTTGGGATTGGCATTTTTTCATGTAATGATGATGATGACCCAAAAGAAGAGCCCTATGATCCTGTAGAACAGGCGCTTATCGATGATGCCGTGTTGATCGAGTTTCTTCAATCGCATTATTTGACTCCTGAAAAGGAAATCGATACGATCACAAACGGAGAAACACCGTTATATGATATCGTGACAACAGATGCGATCGTATATAATGAGATTAACTATAAAATGTATTATTATGTTGATCAGCAAGGAGTAGGGGTTCAATCAAGCAGAAATGATTCGGTTCAAATCTTGTATAGAGGATTTTTACTGGACAGTATCAAGTTCGATGAAAATACAAGTTATACTTCTAATAAATCATGGTTTCATTTACCAAATACTATTCCAGGTTTCAGGTATGGTGTAAGTTACTTTAAGGAAGGAGAAAAAGTGATCTTTCCGGATGAGTCGTTTGGTTATGAAAATACAGGTAGTGGCGTCTTCTTTATGCCTTCAGGCCTGGGTTATGCCAATATTGGATCGAGTGGTGCGATTCCGCCAAATGCACCTATTTACTATTTCCTTGATCTTGGAAGAGTCGTTATTGCCGATACTGATGGTGATACCGTGTCAAACAATGATGAGGATGTTGATGGCGATGGAGATGTTACCAATGATGACACTGACGAAGATGGGGTAGCAAATTTCAATGATGTTGATGATGATAATGACGGAATATTAACCAAAGATGAGGATGCGAATGGTGATGGTGATCCGACAAATGATGATACAGATGGAGATGGTATTCCTGACTATCTGGATGCTGATAGTTGATCCGAAATAACGTTAAAAAAAGGTTGTGAGTTTTCACAACCTTTTTTTATGCGCAATTAAGTTAGAATTGAAGCGACTGCTTTGATCACTAGATCAACTTCTTCTTTTGTATTGAATTTGCTGAAGGAAAATCGCACTGAAGTATGTTTGGCTTCTTCTTCATTAAGAATGGCCGCTAACACATGGGAACCTTTACTGCTTCCGCTCTGACAAGCACTTCCGCCTGAAGCAGCAATTCCTTTGAGATCGAGATTGAACAGCAGCATTGGTTTGTCGATCGGAAAACGCACATTCAAGATATGAAATGCGGAGCGGTCAGGATCAGCTGAAAGTCCGTTAAAGGATACTCCTGGAACTTTTTCTCTGATCTGTTCGATAAAGTATTGCTTCAAGTTAGAAATATAAATTTTATCTTCAGCGATAATGATCCATAGCCAAACTTAAGGCTTTATCCAGGCCAACAATGCTATGCGTATTTTCGGTACCTGCCCTTGTTCCCATTTCCTGTTCTCCCCCATGGAGCATCGGTTCAATTTTATACCCTTTTTTGATGATGGCAAAACCGACCCCTTTTGGACCGTGAAATTTATGTGCACTAGCCACCATAAAGTCAATCGGACTTACTTGAAGATCAATTGGGACATGAGCAATTCCCTGAACAGTATCGGAATGGAAAAGCGCTCCACTTTCCTGACAAATACGACTCACTTTATGTATATCCAGGATATTACCAATTTCATTATTGACCTGCATCAGACTCACAAGACTTTTCTTTTCTGAAGTTTTTAGTTTGTGTTCAAGTTCGCTATAATCGATTTCTCCTTGTTGATCTATCGACAAGTAGTCCGCTTCAATGCCAAAGTCTTTTTCAAGTGCTGCTATGGTATGCAGCACTGCATGGTGCTCAATGGGAGAGCTGATGATACGTTTGACCCCAAGATTCTTTACCGCATTGAGCAGTATCAAGTTGTCAGCTTCACTGCCCCCTGCAGTAAAAATGACTTCAGAAGCGGAACAATTAAAATAAGATGCAATATGCTTTCTGGCAGTTTCGACTTGAACCTTTGCTTTTCTCCCAAATTCATGACTGGATGACGGATTTCCAAAATTGTTGAGCATATGCTCGGTCATTACCTGTACTACCTCTTTGTCCAGGGGAGTTGTTGCTGCGTTGTCGAAATAGATTTTTTGCATGCTACAAAAGTAATTATTTTTCTTAGTTCTAATGTTTTATAATGGCGATAAAACCTTTACTTTTGTCCCTACTTTTGATCTGGAAGTATTAAAAGTTATTTGATCTTAGATACATGAAGAAGTTAGTTTTATTTGTTGCTTTATTAACTGGATTTTCCTGTAATGACGGAAACCTGGATATTTCGAGCTTTGAATTTCAGGATGAGGTGAATATTTGTGGGACAACTCAATATACGCTGTATCGATTGAGCACAGATGAACAGCGAGAGGCGCTTATTGTAACGTTGACCGATCAGCAAATTAGGAAGGATGAAGATCTTGTGGTTCCTGTTAGTGTTACTGAAAACGGTGACTTTACTGTTACTTACAGGCTTTTTGAGGATCAGGTTACCGATAATTATTTTTGCGCTGCCGTTCCTCCTGTAGCGCCAAAAGTGCTCAAGGACTGGCGAGGAGTTTCTGGAACTATAGTTATTGAAAATGACCCTATTTATGATACGGAGGGTGAAAATATTATAGGTTGGAAACATTATGTGGTCTTGATCGATGTTGTTTTAGAAGTGGATGATCAGGAATTAAAGCTGGATGAAACTTTTCTTTTTGGGACAGCTGAAACAGGCCCTGCTTCTTAAAGGTTACTTTTTATTTTGAAAAATAATAACTTCTGTGGCACCCATACCATATTCGGTATAGGAGGCATCATGGTATTCAACCGGATACTTACTGCATAAGATTCGCAGCTCTTTTTTTAAAATACCTTCTCCGCGTCCATGAATAAAAATGATTTTTTGTTGCTTTTTATCTATGGCCAATTCCAGTTCTTTTTGAGCAGTTTTTAACTGTAGGGATAATTTATCATAACTGCTCATACCTTTTTCAGAATCGATGAGTTCATGTATGTGCAGATCAACTTCCTTGACTATATTCCCCTTTCTTGATGTGTAGCGTTCTTTCTTTCTAATGGTAGCTTCTCCCTTCTCTTTCATATCTGGTCTGATCAAAGGATTCCATTCTTTACTGGCAATCAGCTCCTTCGAATCAAAGGTGTATAAAAATCCATCAGGGCACTCGATCGTGATATTGTCTTGATCTATTTTATCGACCTTTCCCGTCATCGTATCATTGATCACGCTAACCCTATCCCCAATTTTAAAGTTGTTTTTGGCTTTCATGACCACAAATATATAGGTAAAATTGTTGTATTTTTAGTTCCTTGATCAAATTGTTTTAAATGGGATTTATTTCTTTTTTGGAAGAGAACATGCTCTCCTGTCAGTGGAAGGAAATGGGAATAGAGTGCATGGGTTGCGGTTTACAGCGATCAGTGATCTATCTGCTTAAAGGGGATTTTGTACATGCATTTTTAAGCTATCCGGCCATTTACAGCTTGGTGCTGATGCTATTATTTTTGGCACTTCACCTCAAATTTAATTTCTCCAAAGGTCACAGTATTCTTCAGGGACTATTTATTTTAAACGTGATCATCATTCTAACAAATTACCTCCTTAAATTCATCTAAATATGTATAAAGAAAAATTGCCCTATTCTCAAAGCGCACTTATATTAGGAATCAGTTCAATCGTCACCGCCTGTTGTTGCTGGGGAGTGATCGGTATTATTTTAGGGATTATTGGTCTTAATAATGCCAATAAGGCCATTCGAATTCATGAAGAGGATCCGGATGTTTTTGATGGGATCAATAATGCACAAACGGGAAGAACCACAGCAATTATTGGAATTGTCGTCGGCGTGTTATCTATGGCCTGGCATATTTATATTCTTTCATCGGGTGAATATCAGGTATTGTTTGAAGAATTCAACAATATATCTAATGAGTATTAATATCCTGTAAACGGCTAATTCACTCTTGCCTTTTTCTTTTAAGGATCTTATAATCAGGCGTATATTTAATGCTGTTTTTATGGGGCATTATTTAATAAAAAATTATGGATGCCTATATTATCAAGCCAATTATTTATCTATTTTTACCCTATGATAATAAATGATTCGAACAGACATAAAGGCCTAAGAAACCAGTTGGTTACTACAATTCGAAAAAAGGGCATTAAGGACAAAAGGGTCTTGGATGCGATGTCTAAAGTTCCGAGGCATTTGTTCATGGATTCGGGTTTTGTAGATTTTGCTTATCAGGATAAACCTTTTCCGATAGGAGCAGACCAAACCATTTCTCAACCTTATACAGTGGCCTATCAAACAGAATTGCTGGAGGTTGAGCCAGGACATAAAGTGCTTGAAATTGGAACAGGATCGGGCTATCAAACAGCTGTATTGATCGAATTAAAAGCAGAGGTGTACAGCATAGAAAGACAAAAGGAACTCTATACAAAGGTTAAAACCTTTCTGCCTAAAGTGGGTTATGTGCCCAAGAAACTGGTCTTTGGTGACGGTTATTTGGGACTGCCTGAAAATGCTCCCTTTGATGGAATTATCGTAACGGCTGGAGCACCATATGTTCCTAAGGCTCTACTGGGTCAATTGAAAATTGGAGGCAAACTGGTCATACCTGTCGGAGATGAGGTGCAAATAATGACTGTCTTTACAAGAACTGGAGAAAAGAAATTTGATAAGTTGGAATATGGAGATTTTAGATTCGTTCCCATGCTAAAGGAAAAGAATTAGAATTAAATGATATTTGGCTATGAAAACAATTCATTTGGATAGCGCACTGGTTGAACCGGAATGGCTTAAAGAATATCTAGGTGCTGATCAACTTATTATATTGGATGCTACACTACCAAAAGCAGTTGCTGTAGAGGCAAAAGAAGCAATTCCTGCCGGAAAAATTCCGGGAGCTCGTTTTTTTGATATCAAAAATGTGTTTAGTGATACGTCAGCAACTTATCCCAATACCTGGCCTGGCCAGGATGCTTTTATAAAGGCAGCCAAAGATCTGGGAATAAATAACAACAGTGCTATTGTGGTATATGATGATCATGGCATCTATTCAAGTGCCAGGGCATGGTGGATGTTTAAATCCATGGGACACAAGAATGTAGCGGTATTGAATGGTGGGCTTGTCGCCTGGAAGGAAGCTGGTTTTGAGGTGGAAGAAAAAAACAAGCTGTCTTTTGTTAAAGGTGATTTTAGCGGCAGTTTCGATCCTGATTTCTTTAAAGATCATAAGGATGTACTTGAACATCTGAATGACAAAGAAGAATTGGTGATAGATGCAAGAGCCGAAGATCGCTTTAAAGGATTGGTGGAAGAACCTAGAGAAGGTCTTCGCAGTGGCCATATTCCAGGCGCTGTAAATCTGCCTTATACAGAGCTGTTGCGCCATGGTAAAATGATCGAGCCACGAGACCTTAAAAATAAATTGCATTCAATAATTCCTGAAAACAAAAAGCTTGTATTTTCTTGTGGATCAGGAATAACAGCTTGTGTTTTGGCCCTGGGTGCCACGCTCTCTGGTTACAAGAATATGTCAGTTTATGATGGTTCATGGACCGAATGGGGAAGTATTCCAGAACTTCCGATCCAAAAAGGGAAAAAGGCTTAAATAGCCTTCAAACTCAAATCCATATTGTACACCGAATGGGTAAGGGCGCCTGAAGAAATATAATCAACCCCACATTCCGCGTATTTTCTTGCAGTTTGCAAAGTGATTCCACCAGATGATTCTGTTTCACATTGACCTGCGATCAGTTCTACTGCCTTTTCAGTGTCTCCATAATCAAAGTTGTCAATAAGAATTCTGTGGATACCCTGATGGTCAAGAATAAGTTTGATCTCATCTAAGTTTCTGGCTTCTACGATGATCTTGAGATCCAATTCATTCTTCTTTAAATAATCTTTGGTCATTTTAATGGCTTTATCCACCCCACCTGCGAAATCAATATGATTGTCTTTTAACATGATCATATCATATAACGCAAATCTGTGATTGACTCCGCCACCAATGGTAACGGCCCATTTTTCAATAGCGCGTATGCCCGGAGTCGTTTTTCTGGTATCGAGAATTCTCGTTTTGGTTCCCTTTAATACATCAACAAATTTTTTGGTTTTTGTTGCAATGGCACTCATGCGCTGCATGGCATTTAAAACCAGCCTTTCAGCTTTTAATATGGATTGGGAACTTCCGGTAACAAAGAAAACGATATCCCCAACCTTAACATTTTCACCATCAGCTATAAATGTTTCGATGTGCAAGTCAGGATCTACCTCCCGAAAGATCATTTTAGCAAATTCAACTCCCGCAATGATGCCTTCCTCTTTCACCAAAAGTTTCGCCTTACCTCTTGCATCTTCAGGGATACAGGCAAGAGAACTGTGGTCGCCTTCTCCAATATCTTCGCGAATTCCATTTTTTATAATGCCTTCAAGCTCTTTAGCCATTTGAATTTTACTGATCATTGGAATAGGTTTTAGCATTACAAAAATAAGTCTTTATCTTTACCGAAACAATCACTTCAATGAAAATCAAGTTACTGGCCATTGGTAAAACAGATGATAAAAACCTTCAGCTACTGATAGAGAAATACCAGGATCGTTTAAGGCATTATGTAAAGTTTGAACTGGAAATTATTCCGGATCTTAAGAATGTCAAAAACTTATCCGAAACAGAACAAAAAGAAAAGGAAGGAGAGTTGATACTTGGTAAGGTGAGCCCTACAGATCAGCTGGTACTCTTGGATGATAAAGGAGAAAGCTATCATTCTATAGGCTTTTCAAAATTTATGCAAAAAAAGATGAATTCGGGAGTCAAGCAATTGGTCCTGGTAATAGGAGGGCCTTATGGGTTTTCAGAGGCAGTTTATAAAAGGCAAAGGGGCAACTGTCTTTTTCAAAAATGACTTTTTCTCATCAAATGATCAGGTTATTTGTGGTGGAACAGATCTACAGGGCTTTTACGATTCTGAGAAATGAACCATATCATCATGAATAATAGTATATTTAAAGCTTATTTTAAAAACATAAAAGAACTTCAATGACAGGTATTTTTGCAATTTTAGATGATATTGCAGCTTTGATGGATGATGTGGCCTTAATGGCAAAATTTGCTACCAAGAAAACAGCCGGTGTTCTGGGTGATGATTTGGCAGTCGGGGCTGAAAAAGCTTCGAGCTTTAGGGCTTCAAGGGAGTTGCCTGTATTATGGGCCATCACAAAAGGATCATTTCTCAATAAATTGATCATCTTGCCTTTTGCTTTTTTATTATCGGCCTATGCGCCTCAATTGATCGTACCCATATTACTAATTGGAGGGGTCTATTTGAGTTTTGAGGGCGTTGAAAAAATCATACATACTTTTTTTCATAAAAAGCACGAGGAGCAGAAAAAGATCCAGATTGTCACAGAAGAAGAGTTGTTGATTATTGAAAAAGCCAAAATTAAGTCTACGATAATTACCGATTTTATTTTGTCTTTGGAGATCATCATGATCGCCTTAGGAACCGTAACAGATGAACCTATTTTGGAGCAAATTTTGGTTGTTTCCATTGTGGCAATTCTAGCCACCATTGGTGTTTATGGAATTGTTGCTTTGATGGTTCGCATGGATGATATGGGGATGAAGTTTATACAAATGGCAAGGGGTAAGCGTCAATTTGTAAAATCCTCCTTCGTCATTATGGGAAAAGGACTTGGTTTATTCCCTTCCCAAATTGATAAAGTTACTTGCCGTTGTAGGAACAATTGCGATGCTCTTAGTAGGAGGAGGGATGTTTGTTCATAATATTCCAGAAATTCATGATTTTTTACATGCCTTACCTTCTATTACTGGCTGAATTGTTAATGGGTTTGATCGTAGGATTTATTGCTGTTATTATTGTTGAAGGATTTAAAAAGATAAAGATCATGGTAGTCGGTAGATAGAATTTTTAATGGTTATCTTTTGTAAAAATGCAGACTCATTAAAGGAGTTTAAAAGATCTTCGGCTATAAATAATCTTAGTAAATGAAATCTCAACCTGAAAAGAATTATAAAGAAATTAACAGACAGTCCTGGAATAATAGGGTAGATGTTCATCTCAATTCTGAATTTTATGATATGAATCGTTTTCTCTTAGGAGAATCTTCGTTGAATTCCATTGAAATGGAACTTTTAGGAGATATAAAAGGTAAGCGTATTTTACATCTGCAATGCCATTTCGGGCAAGACACTATATCCCTGGCCAGAGAAGGTGCAAAAGCAACAGGCGTAGATTTATCAGATAAAGCTATCCAAAAAGCGAAAGAAATTGCAGAAAAATGCAAGGTCGATGCAACCTTTATTTGCTGTGATATCTATGATCTGCCCAATCATTTGGAGGAACAGTTTGATATTGTTTTTACAAGTTATGGAGTTATTGGTTGGTTACCGGATCTGGATAAATGGGCGAGAATTGTTTCCCGATTTTTAAAGCCAGAGGGTCATTTTGTATTTGTAGAGTTTCATCCGTTGGTCTGGATGTTTGACGATGATTTTAAAAAAATAGAATACAATTACTTTAATTCTGGAGCCATGGTTGAAACCGAAGATGGAACTTATGCCGACAGAGAGGCTCAGATAAGCCAGGAATACATCGTTTGGAATCATAGCTTAAGCGACATTGTAAATAACCTTATTCACAACGGGCTGACTATAGATTCACTTGAAGAATACGATTATTCTCCTTATAATTGTTTTCAGCACACCGTTGAATTTGAACCTAAAAAATTTCGGATAAAGCATTTGGAAAATAAAATTCCGATGGTATTTGCGATTAAGGCCATAAAGCGTCGATGATGATTCCTGAAAATCTGAAACCTTCACCTCTGAAGGGGTCACCTCTGAAGGGGTCGGAAGTGAGGGGGTGAGAAGTGAAACCTTCACCTCTGAAGGGGTCAGCTCTGAGGGGGTGAGAAGTGAAACCTTCACCTCTGAAGGGGTCAGAAGTGAGGGGGTGAGAGGTGAGGTGATCAGCTCCGAGGTGATGAGGATTTAATGCCTCAAGAAACCTCTCTTAGAACCTCTTTTAGCGCTTGAACCATGAATATTTCCTCCTCCCCATTCCAGACCGCTTTTTCTTTGGCTGAATGATGGATAGTCTTTAATGGGCTTCTTTTTAGTTTGTTTAGAAGAATGATCCACCTGTGATTTTTTATCAAGGGATTGGTAATTTTTTTCCTTATTCAATTTTTTTGACCGATCAACATAATCAATGATGAAAAGCGGTAATGCAACGATCAATAACAGACCAATTCCAAGTGGTAGCGTCCAGTGAATAAAATAAAGCTCAAGTTTAATGCCGATATAACTGATTAGTATAAAAAAAGAACCTAAGAAAGCCGAAAAGTATATTGCCTTTTTCATGTGAACCCAACTTTAAGATATAATCTTAAAGTTACAAAATCGAGCCTTCATTTGCAAGAAGTTATGTGCTAATCCCAAAAGCCAGCAATTCGTTGGATCATCCAAAAAGCAGCGATGGAGGGAATGGTTAGCTTTCCCTCCATGTTCTTTGGTCTCAGAGGAATGAGGGAATTCCTCTGTTTTGATTGTGGTTTTTTTACAAGCAACAAACAAGACCAAGAACAATACAAGGGGGAAAAGTTTAATCATCTTTTATGGGCAGAAGAAAAATTTAGTCTAGTTATTTGATAGAGAACAAAGTAAATAATTTTCTCGCCAAAAAAAGTTATCATTTGTTAAGTTGTGGAATTATTCAATTTCTTTTTGATCCGTGAAAACGAAACGGCAGTAATACCCAGGTAGTTAGCTACATATTTGTCATAGGCATCTTTGAGAAAGTCAGGATTCATTTCGAGAAGGTCAAGATAGCGCTGTTCAGAGGTCATGGTGATCATGCTGTTCACCCTGTAGCTTAGCCTGAGAATAGCTTCTTTAAGACTATTGATATATAAGGTCTGAATCCCGTGGTATTCATTGGCAAGTCTTTCAAAATCTAGGATGGAAAATAGCAATACCTTAGTTTTATCCATGCTTACTATGGTTAATTTTTGGGGTTGATCGCCAAATATCGCCTCAGCGTCAGCTACAAAAATACCTTTTGACCTTAAAAGGATATTTACTTCTTGCCCGGAGCTATCAATTACGTAACCTCTAACACTTCCTTCAATGACAAGAAACGCTTTTTTTGTTCTGATGCCACTTTTTAAGATGACACCTTTATTCGCATAAGTCTTAATTTCAGATATTTCCAAAAGCTTTTGCTTCTCTTCATCTGAGAGGTTGATAACAAATTGACCAATAGATGCCTTCTGTTCCTGATTTAACATTGTGGTATCGTCATTTAATAATTTCAGGTCCAATAGTTAATAACAGAAGGGAGTGGTATATTCTCTTTTGTATTCAATAAAGGGACTCAGTTTGTATTTTCATATACTAATGTAAACATTATGAGTCTAAACAGAAAAAGTATTCAATAAAATGCATTATAAAAAAGACGACGTATAGAACCCATGGTAATCCATATTTTTAATAGGATTATAATTCTTGCATATCCTATTTTTGATAAAAATTTGAACATGAAATTGGTATTTGCCACAAATAACAAGCACAAAGTAGAAGAGGTCAAAGATCTTTTATCAAAAGAGATAGAATTGTTGACATTAAATGAAATCGGCTGCTTTGAGGAAATCGAAGAAACGGCTGAAACCCTTGAAGGAAATGCAAAGATAAAATCTGATCATGTAAAGATTCAATATGGTTTTGATTGTTTTGCCGATGATACGGGCTTGGAGGTTGAGGCGCTTAATGGTGCTCCTGGTGTTTATTCTGCAAGATACGCAGGGGAGGAGGCAACATTTGATGATAATGTACAAAAATTATTGGTAGCTATGCAGGGGGTTCAAAATAGAAAGGCCCGATTTAGAACTGTAATTTCATTGTATTTAGATGGTAAACAATTGTTCTTTGAGGGAATATGTGATGGTTATATAGAGCAACATACCTCAGGAGCAAAGGGGTTTGGGTATGACCCGATTTTTAGGCCTGAGGGCTATGAGCAAACTTTCGCAGAAATGGACCTACATGAAAAGGGTCGTATTTCACATAGAGGAAAAGCTGTTGAGAAACTGGTTACTTACCTTAAAAGTCAAGTCTAAAATAAGGTGATCTGTCCTTCATCATCATCATCATCATCATCATCATCATCATTATCACTGTCATTTTCTGAGCTGAAGACTTTGACTCGGTCGTATTGGAAGGTGCTTCAATGATTTCTTCTTCTACAAGTTCAACTTCTTCAAGAACAGGTTCTTCATAAGGTAAGCGGGTCAAGAAGATTTATATCTTTTATTTTTTCTACAGTTAATTGATTACCAAGGGCTTTAATTCCTTTTACTGCAATAAATTCTTCAAAGTTTAAAATTTCATTTTCAAGACTTCTTTTTGAATAGATCACCTCGGCCATCGGACGAAAATCCATGGCAACGATCATGAGTTTAGAACCTGCATGTTCAGAAATAAATTTTTCCTCCCGATCGGGATGTTCAATCATAAATCGCTTGACATAATAGCGTTCTCTTTCTCCATCAAAGTAAACTACAGATATTGGTTTATTGGGTTTCCATTTTTCCAGCACGATCATATCGCTTTCAAAATGCGTATTGAGATTGGGAATAATTGTCTTGACTTCACCTTTTTGATTGATGATCAGCAACCTGTCATCTGCAGTAAATTCTCCAATGAGGTCACCGCGTTCATCAACATTCAGTCTTTGAACCGTTTCATCGAACCAGATCTTTCTTGGCTTTAATGTAGAAACTCCTTTTTCTTTGAATTCGATCTTTTTGATCGGATATTTTGTAACGATATTTCCTCGGCTGGCTCGTCCTTTAATAGCCAATTCTGCAAGATCAATATCCCATTTTAGCTTTTTAATAAGCCCTACGGCTCTTAAGTTGATCGTAATAACCTCAGCTTCCCCATTTGGATTTGCCGTAAAATAGAGCACCTTAGACCCCTTGGATCCGGCAGTAAGGTCATATTCTTTATCTCTGGTGATGGCGGTAACAGCAAACCTTTTCATATAAGTAAAACCAGATTTCCCATCCTTGTAGAGCATATTGTAAATGGTTCTTTTATCTTTCTTTTTAAAGACTGCTGTATGAATGATGTTTTTACCTACAAAGGTTTTGCTATCCACCTTGGTGACCATCATTTTTCCGTCACTTCTAAAAACGATCACATCATCTATGTCGGCACAATCCGCTACAAATTCATCCTTCTTTAAGGAAGTCCCTACAAAACCTTCAGCCCGATTCACATATAATTTTGAATTCCTCATCACCACTTTGGTGGCTACGATATCTTCAAAAATTCTGATATCCGTTTTACGTTCTTTTCCTTTACCGAATTTCTCTTTTAAATTCTTGAAATAATCAATGGTATATTCAATGATATTGGCCAGATCCTTTTTTACAAGGGCGATCTTTTCTTCCAGACCTTCAATAAACTGCTTTGCCTTGTCTATATCGAATTTAGAGATCTTCTTGATACGGATTTCTGTCAGTCTCACAATATCATCCTCGGTTACGGCCCTTTTAAGATGTTTGATATGGGGTTTTAAGCCCTTATCAATAGCGTCTAAAACACCTTGCCAGGTTTCTTCCTCTTCAATGTCGCGATAGATTCTGTTTTCAATAAATATTCTTTCCAAAGAAGAGAAATGCCATTGTTCTTCCAACTCAGCCAATTGGATCTCAAGTTCCTGGGTCAACAAGTCTACCGTATGATTTGTTGAATGCTTGAGTGCCTCTTTTACGCCAATAAAAACAGGTTTATTGTTTTCTATGATACAGCAGATCGGCGAAATAGATACCTCACAACTGGTAAAGGCATAAAGTGCGTCAATGGTTTTATCCGGAGAAACACCGCTGGGCAAGTGTATCAATATCTCTACATCCTTGGCAGTATTGTCTTCTATTTTTTTGATCTTGATCTTTCCTTTTTCATTGGCCTTTAAAATTGACTCGATAAGTGAAGAAGTCGTCGTGCCATATGGGATCTCAGTAATGACAAGTGAACTTTTATCCTTTTGAGATATTTTGGCCCTGACCCTTACTTTACCACCTCTTTTACCTTCATTATAATTGGTGACATCGGCAATTCCACCCGTTAAAAAATCAGGAAAAATGGAAAAACTCTGGCCTTTTAAAATTTTGATAGAGGCCTGAATCAATTCAAGAAAATTATGAGGAAGGATCTTGGTAGAAAGACCTACTGCAATTCCTTCGGCTCCCTGAGCGAGCAATAGAGGGAATTTTACCGGTAAATCAATCGGTTCCTTTCTTCTTCCGTCATAGGAAGCCTGCCATTTGGTGGTTTTCGGGTTGAATACAACCGCAGTAGCAAATTTAGATAGTCTGGCTTCAATATACCTGGAAGCAGCTGCACGGTCTCCTGTTAGAATATTTCCCCAGTTCCCCTGCATGTCGATCAATAACTCCTTTTGGCCAAGCTGTACCATCGCATCTGCGATACTTGCATCCCCATGAGGATGGTATTGCATGGTGTGGCCCACCAGATTAGCCACTTTATTATAACGTCCGTCATCCAGATCTTTCATCGATTGCATGATCCTTCTCTGAACAGGCTTAAAGCCATCATTGATACCGGGAACCGCTCTTTCCAGAATTACATAAGAGGCATAATCCAGGAACCAGTCTTCATACATCCCACCAATTTTTGTGATGGTATCTTCATTTTGATCTTTATTTTCGTCTAACTCTTCGTATTCAGCCATTGATGTTTACTGTACGGATATTAATTTATACCTCCTCTATCAGGTCCAATTCGACCTTGAGGTTGTTGATAATGAATTTTTGTCTTTGCGGTGTATTTTTTCCCATGTAAAATTCAAGCAATTTTTCAATTGAAGTTTCCTTATTGAGCATGACTGGGTCAAGCCGGATATCTTTCCCGATAAAATGAACAAATTCATTGGGTGATATTTCACCAAGCCCTTTGAATCGGGTAATTTCGGGTTTACCTCTTAACTGATTCATGGCTTTTTGTCTTTCTTTTTCAGAATAGCAATAGTAGGTGTCCTTTTTGTCCCTGACCCTAAATAGCGGCGTGTCTAAAATATACAAATGTCCTTCTTTGATCACTTCAGGAAAGAACTGAAGGAAAAAAGTGATCAATAACAAGCGAATATGCATGCCATCAACATCGGCATCAGTTGCAATAACGATATTGTTATAGCGCAAATTCTCAATACCATCTTCTATATTCAGTGCCGCCTGAAGTAAGTTGAACTCTTCATTTTCATACACAATTTTTTTACTGAGTCCGTATGAATTCAAAGGCTTTCCTTTCAGACTAAATACGGCTTGGGTATTGACATTTCTGGATTTAGTGATCGATCCGCTTGCAGAATCTCCCTCAGTGATAAAGAGCGTGCTTTCCAGGCGATCATTTTTTTTCATATCACTTAAATGAATCCGGCAATCGCGTAATTTTTTATTATGAAGACTTGCCTTTTTGGCTCTTTCTCTTGCAATTTTTCTAATACCAGATAATTCTTTACGTTCTTTTTCGGCTTGAACGATTTTTCGCTGAATATTTTCTGCGGTTTCAGGATTTCTGTGTAAATAATTATCCAATCTTCTTTTTACAAAATCATGGATAAAGGTTCTTACCGTGGGTAAACCTCCTCCCATTTCAGTAGATCCTAATTTGGTTTTGGTCTGACTCTCGAAAATGGGTTCCATCACTTTGATACTGATGGCACATACTATCGATTTTCGAATATCAGAGGCGTCAAAATTTTTCCCGAAAAATTCCCGAATCGTTTTGACAATAGCTTCTCTGAAGGCGTTTTGATGCGTACCACCTTGGGTGGTATGTTGCCCGTTTACAAAGGAGTGATATTCTTCGCTATATTGAGATTTGCTGTAGGTTAGGGCAATTTCAATATCATCCTCCATCAAATGAATGATGGGAAAGAGTTTGGATTCTTCGGAGATGTTCTCGTTGAGCAGGTCTTTTAAACCATGTTCAGAACGGTATTTTTCTCCGTTAAAAATGATGGTAAGACCCGTATTGAGGTACACATAGTTCTTGATCATTTTTACCACATATTCATTTCTGAACTTGTAATGTGGAAAAATATCAAGATCGGGAACAAAAGATACTTTGGTTCCTTTTCTCAAGGTAGAAGCTTCTTGTGCGGCATCATTCACAAGGTTTCCCTGTTCAAACTCGGCAATTTTGGTAAGGTTTTCACGTATCGATTGTACTTTAAAGTAGGATGATAAGGCATTGACAGCCTTTGTACCAACTCCGTTAAGTCCGACAGATTTCTTAAATGCTTTTGAATCATATTTACCGCCGGTATTCATTTTAGATACAACATCAACAACCTTGCCCAAAGGAATACCTCTTCCAAAATCCCGAACGGACACCTGATTGTTTTTTACAGAAATTTCAATGGTTTTTCCTGCACCCATGACATATTCATCAATAGAATTGTCTAACACTTCTTTGATCAGAATATAAATACCATCATCTGGAGCTGAACCATCTCCCAATTTACCAATATACATACCTGGACGCATCCTGATATGTTCCTTCCAGTCTAGCGAACGAATATTGTCTTCTGTATATGAAGTTTGGTCTGACATTAAGATTTTGGATTATGTAGCTGTGCTAAAGTAGTAATTACGGCATTAAAATGAAATAGTAGTTCAAATTTTTATTAACACAGTAATTAAGAGTGGCTATGTGTATTAATTTGCTTATTTTTACTAGAATTATTCATAGATAAAGAATGAAAAAGTATATACCCAATCTATTTACCCTGATGAATTTGTTTTCGGGGATGATTGCCGTCATCATGGCAGCAACTGATGAGCTTGTATTGGCCGCTCTTTTTGTGTTTTTGGGGATCTTTTTTGATTTTTTTGATGGTTTTTTTGCCAGAAAATTTAAGGTAGAGGGTGAATTGGGAAAACAGCTGGATTCTTTGCAGATGTGGTTACCTCAGGTGTTGTGCCGGGAATCATTATGTTTCAGCTGATGCTATATGCTGCTAAAGGTCAGTGGTTTATGGAGTTGAGTTGTGAGGTTGGAAATTGGCGTGACTATCAGGATACCTACTATTATTTTCTTCCGTTTAGCGGATTATTCATTACTTGGCTGCGGCTTACAGATTGGCGAATTTTAATATAGATGAAAGGCAAACGAGTTCTTTTATAGGGTTACCAACACCTGCATTCTCTATTTTTGTCGTATCACTTCCTTTGATTCTGTATTATTCTTACAACTCGTTTTTTATAGGGTTGCTTCAAAATTTTTATGTCCTTCTGGGAATAACTGTTTTAGGCTGTTATATGATGAATGCAGAAATACCTCTTTTTTCCTTAAAATTTAAAAATTATGGATGGAAAGGAAATGAAACGAAATACCTTTTTCTTCTAGGAACATTGCTCATGCTTGTTACTTTACAAACAGTGGCTATTCCATTGACCATTTTATTTTATGTATTGTTATCAGTTATTGAGAATAGGATAAAAAAATAAGGGAATATAAAAATATCAAACCCTTATTATTTAGATGATTAAATAAGTTATTATCTATTCTTTAGCTTTATAGGAAAAATGTTGTCCGCCAATAGAGGCTTCAAACATCAATCCACCGCTGGTTTGTGTAAAAACAGCTAAACCATCTTTAAAGGCCACGTCAACCGATGCGCCATCTGTGATAGCGACAGCTGAGGCTTGACCATCAAATTTCACCTTTTTGTTGGTAAATTTTTTATAGGCTTCTTCGTTTTCAAAAAATATGACTTCCTTGTATTGTTGTCCACCGGCTTGAAATCCTATGGTCACTTGTGATAAGGTTGACTCTCCGGTAGGAACATGATTTTTGTACACAATACCTTTTCCTCCGGCACCACCTATTCCCAAGGCTCCTTTAGTAACTTTCGGGAACACAGCATAGCCATATGATTTATCCTTGAAAGATTGTAATTTAGGTTGTTTTTCGATCATGGCATCCAGGGTTTTGCCGGAATTTTCAATAAGGTCCGCTTTCCAGCCGCCTACCTGAGCTTGCAGGCTTGTCACCATAAATACCGTCATGACCATTACAAGACCTTTTACATGTTGTTTACTTAAAGTTTTCATGAATTCAAAATTAGGGGTTATTTACTAGTAAAATTAACCAATTTAAAGTAGCAAAGGCGACTTAAGATTTACTTTTTTATCATTTTAAAATCAATTCATTATTCCGTATAAGGAAAGAATTGTAAATCAATAAAATCTGATTGAAATCCTCCTCTACAGACTATATAATCTTATATCCTGTTTAAAAAAAACTATTACAGGCATACAATTTATTGGAGTTTTTTCTGTTATTCTGTTTGTTATGTTATAATGATATAAATCTTCTCCCTGTTTTGTCATTATTTTTTTCAACGTTATCGTTTAATTAAATAAGTTATGAAAACAGATTATCAAACCAAATTCTTAAGGCTTTTATTTTTTGTTCTGGTGCTGACAGTTTTTTCAGCACATTCTCAAACAACGGTTCCCTTTGTCAAGAGGTATGAAACCGCTGGTATCAATGGTGATTTGACTATTATAGGTAATTCAATTCTGGGAGAGACGGCAGATACTCCTTATAATGGGGATACCCAGAATAATTTTATCGACATGGTATTTATCGATGTCGATAATGATGCCTCAACCTTTAATTCAAGTAGTGCCACTTTTACAACCAGCAATTGTAACAGAGTTGTCTATGCCGGATTGTATTGGGGAGCTATTGCGGCACCTTCAACACCTTTACCTGAAGAAGTTAAATTTAAAATTCCCGGAGGTAGCTATCAAAATTTGACAGCCGATGCTAATATTGACAGGATCTTTTATAAAGATGTAACCAGTCTTTTGAGCGCATTGAGCAATCCTTCAGGTGAATATTTTGTGGCAAATGTTAGCACTACAGAGGGTAATAATTCATCAGCGGGTTGGTCATTGGTGATCGTTTATGAAGACCCCACAGAATCGCGAAAATACATTTCAACCTTTGACGGATTTTCAGCGGTAAGAAATTCACCCAATAACCAGGTGGATTTTGCCTATTCTGGATTTACAACACCACCTTCAGGGCCGGTTGAAGGTAGAGTGGGTGTAGCAGCTCTGGAAGGAGATCTGGGTTGGTTTGGTGACCAAATGCTTTTTAAAGCAGATGGAAATGCGAATTATACGGCGCTATATGATGCAGAGAACAATGTAGATAACTTTTTTAATAGTAAAATTACCAAGGATGGCGTTCAGGTTAGTGATAGGAACCTCAATAGTACGAATACTTTGGGATGGGATCAGAAATTATTAAATCTGACAGATTTAAATCCAGGCAACTCCTTAATTGGAAATGGAGAGACGGGAGCAACAGTGAGAGTTACCAACAATGTTGGTGGTGATCATATCTATACTTTTTTAAACACTTTTGCCATCAATATCATCGAGCCTAATTTACAGGTCATTACAAGTGTTGAAGACACTTCCAATAATCCGATCACGCATCAATCTCCAGTGCCACTTGGATCTACGGTATGGTATAATATTGATTTCAGAAATATTGGTACAGATAATGCACAAAACACTTATATATTAAATACTTTGCCGATTAACGTCACGTTGGATGAAAGCTCCATAGATTTACCAGCAGGAGTGTCCTATACTTTTAATCAAGCTTCAAGAGAATTGAGATTTGATATTGACAATTCTCTAGTAGAGCGAAAGTCTTTATCAACTACACATAGTATTCGTTATCAGGTAACAGCCTCAAACGACTGTTTTGATTATTCCGATGCTTGTACCAACTTATTAGAAAATAGCATCATATCCAATTATGATGGTGAAACTTCAGGTCAAAATGTTGCTGGTCAGCCAGGTTTGAATGGCATAAACGGATGTGGTTTGGGTAGAGTAGGTTCAATGGACCTGTTTGTTGATACCAGTTCTTGTTCTTTTGACAGTGAATTGTTTTTCTGTAACAATACCTTGACCTTTTCAGGAGATGATGGCTATGATACCTATATCTGGACTGATGAGAATGGAAATGTAATTGGCAATGCCAAAGAAGTTACCGTAACTGGTGCCGGAGTTTATACAGCAACACAAAGAAGAACAGGTTGTACAGAAACGATCAGAGTTGTGAATGTATTAGGTCTTGACGTAACCGTAACACCTTCTGATGCTTTATGTAAGGATAGTAATGGTAGTGTAGCGGTCAAAGTCAATGAGGCTTCAACCTCATTCACTTTTGAGCTTTTTCAAAATGGTAGCATGATCAATTCAATTGTTAAAACAAATGATAATCATGTATTTACCAACCTTGATATTGGAAATTACGAAGTGAGATCTACAACTGCCGCTGGCTGTTTTGATGTTTCTCAATTCTCTATTAGTGAACCAACACTGCTGACCTCAACTTCTTCAAAATTATACAATATAACTACCTGTAATGGAGAAATTTTAAACGGTAGTGTTGAAGCAGAAGGGGCAGGAGGAACACCGCCTTACCAATACAGTATCGATGGCGGTCAAAACTATCAGGTCGAGAATTTTTTCTCAGTAGCCACAGAAAGATCGTATGATATAACTGTAAAAGATGCCAATGGATGTACTTCAATCACTAGTGTTCTTGTTGGATTTGATCAGGAGATAGAATACACTGTAGCTAAAGAAGATGTGATCTGTGTAGGTGACAAAGACGGAAAGATCAATATTGATCTTACCAATGATCAAGGTTATGATGTAAGTTATAGTATGGATGGAACCAATTTTAAAACCAGTCCAAGCTTTACCGGTCTTGAAAAAGGAATTTACGACCTATGGGTGAAAAAGGAAAATGCCTTCCATACTTGTGTATCCCAGAAATCAATAGAAGTAGAGCAGCTGATCTTTTTGGAATTAAAAGCAGAAACTGATTTTTCTTGTGAAGGAGCCAGTAATATTATCATCGCCTCGGTAGATCCTATTTACGAAGGTGAAGTGACCTATACATTAGATGGCAGTTTAACTCAGGATTCAGGAATTTTTGAAAATGTGTCAAAAGGAACCCATATGGTTTCAGTGACACATAAAGAATTATGGCTGTACAGATGTACCCGTAGAAGTAGAGATTGAGGAATATACACCCATCACTTTTAATATGGTAGAAACAAATATCAATGAATATACAGTAATCGCCAGTGGAGGAAGACCTGATTATGAGTATAGTCTGGATTCTGATGATGATTTTGGAAGCAATAATGTTCTTGATCTAAAATCTACAAGAGAAACGAGAGATTATTCCTTCTATGTGAGAGACCAAAGAGGTTGTATTCAGGAAAAAACGGTCTTTTTAGAATTCCTTGATATAGAGATTCCCGATTTCTTCACTCCCCAGGGAGATGGGATTAACGATACCTGGTATCCTATTAACATTGAGATCTATCCTCAAATATCTGTAAAGATCTTTGACAGGTACCAAAGATTGATCGCAAGTTATGAAGGCAATACGCGCAGTTGGGATGGTAATTACAAAAGTAAACCACTTCCAAGTGGAGATTACTGGTATATCGTTCGATTGAACGAATCATCAGACAACAGAGAATTTAAAGGGAATTTCAGCTTAGTTAGATAATATATTATGAAAAAAGTAATCATAGTAATCATATTGTTTGTCACGGGATGGACCAATGCACAGGAGTTTAAATTGACACCTTATACGCAATACCTGGTCGAGAATCCATTTTTGATATCCCCTGCTTATGCAGGAGACAGTGAAATGAATCGGTTGAGATTAACCAGTGCATTCCAATGGGTTGGATTAATGATGCGCCTAATACCCAGACTTTATCATATGATGCTCATATTTTAGAACGTTCAGGAGTAGGAGGTGTGATTTATGTTGACAGGAATGGTAATACTTCCCAAATTGGAGGTCAGTTGTCTTTTGCACACCATTTGACAATAAATTCTGCGAATGCCCAATATATTTCTTTTGGTTTGTCTTATAAGTTCACTCAATTTAAAATTGATGTTTCTGATTTTGACAATCCGAATGATGATCCGAATATTGGTGCGAATGTTTCGTCTAATAATTCAAATTTTGATGCAGCTTTTCTCTATAAACTCGAAGGCTTTTATTTTAGTTTTAACGCCTCGAATATTTTAAACAAAAACGTTAAGGTATTTGACGAATCAGAACCTAAGAAATTGAGGAACTATTATATCTATACAGGTTATGTGTTTGAATTGAAAGATGGAGCATGGGAATTAGAGCCTTCCTTGTATTTTAAATATTTTGAAAGTGATAGCCAGATCGATCTCAGATATCAATATTAAAGGCCAAAAAAATGACGGATGACGGCTATTTTTGGGCAGGTTTTAGCACAAGATTTTTAAATGACCAAAGCTTTGAACCACTAGCAATTGTGCCGCTTTTAGGTCTAAAAAAGAAAGATTTTTACGTAGGATATGCATTTCAATACAATATTAATGAAGCAAATGAGTTAAATCATGGAGGGACTCATATGTTGACACTAGGATATGATTTTGAATCACGAAGAGGAAGTCCCAGATGGTAGTGCTAGAAAAAGAAAATTGTTTAAGAGAATATAAATTATTGGAGCTATGAAAAAGATCAAAATAATCTTGTTTTTAATGTTGTTCGTTATATTGAGTTTTTCAACGTTTGGATGAGCTCCTGCAGAACTAAAATAATCAACTCCCCGCTAACTATTTGTTTAATATTAAAAGAAACCATTAACCATGAAAAGTTTTAAAATTATCATCATGCTTTTTGTCTTCACGCTTTTTAGCGTTCAGGGTAGTTTCGCTCAGGAGGGAAAGAAAGACAGAAAAAGAGGTTTATAAAACAACCAAAGAGAAAACACCGGTAAAAGTAAAAGAATCATTAAAAGATTATTCAAATTACAAAATATCCAATGAAGTGACCTATATGAAAAAGAAGGATATCAATGTGTATAAATTCAAAGTAGAGAAAGGAACATGGTCTCATTATTTATTGATCAATGAGAAAGGTAAAATCATAGGAATAGAAACAGGTGAACATTAAAGCTTAAAGTCATCTGGAAAAATTTTTAATAAATTTTTCAGATTTGTTTGTATGTATGCCCTATTACCATCCGGTAATAGGGTTTTTTTACAAATTGAGTTTTTTCTTTCTTTCTTTAAGTTCGAAACTTTCCCCTAAATATACTTTTCTTACCAATTCATCATCGGCCAGTTCTTTGGGAGTTCCTTCCTTTAAGATGCCACCTTCAAACATCAGATAGGTCTTGTCTGTAATGGCCAATGTTGCCTGAACATCATGGTCGGTGATCAAAATGCCTATATTTCTGTCTTTTAAATGCGCTACAATACTTTGAATATCTTCAACCGCTATAGGGTCTACACCGGCAAAAGGTTCATCAAGTAAGATGAATTTAGGATCAGAGGCCAATGCTCTGGCAATTTCAGTTCTTCTTCTTTCTCCTCCCGATAAAAGATCTCCTCGGTTTTTACGAACATGTCCAAGGCTGAATTCCTCGATCAGAGATTCAAGTTTTTCCTTTTGTTCTGTTTTGCTCAGATCTGTAAATTGCAGTACCGACATGATATTATCTTCAACAGATAATTTTCTAAATACAGAGGCTTCCTGCGCCAGATATCCAATTCCTTTTTGAGCTCTTTTGTACATGGAATCATTTGTGATCTCAGTAGTCGTCAAGAAAAATTTTACCCTCATTGGGCTTGATCATCCCAACAATCATATAAAAGGAAGTCGTTTTCCCTGCACCATTAGGGCCCAGTAATCCAATGATGTCACCCTGTTGTACCTCAAGAGAAATGCTTTTTACAACATTTCTGTTTCCGTACATTTTCATTATATTTTCTGCTCGTAAGATCATAGTTTCTTATCCCGTTTATATATATCATTTAACCCTATTCCGTTTCATGATCAAAGGGATTATTTTTTAGCCAGATTTGCTTTGGCCTCTTTTTTTTGTTTCTTTGATGATAAATTTAGAGATTTTAATACTCACTTCGTAAAGAATGATCATAGGGATTGCAACAATAACCTGACTAATAATGTCTGGAGGTGTAATAACGGCAGCTAAGATCAGTACCAGTACTAAGGCATATTTCCGGTAGGTTTTAAGAAATTCAGGTGTTACAAGTCCCAATTTTGTCAAAAAGTATATAATAATAGGCAGTTCAAAAATAAATCCTGAAGACAGGCAGGAGGCCTTGAGAAGCCCCGTATAGGAACTCAGGTCAAAATTGTTCTTTACTTCTTCGGCTACCCGATAGCTTCCCAAAAAATTGATAGAAAGAGGCGTGATCACATAATATCCGAATAAAATTCCCAAAAAGAACAGGAAAGAAGTAATGATGATAAAACTTCTGGCATTCTTTTGTTCGTTGGCATAAAGGGCAGGTTTAATAAACTTCCAAACTTCCCAAATGATATAAGGAAAGGCCATCACAAAACCAAATGCAATAGAGGTCCAGATATGGGCAGAAAATTGGCCCGCCATGGTTCTGCTTTGCACGATAAAGGGTATCTCATCAATACATAAACCCTCTGTTCCAAAACTTTTGGAAACAGAACATAAAAATCTATAGGTAAAAAACTGAGGATCTTTTGGTGCCAGAAGGATGGAATTGAAAATAAAATCCTTCATCATAAAAGCAACCATTCCAAAAGCTAAAATAGATAAAGAAGACCTTACCAGTGTCCATCTTAAAACCTCCAGGTGCCCTAAAAAAGACATTTCTTCCGTTTGTTCACTCATAGTTTAGTTTTTTGAATAGCAATGAATCGCGGGATTGAAATATACGACATACCGATTTAAATGATTCCTTCTTTTAATAAATCATGAAAGTGCACAACACCTGAATATTTTCCATTCTCAGTCACTAATATCTGCGTGATGTTATTCTTTTGCATGATATCAAGTGCATTAACAGCCATTGTATCTGCACTTACGCTAATTGGATTTGGACTCATGATATCCTTTGCTTCCAATGTATTGATATCTGCAGTTTTCTCCAGCATGCGTCTAATATCACCATCAGTTATAATCCCTATGATCATATCATTTTCCACAACAGCAGTAGTTCCCAATCTTTTTTTAGAAATTTCAATGATAACATCTTTCACAGGAGCGTGTTTATCTACTTTTGGTACTTCATTATTTTCTGCCAATTCACTCACCCTTAAGTATAGTTTTTTTCCTAAGGTACCTCCAGGGTGGTATCTGGCAAAATCCTTACTTGAAAAATCTTTTAAATTCAATAAGCAAATAGCCAAGTGCATCACCAATGACCAATTGAGCTGTAGTACTGGTGGTTGGGGCCAGATTATTCGGGCAGGCTTCTTTTTCAACATAAGAGCTTAAGGTATGGTCAGCATGTTCTCCTAAAAAAGAGTCTTCATTACCGGTAATGGCAATAATTTTATTACCATAATTTTTGATCAAGCGGCAACAGCACTTTTATCTCAGGGGTATTACCACTTTTAGAGATACAAATGACCACATCATTTTGTTGGATATTTCCCAAATCGCCATGAATTGCATCTGCAGCATGCATAAACACAGCCGGGGTTCCTGTTGAGTTCATGGTGGCTACAATTTTAGCTGCGATATTGGCACTTTTACCAATACCGGTTACAATCACCCTGCCCTTCTGATTCATAGATCGTCATCACCGCTTTTTCAAAGTCTTCATTTACCCATTCAGCCAATTGCTTTATGGCTTCGGCTTCGATGAGAATTGTGTCTTTTGCGGTTTGTAATATGTTTTTATCCTTAATCAATATTTTGTATTTATTTTTTAAAAATAATATGTTATATTTATAGTATGATTGAATTTAATGAAATGATTGATTAAAATAAATTCAACATATCCCCCCTCATAAATTTTGGCATTAAAGTTGCAAAAATATTCAAAAATAGATTAATAAGAGGATGAAAGTAACAAAAATTAACTTACAGGAATATTTGAAGAAATATTTTGGATTTAGTAAGTTTAAAGGTTTACAGGAAGATGCAATAGAAAGTCTTATTGAAGGAAACGATACTTTTGTTGTGATGCCTACAGGAGGTGGAAAATCATTAATTTATCAATTACCGGCACTTATTCTTGATGGTACTGCTATTGTCGTGTCGCCCTTGATCGCTCTTATGAAGAATCAAGTTGACGCGATTCGAGGAATTTCTTCCGAATATGGGATTGCCCATGTGTTAAATTCTTCATTGAACAAAGGAGAAGTAGCCAGGGTAAAAAGTGATATAGAGAATGGTGTTACCAAACTGTTATATGTGGCTCCTGAATCGCTCACCAAAGAGGAAAATATAGAGTTCCTAAAAAAACAGAAGATTACTTTTTTTGCGATTGATGAGGCCCATTGTATTTCTGAATGGGGACATGATTTCAGACCTGAGTACCGAAACCTTAGAAATATCATTTATAAAATTGGCAATTTGCCTATTATAGGGCTCACTGCTACGGCGACTCAGAAAGTACAGGAAGATATTCTTAAGAATTTAGGGATTAGTGATGCAAAGACTTTTAAGGCATCCTTCAACAGGGCAAACTTATTTTATGAAGTTAGACCTAAGACCACGGAAGTAGAAAAGAGATATCATTAAGTTTATCAGCAATTATAAAGGTAAATCTGGTATCATTTATTGCCTGAGCAGAAAAAAAGTAGAAGAGATCGCTCAGATCTTACAGGTTAATGGGATCAAAGCGGTGCCTTACCATGCAGGCCTGGATGCTAAAACCAGGGCAAGACATCAGGACATGTTTTTGATGGAAGATATTGACGTTGTTGTGGCAACCATTGCTTTTGGAATGGGAATCGATAAACCCGATGTCAGGTTTGTCATCCACCATGATATTCCAAAAAGTCTGGAAAGTTATTATCAGGAGACTGGAAGAGCAGGTAGAGATGGTGGGGAAGGATTTTGTCTGGCTTATTATTCATATAAGGATATTGAGAAATTGGAAAAATTTCTTTCCGGTAAGCCCGTGGCGGAGCAAGAGATAGGTAATGCTTTGTTGCAAGAAGTGGTGGCTTACGCCGAAACCTCGATGTCTCGAAGAAAATTTTTGCTGCATTATTTCGGGGAGGAATTTGATGAAGTGAATGGGGAAGGAGCTGATATGGATGACAATGTTCGGAATCCTAAGAAAAGAACTGAGGCCATGGAGGAGGTTAAAGTACTTGCTTGAAGTGGTCAAAAAAACAAAAGAGGAATACAGATCAAAGGAAATCATCAATACACTTATTGGAAAAGAGAATGCACTACTGATTAGCCATAAGACGCATCTACAACCTATTTTTGGCATTGGCAAGAATAAGGAAGACAGACATTGGATGGCATTGATCAGGCAGGTTTTGGTAGCGGGCTTATTGAAGAAAGAAATCGAACAGTACGGAGTACTAAAACTGACAGAGCAAGGAAAGCAGTTCATCAAAGAACCACATTCCTTCTTAATGACAGAGGACCATGTGTTTAGCGAAGAAAATGATGCCATGATCGTGACCAATGCTAAAAGTTCTGCTGCCGTTGTTGATGAACAACTGATGGTCTTACTAAAGGACTTAAGGAAAAAAGTTGGTAAAAAATTAGGTGTGCCGCCTTTTGTGGTTTTTCAGGATCCTTCTCTGGAAGATATGACCTTAAAATACCCGGTTGATCTTAAAGAATTGGCGAATGTTCACGGAGTTGGCGATGGTAAGGCCAAGAAATTTGGAAAAGAATTTGTTGCATTAATAGCCTCATATGTTGAGGAGAACGATATTGTAAGACCCGATGACTTGATTGTTAAGAGTACGGGTGTTAACTCTGGTTTGAAATTATATATTATCCAGAACACCGACAAGAAATTGCCACTTGCAGATATTGCTCATTCTAAAGGTCTTGAAATGCCGGAACTGGTGAAGGTCATGGAGCAGATCATTTATTCCGGTACCAAGATCAATATCAACTATTGTATTGATGAACTTTTAGATGAGGATCAACAAGAGGAAATACTGGAATACTTTATGGAGGCAGAAAGTGATAAAATTCAGTTGGCTCTGGATGAGTTTGACGGAGACTATGATGATGAAGAATTGAGGTTAATGAGAATCAAATTTATTAGTGAAGTTGCCAATTAGAAAAACTTAAAAAGAAGAAAAATTAGCTATGACCGACGAATCAACCAGATCAAAAGACAACGATAAAAGCAAAAAAATCAGTAACAAATTTTATGAAGAAGGAATTGCAGAATCTTCAAATTGAATTGGTAAAACTCCAAGACTGGATCCAGCATAAAGGCTTAAAAGTTGTGGTTATTTTTGAAGGTAGAGATGCAGCCGGAAAAGGAGGAGTCATCAAAAGAATCTCACAAAGTCTTAACCCAGGGTATGTAAAATAGTGGCACTTGGAACCCCTTCCAGTAAAGAAAAAAGTCAATGGTATTTTCAGCGTTATGTGCCACATCTGCCCAGTGCTGGTGAAATGATCCTTTTTGATCGAAGCTGGTATAACAGAGCAGGAGTAGAGCATGTAATGGGCTTTTGTAATCAAACCGAATACAATGAATTTATGCGTTCTTGTCCTGAATTTGAAAGGATGTTGATTAGATCAGGAATTATCTTGTTGAAATATTGGTTTTCGGTTTCGGATGAAGAACAGGAAAGACGATTCAAATCAAGGATCAATGATCCAATGAAAGGATGGAAACTCAGCCCAATGGATCTTAAATCACGTGAGCATTGGTTGGAATACAGCAAGGCGAAAGATGAAATGTTCAAATATACCGATACCAAACAATCACCTTGGTATGTGGTACCCGCGGATAATAAAAAGAAGGCAAGATTGAATTGCATCAGTCATTTGTTAAGCAGTATTGATTATAAAAATGTAGAAAGAGAAAAAATTGTACTTCCTCCTAGAAAAGATGATAAAGGCTATATCAGAACGCCTTTTGCCAACCAAACTATCGTTCCCCAAAAATATTGAGCTTATAAGCTCAAAAAGGCTAAAGCAAACCCAATGAGGATGGCTATAAATTTGTGAAGATTAAATTTGTGGTTTTCAGAACTTTCAAAAAGAATTGCGGTTGAAATATGAAGGAATACCCCAATGATTAGCGCATTTATTTGATCTGTATATTGATCAATAAATGAAAAATTACCTGACACCCAACTTCCCAGGGGACTCATAATGGCAAACAGAAACAGGAAAAGAAAGACATAGCCTTTTGAAAGGGATGAATTTTTTAGAAATACGGCGAGTATGATCGCAATGGGTAGTTTGTGTATGACAATGGCGTACAATAAGTTCTTATTATCCCCAAGGCCTAAGGGCATGCCTTCCAGAAATGCATGCAGGAATAAACTTCCCAATAAGCAACCAAGGAATTCTCTTTTCAAAGTCATGTCCGTGAATATGTCCGTGTTCAGCTCCCTTTGACAAGTATTCCAATCCTGTTTGAAGGACTATTCCCAAAAGGATAAACAAGCCTATATGTTCTCGTTGATGCGAAAACACCTCAGGTATCAAATGTAAAACAGTGACAGATAAAAGATAGGCCCCACTAAAGGAAAGAAATAGTTGAAGGTGTTTAGAATTTGGTTTTATAAGTTGTACCAGTATAAATCCGAGAATTACGGGTATGATCAAGGCTAAATAAATCATTGCATCACCAGTATTAATCTTTCGGAATACACTTTATCGAAAGGATTCAAATTCATAATCGCCAAAAACTTCTTTTATTTCAAGACCGGCAGACTTTGCAAAAAACTTCATTTTATCAAGATCTAAAGCCTGTACTTTTTCAACATAGTGATGGATCTTTTGATCATGATGAACTTCAATCTGCTTCATGATAAAATTGTCATTCACACTTTTTCTAATGACAAAATCGATCTCTTTTTTTGTAAGACGTTGTTCTGGAATAAGTTCCTGTACTACTTTATCCAGATTTAAGAAATCAATCACGATATGACCGCCAGGTTGTAAGGCATTTTTAAAATTTTTTAAAACCTTTATATTGGTTGTCTCCTGATTGAAATATCCAAAGCTTGTAAAAAGATTAAAAATAGCGTCATAGCTTCCATTCAAAGGATCCCTCATGTCATGAATCGTAAAACTCAAATTTTGATTTTCAAATTGTTTGGCATGCTGAATACTATTCACGGATAGATCAGCTCCAGTAGTTTTAAAGCCCTGCTCATGCAGGAATAAAGCATGTCTTCCTTTGCCACAGGGCAAATCAAGAATTTTATCTCCTTTGGAAAGCTTTAAATAATCTACCAGATTACGCATAAAAAACCTGGCCTCATCATCATTCCTGTAATCGTAAAGGATATGGTAAAAAGGGGTGTCAAACCAATGTTCAAACCATTCTTTCTCTTTCTGCATAATTTTAAAATCAAACAAAAATAGAAAATTAAACCAAGCTAAAGAGAAACTTTTAGTTTTTATGAGAATTGTTCTATGGCTAATATCTTTGATGTATTTTTGTCTTATGAATGAAAATTATGATATGTTGGCCAAATGCCTCTATGGTTTTGAGCCAGTACTCGCGAGAGAGTTGCGAAATTTAGGGGCGCAAAATGTAAAAGAAGGCGTGCGAAATGTTCAATTTAAAGGCGATAAGGGCTTTATGTACAAGGCCAGTCTGGCATTGAGAACAGCTATAAGGATATTGGTTCCCATTGAGACCTTTATGTTGAGAAATGAGGATGATTTGTACCAACATCTTTCCAGAATTTCCTGGGAAAAGTATTTGGATGAGAATGCTACTTTGGCCATACATTCCTCAGTACATTCTGATATTTTTACAAATTCACATTATGTATCCTTAAGGAGTAAAGATGCTATTGTTGATTATTTTAGGAAAAAATACCAAAAACGACCAAGTATAGATTTAAAACATCCGGATGTTCAATTTGATATACACATTCAGAAAAATACGTGTACGGTTTCACTTGACAGCTCAGGAGAATCCTTACATAAAAGAGGATATCGAAGCGATACGAATATAGCACCTATCAATGAAGTATTGGCAGCAGGCCTGGTGTTGATGACGGGCTATGACGGTACCCAGAATTTTGTAGACCCCATGTGTGGTAGTGGTACCATACTCATAGAGGCAGCCATGATTGCAAATAATATTCCGGCCAATATCAACAGATCTGAATTCGCATTCGAAAAGTGGAAAGATTTTGATGAAGATTTGTTCGCACTCGATCCATGATTCTTTGCTTAAAAAAATCAGAAATACGGATAAGAAAATTATTGGTTTTGACAAGGCGCCTTCTGCAGTGCGTAAGGCTCAGAACAATGTCGAAAATGCCTCATTGGAGGAATTCATAAAGATTGAAAGAAAAAATTTCTTTGAGGAACCCAGTCCGGTTGAAGGAAATGTTATTGTGCTGTTCAATCCTCCTTATGGGGAAAGGCTCGAAGTAAATGTACCTGTGTTTTATCGACAAATAGGAGATACCTTAAAACAACATTATCCCGACACTTCTGCCTGGCTAATCACTTCAGATTTTCAAGATGGTTTAAAGAATGTAGGGTTAAGAACTTCAAGAAAAATAAAAGTTTTTAACGGTAAACTGGAATGTAAATTCGTTAAATATGAAATGTATTCAGGCAGCAGAAAGGCAAGTAAACAATCATGATAAGAATAAGCAGAAATAAAGGCTGAAGATACCTATCCAATACGAAAGTCAGTATTAAGAGAAGGAATGACTCTCAGTCATGAAATGGCAGGTGATCACGATGGCGACACCTTACATCTGGGCCTCTTTGACCAGGATCAATTGGTATGTATTGGAAGTTTTATGAAAGCTGCAAAGCCAGATTTTAAGGGACTTCAATACCAACTAAGAGGGATGGCCAGTAAAAAGGGATCCCAAGGTAAAGGATATGGAAAAAAACTCATGGCTTCAGCTGAACAAATACTGAAAGACAGGGGTGTCGATGTGCTCTGGTGTAATGCAAGGGTAGTTGCCCTGAGAATTTTACAATAAAATGGGTTATCAGTCAATCGGTGATGTTTTTGAGGTTGATCAGGTCGGTCCGCATTTTTTGATGTTTAAGAAATTAGGATGAAATCGACTGAGCCCCTGACTTAAGTCAGGGGCTCACTTAAGTCACCCCTTGACTGAGATCAAAAGAACACTTCTGTTTTCACTTCTCGTTTCTAAGCATGTAGCAATTAGTATTCAACTGATCATTTGTCAAGTATGTAGGTATAGAATTTTAAAGCTATTTTTATCTGCTGAACGCACATAGTTTGATAGGTTTTTCAAAGAAATGAATCGTAAACTATTTTTTGCTTTTAAGTAGTTTTGGTGTTTAATTAAAGTGAAGGTTTCACTTAAGTCAGGGGCTCACTTAAGTCACCCCCTCACTAAGATTATTAAAACAAAAAAAAAGACTGTAAAAATACAGTCTTTTTAAGTAGCGAGATCGGGAATTGAACCCGAGACCTCCGGGTTATGAATCCGACGCTCTAACCATCTGAGCTACCTCGCCATTATCTTTTGTAGTAAAGCTAAAAATGCTTCTCAAATTTGAGTTTGCAAATATAAAAACAAATTCATATGCGGCAAGTAAAGAGGGTAAAAATATTTAAATAAAATATTTTTTTTAGAAATAGATAATCTATATATTGCCTCAATAAAATAAATTAAGAATGTCAAGCAAAGTTAGAATAGACTTGGAATTTCCTATCCATGCTTCTCCTAGTTTTTTGTTTCAGTATATCTCAACTCCGGATAGTATGGGGGAGTGGTTTGCTGATAATGTAAATTCAAGAGGAAAGAAGTATACTTTTATGTGGGATGATTCTGAGGAGGTTGCTGAAAGGATTGCTCAAAAAAATGATGTGTTTATAAGGTTCAAATGGGAAGAAGATGAAGATGAGGGTACTTATTTTGAATTGAGAATTGAAGTTGATGATCTTACAAAAGATGTGTCTCTTTTGGTCGTTGATTTTGCGGAAGAAGATGAAGTCGAAGATTCTAAAATGTTTTGGGAAAATCAGATAGCAGAATTAAAACACGTTATCGGAGGATAATACAACTTATATATAATAGAAAAGCCTTGATTTATCAAGGCTTTTTTTATTTTTGCATCTTTAACAAGTGATTTTATGATCAATCAAAATGGTAGTTTAAGATCTCAGAGATGATTTTAAACTAAGTGTGGATAACAGAGCCTTTAAATATGGTGATGGTATTTTTGATACGATAAAATTTAAGGATGGTGATACTTTGTTTTTTGGAGGATCATTATTTTAGATTGATGTCATCGATGCGGATGTTGAGAATGAGAATTCCGATGGATTTTACACTTGACTACTACGAAAACAGATCAGGTTAACCCTTGAAGCAAACAATCTGAATCAGCACGGAAGGGTCAGGGTAAATGTATTTAGACAGGATGGCGGATTATACACTCCTGTAACTAACGAAATAGATTTTCTTATTGAAGCAACTGCCTTGACAGAAACTTTCAGATGATTTAATTGAAATAGAGTTGTTTAAAGATTTTCCCTTGGCATCTGGATTGTTATCCACTATAAAAACCAACAACAGGATGGTCAATATTTTGGGCAGTATTTTTGCGAAAGGAAAATGACTATCAGAATTGTATTTTGATCAATGAAAAGAAAGAATTGGTAGAAGCTTTAAACGCGAATATGTTTTTGGTTAAAGGAAATGAAATTTTAACTCCATCGCTTGATACAGGATGTATCAATGGAATTATCAGAAAGAAGCTGATTGAAGCTACTTAAAAAAGACACGAAATATTGAGGTTAAAGAGATGAGTATTTCTCCATTCGATCTATTAAAAGTAGATGAGGTATTTTTGACAAATTCAATCAATGAAATACAATCGGTAGATCGTTACAGAAAAAAGAAATATACAAAGGAAAAAACTGCTGGAGATTAAGGCACTATTTGATGATTCCATCTAAAAAATAAATTAGTTCAAACTTGGATCTTTTGGGGAATTTGCCCAAAGCTGATAAATTCCACCAAATTTGAGTAAGTTCATTTTTCCAAAAGTTGCTAGGATTGATGGTAAAGAGATTCTTAAATTTATTTTCTACGATCAACCAGGAAGTGGTTTCAATTCTTCCTCTAATTGTTTTTGACTCCAGCCAGAATAGCCTAAAAAGAAGCGGATATCGTGTTTGGATAAAATATCATCTTTCAAAAGCGATTGGATGGCCTCAAAATCACCTCCCCAAAAAATACCATCTGCTATCTCGATGCTGTCAGGAATCAATTCAGGAACTTTATGCACAAAATAGAGATTGTCTTCTGATACAGGTCCTCCAAAATATACTTTTAAAGGAGACTCAATATCAGGAATAAGATCACTAATACTATAAGGAGAAGGTTTATTGAAAATAAAACCAACTGAGCCGCTGTCATTATGTTCTGTAAGCAAAACAACAGATCTGTTAAAAGAGCTATCACTCAAAATAGACGGTTCGGCCACGAGTAACTTGCCTTTTGTTGGTTTTAAAGTTGTCATAATAAATTAGTTGTGACTAAATGTACAAAAAATATGTATACAAAAAAACCCTCTTAAAAAAGAGGGTTTCAATATTTTAATTTTTTGAACTTGATTAGTTCACTGAATCTTTTAATTCAGATCCTGCTTTGAATTTAACAACTTTTCTTGCAGGTATTTTGATAGTAGCACCAGTTTGAGGGTTTCTTCCGTCTCTAGCAGCTCTTGCAGAAACTGAAAAAGAACCAAAACCTACTAATGATACTCTTCCTCCTGTCATTAATTCACCTGTGATGCTCTTCATCATAGCGTCTAAAGCTTTTCCAGCAGCAGCCTTCGAAATTCCAGCATTAACAGACATTGCTTCAATTAAATCTGATTTGTTCATAATTTAAAAATTTTAAAATTGGTTAAATATTCATTTTTTTGCCTTTCAATAGCAGAACAAATATAGATTTTATAAGGGTTCACGCAAGTTTTGGCCCTTAAAAACCCCCATATTGTTAATAATTAAGCTCAATTTGTTGATAAACCCAGTAAAAATTCAACCAAATTGCTCTAAGTCCTTATACGTATTGTGTTTATAACAACTTACAGCCCTCATGAAATACATAACCATTGAGCAAACTAATCGCATCCATTCTTTTCTTTCCGGCCATTTTTAAATCTGTGATATCAAGAAAACCATTTTTAGCGGCAACTCGTATTTGCTTTTTTGAAACAAGAATACTTCCAGGAGACATTTCATGTTCTTCCAGCACCATATTTCCCTTATAAATCTTGATCTCAGTTTCCTGATCCTTATTCTCAAGAATGGTCCAGGCACCCGGATATGGATTAAGTCCTCGAATCTGGTTATAGATTTTTTCCAAAGGCTTGTTCCATTGTATCCGGCAATTTTCCTTATTTAATTTGGGAGCTGGATTAAATTTCCTTCTTTTTGTTTTATTGGGTTGACATTGCCTTTCTGAATCATTTCTACCGTTTCAACAACGGTTTTGCTTCCTAGCTTCATCAGCATGTCATGAAGCTCACCGGCAGTCATACTTTCAGAAATTTCTGTACTTACCTGTTTGATGATGGCACCCGTATCAATATCCTCATTGATAAAGAAGGTAGTAACTCCCGTTCTTGTATCACCATTTATAATGGCCCAATTGATTGGGGCAGCTCCTCTGTAATTAGGTAATAAGGAGGCATGCAGATTAAATGTTCCCATTTTCGGCATGGCCCACACTTGTTTTGGTAGCATCCTAAACGCCACCACAACCTGGAGATCTGCCTGTAATGATTCCAATTGATTCAGGAATTCAGGATTTTTCAGATTGACGGGTTGTAAGATCTCAAGCCCTTTGGAAAGAGCATATTTCTTAACAGCAGATTCATTCAATTTTCTCCCTCTCCCGGCAGGTTTATCAGCGGCTGTAATCACCGCTACAATATTATAATTTGCTTCTACCAGGGCATTCAAACTGGCCACAGCAAAATCTGGTGTCCCCATAAAAACGATTCGAAGTTTTTTCATGTGATCATATAAAATTTGTTTTGCAAATTTAAGTCGATGAATTTTCTTTCTACCAATAATTCAAGGGTTTTTACTAATAGCCACTTTATCAATCTGAAGGAATTGACTTGATTTCATTAATATGTAAGGTTTTATGCTTTTTAATAAGGCCGAGGACCTGCTCGCTTAGTTCTTTGATAATCAATCTTTACGAGGGTTCTTTGCTTCGACAAACATCACAATGTCCGCAAGGGTGATCCAGCTTTTCTCCAAAATATTGAAGCAGTTGGATTTGCCTGCAAATCTGATCATTTTTAATCAGATTATGAAGGGCTTTAGATTTGGCTTTTTTCGTTTTGTTTCGCTGTGTGATATTTGCCCTGATCATATGATAGATAAAATTATCTTCTCTAGGAACTAAAAATCTTAATTTCAGGCTAGGCTGATTTTTATATAAACAATTACTTTATCTTTATCAAGTGCTTTAGAGCGCCTGGATAAATGATCTTCTTTAGGCTGTTTTAATTTACTCGAAATAAGCGACTCATTGATGGCGATAAACTGGTCATGTACTCCACCATAAGTTCTGAGTAGCATTTGAAGAACTTTGGCCTGAATATTTTGTAAGGATTGAACCTGAAATAGTCTTGTATTATTTTCAATAACCTTGATTCGGGATGTTTTATTTGGATTTTGATCATAGAAGATGATATCTTCATGATGCAAATGGTTTAAGGCATAATAAACCTGTCAAAAACGGGAAGTCATAAGCCATGCGCAAATTCCTGAAGGTCAAAGTCAAATATTCTTTCACTAAGCTCTCCCTTGGCAATTTGATAGTAGTCATTTAATTTCCCATAAACTGACCTGCAAAATTCCGGGCTTACTATTGATTTTTTCAATAAAAGTTCACTTTCAAAAACGCTATTTTCATTATACAACAGATAGGTCACTGAAGCTTTTCCGTCACGCCCTGCTCGACCAATTTCCTGCATATAATTTTCAATGCTATTGGGCAAATGCGCATGAATGATCATTCTGACATTAGACTTGTCTATACCCATACCAAATGCATTGGTAGCCACCATTACTTGGCTTTTTTCTTCCTTCCATTCGAGTAGTGCCTTGGCTTTTCTGTTTACTGTCAAGCCCTCCGTGATAATAAGTTGCCTTGATTTGATTTCCGGATTAAAAAGCGGGCGAACTGAACTGTGTTTTTCCTTGTGCCTACATAAACAATAGCCGGTTCATCAATAGACTTTAGCAAATTTAGTATGCCAGTTCTAATATCTTCTTTTTTAAGAATCCTAATATAAAGGTTGTCTCTGTAATATGATCCCGTAAAGATTTTAGGAGATTTCAACTTCAGGTTTTCAATAATGTCTTGTTTGACCAACAGAAGTAGCCGTTGCAGTCAATGCAATTTTGGGTATCTCAGGATGCAATTCATTCAACACAGGTATTTTAAGATAGGCCGATCTGAAGTCATGTCCCCATTGGGAAATACAATGCGCTTCATCAATGGCAATCAAATTAAGAGATAACTGACTAATTTTTTCCTGGATAAATTCTGATTGTAATTTTTCCGGAGAGAGATAAAGAAATTTAAAATTGCCATGCATCAGGTTGTCAAAAGCAATGATGGTATCGTGCCTGTTGAGTTTTGAGCTCAATAGTAAAGCTTTGATACCCTTTTTCTTCAAGACTTTTCACCTGATCTTCCATCAGGGCAATTAAAGGGGAAATAACCAGGCAAACTCCCTCTGTCATAAGTGCCGGAAGTTGATAACACAAAGATTTACCCGCTCCTGTTGGTAAGAGCACAAAGGTATCTTCCCCTTGACAACGGACCTTATGATGGCTTCTTGTGGTTCACGAAAGGAATCGAAACCCCAATGTTTTTTTAAAAGAACAAGTGACTTATCCATGAGCTGATTTAAAGTGAATTTAAAATAAAGTTCACTCTTTCTGTGATGCTTCCCTCGGGAACGCTTATGATATGATAGTTCATTTTCGAATACCCATCTATCAGATAGTTATAAATGTTCAATGACTGCTCAAAGGTTTCATATCGTTCATTATCTGTTTTATAGATTTCTTTCCAGGGGGGCATCATAAAAACATGACTATATCTGAATTCATTGCTTTTCTGGGTGTAAATCTCAGGATATTTGGCGCCCAGATAATCCATATATCCATGAATGTCAGGAATTCCTCTGTCAAAAAAAACTTTGTCCGTTTCTTGGCTGGCAGCGGTCTCATATTGCAATATTCTACCCTCCAATAATAACTACTGAATAATAAAGGGTCTTTTAAGAAACAACTGATCAATTCCCGATAGTTGAGCCTCTTTGGTAATATTTCGTGAGATTTCAGGCATACAGGTAAACTCCATTTCACCAAATGCTCAATTATGGTCGATTTTCCAGTTCCCGGACCTCCGGTAATCACTATTTTTTTTTGTTTCAAGTAATGAGAATTATTCTTATATGCAATTCCAAAATTAAGAAAATAATAATTGTAAATTTGAGGACTTTTAACATTCAAAATTCTAAAAATGAGCAAAGAGTCTGATTTTTATGAGAAACTAAAGAAGAGTCTTACTGAGACTACGGAGTTCCCGACGAAATACATGTATAAATTCATCATCCCCAGTGGTGATGAAAAATTCAAACAAATTGAGAACGATATTTGATAATATGGGGGCAGTAATCAATTCTAAACCTTCAAAAACAGGTAAGTATATCAGTTTGACTATTTTAGTTAAAATGGATGTCACCGGATGCGGTGATCAGCGAAATATAAGGAAGTATCCAAAGTTGAAGGTGTTATATCTTTGTGATATTTTTAACAATCGAATTAAAAAATAAAAAATATTTTTGACCCTGCTGAAGAATTCAAAAAGACAAAGGAAACAATTGAAAATGATGATAAAAAAAGTAATCATCTTAGCTGCCATTTTGATCAGTGGTTTGGTTAGCGGGCAGGATGAGGAAAAGGTGCTTTTTAGTATTGAAGGAAATCCTGTTTATAATGCTGAATTTATTAGGGTTTTTGAGAAGAATAAAGACATTATTGTTGAAGATGAGCGAAAGGATTTTGATGATTATTTTGATCTTTTTGTAGATTTTAGATTGAAACTAATGCAGGCAAGAGACTGCATTTGGATACACTTTCTTCTTATACTTCTGATTTATCTAAATACAGAGAACAACTTATTCAACCTTATTTACAAAATCCAGAGGCAACAGAGAATTGGTTCGTGAGGCTTATGACAGAACCGTTGAAGAAGTTAATGCCAGTCATATTTTGGTAATGGTTAAGGCCGATGCAGATCCTGTTGATACCTTAAAAGCCTATCAAAAAATATCAGCTGCACGAAATAAAATTATAACTGGAGCCAGTTTTGACAGTATAGCAAGAATTTATTCTGAAGATCCTTCAGTACAAATGAACAACGGTAGTTTAGGCTATTTTTCAGCATTTTCAATGGTTTATTCTTTTGAAAATGCAGCATATAATACCCCAATTGGTCAGGTTTCAGAACCATTTAGAACTCAATTTGGATATCATATTTTAAAGGTTAATGACAGAAGAAAATCTCCAGGTGAAGTTCAGGTAGCTCATATCATGGTGAAAAATGACAGTACCGTTCTAAGGCAGTCAAAGGAGAAAATTGACGAGATCTATAAAAAATTAGAACAAGGTGATGACTTTGCAACCATCGCCAAAGAACATTCTGATGATCTGAGTTCAGCCCAAAAAGGAGGTGTATTGCCAAAGTTTGGAACGGGTAGAATGATTAAATCTTTTGAAGATGTGGCTTTCGCATTGGAAAGTGAAGGAGATTTTTCCAAACCTTTTGAAAGTGATTATGGCTGGCATATTTTAAAATTATTGAAAAAGTATCCGATTGCTTCTTATGATGAGCTTCATGTCAAAGCTTGAATCAAAAGTTAAAAATGGAAGTCGTTCAAGTTATGTGGAGCGATCGTTGGCGCAAAAAGTTGCCAAGGATTACAAGGTCGTTACTTATAAAGCAAAACTTCAGTTATATCCAAACATCAATGGATTTAAAAATAGCAAGGATACCTTATTAAGTGTTGAAGAGAAGAATGTATAGTGGTCATGATTTTTATAGTTTTGCCAAAGATTTTAAAGATAGAACCAAAGGAGGATCTTTTTGATGAATTTCGCAATAAGATGATCATTAATTATTTTAAGGACCATTTGGAGGAAACCAATAAAGAATTCGCCTTAACTTACCAGGAATATAAAGATGGCTTATTGTTGTTTGAATTGTTGCAAAAGGAAGTTTGGGAAAAATCTGAAAAAGACACCTTGGGCTTAGAGCGATATTTTGAAGAAAACCGTTCTAAATATATTTGGAAAAGAAGGGCCGATCTCAGCATAGCAAGTTGTACCCATTTGGAAAAGGCAAAAATTGTTCAAAGGCTACTTACTGAAGGATAAGCAACCTGATACGATAAAATCTATGGTAAATGAAGGCGCTACGATTCATGTGTTATTCAGTAAAGGAAAATTGGAAGAAGGAAGTTCTAAATTACCAGAAGGCTATGTATTTAAATTAGGCGTTTCCCAAATTTTTGAAGAAGAGAGCACATCATTTTACCATTATAAATGTTGAGGACATTTTTGAGCCCCAATCAAAAGAATTAAAGGAAACTCGTGGTGAAGTGATGAACGATTACCAAAATTATCTTGAAAATCAATGGGTTAAAGAACTCCGCAAGAGGTATAAGATCAAGGTAAATCAGAAGAATTATAAGGAACTTAAACAAAGATTCGCAAGCTCAATGAAATTGAAATTAATTACATATTTGATCGTGATTTCAGGTTTTATTTCCTGTCAACAAGAAACTCCTGAATGCGGATGCAGTTGCCAGAGTGAATGACAGATATTTGTCAAAAGAGGAATTAAATAGGGCCATGCCCAAAGGCCTTCACTGCTGAAGACAGTTTGCTCTATTTCGCAATAATTATATCAAGATGTGGGCTACAAAAGAATTGTTACTTGAAAAAGCCAGAATAAATGTTGATGACGAGGATGGAGATATAAAAGAGCTGGTCAGGAATTATGAGCAGGAATTATTGATCGAAAGGTATAAAAAAGCTTTGCTGCAGCAAGAGTTGGATACACTTATAACAGAGACAGATCTCAACGATTATTATGAAGCGAATAAAAATGTATACCGACTCAATGAAGATCTGATGCAGTTGAAATATATTCATTTTAGCAATGATCTGTCAGATAAAAAGGATATGATAAAATTATTCAAGTCAAATGATAAGGAAGATATCGAAGAATTGATTGAAAGAGAACTGGAATTTTATTCTTTTTCCTTTAATGATAGTATCTGGGTGAGTTATCAGGATGTTGAAAAAAAACTAGCCTTTTTAAAGGATGAAAAAAATATAAAAAAGAACCAATTTATTCAAAAAGAAGATTCATTAGGAGTATATTTGCTCGCTGTTAAGGACATGCGTCACAGAAATGATATTGCACCTAAGGAATTATGTGATTCCAACGATTCAGACAGATGATCTTGCACAAGAGAAAACTTGGAGTTGATGAATGAAATTGAAAAAACCATTATGGTTGATGCGATTAACAATAAACAATTTGAACAGTATTGAGATGAAGCGAATTTTGATGATAGCCTTACTTGCCTGTACATGGCAAATAGGAGCTCAGGAAAAAGTAAAAATTGACGGAGTTGCTACCGTTGTAGGAGATAACATTGTTCTGGATTCAGAAATTGATGCATTTAAAGAAGAACTTATCCAGCAGAGTGGAGGGCAGATCGAAATAACTGATTGTGAAATGCTTGAGCAGATCATGAACAGGAAGTTACTGGCGCATCATGCAGTAATTGACAGTATTGTTGTAAATGAAGGCGAGATACAGCAGCAGGTGCAACGAAAAACAGATTATTTCACCCAACAATTGGGATCTACTGAAAAGATGTTGGAGCTTTATGGTTTTGATAATATAAAGGATCTTAAGGACGAATTATACAGGGTTGAAAAGGAAGGATTATTGATACAGAAGATGCAGCAGGAGTTAACAGCTGACATTGATATTACTCCGGAAGAGGTAAAGCGCTATTTTAACAGTTTGGAAAAAGAAGGAAATCTGCCTGAAATTGGTGCTGAAATAGAATTGTCGCAAATCGTTCTGAATGTTGAACCCTCTCAAGAGGAAGTCGACAAGACCATTGAAAGATTAAAGGAAATTAAGAAAGAAGTTGAAGAAGGAGGGAATTTTAAAATGAAGGCCATTCTCTATTCAGATGATCCAGGGGTTACGCAAAATAGTGGTTTTTATACCATTGAAAGAAACAGTCCTTTTGTAAAGGAATTTAAAGAAGCAGCTTTTAGTTTGGAAGAAGGTGAAATTTCGCAACCTTTTAAATCAGATTTTGGTTACCATATATTAATGGTTGATAAAATTAAAGGAAAGCAAAGAGATGTTTACCATATTTTGATGCAACCAAATGCAGATGATGAAGCAGAGGAAAGGGTTAGGGATTCATTAACCGTCTACAGAGAACGGATTCTTAAGTTAGAGATCCCTTTTGATGCAGCCGTACTACTATACTCACAAGACAAAGATACCAGATTGAGTGCAGGTGTCTTGATGAATCCTGAATCTGGAGATACACATTTTGACCTTACAAGAATGGATCCCGAATTGTATGCAAAAGTGAGTAATTTAAAAGAAGGAGAGATCAGTGAAGTCTTTATGGATGAAACAAGACAAGGTTTGAAAATGTATAAAATTCTTTTGCTTAAGAGCCGTACCGAAGCGCATACAGCTGATCTTGCAGAGGACTATGTAAAGATTATGGAACTGGCCCTTCAAAAAAAGAAAACGGAATCAGATAGAAAAATGGTCTGAAGAAAAGATCATGGATACATATGTGAATATCAACCAGGTCTATACCAATTGCGAATTTAAGAGCAACTGGACTAAAAATCTAATAATATATGTCTGATGTTGCTAAAATCAATAGTCTTGTAGAAAACTATGCCCATTTAAAGAAGGAAATAGGCAAGGTGATTATTGGGCAGCATGATGCGGTTGATCACGTATTGCTTTCAGTTCTTTGCGGAGGACATTCTTTACTTATTGGTGTTCCTGGTCTGGCCAAAACCCTTTTGGTCAATACGGTTGCCAAAGCATTAGGGCTTAATTTTAAAAGAATACAATTTACACCCGATCTGATGCCTTCTGATATTTTGGGAAGTGAGATACTGGATGAGAACAGACATTTCAAATTTATAAAGGGCCCTATTTTTGCCAATATTATTTTGGCAGATGAAATCAACAGAACCCCTCCAAAAACACAGGCAGCCCTTCTTGAGGCCATGCAAGAAAAATCGGTGACCGTTGCCGGGCATAGTTTTGATCTTGATTTACCCTTTTTTGTATTGGCTACTCAGAATCCAATTGAACAGGAAGGTACTTATCCTTTACCTGAGGCACAATTAGACAGGTTTATGTTTTCTATATACCTCGACTACCCAACATTTGAAGAAGAAGTTTTTGTTGCGAAGAATACAACTAATGACGAAGATATTGTAGTGAACCCGGTATTTTCGCATAAGGATATTACTTGAATACCAGCATTTGATCAGAAGAATCCCCATTGCAGATAATGTAGTGGAATATGCGGTTAAATTGGCCACAAGAACCAGGCCTCTTCAGGAAAATGCTCCTGAAATAGTCAAAAATTATATCGATTGGGGTGCCGGACCCAGAGCAATCAAAATCTTGTTTTAGCAGCAAAGGCATATGCGGCTATTCACGGTAAGTATTCTCCGGATATTGCCGATGTTCAGGCAGTTGCTCATGGAATATTGCATCACAGGGTGGTAAAGAACTACAAAGCCGAAGCTGAAGGAATCACAGAAACTCAGATTATCAATTCATTACTTTAAGTTAAGATCATTGATTATTAAATTTTTAAAAACCTATTCATAAGGCGTTTAAAAGAATAATTTAGATGCTATTGTGAAAACAATAATTTGTTTGTATATTTGCACGCCTTTTGAACGAATTCAGATTTCCAAAAGGTGTGAAAAAACAAATATTCATTTCTCTTAGTGTTTTAATCGTTTAGAAATCTGTAAAACAATAAGATACAAAGTATAAGACATCATGTCTAAACTACAAGAAAAAATTGAATCTATACACTGAATCAGCCGAAAAGCTGGGTATAGAATTAAACGCAGAACTTTTTAAATTAGTGACCAAAGGATTAGGTCCATCAATCTACAAAGAGGATGCGGAATTGGTTTCATCTTCAAACAAAGAAGAATTAGAAACCGTCAAAAAGAATTTCCTTATCAAAAAATTAGGTCTTGAGGAAAACGAGGAAGTATTTGATGCTGCTATTGCTAAAGTAATTGAAACACTTGGTTCTGGTAACAAAAAGAAATACCGCGCCTTGTTTTATTACTTATTGGTGAAAGAAACAGGATCTGAAGCAGTTTATGAAGTTGTTGAGGAAGAAGAAGCTGAAGAGGCACCTGAAAAAGAAGAAAAAGGAAGCAAAAAAAGCGAGTGAAGAAATTGCAAAACCAAAAAAAGAAAAAGTGATCGAAGAAAAAGTTGAAGAGAAAGCTGTTGCTCAGGTGAAAGAAGCCGCTGTGCCAGTTGCTGAAGAAGCTGAAGCAAAAGTTGATGCGGGTAAATTCTTAAGTGATTTTGACTGGCAGAAATATGAAGAAGGTATTGAAGCTGTAGACCAGACTCAATTGGATGAGTTTGACAAGGCCTTGGAAAATACAATTGGATTTGTTGAAGAGCGTCAGGTAATTGACGGGATTGTTGTTCGTCTAACAGATCGTGAAGCGATTATTGATATCAATTCTAAATCTGAAGGTGTTATTTCTTTAAATGAATTCAGATATAATCCAAATTTAAAAGAAGGAGATACTGTTGAAGTTAAAGTTGATAAACTTGAAGACAATACAGGTCAATTGGTACTTTCTCATAGAAAAGCAAGAGTAATCAGAGCTTGGGAGAGAGTAAACAAAGCTCATGAAACGCAAGAGATCGTTACCGGTTATGTAAAATGCAGAACTAAAGGAGGTATGATCGTTGACGTTTTCGGAATTGAAGCTTTCTTACCAGGATCTCAAATCGATGTGAAGCCAATTAGAGATTACGATCAATTCGTAGATAAAAACATGGAATTCAAAGTTGTTAAGATCAACCACGAATTCAAGAATATTGTTGTATCTCATAAAGCGCTTATCGAAGCGGATCTTGCAGAACAGAAAAAAGAGATCATCGGTCAATTAGAAAAAGGACAAGTACTGGAAGGTGTTGTGAAGAACATTACTTCTTACGGTGTGTTTGTTGACCTTAGGAGGTGTTGATGGATTGGTTCACATTACAGATCTTATCTTGGAGTAGAATCAATCACCCAAGTGAAATCGTTGAATTGGATCAGAAATTGAATGTTGTTATCCTTGATTTTGATGATGAGAAAACAAGAATTCAATTAGGATTAAAACAATTGAGCAAGCACCCATGGGAAGCTTTGGATGAAAATCTAAAAGTTGGTGATAAAGTAAAAGGTAAAGTAGCGATCATTGCAGATTACGGAGCATTTATTGAAGTTAGTGAAGGTGTTGAAGGATTGATCCACGTTTCTGAAATGTCATGGTCAACTCATTTGAGATCTGCACAGGATTTTGTGAAAGTTGGAGATATTGTTGAAGCGGTTATTCTTACGCTTAGACAGAGAAGAAAGAAAAATGTCACTTGGTATCAAGCAATTGCAACCTGATCCTTGGACCGATATCACTACAAAATATCCTGTTGGTTCAAAACATACAGGTACGGTTAGAAACTATACTAACTTTGGTGTATTTGTTGAGTTGGAAGAAGGAATTGACGGATTGGTTTATATTTCTGATCTTTCATGGACTAAGAAAATCAAGCACCCATCTGACTTTGTGAAAGTTGGAGATCAAGCTTGAAGTTGAGGTTCTTGAATTGGATGTTGAAGGACGTAAGTTGAACTTGGGTCATAAGCAAACTACTAAGTAATCCTTGGGATAAGCACGAAGAAACATATACTATTGATTCAGTTCACCCAGGTACAGTAAAAGAAGTAAATGATAAAGGTGCTATTGTTACTTTTGAAGATGGAGTTGAGGCTTTTGTTCCTGGACGTCATATGGAAAAAGAAGACAGATCTAAAGTTGGTAAAAGGTGATACAGTTGATTTCAAAGTATTGGAATTCAATAAAGAATACAGAAGATTGGTTGTATCTCATTCTGCTATATTCAGAGCACAGGAAGAAAGAAATATCAAGACAGCTAACAAGCAGTCTGAACAAGCTGAAAAAACAACTTTAGGTGATATTTCAGGTCTTGCTGATCTTAAAAAGAAAATGGAGTCTGGTAAAAAATAATCAGATCTTTATTTAACATTAATAAACCGTTCTTATTTTGTTTATCAAAATTTGAACGGTTTTTTTATTGCTTAAATTTGGGTAAAAGGTATATTTGTAAGACTTAAAAAACAGCAAATGACTTTAATAAAATCTATATCCGGAATCCGAGGAACTATTGGTGGTAAAACGGATGATAATCTAACGCCACTCGATGCTGTTAAATTTGCATCGGCCTATGGAGTTTGGCTTTTGAAAAGAAATCCATCTGAGAAAAAATTAAAAGTAGTTATTGGTCGTGATGCAAGGATATCGGGTAAAATGATCTCTAGTTTAGTTTCCAATACCTTAGTAGGTCTTGGAATTGATGTGATTAGATTTAGGGTTGTCAACAACACCAACCGTTGAAGTGGCTGTACCTCTGGAAAAGGCCGATGGAGGGATCATTGTGACTGCTTCACATAATCCAAAACAATGGAATGCCTTAAAATTGTTAAATGAAGCAGGAGAATTCTTAAATGCAGCAGAAGGAAATATTATTTTAGATATAGCTGCTTCTCAGGATTTTGAATATGCAGAAGTCGATGATTTAGGTGTTTATTCAAAGTATAAAAACTATTTCAAAAAACATATCAATGAGGTGCTTAACCTGCCCCTTGTTGATGTTGCAGCCATACGTAATGCAGGTTTTAAAGTTGTTGTAGACGCTGTAAATTCAACAGGAGGAATTGTTATTCCACAATTGCTGGAGGCATTAGGTGTTGACTGTGTTAAATTATATTGTGAACCCAATGGGCATTTTCCACACAACCCGGAACCCTTACCAAAACACTTAACGGAAATATCTAAATTGGTCGTTTCAGAAGGAGCAGATCTAGGTATAGTTGTTGATCCGGATGTTGATCGTCTTGCGATTGTAAACGAAGATGGTAGTATGTTTGGAGAAGAATATACCTTGGTAGCCTGTGCAGACTATGTGCTTTCTAAAACACCTGGAGATACGGTTTCAAACCTGTCCTCTTCAAGGGCATTAAGAGATGTGACACAAAAACATGGAGGTCACTACGAAGCTAGTGCTGTTGGTGAGGTAAATGTAGTGGAACTGATGAAAAAGAATAAGGTGATCATTGGAGGTGAAGGAAATGGAGGGATCATTTATCCGTCATCACATTACGGCAGGGATTCTTTGGTTGGAGTTGCCTTGTTTTTAAGCCATTTGGCCCAGCTAAAGATCTCCTGTAAAGCATTAAGAGATTCTTATCCGTCATATTTTATGAGTAAAAATAAGATTGAATTAACGCCTCAGATAGACGTTGATGGTATTTTAAGCAGCATGGCGTCTACCTATAAAAATGAAGATATCAGCACCATCGACGGCGTAAAGATTGATTTTGAATCTGAGTGGGTTCATTTGAGAAAATCGAATACAGAGCCAATCATCCGTATCTATACAGAAAGTCATTCCCAGGAAGCGGCCGATGCACTTGCCCAACGAATTATAGAGGAAATTAAAGTAATCGCCAAGCTTTAGCCAGGTGTAACGGAGGATAGACATGAGTTTAGAAAAGTATTTTGATAAATTTCGCAAGGAGATCATTGGTGTAGATCAAACTTTTGAAACCCCTTATGGTGTTCAAAAGATGGTATATGCCGACTGGACTGCCAGCGGTAGGTTATACAGGCCTATTGAAGAAAAAATGATCAATGATTTTGGACCATATGTTGCCAATACCCATACTGAAACAACGTTTTCAGGTTCTGCAATGACCATGGCCTATCACGAGGCAAGAGAGATCATTAAAAGACATGTGAATGCCGGGAAAGATTGTGCCTTGATTGCTGAAGGAACCGGAATGACAGGTGTGATCAATAAGTTTCAGCGCATTTTGGGCCTTAAGGTATCCGAAAACCTAAGAGAACTTGCTGATGCCATACCTGAACAAAAGAAGCCGGTAGTTTTTATTACGCATATGGAGCATCATTCCAATCAGACCTCCTGGTTGGAGACCATTGCTGATGTTGAGATCATCCCTTGTGATGAGGATGGCCTTGTTGAATTATGAAAGTTTAAAGATATTACTTGATCAATACAAGCATAAGGAAATGAAGATCGCTTCGGTGACGGCTTGTTCAAATGTAACCGGAATTCAACCCGATTATTATCGGATTGCAAAAATCATGCACCAACATGGAGGTGTATGTTTTGTAGATTTTGCCTGTTCGGCGCCATATGTTGAGATCGATATGCGACCTGAAGATGAGGAATGCATATTTGGATGCCATATTTTTTTCACCACATAAGTTTTTAGGGGGACCAGGAACTTCCGGGGTGTTGATTTTTCACAAATCCTTATATAAGAATATGATCCCAGATAATCCGGGAGGGGGAACAGTGAACTGGACCAACCCTTGGGGAGAACACAGATATCTTGAAGATATTGAAACACAGAGAAGATGGCGGAACACCGGGTTTTTTGCAAACCATTAGAACAGCCTTGGCCATTCAGCTCAAGGAAGAAATGGGTACGCAATATATTCACGAGCGTGAAAAGGAGATCATAGAAAAAGTTTTTGAATCATTACAACCTATTGAAAATCTCAATTTGCTGGCCAACCAGCACCAAGACAGGTTAGGTGTGTTTTCTTTTTATATAGATGACTTGCATTATAACCTTGGGGTGAAACTGTTAAATGACAAATTTGGAATTCAAACCCGTGGTGGATGCTCCTGTGCAGGTACATACGGACATTTTTTACTTCATGTGGACCAAAATCAATCAAAAGAACTATTGGCCAAAATGGATGAGGGCTGCCTGATTGAGAGACCAGGTTGGATCAGAATGTCAATTCATCCAACAACTACAGACGAGGAAGTAAGGTTTATTTGTGAGTCAATCAAGGAACTGGCTATTCATTTTAAAGAATGGGCCGAGGATTATTCCTATGATATGCCTACGAATGAGTTCTTGCACAAATCATTTGTTTCAAAGGAAAAAGACTTGGTGCGTCAGTGGTTTAATTTAGACGCTTAGGGATTTGGGAGCATATGTCGCATTATTAAGAGGAATTAATGTTTCGGGCCATAACATGATTAAAATGGCCGATCTTAAAAATATACTTGTCAATCTGGGCTTTAAACACCTAAGCACATATCTTCAAAGTGGTAATGTTGTGTTTGAAGCTGAATCAACCAATTGTATTGAACTAGAGAAAATCATCTCTGAAGCTGATTCTAAAGGGTTTCGGTCATGACATCAAGGTGAAGGTAATCGCAAAAGAAGGGTTTCAGCAAGCATTTTTAAACAACCCGTTTACAAAAAACAGCGAAATTGATACAAAACAATTGTATTATATTCATTTAATGGGGCATCCCGATCTGGCAATTTTTAAACAGCTTCAAACAGATCAAAGTATTCCTGAGCAAATGAACCTGTTAGGAGAGGTGATCTATGTACATTATGTAAATGGTTATGGTCGTTCAAAACTGCATGGAGGTATTTTTGAAAAGAAATTAAAAGTATCCGCTACAGCAAGAAATCACAATACCATGAAGCATCTTTCTCAAATGCTCGACTTCATTTTAATAGTACTTATAGAGGATTGATTTTGATGCTCAGCTGATCCTCATATATTTAAAACGCTTATGTGTCCAGAAGTAATATTCAGGTTCTTTTCTGATCTTAGCTTCCAGTTTTTTCATAAAGAGATCCGTGATCCCAAAATCTGGAACATCTCTGGGATTTTCACTTAAAATCTCCATTTTAGTTTCATAGAATCCTCTTTTGACCTTAGTGGTTTCAATATAGATTACGGCATAATCGTATTTTTTTGATAGCATTTCCGTACCGGTAATCACAGGAACTTCTACCCCAAAAAAATTGGACCAGTGATAAGTTTTATCGGGTTTGGGAGCTTGATCAACCAGCATACCATAAATACTGCTTAGGCCCTTTTTATCATTTTCATCCAAGGTGGCTATCAATTCTTTAGTAGGAACCAGGGTAGTATTAAACCGACTTCTCGATCTTACAATATAGTTGTTAAAATATTTGTTATTTACTTTTTTATAAGCGGCAAAGCCATGATGATCTACCCTGAGGTTAAGGCTAAACAACCATTCAAAATTTGCATAATGAGAACTCATCAGAAGCACATTTTTATGTCGGCCCATAAAGGCATCCAATTCTTCCGGATTGGTCAGTTTAAAACGTTCGAGAATTTCTTCATTAGAAATACTGAAGGTTTTGATCATTTCCATAAAGATATCCAGAAAATGACTGTAGAATTTTTTCATGATCACCGTCAGTTCCTCTTTTGATTTTTCTGGGAAGGCGATCATAAGATTACCCATCACTACTTTTTTTCGATAACCAATAACATAATAAAGAAGAAGATATAAAAGATCAGAAACCAAATATAATATCCTAAAAGGCAAGATCGAGATAAGAACGATCAGGGGGTAAATAAGATATATAAACCAGCAATTGTATCATCATATAGGCAACAAATATCGTTGAAATATCTGATACGCCTTAATAAATCCAAATAAAGAAACCTTTCAGGATATGCAAAACTGTGAAGCAACGTGTTACGATTAAGCAGGTTTTTTACCCATATGCTTAAATCTTTTATGTGTCCAGAAGTAGAATTCAGGAGCTTTTCTGATCTGTTTTTCCAATTCTCCCATATATTTGTTGGTCAGTTGAAAAGGGTCGCATTTTTAGGTTCTTCTTCAAGTAAAATAAAGGTAGATCTGATAGATTCCTCGTTTTATTCTTCTGTTTGGAAATAAAAAACAGGTAGATCAAGTTTTCTGGCAATGGTTTCAGGACCAACGATGATAGGTATTTCGATTCCCATAAAATTACCCCAATATTTGATCTTATGCCCATCTGGGGTTTTGATCGGCAAGAAAGCCATAGGCCTGAATTTTATTATTCTTTAGATTGGTCAATATTTGCAGGATAAAATTCCTTGGTAGGGACAAATTTGACCCCAAACTTTTTTCGGGTCTTTTTGATGATTTTATCAAAATAGGTATTAGTCAATTGCTTATACACCACACTCATATGATAATTTAGACTGCGCTCCACGATAAACGGATACCCATTCCCAGTTGGCATAATGACCTGAAAGAAAAATAACACTTTTATTTTTGCTCGTAAAAGGAATCAAGCAATTCAGGATTAACCATCGATAGGCGCTTGAGAAATTTCCTTTTCAGTTATCGTAAACGATTTGATCAATTCCATAAAAACATCTACAAAATGCTGAAAAGCTCTTTTTTTCAAATCCAGTAATTCTTTGTACTTTTTTCCGGAAAACACAGCTTTAAGTTGTGTCTTACGATCTTTTTTCTATAGCCAATGACATAATAAATAACACATAAATGACATCAGATATCATAAAAAGAATTCGCATTGGTAAAATCGAAATAAACCAAAAGATAGGGTAGAGGAGTATAAAAGCCAGGAATTGCATGTTTTAGATTTTAGAGTACAAATATCGGATAATTTTGGTTTTCTATCTGATAAAAATTTTATTGGGCTCAGACTTTTGTTTCCCATTAAATTGATAAATTCGTAGCTGTTTACTTTTTTAGGCTACTGACATACAAAAAACTAAGAGAGCGATTTATGAACATAGCAGTTATTATGATCATTGTTGCCAATGTGATTGTTTCCTTTAAAGGATTTAAAGACAGAGGTTTCTTTGAGAGATATAAATTTCAGATTGGTCCTATTGTTAAAGGGAGAAAAATAAGGTTATTGGCCTCTGGATTTTTACACGTTGATCAGTCTCATTTGTTTTTTAATATGCTGACCTTGTACTTTTTTGCAGATCCGGTGATCAGATATATTGGCGTTCCAAAGTTTTTGGCCGTTTATTTTGGATCTCTTATTGGCCGGGAGTCTATTTGCCTAAGTTTTCATAAAAAAGAGCCTTATTACAGTGCTGTTGGGGCATCCGGTGCGGTAATGGGCGTTTTATATGCCGCTATCATGCTGAATCCCGGAATGAATCTTTATATGTTTTTTATTCCCATTCCCATTCCTGCTTATGTATTTGGGGTAGGTTATTTGTTCTATTCCATTTTTGGAATGAAGAAGCAATGGGGAAATATAGGTCACAGTGCTCATATTGGCGGAGCAATAGGAGGCTATGTATTTATCGATTATTTTTTATCCGAGTATATTGATTGAATAATAAGATTGATTGTGATACTTATTGGCAGTACCTATAATACTTATGTTTATATTTAAAGACAAACTCGAGAGAAATTAGAGCGCTGGTTCAAAATCATTTGGACGCTTAGTTTGGGCTATGGCTTAAGATTGATTTAAGACGGATTGTCATAAGGCATTTGTTACATTTTAGAGGGATTATGGCAATTGGTGACAAGGAGCTGAGTTTAGATGACAATTTATAAGCGTTTATAAATTTTAATTTCCTTGTTTTTACTACATTTGCCGAACATTTACAAAATCCGGTGACAGGAACTGTATTTGGCGTCCATAAGGTCTCAGTATGAGCCATGTCAGGGCAAAAAAATAAAAATGGAAGAAAAAAAATTCGATCTTAATTCTTTGATAGGATTTGTGCTGTTAGGTGCAATCATGATATATTATTTTTACACGAATCAACCTACACCTGAGCAAATCGCCGAGAAAAAGGCCGAACAGGTTCAGGATTCAATAGATCAATTAAGCCCTGTAGCGCACCCAGAGAATGCGGTATATTGAGCAACAATCGACTCCGGAACCCATAAATCCATCAGATTCACTGGCCTATGCTCAGTCCCAGAATCAGTTGGGAGCATTTGCCTATAGTGCGGGTTTAGCCATCGGCATCAGGGCGTGAAACTGTTATCGAGAATGAATTGGTAAAAATAACTGTATCCAATAAAGGAGGGCAGATTATTGAGGTATTGATGAAGAATTATAAGACTTATACAAATTGCCTTTATATGTCATAAAGGATCAAAATGCGTCTCTTAATCTTATCATTTGCCACTCAGGACAATCGAAATCTTCAAACTAAAGATCTTGTATTTTGAACCAATTTATCATCAAATGGTAACAACCAGGTATTGTCAATGAGGTTAAAAGTGGCTGCTGACAGTTATCTTGAATACAGATACGAATTAAGCCAGATGATTATATGCTTGATTTTGCCATTCGAACCCAAGGGATGGAAACGGCGATCAACAGAGTCAGGCGATCAATTTGATTGGCAATTAAAGAGTTTTCGAACTGAAAAAAGTGTCAAATACGAAAATCAGTATACTGACCTTCGTTACTTGCAAAATGGAGAATTTGAGTATATGAATGCCATGAGCGATGAAGATGAAGAAGACGTTGATAATTTGAACTGGGTGGCTTTTAAGCAGCAGTTTTTTACATCAATATTGTTGGCTGAAGACAAATTCGAATCGGCTAAACTGATTTCAAAGAATCTTGTTCAGAATGAAGATATAGATACCGTATATACGAAGAAATATGAGGCTTATATTCCGTTACAGGCAAAAAATGGGGAGTTGGCTTATAATATGAACATGTATTACGGGCCGGTTGATTATGAGGTATCTGAGTAAATATGAAGGCAAGCAACTAGACAGAATAGTTAGTCTGGGTTGGGGCATTTTCAGATGGATCAATAAGTTTGTATTTATTCCCGTTTTTAGTTTATTAAGTTCTTTCATTGGTAACTTTGGAATTGTGATCATTTTGATGACCATTGTTGTCAGGATCATTATGTCACCTGTAGTTTATAAATCATATTTGTCAAGTGCAAAGATGAAGGTGTTGAGACCTGAAATGCAGGAGATCAATGAGAAATTCAAAGGAAAGGAAAATGCGATGAAGCGCCAGCAGGAAACTATGGCCATTCAAAGAAAAGCAGGAGTGAATCCTTTAAGTGGATGTATTCCAGCCTTGATTCAAATGCCAGTTTTCTTTGCGCTGTTTAGATTTTTCCCGGCCAATATTGATATCAGACAAAATGGTTTTTTATGGGCGGATGATTTGTCGGCCTATGACGAAGTGTTACAATTGCCTTTTAAGATTCCATTTTATGGAGATCATGTAAGTTTGTTTCCAATTCTTGCTTCAGTAGCCATTTTCTTTTATATGCAGATGACTCAAAGTCAGCAAATGAATATGCAGCAGCCTCAGCAGGAAGGAATGCCTGATATGCAAAAGATGATGAAGATGATGATGTGGTTTTCACCCATTATGATGATGTTCTTCTTTAATAGTTATGCGAGTAGTTTGAGTTTGTACTACTTTGTATCAAATTTACTTACCATTGTCATTATGTTGGTCATCAAGCACTTTATTATTGATGAAGATAAGATCCATGCACAGATACAGGAGAATAAAAAGACGTCCTGAAAAGAAAAAGAGTGCCTTCCGTCAACGCCTTGATGACGCCATGAAGCAGGCCCAGGAGCAGCAGGCACAGAAGAAAAAATAAGGATTTAATGATTTAATGATGTATTGATATAATGAATCATTACATCATTAAATCAATCATCATTGTCCTGCCATCATTCTTTTAATAAAGTTATAATACACTTCAGCTCCGTCATACAAGTGAATTGAGATGCAAATGCTCATCTTTACCATGAACACTTCTTACTTCTTCTATATCACAGAAAATTGGCAGGGTTCCGTAAGCAGGTATATTCTATCGCCCTAAAGGTCCTGAGATCGTTGATATTAGGCATCATCATTTCCATGGTTGAGGTAGGGTATTTTTCCTGAATGGCAAGAGTCAGGTTTTTATAATAAACCGTTTCGGTATTGCTTACTTGATTATTTGGCAAGCGTTTTTAAAACAGTGATCTTGATATCATCATTTTTCAATGTTTTTCTGATCATGTTCAAGAAATTCCTGTTCGTTGGTCTCTGGCAATAGGCGGCAATCTAATTGTGCGCCTGCCACAGAAGCCAATTTATTAACAGCTTTACTATTACTATATATATTTGTCAATGTGATCGTATTGGTGAACAAGGCGAACAATTCAGGATGAGATCGCAGTTGTCCCGTAAGAACGGGCCTAAAAAGTTTCGGATGTTTTAGTACCATTTTCTTACCTCCTTTGTGATACTGGGCCAGGTCTTTTAAGAATTTTATATTGATATCGTTGTAAATGGCTTTTGGCTTTTTTCGCGTAAGTTTTTCCAAAGCAGAGACAAGTTCCTTATTGGAATAGGTTAAAGGGTGTAATAGAACCATGGCCGGTGGTTTGAGATTGCAGTTCAAGTTGTATCCATAAAGGTTTTTTATGAACCACAGAAATTCCAAAAACAGGTTGATTAAAATCTCCCTCCATCAAGGAGGTGAGTTCTGAAGGGCCTTCTCCAAAAACTACCGAAGGGTTTAATTCAGTGAAATGGTGTTCATTCACATAACTGATACCTCCGTAACATTGTGTTTCTTCACAAGAAACAGCGAGATAGGTTATATTGTAAGGACTCTTTTCATAATTATGTGCTTGCATAAAAGATAGCATTCCATAAAGTTGCATCATGGCAGCCCCTTTGTTATCTAAGCACCCCGGCCGTAAATGATCCCATCTTCAATTTGTCCGTCATAGGGGTCGTGGAGTTGACTCTCGCTTTCCGGTACCACATCAATATGATTGAAAAAAACAATGTTGGGCTTACCAGAACTAAGAGGAAATAACGAAGCTGCAAAATTATATTGCCCGTCTTCAGATCCAAAATCTGCTATATACAAGCCGTTATTCCGGCAAACGGTTTTCAGAAAATCCCCAGCCATTTGTTCTTGTCCGCTTACAGAAGGAATTCGGATATATTGCTGCAGAACAGTCTCAATATCAACCAATGAACCATCAACTGATTTTATTTGCCCTTGCTGACTAAAGAGACAGAAATGACATAAAATCACTATTGAAAGTAGGGTGTTTTTCATATACATTGCAATATAAAAATCTTCTTTTGATTGGCATCGGTGCAAAAATATATATTTAAAAGAAATATTTTCGGATATTTGCAGCCATTCGGATCTGAAATGATTTGATGTCAAATGAATTTAATCTGAATTTATAATGAAACCCAGTATTCCCAAAGGGACCAGAGATTTTTCTTCCGCTGAATTAGCAAAAAGGAATTATATTTTTGAAACGATTAAAGAAGCGTTTCAATTGTTTGGTTTTGAGCCGATAGAAACCCCTTCATTTGAGAATTCAGGTACCTTAATGGGTAAGTATGGCGAAGAAGGAGATCGATTGATTTTTAAGATACTGAATTCAGGTGATTATTTAAGGAAAGTTGACGAGACCTTGTATGCAAGAAAAAGATGCAACAAAGATGACGGCTAAGATCTCAGAAAAAGCACTTAGGTATGATCTTAACGGTGCCTTTTGCCCGATATGTGGTGCAACATCAAAATGAAATCGTCTTTCCGTTTAAGAGGTATCAGATTCAACCGGTATGGAGAGCGGACAGGCCCCAAAAGGGAAGGTTCAGGGAATTTTTTCAATGCGACGCCGATGTAGTCGGAAGTGAAAGCCTCTGGCAAGAAGTTGAATTTGTACAACTCTATGATGAAGTTTTTACAAAGCTGGGATTAAAGAAAACCAGTTATTAAGATCAATAACAGAAAGATTTTATCCGGGATTGCAGAAATCATCGGTGCCAAAGATAAATTGATCGATTTTACCGTTGCTTTGGATAAGTTGGATAAAATTGGAGTCGAAGGGGTGCTTAAAAGAAATGAGGAGTAAGGAGATCTCCGAAACTGCTTTAAATAAACTCATGCCTCTTTTTAGCTTAAGCGGCAGTAATAAAGAGCAATTAGCAGCCTTGACTGAATTGCTATCAACATCTGAAGAAGGTTTAAAAGGAATTCAGGAATTGACTTTTGTGATTGATCAAATTGATATCCTTGGGATTACAGTCATCAGCATTAAAACTTGATCTGACACTGGCAAGAGGTTTGAATTACTACACTGGTGCTATTTTTGAGGTTGAGGCTGCAGGGGTTCAAATGGGCTCTATTGGTGGTGGTGGAAGGTATGATGATCTTACAGGTATTTTTGGTTTAAAGGACATCAGTGGTGTTGGGATTTCCTTTGGCCTTGACCGTATCTATCTTGTCATGGAAGAATTAGAACTTTTTGCTAATACACCGAATCTTGGGCCACAGGTACTTTTTATCAATTTTGGTGATCTTGAAGCTAAATATGTCATGAAGGCCATGAAATTTTTAAGAAGTGAAGGAGTGAGATCAGAAATGTTTCCTTCGGCAGCAAAATTAAAAAAGCAAATGAATTATGCCAACAATAAACAAATTCCTTTTGTGGTGCTGGTGGGCGAGGAAGAAATAGCGCAAGGAAGCTTTAAATTGAAGAACATGCTTACAGGAGAGCAAAGTACTTGTAATCAAGACGAATTAATACGACTAATTCGGTTCTTAAAATTACATAATTCACAGCAATATTGTATTTTTGCACATAAAACGATTAAGAGTATGTTTGAAGGACAAAATGATAAAATAAACGAAATCATTGACGAAATGGGTGATGGCCATATTTCTGGTTCAGCCAAGAATCCGCTATCGTGAGGATGCTTTTGAATTATCAGAAAAGGAGAAAATAGAGCTTATTCGAAAGATTTTGCCCATATATTGCATACCCTTGGAATGGATCTTACGGACGACAGTCTTAAAAGGAACGCCTTTAAGGGTGGCAAAAATGTTTGTAAAAGAGATTTTCGGCGGACTGAATCCGGAAAGAAAACCAAAGTTGTCCACTTTTGACAATAATTATAAATATGGTGAGATGCTTGTTGAAAAGAATATCACCGTGTATTCAACCTGTGAGCATCATTTATTACCTATTGTTGGTAAGGCCCACGTCGCTTATATCTCAAAAGGTAGTGTTATAGGTCTTTCAAAAATGAACAGGATCGTTGAATATTATGCCAAACGCCCTCAGGTACAGGAAAGGTTGAACATGCAAATTGTTCAGGCCTTACAGGAAGCTTTAGGAACTGAAGATGTGGCTTGTATCATTGATGCCAAGCATCTCTGTGTAAATTCGAGAGGAGTAAGCGATACTGCAAGCAGTACTGTTACTTCGGAGTTTGGAGGAAGGTTTAAGGAAGATTCGATTAAAAGAGAACTTCTTGATTATATCCAGTTGGATACCAAATTCGAATAGTGTTTTACTTAGAGGTTTTGTAAAAAAGACATGGTATCTACGTCATCCGCATAATCCCATAATTGCGGATCTTGCGTTTGTCCGAATGGAACCATGTTCAATCGATCAGATTTCCCCACTAAACATTGTATGGATTCCTTGTCATCTAAAAGTCTTTGCTGCAAAGTCAATTCGTCTTCATAATACTCAAAGAACAGTGTCGCTATTGGAGAGGCGTAACTTTTGTCTTCCTTCAACATTAAAAATCCGTTTTCCAGCAATTGGTATTGACTCATAAGAAACACCGCCTTATTATAGTCGTAATTATTGATGTATTTATCGTAGTTCAGCACTCCTTTAAAGTCATAAATTGCCCTAAACAATAGGTCAAAATCATAATTTCTGGGGACAAATATTTTTGAAACACTCCTACAGCCTAAACCAAAATACCTGAATATATCTTCACCAAGATTCTTAAGTTCCTCATGAGATTCATCTCCGGTTAAAACTGCTACAGAATTTCTGTTTCTTCTGAATAATACTGGGATACTTTCCAAAATAATAATCAAAATACCTGGCCGTATTATTACTTCCGGTTGCAATAACTGCATCAAAGTCGGTTAGTTTTTCATCAGTAAAAGAAATCAGCCCTTTAAATTCGGGTTCCACATATTCAAGGTATTTCGCTATCGAGCGGTAAAAAATGTGAATCAGAACTTGATTGTTTTGCGATCAGCTCATGGCCCGATATCAGTACCACAAGAAAGTCGTGGAATCCTACCAAAGGAATGTTACCCGCCATGATCACACCAACTTTTTTCTTTTGAATTTTGCTTAAATCATAAGATGATGTCCATTTATTTAAATTATTTATAGTTAGGATATTAGCCCATTTAGAAAAAGCTATAAGTACATTCTCTCGGGTAAACCAGCCGTTAAATTCTGAGGCCCTTTTAATCTGCATATTGAAGGGATCAAAAAACATATCGTTCATGGCTACTGAATCCTTTTTGATGATTCCTTCTGGCTGAAACTGAGATAAAAATTCTCCGAGTTTGGCAAAGGCTTCAATTCTTTTTTCAACAGTCATGTGTGATAGGATAATAGTGGTGGATATATTATATTTGTGCGCAAATTTAGTTAAAAAAACAATGGCAATAATCATAACAGACGAATGTATTAATTGTGGGGCATGTGAACCAGAGTGCCCAAACAATGCGATCTATGAAGCCTCCGAAGAGTGGCGATATGCTGATGGCACAGAATTAAGTGGTGATGTAATTTTACCCAATGGCAAAGAAGTAAATGCAGATAAAGAACAAGAACCAGTAAGTGATGAAGTATATTATATCATTCCTGATAAGTGCACCGAATGTATAGGGTTTCACGATGAACCACAATGTGCGGCCGTTTGTCCGGTAGACTGTTGTGTACCCGATGATGAGCATGTGGAATCGGAAGAGGCATTGATGTCAAAAAAGAAATTTTTACATCAGGAATCCTAAGAACAGGAGCCTTAAATCATGAAAAAAATAAGCTTTTTGCTCTTATTTATTTGTTTTCAGGGATTTTCACAATTCCAGAAGATGGATTCCCTGGGGAATTTCTTATGTCATTGATCATAAATTGGTGTGGCAGAAATGGTATGGGCTTGAAGATAAGGCCGAATTGAACAAAATGCTGAAGGCCAATGATTTTACTGCTGACCTAGACATTTTAAAATTTGGAACTTCTACCAAGACCAAAGCTTATAAATTGATAGCAGACAATCTGCCCGAGTATGCCCAGCACGATTATGAAGCTTTTCTAATTGTTGATTTTATTCGGGGACGGTATAGAGTGAGTATCAAACAGATCATATTTCCCGATTTTACGGAGAAAATCTATTATAACGGCATGAGGCAGCGTGATAGCCGTGGTACACTTGAACAGTATATCCTAAGACAAGATGGCCTGATCAAAAGAAACAATACCAATCTTAACGTCTTACATAGTTTTGATACTGTTTTCTCAGGAATCTTTGACCCCATGTCAGGGGAGACTTTTGAATAAGCTATTTCTGCTCACCCTCTGTTTTCTCACCCCCTCGGAGGTGAGGGGTTCACGCGCGAGCGGTTCACCTCCGAGCGCCTTCAGATCCCATCCCTTCGCACTTTTTCCTCCATTGGGCTTAAACTGTAATAGATAAATCGTTCACGGGTGTTTCAATGCCAGTTTGTCTCCTTGATGGACAATATACCCGTTAAAGTTTTCCAGTTCACTGGGTTTTTCTTCCATCATATCTCTTTGTAATGACATAGTTGTATCATAATCGATTCTGATCGATGATTGTGAAACAGCTTCGATGTCCTTGTCATTGATGTCTACACCTAAACCATTAGCCAACAGAAACAATCTCAGCGGCTGTTTCCTGTAATTTCCTGCGTATAAATGGGTCTTCGCGCATGATCCCCAAAACACTTCTTGTCAGGGCGCCCATGGCACTTATTGAGGCAATAAATAAAAATTTTAGCCAGATATCTCTTTGAATATTGTCTGAAGCTTCGATTCTTAAAACCTGCTTTATCGAAAGCAACTTTCATTGATTCAAGTCTTAGACTGGGTTTATTGTTGATTTCTCCAAAGACGATTTCCGGTTCATAACCAAAATGATCAATTACTCCGGGGCTTTCTATTTTACTAACAATTCTGCATAATCCTGCCATGATCTGAGCAGGAGGGAGGATCGCTGTTAAGCGATCAGCATTGTCGGCACCATTTTGCAGGGGGAGTACTGCGCATTTGATGGTAAGAAGGGTTTGATTTGCTGCGCTATTGCTTCTATTTGCCAGGATTTTACACATAGTAAAATCAGGTCAGCCTCTTTGATCACTTCATAATCGTCTGTAGCATCCGGATAGACATGAAAATCTCCTAAGATACTTTTTACTTGCAGGCCATTTTGTTTGATCTGTTTGAGCGTTTGGCCTCTGGCGATAAAAGTGGTATGGTATCCGGCCAGGGCCAACTTGGCACCAAAATAACCCCCTACGCCGCCTGCTCCAATGATAACAATGTTCATAGTGTTGTTTTAATTCTATAAAAATAACAGAGTGTCATATCCAAACACTTATTCACTACTTAAACGATGGGAATCATCATAAATGAATAGGTATAGCTTTTCTCATTGAGTGTATACTCAGGATGGGTTCTGGCGCCCCAACTGTTATCACCCCCAACACCCATTTGCCTGTAATCAATGTTTAAGCTGGTAAGGTTCCTGTTTTTCACATCAATAGTGTGTCTGTTCTTTACAATGTCGCCATCCTGATGCCTGCCATCTGTTCTTTCAAGCGATTCAAAGTCTTCCATAATTTGATGATGTACACTAAAATCAACGGTGGGAATACCTTTGATCAGCAGGCCATGGCCGCTTAACGGATTGCTTAACTTTAGCCATCTTACATCGGTTTTATTACCATTTTCCTGTGGACTCAGGTAGGCCCAGTATTGTTCTGCTACAGAACCAGAATAAATACCAATGGGGGCACCGGTTTTCCTGTCCCAGTAGCTTTCAAAAGGCCCCTTCCATACCAGCTTAAGTGTTTCCATTTCGCGGATCAACTCAATATTCAGACCAATTCTGGGTGTTTCAGCCCAGTCTCCATCGGTCTTTTCTAAATCCTACAATCAACCAACACGTTCCCTTCTCCATTGATGGTATATTGTATATGGAAATCGGCCATTTTCTCTTCGGATGCATTGAAAAGTTCATAATTTACTTTAACAATGGCATTTCCTTGATCCATTTCAGAGCTCTAGCAGACCTAATTTTCTATGTTTGGTCACATAGCGCCAGTCTTTGGTTCGTTTATGCATGTCATTTCCAAAATCATTGTCAATAGGAGCCCTCCAAAAATTGGGTCGTAAAGCCCTTACCTTTATGAATTAAATTCTCATTGTCAATGACCAATTCATTCAGGACGCCATCAGATTTATCAAATACAAGTTTGATACCACTGCTACTCACCGTAATGCTTCGTTTCACTTTCACTTACAAGTACTTTTTCATCTGATTTTACAAAAGGAACAGGTTCAGGCGAATTCAAAACAAATTGTTCCCAAGCCACTTTATGACCTGCCGGAACCAAACCATCAGCATTTTTAGTATAAGCAGCGATGTTCAGAATAAGCTCCTCTGTAGATTATCCAATCATCTAATTCAGAAATATGTATGTCAATTTTTTGCCCTGGCTGCAGGTCAATGTCTGAAAGCGTTCCTGAGGCCTTTTTTATTCCGTTGCCCAACAATTCCCATTCAAATTTGAATTCGTTCAAATTCGTGAAGTGGTAGTTATTTGCGATCTCAACTGTGCACCTTCTGATCATCCTTTAAAGTGAAATCTATAAATTGATGTACTTTTTTCACTTCTTCCAAAGAAGGTTTGGGAGTTCGGTCAGGATCCACCAATCCATTCAGACAGAAATTTCCATCCGAAGGCACATCAGCAGGACCAAAATCACCGCCATAGGCCCAGTATTCGGTTCCAGTATCGGAAGTTTTGATCAGACCCTGATCAACCCAATCCCAAATAAAACCACCCTGAAGAACAGGATACTTTTTGATCATATCCCAGTATTCCTTAAAATTACCCACACTATTACCCATGGCATGTGCATATTCGCAAAGAATAAAAGGGCGGTCCTTGGTGCTTTTGGGCATAGGCTTCAAGTTTTTCAATAGCTGGCATACATAGGACTTACAATATCCGTATTGGGTTTAAACCCGCCTGTTCGAATAGTACAAATCTGCTGGGGTCGCGTTGTTTGATCCAGTCATAGACTATCATAAAAAACAGGCCCGTTTCCGCATTCGTTTCCCATGGACCAAATGACCACTGAAGGTTGATTCTTATCTCTTTCCACCATGCTTTTGATCCTGTCCATATGCGCAGCTTTCCATTCAGGGCGATAGGCCACATGTTGCAGGGTGTCAAAACTCTCCTGATGCGTGGCACCCATACCATGAGATTCAATATTGGCCTCATCTACAATATAGAGACCGATATTGGTTGCATAACTCATAAAATCTTTCAGGTTGGGGATAATGAGAAGTTCTCACCGCATTGATATTATACATTTTCATGGTCTTGATATCCTTGATCATGGTGGCTTCATCTATATAATGTCCGGTTCGGTCATGATGCTCATGAAGATTGACTCCTTTAAAATACACATATTGTCCGTTGACCATAAATTGTCCATTTTTGATCTCAACGCTTCTAAATCCAACCTGATTCCCTATGCTTTCAAGAACAGCGCCATGATGCATCTTTTAACTGAAGCACCAATTGGTAAAGATTTGGCTGTTCTGCGCTCCAGGTTTGAATATCTTTCAGTTGTTCTGAAAAGCTAACGGAGGCTTTGTCGTCTTTTAAAATAACACTTGTTTCAGTGTCAATTATGTTGTTTCCCGGCAGCATCAACTAATTCAATGGCAAGACTAAGTTCTTTCTTATGTACTGTTTTTAATGGCTACATTAAGGTCAAATGTTCCGCGTGGTATAATTGTTTTCTAATCCTGCCTTAACCTCAAAATCAATGATATGATCCTTGCTTCTTGATAAAAGAAATACATCTCTGGTGATACCTGAAAGTCTCCAGAAATCCTGATCCTCAAGATAACTGGCATCTGACCATTTAAAGACTTCCACAGCCAGTAAATTGTCACCTTCCTTGATATACTCATTGATCAAAAATTCAGCAGGGGTTTTACTGCCTTCACTATAGCCTACTTTTTCCCCATTGATCCAGATATTCATGGCAGAACTTACGGCGCCAAAGTGCAAATACACATCTCTGCCCAGCATTTCTTTATTTACCTTAAAAGAAGTTCTGTATGAACCCACCGGATTGTAATGCGATTGGATTTTCGGAGGCGTTTTCTCATGTGGATATTTAATATTGGTATAAATGGGATAGCCAAAACCTTGAAGTTCCCAGTTCGATGGCACATCAATACTTTTCCAATCTGTATCGTCAAATCTGTCTTATAAAAATACAAATGGTCTGTTCGGCTGGTTTATCGACAATATGAAATTTCCATTGCCCATTTAGCGAAGTATAAAAAGGGGAGGACTCTGCTTTATTTTGAAGCACTTGCTCCTTTGAGCAAGAAAGGAATAAATGTTGCTCTGGGCTGCTCTTTATTTCTGGCATATACTTCTGGATTTTCCCAGTCTTCAATTGTATTGGTTTCTGCTTTTTGGTTGGTAAATTCATGTTTTTTGGAGCAAGAAGCAAGGATAAGTAATCCCAAAATTAACGCTACGCTTATTTTCATTCGTTTTATATTTAAATCGGCTTTTAATTTACAAACTAATTCTCTCTTCAGATCAAGAAACTGAATGATTCTGGTCAATGCCAGATTGAAGATAAAGTTGTATATTCAAAGTTGTACAGGAAACAATTAAATAGGTCCTATGGAACCCAACATCATTCAAATTAACAAACAATTGGCAGAATACATTGAGTTTACTCATTTTATTACTGATGTGAATTGTGAAAAAATGAATGTGGGTGAAGAAATCAAATTAAAAGAAAAGAACAAGTGTTGACATAACGTAAAGTTTATACAACCTTAATAGAGACGATAGATTTAGTTAACAATTAAAATGCAATTTTGAACATCATTCAATTCATTTGAATTTAGTATAGTTTTGTTTCGCGAAGCCGGTATGAAGATACCGGCTTTTTTTTGCTATTTCTGGAATGGTCTCTTTTGAAAGTTATTGGCATTTATTTGTATATTTAAACATAAATCCAAACCTATGAATCATATTAACAGAAGAAATTGGTTAAGAACCGCAGGGCTTTCGAGCGGATTAATTTTCCTGGGAGGAATTGAATCCATAGCCTCAGAAATTACAACCAGAGAGATAACTACAGGAGGTCCGATACAACTCAATGCCAATGAAAACCCTTATAGTCCGTCTAAAAATATTCAAAAGATTCTTACTGAGAATTTTGATATGACCTGTCGCTATCCTTTTAGAGTGTTGTCAGACCTGGTTCAGGCGATAGCTGCAAAAGAAGGAGTAGATAAAGATCATGTGGTCGTAACCGGTGGTTCTACTGAAGGATTAAAGGCTGCAGGTTTGATCTATGGCATGCAGGGTGGTGAAATTATTGCAGCAGACCCAACCTTCCAAGCGTTGTTAAGGTATGCTGAAAATTTTGGGGCCAAAGTGCACCGGGTGCCCGTCAATGATCAATTGGATCACGACCTTGATGCCATGGCAGCAAAAATAAACAGTAAAACTGGATTGATCTTTATTTGTAACCCTAATAATCCAACCGGAACCATTTTGGACAGAAACAAACTGATTGATTTTTGTACCGCTCATGACGATCAAACAATGATTTTTAGCGATGAAGCTTATTTTGATTTTATTACAGAACCTGATTATCCCTCCATGGTCGAATTGGTAAAGAAGGGAAGAAATGTTATTGTTTCCAAAACTTTTTCCAAGGCCTACGGTCTTGCAGGACTGAGGGTTGGTTATTTAATTGCCAAACCTGAAATAGCCAAAAGATTAAAAGCAGCGGTTATGGCCAATACCAATGTACTTGCCATTGCAGCCGCTCAGGAAGCTTTAAAGGATGAAGAATTTTACAAATTTTCTGTCGCTAAAAATATGGAAGCCAAAAACATGATTTATAAAACACTGGATGAATTAAATTTACCCTATATCAGATCTCATACGAACTTTGTGTTTTTTCAGTCTGGAAGACCTATTTCAGATCTTATGGAATCCATGAAAAAAGAAGATATACTGATAGGAAGGCCATTTCCTCCTTTGATTGATTGGGCAAGAATAAGCACCGGGACCATGGAAGAAATGCAACAATTTACAACAGCACTAAAAAAAGTCATGACTTAGATGTTATGTTTCATCAGAACAAAAAAAGAGCTCTATTGCTGGGCAAAATAGCTATTGAAGTTTCCTGTATAAAAACGTGGATGGTATTCTAAATCCAAGCCATCCCGTTGAATCGGATTTTCCCAAAGTAATTTTAAGCCCAGTTGTTCATTGATTCGATAAGAATCATATCGCATGGTGTATGAGCAATATGTATAGGCTGTGGTAAGACCTCTAAAAAAATTTAAATATGAATGGGCCAAATAAAATATATTATGATTACAATCTGCAGTTATATCATAATTAAAGAAGATGGGCTCTTCCATGGTTTTATAATTAACCAGATGCGATAGATTAATATCCTTTTCAGAGATCACCTTATTTTTTAATTGCTCATAGGCCTCCTGGCTTAGGGGTAAAGTGATACAGTGTCCTGAATAATTGCCAAAATCATCCATAATAATAAGATTGAGCTCTGGTAACAGCTCTATGGCTCTTGACATGACAATTCTTGAAATGGGTTCTTCATTGTTTTTTTGCAACAAAAGGTCCTTTCTCAATATATCTATATCTGATTTCAATGCTATCGTTCGTATTCTTTTGGATAATTCCTGAACACGATCTTTCAGCCAGAGGGCATTGGGTAATTCATTGTTTAATTCAGTGAGAGAATACTTCCTGATCCTAAAATCATAAAAAGTTGGTATAGGCACGCTTGCATTTAAATTTCTGATCAGTTGGTAGGGTAGCAGGGTAGCTTCAGCAATTTCTTTTTCCTTGTCAGGCTTTATCAGTGTAATGTCCTTCTCCCATCTTTGAATGGTTCTGACATCCACATTGATCAAAGAAGATAAATCCATTTGTGATAGTTCTCGGTCTTGTCGGTAATCTATCAACAAAGCTCCGATGGAAAAATACTGTTTCATATAGTCGTATCCTAAAGTATAAAAATACGAAATTACATTTAGCCGACCATTTCCATAATTTGCTGGCTATTTTTTTACAATAAGATCGGCTCTAAAATAAACTGTTATTTTTTAGAAATAGTTAAAAAGTTGATTCACATAAATCACATTTACATCAGAAGTCGTTTTGAAACAGGTTTGATCAATGTATACTTTTAGGATGACATGAAGCTTGTCCCAGTCTAAAAATTTGTTGGTCGAAAGATTATATTCTTCTGCTTTTAGTCTGTATTTTTAAAAAATGAAGACCTAATTACTTGAAACATAATGTGTTTAAGCTTGTGAGTATATTTATTTATATTTCTTAAACATTTTTATTGTGTTAAGTGTACATAATACTAATATTTTTGTATTTTTGAGTTGCGTTTCAAAATACTCGGGGGAAAAGTTTTGAAACTAACCTAACCTGACAGATCTTTCTGTCAGGTTTTTTTGTTTAGAAGAATAAAAAAAGGCTGAAAGTCATGCTTGACTTCCAACCTTTTTAAATTGATATAAGTTCGTTTTTTATTTAAACAACTTCTTGTAATACTGCTCTGCCATTCTGCGACTTGTAAATTCAGGAATCACATCATCCATGGCATTAAATACAATTTCCTGCCATTTTTCAGGTGTATCGTAATACATAGGAATCACTTTATTTTCTAGCAAATCGTACAAATTGTCAGCATCCATTTTATCCTGGTCCCAATGAGGTAATTTGTAATCTACTTCAGGAAGCACAAAACAATTCTTACCATTTTTCTGAAATTCCGGGATCCAGCCATCATTGATCGATACGTTTACCGAACCATTCATAGCAGCTGTCATACCACTTGTTCCTGAGGCTTCTCGAGTAATTCGAGGTGTATTTAACCAAACATCAGAACCGTATTTCATTTTTCTCGACAAATTGATCTCGTAACCAACCAATACTGCAAGATTTGATTTTTGCTTTGTGAAATTTACTAAATGATTAAAAATATCGATCGCATAGTAATCATATGGGTAGGGTTTACCTGCCCAGATGATCTGTACCGGGTACTTTTCATTAGAGATCAATCTTTCAAAACGTTGCAAGTCATGCAATAAAAGATCTGCTCTTTTATATCCGGCAAAACGTCTGGCCCATACAAAGGTTAAAACATTTGGATCAAATATTTTATTTGTTTGTTTGGCCACCTCATTGAAAAAATCCTGCTTAAGTTCTAATTTCCTCTTTTGGTAGGCCTTTACCTGTTTTCTTTCCCAGGTTCTTTTAATCGTTTTATCTTGCCAAAATTTTTGATTTTGTGCGTTGGTAATAGGAATGATATTACAAATCCCATCATAGTCTTTCCACATGTCTTTGGCTACCTTGGCGTGCAGTTTTGAAACTGCATTTGCTTTTTTAGCCATTCTTAATGCAGAAACTGTATAATTGATCATGCCTCCATTGACCGTTTCTTTTTGCAATTCCTCTTCAGAAAGGAATCTGCCGAAAAAGCCACATCTGTTTAAATGACGAGCATCTCTTTCTTCATTACCTGCCTTTTCCGGGGTATGGGTTGTAAAGACCATCTGATTCTTCTTTACACCTTGATCTCTTAGGTAATAGAAAGCAGGAAGACCATGTCCTTCATTTAAGATGATACACCTCTGATCCACCTAAAGCTTCAACTACTTTAGCCCCACCAATACCCAAAATGATACTTTGAGACACACGTGTTACCTCATTGGCATCATACAAATGATTGGTAATGGTTCTTGATAAATGATCATTTCCTTCAACATCAGTACTTAAAAAATACATAGGTACTGTTCCGAAAATTTCAGGTTTTAACACATAGGCCCTAACTTTTACATGCGGATTGTCGTGAAGATGAACTTCTACTTCAATACCTGTATCTTCAAGAAAGTCGAAGTGTTTTTCATTAAAATCAGCCCTAAGCGTTTGGTCGTCATTTCTGGCTTGATCATAATAGCCATATTTCCATAACATTCCGATTCCAATCATGTTCTGCTTTAACTCAAAACCAGACCGCATATGAGAACCAGCTAAAAACCCAAGACCTCCTGAATAATTGTTGAATGCTTGATCTATACCAAATTCCATACTGAAATAGGCGACTCTTTTGTTATATGCAGCAGCAGGTTTATAAGGATGATACCATGTGCTGTATTTAGTTTCTGTAAGTGTTTCCATGTTTAAAAAAAATTAAGTGGCAAATGTAATAAATATTGATGTAATAAATAATGATGTATTGATTTAATGATTTAATGATGTAATGCTGCAATGCTGCAACGCATGAATTGGTGAAATCCTAGATTCAGCGCAGCTAATGCTAGAATGTTTATTATACCTACTCACTTCTCACTTCTCACTTCTCACTTCCCACTTCTCACATCTCACATCTCCCTTCTCCCATAACACTTAGCACTTAAGCCTTAGTACTTAAGCCTTAGTTCTTGCCTTAGTACTTAACACTTACTTCTCAATAACCTGCTTTACACTGCCACAGGCCAGCATGGCGCTTCCAAAATAAGGGTTCAATACGTTTTTATCATTGCTCAACCATCAAGCACCTTTATTTTCTCAATCTTAAGGCGTTGGCAATCACAGAAACAGAGCTAAAACTCATGGCAAGTGCCGCGATCATGGGCGATAACAGCAATCCGAATACGGGGTAGAGAACACCTGCGGCAACAGGAACGCCAATGGTATTATAAACCAAAGCAAAGAACAAATTTTGTTTGATGTTCCTCATGACTTTATGCCCCAGATCTTTTGCTTTTACAATCCCCTGAAGATCCCCTTTGACCAGGGTAATGGCAGCGCTTTCAATGGCCACATCAGTTCCTGTCCCCATGGCGATACCCACATCACTTTTAGCCAGGGCAGGGGCATCATTGATCCCATCACCAGCCATGGCCACCACATGTCCTTGACCTTGCAGTTTTTCAATTTCTTTTAGTTTGTCTTCGGGCAGGCAAGAAGCCTTATAGGCTGATAAATTCAAGACATCCGCAACATATTTCGCCGTAAGCTCATTGTCACCAGTGAGCATCATCACCGCAATGCCTTGACTCTGAAGTTCTTTGATGGCTTTTTCGCTTGTATTCTTGATCGCATCACTGATCACAACAAAACCCAAAACGAGACCATCCATACTGAGAAATGAAACCGTTTTTCCTTGTTCTTGATACGCCTTCGCCGCTGCTTGCTGATGTTCGGACAGAGAGGCCCCTGATGCCATCATCATTTTGTCATTCCCTATAGATATTTGTTTTTCCTTGATAAGCCCTTGGACTCCTTTTCCAGTCACGGCTTTGAAATCAACAACGTCTAAAAGACCCAGCCCTTCTTTTTTAGAAAATTTCACAATAGCTTCAGCCAATGGATGTTCACTCATTTGATTTAAAGAGGCCATCATTTGTAAAACAAGGTCCTGATAGTCTTTATTGAACACCTCAACTTTTTCAACAGAGGGCTTCCCCTCTGTGATCGTTCCTGTTTTATCAATGATCAGAGTGTCTATTTTATCGATCTTCTCAAGTGCCTCGGCATTTTTGATCAGGACACCGCTTTGAGCGCCACGTCCAACACCTACCATAACAGACATGGGCGTTGCCAGGCCCAGAGCACAAGGACAGGCTATGATCAACACTGCAATGGCATTCACCAAGGCATAAACATAGGCAGGTTCAGGGCCCCATATGGCCCAAGCCAAAAAGGTGATGATTGAAACAGCCACTACAACCGGTACAAAATAAGCTGAAACTTTATCGGCTAAATTTTGAATGGGAGCCCTGCTTCGACTGGCCTCATTCACCATTTTATGATCTGTGACAGCAGGGTATCGGCGCCAATTTTATCTGCTCGCATTAAAAAGGACTGGTTCCCGTTGATCGTCCCACTATTTACATCATCACCCACACCTTTAGAAACAGCTAAGGGTTCGCCGGTGACCATAGATTCATCAACAGTAGTATTTCCTTCCGTAATATGACCATCCACCGGGATTTTATCGCCAGGTTTTACCCTGAGTATATCCTGTACTTGTATCTGGTCGGTACCAATCACTTTTTCGATGCCATTCTCAACAAGATACGCCGTATTGGGAGCCAGTTTTAAAAGTTCCTTTACGGCACTATTGGTTTTGCCATGGGCCCGGGCTTCAAGTACCTGGCCCAATAAAACAAGGGTAAGGATCACTGTTGCAGCTTCAAAATACACATGAACTGTTCCTGTTTCAGATTTAAACTGTGCCGGTAAGAAATCAGGAAGGAGCATAGCGAATACACTAAAGGTCCAGGCTACCCCGGCACCTATGCCAATGAGGGTAAACATATTCAAGTTCCATGTTTTTAAGGATCTGTAGGCTCTTTCAAAAAACATCCAACAAGTATAAAATACAACGGGTAAAGACAGAAGCATCTGGATCCAGTTCCAATACCGCTGATCAAATAGTTTAAAAAGCGGATTGTCTGGAAGCATTTCCGACATGGCAATCAGAAAAATCGGCAAAGTAAAAGCAACAGATAACCAGAGCTTTTTGAGTAATTCAAGGTAATTTTTTTCTTCCGCACTGACATCAGCTTCCATCGGAACGAGATCCATCCCGCAAATAGGGCAATCTCCAGGTTGGTTTTCAATGACATCAGGATGCATAGGGCAGGTGTACTTTGCACCAAGCCCGGGATTCAGTTGTATTTCTTCAACCAGATCCATCCCACAAACCGCACAATCTCCCATCTTGTCATAGGTTTTTTCACCTTCGCAATGCATGGGACAATAAAAAGTACCGGTTCTTTTTCCTTGAGGGACTTCAATTTCTTCCTTTTCAGCTGCCGGCTCCATGCCCGGTAAATATATACTATACCGGCCTCCATCATTGGTCAAAGCCTGTTGAAATACTGCGAAAGGAATATGGGCTTCCATGTCAATTACAGCCTCAGCTTTTTCAAGGTCAACAGCTGCTTTTTGAACACCGTGAATCCCGGAAAGGGATTTTTCAACATGGGCTCGGCAACCATTGCAACTCATTCCCTTTATATGGTATGTATATTTCATTGTTTATTTACTTAGATAATTGATCATAGTTGTTTGTCTGTAATAGTTTCTAACGGCGTCGATCAGCCCTATTTGAAATATTAATTGCAATTCCTGAATGTCATGCACATCGTTAAAATTCATACTACCAGATTCATAACTTTTAGTAAGAATACTTTCAGCATTTTTTGTCTGCTCAAGATTTTTGATCTGTGTATTATAACTATCTGTGTATTCTAACAAATTTAGCAATGCAGATAGACTACAGAAGCATATAATTTGTCATAATACAATTATTTCGGATGTATTTGTAGACCGGACTCCACAAAATTAAAGTCATTTTCTGGTATAGGCAAGTCATCAATCAAAACAATTACTGTATTGAGATCCCCGTTCAACAGGCTATTCAATATATGTTTCATCTCAAGAATGCCTTTTCTATTAGTAGGACAGAGGGTTAAGTTGTCAATGTCATTGATATACAAGGCAGTATGTTTTTTTTACAATTACTACTGCATTTTCAATACCGGTTACTGATTTAATATATCCAAGCCTCAGCTGCTATAGAATAACTGCTATCTGCCAAATTATCACCACAATATTGGATTTATATGGTAAACAACATCGTTGACGTTTACAGGACAATAGCCATTAACAGGGAATATATTGTAAGGTTATTGGCCATTCGTTGATGAATAACAAGCGATAAAAGAAGATAATTTTTCGTTCTTTTGCCAAAGAAAAGTTAAAGCCATGATCACAGTTGTTGCCGCAATTATCAAAAAAAGGGATACCTATTTACTAGCCCGTCGGTCAGCCCATAAAGTGCATGGAGGGAAGTGGGAATTTCCGGGAGGTAAAATTGATCAAGGTGAAATACCCGAGCAGGCCCTGGAAAGGGAGTTGTATGAAGAGTTCGGTATTCAGACAAAAACGGGAAAACATCTGGTCACAACTCAATTTGATTATAATACTTTTCAAATTGAACTAATGGCCTATGAATCAATACATTTAAAAGGTGATTTTCAATTAAGAGATCACGATCAGATAGTGTGGCTAAAGCTCGATGAGATCGCTGGCTATGATTTGTCTGGGGCCGATCAGGCGATCTGTCAGGCCTTATAGCAGAATTGTGATATGCTAAAAAAATTCCTATATTTACTTCCATGAGTTATAAACCTTAGCTTAAAGCCTTATTTTATTGTGTTTTTAGAATGTTTCAAGATTGTTCAAATTTTGAAATTCAGCCAAACAGGGTCGATGTTTATAGCTTAAATTACTTTTAGTTTTCAATTAACAAAATTTTAACAGGCAAAGGTCTGTTGCTAAATGGGTTTAAAATTAAATCCATTCAATTTAAACCTCATTTATATGAAAAGAAGAAATTTTATTCAGCTATCCGGTATGGGAGCAGGTGCTTTAATGGTGCCAATGTCAATGATGGGAAATAATATTTCCGCAGAAGCTTTATTGGCCCCTGGTATGGATGTGATCGTCAAAAAAAGAATGGCGGATGTCGCACTTAACACGGCCAAATCTATGGGTGCCACTTATGGCGACGCCAGAATAGGCAGGTATCTCAATCAGTATGTATTTACCAGAGAAGACAAAGTGCAAAATGTTGTGAATACTGAATCCTTTGGAATAGGTATCAGGGTCATCGCCAATGGAACCTGGGGGTTTGCCTCAACAAATGATGTGACTGAAGATGGTATTAAAAATGCCACCATGCAAGCAGTAGCGATCGCAAAGGCCAATTCAAGAATTCAAAAGGAAGATGTTAAACTGGCACCGGTTGAATCATACGGAGAGGTTTCCTGGAAAACACCTATTAAAAAGGATTTTAAGGAAGTACCGGTAGGTGAAAAAGTAGACCTTTTGCTTTCAGCCAATGCTGCAGCGATGGATAATGGCGCAAATTTTGTCAATTCGGCTTTATTTATGGTCAATGAACAAAAATATTTTGCCTCAACTGAAGGCTCTTATATAGATCAGGATATTCATAGAATATGGCCAACTTTCGGAGTTACGGCAATTGATCGTGGAGCAGGAAAATTCAAATCCCGTCAGGCTTTGAGTGCACCGATGGGTCTTGGTTATGAATATTTGGACGGCCTTGAAAGTGAAAAACTGGAAGGACCTGAAGGATTGAGGTTGTATAGAAACAGTTATGATATCATTGAAGATGCCACTTTAGCTGCAAAACAAGCCAAGCAAATGCTGACTGCTAAATCGGTTGACGCCGGGAAGTACGATCTTGTACTTGAGCCGAATCACCTTGGTTTAACCATCCATGAATCTGTGGGCCACCCATTAGAATTGGATCGTGTATTGGGTTATGAAGCCAATTATGCAGGAACGAGTTTTGCGACCATGGATAAAATGCAATCCAAGACATTTAAGTATGGAAGCGACTTGGTAAATCTTGTGGCAGATAAATTGCAGCCCGGGTCACTTGGAGCCGTAGGATATGATGACGAAGGTGTTAAAACCAAAGAATGGGATCTGGTAAGAAATGGAATTTTGACCAATTACCAGGCGATTCGTGATCAGGTGCATATGATCGGCCAGAATGAATCTCACGGCTGTTGTTATGCCCAGAGTTGGAATGATGTTCAATTCCAAAGAATGCCAAATGTTTCTTTAGAACCAGGAAAAGAGAAGTATTCTATCAATGACATGATCAAGGATGTAGAAAAAGGTATTTATATTGCCGGAAGGGGTTCTTACTCAATCGATCAGCAGCGTTATAATTTCCAATTTGGAGGAACCGTTTATTATGAGATAAAGGATGGAAAAATAGTGGGTATGCTCGATGATGTGGCTTACCAATCTAATACACAAGAATTTTGGAATTCATGTGTAAAAATATGTGATGAAAGTGATTACCGTATGTTCGGATCATTTTTCGATGGTAAGGGACAACCGTCTCAGGTCAGTGCAGTGTCACACGGAAGTTCTACCTCAAGATTTAACAATGTTAATGTGATCAATACAGGAAGAAGTATTTAATCAATCGTTTTACAAATAATAAAAATATTATGGCAATATATACAAAAGAAGAAGCAAGGCAAATTCTGGAAAAAGCGTTAAGCTTTTCCACAGCAGATGCCTGCGAAATAAATATTAGCGGCAGCGAAAGCGGTAATATCCGTTATGCCCGGAACACGGTTTCTACTTCTGGTCACAGATCTAACCAAGAGCTTGTGGTGCAAAGTAATTATGGAAAAAAGGTGGGTACTGCCACCATTGATGAATTCGATGATGCATCACTTAAAAAGGTTGTGGAAAGAGCACAGGAGCTGGCCAAACTTTCACCTGAAAATCCTGAATTTATGGGCCCTTTAGGTCCTCAGGAGTATGATGAAGGAATTCAATACAGTGAGGCGACAGCAAATATAACACCCGAATTTAGAACCAAAGTGGCAGAGAGCAGTATCAATCCTGCAGCGGCTAAAGATGTGACATCGGCTGGATTTTTTAACGATTCGTTAGAATTCGAAGCAATGATCAATTCTAAAGGTCTTTTTGCGTACAATAAAAGCACCAGTTCAGATTTTACTGTGACCATGAGAACGAACGATGGTACCGGGTCTGGATGGGTAACAAGAGACTTTAATGATGTATCTAAATTTGATCCTGCTGAAGCTTCAAATACAGCTATTGATAAGGCCATACTATCAAGAGAAGCCAAAGCGATTGAGCCAGGAAAATATACCGTTATTTTGGAACCGGCAGCCTCTATTGGCTTGTTGAGGAATATGTTTCGTTCTTTAAACGCAAGAAGGGCTGACGAAGGCAGAAGTTTTATGTCTAAAGAAGGTGGTGGAACCAAGTTGGGAGAGAAAATTGTGGATGAACGTGTCAATTTATATTCAGATCCATTACATCCTGATGTGCCAACTGCAACCTGGAATGGCGAAGGAAGCCATTGAAGAAAACAGTCTGGCTTGAAAATGGAGTCGTTAAAAATTTGGCCTATGGAAGATATTGGGCACAAGAGAAAGGTGTTGATCCGGTTCCTTTTCCTCCAAATGGAATTATGGAAGGTGGCGATGCTTCGTTGGAAGATCTGATCAAAAGCACGAAGAAAGGTATTTTAGTGACCAGACTTTGGTATATCAGAAGTGTTGATCCACAAACACTATTATACACAGGACTTACGCGAGATGGAACTTTCTATATTGAGAATGGTAAAATCAAGCATCCTGTTAAAAATTTCAGATTTAACGAGAGCCCGATCATCATGCTTAACAATCTTGAAACTTTAGGGAAGCAGGTAAGAATTGATGGAAATCTAATACCTTATATGAAGGTAAGGGATTTCACTTTCACCAGCCTTTCTGATGCGGTATAAGCGAGTATAACTACAAATAACTGGTTGTTTGATTTGATCTGACAACCAGTTTTTTATTATAAACAACTCTCTTTAAAAATCAATTTTTAAGTTAAAATGATAAAGGCAATGAGTAATGATTTCTTCTTTACAAGATTGCAATACGAATCGGGTGACTGGGACGTAGACCAAAGAATGCCCTCTAACTTGCTGAATTCACTGGTTGAGTATACCACGTTGAAAGTCGATACCAAGGAAAACATTGTTCCATTGAGTAGTGATGAGATCTTTAAATGCCCGTTCTGTTATATTTCGGGGCATAAACTGGTGCAATTCACTAAAAAAGAAAGAGAGAATTTTGAGAAATATGTTAAAAATGGGGGCTTTGTATTTGCAGATGATTGCAATCATGATATTGACGGCCTGTTTGCCAAATCATTTGAACGTCAAATGGAAGTCATCTTTGGCCCTAAAGAATTAAAAAAGATCCCTAATGATCACGAGATCTATAATATTTTCTTTGAGTTTGAAAATGGCCCGCCAACAACTTCTCAGGAGTTAAATGGCTGGGGCGATGATATTGTTCATGATTATTTAAAGGCCATAGAAGTTGAGGGTAGAATAGGAGTGCTTTACAGTAACAAGGATTATGGTTGTGAATGGGATTATGATTTTAGAAATAAGCGCTGGTATAAAATAGATAACACAAAATTTGGAGTAAACATTGCCATGTATGCGATTACTTCATAAACAGGAAATAGAATGGATAAAGAATTACTTGAAGTTGAGCAAGAGTTAAAGGTACTCAATGCCAAGCTTGTCGATCTGAAAAACGAGATCAGTAAAGTTATTGTGGGTCAGGAGGAGACTGTTGAGCATTTATTGATTACTTTCCTCGCAGGGGGTCACGCCCTGCTTGAAGGTGTTCCCGGGTTGGCGAAAACACTGATGATCAAGACATTGGCTCAAACCATACATTTAAAATTTAGCCGTATTCAGTTTACTCCTGATCTGATGCCTTCAGATATCATCGGAACAGAGATCCTGGAAGAGGACCACAGCACAGGAAAGAAATTTTTTGAATTTAAAAAGGGGCCGATTTTTGCCAATATTATTTTGGCTGATGAAATCAATCGAACGCCACCAAAAACCCAGGCGGCCCTTTTGGAGGCCATGCAGGAATTTGAGGTGACCTATTCAGGAAAAACCTATCATCTGGATAGCCCGTTTTTTATCCTGGCCACGCAAAACCCTATAGAACAGTCTGGAACATTTCCGTTACCCGAGGCCCAACAAGACCGTTTTTTGTTTTATATCAAAATAGGTTATCCTACCGCAGCAGAAGAAAAAAGTATCCTGGTCAATACCACTGGAGCTAAAAAAGAAGCAGTCAAGGCAGTGATCACCGGTGAGGAGATCATACGTTTACAACAATTGGTCAGGCAGGTTCCCATAAGTGATGATCTTGTTGATTATGTTAACAACGTGGTCAGGGCAACAAGGCCCGCGACCACTAACAGTGATTTTGTGAAAGAATGGGTTGACTGGGGCGCCGGACCAAGAGCAGGACAGGCCATGATCCTGACGGCCAAGGCCCGTGCCTTGCAGCAAGGGCGCTTATCCGTAACACTGGATGACCTGAAGAATGTAGCCTATCCCGTTCTTAGGCATAGAATCATCATTAATTTTAAGGCAGAAGCAGAAGCCATCACTTCTGATGATGTGACAAGAGAACTGTTGAAAGCCCTGGAGTTTTCCATAAAGGATAAGAAATAAGTGAAACAGGATTATCATCAATTATTACAAGCTAAGATCATCAACAGTGTGGCTGGGCTGGCGCTGATATCCCGAGTGATCGTAGATGGTTATCTGTCTGGATTGAACAGGAGTCGCCGGGTAGGATCGGGTTTAGAGTTTAGCCAGTACAGGGGTTATGAGCCAGGTGATGATTTGCGTTTACTAGATTGGAAAATGCTTGCCAGATCGGGTCAGGTATTATTTAAAACAATCAGAAGTTGAAACCCATATTGCTGTTAAATTCATACTCGATTCAAGCAAGTCCATGCTCCATACAGAAGAGGGAGTTTCTAAAATGGATTATGCGAAGGTGGTGATAGCATCTTTGGCGTATTTAGCGCAAAACCAAGGAGATGCAGTGGGTCTTTTTGCTTTGAATGACAAGCATCTTCAAAGCCTTTATCCAACAGTAAAAAAACAACATTACAAACGTCTGTTACTGGAACTGACCAAAGTTCAAAGTCAGGGCAAATGGCCCACAGATCAAATGGCTTCTCAAAAGCTTCATGACAGGAGTCATAAGGAATTGATCTTTTTTGTGACGGATATGTATGAATATGACCAGGAACTCACCCAGTTTATCAAACGTTTAAAAACGGTAAGAAATGAAGTGGTCGTACTTCAGATCATGGGCAAGCACGAACTTGAATTTGATTATAAAGGCTATGTGATTTTTGAGGACCTGGAAACAGGAACCAAACTCAAGGTAGAGACCAGTACTGCTAAAAAGCAATACCTTGATTCAATGGAAATGATGATGGCCCAGGTGAAAAATGATTTGCTTTCGGAAGGCATCAGTTACGCGCTCTTCCAATTGAATGACAAAATCGAAGAAGTATTGAACCTGTTTTTGAAAAGACGCAATAAGTTACTATAAGATGGTATTTCTCAATCCACTTTTTCTCTGGACATTATTAGGACTTTCAGTTCCTATAGCCATACATTTTTGGAGTAAAAAGAAGGTGAAAACCATCAAGATTGGGAGTACACAGTTGCTCAGAGAACTGAATCCCAAACAAACCAAAAGTATCAGGTTACATCAATGGTTGTTATTGCTATTAAGGATGATGATCATCACGCTGCTTGCTTTGATACTAGCCGTACCTAGAATTGCGTTTTTAAAAACGGAAAAAAGCATTACCTATTTGGTTGAGCCCTCCTTGGTGGGTCTGGAGAAGGTCAACACTATTTTAGATACCATTGCAGACGGCCAGTTAAGATTATTAGAAACAGGCTTTCCATTGCTGGAAGATCCCAATACTAAAATTGACAGACCTACGGCTCCCGATTACTGGCAGCTGGCTCATCAGATGGAAACGCTGGAAGCGGATAGTATTATCGTATTGACCAAAGGTCTTATGAGAGGTTTTAAAGGAATGAGGCCTGGTTTGGAGCTACCAATACATTGGCTTCAAATAGATGTGGCAGCAGCAACTCTAGCACCCGTTGAAGCTCTGCTTAAAAATGATGAACTCGTGCTAACCTCAATACAAAGTGATCAATTTTCACTAAACTATATAAGTGATAGTTATACATTAGATAATGATAATATAGTAATTGATAATCAGAAAGATAGTGTTTTAATAAAATTGGATAACGAGGCTGTTAAATTACCTTTGCTTAAAGAAAAAACAGCGCGTATTCTGATCGTTTCTGATGAGCGAATGGTTGCTGAAACGATCTATATTAGTTCAGCCTTTGAGGCCCTTTCATCCTATTTGAATCAGGACATACAAGTTAGCTCGGTCAAAAATGTTCAAGGAGCTGACTTAAGCTCATTTGATGTATTGGTCTGGCTAAAACAAGAAGCTGCAATTTCATTTGCAGGTAAAACGCTGCTATGGGAACCCGATGATTTGGCGGTAGATTTAATTGAACAAGGCGCTTCCAAAGATCATTTTTTACTGAGACAGCACCTGGACGCAGAGAATAGCCTTGACTTACATTTACCCCGTCAATTGATGGGCTTACTGGAGCTGCATCAGCAGCTGCCTGATGATGTGCAAATTAATGACTTACGGGCAATGGATCTGCAAGAGATGCAGGTCAATAAACTTGGTATAAACGCAAGGAAAGATCCAAAACAGCTAAAAGATATATCGCCATGGTTATGGATCTTCTTACTACTTGTACTGCCAGTAGAGCGAATTTTATCAAAATACAAGAAGCAATGATCAAATCAGGGCAAGACATATTGATAAGGATCCATAAAAAATGGCAGCTTAGGTTTCTTTTAGAAATAGCGCTTTACGCCCTTGGTGTAGCTATTTTGGTATATGGATTTAGCAGCAATCTTTTGCTTTCAGCCTTAGGTTTTACAGTAGTCGTTCTGGTCTTATCATTGGCATGGAAACCCTGGAAGTATGATATCGCACATGTGAGTCAATATCTGGATGCTAAGCTTCCTGATTTGGAATACAGTACTTCATTGCTTTTACAGGAAGAAAAAGAAATGACGCTACTGGCAAGGCTGCAACGCGAAAAAATTGGTCAACAAATCATCGAAACAACGGCTCATATAAGCCCTGAAAGGAGTTTAAAAAAAGCCCTGATGACTTTTATGATATTGCTGCCAGCCGCTTGGTTAATGAGTCATTTTGGACTAGCGGATGTCTTTAAAAGTAAAGATCAACATATCCCGGAACAAGGTATTATATTTAGTGCCGTAGATTCTACTCAAAGTAAGTCAGATCAGCCTCTGCTGATAAAACAGTCGGTGCGGGTACGTTATCCCAACTATACCAGAAAAGCTATTAAAAGTTCTTCAGAGATGAATTTGAAGGAGCTTCAAGGATCTGTCATCACTTGGAATCTGGCGTTCGATAAAAAGGTAGCATCTGTTACCTTGCAACAGATTGGAAGAAAATGTTGATATGGTCTTTTCTGAAGGGGTTTACAGCGTTTCTTCAAAACCAGCAACTTCAGGATTCTATAATTTTAAGTTCGTGGATACCTTGGGAAGGTCCTATTTTTCAGACCTATATAGCCTGGAACTTGTAGAGGATCAAAGCCCTGTAATTGAAGTATCTGGCCTGTCACAGTTCATTTCCTTTGAGGTTTTCGAGAATAAGGAACTAAATTTTGAAGCTTTGGTCTCAGATGATTACGGGCTTGCAAGCGCTGTAGTTATTGCTACTGTAAGCAAAGGTTCGGGAGAATCTGTAAAGTTCAGGGAAGAACAACTCAGTTTTGACAATCCGATTCCAGAGGGTAGTAAAAAGGTATCACTTCGCAAGAAAATTAACCTGGATAGGATGGGGATGGAGCCTGGCGATGAATTGTATTTTTATGTACAAGTTAGTGACGTAAAATATCCAAACCCGAATATCAGCAAGGGAGAAACCTATTTTGCCAATATCAGAGATACCATTACTGACGTATTTGAAGTCGATGGTTCCATGGGTGTTGACCAAATGCCTGATTACTTCAGGAGTCAGCGACAACTGATCATTGATACTGAAAAGCTGATCAAAGAGAAGCCAAAACTTTCGAAGCAGGAGTTTAATTCAAAAAGCAATGAGCTGGCCTTTGATCAAAAAGCCTTAAGAATCAAGTACGGTGAATTTATGGGCGATGAATCAACATTGGGTATCAATTCAAGTGAAGAATCACATGATGAAGAAGAAGATAACCTGCTTTCGGAATATGAACATGCCCATGACACTGAAAATGAATCCAATTTGGTAGCCGATGACCATGATGAGCATGATGAGGAAGGTGAAGGAGATACGGAAGATCCTTTGCATAGCTATGTGCACGATCATGATGACCCGGAAGAGGCTACCTTATATACCAAATCATTAAAAGCCCAATTGAGAATGGCTTTAAATGAGATGTGGGACGCGGAACTCCATCTCAGGTTATATCATCCTGAAGAATCATTACCGGTTCAATACAGCATCCTTAGGCGCTTGCAGGATATAAAAAACAGCGCACGTATTTATGTACATCGCATAGGCTTTGATCCGCCACCGATCAAAGAAGATAAACGTCTGACAGGAGATTTAAAAGAAGTCTCCAGCTATAAAAAATCTGAAATTTTAGAAAAACCTTTGCTTTATCCTGCTATGCGATCATCTATCAAAAGGCTTGAAACATTGATCAGCAATGCATCTTTAAGCACCGTAAAGGATCAGCAAATATTTGAAGCAGCCGGCAATGAGATCGCTGAGTTGGCCATTGCTCAGCCCGGCAATTATTTGACTACCCTGCAAGACCTGAAAAAATTGGGACAGGGCTTTCAAATTTCTAAACAGGAAATGATCAGGGTTCAGAAGGGTTTACTTAGTGCTTTACCTCCGGTCACGGCTACTCCTGAAAGAAGAAGCAGCGAACTTGGAGCGCTCAATGCAATATTTATAAAAGAACTGGAAACCTATGATTGATCAAGTTACATTGGGGCAAACTCATTTGCTCTGGCCAGTCGTTATTGCTGCCCTGTCTTTATGGCTCCTGTTTGTCTGGAAAGAATGGACAGGTGGAGCAGGACCACGATTTTATTTAAAAGTATTGGTGGGTCTGATCGCTGTGAGTGCTTTGGCCATGATCGCTTTGCAGCCCAGTATCAAAAAGAATCAACAAATAAGTTATACGGCCATTCTAAGCGCGGGCTATCAAAAGACCGATGTCGATAGTTTAAAAACAGCCCATAAGAACCTTACAACAATATCCTATAGGCCCGGGATGGACCTCAGCAATGAAATTCAAGCAGGTCAGGAGGTTTTCGTTTTGGGACAGGGACTTCAGCCTTTTGATCTATGGCAATTGGATAAGGCTTCAGTGTATTTTCTGGCGGGTAATCGACCTGCGGGAGTATCGCGCCTAACATATGCCCAGAAAAATGTAGTGGGAAATGATTTTGTTGTCGAAGGGGAATACCACAAGGCCGCAAAAGGACAACAATTGGTTTTAATGGGGCCAGGCGATTCACCCTTGGATTCGGTGCAACTAGAGGCTCTTGGTAACCAAAAATTTAGCTTAAAGACCCCGCATCTTGTCGAAGGTAAATTTGTGTATAGGTTAATTGAGAAAGACAGTGTGGGAAATGAGTCATCATCTGCTCCATTAGCGGTGCATATCAGTGAGAAAGATAAATTGAACATACTGATCATCAATCAATTTCCAAGTTTTGAAACCAAGTACCTAAAAAACTTTTTGGCAGAATCCGGGCATGTGGTCAAGGTGAGAAGCCAGGTCAGTAAAGGTCGTTATAAATATGAGTATTTCAATAGCCAGCAAAAAAGCCCAATTAGCTTCACAAGTAAAACCCTAAACGAGATCGATTTGTTGCTCATTGATATGAGTTCCTTGCAACAGGTGTCAAGAAGTACGCGTCAACTTTTGGAAACCGCCATTACCGAAGAAGGGCTTGGTGTTTTTGTTCAGTCGGATGAAAGCATGTATAGTTTAAACATGCCAATCCTCAATTGCTCGTTTTTAAAACAGGCTGAAAAAGAAGTGACCTTTGAAAACTATCCAAAAACCAGCTTAAAAAAGTATCCTTACGTGTTTAAAAATGAGGTGTTACTTGAGTCAGTTGAACAATCGGATGCGGGCATCATCACAGCGTATAAAAGAGCAGGTGCCGGTAGAATCGGTACAACGGTACTTCAAAACACCTATGAGTTGATTTTGGAAGGGAAAGAGCGGGAGTATCAAAGTATATGGTCAAATATGATGAGTGCCATCGCTAAACGAAAGGCGCTAGAAACGCTTTGGATGCAGGATGAAATGATGGTCTATCAGGATGCTCCGTTCCATTTTGAAATTACTACGAATCAGGAAAATCCTTTGGTCAAGAGTTTAAACGGGTTTTCAATTCCACTGGCCCGCGACATAGATCTTACCGAGCTTTGGAGAGGAACTGCTTTTCCGCGTAAGCTGGGCTGGAACCAGCTTGTGATAGCAAGTGACAGCACAGAAGTATTTAACTTTTATGTACTCGATACAAGTCAATGGACTTCGCTTCAGGCTTTTAAAAATCTCAATGAAAACAAAAGATACTTCAATCAGCAAGCAAGAAGTATTGAGGAAACGACAATAGTGAAGCCTATTGAGCCATGGTGGTTTTTTATCATCTTTTTAGCGGCCATGTCTTTTCTATGGCTGGAACCAAAATTGTGATAAGAATCTACAGGCATACTTTCTATATGATTTTACTTTTCAAACCGTAATTATATACTATCTTTGCAAAAAATTTCAAGCGCCTTATACTATTAAAACTTTCCTGTTTATAAGCTCCACTTAAACCCATTTTCATGCAAACTAAATTGATCTGTTCTGATATTGACGGAACCTTATTGAATAAAGACCGTGAATTATCGACCAAGACCATTGCTGCGATCAAAGATATCGCCCATATGCCTTTTATTCTGATCTCTTCAAGAATGCCACAGGCCATGGAGCATTTACAGGAGGAGTTGGATATTACCCACCTGCCATTGATCTGTTATAACGGAGGTTTGATAGTTGATGGAGAAGAAGTGGTACAAAGTACAGAGATCAATCTGGACATTACCAAGGCCCTTGTTGATTTTTGTGCAACTACAGCCATTCACAGTAGTTTATATCACGGAAGAGAATGGTACGTTGCCGGGATGGATTTTTGGGCCAATCGCGAAAGCAATAATACCAAAGTAATACCAGTGGCCCAGGCTATTGAAATGACACTGGAGAATTGGAAATCAGAAGGAAAAGGAGCCCATAAGATCATGTGTATGGGAGATCCTGCTGAACTAGATACCCTTGTCGATTTTATTGAAAACAGTTATCACGATCAGATCATAGGCTATAGATCTAAACCTACATATCTGGAAATTTCTCCTAAGAGTATTTCCAAGAAAACCTCCTTAGAAACCTTGTTAAACCATCAATATCCTGAACTGGGACTGCATAATGTGATGGCCTTTGGTGACAATTATAATGACATTGATATGCTTAGCGCAGTAGGAGTAGGGGTTGCCGTTGAAAATGCCATTGCAGAAGCCAAAGATGCAGCAGATCATAAAACAGCCTGTAATATTGATGACGGAGTGGCGTTGTTTTTGGAGGGGTGTAATGTATGAATGCTGGAGTAGTTTTTACTCACCCTCTGTTTTCTCACCCCCTCGGAGGTGAGGGGTTCACGTTTAGCTCACCCGCTGAGTTTTATTCTTTGGACTGATGGAATGAATCCTTAAATAATTCAATACTTCACTTCATCATTACATCGTCAAATCATTGGCAAACCCTTTTCATATTTCAGCTGAAAATATTATCTTCACAAATCTATCCCCAAAATAAAAAAATATGAAATTACAAAGACTAATTATCACCCTATTATTTTTGACATCAGCTGTTGGCTGGTCTCAAACCAAACTTATCGAAAAAGTCAGCAAATCGGCTGATGAAGTGGTTATTCCTTATGAAAAATATGTATTGAGCAATGGCCTAACACTGGTGGTCCATGAAGATCATTCTGATCCGTTGGTGCATGTTGATGTTACCTATCATGTGGGATCTGCCAGAGAAGAATTACAGAAATCCGGATTTGCTCATTTCTTTGAGCACATGATGTTTCAGGGTTCAGAAAATGTTGCCGACGAGGAACATTTTAAGCTCATATCAGATGCTGGTGGTACTTTAAATGGTTCTACAAATCGAGACAGAACCAATTATTATGAAACTGCTCCGAGCAATCAATTGGAGCTGATGTTGTGGATGGAAGCCGATCGTATGGGCTTCTTTTTAGATGCTGTGACGCAAGAAAAGTTTGAAGTGCAACGCGCAACCGTAAAAAATGAAAAAGGACAAAATTATGACAACAGGCCTTACGGAAGATGGAGCGAGGTGAATGCTGCGGCTCTTTATCCTTACGGACATCCTTATTCCTGGTTGACCATCGGAAAATTAGAAGACCTTGACCGTGTAGACGTGAATGACCTAAAAAAGTTTTTTATGCGTTGGTATGGCCCTAATAATGCAACCCTTACCGTTGGTGGAGATGTGAATCCGAAGGAGGTTGTTAAAATGACTGAAAAATATTTCGGCGTGATTCCTTCAGGTCCGGAAGTAAAACCGTTGAAATTAGATGCTGCCACCTTAGATAAGGACCGTTATGTGAGTTATGTGGATAAGAATATTCGTTTTCCAGCCTTGCTGTTTACTTTTCCAACAGTACCAAGGTTTCATCCGGATGAAGCTGCCTTGGATTGCTTGTCGGAAATTATCGGGATTGGACAAAGCTCATTCTTGTTTAAGAAATTTGTCTTGACCAAAAAAGCAGTTCAGGCCTCAAGCTTTAATGGAGCCGATGAATTAGCCGGTGAATTGGCTTTCTTTGTGATTCCTTATCCTGGAATTGCTTTGGCTGATTTTGAAAAAGAAATGAAACAGGTACTTGAAGAATTTGAGCAATCAGGAGTGACAGATGCAGATATCACTAAATTCAAAGCGAGTCGGGAATCTAACTTTATCAACGGACTTGCCAGTGTTAGTGGAAAAGTTTCTCAATTGGCCAGTTATCAAACTTATTTGAGTAATCCTAACGGGATAAAAAATGATTTAAAACGTTATCAGAATATTACCAAGGCAGATGTGATGCGTGTTTATAACCAATATGTTAAAGGCAAACCAGCGGTGATACAAAGTGTTCTTCCAGAAGATGGTACGGCACCAGCCCAAGCGGATAATTATACGCCGCCTACATCAGGAAATAATCCATTTCCTAAAACCGATTATTCAGGTTTAAGCTATTCAAGACCAACCGGAGATACTTTTGACAGAAGCATCAAGCCTAAGCCAGGCGCTTCTCCTTTGGTACAAGTACCTGAATTTTGGTCAGAGAAACTAGATAATGGAATTAAGGTGATTGGTACCAAAACGGATGAAATTCCGGTAGTTGCCGTGCAATTGAATATAAACGGTGGACATAGAATGGATATCAATACACCAGACAAATCTGGTTTAGCTGTGTTAACGGCGGCGCTCATGAATGAATCAACTGAGAACTATACTACAGAGCAGATCCAGGAAGAATTGCGTATGATTGGTAGTAGTATCAATGTATATGCCGACGATTCACAAACAACGATCAATGTCAATACGCTAAAAAAGAACTTGGGCAGAACCATGGAAATTGTTGAAGAAGTTTTGTTCCGTCCAAAGTTCACTCAGGATGATTATGATAGATTAAAAAAGCAACAGCTGGAAGGTTTGAAATCGGAAATGAAAGATCCGGCAGCGATTGCTTCTAATGTATACCGCAGGTTACTCTACGGAGATGACCATATTTATTCAGTGCCTAGTGGTGGGATCGAGTCGTCAGTAGAAAATATTAGCCTTGATGATGTAAAAGGTTTTTATGCCAAATATTATGCGCCGGAATTGTCAGAATTGGTAGTTGTAGGTGACATTTCAAAAGAAGAAGTTATGGGTTCGCTCGACTTTTTGAATTCATGGAAAAACAAATCAGCCAAGCTTCCTGAATTGCCTGCAGTAAGTAAGCAGGATAAAACGAAGATCTATTTGGTTGATAAGCAGCAGGCACCTCAATCGCAAATTCGTATAGGATATGTAACAGACATGCCTTATGACGCAACGGGTGATTATTTTAAATCATATTTGATGAACTATCCTCTAGGAGGTGCTTTTAATAGCAGGATCAATTTGAATTTAAGAGAAGATAAGGGCTGGACCTATGGGGCACGTTCTTATTTTAACTCAGACGATGATCCAGGACCTTATACAGCAAGCGCAGGTGTGAAAGGAGAAGCTACGGCAGGAGCGGTTTCTGAATTTATGAAAGAAATCACCAACTATAAAAAGGACGGTATTACTGATGAAGAATTGACCTTTATGCGAAATTCAATTGGACAACGTGATGCGCGTAGTTATGAAACTCCAAGACAAAAAGCGAGTTTTTTAAGCAGGATCGTGCACTACGATCTCGACAAGAGCTATGTGGATGAGCAAACCAAGATCATCAAAACCATTTCAAAAGAAGAAATCAATGCTTTGGCAGATAAAACCTTACAAATTGACAATATGAATATTGTAGTAGTAGGAGATAAGGCCAGCAATATTGAAGCCCTGAATGAATTGGGTTATGAGATCGTTGAGTTAAATGAGAAAGGTGAAGTAAAAGCCTCAACCAATGAAGAGATAAAAGAATAAGCGGTTTTTTATTTTTTAAATATTTGAAAAGCATCCGAGAGGGTGCTTTTTTTAATGATGTATGATACAATGATGTAATGATATAATGATGTAATGATATATTGATATCAATACATGAATGAATTGAGTCGGGTCCGCTCAGCGGTTGACTTCAGCTTACCCTCTGAGTGTTCTGTTTTGGAAGGAAGAAGTTATTGATGCGAGCTTCAATACTATAATGCTGAAATACTACAGTATTGTAATTGAAAGAAATATAATCAGAGGCGAAGGTTTTTCTCTCACCCCATGTTTTCTCACCCCCTCGGAGGTGAGGGGTTCACCTCCGAAGGTTTCGCATTCTAGACTTGCATCATTATTTCATTCCAAATTCTTATCTTTCACCCAGTGGAAACCTGGCTTGTTTTTAAACGAGAATGGTGTTTTACATGAACAAAAAAGAGTAGAAAAAAATGAAAATAGTCCTTAAAATTGCGTTAACCTTAGTCCTTTTCCTAATAGTTTTGAGTTGCAATAAAAAACCAACCGTTCCAGAAACCAAAGCGGAGCCGCGACAAAGAATCGAAATGGTCACTGACCATGGCACCATGGTTATCGAATTGTATAATGAAACTCCTTTGCATCGTGATAATTTCATTAAACTGGCCAATGACAAGGCCTATGATAGTTTGCTGTTTCATAGGGTTATAGAAAAATTCATGATTCAAGGCGGAGATCCAGATAGTAAATCGGCCCAGCCTGGTGACACACTGGGTAATGGCGGACTGGAATATACAATAGACGCTGAATTCAATCCCGATTTATTTCATAAAAAAGGTGTATTGGCTGCTGCCAGAGACGGAAATCTTGAGCGTGCTTCAAGTAGTATGCAGTTCTATATTGTTCAGGGAAAAGTGTTTAATGACAGTTTGTTAGACAGGGCAGAAGTAAGGATCAATAACTGGCTGGCGGAACATTATTTTAAAAATGATCCTGTAAATAAACCATTACTTGACTCCCTGCAAAAGGCCGTAGATCAAGAAAATATGGAGCAATACACTTTGTATAGTGATAGCATCAGCAGATTAGCCGAGGGCTATAAAAAGTTTGATGTGTATACCATCCCCAACGAACATCGTGATATGTATAAAACAACGGGAGGTACGCCACATCTTGATCAGAACTATACTGTATTTGGCGAAGTAGTTGAAGGTTTACAAGTGATCGATTCTATTGCTGCTGTGCCAACAGGAAAATTTGACAGACCTGTAACGGATGTTAGGATTGTTTCTGTTAGGGTTTTGTAAATGCTGCAATGATGCAATGCTTCAATGGGAAAAATGCACGAACTATTCAGTTTTCAAAAAAATTATACTAAATTGCAGTTGTACAAACAAAATTTAAAAAGGGCTTATAAGCTATTCCCACGGCTGTAAGCCCTTTCTTCTTTTTCTAAGTGAGCATAAATAGGGTAAAATGGAGGCGTTAAGTTCAATCTTCACATCTTTTTAAAGTAATTTTTCTCGTCTGCTGACAGGGAAATTATAGAATTTTCGAAAAAAGGGTATCACGGGATGGAATAGGTTTTCAAAAAAGGAAAATATATGCCAAAAAAAATCCCCTGAAACAGAGGATTCTTTTTTTAATGTTGATGTAGGCTTACCAAGATCCCACGCGAACTCGAAGACCTGACCTGATCATTTTGACACCTCCATTGTTATCCTGGAAGGTTTTCCAGTCTGCATCTCTTGCCGCTTTTTCCTTATCAGATAAGCCAACACTGTTACCTCCTAAGGCGCTTTTCATATCTTTATAACCAGCAATTACCCAGTGGTTTTCGCCTTCTGGAGATATCCCCGAAGTGAAGTTACCCATCATAACAACCCTGCCTTCCGGCTTATATTTGTTATTGAATTTGGTCAATTCTTCCTGCATAGTTTTAGCATCTTCTACATCCAGAATATAGTATTGTTGTATCGGGTATGTACCATCAGTATCACCGTAAGCGATTTTTGTAGTACCCATTCTTGCCCCCGAGCTATCTTTAATAAAATGATCTAATCTAGCGCCGAGTAAAGCCCAAGCATCACCATTATCTGCGGCATACATGGCTCCAACTGCATCCAGAGATCCCGAAAAAACAACCATATGTGTCGTTGTGTTATCGTCATCGTAGAAATGATTGGCATATAAGCTGACGCTAACGCCGTCTATTTTATGTTCCTTAAAGTAATCATCTATCAATTTAACGACGGTATCCTCGTTTTCTGGTTCCACTATAAAACTATAACTGGTCCAATAAGATTGTTGTGCGCTGATTGCAAAGACAGTCAGCAGCATGAAACATGTAATCAATTTTTTCATTTGTGTTTGTTTTTAATTAAAAATTAGGGTTAAACAAAGAATACCAAGGCCATAAAGGTTGTGCGGTTAGAAAATTTTGGTTGAGTTTATTCATAAAAGTATTTGGCACAGCTGATCAATAGCATTGTTATCTTAAGGTTATTTGAAATCGAATTTAAGTTAAAGAATAATGAGATATATGTAGACTAGGACGAACGGGGCAGAATAGTGTCCGAAGCACGTTTATTATTTATCGAATCATTATCTTCAATGCTGAATGCTGTAATGCTACAATACTATAATGCATGAATCTTTCAGTAATAACGCAATTGAATTGCCATCATCACGCAGATCGTTCTAAGGATTAAGGCCTAAGGTCTAACTATCAGGGACTAAGTAATGGTTAATTTATACTTAACACTTAAAACTTAGGCCTTAGTCCTTAACACATTGACCTCCAATATTTTTAGAATTAATTCGTTTTATTAATACATTTAAAAACATTGCTATGAAAGTTTTTGAAAAAGAGAAGAGACATCTGGTTATTGAATTGATGGTATTGTTAATGGTTATTGTCGCCTTTTTTATGTATTTACCGGATCTGGTCTAGAGAGGTTTTACAATGATGTATTGATTTAATGATGTATTGATTTAATGATGTAATGATGCCATGCTACAATCAAAATGACACTTCGTAATTGAGACTTCCTTGTAATATATTCAACGGATATAAACCCTTTTTTACTTTTCGATAAACATCACATAAGGTGTTGTGATTTGTGTTCTCATATCATAGGAGTTAGCCGATACCGTATTACGCACTGTTTCACCTGTTACAATGGTTCCGTAGATCCTGAGATTATCATCGGTAGTACTTAATAATCGTAAAGTACGAATTTCTCGATCTTCAAATATTTTCACCTGATCTTCCACAATTCTGTACTCACTTATTGATGGTTCAGATACTGTAGGATGTATTTTGAGCAGCAAAATAGAATCTTGTATCTTGATAAAAGAACCTTCGTTAAAGGTCAAAGGCATTCTGCCAACCATCCCATTATTTAACTTATAGGTTTGAGAATAAGCACTAAAGACGAGGAAAAAAGAAAACAAGCATAAATAGAAAACGTAGTTTTTTTTCATAGAGGGGATTTAAACTAACATAAAAATAAAACGTACCAAAGTTACAACCATTGATGAGGGTCAAAGTTAGCATTGATTCTAGTCAATCATAACTACATTTATGACCAATTTGTGTACTATATTAACAGGGGTCATGTTTCAACGCTGCAATGTTGCCATATAAAATTACATCACTATGTCATTACCTTATCCGACTAATTTGATTCGATAAAAAATAAACCTGCTTCGGACAGTAATCAGACCTTTTCGTCCTTTTTTATCGATTTCAATACCAACTTTATTCTAAATTCGATGCTATCCAAACTAATAAATTCAACAAAATGAAAGTTAAAATTTACCTGTTCAAGCTAACCCTTATCGCCATTTTACCCTTATTGATCTTCTCTTGTAAAAAAGAACCTGTTCCAGCTCCGGATATTGTTGCAGAAAGCCTTGAGCCCTCAGTAGAAGATGTTGTTGCACATGGAGAATACCTTGTAGGTATCATGGGATGTCATGACTGTCATTCCCCAAAAAGAATGGGAGAAAGAGGGCCTGAAATGATTCCAGAACTTATGTTGTCTGGTTTTCCTTCGGACAGGCCTATTGTAAAATTTAAAAGTGAATTGATCCAGCAAGGTTTTCCTATGTTTTATCCTGATCTTACAGCAGGAGCCGGACCCTGGGGTGTCTCTTTTGCGGGTAATTTGACTCCAGATGAAACGGGGATTGGAAATTGGACTGAAGAGCAATTTAAAAGAGCTGTGACCCAAGGAAAATCAAAAGGTTTAGAAAATGGTCGTATGCTTTTACCGCCAATGCCATGGGAAGGTTTTGCCAATTTGAAGGATGAAGACGTTCATGCCATATATTCTTATTTAAAAAGCATAGATCCTGTAGAAAATATCGTTCCAGCACCTGTGAGTCCGGAGAAAATGTGATCGTTATGCAAGGTTGTAATGTTATAATGCCACAATGCTACAATAAATCATTGCATCATTACATCATTATATCATTATATCAATATATCATGAGATAAATATCACAATTACCTCCCCAAGGGTATTTGCTATTTCTTCCATATTTACTACTTTAAGGGTCTTAAAATGAAAAAGAAAGACTAACACGTATTTATGGTAAAAAACTACTTTGCATTTATTTTTTTGAGTTGCTTTTTGATGTCTGGTCAGGCGATGGCTCAGGATAGAGGTCTATGGACCAAAGCAACTATGCAGCTATCAGCAATCGAGGCTCAAAAAGATTTTGAAGTCAAAAAAGAGTTTGATGTCTTTGAATTAGAATTAGGTAATTTAAAGAACAGGCTTTTATCGGGTTTGGAAAATCAAGGCGACCTTCAAAAATCTGAAACTCAAGTGCAGTTTCCCCTTGACAATGGTGATTTGGCTTCTTTTTGGGTACATGAGACAGCCGTGATGCATCCTGAATTGGCTAAAAAGTTTCCAAATAATAAATCATACTCAGGTTATGGCGTAGACAACCCAGCTTATAAGATCAATTTTAGCATCAATATTCTTGGTCTTCAGGCCATGATTATTGACCCTAAAGGAAAGGTTCAGTATATAGAACCGCTTAAGCTTAAAAATCAAGACATTAAAAAGTATTATCAGGTATATAGAAGAGGCGATATTATCTCAGAAAAACAAGGATTCAGTTGTGAGGTTGAGCAAATTGAACAGAGCCTGAATAAAGGTCTGACCTCCTTAAAAAGTTATGACCGCAAGTTACGTACCTATCGTTTGGCTATGGCAGCTACTGGTGAATATACCCAGTATCATATAGAGGCCGAGAATGCAGAGAATAAAAGTAGACAAGAACAAACAGCCATTGTCATGGCTTCTATCAGCACAGCAATAACCCGCATCAATTATTTATTTGAAAAGGATCTTGCAGTGAGACTACAGTTGATCGAAAATAATGAACAGCTCATTTTTTTTAATGACAATAGTCCTTATACTGAAGACAATATTTCCAATATGCTGACTCAAAACCAAAACGTATGTGACCAAATTATAGGGTCTGAAGGCTATGATATAGGCCACGTGATGGGTACAATGGATAAAGGTGGTAGAGCAAAGAATCCTTCAGTTTGTGTTGAATCTGTCAAAGCTCAAGGGGCTTCAGGAGCTGTTCATCCCACAGGAGACGCTTTTTATTTTGATTATGTAGCCCATGAGTTGGGCCATCAGTTTGGGGCAAACCATACCTTTAATGGCTATTCCTTAGATTGCGGGGGTAATAGAGTTGAGGCTACCGCAGTAGAGCCGGGCAGTGGTTCTACCATTATGGCCTATGCAGGTTTATGTGCGCCACAAAATGTGCAATTGAGAAGTGATCTGTATTTTCATTCGGTGAGTATTCAAGAGATCTGGAACCATATCTCAGGAGCAGGCGAAAGCTGTGCTGAAATGACCGAGCTCAAAGATAATTTGTATACCCCAGCGCTGATGCAGGAGCAGATTTTATCATTCCAAAAGGTACTGCCTTTAAATTGGTCGGTGAAGGTCAGGATGCTGACGGAGATGCACTAAGTTATTGTTGGGAACAAATTGATAATCAAATAAACAGGGTTCCGCCAAGGGAGAATGACAGAATTGGAACTTTGTATCGATCTTATCCTCCTAAGGAGAGCAACACCAGATATTTACCCGCTTTGAAAGAACTCAGAAATGGTGCTTTATCAACCACCTGGGAAGTCACGCCGACGGTGGCAAGAGAACTGAATTTTAGTTTAACCGTAAGGGATAACAATCCTGAGGCAGGACAAGTGGCTATCGATCAGCTTAAAGTTAGCGTAACAGATGCCGCAGGACCTTTCATAGTCACTTCACAAAATACTTCGGGTTTGATCTGGGAACACAATTCAGATCAAGTCGTGCAATGGGATGTGGCAGGTACTGAGGCCAATGGGGTGGATGTTTCCAAAGTCAATATTTTATTATCAACAGACGGAGGCCTTACGTTTCCAACCACGCTTGTAGCTGATACGGATAATGATGGCTCCGAAAGTATTAGGGTGCCTTTTTTTACTGCAGGATCTTGTTATATCATGGTGGAAGCGGTTGACAATTTTTTCTTTGCCTTGAATCAAAAGTCATTTTCAATAGGGGAGGACAACAATTTTTGTGAATATGCAGCAAGCACAGATGTTCCTGTACTGATTCCTGATAATGACCTCCAGGGGATTGTCTCAACGCTTACTATCGAAGAAGATTTGAATATAGAAGATATCAGTATAACAGTGGATATAGAACATCCATTTATATGGGATTTAAGCCTGGAAATTGAAAGCCCTGAGGGGACAAAAATCTTATTGATAAGAGAAGCTTGTTTTGATTACGGCGATAATATAAAAGCCGTCTTTAGCGATGCGGGAGAAGGGATCAGATGTAGTAATTTGGCTCCTGGTATCAGCGGAAAGATCAAAGCCTCAGAGCTTTTGAGTTCCTTCGCTGGAGAAAGCACCAAAGGCCAATGGAAATTAAAGGTAACAGATGCTAGTGCTGATGACATTGGAACACTGGAAAACTGGGGTATGACTGTTTGCTCTTATGAGGAAGTTTTGGCCGCAAAGGAATATAGTTTAAAAGGTTTTAAATTATTCCCAAACCCGGCTGATGAGAGTTTTCAAATCAACTTTGATCAAAAATCTGAAAGGGTAGATGTACTCATATATGATACCCTCGGCCGGACAGTTTTGCAAAAGTCTTACCAAAGCAACTCCTTAAAATTCAAGGAGCGTATTGAAACGGGTTCTTTAAAAGGCGGTTTGTACTTTTTAAAGGTTGTTAACGGAAAGTTTTCAGTTTTAGAGCAGCTGTTGGTTTTATAATGCTACAATGCACAATGCTACAATAAACATTACATCATTACATCATTACATCATTAAACACAGCCATAATGTCCCAGTTTCAATATAGAATGGTATTGCAATAAAAAACCCGAATGACTTATCACTCGGGTTCAGGTTCTTAGTTATCACAGTCTTCTGAAATAATCACCCCTTCATCTTTTTCAACTACCATAGGAATTAAGGTGTCGATATTTTCTATAGCTGATAGTTGGTACTCATTCACCTGAATGCAAGTCAGGGGGTTATTCCTGACATCAAGTAAACGCAGTGTATGTAATCCTGAAACATCAAGGCTACTTAGGTTGTTATTTGACAAAATTAATGTACCTGCAGCAAAACCATAGCCAAAACTTGAGCCAAAGAAAGGATCAATGGAGGTAATATTGTTATTGCTGGCATCAAGCTTAATTAATGATTTAAAGTCTTCTAACCCTGTCATATCTGAAATATTTTTGTTTGAAATATTCAGGTTTTCGACTAATAAAATATTAACTGATGCAATATAATTATCCAATACATCATCCAGACCAAGGTCAATCAGTGCTTGCTCAAAATTATCATCGGGAATATAGGTTCGATCCTCATTTGATAAACCACAATTTAATGAAAAAGTTACTCCATCATCTGCAATAAACCATGGTCCTCCGGGGCCTCCTCCTATATTGATCATTAAGAGTTGCTGTTGATTCACTTGTATGCAGCTTAATTTATTCTCGGTAGACATCAAAAAACTTAACATAGAATTTCTAGAAATATCCAAACTAGTCAATTGATTTTTATCACAAATGAGTTGTTGAAGTTTTGAATTTTGTGACACATTCAAAGATTGAAGTTCATTATTTGATAAAACTAAGACTTTAAGGTTTTCAAAACCTTCAATACCTGTTAGATCTTCAATTTGACGGTTATCCAATCTTAGTTCTTCTACATTTTTGATTCTTTGTGCGTCAACATAATCATCCATAAGGTCATCGTATCCAAGATTAATTAACTCTTTTTCAAAATTGTCATCAGGCACATATATTTTTTCGAGATTTACCAGTTCAAAAGAGGCTACTATAGTCATGGGTCTGTCTATAGTTATTTGAATCGGATTTACGGTAGCAGTATGGCCACCACTCCATCCAACAAAAATCCATCCGTCATCAGGTATAGCCGTAAGTTTAACCGTTGTTCCGGAATCGTAATCGGTAGTCGATTTTGCCTGAACGATTTCTTCATTTACTGTTCCGTTTCCATCGGTCTCTATGGTCAAAGCGTATGACACTTTTTCAAATTTTGCTGTGATGCTCATGGCTTGATCCATGGTTAACTGAATGGGATTTTCTATTCCGGTATGGTCACCAGTCCATTCAACAAATCGCCATTCGTCATCAGGAACTGCCCTGAGCTGAACAGTTGTGCCAGATTCGTAATCTTTAGAGGTGGATTTGTCGAGCACAATTTCCTGATTTACGATTCCTTCTCCAATAATATCAAGCGTTAATGCATAATTTACTTTTTCAAAAACAGCTGTGATATTTTTGTCATCAAGCATGATTATTTTCAATGGGTTAACATTACCACTGGCGTCTCCTGTCCAGTTTTTAAAAACATACTCCTGGTTGGGGGTTGCTTTGAGTTCAACTTCAGTTCCTTCATTATACATTCCGGAAACAGGGGCAAGGGTTCCTGCTTCAACAGGAGTGACCTGAGTAGTTAGTTGGTACTGAATCGTATCGTCATCACTACAATTAGTCAGTAATAATAAAAGTAAAATGTAAAGAGTTAATTTTAAATGTGTTAAAGTTTTCATACCACATAATTTAGCGACCATTCTTGTCCATAAATGATCTGATAAGCAAAAAGAATGGTATGATTAAAGAGCTATGAAGTTAGTTTGAGCCTTTCGATCTTGCAATGATAGGTGTCAATTCAAATAGTGATTTTGATCAATAATTTATTTATCAAAGGTTTAATAATGGAGAATTACTATAGGACCAAGTTTAGGAATGATACTTCTTTTTAGACTATTTACAATGCCACAATGCTACAATAAATCATTCATCATTATAACATTACATCATTACATCATTATATCAATATATCATTGCTCAACAGTATCACTTCTTTTTATATCCTGTTTATCTGTGGTCTTCAGATTATGTTTGTTATAGCTTAATATAGGAATAGAGGTGTTGAATTCCATGGTCCAGACAAGGTCTTCATGAAATAGTCTCTCAAAAATACCGGTGTGTTCTTTTTCAAGCATAACCATAAGGTCAAAGTCATTTTCTTTGATATAGGTATTCAGCTTTGCAAAAACATTGTCAGATAATAATAATTCAAATGAAATATGCTCATATGAAATGTTCTCTTTTACCAGATTCTTAAACCATTCCATTTTTTCACTATCCCCACACTGATCGTCAGTGCATATATGAACAAACTTGATGTCTGGTTTATAAGGCTTCACGACTTCAATTAACTGTTCAAGGGAATTCAGGTCAAAATCCTGAAGGTCTGATGCATAGATAACTTTTTTAAAACCTCTGTAATGGGCCTTTTCAGGTACGGCCAAAAGAGGAACGGGCGATTTTTTTAGCAGCACTTTGGTGGCACTACCAATAAAGATCTCCTTTAAAACACTTTTCCCTTTGACACCTGCAATAATCAAATCGGGTTTATGTTCTTTGATGACCGAAAGAATGCCTTTTGAAATAGAATTATTTTGCAGGGCGATAAAGGTTGGTTCGAGATCAGAATTAAATTTATTAAAAAACTCTTCTAGGGTACTTTCCCAGCTTTTACTGGCTTGCCTTGTCATTTCATCGGGACCAATTAAATAAGGATGACCATAAACCGGTGGTATGTCAAACACATGTAACATCATCAATTCAGCATGATGCTTTTCAGCAATTTTCAACGCAAAATGAAAAGCCTTTTCCGCATTCTTAGAAAAATCCGTAGCAAATAATATTTTTTTCATTTTGATTTATTTTTAAATGATACCGGATAATATTGTAAAATAGAAAACTCTAAACATTGACAGTAGTCAATGGTAGGATTTATTTTGAGTAATCAAATAATGCAAGAATGCGAGAATGCATAAATGAATACATCATTAAATCAATACATCATTACATCATTATATCATCAATACTCAACAGCATCACTATTTTTGATATCCTTGTTGTCTGTAGCACGTAAAAAATGCTCATTATAGCTCAACAATGGTATAGAATTATGGAGCTTCATTTTTGAGACAAGGTCTTCATGAAACAGTTTCTCAACAATTCCGTAGCGTTCTTTTTCGAGCATTACCATCATATCAAAATCATACAGTTTCATATAGTTATTCAATCTTTCAAAAATTTTGTCTGATAACAGTAGTTCAAAAGAGACTTTCTTATAAGAAATATGATCTTTTACCAGCTTCTTAAACCATTCCATCTTTTCACTACCCTTCTCCTCTTCGTCGGTGCTTACATGTATGATCCTGATGTCAGGTTTATAAGGCTTAACCATTTCCACCAATTGGTCAAGGGCCTCTAGGTCAATTTTCTTCAAATCAGAAGCATAGAGCACTTTTTCAATACCTTTGAAAATGGCATTTTCAGGAATTGCCAGCACAGGAGCAGGTGATTGTTTTACCATTGCCTTGGTTGTGCTGCCAACAAAGATTTCCTTTAACCTGCTTTTTCCTCTGGTACCCATGACAACCAAATTGGGTTCGTGTTCTTTGATGACCGAGAGCATACCTTTAACAACAGAAGCATTTTCAACAGCAATGCAAATAGGTTGTATGTCAGATGTAAATTGTTCAAAAAATTCTTGCAAGTTACTTTCCCAGCCTATATTAGCCTGCCTTGCCATTTCTTCAGGATCAGTTATATAAGGATGACCCCAAACAGGAGGGGATTCAAAAACGTGAAGTATGACCAAATCAGCTTTATGCTTTTCAGCAATTTTCAACGCAAAATGAAAAGCCTTTTCAGCATTCTTAGAAAAATCCGTAGCAAATAATACTTTTTTCATCTTTGTATCTTTTTATATGAACCCATTAAAAGTGGGAAAACCGAATACTCTAAACATTGACGAAGGTCAATGATATCAGTTATTTTGAGCAATCAAAAAATGCTAAAATGCATAAATGAATACATCATTATATCATTACATCATTATATCATTACATCATTAACTCAATACATCATTATATCATTAATATCATCAATGCTCAACAGCGTCACTTCTCTTGATATCCTGGTCGTCGGTTGTTTGCAAATAAGGCTCGTTATAACTCAATAGAGGAATCCAGGTTCGGAATTCCATTTTACTGACCAGATCCTGATGGAACAATTTGTCAATAATTCCGCTGCGCTGTTTTTCAAGCATGACAAGCAGATCAAAGTCATTCTCGGTCATATATTTATTGAGGGTGTTAAAAATGTCATCAGCCGACAGCAGTTCAAACGAAATGGCGGGATAGGAAACATTTTCATTCACCAGGTCTTTAAACCATTCCATTTTTTCAACTTCCTTGTACTCGTTATCGGTACTCATATGCAAAATCTTGATCTCAGGTTCAAAAGGTCGAACCAGTTCAACCAAATCCTGAAGAGCCTTCAGGTCAACCTCACGAAAGTCAGTGGTATATAAAACCCTATCGTAATCTTTTAATTCAGCGTATTCAGGTACGGCCAAAACCGGAACAGGCGATTTCTTTACCAAAGCCTTTGTTGCACCACCAAATAATAGATCTTTAACTGGACTTTTCCCCTTGGTTCCGGTAACTATTAATTCAGGTTCATATATTTCAATGGCCGAAAGTATTCCCTGAACAACAGATTGATTTTCAATGGCGACGAAACTGGCCTTAACCTTTGTGTCATAATGGTCAAAAAACTCCTGCAGGTTCCGTTCCCAGCTTTTTTTAGCTTGTGTTTTTAACTCAAAGACATCATTTGTATACGGATAGGTCCAAACAGTAGTTATGTCAAAAATATGTACCATGATCAGATCTGCTCTATGCTTTTCTGCCAGGCTTAACGCAAAACCAAAGGCCTTGTTTGCATTGTTTGAAAAGTCGGTTGCAAATAATATTTTTTTCATCTTTTCATCATTTAAGTTTATTGCATGGAATATAATAAAAGAGTGAACTCTAAACATTGACGAAGGTCAATGAAATGATTGATTTTGAACATTCAAATAATGCATGAAATCGCAGATTCAGCGGAGCTAATGCAGGAATCAATCGTGATGTGATCGCTCAGCGGGCGACTTCAGTTCACCCGCTGAGTTTTCTGCAGTCGACCAAAGGCAAAAATGCTTCAATCCCACAAGAGATCATTTTGCTAAAATTTAACAAATGACACAAAAAAAAATGCGTAAATTTAGGTTGTTTCAAAGTGTTTGCCGCATCGATTTAATAATTTAAAATACATATGACATGAGTTATGCTAAACCAAAGTTCAAAGAGAAGTACGGAAATTTTATCTATGGAAAATTTGTAGAACCACTTGGCGGTGAGTATTTTGACAATCCTTCGCCTATTGACAATTCTCTCATCGCAAAATATCCGCGTTCACAGAAGGAAGATGTAGACAATGCTGTAGCAGCGGCTAATGCTGCAAAAGAAGCCTGGGGTAATACTTCAGCTGCTGAAAGAGCCTCATTGCTCAATAAAGTTGCCGATATCATAGAAGAAAATTTAGAGGAATTTGCCTTGGTCGAAACCTGTGACAATGGGAAACCCATTAGAGAAACGGTAAATGCCGATATACCATTATCCATTGATCACTGGCGTTATTTTGCAGCTGTGATCAGAGCAGAAGAAGGTTCGGCAACCGAATTGGATGCCAACACACTTTCAATGAACATCAAAGAGCCTCTGGGCGTGGTGGCACAAATTATTCCCTGGAATTTTCCACTGTTAATGCTTTCATGGAAATTACCGCCAGCTCTGGCTGCAGGGAACTGTGTGGTGTTAAAACCAGCTGAACAAACCCCATCATCAGCTACTTTGTTAATGGAAAAGATCGCTGACGTATTCCCTCCGGGAGTTGTCAATATTATTCATGGATTTGGTCCCGAAGCAGGGAAACCTTTAGCCTCTCATTCGGGCGTTGAAAAAGTAGCCTTTACCGGTGAAACCACAACGGGTCAATTGATCATGCAATATGCCTCTAAAAATATCAATCCTGTCACCATGGAATTGGGTGGTAAGTCGCCTAATATTTTCTTTAATTCTGTGATGGATGAAGATGATGCCTTTTTAGACAAGGCCATTGAAGGTGCTGTTTTGTTTGCCTTTAATCAAGGTGAAGTTTGTACCTGTCCGTCAAGGTTATTGGTGCAAGAAGATATCTATGATGCTTTTATGGAAAAGGTGATCGCCAGAACCAATGCCATCATTCAGACAAGTCCTTATGATGAAAGTTGTATGCTTGGCGCACAAGCCTCAAATGACCAGTATGAAAAGATCCTTTCTTATATCAACATAGGCAAGGAGGAAGGTGCCAAAGTGCTTACAGGAGGAGCCGCTTGTAAATTAGGCGGTGACCTGGCCAACGGATTTTATATCCAGCCCACTATTTTAGAAGGACATAATAAAATGCGCATTTTTCAGGAAGAAATTTTTGGACCCGTTGTTTCCGTCACTAAATTTAAAGACGAAGCCGATGCCATCGCCATAGCAAATGATACGCTTTACGGATTAGGTGCAGGCGTCTGGACCAGAGATGCGCATCAATTGTATCAAATTCCAAGAGCCATAAAAGCGGGTAGGGTTTGGGTCAATTGTTACCATGCCTATCCGGCTCACGCGCCTTTCGGCGGATATAAAAAATCAGGCTTCGGTAGAGAAAATCATTTGATGATGATGAATCATTACCGTCAAACTAAAAATATGCTGATTTCTTATGATAAAAATAAATTAGGATTCTTTTAATAAATAGAGATGAACAAAAAAAAGACTGGCTGTAAAAATCAGTCAGTCTTTCTTGATTTTTAACCCATGAATATGACATACGAAAGGGTCGCCATATCGGAAAAAGCCATAGCCGTTTTAAACCAACTCAAAGCCAGGCACGGCAATTTGATCTTTCATCAAAGTGGAGGCTGTTGTGATGGTTCATCACCCATGATCTTAGAAGAAGGAGATCTGTATTTGGACGATAGTGACATCTTACTAGGTCAATTAGAAGGGGTCAATTATTATATGAACCAGGACCAGTTTGACTATTGGAAACACACGCATTTAACCGTTGATGTTACCGAGGGCAGAGGCTCCAGTTTTTCTCTCGAAATTCCTCTTGGAGTTCGGTTTATTATTCATTCCAGGTTATTGACAGAGGAGGAGAATGAGGTTCTTAATGCATGAAATCGAAGATTCAGCGGAGCTAATGCAGGAATGAATCATTACATCATTGAATCAATACATCATTAGATCATTCAGCGGTTGACTTCAGTTCACCCGCTGAGTTTTCTGTAGTGGATCGAAGGTGACAATGTTTCAATAAGCTTATACCCAGTGATATAAAGATCCATAGCTGTTGTCATGACCAATATCATTGACTCTCAGCGAATGTATTTATACATTTGACTGATAATCTCTTCTTATCAAATGAATTAATAATAAATAATCGGGTGCAGTTATGAAATACAAGGTACATCGTGTAGAGGTCAACCGTGACAATATGCAATATAAATTAGAGGAATTTCTAAACGGAATTGATGGTGAAATTATTTCAGTATTTCCAAATGTAAAACCAACCTTTATGATATTAGGCGGCACTGCTAAAGTTGATTTTCTGCTTGTTGTCGAAAAAATTCGATAAGGTAATCGAAGTGCTGTAATGCAGCAATATATCATTACATCATTACAACATTACATCATTACATCATTGTATCAATATATCATTGATCATTCAGCCGAGCTATTCCTCAAAACCCTCCAATCAAAAGCGCTTTGGCTTCTTTCATCAGGACAAATGTCAAGCTCAGCAAGATTTTCTTTAGTTTTTAAAAAATAGACTGCTTCTTTGACATTATTCGATGTTTCAAACTCTAATTTTAGGCGTTCTCCGTCCATGCTAAAAATCAAGGGTTCATCGTCAAGATCGGTGAATACCAGTTCGGTACTGAAGTTTTCAAGATCTTCTTCATCGGTGGCCAATTTCTCTTGACTGTAATAAAAACATTCTTTATGCGCCATAAGTTTCGCAAGTTTCATCTCAGACACCCATAATTCTACATCCTTGTCTTTGTCGTCATGAAGTCTGATATAAATGCGCATATCCTTTTCAATAGCCGTCCATGTGGTGCCATCATGTTGTTCAAGGAAGGTTTGAATCGAGAGAAGATCTTTGTCTTTTTGATCTGAAGCACAGCTATTATAGGCAACCGCAAAAACTATGTATGTACATAGGATGAAAAACCGATAACTTAGATTCTTTAGTTTTTTCATGACTATAGCTTTAAAATGTTTTCTAGCCATAAAGTTAGCTACAGATGGGGTTTTTTGCATTGATCTGGGTCATTGGTATTGTTGATTTTGGTTGTTATAATGCTGCAATGCAATCAATGCTACAATGCATTGAATCAATAACGCATATGAATCAATACATCATTGAATTTGTACATCAGATCTTTAAAAACGAGATCTTGATGTGACCGCTCAGCGGTTGACTTCAGCTCACCCGCTGAGTTTTTTGTTTGGATAGTTTATAACACTGATTGTTTATCGCTTAGCAGTGATATATTTTTTTAAATCAGAGACCAACATATCATCGAGTTCTTTTTGATGCTGCAAACTGGTTTCTGCAAAAACAAAACCAAAAACAGGATATGTATTGATGTCTAATTCTCTTATCAATACAGGGTTTTCAAAATCATTCGCCAGGGCCGCGTAATCAAAATTCAGGATGTCAGGGGCTGTTATTCCAGAATTGTTATTTAGAATAATGATGCTCAATTTTTTACTTTCCTTGCCTTTAAAAATACGTTCCCAGTTTGGTTTGTTGCCTTCATAAAAGCATTTGTAAAGGTTAAAACCTAAGGTGATTCCTAACAGATCGGCTGTCGTACACCAGCCACCAAATCTCAAGGGGTTAATTTCAATCGGTATAATGTTGCCATTGTCATCAATTCTTACTTCTGCGTGAGCGGGGAAATTTTTTAAAGACAATTGCTTTCCAATGGTATTTAAAAACGCTTCAATTCGCACCTTGTGTTTTTCAATAATTTCTTTTGAGGTCGAATACACCCGATCACTCGTATCGTTCGCAGAAGAAAAGAGATGATGTAGCATGTTGAGCAGTACAACGTTCCCCTGATGATCATGATAATAATCTATGGCGAACTCTTCTCCCTCAATAAAGTCTTCAATGATAAAATGAGTAGTATTTAAGACGTTTTTCGGAAAGATACTTTTTAGTTTTTCAGTGTTTAATTCATTTTTTGCCTTTTCCCAGTCTGCTTCATTTTTCACAATGTGTACGCCTATACTAAAAAATCCTACAGCGGGTTTTATGACAAAGGGGAAGGGAAGTTCCCGGGGCGCTAATTTGTGAATAGCGTCTAATGTGATTTTCTTAAAATTAAAGTCAGGAAACAGGTTTGCAATGAGCTCCCTAAACGTCGCTTTATCTTTTAAAGATTTGATTTGCAGCGCCAATTCACTTTCTCCAAGGTGCTGATCTATCCAGGCCAGTGCATTCTCAGAATTGGAATATATGGGTGTTTGGGGGTTATTTTTAATAACAGACAGGGCCTTTTCTTCAGATATCCAATTCAAAGAATCATCAGCTATTAATTCTTTGGCCGTTTTGGTCGCAATTATGTTGAATTGATGATCTCTTATGGTGTCTATAAGGAAATCTGACACATAGGGTTTATCTATTAAAAACATGCTTGTTTTTTTTGTTTAATAAGCCCACCAGTTTTTTTGCTTTATCAATCATATCAGCATTGGTTAAAAATACGGTAAGCTTGGTTTTTCCGATCGTAATGTCGAGGCTTCCTTTTTTCGGAATTTCATCAACTAATGGCGCACCGTTGATCAACCATGTACCATATCTTAACCATGTGACGAGTCCATTATACCATAGCTTATGTAATTCAACAGACTGCATATCATCATAAGCGTAAAAGCCATTATTTCGTTCTCTTTGTCCATCAATTAAGGTAAACCCATCATCAAGCAATTGGAATTCCGTTTTTGGTTCGTTATGTAAAACAATATGTTCACCCATTGTTTGCTTAGTTTCAGGTTATTGCTACAATTTACTCAATAAAAGGGAATATTGCAATGCAAAAATGCTTCAATAATAATGCGTGAAATCGAAGATTCAGCGGAGCTAATGAATGAATCATTACATCATTGAATCAATGTATCATTTCCTCAGCACCTCAATGCTCAATCACATCGCCTTTTTTGATCTGCTTGTCATCGTTTGTAAATAAAAAATCCTCATGATAACTCAACAACGGGATCCTGGTGTGAAATTGCATTTTCTTTACAAGACTTTCATGGAATAGTTTATCAATAATACCGCTGCGTTTTTTTTCCAACATCACCAGCAGGTCAAACTTGTTAAAAACCATATGATTATGAAGAGTGGAAAAATTATCGTCAGATCGCAGAATCTCAAATGAAATACCCTCATAGGCAATATGCTCTTTAACGAGATCTTTAAACCATTCTATTTTTTCGATCCCTTTATACCCACTATCAGGATATATATGAAGTATTTCAATATCAGGTTGATAGGGCTCAACAAGTTGAACCAACATTGAAAGGGCCCTAACATCATCTTCACGTAAATCAGATGCATATAAAACTTTATCAAAGTCTTTTTGATCCGTATATTCAGGAATGGCCATTACAGGAATGGGTGAGTGTTTTACCAGGGCCTTTGTCGTACTTCCGAGTATAACTTCCTTTATGCGACTTTTGCCTCTGGTTCCAACAATCACTAATTGTGGCCTATGCGCTTCAATAATAGAGAGAATTCCCTTTACAACAGAGGGATGTTCAACAGCCTCGAATTTGGCCTTTACCTTAGTGTCATAATTTTCAAAAAAATCTTTTAATGTACGTTTCCAATCCTTGATCATTTCCGGCTTCATTTCTGCTGGATTATATCCAACCGGATAGTTAAAAACATTTGGAATGTCAAATACATGCGCCAATATCAGTTCAGCCTGATGTTTTTCGGCCATGTTTAATGCAAAATGAAACGCTTTAGTAGCATTTGCAGAAAAGTCTGTAGTAAATAGTATTTTTTTCATTTTAAACCCTTTTTATCTTAAGTCAATAAAATAGTAAAACAAGGGTTGAAAAACATTGATGACGGTCAATGATTTGATTGATCTTGTGCAATGGGAATGCTGCAATTACTATAAATACGTAACATCGGGCAACCTTGTGAAGTATAGTTACTATGTAGCCAAACAATCATCTGGCGCAAATTTAGGAATACAAGGCAGGTATAATTTTGGTGAAGCAATGGCACTCAGAGATTTCTACGCAACCTATGTAGAAAGAAGTATTGAATATGGAGAATTGAGGAATTTTGTACCTCGGAGCCTTAGATCTTCATCGATTTCAAATGCAAATAGCTCAAACTCCATTCCAACAGGAAAGTGTCCTTTAATTGGAAAAGCAACAGAAGCCAATTATTCACGTGTACTCGAAACTAATGATCCAAATAATCAAACACAAATTGTCTGTCATTATGGCCCCAGAGGTAGATTGATGTATGAAGCAATAGTATATAAAATAGGTGGCATTAAGCATGGATTATATATAGAATATGCGCTTGACTATCTAGAAAACGATACTCATTATTTATCATCATATGGGTACTATAATAATGGGAAGGCTAATGGAGTTTGGAAATCTTACTTCCCACCTTATAAATTTGGAGGAGAAGTTATATTAGGGAAGCGAATTGAGTATAGTAATGGCGTTGAACTTCTAACAGAATACTATTACCCTTTACCAGGTAAAGTCCTGCGGGCCAGTGCAAAATATAATAATGGAAAAACTATTGAATCTACATCCTTCTATGAAAATGGTCAAATGAAACATAAGTATATCTATGATTCTAATGGAACAAAAGTATCTGAAGAGGAATGGTATGAAAATGGAAGAAAAAAGTAAGTTAATTAAAAAGAATTGATTGAAAAAAGACATTTTATAATGAAAAAATTACTAAAAATAAAATTTGTTTTATTGATCGCTATGCTGCTTTCAACATCAGCTTGTGAAAACACAGATGATCCCATTGATGAATTTATATCTGAATGCGATTTGAAAGAAAATCAAATAACTCCAACAGAGATAATATTTAGAAATTTGAGATCTAAAGTATACTGGAAAAATGGCACCCCTGCAAAAGGTTTAGTTGTCCAAATACAAATGCTATTTGAAAATTGTGAAGGGAACCCTGGAGGTTATCTTCCTCAGGAAGATTTTCATCCAGATAGATTTACATCTGAGGATGGCTTGTGGCTATCAACAAGGGACTTTACTTATACTTATAAAAATAAAAAAGATAAGGTACTCCTTAGAATAGGTATACTTGCTGGAGAATGGAGGGTTTATCACTATGTATACAGATGGGAAGATGTTGAGGGTATTTGGGATAATAATATTGTTACCGACACTAAAAGAATTTTTCTTCCTATAAACGAAGAGGACTTATAATGTTATGGCGATTAGAGATTATAAAACCTATAATCCAAGGATTTTAGAATTTGGGAATTGAGAGCATTTATCATTTAATATAATTACTCATAAATATTTTAAATTTTAATTTATGAAACGATCAACAAGTACCGTATTATTGCTGATTTTTATTTACAACCTGTTTTTTAGCAATCTGGTTACAGCTCAAAACGCAGAGCCTGGATGCCCTGTCAGTATATACGACACAGGCCTTTATTTGGGATGGGGGTCTGCACTGCTTGAGTATACTCAGATTCGTGAGGCGCCATCTCCTTATGATCAGGTTATTGTTGAACAATTACAAGGTGCTTATAATACAGTCCAGCGGGCGGCATCAGCATGTGAGCCTGCTATCCCGGCTTGGCCTGGTTGGAAACAGAAACAAACTTATTTACTTGGTCAAATAGAAAACCTTCAAAATACTTATAATCACAAATTCAAAAGACAAAATGTCTTTAAAAGCATAAACGAAACCTATTATTCATGGGGTGCTGATCTTTCAATCATGGTGATTGATGGCAAAACAGTATTGAATACAACCTGTGCTACTTGTTATTTTCAGGCTTGGCTTTAGTACTGGCTTACGCCGCACAAGCTTTTCGTCAAGCTGGTGAAGCATCGAGAAACAATGATGTCAAGGAGGCTCAACGACAAATGAAACTTGCATCTGATTATTTAATGAGGTCACTAAAAGTTTTAGACGAATATGATGATGTTCAAAAACCTAGAGGGTCAATTATCATTCAATGTATTGATCTATACCCATTGGATTTAAAAAACCGTATAGCCTCTCTTATAAGAGATTCTAAAGACCCCATGAATATAGGACGTTGCATTGATCAAGCCAATTTAATTTCTTCTGATATCAAAAACGTATTAGCTATATCTCCAGAATCGGCAAGTAAAAACAATTCCTACGAATATTGTCGTTCAAAATACTGTCCTGAATGTGATAATCAAATAGTCCTTTTGGAAACTGCTGTTAACGAAGATTGTCAAAAATGTTTGGACAAGCATAAGGATTTAATTGCTAAATGTATGAATCCAGGATCCTCATCAGATCGTGATCCAGAACCTGTTCCTGTTCGAAAACCTGACGATGATTCTGACGATGATTCTGATGATGATTCTGATGATGATCCTGATGATGATCCTTCAGGCAACAAATGTCCTCCAAAGAGTGTAAATGGTACTTTTCTGGTACTTGATTCTAACAACAATCCAAATGATAATACTCAATTAAAATGTACTTATTCATCTAATGGCTTATTAAAATATCAAAAACCAGAAGCAAATGGCAAGATGCATGGTGAGTATATAGAATATAATTTCAATAAAAATATACATTATACAAAGGTATATGGAAACTATATAAATGGGAAGAAAGAGGGTAAATGGCTGACATTTCATTTTCCCGATGCTTCAGGAAAAGTTGTGCTGGCAAGTGAGATAGACTATAGAAATGGCGTTAAAATAGTAGAAGAGTTTTATGATTCACGCGACTTCTTATCTAAAAGAATACAATACGACGGGGATGGAAAGAAAAGTGAAGTAACTGCTTTCTATGATACGGGCAAACCATCTTCGTATAGTACCTATAATTCTGCAGGCAAAAGGGTAACTTATAAGGCCTGGTATAAAGATGGTAGAGAAAAATAAATGAATGCATGACAAAACCGCTACGTGGCTGCTCAGCGGTTGACTTCAGCACACCCGCTGAGTTTTCTATTGCGGACCTGAGGCTGCATTACTGCAATGCTTCATGTAAAAACTGTTACCCATAAGTTCTCAAATAGATAAGTGCGAAAGTGATCAGTGCGAAAAAGATAAATGTTCCGATTATTCTGACTTTTGTTTTCATTGTGTACCTGTATAATATATACAACGAATTTAATATCAAAACCTGATTATGTCGGCGACACATCATGTCATAAACTTATGAGGGTATGATGCTAATGTGTGGTAGTACCTTATCAGCCTTTGGAAATATTGGCAAATGGACTTAGATGAAATGATTGGTACATTAGAGAAACAAAAGCCCGAATGACGAATCACTCGGGTTCAGAACTGATCAATTGAAATTGATTATTTAGTTATAGTCGTAGTGGTTGGGGCATAAATCCCAAATGTTAAGACATTGACTAATCCATTAACAAAACTTTGCTCTGTTTTTACATCGTAGTTTTTTGACTCACCAGCTAATTCTGCCGGATTAGAAACATTTCCTGGAGCTAATCCCCAAAGAAAATAATGGTTCCACTTCTGAATTTCTTTATTGTTTTCAGCTCCATCACCAACAACGGTAGTATATGTGAAACATGATGAAAGTAAAAATGAACAAGCTATTCCAATAAATAAAAGTTTTATTTTTTTCATATCAGTATGTTTTAAAAATGAAGGATCAAAATAAGGAATATATCTACACATGTGCAATATATAAATCATGTGGGGGGAATACCTCAATGCTTCAATATATCATTACATCCTTCAGCGGTTGCTGGCTGAGAAGGTACTTTGATTGGAGAGGAGTTAAAATCTTCAAATTATGCCTTATTCCTTAGCGGATAACACAAGAGGCTTAAGGAGGCCATCAGGTAGGCTGCTGCTGCGAGTAACATTACCGCTGTAAAACCGGCTTCCACGGCTATAATAGTGGCAAGAGAGGTGCTGATGACTGATACACATCCGTTGATGCCCCAGGCCCAGGGAACCAGGTGTTGCTGTTTTTTACTCACAAGTTGTAATCCCAGAGGAAAGGGCATGCCCATCAAAAAGGCTGGTATGCCAATTGACACAATTGTGATTAGCAATTTTGCCCAAATGGCCCATCCTTCAGTTGACCTGAGGACAAAACCAAATAACAGTACATAAACAACAATCAAACTGCTGATAAGACTGGTAATCCTGTGCACCGTTTTTTTATTGAGTTGGAGTCTGGAGGAGTATAAACTGCCCAGTCCGGAACAGAGCAGCATCACCGTGATCACGGTGGCCACCGCATAGATAGGATGGCCCAAAAACCTGACAAGATGTTTGATCAGCACAATTTCAAGAAACATATAGCCCAGTCCGAGACCTGAAAAATAAAGTAAGACCCAGGTCTTGTTACCTCCTTTGAACCCGAGTTTGAAAAGGGGTAGGATGATCAGTACAAAGGCGAGTATAAAAACCTGCAATACGGTGACCAGCACGATCAGGTACCCCAGTTCTAAAAAAGCAGCGCGTTCTCCCAGTATTTCCCATTGACCAGCCAAGTTTTTTAACCTGAGGAATTGAAAGAAATAGGGTTGATTATCGGTGGGTATTTTAATATTGAAATCATTGGCTTTTATAAGCGCGTCTCTCTTGGGCCCAAACATAGCCCTGATAAGCTCAAAGACCTGTTCATTTTCAATACGGTTATAAGCCTCTTTGCGATCGGCACCAGCTAATAAAACCGGGTCAAAACTATGAGTATCACAAAATCTGGTCACCGTATGGATATCTTTTTGAGTTAAAGGTGCTTTTTTTATGACATAGGTCAGCGTGGCCCAGCTTCTTATGGCGATCACATGTTGATATGGGTCTGATAGCTGAAGATCTTCGAGAAGCCCTGAAATCAAAGCGGCATTTTTAAGGGTGATCCTGGGCGGGAGGTCGATATAGGAAGAAAGCACGATCATACCCTCAGCGCTTAATTTGTGCCACATTTCTAATAAGGCCTCTGAAGTGAGCAGGTTTTCTTCATGAAGTGCATTGAGCCCCACAGAACCGCCAAATGAGCCCGACAAGGGTAGCTGGATCAGCTCAAAGGTTTGTTCAGTTTGTTTGAGAAAAGAGCGCGCGGTCGTATTGTAGAGACTTACTTCGGGCCTAAAGAACAAAGAATCCGTTTCATCGGCATAAGCACCTTTAAGCAGATCGGTTACACTGGCATTGGGCTCAATGGCATAAACTCTTTTTACTTTGTGCTGCAGGGCATGAACAACATCCAGGCCGGCACCGGCATGAAAAATAAGCACGTCAGCAGGCCTTCCCAGTGCATAAGGTAAGGCCATACTGGTATGATCCAAAAAATCAGGACGTTCTGCCTGACCTTTTTGAGGGATGGCGGCAAACCAGTTGCCGTTATTAAAAACCACTTTAGAAGGCCTGATGGCAGCTGTATAGTTCAGGCTTAAACCCGGGGCATACCGTTGCATGGGTGAGGATACTACCTGCACCAGGCCATACGGACTACTTGATTCATACTCAATTAGGGCATCCGGCAGGTTTAGGGCATAGCTGATACTTTTAAACTGTGAAGGTTTCAGGTCATAGGTACGGTATCCCTGATAGAAACAACTCAGCATAACCACCAGACTATAGCTTATGATTTGCCAGCGTTTTACTTTTTTAACGATCAGCAAGCCTCCGATTACGGGCATCAGGGCAATGACCCAGGGCAGATCGGTTGGACCGAGCAACCAGAGTAAGAGGATGGCAAACATGCCTCCAAGACCAGAACCCAGCATATCGGCAAAATAATAGGTTCCTATTTGGGCCACTTTTTTAACGAAGATGAGTCCCAGGGCCATGGAGCCTATAAAAAACGGGAGGAAAAATAAAAGATAGGTACCCAATAACCTTCCGAACTGTGAGGCGTCAACAAAAAGGAGGTAGGAATCAAAGATTAAGAAATCCATCCTAGAAACAGGTACGGCAAGGCTCATCAAAAGGCCGCTACTGATCATAAATGCAGGGAGCAACCAGTCTGATCTGGCCAACAATGGTTTTCTGTAGAGTGAAATCACGGTTCCGCTGGCTCCGATTCCCAACAGGGCAATTGAAATAACCATATAGGCAAAATGATACCACTGTACGATGGTAAAAAAATGCATCAACTGAATTTCATAGGCCACTATGGCTGCCGACAAAATGGCTACTGAAAGCGCCAGTTTCAGAGTGTTGTGCTTATATGTGAGTCGATCGCTCATAAAAAAGAAGTCAAAAAGATATGCTTATTCGGCGCTTCTGGTAAAAGGAACAAAACGCACAAACATCAGGTTACTGGTTTTTATTTTCCCTCCTTTTTTGGTCAACAGCAGGAGTTGTTGTGTTGAAAAAGGTGTACCAACAGGAATGATCATCCGGCCGCCTTCTTTAAGCTGGGCGATAAGCGGTGGCGGTACAAATTCTGCTGCCGCGGTTACCACGATGGCATCAAACGGACCCTTGGTTTCCCAGCCAAAATAACCATCAGCATTTTTAGTTTTCACATTGCTGTATTCGAGGGTCCTTAGCAGTTTTTTGCTCTTTTGGTGGAGCTCATCAACGATCTCAATGGTATATACGCTATCGACGATCCGGCTGAGTACAGCTGCCTGATAACCTGATCCTGTACCTATTTCAAGCACCTTGAAGTTGCCTTCTGGTTTGATGGCCTCGGTCATAAAAGCCACGATATAAGGTTGAGATATGGTTTGCCCGTAACCGATGGGCAAAGGACCATCGCGATAGGCTTGTGAGCTCAGTTCTTTGGGTACAAATAAATGTCTGGGTACTGCTGACATGGCCTCTAAAGTCGCCTTGTCTTTTACGCCTCTTGATTTGATATGATTGGCCATCATATTTTCTCTGGCTTCACTATAGTTATTTTGCGATGCCAGTAAGAGCGGCACTAATAAGAGCCATAATATTACGAACCTATTCTTCATCATATGCTTCTTCATAGGTGTATGATACCTTTAAAGTTACGACAATCGTAGGTGAAATCAAAGTTCTTTATTTGCGATGCTGCAATGGTAATGCATGAAATCGAAGATTCAGCGGAGCTAATGAATCATTATATCATTGAATCATATATCATTACATCATTACATCATTAAATCATTACATCATTAAATCAATACATCATTACATCATGAACTCCCTTATTATTTTTTCGGTACGATTGTTGTATTACCCCAGTGTATAATGTTAAAATTTGTTTAATTTAAATTCGTAATGCTATGAAAATGAAAAAATTACACATTGTTTTATTTGTTTTTTCCCTTGCAGCCATCAGCTGTAAATCCAAAAAAGAAATTGCAAAAATTCAAGATTCTACAGAAATTTCAATCCCCTTTTCTGGTAAACAGTATGAAAACAACAAGGACTATTTTAGGGCCAAACAGGTTGGGGAAAGTGCTGATCTCGCTACCGCTAAAAAGATTGCTGAGCAAAATGCTAAAGCAGAACTTGCAGGTAATATTGAAGCCGTGATCAAAAGAGTGACCGAGCAATATACCAACCAAAGGTCAGTTGCCAGTAAAAAGGATTTTGAAAATAAGTTCGAAGAGATGTCTCGGGAAGTTGTACGACAAGATATCAGAGACGTAAGAGTGATCGGAGAGCGATTGTACAAGCAGAAGGATGGCTTATACAGTTATTGGATTGCGCTTGAAAGTCCAAAAGAAACTACTTTGACCGGTGTATTTGACGGTATCAACAGAGATGATCAGCTGCAGCTTGATTTCGATAAATATCAATTCGAAAAGATCTTCAACGAGGAAATGAACAAGTATGAAAGGGAACACAGGATTAATTAATCACTGGACCTATTCAATTTCACTTTTCATCATATGTCTACTTTGTAGCTCAATTCATGCACAAAAACAAGTTAATGTTTTTGCCGAAGGTGTTTCGGTGAGTCGGGATAAAACCCCGGTTCAGGCACTGGAAGAAGCCCTTTCAGATGCTAAGAAAAATGCACTTATCAAGGCAGGTATTGCTGAAAATCTGGTTGTTTCTAATCTGTTGTATGCCCATGGTACAGAACAGGAAATAGAAACCTATTTTCACAGTATCTCCAATTCAGAATTGAACGCCAATATTCTTATTGACAGTATACATGCTGAAAACAATCGGTTTGATCAATATGGAAATATGATCGTATCTGTTGAAATTGAAGCCAAGGTCTATACCTATGAGCGACCAAGAGATCAAGGATTTTTCTTTGATCTTGGTCAGCTTAAGGAGGTGTACTATGAAAACGAACCTATCGCATTTTCATTTACCCCTTCAATGGATGGTTTTTTGACAATTTTCGCCTTCAATAAGACAGAGTCATTTGTGCTATATCCTTTCGATAACCAAGCGCATGATTACCTAAGCGATGAAAAGGAACGACGGTTTGTCAAAAATGAGATGGTGTCATTTCCGGTCAACGAAGCTTATGCTCCGGGGTATGCCATAGAATTGGACGACGCTTTAACTGATGAGATGAGCATTTTACTTTTTGTGTATACCAAAAAGCATGTGCCCTGGATCGATGATCATATCAGTCTCAAAACGGTGCGCTCATGGATTTATGAAATACCTATAAATGAGCGCGAAGTTGTGTATAGAAATGTTTTGCTAAAACAAATGGATTAACCTTTGAAAAGAAAAAAAATGAACAGCTATTCCCCTCTTTTAATTCTCATGCTACTATCGACCATCGGATTCGGGCAGAATTACGAAAGTAAGTATGCCGTTTTCGACAGGAAAGTAGTGATGGTGAAAGGCGTCAGTCAAACTTCTGAGCTTGTATGTGTGGTTCCCAAGGGAAATCCGGTAAGGATCATGGAGAAGGTACGCGGTCCTATTTACAAGGCACAATACAAGGATTGGAACGGGTACATTATATCCTTTAATCTGGATAATAAATTAAGAAAACAGCAAGGCAAGGTGGGGCAGAAGCAGGTGGTTCGGACTTCCTCAAAGAAAACCTATGTGACCCTTTCGCGTAAGACATATATCACCAAAAAGGGCGAATATAAAATGGTTCTTGCCGTACCCAAACGAGAAACGGTTCAAGTACTGGAACGAGTCAAAAAAGGAAAGTTTTTGGTCAGGTATAAGAACCATATCGGATATGCCGACCTGAGCAGCTACAATGTTCAAAACAACGTGACCTGGGCCATGCTGTCGAATATGAAGGTGAACAAGTCAAAGAATGCGGCCAGTGAGCATGAGAATTTTCCACCCATCATTGATGTGGATGATATTTCACTATCAAATAACATACTATACGCAGGTGAATCCAGCCAGGTTGCGATCACTTTAAGTAACTCAGGGATTGGGGATGCTGATAACGTTTATGTTCGGTTAAATTCTCAAAATAAGGGAATTGAACATCCAAGGATGATTCATTTCCCAAAGATAAAAGGCAACGGAGGGGTTGAGTCTGTAAGGCTTAATATTAAAGGGAACGCCCTATTAGAAAATGGGACAGCCAACTTAGAAATAGAAGTTGTTGAACCCGATTTTAGAGGATCTATCTCACAAAGAATGTTGCGCTTTGAAACCGTCGAACTTCCAAAGCCCGAATTGGTCATCCCTGACTATTCGATTCGTGAAATTCGCTCGGGTTATCCCAATAATAGAGTCGATAATAATGAGATGGTAGAGTTGACCTTTAGCATGAAAAATATTGGCAGGGCCAGTGCCGGACCTTTGGAAATTGACGTTACCTCTCATCAAAAGGGTGTCATTGAACTAGGGCTTGTCATAGATAAAGGCACAGATAGGCAAACGCTTGGGGCAAAAACGATCCTTCCGGGTGCTTATCATACCCTCACTTACCGCTATTTTATCAATGGAGATTTTAAAGATCAGGAGTTGCGGTTCAGCGTAAAAGGCTTAGACAGACTTCATAGATTTGACTTTTCCGCAGACCTGGTCTTTCCTTTGGATCAATCAGGTGAATTTGTCGAAATCCATCCCTCAAGGAACCTGATTACAGGTCATCAATACCCTTACAAGCCACTTTTGCCAGAAGATCATGCGATTCTTGAAGATGTGGACCGGGATATTCCAATCACCAGAAGCCGGCAAGTCAATGCCTATGCCCTGATCATTGGCAATGAAGATTATCAGTCAAGACAAAGATCGCTCTCCGTGGAACAAAATGCGGCCTATGCCCTGAATGATGCAGAAGTATTTGCAAATTATTGTCACAAAACCTTGGGAATTCCAGCCAGACAGATTAAGGTGCTGCGCAACGCGACTGCAGCGGAAATGAGTCAGGGTCTTGCCTGGATCAACCACCTCTCAAAAATTGAAGAAGGAGATGCCAAACTCATATTTTACTATTCAGGACATGGTTTGCCGGATGAGGAAACTCAGTCACCGGTTATTATTCCAGTTGATGTATCTTCCAATAATTTGGAATATGGTATACCCTTGTCAGATGTTTTTGCTTCGTTGTCTGAACATCCCGCGCGTCAGGTCAACGTTTTTTTAGATGCCTGTTTTAGCGGCGGAGGCCGTAACCAGGTCTTATCGGCCAGAAAAGGAATCAAAGTACGTGTAAATAAAAATGTCATTCTAGGAAATATGATGGTCCTTTCTTCAAGCTCCAGCGAGGAGACCTCATCCATTTATCGTGAAACCAAACATGGCTATTTTACCTATTTCCTATTGAAAAAACTAAAAGAAACAAAAGGAGATATTAAACTAGAAGACCTGAGTAACTACGTCATCGACACGGTGCGTAAAGAAACCGGATTGAATGGTATTGTTCAAACTCCCGAAGTATATTTCAGTCAGAAAGTAGCTGAGAGTTGGCAGGCTTGGAAGCTAAAATAGTAATGCTTCAATACATCATTAGATCATTTGACCCGTCCTGATTTTTGTTTTGAACGGAAGTGTATTTACGGCTTAAATTGTGATGTTGAGGGAGTGATCAAGGTTTACATAGATCTTTTTTGCTAACTTGGCTCACACGCAACGAAACCAAACAAAAACATATCGTTGGCCTTAATTTACTTAAATGAATCATTTATGAAGAAATACTTACAGTTTTTAGTCATCATACTTTTTATCAGTTGTCAAAACAATAAACAAGACAACACAGATGCAGTGGAAGTTGACCAAAATACGCTTCGCAAGCATATTGAGCGTCTGGCGTCGGATGAGTTTCTAGGCAGAAAGCCATTTACTGAAGGAGAAGTAAAGACCATTAACTATTTGAAAGAGGAGTTTGAAAAATTAGGCGTTTTACCAGGAAATGGTACCAGCTTTTTTCAAGATGTTCCCATGGTAGAAATTACAGGAACACCCTCAGAAAAAATGGTAATTTCAGGAAAAAATGAAAGCGTTAGTCTAGAATTGTTAAAAGATTTTGTGGCCACAACAAATAAAACAGTAGCTGATGTAAAACTTGATCACTCAGAGCTAGTATTTGCAGGTTATGGAATTGTGGCTCCTGAATATGGATGGAATGATTATGAAGGTATAGATTGGAAAGGAAAAACGGCTGTTGTTTTAATTAACGATCCTGGTTTTCAATCTGGCGATTCAACCTTATTCAAAGGAAATGAAATGACCTACTATGGCCGTTGGACCTATAAATACGAAGAAGCTGCAAGGCAAGGTGCAGACGGACTCATCATTATTCATGACACAGCGCCAGCTTCTTATGGTTGGAATGTAATTGAATCTGGTTGGATCGGGGCACGATTAATTATAGAAAGTGATTTACCCCAATTAAATGTAGAGTCATGGATAAGTGGTGAAAGTGCCCTAAAAATGTTTGACATTTCAGCAATGAAAGGTAAAGATTACAAAACCCTTGCTAGAAATAAAAACTTTACACCCATTCCTTTAGACTTAAAAGTTTCAGTAGACATTAAAAATAAGATCAAAAAAGATGTTTCTAAAAATGTCGTCGCACTGATACCGGGTACAGAGAGAAAAGATGAATTTATTATCTACTCAGCCCATTGGGACCATTTAGGTGTTGGCAAAGCTATAGATGGAGACTCAATTTACAATGGAGCAGTAGATAACGCCTCTGGAACAGCAGGTTTATTAGCCATTGCCGAAGCGTTCAAAAAATCCAAACCTACAAAACGTTCCATTGTTTTATTAGCAGTTACCGGAGAAGAACAAGGCTTGTTAGGTTCAGCCTATTATGCAGAAAACCCGATTTTTAATCCTGAGCAAACAGTGGCAAATATTAATATGGATGCGCTGGATAGTCCCGGGGAAATGAAAGATGTAACCATTACAGGTTTTGGTCATTCTGAAATGGATGAATATGCCAAAGAAGCCGCTGCTCAACAAAACAGGTACGTTATTCCTGATCCGGAGGCTGAAAAAGGATATTTCTTTAGGTCAGATCATTTTAGTTTTGCCAAAATAGGCATACCTGCTTTGTACGCAAGTGGCTCTTATGAAGGATTTGATAAGAGTATAGCAGAAATAAAAAAGTACAATGATTATTATCGCACGCATACCTACCATCAACCTTCAGACGAATACAATCCTGAAACAACAGAATTAAGTGGCGTTCGATCAGATCTACAACTGTTGTTTCATGTGGGTTTTAAATTATCCAATGAAGATTATTTCCCAAAATGGTACGATGGAAGTGAATTTAAAGCTGCCAGAGAATAATAGATTGGCCATTGGAAGTTAGCTAAAGGAAACAGGAATCTTCAGGTTAAGATATATTATTGTAAATCAATTAGTAAGGTGGGTAATAAGGGTATATCCAGACTTGAACTTATTTAAGTTCGTTCTCTATCAGCTTAATTACAGCCTGCGTTTTTTCTACAGCTACTATTTTACGTGAAGTTGAGCCTTTTCTTAACTCACCTCTAAAACTCCACATATTTATAAATTCATCATCATTAAGCAGGGCCTCATAGTTTATAGGAATAGCCAGATTATCTCTAAATCTAAAATGCTTTTGAAACATAGGGACAACAACCGAAGGCCATATCTGATCCTCAAGTCGTTTTGTTTCTTGAAATAAATAAGGGTAGTCAACTTCAAATAAATTTATAATTGCTTGCCTCAACGTGTCTGAGCCTATCAATTCAAGTCCTGATGATCTCAGGGTTTCAAAGGCGGAAGAAGTTAATAATACATCAGGGGCCGGGCTTCCGCGGGAAATAAAATAACTTATAGAATCATTATAAGGTTTTTTATGTTCCAAATGTAATTGAACAATGTCAATATAAGATGCCTGTATAATTTGAACTTCTATATCTTTTTCAAGGTTCTGAATATTCGTGTTTAGGTTAGTTTTCAATTCCTTAAGAAGATTAGTTTCCCTCACTTTTAATTTTTCAATCTCATTCCAATTGTTGATCTGCAACGCAATCAATATTCCAATCACCACCAATACTATCTCCCCAATAGCATATCTCATATACTTTAAGAGGTCTGTTATCATCTGCCATTTTTTTACGGATTCGTCTAAAAAAATTTATCATTGTTATTAATATCAATGCCCCCGCGCCATCTGGCCCTTGCGCTAAAAATGTCTACTTTGCCTCGCCTCATCTGGCTCATCATTCAAAAGCCAAATCAATGGCTTTTTCATTCTGCCCTCTTGACGCTCTGTCCTTAAAGAAGGGGATCATAGGGTTGATTGTTGATGTTAAATATAGGGAAATGATTGGAGATTGCGGGATTGGAGATTTTTGATTTAAGATTTTTGAAGTGAAGTCCTAAACAATGATTGTTGTATAGATGAATACTTCGACTGAACTTCCCTATACAAACTAAATCATGTCGTGACCGCTCAGCGGTTGACTTCAGCTCACCCGCTGAGTTTTTGTTTGACGGAGGTGGTTAATGCTGCAATGCGGGGCTTTATTCTATGGTTTTTCTTTTGGAATAGTAATTCGTAAATTTATGTGGGAACGAGCGCTGAATCTCGAAGATTTTTTTTGTTCACTGTAGCTTCCTCGAAAATTTCAGTCGTTATTCGGAATTTATTGAATGCTCACAATAGCTGAATGAAATGCAACGATCTACAAAGATTGTTTAGGAGATTTATGTTTTCTACTAAACATGCAAGTAATTGATATTGCGTCAAAATCTATATAAGTTCATTTTGATACAGCATCTGTCCCAAGCAGTAAGAATAGAACCGCATCTAATAGTGTTAACTATATATGTTATCGTCAATGTGCCTTCTTTTACATTGTATGTAAAATCATATTTTTCAGAATCAGGGTTACAATACTTATCCATATCTAATATGCCGTTTAAATTATTATGGAAGGTAATTGTGACTTGACTTTCACAAGATTCAGGTTCTGGCGGTCTTTTCTTCAATGCATCTTGAAAGGTTGGGTATATCCAAGTGCCAACAACATTTCCAAATTCATCTTCAACACAAGATGTTGAAGCCATAGTAACCAAAATCATAATTAATAAATACTTCATTTTTTTCATAGCTCTATTTAAAACTGGCGTTATAATTAGTTTCCAAATGTAAAAAATAATTACAGTTATCAGTGATATGGATGTCATAAAAAACCCCTCCATTTCTTAAGGGTAAATTTTGATTATAAAAAATATTCATTAAGCTTTTGAGAAACAAAAATCCGAGTGAATTAACACTCGGATCGACTTCAGCTCACCCGCTGAGTATTTTGTTGTGGAGCGACGGCGGAAATGCAACAATGACTTGATGCATTCAAATCAATTTTCAATAGTATCGCTTTTTTTGATATTCTTGTTATCGGTTGCATGTAAAAAATGCTCATGATAACTCAAAAACGGGATCCTGGTGTGGAATTGCATTTTCTTTACAAGACTTTCATGGAATAGTTTATCAATAATACCGCTGCGTTTTTTTTCCAACATCACCAGCAGGTCAAACTTGTTAAAAACCATATGATTATGAAGAGTGGAAAAACTATCGTCAGATCGCAAAACCTCAAATGAAATACGCTCATAGGCAATATGCTCTTTAACGAGTTCTTTAAACCATTCTATTTTTTCGATCCCTTTATACTCACTATCAGGATATATATGTAGTATTTCAATATCAGGTTGATAGGGCTCAACAAGTTGAACCAACATTGAAAGGGCCTGAACATCATCTTCACGTAAATCAGATGCATATAAAACTTTATCAATGTCTTTTTGATCCGCATATTCAGGAATGGCCATTACAGGAATGGGTGAATGTTTTACTAAGGCCTTTGTCGTACTTCCGAGTAGAACTTCCTTTATGCGACTTTTGCCTCTGGTTCCAACAATCACTAATTGTGGCCTACGTGCTTCTATAATAGAGAGAATTCCCTTCAGCACAGAAGGATGTTCAACAGCCTCGAATTTGGCCTTTACCTTAGTGTCATAATTTTCGAAAAATTCTTTTAATGTACGTTTCCAATCCTTGATCATACCCGATTTCATTTCTGATGGATTATATTCAACCGGATAGTTATAAACGGTTGGAATGTCAAATACATGCGCCAATATCAGTTCAGCCTGATGTTTTTCGGCCATGTTTAATGCAAAATGAAACGCTTTAGTAGCATTTGCAGAAAAGTCTGTGGTAAATAGTATTTTTTTCATCTTAAACCCTTTTATCTTAGGTTAATAAAGTATTAAAACAAGTATTGAAAAGCAATGACGACGGTCAATGAAAAAGTTGATTTTGAGCAAGGAATACTACAATGCTGCAATGCTTCAATGCTGAAATGCTTCAATGCTGAAATGCTTCAATGCTGAAATGCTTCATGAATGCATTGAATGCATGAATGCAGGAATGGTAATGCATGAATTAGTAGCTCAGGATCTTTAAAAACGAAATCATGATGTGACCGCTCAGCGGTTGACTTCAGCTCACCCGCTGAGTTTTTTGTTTTGGAGCGAAGGGGATCATGCTACAATGCTACAATGCTTCAATGCTACAATAAATCATTAAATCAATACATCATTATCACATATCAAGTAACCAATTTGATTGAAAATTCGTCTAACAGATAAATAGATATAAAACTGAAAATAGCTGATAAAAATATAAGATAATGAAAAGACTAACTGTAATACACATTTTAGGTGTTTTTGTCATAACTGTGTGCCTCTCTACTTGCCAGTCCCAAACCTCTGGCAACAAACTTAAACAGCTACATCAAGACTTAATCATTGTGACGGATAGTATATCTCAATTAATGTCTGATTATCACTATAATCCAGCCGAACTTAAAACAGATGAATATCTTGATTTAGAACAAAAGATTAGGGGATCTCGCAAAAACTGTTCAATCGAAACAAGAATTTATTGACGGTTTTAATGTGCTTTGGAACAATGGTCCATTCTCTCATGTTAGACTGGCATTTTTAGAAAGGCGAGCTAAAGAAATGGCAAATTATATAGATTCTATGAAAATAGGCAATCAAGGTGGTTTCGCTAAAATGGATAGATAAAACAGCTGTGCTTAACGTCACAACTATGACTGGCATAGATACCAAAGAAAAAATATTTGAAGGTTATCGTGAGATTGCTCGCAATGAAGACTGAGTCTCTTATTATAGATCTTCGAAACAATACAGGAGGAACATTTGCAGGTATCCCACTGATTGGTCATTTGATAAAAGACTCTATTGATGCAGGATTATTTGTTTCAAGAAAATGGTGGAAAAATCATTCAGAATTTCCCAACTTTAGCTCGATGCCCAAGATTTATCACCATGGAATGGCTGGTCGATAAAGACCTTCTGGCATGATGTACAAGAGCAAGCTCTTACGCGCATAAAGTTTACACCCATGACACCCCAATTTCGATGGACCTAACTTATGTGTTGATAAGCAAAAAAACCGCTAGTGCTGCTGAATTTACAGTTGATGCTCTTGCACAAGTAGAAAGCGTAATCATCATAGGTGAAACTACAGCTGGAGAGATGTTATCACAAAAGATGTATGATTTACCACATGGATTTCAATTGTCTCTGCCCATAGCAGAGTATTATTCACATAGAATCGGAAAAATTGAAGGAAAGGGTGTTGATCCAGAAATAGAAATTGATCAAAACGTCGCTATTGATATAGCTTTTTCATTAATAGAAGGAGAAAAAACAGAGGATGCCATATCAAATGCTCAAAAAGCAATTAATGAAATAAAAGAGCAACCATTGGGAGATAAGCCTATTTACTTGCTTGGAAGTATGAATGGGTGGGGAAAAAATCCGGATATTACACCTCAATTTGAGTTTATGGGTAAAGGCGTTTATGAAACTACAACAACTTTAAAAAAAGGAGAATATGAATTTAAAATAGCTTCAATAGATTGGAGTTTTGACTTTGGTGCAAATTCAAATCAAGAAAATGTTACTATCGGGCAAAAGACATCTCTGACAAGTGTTTCAGGAAGTAATAATTTAAAAATTAATATTTTAGAGGAATCCTTACTGAGATTTAGCCTAGATGTAAGTAATGAAAAGGCTGTAATATTTCATATTGATAAAAACTGACAAACGAGGCACAACAATCACTATAAGTAATTGCTTGTTCTCGCCCGCAGCCTGAGCATTTCACTTGACGGCTGCTGCTTCATCCTTTCTAAAATAAGTCGGAAGCTAAGACGAGAACTAAAAGAGGCCGCTTTAGATCTAAAAAAACCAAATTATGTCGTGAACGCTCAGCGGTTGACTTCAGCTCACCCGCTGAGTTTTTTGTTTTATACCGAAGGCGTCAATACGGAAATGCTTAAATGATCCAATAGATCAATTGAATCAATACATCTGTATGAGATTGTGGTGTTGGGTGTGTGATTTGGGTTACATAGAATGTTTAGGGGAGTTGATATAAATCATACGGTTTGTGGATGTTGCTTGCTATTTTTATGGATTAAAAAAATTAAACGGGCACATTTATCATGGTTAATACACTTATAGTAAGGGTATCTCATAGCGATATAGCGCGTTGGTAAAAAGCTAAAAAAGATTTCACTAAATATGTATAAATTATGAAAAACATTGGATTATTAATTATGACAGGTTTACTGCTGCTGTCGTGTAATCAAAGAACCGTACAAAGCAATGATTCCGAACAAGAAAAACAAGTTATTACCAGTACCGACCCGGTGAAAGATGGTGTATTTATCCACATAACTGAAAGTTATGATGATCCGCATCGCGTATTAATGCCTTTAAAAATGGCTGTTATGATGTCAAAAGACAAAGATGTGATGGTCTATATGGACATTCATGCCGTAGAACTTTCAGTAAAAGGAGCGAAAGATTTGAATTATGCAGATTTCGAATCATTTCAGACTTACATCAAGCAATTGGCAGATCATAAAGTTGGCGTTTATGCCTGCCCTACATGTTTGAAAATAGCTGGTTTCAAACCAGAAGATTTAATGGAAGGCGTTCAAGTTGCTCAAAAGGATAAGTTCTTTAATTTTACAAAGGGACGAATTATAACATTAGATTATTAAGATACCCAGTTATCAATGAATCAATGATCATGATGTGACCACTCAGGGGGTGACTATTGTTTACGAGGTGGTTTTTTGTTTTGGGATGGGAATTCGTGAGATAAATTCTCTGTCCTTTTACTCATCCCTTTTATATTGTTTTAAGAAATCGTGAATTCGCTATCGCTTCATTTGGCTTGAAACAAAAGAACGAAAAGTTCAAGGCTCATTTTATTTTTCTGTGCATCTCTCTGATAATTTTTACGACACCATAGCCCAAGCCGCTTTGCTTTCGGGGCTATTGCTTCTTCCACGCTAAAATTATCAGGATGCAAGACAAAAAATAAAATAGGCCGGTTTCGATCTGAACAATGATCTCGTTTGGGGAGTTCATTTCTCAAATCAACAATCAACATTCTCCAATCTTAAATCAACAAAATCCTTTGACATTCCATATTCAAAACCACTTCAATCATCAAATACCCTCCACAGGGTATTTGGTAAGTTTAGGAAATTTCCTATATTGTCCCTGTATAATTGAACAAAGTATCTTCTAATTGCTATGGATGATTTCTTTATGTAACGATTAAGACTTTATGATCAAAAGAAATAAAATCATAATGACACTTGTCATTGTATTGGTATGCATCGGTGTGACCTTTGTATTACTGCAAAAAGAGGGGAGAAGCACTGCCTCTGTAATGGATATGTCTGATACAGACGTACCGGAAAAGCGTCAAACTACCAAAAGTGACCAGGGCTTAGTCTCAGAACTGGGAACCGACTCTATTTATGACCGCTTATCCAACCACCCAGGCTTGGGTGAAGAACAACTACTTTTTTATAAAGACAGTTTAATTGCTTTATCACGACAGGTCATAGACAGCACGATTCACTCCAACTCACAGCAAGAAAAAGCTGAACAGCAATATGAGATTGTGGCGTTGAGGGACTGATTAAGGCAAGACAGATGCTCCTGTATGAAATAGCTATATTTGTTTTGAAATAACAGGATATTTATTCTTCATATAACAGCTACTCCATGCAATTAGACTTTATAGACAACATAAACGAATATGGAGAAAATGTTGTGAGATTGTTCGATTTTGATAAATATGAGGCCATTAAATTCAGAGATTTAATTAAGGATACGATTGTAGAAAGAAAACAGAAACTAGTGCTGTCACAAGTTGATTTTATAGAAATACACAATTGTAATTTAATTCTTGGACTGTTTAAAACTGATGAAGGCATATTTAGTGTTGATCAGAAAACTTTTTATTGTGCACTAACCTTAGAAGGCTATCAAAACATGTTGCATCTTATAGCGCCATTCTGTAAGAAAGACACCAGAGGTTATCAGTATTTATATGACATTGATAATCCTACTGATTTTTTATTTGCTCCTGCGGGGACTCGGTAAGTAACGCTAAAACAATGAATCATTGAAATAATAAATCATTGTATCAATGAATCATTACATCATTGATTACAATATCCCACAGTATCCATCCTTCGGTAAAAGTCTTGTAGTTGAGTTTAGTTCATATAAATATAGTAAAAATTTATAGAGAATTTATTTTTCATTGCTATTATCTATGGTTGATTTGGGCTAATCATAGTTAACGCACGTCGTACTTGATTTTGAAATTTTGAGCTAAAAGGTTGTACACATTATTAGCCATTGCTTTTCGAGTAAAAAAGGGGGAGACACACTACAAGAGTTTTTAGTTATAAATGTTGAAAGAGTTAGGATCCCACTCATAAGGAATAGATAATTTCATTACCCTACTCTTTTAGAAATAGGAGGGGTTTTTTACTGTCAAATTGATGAAGATCAATGAGTTAATTGAAACAGTCATTGCTTCATTTTTGATTGAGATTTAATTTTAGGTCTAATTCAAAATAAGGCGCTAACCAAAATTTATAGCTGTGATAGAAAACAGATAAGATCACGATTTTATTCTTACAGAATATTCCTTTATCAAGAATACAAATGGTGTATGGATCAAAATTATTTTCTATAATATTATTTGTATGTAAATGGTATTTAGAACCTCAATATCAAGGCTAATCAGAAAAACTCTGAAGAATGAAAAATCGATTACTTTTTTTCCTCTAAATATCGATCTTGTTTTATATTAATACAAACGCTAAGATGGGAAGACGTAAGCACAGACTTTCTGAGATGCACTTTTTATACTCATGCTAGACAATAACGATACGCCTTATGTGATTTATCAGGATAATGCGAATGGAGATAAAGCTACAGTAATGATATTAAAAATAAACAATTAGTTATTCTAAGTTTACTTTTATATAGGTTATAAATTTTGAATTAGTTTTAATTGATTTGGGTATTGATTTAGATAGCAGTATTAATTAAAGAGTGGTTTAAGAAGATATTTATGGAGTTAGGATATTAAATATATCTTTTAAAAATATTAAAGATATAACTGGTATATTAGTTGTTAATTTAGATAAACTGTGGTGTGATGGAAATAAACTGATAAGTTTAGATTTGAGTTAAAATATTGTTTTAACTGTTTTAATTTGTAATTCTAATTTACTAGAAAGTTTAGATTTAAGTTAAAATACTGTTTTATAAGATTTAGATTGTTTTGATAATGAACTGACAAGTTTGACTGTGAGACGGGTAACAATTGGGAAGTTGTTGGCTCAGTAGGTTTTTCAGCTGGAGAGGTCCATTATACAAAAATTGCATTTGACAGCAACGATATTCCCTATGTGATTTATACGGATAATGCGAATGGAGATAAAGCTACAGTAATGAGATTTAATGATGGTAATTGGGAAGTTGTTGGTTCAGCAGGTTTTTCAGCTGGAGTAGCTTTTTATACAACCATTGCATTTGATAGTAACGACAGACTCTATGTAGCTTATGCGGATAGTGTATATGGGTTTTCTGGAATAATGATGAAATTTATGGACAATAATTGGGTTGAGGAGTCTGCTGGTAGGTTTTCGGAGGGACAAGCCCTTTCAATATCAATTGACTTTGACAGTAAAGATGTTCCATACGTGTCTTTTTCTGACGGAAACTATAATTTTGGTGAGGATATATTATCACCTGTTGTTGCTAAAATTATGAGTTATGACCATGGCGACTTTTGGACAAAATCTTATCCTTTATTTACCGAAATAATGTCATCTACATCATTTGCACTTGATAGTAACGACAATATCTATATGACTTATAGTGCTAGTGGTGATTATGGAGATGTATATGGAAGTAAAGTAATAGAATTGAAAGAAAATAAATTGGGAAGTGCATTGAATGATGTTGGTTCTTCAAATTTTTCTGAAGGAGAAGCTTTTTATACAACCATTGCATTTGACAGCAATGATATTCCTTATGTGGTTTATTCAGATGGTGAAAATTTAAAAAAAGCTACAGCAAAAAAATATATTGAAGGTGTTTCATGGGTAGATGTCGGTTCTGGAGGGTTCTCTACCATTGAGGCTGAATATATATCTATAGCATTTGACAGTTCTGATATACTATACGTGGTTTATAGTGATTTTGTAAACGGATATAAAGCAACTGTAAAAAAGATTGAAACAACAGTAATTGGCTATATATATCCTAGATTCGAATTTCGAACAAGCTTTAATTGACTTAAATATAGATTCAGACGGAACAATCAATCATCAAATAACAAGAGAAGATGCTGAAGCTGCTACAAGGCTGGATGTGCATTCAAAGGAAATAAGCAGTTTAGAGGGTATTCAAGGCTTTATAAATTTGGATTATTTGTATTGTGGATATAACACTTTGGATGAATTGGATGTTTCTAAAAACACAAAGCTTACAACACTCATATGTCATAATAATAACTTATCCGAACTGGATGTTAGCAAAAATGTATTGCTGAAGTCATTGAATTGTCAAAAAAACATCATCAGCGAATTAGATGTGACAGCTCTTGCTAATTTGAATTATTTGGACTGTGATAGAAATACAATTTCAAATTTGGATGTTTCCAATAATCCTGTACTGGCCCATTTAAGGTGCAGTAATAATCAATTAAACGAGTTGAATGTAGAGAATAATCCACTTTTAAATTTGCTAGATTGTATCGAAAATGATATTTCCGAATTGAATTTACTTTCAAATCCAGAATTGGAGCAGTTGCGATGCAAATCAAATGAAATTAATGAACTCATACTAACAAATAATCCAAAACTCTTTAAGTTGGAATGCACTGGAAATAACCTTCAGGAGCTAGATCTATCAAATAATGTGTTAATCAGTGAATTGATTTGCATGTTCAATGAAATAGAGATTTTAGACGTTTCTCATCTTGAAGACTTGACTCGATTGTTCTGTACATGGAATAAAATCACAGATCTTGATTTGAGAAATAATAAACTACTCTACCAGTTGGAATGTAATTATAATGAACTTTTAACACTAGACCTTCGTAGCGGAACAAACGGAATAATCAACCGCTTTGATGCGAGCAACAATGAAAATCTTCAATGCATTAGTGTGGATGATGAATTGGTTGATCATTCGACATGGAAAGTAGATGCCAATGTTAATTTCAGCAACGACTGTGGTTACAATACGCAAATAGGTGAAGAAGTATTGGTTCCATTAAGTGAGGATATAGTCACTACAATAGAATACGAGAATGTTAGTCAAAGTGGGGAAACAACACTAACAATAACTGAAGAGGGACCAGATCTGCCCACTGGCTTTGCCTTTGGCGGTGATGACAATTATTTTGACATTGAAACGACCGCAGCTTATGAAGGCCCTATTGAAATCGCACTATATTTTGGAGACATGACCTTTTTTCAAGAAGATGAGATTAGGCTTATGCATTATGAAACGGATCATTGGGAGGATATAACTACAAATATTGATTTCGATAATAAAATCATATATGGCGAGACGTATTCTTTATCTCCATTTGTTGTGGTAGAATTTGTTAATGCTCCACCAGTAGCCATTTGTAAGAATATTTCTGTTGATGCAAATGAAAACTGTCAGGCCAATGTAATAGCTGATCAAATTGACAACGGTTCAAGCGATCCTGATGGAGATGATATAAGTTTTAGCATGGTTCCAGAAGGGCCATTTGATATTGGAACGACTGATGTAACCTTTACGGTGACGGATAAAGCTGGAAATACAGCAAGCTGTGAAGCAAGTATTACTGTTGAAGATACAAGTCCTCCAATTCCAGATATAACGATGCTGCCAGATCTGCAAGATAAAAAATCGGTTACTATGCCTGATGCCCCAACTGCAACGGATAATTGCGGCAATGTCATTTATGCCACAACTGAAGCCTCGTTTCCAGTTACTGAAAAAGGCCTAACAATCATCACATGGATCTATGATGATGGCAATGGAAACACGGCCAGTCAGATGCAAAATATAATTGTGAACAAAGTGAAGCCTCATGAGATCAAAGTGAAACATTACCCGAATCCTTTTTATGAGTCGATTACCTTTTCATTTGAAGTACCGTACATGACCAATTTTAAAATAAGTATTTACAATCGATCAGGTTATTTAGTAGCCGAATTGACATATGGCATGTATAATAATAATGGTTATGAGGTTATCTGGAATGCCAATAACGTTATTGATGGTATTTATTTTTACAAATTACTTTCAAACGGGCTCGTTGTAGGCAAAGGCACTATTTTAAAAAGTGCGCGGTCTGGAAATTAAATGAACAGCGTTTAATTGTAAATTTCTAAACCCGAGTGATTCTTCATTCGGGTTTTTTTATGCTGATAATTCTCATGCTTTAAGATTTAGTATCAACCTATGTTTACCAATAATAGATTGGTTTTAATCGATGTTCAGGGTATAATTGGAGGTAAGGCTGAATAAAAGTCCTTGCCTTATAAGCATATTTATGATTCATATAACAGGTAACATTTTGGTATATTTGGGCCCTTATGAATGAATATTTTAGATCGGTCATTCTGCAGTGTACAGGAGCTTCTTCTTTATTTGAAAAAGAGGTGATCCAGGAATTGTGGAGCGGGTACGGGAAAATCATGCGCATCGGATTGGAGAATGCTGCTGTGGCTAGTGTCGTGATCAAACACGTTCAGTTGCCCACAGATAAGCATCACCCCCGGGGATGGAACACGGATATCGGTCATCAGCGAAAGGTGAAGTCATACGAAGTAGAAACTACCTGGTATGACCGATACAGTAAAAACAGTATGGCCCGTTTGCCTGAATGTCTGGCCATTGAGACGAAAGATGATGAGGTGCTGATGGTGATGGAAGATTTGGATGCAGCCGGTTATCACTTGCGTAAGCATGCGCTTACATGGGAAGAAATAGCTGCTTGTTTGGCATGGTTGGCAAAATTTCACGCAAGTTATATGGGGAAAATTCCCGATGGACTTTGGGAAGTGGGAACCTATTGGCATTTGGAGACCAGACCGCAGGAATTAGCGGTATTGGATGATCAAAGGTTGAAAGAGGCAGCTCCTGTCATTGATCAAAAACTACATACATGTACCTACAAAACCTTTGTTCACGGCGATGCTAAACTGGCAAATTTCTGTTTTGCAGCAAATGGAAAGGTTGCTGGCTTAGATTTTCAGTACGTAGGTGGGGGTTGCGGCATAAAAGATGTAGCTTATTTTATAGGAAGTTGTCTGAACGAAAGTGAGTGTGAACGTTTGGAAGCACAAATCCTGGACACCTATTTTGGCCATTTACAAAGTGCACTGAAGCAAAGAAATGAAGCGCTGGAAACTGAATGGCGGTCTTTATATCGGGTAGCCTGGGCTGATTTTCATCGCTTTCTTAAAGGATGGAGCCCCGGACACTGGAAGATCAATAGTTATAGTGAACGTATCACAGCAGAAGTAATCAATAACCTTTAGAAATGAATCTGGAACAACTTAGCAAAATAGCGATCAAGGCGGCTCTTGCAGCAGGAAAAGTCATTCAACAGCATATGAATGATAAGGTTAAAGTGGAGAAAAAGATAGGAGGGGATAGCTATGCTTCACAAGTGGTGACAGCAGTAGACCTGGCATGCGAAAAAGTAATTCTCTCTCATTTGCTTCCTAGCTGTGATGAATTTGGGGTAGGATTTTTATCGGAAGAAACCGAAGATAATGGTAGCCGATTCAAAGAAGATTTTTTTTGGTGCATTGACCCGATGGACGGAACGCTTGCTTTTATCAATGGACATCCTGGTTTTTCTGTATCCATTGCTTTAATCGCAAAAGACGGAACACCCCACATTGGCGTCGTGTTTGACCCCAGTACGGATACCTTGTACCATGCGATCAAAGGAAACGGGGCCTTTAAGAATGGTAGTCCCTGGAAAATTAAACATAGAAATGACCATTTAACCTACGTAACAGATCGAAAGCTGAAGGATACACCTGGTGCAGCCGAAATAGAAAGCTTGCTTGATGAGCAGGTAAAAAAGTTGGGTTTGAATGGGGTAACAGAAATGGCTGGAGGGGGTTCCGTATTGAATGGCATCCTTGTACTGGAAAACGGACCTGCATGTATGATCAAGCTTCCGAAAAAAGAAAATGGTGGAGGGAGCCTGTGGGACTTCGCTGCTACGGCCTGTATCTACCAGGAATTGGGCTTACCCGCAACGAATTTTGAGGGAGGAAGATTGGATTTGAACAGAAAGGATGACACTTTTATGAATCATGAAGGGGTTTTTTATGGGAATTTAAATGCTCTGTAGCTTATCCTCCTTATTTTGATATTGGGATTGGTTCATGAGCCGAAAGTTCAAGACTAATTTTCTTTTTCTGTGCATCTCTCTAATAATTTTTACACCACTATAGCCCAAGCCGTTGCACTCGAGGGCTATTGCTTCTTCCTTTCTAAAATTATTAGGATGCAAGACGAAAAATAAAAAAGGTCCTTTCACTTTTCGCCTCCTTCATAATCTTTTTTTCAACTCTGTCACACCTTGCCGTAAAATATTCTTATACTTGGCCTTAGTTATGGGATATCATAAATACTGAGTGAATGGCATTGAAAAATGAATCATGTCGTGAACGCTCAGCGGTTGACTTCAGCTCACCCGCTGAGTTTTTTGTTACAGGCGGCAGAGGGTAATGCTGTTTTCTGTGAACTTTTTGTTTTGATACGGTAATTCGTAAGATACTCTTCTCTATTCTTTTGTCTTGAAACAAAAGAATCAAAAATTCAAGACTCCTTTTAGTTCTCTGTAGCTTAACCTCCTTATTTTCTCACCCGCAGCCTGAGCCATTTCATTTGACGGCTGCTGCTTCATCCTCTCTAAAATAAGTCGGAAGCTAAGACGAGAATTAAAAGAGGCCGCTTTGGATACAAAGAAACATTCTTGTTAGCGAAACAAACGAAATCGTGTCGTGACCGCTCAGCGGTTGACTTCAGCTCACCCGCTGAGTTTTTTGTTTTGGATGGAAGGAGGGGATGCTGCAATGCTTTAATGATTCAATAGATCAGTAAGGTTTCCCCTTACCAAAAAGTCAATATCAGTTTCTAACTTTGGTTTATGGTAGAAATGAAAGGATTGACAACAGAAGAAATAATGGAAATATACTACGCTTCAACTTCTGAAGTTAGACAATGGATGCGTGATAATGCTCACTTGTTGTGGGAGAATAAAAAACCCGAATGAAGATTCACTTGTTAGCCTTTCGTTTTTATCTTTTCTATATTTGATTGTAGGTGTAACAGATTTTCCAGTACCTTTTCATAGATATTTAGTATAAACATTCGATCATTTTTAATTTTCCACAAATAGCTTAACATCTTTTTTTGTTCAGTTTCTGTTACATGTAAAGGAAGTTGAATTGATTCTATTTCACCATATTCATTAAATATTAGATTGGGTGAAATGTGATTGTTAATTTCTTTGAAATAGTTATCGTAAAAGTTTCCTTCAGGATCTTGCTCCTCCAACTTCATAATAAATGGATAATCTTGTTCATATAATTTAATGATGTCATTTCGTAAAGAATCATCTTTAATTAATTCAAGGCCTCTTGATTTTAATGATTCATAACCTGATTTATTTTGGATTGAGATATAACCTCTGGTTAAATATGTATAATAATAATTAATTGAATCTGCTTGAACTTGCTTGTTGGTGAAGAGGTCAAAGTAATATTCACATGCTTTAAGACCTGCTCTATGTTCACTCATATTAGATCTTATATCAAGTAAATCTTGCCTTAACCCATTTGAAATTTCTACTAAAATTTTATTTTCAATATTATTCTCCTTTCTGTCCTCATTCCAGTTATTAATCTGTAAGGCAATCAAAATACCAATAACAACAAGTACTATCTCTCCAATAGCATATCTCATATACTTCAAGGGTTTATTGTCGTCTGCCATTTTTTTACGGATTTTTCTAAAGAAGGGGATCATAGGGTTGTTAGTTAGATGTTAAATATAGGGAAATCAATGATAAAATGCTACAATGCTTCAATGCTACAATTGGAATGAGAGAATGCGTGAAATCGAAGATTCAGCGGAGCTAATTCATGAAATCGAACCTTCCTGCCATGCCTAAGGCAGGTAAACCGGCTGGCAGGGATTCGGCGGAGCTAATGAATAAACGAAATCATGATGTGACCGCTCAGCGGTTGACTTCAGCTCACCCGCTGAGTTTTTTGTTTTGGAGGGATGGGGGTATTACAATGCTTCATGAAATTATTACATCATTGAATCAATATATCACTAACCCCTGTATTATAATATCTCACCATAGCTATCCTTCAGTAGAATGGTTGTTTTGGCTTTAAAAGGGTGGGTTATATTCAAAACTGTGTTGTTTATGGGGAGATGATATAACTCATGGTTTTTGGAATAGGATGGGAGTATTTTTATGGATAATAAAATGGATTTGCGGCTTTATCATGTTGATGAGGCTTATAAATAGTTAAGATATATCAGATAAAAACCGTTGTGGTTCAATTTGGCTACGTTACCAAGATTTGGTACATTTGATTAAAATTTTAGTCAAAATGGGAAAAAACACATCAATATCACTTGGAAATCATTTTGAAGATTTTATCAGAGAAGAAGTAAATTCTGGTAGATATGGTTCAGTTAGCGAAGTTATTCGTTCTGCTTTGAGACTTTTAGAGCGTGAAGAAAAAAAGGAAAGAGAACTTATTAAAGCTCTTGAAATTGGAGAACAAAGCGGATTTGTTGAGAATTTCGACCCAAAACAAAATCTGACTGAATTACATCGCAAACACTTATGAGTAAAATCAAATACCGAATAAGTAAACAAGCGATTAAGGATTTAAATGATATTTGGATCTATACTTTTAATAAATGGTCTAAAGAGCAAGCGGATAGATATTATGACTTAATAATAGGGGAGATTGAATTTGCTGCGGACAATTATCTGATTGGTAAATCCGCTGAACAAACTCGAAAAAACTATCGAGTAACGAAAATCAAATCGCATCTGATTTTTTACAGAAAAGCCGAAAATGAAATTGTTGAAGTCGTTAGAATTCTACACCAGAGAATGGATATTAAAAAACGGCTGAAATAAAAAAAACTGCACACAACAACGGGTATGACCAATAGCTTCAATTCGTAATACAAGGAAAATCAAAGTAAGAACAAACAAATAAAATATAATCAACCGCAGGGGAGAGCTACTGCTCATACCCAAACCGTTGACCAAACATATGAAGCAAACTATGAAAAAATTGACATTTGTAATTTTAAGTATTCTTCTTTCGGCCATACAAGTCACATTCGGACAGAATAAAACAGATATTACAATTGGAAGTAAGTTTGTTATTCAATCTAATATTTTAGATGAAGAAAGGACTTGTTTGATAAGTCTTCCTGATTCATACAATGATTCATCCGAAGTTGATAAAAAATATCCAATTATCATATTATTGGATGGATATACCCATTTCCAAACAGCATCTGGAATAGTACATTTTATGAGTTCCAACAGAAATCGAAACTATTTAATGCCAGAAAGCATTATTATAGCCATAGAAAATGTTGACCGCGAACGAGATTTTACTGTCACAAAAATAAAAACCAAACGACCGAATACTATGGGTGGAGGAAGAAATTTCTTGGATTTTATTGAAAAAGAGCTAATATCTTACATTGATGAAAATTATAGGACAGAACCTTCAAGAACACTTGTAGGCCATTCTTTAGGAGGCCTTCTGACATTAAATTCCTATATGGATAAAAATAGCATATTCAATGCTTACATTTCTGTAGACCCAAGTATATGGTGGAATGAGGAGATGATGAAAAACAAAGTTGATTCAATTTCTTCAAGATCATTAAATAAAAAACTTTATATCGCTACTGCCAATCAAGGAGAATCTAATTACGATAGAAATAAAAAAAGACACGACTCTCTCTATGACTTAATTAGAAAGAAATCGGATAAGCCTCAAAATATCGAAATAGAGTATTTTGAAAATGAAAACCATCGCTCTGTACCATTAATTGCTCTTTATCAAGGGTTAAAGTACCTTAATAAAGAGGAATGAATTTCGAAGCCGTTAATATCAGAAAATACGTTTGGTAACAAAAAAAAAAACATAAAAATTCGGCTCTGTGTTTATCCGAAAAGTTAGCGTCTTTTTACACGCTACGTTTCATACACAAGACCGTCATGCTCAATCTCGTTCAATGAAAAAAATAATTATGAAATTGACATGGAATATACAGCTCACACGGTATCGGATAGTTACAAGTAAAATCATTATTAAATAGGAGATAACATGACTTCAAAACGAATATTATTTACAGGAGGATCCGGAAAAGCAGGAAAGCACGTAATTGCCTACCTTCTTGAACAAGGACATAGAGTTTTGAATGTAGATCTGTTGCCTTTGGATCATCCAGGTGTAGATAATCTGGTGGCTGATATTACGGATTCCGGACAAATGTTTAATGCCATGACTTCATATGCAGGCTTTGATGAAATGGAACCAGGAAATGGTGTGCCAAAATTTGACGCTGTAGTGCATTTTGCTGCCGTGCCCAGGATCTTAATCAATCCTGATAATGAAACGTTTAGGGTCAACACCATGGGGACCTACAATGTGATTGAAGCGGCGGTTAAGCTTGGAATTAAAAAGATTATTATAGCTTCGTCAGAGACCACCTATGGTATCTGTTTTTCAGATGGTAAAACAAACCCTAAAGTATTGCCTTTGGAAGAGGATTATGACGTTGATCCCATGGATAGCTACGGACTATCTAAGGTTGTCAATGAGAAAACGGCACAAAGTTTCCAGAGACGGTCAGGCTTTGATATTTATGCCCTGCGTATCGGAAATGTGATTGAACCTCATGAATACGCTGAATTGTTTCCGCATTATTTTAAAAACCCTGAAGTGCGTCGCAGGAATGCCTTTTGTTATATAGATGCGCGTGACCTGGGGCAGATTGTGGATTTATGTTTGAAAAAGGACGACCTTGGTTATCAGGTTTTCAATGCAGGAAACGATCACAACGGTGCCATTATTCCCAGCAAAGATTTAGCTGAAAAGTTCTTCCCTAATGTGCCAATGAGTCGCGAATTGGGTCAGCATGAAGCATTGTTTTCAAATCGAAAAATCCGTGAAGTTCTGGGATTCAGTGAACAGCATAACTGGCGAAAATACTTGAAATGGGACTGAATTGAAAATTTGGATTTCAAGTGAAAACGATGCAACGGTATCTAAAAAATTCAATAAAAGTATTGATGTTTATGCTGTGCAGAGGTTACTTGCTGAGAAGGTATTATAATATCTTACAATATCCATCCTTCAGTAGAAAAACATTTTAAAAAATAACCTGACTAGGGTATGGGGGCAGGTGACATATCTCATACTTTAGGCAGGGGGATGTGTGTATTTTTAGTAGTAGATAAATGCATTGAATCGTGAAATGGAAGAAAATACTTAAAGACTTAGTTTACCCGATTACTTTGTTAACCATCGTTACCTTTTTAGGCATATTGATATCCATTCATTCCTTATACGTTGCTGTTACTAATGATCCCTTATATGCCGTCATTGTAATTCCGATCACCGTATTTTTAATCGTTCTTTATATCCTTGACCGGTTTTTGATCAAAAGGGTAGCTTACGCAACAGTGATGCTGGCAGAAGTCTTACTTGGGATTGTTGTTTTTCTGCTGATTTCTTATCAAGACAGTTCAACAGATGTCAATTTCAGTACCGATCAGGAGTATATATTGATCATCTTTGATGCTAAAGAAAATTCCATCTCAAAATTCACCAGAAAAGGAATTTTTGGAAAGGAACTCAATGTGGATACCAACAAGATCCATTTAGACAGGAAGATAGCTTTGCGAAAGAATCTAATGATCAACGAACCCAAAGCATGGAAAGGATCCTATTATAAACGCGGTAAATTCGGTTTTAAGGGAGATTCTATCGAGTATATTTTTTCTTTAAGACAAAAAAGTATAGGCCCAGATTTTATACGGCAAGCGGATAGGGTTGTGGATAGTTTGGTGGGGGTGGAGATGGAGTGATGTGTTGCAATGCTACAATAAATCATTACATCATTGCATCATTATATCAATACATCATTCAGCGAAGCTCATGACCGCTCAGCGGTTGACTTCAGCTCACCCGCTGAGTTTTTTGTTTTGGAGGGAAGGGGGTAATGCTGTTTTCTGTGAACTTTTTGTTTTGGATATGAATTCGTAAAATATTAACTTTTTCCTTTTACTCATCCCTTTTAAATTGTTTTAGAAATCGAGAAATCGAAGATTCAGCGTAGC
>CAWABX010000007.1:0-176317 GCA_963780405.1 uncultured Flavobacteriaceae bacterium
CTTAACTGCCAAAGCTTATGTACTGGAAGCACGGGGGAAATTTCCTGAACTTATTGAGTCCAAGGAAAAAGCCAAAGCTATTATAAGTAATTGGTCCGTGGAATCTCTGGAAACAAAGGTCATATTGGGCGAAATAAAGGCAATTGAAAGCTTGTTATTCATGATTTCTGGAGATACGAAAAGTGCATTTGAATCCTCCAAGAAGGCACTTGAATTATTGCCAGATAGTGCCAGCCATGCTCGTTCCTGGTCTGTTGGCGTGCAAATGGTTAGCTATCAAATGGTAAATGATATTAAAAGTGCACTAAGTATTGCAACAGAATTTCCATCAACCTCCAGCCTCCCAGAAATAAGATTGCAATTGTTTTATTCGATTGTATACGCATTGGAAGGTAATCCAACATTGACGAAGAAGACAGCCTTCAGCCTGTTAAAGATTGCTGAAAAGCACAAGCATTTGGAGTCGGTTTTATTAGGAAAATATTTTATTAGTGCGGCCCATTATTTATCCAACGAAGATGACCAGGCCAGACCCTACCTGGAATCGGTCGTTAAAGATCCTTATGTTGCCCGACCACTTTATCTGGTTCAATGTGCTTTTTTGCTTTCCGTTATATATATCGATAAGAGTGAGGTAGAAAAAGCGAGCGAATTAATGGATTTTATGATCCGGCATTTTGAAGAAATCAATGAAATAACTGTCATCGCTATTGCAAAAGCCATGCAAGTTGAACTGGCATTAAAAAGAAACGATATTGAGAAAGCAGAACTGCTGAACAGACAGCTGGATTCGTATGAGCTAATACCTCCTTTATGGTTTGTTTATGTTCCCCAACTTACCCCCGTAAAACTAAAATTGGTTATAAACACAGCCGAAAGTATTGCGGAAGCGCTTCAACTGCTCTCTGAATTTGAAAAACCTTTGCGACAAACCAATAAAAAAGCACTATTGATTGATGTGTTTATTCTGCAAGCCCTGGCGTTAAAGGCACAAAAAAAGCTAAAAGAGGCCTCATTGAAAATTAAGGAAGCGTTATCTCTCAGTAGCATAGGTGGCAGTATCCGTATGTATCTTGATTATGGCCGGGAAGTAAAGGAACTGTTTGCCGGACTATCAGATCCTAATGAGAACAGATGGCACATTAATTTGATTTTAAAAGCCATAAATGAGAGGGAAAGGAAACAACCCAAAAGAACACAAATTATGCAGGAAAAAGCAGTTGTGTCAAAAAGTGCTGAGGTTGTATTAAATACCCTTACTGTGAGGGAAACAGAGGTGACGACATTACTTGCTCAAGGTTTGAGAAACAAAGAAATCGCCGATAAGTTATATGTTTCAACAGGTGCCATAAAAAAACACCTGTACAATACCTTCCAAAAACTGCATGTAAGCAACCGCTTAGAGTTGGTGAATAAGGCAAAGCAGTTAGGGCTTCTTGATGTAAATTAAGTATAGCTAATTTCAGCCGAAAACCAATTTAACCTCTCTTTTTTCACTTTTCTTCCACTTTTCTTCCACTTTTGGGTATTTCCCTCGTGAGCCCCTCTACATATCTTTACTATCATAAACCTAAGGTCTATTCGTCCAATCTTAGAGAATTATGACTTTAAAAATTAAATCATGGCAGAAGATATAAAAGAGTTTAAGGGACCTGCGATTTATTGCATAAAAATTCGGGGTGTCATTGATCAGCGTTATGCAGGTTATTTTGGCGATATGATCATAGGTACTGAGAAAAAAGAAGAAGGTCAGACCACCAGCAAGCTTACTGGAAGTATAAAGGATCAAGCTGAGTTGATGGGGGTGCTGAATGCCCTGTATAATCTTCACTTACCCATTGTTTCCATACAGTCATTAGATGAAGAATCAGGAAAATAATTAAGAATGTAGTTAAAAATTATTCATTATGAAAACACAAAAATTACGGTGTATTGCAGTAACCTGCTTGTTTATTATCGGAATTGTTATTCCGATGCAAGCACAAAAAAACAAAAAGCCCAACATTATACTCCTAAATATGGACAACTTTGGCTATGGAGAGCTTGGTGTTTATGGTGGTGGAATAACGCGTGGTGCGGCTACGCCAAGAATTGACAAGCTAGCCTCTGAAGGTATGCGACTGACTAATTTTAATGTAGAAGCGCAATGTACACCCAGTAGAGCAGCATTAATGACCGGGCGCTATGCTGTACGCACGGGTAATGGTACTGTCAATTGGAATGCAGGAGAGTATGGTCTAACTCAATGGGAATATACCATGCCCGAAATGCTTTCGGATATTGGCTATGCTACAGCTATGTTTGGTAAATGGCACTTGGGCGATACTGATGGGCGCTATCCTACAAATCAAGGATTTGATGAGTGGTATGGCATTCCAAACTCAACCGATGACAGTTTTTGGCCTGGAGAAGTACAATTCGAACGGGTGGTTGCGGAGCAGATTAATCCACAGGTTAAACCAACTTATATTTTTGAAGCCACTAAAAATAATACGCCTAAAAAGGTGAAAAAATATGACTTAGAAGCAAGACGAGAAATAGACAGAGAGAGTACAGATAGAGCAATAGATTTTATTACGCGTAAAGCAAAATCAGATGATCCGTTTTTCGTGTATTTACCCTATACAGAGACTCATATGCCAGTATTACCTAGCAAAGAGTTTGCTGGCAAAAGCGGCAATGGAGATTATGCAGATGTATTAATGCAGATTGATGCCTATACGGGTGAACTATTGGATCTACTCGATGAACTAGGAATTGCTGATAATACCATCTTTATCTGGACATCAGACAATGGACCTGAAATGATTCCAGGCTACCAGGGCTGGAGTGGCCCTTGGCGTGGTTCTTATTTTACGGCAAGAGAAGGTTCTTTGCGTGTGCCATTTATAATGCGTTGGCCAGGAAAAGTTCCTGCAGGTCGGGTTTCTAACGAAATAGTCCATCAATTTGACTTGTTTACGACAATTGCCAAAATCACTGGAGGAAAAGTACCAGCTGATCGTATCATTGACGGTGTCGATCAAAGCCAGTTCTTAATGGGACAGACCGAAAAATCAGCAAGAGAATCCTTTGTTATTTATGTAGGAGATCAAGTATTCGGAGTAAAATGGCGTAACTGGAAAATGTTGACTAAGGAGTTCGAAAACGGCATGGGTACGGACAAAATTGTCGATTATGGCGTTCCACGATTTATCAACCTTTACACAGATCCACAGGAAAATTATCCGATTACTTATAAATCAGGCCAACAAATGTGGGTGCGTTTTCCAATGTCAGCAGTCGCAGTAGAGCATGCAAAATCCTTTCAAACAGAACCACCAGTCAAACCTGGCACGCCGGATCCATACGTGCCTGCAAAGAAATAAAAACTTAAGATTACTGCTTATTCAATTAATAATTAAAAATTAACAAACTATGGCAAATCAAAACAAACAGTACGACATCGTACTAAAAAACGGCCGGGTCATCGATCCGGAAACTTATTTTGACCGCGTATGTAACGTAGGTATTACCGAGGGTAAAGTAGTAACCATTTCGGAAGATCCGCTTTCGGGAAAAGAAGAGAAGCGATGTAACGGGCATGATAGTATCACCCGGTTTCATCGACTTGCATGCCCACGGGCAAAACATCGCCAGCAATCGGGTACAAGCCTTTGATGGTCTGACGACGACGCTTGAATTGGAAGCTGGCATTCTTCCGATCGGCGAATTCTATGACAACTGCGCCAAGGAAGGCCGGCCACTGAACTATGGTGCCGCGGCTGGTTGGGCATGGGCACGCCTTGAGAGCATGAACCCTGAAAAGGGAAAGATGGTACCCAACATTGCCTGGACGTTTGGATCTTTTGGCTTGAAGGAATGGACCGAAAACATTTCCAGCGAAAAAGAGCGCGAGCAGATTCTGGAACTCACCGAACAGGGCCTGAAGGAAGGTGGCATCGGCATCGGCGTGCTTCACGCTTACTGCCCGGGCGCCGCGACTAAAGAGTTGCTTGCTCTGTGGAGATTAGCCGCCAAGTACGGACGACCGACATATACCCACCTCCAGAACGTCTCGATGGTCGAGCCCAAAAGCGGCACGGAGTCACTCGTTGAGCTGATGGGGCTGGCCGCCGCAACCGGGGCGCATACGCATATCTGTCACCTCAATAGTGTGAGTCTGCATGACGCCAAACAAAACACCGATATCTTGAAGCGCGCACAGGCGGCCGGACTCAAGGTGACCACCGAGGCCTATGTCTATGGCGCTGGCTGTTCCGCGATTGCCGCAGCAGAGTTCGATCCGAAGGATGTCGAGGAAAGAATGGGGATCACCTGGTCAGACCTCACACTGGTCAAGAACATGCATGACTTCTCCAGCAAAGAAGAGTTCGTGAAAGCGCGTGAGACGAATCCCGGGGACGCAGTGATTGTTCACTTCCTGCGTGAAGACGACAACCCACAGGATGAAGCGATGCTGGACATGACGGTTATGTTTCCCGGTGCCAGCATCTGCACCGACTCGATTCCCTGGACCGACGCCTCGGGTGCCTTCTACGAAGGTAGCCAGTGGCCGCTACCTGAAGGCTTGAACAGCCATCCGCGCGCTGCCGGAAACTACTGCCGTTTCCTTCGCAAGTGGGTGCGTGAACGGGGTGTCATGAGTTGGATGGATGCCATCCGCCAGGCGTCGCTGAACAGCGCCCTGATCATTGAGGATTGCGCACCCGGCATGAAGAAAAAGGGGCGTCTGCAGGAAGGAATGGATGCTGACATCATTGTCTTCGATCCGGAGACTGTGACCGATACGGCGACTTTCGCGGAACCGCTTCAGCTCTCCAAAGGCATGCATCATGTCATCGTTAACGGAACCTTCCTAATCAAGGACGAGAAGCTGGATGCGGAGGCATTTCCAGGACAGGCAGTTCGATCACCAATTAGCAATTAGAACCAAATTATTAACATTTAAAAATTTAAATTATGAACAGACATCCTAAAACAGATTCCGACAACAAGGGGCCACATGCGCCTCATACCAATGAGCACCGAACGCTCATCAAAAAAATTAGCATTTTTGATGGAAGATCAGAAGACCTTATCAAAGGAAAAGATGTTGTTCTGCTGAATAATCTTATCGAAAAAATCATCCCGGCTGGCAGCAGTAATGAGGGAGAATATGGTAAGGTTATCGATGGTAATCATGGATACCTTTCACCGGGTATTATCGACAATCATTTACATCTGATGATGGGCGTATCACAGGCGGAGTTTTTCAATGGCCCTTTCCAGTATGTTACCTGTATGGCTATTCGTGAGGCGGAAGACATGCTCATGCGCGGGGTTACTACCTGCCGTGATGTGGGTGGCAATGTCTTTGGATTGAGGAAAGCGATCAATAATGGGCTCTTGCCCGGCCCGAGAATTTATGGTTCGGGCGCTTTGATTTCGCAGTATTCGGGCCATTTGGATTTTCGCAATCCCAACGAACTGCCCAAAGAATGGGGTGGGCCCAACGAAATGGCTGAACGTCCTGAACTGGGTTGCGGTCTTCTGGCCACCGGCGTGGACCAGATGATGGCTGCGGCGCGTCATCAACTCTATTTGGGCGCTGATTTTGTAAAAATCGCCAACGGTGGGGGCGTCTCATCTTTTACCGATCCGCTTTATGTGAATGAATTCACTGCGGAAGAGACCGAAGCAGCGGTAAGGGTAGCCGAAGACTACGGCACCTATGTGGCAACCCATGTGTTCAATCCTGTAGGAATCAAGAGAGCACTGAATGCCGGTGTTAAAAGTATTGAACATGCCCATCTCATCGACGAAGAAGCCATGGAATTGCTGGTTGAAAAAGATGCCATCCTCTCAACCCAGGTATATGTTATAACGATGTTGGAGCCACTCTACACCGATGCAGTCCGCGCTGGCAAACTCAAGCAAGCCCTTGATGGTATGGACAATATGTTTAAGCTGGCCAAGAAGTACAAAGCCAAGATCGTGTATGGCACGGACCTGCTTTTCGATTACGAAGGAAGGAAGCAGCAGCTCAAGGACCTCACGCTCAGAAAGCCCTGGTTCACTTCTGCGGAGATTATGATTCAGGCCACAGGAAACGCATACGATTGCCTGGCAATGTGCGGCAAGCGAAATATATACGGAAAACTCGGCGTGATTGAAGAAGGCGCCATGGCCGATGTCCTGATCTACGATAAGAATCCACTGGAAGATGTTGAGGTTGTAGAAAAGCATCAAGAGCACCTGAAACTTATCATAAAAGATGGTAACGTTTATAAAAACGAATTGTAGCTATTAATGACTTCAAAAAGCAATAAGCAAAACCCAATCCCGGTCACCATTGTGACCGGGTTTTTGGGATCGGGTAAAACCACCTTACTCAATCATATGTTAACCAGCGAACACGGTATAAAAATAGGCGTGTTGGTTAATGATTTTGGTGCTATTAACGTAGATGCCGATTTAATTTCTGAGGTTGATGATGGTGTAATGAGTTTGGCAAACGGTTGTATATGCTGTAGTATTCGAACGGATCTCATACAGGCGGTATTAAAACTAGTAGACTTGCCGGAACCTCCTCAACATATCATTATTGAGGCCAGTGGCGTTGCAGATCCTGCCGGGATTCTTGATAGTTTTCATGACCCCGGAATATGGAAAAGTGTAGTGATAGATGGCGTAATCACAGTGGTCGATGCCGAACAAGCACTTTCAATTCCAGCTGAAGAACGAAAATTAGCCAATGCCCAGGTAAAAGGAGGCGATTTAATTTTATTGAATAAAGCAGATTTGATGAGTAAAGAACATCTGCTAAAGGTGAAGGGCTGGCTTAGCGAAGTTCGCCCGGGTGTGCAGATTTTTGAAACCATCATGTGTCAATTGCCAATGGAAATACTTTTAGGGGCTTTTAGGGAAGATTCCCCAGAAGGCAATTCAGAAAAAAGTCTGAATATACATGTACAAGAATTAAAGGCCGAGAAAGAAGAGCACCACCATCACCATCATCAACATCATGATCTGATGTTTGATACCTGGTCGTATACGTCTTTTAAACCCATTCAAATAAGCCTTTTCAACGAGTTATTAAAAAACTTACCGAGCACCTTATTTAGGGCCAAAGGGTTTATATATGCTGCAGACCAACCGGAAAAACCCATACTATTTCAATTGGTTGGGAAAAGAGCCACCTTAAAACCTACAGGTTCATGGGGTGAAAACCCTCCTAAAACACAATTGGTCTTTATTGGCAGGCATGATACCGTAAACTTTTCGGCTATAGAAAATGCCCTGATGAAGTTTGAACAATTTAAAGAGGAACCCCTACAATAAAGAGAAATGAAAAAAGAAAATACAAATCAGTACTCTTTCGATGAAGCCTGTCGGTTTATCATTAAACTGGGCGAAAGAATGCACGGCTATGGTCCTAATGCAGCCAGGCTAGAATATTATCTGAACCGGATAACAAAAATTTTAGGTTACAAAGGTATTTTCCGTTCTACGCCTGACCAAATAAGCTTTGCATTTTCTAAAGATGGGAGTGATTGGCAAAAGATTCATATATCAGCCATGCATGGAACAGGAACTGAGCTAAATAGACTGGCAAATGTAGGCGAGCTTATAAACGAATTGGGAAACGGGAAATTATCTATTGCAGAAGCCAGCACGCGTTTGGATGAAATTGATAAGATGCCACACCCCTGGGGTAATGCAGCAACAGCATTGGCTTATGTGCTTTGCGGTGCGGCCTTTCCCATACTTTTAGGCGGCGGATGGTGGGATTTAATTTTGTCAGGCGTTTTTAGTCTGGTTGTGTTCTTTATGGTAATAAATTCTGGAAAATGGGGACCTTTATCAGGGGAATGGCTTCCTTTATCTACAGCGTTCGTAGCCGGAATACTAGCTGGAATTTCAAGGTTTTATTTACCGGAAATTAACGTGGTACTTATTGTACTTTCAGCTGTTCTGATATTGATTCCAGGTTATGGAATTAGCGTAGGCGTTGTAGAAATTGTAAGCAAGCATATTTCCTCCGGATTTTCAAACCTGGTAACCGGTTTAATTTATTTATTCAAACAATTTTTTGGTGGATGGCTAGGCGCAAGTGCTGTTGGTCTTATAGTAGCAATGCCCGAAGCTACAACTGCAGTTGCTATTGATTCTGTTTGGCTTTGGGTAGGGATTCCTACAATCATTATCGGTCTGGGAATAGCATTACAAACGCCTTACAGAGATTTTATTTGGGCTTGTCTAGGGATGTTGATAGCCTTTTTAGGTACTTTTTACGGTAGCGAATGGGTAGGGGTCAATTTCGGGAATTTATTGGGCATGGTCTTACTGGTTGTATATACAAGTACCTGGTCAAGAAAAACGAAAAGACCACCTTCAATAGTTTTGGTCCCTGCTTTTATATTGCTGGTGAGCGGCTCCATCGGGTTCCGGGGCTTGGCAGCCTTTACCGCTGGTAATATGCAAGCCGGAAGCCTGGAATTTCTGCAGATGTTTGTAGTCGCCCTCACCCTGGCAGCAGGTTTGGTGATCGGTGTTACATTACTTAAGCCCACTAAATAAGTATAATATATTATGACAGGTTTTAAAAATATAAAACTAGCATATTTAACTTTTTTTGTCTTGTTAACTACTGTTTCAAGTTTTGCTCAAGATCAGAAACAAACAGACAGTATTAAAAGTAAATCTAGTAGTCTAGGCCCGAGTAGTGTTGGGGGTCAAATAGATAAAGATCAGACGGTAGAATCCAAATTATTAAAAAACTACTTTGATTTTAAAGACAATTTCGAAACTAAGAGTAATTTTTCATATGGTGTAGATTATTTTTCAAATTTTCAAGTAGCCACAGCAAGTTTAGGTGATAATAGTGCCTTTAGCGGTGTTTTTAGAGTATATGGAAATTGGAATTTAATCGGTAAAAAATCAGGAAACAACGGTGCTCTAGTTTTTAAAGTAGAGAATCGACATGCCTATGGCAACAATATTCCTGGTCAATCTTTAGGTGGAGAAATTGGATATATCGGGTTAACTTCAACTACTTTTAGTGATGTTCACTGGGCATTAACCAATTTTTATTGGTTACAGGAATTTGCACAAGGAAAAATAAAATTCGCATTGGGTCAAGTAGACGCTACTGACTACTTTAATATCTATGCTCTTGTAGATCCTTGGAATGATTTTAGTAATCTTCAATTTTCGACCGGAGTAACTATTCCAGCCCCTAATCAAGGTTTAGGAGCTATGATACAAGGCCGTTTGACTAAAAATTATTATGTAATGGCAGGTATTTCTGATGCCAACGGAAGCCCAACGGAACCATTAGACGGTTTTGATAGTTTTTTTAAAGTAGCAGAATATTTCACCCTTGCTGAATTTGGTTGGGTAAAATCGTATCAAGAACGATTTACAGATAATATCCACCTTTCATTTTGGCATGTTGCTAATCGAGAAGCATTAAATATTCCAAGTGGTTGGGGGCTTAACTTTTCATATAGTCGCTTATTTAAAGAACAATGGCAGCCCTTTTTAAGAGCTGGATATGCTAAAAATGGAGGCGCTCTTTATGAAGGATCTATTGAAGCAGGTGTAGGTTATAAATTTTCACCAAAACAAAATTTGGTAGGTATTGGATTAGGTTGGGGACAACCTTCTGAATCCACATTTTATGAAGGCGTTGAAGATCAATTAACAATTGAATTATTTTATCACTGGCAAAAGCTTAAGACCCTTATTTTAACGCCAGATGTTCAGTTTATAATTAATCCAGCCCAAAATCCAACAAGTAATTTTATAACCGTATTTGGGTTGAGAGGACGAATTTTTATTTAGGAAATCATATTGCATACTTATGAATCTGAAATTCGTATTCATTACATATATTCTAAAAGTGTAATAAGTCATCTATATACAATACGTGTTCTGAATTTTGGATGGAACTGAAGGCTTTGCTCAGCGCATTCAGTTTGCTGCCAAGTTGAATTTTACTGATTAAAGACTTTGAATCAAAATCTAACACCATAAATTAAAATTATTCATTTTTAGACGCTTTCCATAGTATCTACTACTATAACTCTACTATTCTTCCACTTTAGTTTATTGTATAAACAAGCTGTGGTGACTACTTTTGATGCTATAAGATAAGCGAAACTAAGCCATACCCGCTATGGAGCATTACCGCAGAAATAATTTAAATCGCCTAAACATTCCCTTTCGATAATTAGAAAAATGGGATACTGAATAGTTATAAAACAAATAAGATGAAAACACAAAAATTACTAAGTATTGCAATAACCTGCTTGTTTATTATTGGAATTTCGATTCCAATGCAAGCACAGCAAAGTAGTCAACCCAACGTGGTACTCATGCTGTCAGACAACATGGGCTACGGTGATTTAGGAATCTATGGCAGCGGTGGTGAACTTCGGGGCATGCCCACGCCGCGTATTGATAAACTGGCAAGCGAAGGGATGATGCTCACTCAGTTTTTCGTGGAGCCGGGCTGTACACCAACCCGCGCGGCTTTGCTGACAGGCAGATATTCTCAGCGTGCAGGATTGGGAAGTATTATTATTGCCGGTACACCCAGCACACTTCAGGATAGTGAGGTGACGCTGGCCGAACTGTTCAAATCAAAAGGCTACGCCACTGCCATGACGGGTAAATGGCATCTGGGTGGAGAAAAGCAAAGTCTGCCCATTAACCAGGGCTTTGATGAATGGCATGTTGGGATTTTAGAAACCACCGACGGTACATTGTATCCGGATGGTATGCGTAGAAGCGGTTTTTCAGAAGAAGCAATTGCCAAATCGCAAACTGCTATCTGGGAATCAGAACCAGGAAAAGATGTGGTGAAAAAGGTCCGTCCCTACGATCTTGAATACAGACGGTATATCGAAGGTGACATAGCGCAAGCTTCCGTGAAGTACATCAAAGAACAGGCAAAAGAAAAGGAACCATTCTTTCTTTATGTGGGATGGTCACATGTGCATTATCCGGCCTTGCCGCATCCCGACTTTGAAGGGAAATCGAGTGCCGGGCTTTTTGGTGATGCTGTGATGGAACTTGACTACCGTACAGGACAGGTGCTTGACGCCATAAAGGAGGCCGGCATTGAAGACAACACCATCGTCATATGGCTTTCCGACAATGGGGGGGCTACAACCCAGGGGTCCAACAATGATTTCTTGGGCAGTTCAAACGGACCGTTCCGTGGCGAGGTTGGTGATGCCCTTGAGGGTTCACTGCGCGTTCCGGGCATGATCAAATGGCCAGGAAAGATCAAACCGGCAAAGAGCAACGAGATGGTAGCTATTCACGACTTCTACCCTACATTGGCCAATATTATCGGGGCCAAAGTACCCACTGACCGTGCCATTGATGGCGTAGATCAGGGTGATTTCTTCCTGGGCAAAAACAAGCAGTCAGCACGCGAAAGCCTGATCACGTTCATGGAAGGCGAGGTTGCTGCAGTGCGCTGGAAGCAGTGGCGTATTTATCCAAGGGAATTCGTTGCATCTGCTGGCAACCCGTCCCTGATGGGCGTGGGTGCTTATCGTGCCGAGGGGATGGGGTATCCTTCTGTCTACAACATTGCCCGTGATCCACGGGAACAATGGAACCAGGTTGCAGTCTCTGCCTTTGTGCTCGGACCGTATATGAAGATTGTGGGCGAATACCAGAAGTCACTGGAAAAATATCCCAATCCACCAGCATTCAGCATGACTAAGTTTAAAAAATAGAATCAATTATAAAACTGATACATTATGAAAACAATTAAAACATTACTTTCTAGTGTGCTTATAGCCACTACGATGGTTACCGTTCAGGCTCAAAAGCCCGAAACGGTTATGCAAAAGCCTGTCATGAAAATGACGAGTCCTACTCCGGTAAGCATCATGGCGCCGGATAAATTGGAGACCACCATTGGAACTATGAAATTCTTTGATGGGGTTCCTGATGAAGCATCGGTTGATAAAGTGTATGATTATCTCGATCGTTCACGTGCTGTGGAGTCTTTCCTTAACTGCGTTCCGGCCATGTCGATGTATTCAATACGCGAAGGGATGAAAGAATTTGGTATCGATGCATACAATAAGATAGTGATATATGATAACTTACTGGATTCAAAAGCGCTGTGGTTAACAGCAAATACATCAACCATGTATGCCATGGGCTGGTTAGATTTAAAGGACGGTCCATTAGTTATAGATCTTCCTCCTCGTATGTTGGGTATATTAGACGACATGGCCTTCCTTTATATGACAGATTTAGGTATGGCAGGTCCGGATCAAGGGAAAGGTGGCCGCTTTCTGGTATTACCACCAGATTATAAAGGTGCTGTGCCAAAGGCAGGCTTTCATGTAGTGCAATCAAAAACTTATGGAGCATGGTTGTTTATGCGTGGCTACCTAGATAAGGGTATTGAAGCAGCTTCAAAGAATATCAGGGACAATCTGAAAGTGTATCCACTTGCTAAAATGGATAATCCTGCAAAAATGGAATTCATCAATGGCACGGGTAAAGAGATTCAAACCGTTCTTCCGAATGATTTTTCTTTTTTCCAAAATGTTCATGCCATTCTTCAGGAAGAACCGGCAGGTTTTCTTGGTGCTGAGATCACCGGTCAGTTGGCAGCCATTAACATCGAGAAGGGCAAACCCTTTCCATCAGACAAAAGGATGACGGATATCTTGGTAGATGCAGCAGCTATTGCTAATACTGCAGCACGTGCCATAAGTTTCAAGCCACGTAATCCAGGTCTCTATACCTATGGCAAAAACAGTGGTTGGTGTCAACCAATTATTGGTGGTAGCACGGTTTATATGGATGAGGGTGCTCGTGTTCTCGATGGCCGCGTATTCTATCATTTCGGCTATATATGTGTGTCTCCTGCCATGTCGAGCAAATCGGCTGGAAAAGGATCTGACTATTCAATGGGCATGGTTGACTCTAAGGGTCAGGCACTGGATGGCTCCAAAACCTATAAACTGAATCTACCTGCGAATATTCCGGTGAAAGATTTCTGGGCTTTAACCATGTATGATACTCAGACCCGTTGTCAGTTACAAACCGATCAGCAGTTTCCGACTTTGGATAGTTATAAGAAAGGAATGAAAACGAATGCTGATGGTTCAATTGATGTGTATTTTTCTCCAAAGCCACCGCAGGGACAGGAAAGTAATTGGTTGCAAACTATTCCGGGCAAAAGTTGGTTCGTTGCATTACGAATGTATGGTCCACTGCAATCATGGTTAGATCAAACCTGGCGACCTAGTGAGATTGAATTAGTAAAATAAAAAAATAAACTAAAACCGAAATTACGAACGAAGACATCATTAAAGGAAAATGGAATCAACTCGAAGGCGAACTTCAAAAAGAATGGGGAAAGTTCACCAAAGATGACATGGAACAGCTCAAAGGAGAAGCAAAATTGCTCAAGGGCAAGCTTCAGGAAAAATACGGGCATAGTTCTGAAGAAGCTAAAAAACAGATTGAAGCATTTAAAAAACGCTATAGTGAAATGGTAGAGGATGATAAAGAAAAGATTGCAGCTTATAAACAAAAGCTAAGCGAGATGTTCGATGACGACAGCAGTGTAGATGAGGATTAAATAAGGGAGATCCTGAGTGAGGGCCAAGTTATAAAGCTTGGCTCTTTCTCTTTAGGCTTTATGACCCTGAGCAGGCATGGTTAGACAAAACATGGAGACCAGGTGAAGTTATGAAGGTGAAATAGTAATGTTATCAATTATTTAAAAACTATAATCATGAAAAAATTTATTGCATTTTTAACGCTTACGGCTCTTTTGTTATCGGCTTGTAATGAAGCTAAAACTAAAACAGAATCGGTAGAAAACATCGAGGTTTCAGACCCGCTACCTTCCTGGAATGAAGGACCTGTAAAAACTGCTATTATAAACTTTGTTAACGATGTTAGCAATGAGGGAGGAACCAAAGTATGTAAAGACCAGAAGAGCGCATAGCGACATTTCGATCAGGATGGCACCTTATGGTGTGAACAACCTGTTCCACAGCTAGAGTTTGCGGCATACCAAGTTAAACAAATGGCAGTTGACCATCCCGAGTGGAAGGATACGCAACCCTTTAAATCGGTTCTGGAAGGTGATAAAGACTATCTAGTGAATGATCTGTTAAATAATCATGGCAAAGAGTTAATGAAACTCATTGCGGTTACGCATGCAGGTATGACCTTGACAGAATTTAATGCAGATGTTACCGCTTTTCTGAACGCTTCTGTTCATCCAAAGTACGGAAAGAAGTATACGGAGACTACTTATCAGCCTATGCTGGAATTGTTACACTATTTACGCAAAAATGAATTTAAAACCTATATCTGCTCCGGTGGAGGCAACAGTTTAATGCGGGTTTTTGCAGAAGATGTTTATGGTATTGTACCCGAAAACGTGATCGGGACTTTTGCCATGAATACTTTTGAACAAGTTGATGGTAAATGGCAGATTGTAAAGGGGACAAAGAACATTTTTATGAACGATAAAGACACTAAGCCTGCGACAATTGATCAGCGAATTGGTCGTATCCCAATCTTTGTTGGAGGCAATGTACGTAGTGGAGGTGACATTGGACAATTGACCTATAGCCAAACAAACACACTACCCAATTTTCAGTTAATAGTCAATCATGACGACGATGTCCGTGAATTTGCCTATGCCGAAAAAGATAACAAATCCTTAAATGCTGCCCAAGAAGGTGGCTGGCATGTGGTAAGCATGAAAAACGATTGGAAGAAAATATTCCCTTTCGATAATTAAAAAAGACAGAACATAAAGATTAAAAAAATGATTGATAACCTATTAACAGGAACTATAGTAATTGGTATATGCATGATTATACAATGTGCATTTATTTCTGTTTTGCTACAAGTCATTATTAGGCAAGATTTAAAACAGGAATTATCACCTACCTTTTTAACAATATCTACAGTTTTGGTATTAGGGGTTTTTGTGTTATTAATTGGGACCCTAATACAAATAAGTCTATGGGCAGCAGTATTTATGTATTATGATGAATTTACTGCGTTCAAAGATGCATTTTATCATTCTACCGTTAATTTCACTACCCTGGGTTATGGCGATTTCGTTTTAAGTAATGAAAGGAAACTATTAGGTGGCTTGGAAGCTGTAAATGGGGTACTTATGTTCGGGCTGTCTTCAGGTTTTCTATACATGCTCCTAAACGCATTATTACGAAGAAAACATGGGATAAGAGATTAAATCAAACGAAGTAAAAACTAATTCAGTATTAATGACGATAAAACTATAGAAATGAAAAAATCACTAAGCATTCTATTACTGGGCTTGTTTATTATTGGAATTGCTATTCCAATGCAGGCACAGGAAACCGGCGAAAACAGAAACCTGTTTAAAACTCCAGGAGCGAAACAAACCGAAAAAGGTTTTAAACCCGCTTCAGATAAAATTGAGACCAATTTTGGAACCTTAAATTTCGAGTTGGAAGCATTTCCAGACGAAGCATCTGTAAAGAAAATATACGATGAAATGGACTTGCAACGTGCCACACAAGCGTATATGGATTTTTATCCAGCGCTTTCGGTATATGCTATTGTAAAATCACAGATTCGCGATTTTAAATTTAAATCTTCTTCGGATATTGCTGTGGCAGCAGGTCCTGGTTGGTTACCAAGCGAACCTTTTTTAACAGGTAATAACAGTACGGTTTATGCCATAGCTTCGCTAGATTTAAAAATAGACGGCCCAACAGTGGTTGAAATTCCTGCAGGGATGTATGGTACAGCAAACGATGCCTTATTTAAATTTATGGTAGATTTTGGTTTTGTTGGTCCGGACAAAGGTAAAGGTGGTAAGTATCTATTCTTACCTCCAGGTTATAAGGATGAAATTCCTCAAGGCTACTTCCCGATCAAATCAGCTAGTTATCGAGTATGGGTAATGATGCGTGGTTTTGGCGAAGTAGGTTTGGGCGATCAGGCAGTGGCCTGGTTTAAAAAGAACCTGAAAGTTTATCCCTTGGCTACGGGCCCAAGAGAAGGTAATTATGCCAATACAACAGGTATGGGTATTAACCCATTGCCGGCAGAAGATGCTTCTGTTTTTACCGATTTGAATGAGATTATTCAATATGAGCCAACAGAATTATTTAGCCCAGAGCAATTAGGTCGATTATCAACCTTAGGCATACGAAAAGGGCAAGTTTATGCTCCTGATGCACGCATGCAAAAGATATTGGATCAGGGGGCAAAGCAAGGAGTTGCCATGTCGAGAGCTATTGTTTACGCTTCGCGTGAGCCGGATATTCGTTACTGGGATAACCGTAAGTGGGAAAAGATGTTTTTATACAATACCACTTTTGAGCGAGATGGAATTACCGATATCGATGCAAGAACACTTTGGCATTATCAAGCCATTGTGGTTTCTCCTAATTTATTATCTACGACACCTGGTCAAGGAACTGCTTATTTAACAGCATTCCGAGATGCCAAAGATGCTTTTTTAGATGGAGGAAAAAACTATAAGATTACTGTTCCTGCAAATGCGCCGGTTAAACGTTTTTGGGCTGTTACTGCTTACGATGTAACCACTCGTGGATTATTGGATGCTGGAGGGAATACCAACAAATCGGTAGGTAGTATGAATAAGCCAGCAGTGAATAAAGACGGCTCAGTTGATCTTTATTTTGGAGCAGAACCTCCAAAAGATAAAAAACTTAAAAACAATTGGGTACCCACCAATGCTGAAAAAGGATTTTTTGTGGTATTCCGTTTTTATGGACCGGAAGAAGGATACATTAATAAAACCTGGGTGCTTAACGACTTTGAATTGATAAAGGAATAAAGGAATAGTATGGAAGGGACAAGCAGTAGGTTAATAAATATAAAAATGCTGCCTGTTTGCCTCTCCTTATATCAATATTTTAATTAAATTTATATCAATATTTTAATTAAATGAAACTGAAGTTTTTTCCTTTTTATGCAGTATCTATACTACCAATGCCGGTTTTGTATGCAATGTCGGACTCTGTTTTTCTCGTGGCCTATCATGTGATTAAATACCGGCGGGATGTAGTATATAGTAACCTGAAAAGATCATTTAAGGACAAGAGCGAGCAGGATATAAAAACCATAGAAAAGAGTTTTTACAAATACTTCTGTGATCTCATGTTCGAAACAATTAAAATACTCACTATTTCTCCTAAGAAAGTGAATAAACGGTTTCGGATCAAAAACCTTGATCTCATAGAAAAATGTTATAACAGTAACAAGCATATCATTCTCTATGCAGCGCATCAGGGAAACTGGGAATGGTTGTCATTTTTACAGCTATACGTTCCTTATCAGGGTATTACTATTTATAAGCCTATATCTAATAGCTATTTTGACGAGCTTATGCGGACCATAAGGGAACGTTTTGGAGCTATTTGTGTGGAAAAAAATAAGAGCTACAAAACGGTATTAGGGAATATTCAGAACGGGCAATTGTCAATGTTTGCTTTAATAGGAGATCAGAGCCCAAAAAGTACGGGGTCAAAATTTTGGACTAATTTCATGAATCAAAAAACCGCTTTCTTAACGGGAGCTGAAAGGATTGTGACAAAAACAAATCAGGTTCCCATATTCCCTGCTTTTAAAAGGATTAAAAGAGGTTTGTACGAATTAGAATTTAAGATTATTGATACACCAGAATTGAATGACAACCACCATCTGATAGATAATTATTCAAGCCTTTTGGAGGAGACCATTAAGGATTCTCCCGAACTATGGCTCTGGAGTCATAAACGTTGGAAACTAACAGATAGGATGGAATCATCAGAATTTCAGAATACAAATTATAACTCATGAAAACAATATTTTTTTTAATAGGTTGAGAGATGTTCCTAAAACATTATTAAAAGAGTATAACTTATGTTGTCGCTCTTTTTTTATACATACAAGACAATTTAGACAACTTCCATAGTTTCTACTACTATAACTCTACTATTCTTCCACTTTAGTTTATTGTATGAACACGCTGTTGTGACTACTTTTGATATCATACTCAAAGTAATACTCCAAAATGAAAAATTAATAACTCTAAATAGTATATTATGAAAAAATTAATTAAAGTACTTCTTATTGTCCTTTTGTTTTTTGCTGCTGGCAATAAATTATGGGCTCAGGATGAGTCTCAGGAGATGGATGCTGAAGCCTTAGCGAAAAAGGCACAAAACCCAATTGCCAATATGATCAGTTTGCCCTTACAGAATAATACCTCTTTTGGTATTGGCGAATATGACAGGTCTCAGAATGTTTTGAATGTTCAACCTGTCATCCCAGCCTCATTGGGTAATTGGAACCTGATCAATCGATTTATTGCGCCGATAATTTGGCAGCCGGATGTGCTTCAAGAAGATGGAACAACCTTTGGATTAGGAGATATTGTTTATCAGGGCTTTTTTACTCCGGCCAAATCAGGAAAAGTTACCTGGGGGGTAGGGCCTGTCCTGATTTTCCCAACAGCAACAGATATTAGGCTGGGTTCAGAGAAATGGTCGGCTGGACCTGCTGCCATTGTAGTAGCCTTTGTGAATAAATGGGTTTTAGGAGGTGTGATTTACAATGCCTGGTCTTATGCGGGGAATAAGGATCGCGCAGATGTCAATGCTGGGGTTTTCCAATATTTTATCAACTACAATTTACCAAAAGCATGGTACCTGACTTCAGCGCCTATCATATCGGTGAATTGGAACGCTCGGGAGGATGATCAATGGATCGTTCCCTTTGGAGGAGGAGCGGGAAAGATATTTGGAATAGGAAAGCAAAAATTTAACGGGCAAGTAAGCGCATATTACAATGCGATAAAGCCCGCGACGATGGACGGACCTGATTGGTCCTTGCGATTTCAACTGGTGTTTTTGTTTCCAAAATAAACGAAATTATATCAATTGGGGTTAGGTTGATTGTTGGAGTGTTAAGGTAGGTAAGATCTTATTTAATTCTTAGCACTCCATTTTAATAAGATCAGGTTTTCAATTAATACATTCGATTTGAATTCTTATAAATACATATTTATTTATATCGTATTGTTGCTGTTTGGGGCATATGAACTGCTGGCTCAAAACAATGAGAAAACGACTCAGTTTTGGACAGATTACAATATATCTGGAAAGATCAATGACAGGCTATCCTGGGGGGCAGGGACCGGATTCAGAACCATTTCGCCTCATCAATGGAATCGAATTTATATTAACCCTTCGGTGACTTATGACTGGCCTCGTTTGATATTAAAGAAGATGAAGTATAAAGAAAAACTGTTGGCAGGGGCAGGAGTCTATTATACGGATAATAAAAGAGTTTCAGACCAATTGGAGATCAGGCCTTACCAAGGGTATAGTCTATCGGCACCCAATTGGGATCATTTGGTGATTCAACACACCTTTAAATTGGAAGAGCGTTTCGAAATAAACGTGAATGACTGGGTCAATACTTTTGGACTCAGGTTGCGTTACAAGGGCCAAATTACCTTTAGGTTTAAGGGAGATGTATGGAAAAAGGGTAATGGGTTTTACATCCCGGCAGGGATCGAATTATATTGGAATTTAATTGGAACCAAACAGTTCAATGACAAGGGAAACTTTGATATAGGAATAGGAAAAGAATTCAATCCAAAATGGAAAGCTTTAATCACTTTTGGCTATAACTATTCAAGAAATGGCGTGGAGGAATCTTTTGATGCCAGTGGAATGAGGTGGAGGTTTAGATTATACCATCGCTTGTAGCTAAAAGTTTTAAAAAATAATGCAAAATGAATTCAAATAATTGTTTTAAAATAATACTACTCAGTATTTTTTTATTGGCTACCCAAATATCTTTTTCTCAAAAGGATACGCTGGTCATGAAGTCTAATGAAAAAGTATTCGGTGAGATTAAACAACTTGATAATGGAGTCGTAAAAATTGAGACCGATTATAGTGACAAAGATTTCCAGATTGAGTATGACAAAGTAATTTATATAAATATGGCTCGTAATTTTTTGATCATAACAACTGAGGGAGATCGTTATTACGGAAGCTTTAAATCAAAAAGGAATGATTTTTCGAAGGTTGTAATTGAAGAGAAAACCGGAGGACAAGTTGAAGTTAATTTAAAAGATATTTTGTTTTTTCAGGAAATAGAAGATAGCTTTTGGCAACGTCTGGATGTCGAATTATCCGTTGGATATACCTTAACGAAAGCGAATAATAATCAACAATTTAGCGGAAACTTTGATCTGGGTTATATGTCGGACAAAACCAAATACAACCTTTATTTTGGAATGATCAGAAGCTTCCAGGAATCAGATGAATTTACGTCAACAATAACCAGAACCAATGGTGGATTTATATACAGGCGTTTTATTGTTCAGGATTGGTTTATGCTTTTAAACACAGACCTTTTGCAAAGTTCTGAGCAAAAATTGGCATTGAGATCCAATATTAAAGGCGGTGTTGGTAATTATGTAGTTAAAAATCTCAAAATGAACTTGGGATTGGCAGCAGGGGTTGCCTGGGCTTATGAAGATTATTCAGACGATTTGAATGATTCCAAAAATAGTGCAGAGGCCTTTTTAGCCGCTGATTTTATAATTTTCGATCTGGGTGATTTGGAACTTGCCAGCAAATGTTTTGCTTATCCCAGTTTAACCGAAGCAGGAAGGTTCAGAACAGATTTCAATATTAGTGTTAAGTATGATTTCCCGCTTGATATTTTTATAAAGCTAAATTATACGCTTAACTACGATAATCAACCAGCCATTGGAGCTCCAAATAGCGACTATGTATTCCAAACTACGCTTGGCTGGGAACCTTAGTATATGGGATGAAAGCGTTTAAAAGATTTGTATGATGATTAGGTCGATAGATCCACATGACAAAAATATTTTTACTATGAATTATAAGTATTTATTGAAATCTAAATTAATCAAAAAGGGGATCTTACTCATAGGTTTACTTTTGCCATTTACACTTTTTTCTCAAACAGAAATTCAAAAGGACAGCCTAGTGAAGGTGCCCCAGGCCATTGAAATTTCTGAAATAGCTAACTATTCGCAAGTAACGAGAACTTTGATTGAAGAAACTCAAGAGTTAGCGAGTAATAAGGCAAAGGTGCTCAGCATCTATGAGGGATTAACCGAACTGGATTCAATAATGGCTTCCAAATTACTTTTGTTACGAGATACACTTAGCTATTTTAATTTAGATCAACTTGATAAGCTCGAAAACAGGATGGGCTTGCATAAAAAAAGAGTAGACCTCTGGCAATCCAGAATTATAGACTGGAGAGAACATACAAATGAAAAAGAAAAGCAAATAGAATTCGATGCTGAAATTTGGCAAATTACAGCTGATTCGATCACTTCAAGAGAAAACAAAACCACAGATATTGATTCTGTCCGTCTGGAAACCATGAACCGGGTAAAACAACAGGTCACTTCAACATAAATAATTTAGAGGCAATTAAGAATGAATTAATACTTTGGGATGAGGATTTAAATAACATAGAAAATGCAGTTTCAGTAAGTCAAGGTGAGCTGAACGAGGCTTTTTCTCTGATTTCAATCAAAAAATCAAAGTCCATAGACAATATTTGGATTCCTGAATACAGCCCTATTTGGGAATTGAATTCAGACACGAAGGGTAGGGTTACAAGTACCTCATTTAAAGAGCAGTACCAAGCAAAAAGAGCAATTGTAAAACGATTTATGTCGGAAAAAAGCGAGATTTATTACCTGCTTATTTTTAGTTTTATGCTCATTTTTAGCGTAATTCTTTTTCTGAATATCAAAGCTAAAAAATTATTTATTGCCAACCCTTCCGTTTTACACAAAGGGAATACGGTACTTAAATATCCATTTTGGTCCTCAATGATTATTTTGTCCTTTGTTATTTTCCTGTTTTTTGATATTCCAATAGAGATAAAATATATCGTTTTCTTACTATTGATTATACCTTTTAGTATTCTGATATGGGAGCGTAACTCAAAAAACAGGATTTATGATGTTTTATTTTTTATTGCGTTTTCTATAATCATTGTTGCGCTGCCCATAATAAGTGAAAACCTGTATATGTTGCGCTATGCATTGTTTATTATAAACCTTCTATTATTTGGGGTGTTGGTCTATTTAAAATCGAAAAAAGACCTTGTCGAACAGGAGAATACCTATTGGTTAGGTACTTTACCATTTTTAATTAATGTGTTTATCATTTTTTCAATTATTGCCTTTGCGACAAATATTATTGGAAGTGTTCAACTTTCATTGTTACTGACCCAAACCACTTTAGGCACTTTAATTGCTTTTGTTATTATTAAAGAAGCCGTGTTGTTGGTACAATCATTTTTGTACTTACTGTTAATGGGACCATTATTCCGATATTCGAATATTTTGAAGGATGATGGGGATGAGGTATTGAAGGGTTTAAACAAGATCTTAAAAAGCATAGCCTACTTGTTTTGGTTCTATATTATTCTTGATCTGCTTAAAATTCGAAAGTCATTTATTGATGCTATTTGGAATTTCATTAATTCGCCTTTGGAAATAGGGGAATTAAATATATCCTTAGGCAATGTGCTGGCTTTCTTTATTATATTCCAAATATCCATCTGGCTTTCTAAGTTTATCCGTTATTTTTTAGATAAAGAAATTTATCCGAGAACTGAAATTTCAATTGGGGTCGCAAGTACGTTTTCCTTATTGATAAAATACGCTGTTATATTTCTTGGTTTTCTTTTTGCATTATTTGCTGCGGGGGTAGAGTTGAGTAAAGTGGCTGTTGGAATTGGCGCACTTGGAATTGGAATTGGATTTGGCTTGAAAAATATTGTCAATAATTTTGTTAGCGGAATTATACTGGCCATAGAACGTCCTATTAAAATTGGAGATATTGTTAAAGTTGATGAGGTAGAAGGTGAGGTAAAAAATATTGGTTTACGAGCAAGTCAAATTAGTTGTTGGGATGGTTCAGATGTATTGGTGCCAAATGACTATTTAATATCTGGAAAATTAACAAATAGAACATTTGATGATAAAAGAAGGCGATTGGAAATTGAACTCCAGTTAGATAAAGATACAGACACTAAACAAGTTATAGATCTCGCTATTGAAGCCGCAAAAACGATCCCTGAATTAATGAAAAAGCCTGGACCTTATGCCAATTATGTAGGAATAATTGATGGAAAATCTATTGTCAAAATATATGGTTGGGTTAATGATTATTCAATAGGTGTAAAAGTAGGGATTGATTTTAAAATTACTGTTTATAAGGCTCTAAAAGATGAAGGTATTATAATATCAGCTCCTGTCATCGATGTAACCTACAAACGAAAATTAACTAAAGAATAGTTTTGCTTATACCGTATTAAAACAATAAAAATGTCATTATTTAAACTACTTCATATACGATTATTAATAGAGTCTAGCATTTTTTTAAGAACCAGAATTGTAATGATCATACTGATTTGTATTGTTCCTAACTTGCTGTTGGCACAAGGTTATTACAATCAGGAAAATTTTGGAAACAGATCTATTTTGTTGACTGGTAATGTAACAGGAAGTGTTGATGATCTTGGACTTACTTTTTATAACCCTGCGAGACTTGCGCTAATTGAAGAGCCTAATTTTACTATAAATGCCAAGGCTTATCAGATGGGGAGCATAAAGATTGAGAATGTATTTGGCAGAAACAATAAACTCAGCAATTCAGAATTTGAAGGTCTTCCAAGCCTGGTTGCGGGAACATTCAAAATAGGGGAGTCTGAGAAACATAAATTTGCCTATTCGGTTTTGTCACGTAGGAAATCTTCGGTCGATCTGGGTTTTACCAGAGAAATAGATGAAACTGTTCTAGACGAGTTTGACAATGTTGAAAGGTTTTTAGCTGAACTGAAGCTTGGTGATAGTGAGACTGATGAATGGCTGGGTCTCAGTTGGGCCACCAAGCTGAAAGATAACTTTAGTATAGGTGTGTCAACTTTTGTTTCTATATATGACTATAAAGGGGGTTATAAACTCAATTATTCCCGGCTGGATACAGAGTCAAACGCTGCTGCATATGATAATGAGATAAATTTTAGTCAAAATTCCTATGGTATTTTTTGGAAGATAGGCCTGGCCTGGCAATTGTCTAAAGTGGATCTCGGATTAAACATAGACCTGCCTTATCTGGAACTTTATGATAGTGGAGAATTGGAATTTAAAGAAGTGCTCTCGGGCATTGGAGGAGGTAATGATATTTTTGAATATGCTGACTGGGATGATTTAAATGCAGATAGAAAAGAACCTTTAGCGATTTCTGTTGGTGCAGGTCTACCCATTGGTAAAAGTAAAATCCATTTAAAGGTGGACTGGCATGGAAAAGTAAGTGAATATGACCGTTTGACTATTCCTGTTATTGACGATTCAGGAAATGTTATTTCCTTTTCTTTCAAGGAGGAACTTAGATCAGTCATCAATTTTGGTGTAGGTGTTGAAATTTATGCAAGTGAAAAAGTTAGTTTTTATGCCAGTGCAGGAACGGATTTCTCGCCTATGGTCTCAAACGCCAATATCTTTGATCTAATAGCCAAGAAAAGTAAGGATACCAATTTCGACGCTGATTATTATCATTATGGATTCGGGATTCAACTCAAAATGAGTTGGGCCGAATTGGTACTTGGTTCAACCTATTCAACAGCATCAACAGACTTTGATCGACCCGTTGATTTTCCTGATCCGGAAATTGAAATCCCTAATAATGATGACCCTGCAAGTATAACTGCCAATAGATGGCGATTTATTGTCGGACTGGAAATACCCATTTTTGGGCATAAGGTTGAGTTTAAATAGGCTTACACATTAAAGTAAACAAAAATCAGGACGAGGTCAAGATTTGCCAAATACACTTAATCAAAAAAAGTAGTAGAATGACTGTTTTAATTTGAATTATTTACTAGCGTCAACAGGAAATTTCCCCATCAATTTACCTATTTTCTTTGGAATTGTTTTGTCTCTTTTTGAGGTTTTATCGCTTACAACACTTTGCATGGTCCCTTGCCAGATCAAATGTTTTGCTTGTTGCATCATATAGATCAACGACCAGGGTTCCTTCTTTATAATCATCATTGCTGTAGGTAGTTGTTGAACTTCCGAGGCCTACACCACCAACTCCCATGCCCCAACCTCGGCCCATTCCAACGCCATATCCCATACCTCCAGTATAATTTGTATAGGCTGTTGTGCTGGTTTTGTTATCAATCACTAAATAAAGAGAAACGGCGGCATCTCCATTTTCAGTTACCAAGGTCATATTGCGACTTGCAAATTCTGCTTTAAAGGCCTCTAAAACCCTTTTTTTATCTAAATCGTTTAATAATTGATCGCTGTTTTTCTGCCAACCCGCAAAAGTGTAGGTTTTATACTTAGAAAAATCAGTTGATTTGTCATAGTCGGAATTGACCTGTGCAAAGGAAAGGTTATAAGCAAATAGGAAAACGACTAAACTCGTGAAAATTTTGATTGGATTTTTCATGATGCTAAAATTTTACTTTTATGAATTAGGTTAGATTAGAATTTTTGATACTGTGTTTATATATGATTTATAAAGATATTGATTAAATAACTTTTTCAGAAAAAAATGATCATAAAATTAGGCGAATCAATTCTAAACCAAAGAACGTATAAATTAAAACTGTTTTTTTAACAAAAAAAATGTGTAGCTAAAACCTATTTAGTTTCACTAACGTGACACGTTTTTAAGATTAATAATCTGCAGATGTCTGAATCAAAAGGATCGTTCCAGAAAATAACCGATTTTATACATGGCCATTTACATCAGTAATAGTTTAGAGTCTATATTGCTCTAAACTTTTTGCCTATTTTTACCGGATAGCCGATTTATTAATAAATTAAACAAAATGAAAGTTTCAAGATTCAACATATTAGGCCTGGTGACCAGCCTCCTTATCATGACGGTATTCACATTAGAAATTCAGGCACAAACAGTGGAAAATGCAAATTTTGAGGCCGGAATCGCTGCCATTGAAGTCAATGACATGCCGAAGGCCTATAAGTCGTTTCTGGCGGCTGCCAAGGAAGGTCATATGGATTCTCAATTCAATCTAGGAGTGATGTATGAACAGGGTATTGGAGTGGCCAAAGATAATCAGCAAGCAGTAGTTTGGTATGCAAAAGCAGCTGCTCAAGGGAGTTCAGCGGCGCAGTATAACCTTGGGGTGCTTTATGAAAATGGTCGGGGTACTGCTGTTGATTTCGCTAAAGCCAATGACATGTATCGCAAGGCGTCGGTACAAGGAGATCCTCTGGCAGTGGGTAATCTGGGCATGCTGTATATTCGCGGAGATGGTGTAAAAGAAAACAAGGTCGCTGGTTTAGCGCTGCTCTTGCAGTCTGCCATGATGGATCCTTCGCCACAAAACCTGGCCAAGAAAAATATTACAACCACTCAGGGACTTACATCTGAGATGATTGCTGAAGCCCAGGCACTTTCAGAAAAGCTAAGAAGCGCAGGTAACATGCTGGATCCACTAGATCAGTATTTGAAGAATTCAGAATAGGTTGCAGAGGATGATATAGTCAAACCAATTTCCTTAAAAAAATCATGTTTTTTTGGTTTTACCCATACCATTTCAGAGTTCTTATCAAAACTCAATCCTAATAAAATATTAATTATTGTACCCTCGCTAGGAATCGAACCTAGATCTAAAGTTTAGGAAACTTTTGTTCTATCCGTTGAACTACGAGGGCATTGAAATATTTCTTTTTAAGGCATATTGAGCACACAAATATAATTGTTAATTGGAATATTGTGAAGCTTAATGAAAGAGATTTTTTATATTTATGTTTCGCTTCAAATAATATTGATATGTCTTCTATTTCATCGATTAAATCCATTGCCTTTTTTCTTTTTTTGTTTGTTTGTAAAGCGCCTCTTTTGGCTCAAATTGATCCGGTAAGATCACCGGATGGACGAATTCTCCTACAAGTAAATACCGAAGATCATATCAGCTGGACTGTATCTCTTGATAAAAGCATTGTGATAGATAAGGCCATCATTTCCATGACCATGGATAAGGAACGGATCTTGGGCGCTAAACCTGTTGTTAGGAAAGTAAAAGTGGCTGCCAGAGAGGAATTGTTTGAGCCACAAATAGCCCATAGGGATGCACGCATCGAAAGTAAATTTAATGAAATGATCTTAGACTTTAAAGGGGCTTACCAGCTGGTATTTCGCGTATATAATGATGGCGTGGCGTATAGATTTAATGATTTGAGTAAAAAGACCCAGGAAGTTTATAAGGAAGAGCTGACTCTTGAATTCCCACAAGGGTCAAGTACTTTTTTCCCAAAAGAAGAATCCATGTACTCGCATAATGAAAGAATTTACCTTTATCAACCTTTGGCTGATCTGCAGCGAAATGATTTTTGCAGTTTACCAGTAATGTTTGAAGACAAGACAGCTAAAGTGTTGTTTACGGAAGCTTCCCTGCATGATTATCCCGGTATGTTTTTAAGACATGAGGCAAATGGTATTTTAAAAGCTGATTTTCCCAAATATGTATTGAAAGCTGTTGATAACGAAAAGAATTCACCAGACAGGAATCAAATTTTAGAAGAAGAGGCTGATTATATTGCCAAAGTTTCGGGTAGCAGGGCCTATCCCTGGAGGGTTTTTATGATAGCTGATAATGATAAAGTTTTCCTGGAGTCGAATCTAGTGACCCAATTGTCAGGACGATCAAAAATTAAAGATGCTTCCTGGATCAAACCTGGAAAAGTAGCCTGGGACTGGTATAATGCGAATAATATTTACGGAGTAGACTTTGAAGCGGGTCTCAATACAGCAACCTATAAATATTATATTGATTTTGCTGCGGATAATGGGATCGAATACGTCATACTCGATGAAGGCTGGACCAAATCAACTACTGAAATCCTGGAGGCGAATCCGGATATTGATATCAAAGAACTGATCGCCTATGGGAAAGAGAAAGGAGTGGAAATTATTTTATGGGTTTTATGGAAACCTTTGGATGAAAATACGGATGAGATCCTTGAGCTTTATGCTGCTTGGGGCGTAAAGGGGATCAAAGTTGATTTTATGCAAAGAAATGATCAGTATATGGTTTCCTCCTATGAAAGGATTGCCTCTACAGCGGCTGGTTTACAATTGCTGGTAGATTACCATGGCGCTTTTAAGCCGGCAGGTATTGAAAAAGTATGGCCCAATGTGATCAATTATGAGGGGGTCAAAGGCAATGAAAACAACAAATGGAGTGCGGATATCAGCCCCGAGCACAATGTGACCATTCCCTTTATCAGGATGGCTGCCGGTCCCATGGATTTTACTCCGGGAGCCATGGATAACGCACATGCCAGGAATTATGCCGTCAGCTTTACACGCCCCATGGCTTTGGGAACACGCTGTCATCAACTCGCCATGTATGTGGTGTATGAAGCGCCCTTACAGATGCTCTGCGAATCACCCACGAGGTATAAAAAAGAGCAGGAATCAGTAGATTTTATGACAAGTATTCCTACAACCTGGGATGAAACCGAGGTACTTGAGGCTAAAGTAGCTGATTATGTTTTGGTAGCACGGCGACATGGAAAAAATTGGTACTTAGGCGGAATGACAGATGATAGTCCACGTGATTTTGAGCTAAAGCTCGATTTTCTATCGGCTGGAACCTATACCATGGAAATAATGAAAGACGGAGTAAATGCTATGCACCATGCTCAGGACTATAAAAAAGAGGTCATTGAAGTAAATCAAAACACGATCATTCCGATTCATATGGTATCAGGCGGAGGCTGGGCGGCTAGGATAATGATGTAGTGAAAAATTTAATGATGTAGTGATTTAATGATGTAGTGATTTAATGATGTATTGATTTATATGATGTAATAAATTGTTGCATTTTATGATTCATCCATCGTTTTCACTAAGCTTGTGATTAGGTTATTGATCTCAGTGCTAATACGCTGATAAAAGGCCTTATTGTATTTATAAAGTTTTTTATTGTCCAATTTATAGATTTCCAATTGTGTGGACTGATTCGCTTCATATACGATAAACTTCGATATTTCATATTGATACCGTTCGTTCTTTATGGTTAGATTGATCGTTAATCGGACTTCCTTATATAATTCAGGGAAGTCATTAGGTCCCCATAGCGTTTTAAACGAATAGGAGCCTGAAAAATAATGATGTGTATCGTCTAGAGGTTCATTGATTTCTATTGGAATTGCTTCATTTTCGAACCAATTTATTGCTTTAGTACAGAGGTCTGTTTTGGTATCACCGATAACTTCATGCACGTTTTTAAAGGTAACTTTTGCGTTTGACAGTGGTAAAACTTCCATTAGTAAGGCTTGCCCATGTAGTGAATGGGTCAATAATAAGAGGAATAACAGTAGGGGTTTCATAGCTTAATCGTTTGATATACTGAGTATTCTAATGTTTTAAAGATACAAAAAATGTTTTATTTATCATTTTCTGTTATATGCTGTCCTGTTTTAAATAGCATATATTTGTCATGAAATTGTATCATTACATCATTAAATCATTATCTCATAGAAGCTTATTTTTATAAATACCTGCTTGATTTTAAAAGACCAGGAGGAACCTCCAGGGGGGTGCTGCATCAAAAAGAAACCTATTTTTTAGTCCTTAAATCTGCTGATGGTATTGGAGTAGGAGAGTGCGGTGTTTTTCGGGGTTTAAGTTGTGATGACAGGCCAGACTATGAGGAAAAATTAGTGTGGTTATGTGAGCATATTCATTGGGGTTTTGAAAAATTATATCCTGAACTTATAGAGTTCCCATCCATTCAATTCGGTCTGGAACAAGCTTTTTTATCCCTTAAGGCCAAGAATAGTTTTGAACTGTTTCCATCTGAATTTAGCCGAGGAAAAGATCATATTTCCATCAATGGTTTGATCTGGATGGGCGATGAGCAATTTATGAAGGAGCAGATCTCTGAGAAACTCGAAGCAGGATTTACCACTTTGAAAATGAAGATAGGGGCCATTGATTTTAGGACCGAGTTAGATATCCTTCAGAGCATCAGAAAAGATTACAGCCCTTCACAGTTGGAATTGCGCGTTGACGCCAACGGTGCGTTTACGGAAAAAGATGCCATGAGTAAATTAAGACAGTTAGCTACCTTTGAGATACATTCCATTGAGCAACCTGTTAAAGCAGGACAGTGGGGGCTCATGACAGATCTGTGTAAAGTGAGCCCTATACCCATCGCACTCGATGAGGAATTAATCGGTATACTGCGTACAGAGGAAAAAAGAGCTATGTTAAAAAAGGTTCAGCCACAATTTATTATTTTAAAGCCCAGTTTAATCGGAGGATTTCAAGGAAGTAAAGACTGGATTAGAATTGCGGATGATCTAGGGATAGGTTGGTGGATCACTTCGGCCTTGGAAAGTAATATAGGTTTGAATGCCATAGCGCAGTTTTGTTATACTTTGAGCAATGATATGCCTCAGGGCCTTGGTACGGGAAGCTTATTTGACAATAATATAAACTCACCTTTATATGTAAGCGAAGGAGCCTTGCATTATGATCATAAACAAAAATGGGGTGATCTCATGGATTTTCTTGGTGATTAGTACTATTTTTAGCGAATAATTAATCCGATTATATGAATTTTATAGAACAGGCTTATAAAGGTAAAAATGAATGGTGGAGGTACCTGCTGACAGTCGTAGTTGTATTTATAGGATGGCAGCTGCTAGGGGTCATTCCTATATTCATGGTAGCTTTTAATCAGTCCGATGACATGTTCCAATTGATAGAGAGTTCACAAAATGCTTTTGCTGATCTTGGAATAAATTCTAACCTCTATTTGTTTGCCATCCTTCTTATGTTTGTTTTCGGGTTGATGGCTTTGCTTTTTTCGGTCAAGCAGATACATATGAGAAGTATTACTAGTTTGATTACTTCTAGGAAGCAAATAGACTGGAACAGGATTTTCTTTGGATTTGGTCTTTGGTTTTTAATATCAATAGGCTTTTTGTTTATCGATTACCTGATGGCACCGGATAATTTTGTCTATAATTTCAAACCCATTCCCTTTGCTATATTGGTGGTCGTGGCTTTTGTTTTTATTCCCTTGCAAACTAGTTTTGAAGAATTATTATTTAGGGGTTATTTGATGCAGGGAATTGGTATTTGGTTCAAAAGTGCAGCTGTCCCGTTTCTTTTTACTTCTATTGGATTTGGCTTGTTGCATGCTTTTAATCCAGAGATCGAGAAGCTAGGTTATATTATTTTGCTCTATTATATAGGGACAGGATTTTTGTTTGGTATCATTACTTTAATGGATGAAGGCTCTGAATTGGCGCTTGGTATGCATGCTGCAAATAATATAGTAGCTGCAGTTTTTGTGACAGTGAATTGGGCAGCCTTTCAAACAGAAGCCCTTTTTAAAGACGTTTCAGAACCCACTTTGAGCATGTATATGTTTTTACCGGTTTTTATCATATATCCTTTGGTGATTTTATCTTTGTCAAAAAAATATGGCTGGATCAATTGGAAGGATAAATTGTTTGGAAGAATAAGTCAAGCGCCCGAGTCAGATGAAAGCTAAATTGTGGCATAAAGAATTTATGTGGAATGGTCATTCCTTTACTTCTGATCTGGAAATAATAGATTTTGCATCAGAATATTATCCTGAATTAACTGCATTTATACATGAATGGTTTGGTGCATCCGGCAAGTTACAAATGAAAACTTCAGGATCAACAGGTAAGCCTAAGATCATAGTATTGCGTCGTGAACATATGATCAATTCCGCAAGAGCTACAGCAACATTTTTTGATTTGGGAGCAGGCTCGAGAGCTTTGTTATGTTTGCCGTTGGGTTATATTGCTGGAAGAATGATGCTGGTCAGGTCAATGATCATGGGCTGGCATCTGGATGTAATTGCGCCAAGTTCAACTCCTGATATCCCCAAGCAAAATCACTACGATTTTTCGGCTATGGTCCCTTTGCAGCTGTATAACAGCATTAACGATCTAGAAAATATCAGGACGCTGATTGTGGGTGGAGGGCAGGTGTCAGAGACTATTTTAAATAAAATATCGTCGTTAAACACAAAAATATTTGCCACCTATGGGATGACGGAAACCATTACCCATATTGCTTTAAGTCCTCTTAATAAAGCTGCAGGGGGTAGGGGCAATGAAATGGTCTATACGGCTTTACCCGGAGTGGGTTTGTCAACTGATGACAGACAATGTTTACTGATCAAGGCACCGCATATTTCCTCTGAGATCCTGGTCACCAATGATATTGTTGATCTTAAAGCTGAGGATTCTTTTACATGGATTGCCCGATATGACCATGTGATCAACTCCGGAGGCATCAAGCTGTTTCCTGAATTATTAGAGGCAAGGTATAAGAACCTAATAGACAGTGAATACTTTATTTATGGTATTCCGGATAGAAGTCTGGGCGAAAAAGTAGCGCTCGTGATAGAAGGAAATGAAAGTGAGACAATTTTAGATCGTATTCAAAATTTCCATAAGGAGCTCTCCAATTCTGTTGCCAAGTATGAAATTCCCAAAGAACTATTTTTTATAGATAGTTTTGTCAGAACGGAAACAGATAAAATCAACAGGTCTTTGACAGTTTCTAAGCTATTGAATTCTATGTCAGAAAAGAAAGCATAAAAAAAGCTCCCTAAATTCTTTAGGGAGCTTTTCACTTTTTAATGATCCGAAGTGATCACCCATTGACCTTTGTCAATAAGTGGGATGGCTTGTTTATATTTGACTGATTTGGCTTCTCCGGTAGCAATGTTTTTAATGGTCACTTTTTCATTCCTTCCGATCTTACGTTCAGTTCTTACAATGGTCTCGGTAATCTGCTGTGGCTCTGTCTGATTTGTTTGCGCCTGCTGAGTTGGGCTGTTAAATTCGGCTTTGCTCAACTGCACTTTTTCTTGTTTCTGTTCACGAGCCTGAGACACCTGTTGTGGGCTTTGACTTGGCAATTCACCTTTAAACAAGAATGACAAGACCTCTTTATTTACCTTTTCAAGCATTCCTTTAAATAATTCAAAGGCCTCAAATTTATAGATCAGCAACGGATCTTTTTGCTCATAGGTTGCATTCTGTACAGATTGCTTTAGGTCATCCATTTTTCTCAAATGGTCCTTCCAGGTATCATCAATAATGGCAAGAGTGATATTCTTCTCAAAATCTTCTACCAGTTTTTGACCCTGACTCTCATAAGCATCCTTCAAATTGGTCACTACCTGTAGGGTCTTGATACCATCGGTGAATGGTACCACAATACGTTCGTACCTGTCACCTTGTTTTTCATATACATCTTTGATCACCGGGAAGGCGGCAATGGCGCTTCTTTCAATTTTCCCCTGGTAATGTTTATAGACCACATCAAAAAGTTCATCTACAAGTTCTCTTTCATCCTTGGTCTCAAACTCTTCTTTACTAAATGGAGAAGTGGTAGACGAAAAACGGATCAATTCAAATTCAAAATTTGAATAATCATTGTTCATTTTATTGTTCAATACAATCGCATCACAGGTATCATAGATCATATTGACAATGTCAACCTGAAGACGTTCTCCGTATAGAGCATGTCTTCTTCGTTTATAGATCACCTCCCTTTGGGCGTTCATGATATCATCATACTCAAGTAGTCTTTTACGAATACCAAAGTTGTTTTCTTCTACTTTTTTCTGTGCCCTTTCAATGGATTTTGAGATCATAGAGTGCTGGATCACTTCTCCTTCTTTTAGTCCCATTTTATCCATCATCTTGGCGATTCTTTCTGAACCAAACAGACGCATTAAATTATCTTCAAGTGAGACATAGAATTGAGAAGATCCCGGATCTCCCTGACGTCCGGCCCGACCCCTTAACTGTCGGTCAACGCGACGTGAATCATGTCTTTCCGTACCAATAATGGCTAGACCACCCGCGGTTTTAACATCATCAGATAATTTAATATCGGTACCCCTACCAGCCATGTTGGTGGCAATGGTCACAACACCAGGATTACCTGCTGATTCTACAATATCGGCTTCTTTTTTATGGAGTTTTGCATTCAATACATTATGCGGGATCTTTCTGATTGAAAGCATTTTCGACAACAATTCAGAGATCTCTACCGAAGTAGTACCTACCAAAACAGGTCTTTGTGCATCGACCAAATTATTGATCTCGTCAATCACCGCATTGTATTTTTCTCTTTTTGTTTTGAAAATCAAATCCTCACGATCATCTCTGATCAAAGGCATGTTGGTTGGAATTTCAATCACATCAAGTTTATAGATCTCCCAAAATTCACCAGCTTCTGTGATGGCCGTACCGGTCATACCAGACAATTTACGGTACATCCTAAAATAATTTTGCAGGGTAATCGTAGCAAACGTCTGGGTTGCGGCCTCGATCTTTACATTTTCCTTTGCCTCCAGTGCCTGGTGTAAACCATCAGAATAACGACGTCCATCCATAACCCGACCAGTTTGCTCGTCCACAATCTTGATCTGATCCTCAATGATCACATATTCAACGTCTTTTTCGAACAGACTATAAGCTTTAAGCAACTGATTTAAGGTGTGAATACGCTCACTTTTGATGCTGAAGTCTCGGTATAACTCTTCTTTCTCTTTGGCTTTTTCTTCAACTGAAATTTCTTTGGCATCAATTTTACCCACTTCGATGCCCATATCAGGTAACACAAAGAAATGTTCTTCGTTATCTCCCGATAAATGTGCAATTCCTTTATCTGTTAGATCAATAGAATTGGTCTTTTCTTCAATAACAAAAAGTAGTTCCTCATCAACCTTAGGCATTTCACGGTTATTGTCCTGCATATAGAAGTTCTCCGTTTTTTGTAAAAGTTGCTTGATGCCCTCCTGACTCAAAAACTTGATCAATGCCTTGTTTTTTGGAATACCTCTAAAAACCCTGTACAATAGAAAGCCACCGTCTTTGGTGTTGCCTTCTGAGATCAATTTTTTGGCCTCAGCCAACACTCCGATCAGGTACTTGTTTTGCATACTGACCAGTTGGTCAACTTTCGGTTTTAACTCGTTAAATTCATGTCGATCCCCCTGAGGGATAGCTCCCGAAATGATCAATGGTGTTCTGGCATCATCAACCAAAACAGAATCGACCTCATCAACAATCGTATAGTTATGAGGTCTTTGCACAAGATCCTTTGGCGAATGTGCCATATTATCTCTTAGGTAATCAAATCCAAATTCATTGTTGGTGCCATAGGTAATATCAGCCAAATAGGCTGCCCTTCTTTCATCAGAGTTAGGTTTATGGTTGTCAATACAGTCAATGCTTAGACCATGAAATTCAAATATAGGTCCCATCCAGGCGGCATCACGCTTTGCCAGATAGTTGTTAACGGTCACTACATGAACCCCGTTACCTGTTAATGCATTTAAATAAATAGGTAAGGTGGCCACAAGTGTTTTTCCTTCACCCGTCATCATCTCTGCAATATTACCCTGGTGTAAAACGGCCCCACCAATCAATTGTACATCATAGTGCACCATATCCCAGGTAATGGGTTTCCCTGCCGCATCCCACGTATTGGACCATATGGCATCATCGCCATCTAGTGTCACATAGTCGTGAACCGATAGCTCTCTGTCAAAGGCTGTCGCCTTCACTTTTAAGGTAGTATTTTCAGAAAATCTTTTGGCTGTTTCGCGCATCACCGCAAATGCTTCAGGCTGGATCTCATTCAATGTCTTTTCAGAAGCCTCATAAGCTTCGTCTTTCAATTGGTCAATTTCCTTATAGATAGCTTCTTTTCTATCGATCCCTGCAGTTTCAATTTCTTTGTGAAGCGCGTCAATCTGGTCTTCAAAAGGTTGGATCGCCTCTCCGATTTTCTTTTTAAAAGTTGCTGTCTTTCCTCTAAGTTCATCGATTGATAATTGAGACATTTCCTGATCAAAGGATCTTACCTTATCTACTAGGGGTTGTAAAAGCTTGAGATCTTTTTTCTTCTTATCTCCAACAAAAGCTTTCAATACTGAATTTAAAAAACTCATAATGATATGTGTTATTATAACCGATTGGGTCTCGGTAATTATTTTTCTTCATGGTTTACAGTGGCAAATACTATAGAAGCTTCAACATAAAAAAAAAAGCCTCTTAAGGAGACTTTTATTTTTTAGTATTCATCTTCATTCCAAAGGAAATCTTCATCCGTTGGATAATCAGGCCAAATCTCTTGGATGATCTCGTAACTTTCACCCTCATCTTCGAGCGCCTGCAAGTTTTCTACAACCTCCAATGGTGCTCCGGTTCTTATTGCATAATCAATCAGCTCGTCTTTTGTTGCTGGCCAAGGAGCATCACTTAAATAGGATGCCAATTCTAACGTCCAATACATAATTGAATATTATTTAATTTGAAATGCAAAAGTAATTTTTTTACTGAAAAATCCAAGCTTTTTAAGCACTATTTTTCAGCTGTCAAAAGAACGTATTTTTTTAATGGGATCAGGCTTCCCAATAGCCCTATAATATCAGCCTTTCCAAGGGATTTCCTCCACCTTGTAATCCTTAGTCAATTTCCGTGCCAACACAAATAAATAATCAGACAGGCGGTTTAAATAGATCAAAATATGGATATCAATCGTTTCGTTGTCAGCTAGTTCCACTGTTATTCGTTCAGCACGCCTGCAAACACAGCGGGCAATATGACAGAATGACACAACGCTATGACCTCCAGGCAGAATAAAGTGCGTCATGGGCTCAAGAGTTTGATCCATAAGGTCCATTTTGTCTTCTAAAAACTGAATTTCTTCCGCTTGTATCTTTTCTATCTTTAATCGATCGCTACCATTTTTTAGTTTTTCTTTATCCTGAGGCGTAGCCAGCATGGCTCCTAAAGTGAATAATTTAGATTGAATTCTGATCAAGTCACTGATCAGATCTGTATCTTTAAGTTGGTCCCTGATCAAGCCGATATGAGAATTCAATTCATCTACCGTGCCGTAGGCATCAATTCTAAGGTTATTTTTTTTTACTCTTGTGCCGCCAAAGAGAGATGTTTTTCCCTGGTCACCGGTTTTTGTATAGATCTTCATGTGTAAATTTTAAAAAGGTCAAAAATAGGCATATTCCTGTAAAGAATGACTAAAAAGGGGAGTCGTAAAAGTTAAATTCTTAAGGTAAAATGCTCTTTTACCCTTCCTTTCTTAAAGAAAACAAGCCCCCATTTATAGGTGTCCACACTTAGTGTCACTTTTTTATGATTCTTGATATGGTCCCAGGCTGCCTCCATTTCTGCTGTCCAATGGATGTCGTCAAAAATAAAAACGCTATCCTCATGGGCCGTTTTTAGGCATTTTTCAAAATAGGCAATGGTGGGTTCTTTTTGGTGATTTCCATCAAAATAGATCAAATCGAAGGTTTTGTCCTTGATAATCGAATCAAGTGTGTCTTCAAATTGACCCACTACCATGTCAATATTGTTAAAACCTAATTTAAAAAAATTCTCCTTTGCGATTTTCGCTATTGCAGGGCAACCTTCCAACGTAGTGATTTTCGCCTCAGTATTTCCAGAAGCCATATAACAGGTTGACATACCCAAAGAGCTTCCAATTTCCAACATATGCTTCGGCTTAAAATAAGCAACTGTTTTAGTAAGTAATCTTCCTCGTTTTTTTGAAATTCCAGCTTTCGAAGCGATATCAGCAATACTTCTTTTATTTGTTCTGAATACTTTCGAACCGGCCCCAAAATCTGTCACCTCAATGTCAAGCTTGTTTTGAACCAATTCTTTTCTAAGGGATACCATATGATCCAACTTTATATCACCTTGGTTTTTAAGACCTTTGGTCATATAGTCAAAGAGAAAAGGAGAATGAACTCCGTACTGGTTTTTTGAGTTGATTAAAAAAGTAAGAAAGGCCTTGGCAGGGTATAACAAAACGCTATTTTTGTTTGCTAAATTAGAAAGAAAAATTATTGTAGTAATAATTTTAAATTTATATTTGCCATTGACTCAAAAATGATATTATGAGGAAGATTATAGCTGTTTTATTGCTATTTGTCATGTTCACATCATGTATACCCCTAAAAGACCAGATTTATTTTCAAGGAGATCTTGCAGAAAATGATTCGTTAAAAAAAATTCAAGACGAGCCCTATCGCTTACAGGTAAATGATCTGTTGGATATTCAGATCAAATCTTCCGATGAGAAATTGGTCGCTTTATTTTCTTCAACTCCTAGTGGATGTAAAATGTTAATGCAAATCAATTTTCTGAGCAAACTTTATATTTTAGAGGTTATACCGTAGATAAGCACGGTAATATCAGGTTACCTTATTTAGGAGACATCAATGTTTTGGGATATACCACGAATGAAGTGCTCGGAAAACTTGAAAAGGAATTTGAGACTTATTTTAAAAACCCGGATGATGTATTTATCAACGTAAAATTGGCAGGAATAAGGTTTACCGTTATTGGAGAAGTGGGTAAGGACAGGTACTCAAGTTTTATATTTAAACCAAGTGAACCTTGTACAGGCATTAGCTGCAGCAGGAGATATTCAAATTACAGGTAATAGAAAAAATGTGAAAGTGTATCGAAAGAATCTGGAGGAAACTAAAGAATATGAAATAAATATGTTGGATATCAACACTTTTGATTCAGATAATTTCTTTATCCAACCTAATGACATCGTTTATGTGCAACCCTTAAAACAAAAAGCCTGGGGCACAGGAACCTCAGGTATGCAAACAATTACTTCTCTAATTGCAGTTTTGTCGTTAGTTACGACGACAATTTTATTGATAAATACCTTGTAAGAATAAATGAAAGAGCAGAATAAGTTTGATCTGGAACTACAATCCTTTGATATAAAGGAATATGTTTTTAAAATTATAAGTTATTGGAAATTATTTCTTGTAACCATATTTATGGCTTTGGTCATTGCCAAGATTGTAAATACGGTATCTAAAAAAATATATAGTCTTCAGACCCTTATTACTGTCACTGATGAACAGAACCCTTTATTTTCTTCAAGTACCAATATTGCCTTTAACTGGGGTGGGCCCAGCGACAGGGTGGAAACGATTATAACCATTTTAAAATCAAGGACACACAATGAAAAGGTTGTAGATAAATTAAATTTAACGATAGATTATTTTGTTGAAGGAAGGTTTCAAAAACAAGATATTTATGGAAGGGCTCCTTTTACAATAGAAATAGATACCTTAAAATACCAATTACAAAACACCGACATTAAATTAAAATTTTTGGAGAATGAGAAGGTAGAAATTTCATTTGAAATGGATGACGAGAAAAATACCTTGATCAATTACACGCTTAAGAAGACGAGAAATTTCGTACCTGAAGAAGAAGAATTTACGGAGGTCTTTCGTTTAAATGAAATGATTGAAACGCCATTATTTAGTTTCCGTATAAGCAAAAATGAAGCATCTGTTGATTTGACAGGTAAAGAATATTTTGTAAGATTTAATAATTTTGATAACGTTGTTAAGAAATATCAAAAGATAGAAGTAAGTACCTTAAAAAAAGGAACTTCTATTCTTGAGCTGAGTTTTAAGGGAGAGAATAAAAGGAAAATTGAAGATTTTCTGAATACAACGGTCCATGTATTGGATAAGGATCAAAGGGCACAGAAAATAAAATACGCTTTAAAAACGCAGGAGTATATTGACACCTTATTTCAGGTTGAAGCCAATAGCCTTAAAAATATTGAGACAAATCTTGGTGATTATAAACAAAAGAATAATATTTATAACCTTTCCATGGAGGGGACGGTATTGTTAAATGAAGTCACTGAACTTGATCAGGAGTCCCAAAAAATCTTGCAGCGTATTGAATATCTCAATAACCTGGAAAATTATTTGCAAAATAATAATATCATTGACAGTGATCATATTCCTGCGCCGGCATTAATTAACATGGAGGATCCTGGTATTGTTACAAGTGTGAATAATTTAATGATATTGGCCAAGACCCGAGAAGGTCTTGAAAAAAGGGTGAAACCGTCTTATCCACCATTGATCAGGGTAAATGATGAGATCAAATTGGAAAGACAAATTCTATTGGAACAGATCAATTCCTTAAAGAATATTACCCAAGACAATCTGAACAGTATCAATCGAAGGATGGCTTCTTCAAATGCGAAACTAAGTCGCTTGAATCCTAAAGAGCAACAGTTGCTTAATTTTCAGAGGAAATATAACATCACTGAAGCCAATTATAATTATTTAAAACAGAAAAGCTATGAGGCAGGAACGGCTATTGCCGCTAATGTTTCAGATATAAAAACCTTAGATCAGGCTAAAGATGTTGGTCAGGTTACCTATTAAACCAAAAAAATCTTTTAATTATCTGATTGCTTTAATGGCAGGAGCTATGTTGCCGTATGTTGTTTGTACTGACCAAAGAAAGCCTTAATAATAAGATCCAATCCGTAGAAGAAATTGAAAAATCCTATAAAATACCCGTTTTAGGTGTGATTGGTAAGAATCGTTACGATAAGGATAGATTGGTGGTACATAGAAGGCCAAACTCTACAATTTCGGAATCATTTAGAGCTTTAAGGTCAAATATCCAATTCTTATTTCAGTTTAAAAGTCAATCTAAGACGATTATTATTACTTCTTCTGTAAGTGGAGAAGGAAAAACACTTTGCGCCGAAAATATGGCAACCGTTTTTGCCATGAGTGGCAAAAAGACGATTCTAGTTGGTCTGGACCTTAGAAAACCTAAAATGCACACTGATTTTAATGCTGATAATTCTAAGGGCGTTGTCAATTATTTAATTGGAGAGTATCGCTTAGAGGATATTACTTTGGATTCAGGGATTCCTAATTTAGACATAATTACTTCTGGTCCGATACCGCCTAACCCTTCAGAATTGCTCATTTCTGAGCGAGCTCAGACGCTTTTTGAAGTATTAAAAGAAAAATACGAGTATGTGGTTATAGATACGCCACCGGTTGGATTGGTTGCTGACGCGCTTGAATTGTTTAAATATGGGGATGCGATTATTTACATGATTAGGCAAAACTATACCCAGAGAGGTATGCCTAAAATGATTGATACAAAATATGAAAATGGAGAGGTTAAACACATTTCCTATGTATTAAATGATTTTGAAGTTCAAAATAAATATGGAGGAGGTTATGGCTATGGCTACGGTTACGGCTATGGTTATGGGAAATATGGAAACGGCTACCATGAGGAAGATAAACGTTCATGGCTTAAGAGATTGAGAAAAAAGTTTTGATTTTTATCTCCAAAAGAATCCTATGAAGGAAGGTTTAGACAATAGTCAAAAATTCTTAAAGAGATTGTTTGATCTCTTTTTTTCATTTATTGGTCTTTGTATTTTGATCGTTCCTTTGTTGGTTTTATTTGTGCTAGCCACAATATCTACAGGGAAATTCGGTTTATATAGCCAAAATAGAGTTGGTCTTCACGGACAGCTCTTTGTGATGTACAAAATTAGGTCCATGAAAGAGGGAGATGATTCTATTGGGATCACCTTAAAAAATGACCCAAGAATAACCAGATTTGGTCGCTTTTTAAGAAATTTTAAACTCGATGAAATCCCTCAGTTATGGAACGTAATGATTGGAGATATGAGTTTAGTGGGACCCAGACCAGATATACCCGGATATGCAGATCAACTCTAGGGTGAAGATCGGATTATTTTAAGTCTCAGGCCCGGTATCACGGGGCCGGCAACCTTAAAGTATAAAAATGAGGAAGTGCTCTTGGCGTCACAAACCAGATCCAGGTCATTACAATGATACCGTTATTTGGAAAGATAAAATTGAAATAAATAAACAGTATATAAAAAATTGGTCGTTAAAAGGAGATATTACCTATATTCTTAGAACGATTTTTAGATTAAGTTTGAATATGAGATAAAAAAAATGGAAGAATACAAAAATTGCTATTATTGGTCTAGGGTATGTAGGATTGCCTTTGGCAGTTGAATTTGCCAAAAAATTTCAAGTGGTTGGGTTTGATATCAATGAACAACGAGTTAAAGAATTAAGAGCTAATGAAGATGTGACTTTAGAAACAACTTCTAAGGAATTGGAAGCTGTTAATGTAAATTCCTATGAGGTATTAAAATCTCAAGTCAACTGGTTTATGGATTTCAGATCAGTTAGAAGATATCGCAAATTCTAATTTTTATGTGGTTACGGTTCCTACTCCTGTTGATAAGAATAATCGACCAGATCTTACACCATTATATAAGGCCAGTGAAACCGTTGGTAAGGTATTATCTAAAGGAGATATCGTAGTCTATGAATCTACAGTTTTTCCGGGAGCGACCGAGGATGAATGCAGGCCCATATTGGAAAATCATTCAGGTTTAACTTTTAATAAAGATTTCTATTTGGGTTATTCGCCTGAAAGAATAAATCCGGGAGATAAAGAGCATACCGTCACCAAAATTTTAAAGGTAACTTCAGGGTCAACACCGGAGGTTGCGAAAATAGTGGATGATTTGTATAAGACCATCATTGTTGCCGGAACACATCTAGCCCCTTGTATCAAGGTGGCGGAAGCCGCGAAAGTGATCGAAAATTCACAGCGTGATATAAACATTGCCTTTGTGAATGAATTGTCCAAAATTTTCAGGTTAATGGATATTGATACCAATGATGTATTGGAAGCAGCCGGAACCAAATGGAATTTTCTTCCTTTTAGACCTGGTCTGGTAGGGGGTCATTGTATTGGGGTGGATCCCTATTATTTGGCCCACAAAGCCATGGAGCTAGGTTATAATCCGGAAATTATCTTATCAGGAAGAAGATTAAATGATAGTATGGGGCCTTATGTAGCTCAGGAAACCATTAAGTTGATGATTAAAAAAGGAATGAAAATTCATAGCTCGAATGTACTTGTGTTGGGAATCACTTTTAAAGAAGATTGTCCGGATATCAGGAATTCAAGGGCCATTGATATCATTGAAGAATTAAAGTCATATAGTGTCAATGTTGATGTATTTGATCCATGGGCCTCTAAAGAAGAAGTAAAGCATGAATATGGCATCGACTTGTTAGGAGCTGAATCGGAATTTGATAAAAAGTACGACGGAGTGGTGCTAGCTGTCTCGCATAAAGAATTTTTATCATTTGATTTTAAAAAACATGTCCATGCGGACAGCGTATTGTTTGATGTTAAATCAATATTAGCAAAGGGTATGGCAGATAGCCGATTGTAAAATGTCAAGAATGAATTAAATATGAAGGTATTGGTTACCGGCGTAGCCGGATTTATTGGGCATCATCTTTCCAAATTGTTAATAAAGGAAGGCTATCAAGTAGTGGGTATTGACAATATTAACGACTATTATGATCCTAACTTAAAACTTGCAAGGTTACAGGATATGAATATTGATACGGATCAGATTCAGTATAATGTCCCGTTAGAAGGTGACATCACTTTTGTAAAACTGGATCTTACCGATAAGGATGAGATCAGAAATCTTTTTGAAACATATAGGTTTGATTATGCTGTAAACTTGGCGGCTCAAGCCGGTGTTCGTTACTCCTTGATCAATCCTCATTCATATGTAGATAGCAATATCACAGGTTTTTTGAATATACTGGAAGCTTGCCGGGCATTTCCGGTTAAACATTTGGTCTATGCTTCTTCAAGTTCTGTTTATGGATTAAATCAAAACGTGCCTTTTAGTACAAGTGACCATACTGATCATCCTTTGGCCATGTATGCAGCGAGTAAAAAGGCCAATGAAATGATGGCCCATTCTTATTCTCAGTTGTATGGTATTCCAACAACAGGACTAAGATTTTTTACAGTATATGGTCCATGGGGAAGGCCAGATATGGCCCTGCATATATTTACCAAAGCGATTGTTGAAGATAGAGAATTTGAGGTATTTAATTATGGTAAAATGAGTAGGGACTTTACCTATGTAGATGATATCGTTGAAAGTGTCAAACGATTGATTCCACTTCCTCCAAAGCCCAATAATCCGAATTTTGATCCTAAAGATCCTAACCCTGCGATTAGCTCTGCACCTTATCAACTCTTCAACGTTGGAAATAATAGCCCCGTAGCACTGATGGATTATGTGCATGCTGTAGAAGAGGCATTGGGCAAGAAAGGTAAAATAGTGTATAAAGAATTGCAACCAGGCGATGTGCCATCTACCTATGCTGATGTCCAAAGCCTGTATGATTATATCGATTTTAAACCCTCAACTACCATAAAAGAAGGTATAAAAGCTTTTGTGGACAGATATTTAGAACTCAACAAATGATGAATGCAGATTTAGCGATTGCGGTAGAAAGCTGCTGTGGAAGGTGGTGCTGCCATTATGGAAATCTATGCTCAGGAGGATCTGGGTGTTGAGTATAAAGATGATGACTCTCCTTTGACCTTAGCAGATAAAAAATGTAATGATGTGATCAATTCCTATTTGATCAAAACAGCGCATCCGATTATCAGTGAAGAAAACAGGCAATTGGAATTCGCAGAAAGAAAAGACTGGGACACTTGCTGGATCGTGGATCCGCTGGATGGTACAAAAGAGTTTGTAAAACGCAACGGTGAATTTACAGTAAATATAGCCTTGGTTAAACAAGGAAAACCTTTGTTAGGGGTTATTTACGTTCCTGACACTAAGGAATTGTATGTGGCTGATGTTCTTCGAAAAAAGGCAGGAAAATTTGTTTTGGATCAGCATGAAGTAATTGTAGAAGATCTTGATATGGACGCAAATTTAATTGGTCCAAAAAATGCAGATACTGAATTAGTGCGTGTTGTAGGGAGTCGTTCTCATATGAATGAAGCCACTGAAACTTTTGTAAATTCATTATCGGATGTTTATGAAAAGGTAGCTATTGTGTCAAAAGGAAGTTCTCTTAAGTTTTGCCTGGTAGCAGAAGGAAAAGCAGATGTCTATCCTCGTTTTGCGCCAACCATGGAATGGGATACTGCAGCGGGACAGGCCATTTGTGAAGCAGTCGGTTTACAAGTGATATCCAAAGAAACGGATAAGCCACTTTTATATAACAAAGAGAATTTACTCAACCCATGGTTTATTGTGAAATAAATGAAGGACCAGTCTCGTAAAAGACATTTTGCCAAAGCGATTACCTGGAGAATCATTGGGACCCTTGACACCATCTTACTATCATGGATAATTTCAGGAAACCCCTTAACGGGTCTTAAAATTGGTTTTACGGAAGTCCTGACAAAAATGCTGCTGTACTATTTCCATGAACGCGTATGGTTTAAAATAAATTTAACCAAAGATGGTAAATTATTAGAGAGTCGAAAACGCCATATCGGTAAGACGATCACATGGAGGATGGTGGGAACAATAGATACCATGCTATTGGCCTGGTGGATTTCGGGGAATCCTTTGACAGGAATGAAAATAGGGGTGGCTGAGTTATTTACAAAGATGATCTTTTATTACGTGCATGAGCGTATGTGGCATAGAAGTAGGTTTGGATTAACAGAAAAGAATGTAAAAGAAATATGAAAGAAAACATCATCAGACATGATTATGCGGTAAGTAAGTTACAAAGGCAAAAGTTACTCGATCAGAATTCTTTCTTGCTTTGGTTTACAGGTTTGTCGGGATCAGGGAAATCTACAATTGCGAATGCCTTAGAGCACAAATTACATGAAGAAGGTTTTAAGACCTATGCCCTTGATGGCGATAATATAAGAAAGGGTATTAATAATGACTTGACATTTAGCCCCGAAGATCGGAAAGAGAATATTAGAAGAATTGCTGAAGTGGCTAATTTAATGGTAGATGCCGGAGTTGTGGTTTTAGCAGCCTTTGTATCACCCTACAAAAAAGATAGGGAAAACATTGTGCGTATTGTTGGAAATGATAACTTTGTCGAAATTTTTGTAAATACCTCGATAGAAGAGTGCGAAAAGAGAGACGTCAAAGGCTTGTATAAAAAGGCCAGAGCAGGTGAAATCAAAGATTTTACGGGGGTGAATGCACCCTATGAGGCACCTGAAGCACCTGATGTTGAAATTATTACAGATGGTCTTACAGTTGAAGAATGTGTTTTGAAAATATATGATCAGATAAAACCAAAATTAAAAATATGACAAAGTATTTTTTAAATTATTTAGATGAATTAGAGGCAGAGGCGGTGTTTGTGCTGCGTGAAGTTTATGCACAGTTTCAAAATCCTGTGATCTTATTTTCGGGAGGAAAAGACTCTATTGTATTGGCACATCTCGCTAAAAAAGCTTTTTATCCGGCCAAGGTCCCGTTTCCACTCATGCATATTGATACTGGCCATAATTTTCCTGAAACAATTCAATTCAGAGATGATCTGATCAGCAAATTAGGAGCAACCCTATTGGTTGGTTCGGTACAAGAAGCTATTGATACCAACAGAGTTGTAGAGGAGCAAGGAAAAAATGCCACCAGAAACGAGTTACAGATCACTACCTTACTGGATGCCATTGAAAATAACCAGGTAGACTGTGCCATTGGTGGAGGAAGGCGCGATGAGGAAAAGGCCAGGGCCAAAGAAAGGTTCTTTTCTCATAGAGATGATTTTGGACAGTGGACCCCGAAAAATCAACGCCCAGAATTATGGAACATCTTCAATGGACGCATGAGACAAGGAGAGCACTTTAGGGCTTTTCCGATTAGTAACTGGACGGAGATGGATGTTTGGAATTATATTACCAGAGAAAATATTGAGATTCCTTCCTTGTATTTTGCTCATGATAGAAAAGTGGTTTGGCGAAATGGCAGTTGGATTCCTGTTTCTGAGTATTTGATCATGCAGGAAAACGAAGAAGTGGTAACCAAAAAAGTGAGATTTAGAACACTTGGAGATATTACTATTACAGGTGGAATTGAAAGTGAAGCAGATACCTTAGAAAAGATCGTAAACGAAGTTGCTGCCATGAGAGAGACTGAAAGAGGGAACAGAGCTGATGACAAGCGTTCAGAATCCTCGATGGAAGACAGGAAAAAACAAGGGTATTTTTAAGATAAAAGCAAAAGAAAATTATTATGAGTATTGATAAAAATCAATTGTTAAGATTTACTACAGCAGGAAGTGTTGATGATGGAAAGAGTACCCTTATTGGCAGATTGCTTTATGATTCAAAATCAATTTTTGAAGACCAGATCGCTTCTGTTGAAAAAACAAGTAAACGTAAGGGATTAGAAACCGTTGATCTGGCACTTTTCACAGATGGACTGAGAGATGAAAGAGAACAAGGTATTACCATTGATGTAGCCTACAGGTATTTTACAACCCCAAAGCGGAAGTTTATTATAGCGGATACACCAGGTCACGTCCAATATACAAGAAATATGGTGACAGGGGCATCTACAGCAAATGTTGCTTTGGTGCTGATCGATGCCAGAAAAGGGGTGATCGAGCAAACTAAAAGGCATTCATTTATTGCCTCCTTATTACAGATTTCGCATATCATTGTTTGTGTAAATAAAATGGATCTTGTTGAATACAAAGAGGAAGTCTTTGATGATATTGTAGAGCAATACGAGGAGTTATCAGGAAAAATGATGATCAAAGATGTACGCTATATACCTTTATCCGCCTTAAATGGAGATAATGTGGTGAATCGATCTGAAAATATGCCCTGGTATCAAAATGCACCCTTATTGCATACCTTAGAAACCTTGCATATCGCCAGTGATAACAATATGGTGGATGCCAGGTTTCCTGTTCAAACTGTATTGAGACCGCAGGACGAGGATCATCATGACTATAGAGGTTATGCAGGGTCAGTGGCTGGTGGCATATTCAGAGTAGGTGATGATGTAAGACTTTTGCCTTCCGGATTTGAATCGAAGATCAAATCGATCAATCGTTATGAGGAGGAGGTCAAAGAAGCTTTTGAAGGGATGAGTATAGCGATCACTCTTGAGGATGATATTGATCTTAGTAGAGGAGACATGATCGTTAAACCTAATAATTTACCTGTAAAGGATCAGCGGCTTTCTGCCATGATCTGCTGGTTTAATGAAAATCCTGCGCGTCCAAGAGCGAAATATATCCTGAAACACACCTCTAATGAGCCTATGGCCATGATCACTGAAGTGGAGTATAAAGTTGATGTGAATACCCTCCGTAGAATAGTAGATGACAAGGAGATCAAGATGAATGATATTTGCAAAGTCAAGCTTCGTTCGACAGCACCGATTATGATGGATGAATATTCAAGAAATAGAAAAACAGGAAGTTTTATCCTTATAGATTCTGGAACGAATGAAACTGTAGCGGGAGGGATGCTGATTTAACGCATTCTCAACGATTTAATATGTAAAGACTGTTTTTATAACAGTCTTTTTTTCTGAATATTATTCTGATGGTATCAAGGAAGAATTATTCGATCACTCTCCTCAAAAAAACAATAATATTCGCCTATATTTGCAATCCAAAAAAATAACAGAATGAAAGCAGGAATCGTAGGACTTCCCAATGTAGGAAAGTCGACTTTATTTAATTGTCTGTCAAACGCTAAGGCGCAATCAGCGAACTTTCCTTTTTGTACCATCGAGCCGAATATTGGAGTGGTTAATGTGCCTGATGAGAGACTGGAAAAACTTGAAAGCCTGGTAAATCCAGAGCGGGTCATACCAGCTACAGTTGAGATTGTAGATATAGCGGGTCTTGTGAAAGGAGCGAGTAAAGGAGAAGGTCTTGGGAATAAATTTCTTGCCAATATCAGAGAAACAGATGCCATCATTCATGTGCTTCGATGCTTTGACAATGATAATATTGTGCATGTAGATGCGAGTATTGATCCGATAAGAGATAAGGAAACCATTGATATGGAATTGCAGTTAAAGGATCTCGAAACGGTTGAAAAGAAATTAGATAAGGTCAAAAAAGCGGCAAGAACGGGTGATAAGGTCGCCTTAAAAGAATTGGATCTTTTGACTAAGGTAAAAGATAATTTGGAAGCTGCCATTTCTGTCAGAGCGATTGACTTTACTGAAAAAGAAAGGGAAGAGTTTATAACTCCCTTGCAATTGCTTACAGATAAACCGGTTTTATATGTTTGCAACGTCGATGAGGCATCGGCTGTTAATGGAAATGACTATGTCAATAAAGTTTTAGAGGCGGTTAAGGATGAAAATGCTGAGGTTTTGGTTTTGGCAGTCGCCACCGAAGCTGATATCATGGAGTTAGAAGAATATGAAGAACGTCAAATGTTCCTTGAAGATCTGGGACTGGAAGAACCCGGAGTGTCAAAACTGATCAGATCGGCCTATAAATTATTGAATCTCCAAACCTATTTTACAGCTGGAGAGAAGGAAGTTCGGGCCTGGACCATACATATTGGTGATTCTGCACCACAAGCGGCGGGAGTGATTCACACCGACTTTGAAAAAGGATTTATCAGGGCTGAAGTGATCAAATATGACGATTTTGTGCATTTTGGCAGCGAATTAAAAGTGAAGGAAGCCGGGAAATTAGCTGTAGAAGGAAAGGAGTATATCGTTCAGGACGGTGATATGATGAATTTCCGATTTAATGTATAATATTCAGATAGAACTGAGTTGTTGATCAGACCCTATGAATTTCACCATACATCAAACCGATGCCAACAGCGCTGCCAGGGCAGGAACTTTAGAGACTGACCATGGGAAGATCGAAACACCCATCTTCATGCCGGTGGGTACAGTAGCCTCGGTTAAGGGAGTGCATCAAAAGGAACTGGAAAACGATATCAATGCAGATATTATTCTGGGAAATACGTATCACTTATACCTTCGACCAAAAACGAATATTTTAGAGGGAGCCGGCGGTTTGCATCAATTTATGAATTGGCACAGGCCGATTTTAACAGATTCCGGGGGTTATCAGGTCTATTCTTTGTCAGATAATCGTAAAATTAAGGAGGAGGGCGTAAAATTCAAATCTCATATTGATGGTTCTTCACATTTTTTCTCTCCTGAGTTCTCTATGGAAATTCAAAGAAAAATTGGGGCAGACATCATTATGGCTTTTGATGAATGCACGCCTTATCCCTGTGAATACAATTATGCCCGTAATTCTATGCATATGACGCACAGATGGTTGGAGAGATGTATAAATTACCTTAAAGATCATCCGGAAAATTATGGTTTTAAGCAACATTTTTTCCCTATTGTACAGGGAAGCACGTACAAGGACCTTAGGAAACAGTCGGCAGAATATATTGCAGGAGTGGGTGCTGTAGGTAATGCTATTGGTGGTTTATCGGTTGGTGAGCCCGCAGAGGAGATGTATGAAATGACGGAGGTTGTTACCTCTATTTTGCCAAAAGACAAACCCAGGTATTTGATGGGGGTTGGGACTCCTATCAATATTCTGGAAAATATTGCGCTGGGAATTGATATGTTTGATTGCGTCATGCCTACGAGAAATGCCAGAAACGGCATGCTATTTACTGCGCATGGAACGATCAATATCAAGAATAAAAAATGGGAAGATGATTTTTCACCTCTGGATGAAATGGGCATCACTACTGTTGACACACTCTATTCAAAGGCCTATGTAAGGCACTTATTTGCAGCCAATGAATACCTGGGTAAGCAGATCGCCTCTATCCATAATTTAGGATTTTATCTTTGGTTGGTTCGTGAGGCCAGAAAGCATATCTTAGCAGGAGATTTTGCTTCATGGAAGCAGATGATGGTCCGTCAAATGGATAAAAGGTTATAGGTTTATACTATTCTTACGGCAGTTCTAAATAATTTAAGATCCGGATTTGAAGATTCTAGACAAGTACATAATTAGGAAATATTTCACTTCTTTTATTTTCACTTTGTTGATTTTGATACCTATTGCCATGGCGATTGATGTCGCTGAAAAAGTGGGCAAATTTATCAAGAATGAAGAACTTACTGCCCACGAGATCTTAAATGATTATTATCTGAATTTTATTATCAACTACGGAAATACCTTTATGCCCCTGGCATTATTTATTTCTGTTATTATGTTTACTTCAAAGATGTCTGGTAATTCAGAGATCATTGCCATTCACAGTTCTGGAATTTCTTTTAAACGATTTTTAAGACCTTATTTGATTGGAGCTACAGTCATCACTATTATTTCGCTGTATGCCAATCATTTTGTTGTGCCAACCTCCAACAAGTCCTTAGAAAAATTTGAAGAGAAGTATTTACGTTCAGTTTATAGTAAAAAGACCAAAAGTTCAGTGAGTAAAGTGAATTTACAATTGAGCAAGGATGATTATGTCTATTTTGGGTATTTTAATTTTAAATCTAAAAATGGCTATAATTTTTCCTATGAGCATTTCGAAGGGAATAAGCTGGTTTATAAGATCATTGCGCAGAACATCCGTTTTAACGAGGCGGATACGACCTTTAGATTGAGTACCTATAGGAAAAGGTTTATTGGAGCACAAAAGGATAGTCTGGATTCGGGAAGTTTTATGGACACGGTTTTTAACTTTGAACCCAAAGACCTTCTGTATGTAGATTACCTTGCAAGAGAGATGCCGTCTTTAGGTCTTAGCAGCCATATTAAACAATCAGAGAATAGAGGCGTCAAAAATCTGAACAATTATAAGGTAGAGTTATATAAAAGGACGAGCTTACCTGTTTCTTCTTTTGTGCTGACGCTGATCGCGGTTACCCTGGCTTCGAAGAAAAGAAGAGGAGGGATAGGGGTAAATCTGGCAGCCGGAATCGCTCTTATGTTTCTCTATGTGTTTTTTATGAAAGTTTCTGAAGTTTTAGGGTCAACAGCTGAATCAATTCCTTTGTTAATGGTTTGGATTCCCAATCTTCTTTTTGGGGTCATTGCCTTATTTTTGTATATCAATGCCAACAAATAAACTTAAAAATCAGTTACATCTTCACTTTATTGTTTTTATTTGGGGATTCACAGCCATATTAGGAGCGCTGATCTCGATTGATGCCATACCCTTAGTCTGGTTTCGGGTATTTCTGGCTTCTATTACTTTGTTCATTTTTTTAAAGATACGTCGTACACCATTTAAGGAGAACTCAAGTGATTTGCTAAAATTACTGATAGGAGGGATATTGGTGGCCTTGCATTGGGTAACCTTTTTCTATGCCATCAAAATATCCACAATCTCAACCACACTGATCACGCTTTCATCCAGTGCTTTTTTTGTAGTGATCTTTAAGCCATTTTTTGAAAGAAAAAGATTTGAAGTCTATGAAATGATACTTGCCATTTTTACAATTTTGGGTTTTGTTATCATTTTTAGAAGTGAAAAACTTTATGCTGAAGGTATGTTGATGGCATTGATTTCTGCAATGCTTGTTGCCTTGTTTTCGTTGTATAACAGTAAATTGGTTCGATCCTATACAGGCTCTAAAATTGCCTTTTATGAATTATTCTTTGCCGGTTTATTTCTTAGTGTGATTTTGATAGTTACCGGTGAATTCAGCTTAACTTTTTTTCAATTAAAAGGAAGTGACTGGAGCTATCTTATCATTTTGGCGACGATTTGTACGGCGTATCCTTTTGTAGTGGCTACCAATCTATTGAAAAAAATGAGCCCGTTTACTATTGTTTTGACCAATAATCTCGAACCCATTTACGGTATATTACTCGCCTTGGTGCTATTTGGTGATAAGGAAAAAATGAGCTTGCCTTTTTATATAGGTGGTGCTATTATATTTAGTTCTGTGCTGATCAATGGAATTATGAAAAGTAAAAAATTAATGGAAGAATAGAATCTAAAGAATAATAGTTGGTCAAAGTTTATATATTTGTAACCATAAAGATTAAATAATTTCAACTCATAAATAATGGAATATCTGGATTTTGAATTACCAATTAAAGAGTTAGAAGACCAGCTGGATAAATGCAGGTTAATAGGTGAGGAAAGCGATGTGGATGTCACAGAGACCTGCCAACAGATTGAAATCAAATTAGAGAGTACCAGAAAGGAAATATTCAAGAACTTAACTGCCTGGCAAAGAGTTCAGTTATCGAGACATCCTTCTCGACCTTATACTCTTGATTTTATAAAAGCACTAACGAAAGGCACTTTTATGGAATTGCATGGGGATAGAACTGTTAAAGATGATAAGGCCATGGTGGGCGGTTTAGGGAAAATTGGCGATCAATCATATATGTTTATTGGACAACAAAAAGGATACAATACAAAAACCCGTCAATACAGAAATTTTGGCATGTCTAATCCTGAAGGCTATAGAAAGGCTTTACGATTGATGAAAATGGCTGAAAAGTTTAAAATTCCTGTAGTTACGCTGATAGATACTCCTGGAGCCTATCCGGGACTTGAAGCAGAAGAACGAGGGCAGGGAGAGGCGATAGCCAGAAATATTCTGGAAATGACCCGTTTAAAAACGCCTATTATTTCAATAGTAATAGGTGAAGGAGCTTCAGGTGGAGCTGTGGGTATTGGCGTTGGAGATAAGGTGATGATGCTGGAGAATACCTGGTATACTGTTATTTCTCCTGAATCCTGTTCATCTATTTTATGGAGAAGCTGGGAATATAAAGAAGTAGCAGCTGAGGCCTTGAAACTGACGGCAAAAGACATGAGTCGTCAAAAACTGATCGACGGGATTATTAAAGAGCCTTTAGGAGGCGCACATACAGACCGCGAGAAAACCTATAAATCGGTTGAATTGGCTATTAAAAAAGCGTATAAGGAGCTGAGCGAGTTGTCTGTAGATAAACTGGTAAAAAACAGAATGGAGAAATACGCTAATATGGGTGTATTTAAAGGATAAGTTAGTTTCAAAAATTTCAAAAATTAAATCCCGGATTCTTTTCGGGATTTTTTTTGTGCCAGATCAGCATGAGTCGTCTGATGATTTTTGCCTATTTTTATAGGTATAATAGGGCTTATGAAAATTCTTTCTCCAGCACAGATCTATGACGCCGATCAGGCCACCATCAAAAACTTTCCTATCTCTTCAATTGATTTGATGGAAAAGGCAGGATCGAAATGTTATGAATGGATCATTAAACAGTTTCCTGATCTGACCAGACCTATCCATGTTTGTTGTGGCATGGGCAATAATGGGGGAGATGGTTTGGTGATTTCTCGTCTGCTGTTAGAAAAAGGCTTTCAGGTTCAAACCTATTTAATTTGTTTTAGTGAGAAAAGAAGTGACGATTTCAAGGTGAATTTGACCAGGCTTGCTGAGATGAAGGCAAGTATTCAGGAAATAAGGCAAATGGGAGATTTTCCTGTGATTCATAATGATGACCTGATCATAGACGCCATTTTTGGTATTGGTTTAAAGAGATCCCCAATAGGTTTTACAAAGGATTATATCCAGCATATGAATGCTTCAGGTGCAACTATAATTTCAATAGATATTCCTTCAGGACTATTTGCTGAATCTCAAATACAAGATAAGGAAGCCGTTGTAAGGTCAAGTTATGTGCTTAGTTTTCAAGTGCCGAAACTGGCATTTATGCTTTCCGATCATCAACCATATATGAACTATTGGAAGGTTCTCGATATAGAATTGGATCCGGTATATCTTGAAAAGGTTGAAACTTTGTATCATTTTGTAGATCATAAATTTATCACTGATTTTATCAAGGTGCGTAAAAGATTTTCACATAAAGGGACTTATGGGCATAGTTTATTGATGGGAGGTAGTTTTGGAAAGGTTGGAGCGATGATCCTGGCTTCAAAAGCAGCACTTAAAGCAGGTTCAGGCCTGGTGTCAACCTATATTCCAAAATGCGGTTATACAGCCATGCAAGCCACTAATCCGGAAGTAATGGTAGAAGTGGATGACGAAAAATACCTGCAGTTTTTTAACGTCAAAACAAAACCTGACGCCATAGGAATTGGCCCTGGTATGGGTACTCATTTAAAAACTAAAAAAGGTTTTGTTGACTTTGTAATGCATTGTAAGGTCCCAATGGTTATAGATGCAGATGGCTTGAACATCATTTCAGAGTATGATGATCTATTGAAAATAATACCTAAGGATTCTATTTTAACACCACATCCCAAGGAGTTTCAAAGATTAGTGGGGTCATGGACCAATGACTACGAAAAACTTGCAAAGCAAATCGACTTATCGTCTACATTACGATGTGTTGTGGTTTTAAAAGGAGCTTATACTTCAATAGCCTATAGGGGAAAATTATATTTTAACAGCTCCGGGAATCCGGGTTTGTCTACTGCGGGAAGTGGGGATGTACTGACCGGAATCATAACAGGCTTGTTGGCTCAGCACTATACCTCATTAGAGGCAGCTATTCTGGGGGTGTATATTCACGGCAGAACCGCTGATATTGGGATAGCATCAACTGAATCAATGGAATCCCTTACTGCGATGGATTGTATCACTTATTTGGGAAGGGTTTTCAACGAATTTAATTGAACAAAAACGAATACTTATTCTATTTCAGATTAAAAAAACATAAATTATGCGAACTACTGTAATTATACTATTTCTTTTGGCCATTATTTTTAGTTGTAATTCAAGTAAGTCGTTAACCGGAACTACGATCGAAACGGATACTGAAGCAGTCACAGATACCATTAAAATACAGAATGAGGAACTTGAATATGAAATTATCATACTTGAGGTTGGATTTGAAGCCTGGCTGGCAACTCAGAAACCGCGGTGGTACTACACAGAATCGCTCCTCGAGAATAGAAATAAGTATTATGTGTTGGAATGGAACAGACGGGCAGGATTTCCAAGTCAATTTGATCCCCTCCTATACAATCAATCTATCAATTACCAATTCAATAAGGATTATGGTAAAGAAGTCAATTATTTACTTTTTATGTACTTCGAATTTTTTCAGCAGAAATATAATCAGCGTTTGTAGCAGTACCTCTTATAGCTCAGGTTTTTTTAAGGTCGATCAAAATAGAAAAGGTTTTATTGATATCTTTTTCTTTGACCACTAAAGTGATTTCATGCGTTGTCGAAATAACCTCCTGTACGGGGATGTTCGCCCAGGCCAGTTGTTTTAAGATAAAATAATAAATACCCGATTGTTCAAGGTTGGTCTTAGGTAATTTAATGGTAATAGACGCTAATTTCGACATAGAATTGATCAATTCTTCCTCCTTGAAAATCGTATCGATTTCTTCTTTCAGGTTGGCACTGATCACAATATTGGTTTCAAAAATACCTTGTGATACTGTAAAAAAAGATTCCCTGTTGTCACCAATTTTGGCGAAAATCAATGATATATGCTGGTATAAGGAGCTCGAATTTTTATAGGTATAATCAAAAAGGTCAGATCGAACAATAAAATCACCTAGTTTTAGGGATAATGATTTGATATTCTTTCGAATTTTCAAGATTTCCATGGGAGACATCCTGTTGATCGACATCATAATGGCCCCGGTTTTGACTTCCTTTCCCATGGCTTGTTCAACTTCAGGTTGTATGAGCCTCGCTAAAGAAGAGACATTGATTAACTTATCCTGCATGGCTTCCTCGACAAATGGGGTTCTTTGAATAATTAATTCTACGGTTTCCTGTATGGTCTTCATTGTTGAAATTTGAACATTATGTTATAATATGTAAATATATTATAAAAATTTCTGCAGGATGTTGTTTTTGTTAATATTTGCCAAAATTTTGATTATGATTGTTTTAAAATTTGGTGGTACTTCTGTAGGATCAGTTGAGAATTTTAGAAAGGTGGCTAAAATTGTTCAATCAACTGATGGAGAAAAGATTGTGGTATTATCTGCTATGTCAGGGGTTACCAATACTTTGGTTCGTATTGCAGAGTTATTGAATTCTGGTGATACTCAAGGGGCATTAGAGCTTATTAAGGGACTTAATGAGAAGTATCTGGCTGTCGCTAAGGATTTAATTGAATCTGATGACAATTATTTTAAGGCGCAGGTCGTCTTAAAAAGACATCACCAGGTATTGTTGGGAATAGCCTCAGAACCATTTTCTGCAAAGAATGAAAAAATCATAATGGCTCAGGGAGAATTGGTTTCAACCAATTTATTCCAGTTGTATATGGAGGAAGTAGATGGGAATAGTGTTTTGTTATCAGCCCTTGATTTTATGCATATAGACCAGTATGGTGAACCACGGGCCGAAGTGATTAAAAATAGACTCGCTAAAGTTTTGGCCAATCATCAGGTCAGTACGTTTATCACCCAAGGATTCATATGCAGAAATATAAACAATGATATCGATAATTTGAATAGGGGAGGCAGTGACTATAGTGCATCTCTTATTGGGGCTGCTGCGGAAGCATCTCAAATTCAAATCTGGACGGATATTGACGGTATGCATAATAATGACCCTAGATATGTAGATCATACTTTTTCAGTAAAAGAATTATCATTTGATGAGGCAGCAGAGTTAGCCTACTTTGGTGCGAAAATATTGCACCCACAAAGTATCATACCCGCACAGGAAAGAAATATTCCGGTTTTGCTGAAAAATACTTTTAAGCCTGAGGCTAAAGGTACTTTGATCCATAATAAAGCAAAAACTCAGAAAATTAGAGCCATTGCGGCGAAAGACAATATAACGGCCATTAAGATCAAATCCTATCGCATGCTGATGGCCTATGGTTTTCTTAAAAAAGTGTTTGAAGTATTTGAGCAGCACGAAACCTCAATAGACATGATTACTACTTCTGAGGTCGCCGTGTCACTGACCATTGATAATACTTCAAAACTTGGGGCGATTAAAAATGATTTGCAGGGGTTTGGAAATATCGAAATCGATACGGATCTGAGTATCATTTGTATTGCAGGAGATCTGGCGCAAAACAAAAAAGGAATTACTTCTGCCATATTCAATGGTTTAAAAGATATTCCCATAAGAATGATCTCTTATGGAGGAAGCAATTACAATCTTTCCTTTCTGGTGAAGACAACTGATAAAATTGCAGTTCTCAACATCCTCAATGAAGGCTTGTTTTCAGAACTGATTTTAGAGACTACCGCTGGGCAGTAAAAAATAAAAGCCATCAGTTTTTGTCTGATGGCTTTTCTCTTCTTTATATATCCTCAAAGTTCACATCGGTGAAGCTATCTGTTGAAGAATCACTTACTTCACTTCCGTTGAGCTCTTCGCCATTCACTTTGTGATAATCTTTTTGATGACGTTCACTAATCACTTCATTTCCTTTCTCATCAACTATAAATGAAGTCGCTTTATTCAGAATATCAGCAAATTCAGTGAAATCTTCTTTGTACAAATAAATTTTATGCTTTTTATAATGGAATGATCCGTCGTCATGAGTAAATTTCTTACTCTCAGTAATGGTCAAATAATAATCACCCGCCTTAGTTTCTCTTACATCAAAAAAATAGGTTCTTCTACCTGCTCTTAATACCTGAGAAAAGATTTCTTCCTGTTCAATAAACCCTTTTTCGTCCATATTAATTTTAAATTTAAATTATTTTTCTACAATAGTTCAGACAAATCTATAAAATTAAATAACGTATGCAACAATTATTTTATTCCTTTTATAAGCAGTAAAATCAATGATTTGTTAACTTTTCTTCAAGTTGTTGATTATAAATATCTTGATAATAGCCCGCCCTTTCAATCAATTCAGTATGTGTCCCGGCTTCAACGATTTTACCCTCATCCAAAACGATGATCTGATCCGCATTTTTAACGGAAGAGGCTCTATGGCTAATAATGATAGTCGTCTTTCCTTTTGTAGCTTCATTCAGATTTTGAAGTATAATTTCCTCTGTTTCGGTATCAACTGCAGAAAGACAATCATCGAAGATCAGTATTTCAGGATTAGAAATCAATGCTCTTGCTATAGAGATGCGTTGTTTTTGACCACCGGACAGTGTCACGCCCCTTTCTCCAACCAAGGTGTCGAACTGTTCATTAAACTCTACTATATTATGGTAGATATAGGCAGATTTCGCAGCCTGTTCCACCTGCTGGTCTGTGGCTTCCTGATTACCGATTTTGATATTGTCTTTGATCGTGTCAGAAAATAAAAAAGCATCCTGAGGTACAAAACCAATACTTTCTCTGAGCGAATCAAGGTTGATTTCTTTAATGGGTTTATGATCAATAAAAATGGTACCACTACTTGCATCGTATAGCCTGGCAATCAGAGCCGCTATAGTCGATTTGCCTGAGCCGGTTCGCCCAAGAACAGCAAGTGTTTGACCTTGTTTTATCTTAAAGCTGATACCGTCTAGTGCCGTAATATCTGTATCCTCATAGGTAAAGGACACATCTTTAAATTCAATATCTCCAATGATGTTGGTTTTCGCCAATTCATAATTTTTGATATCAGGTTTTTCCTCTAAAAATTCATTGATCCTGCGTTGAGAAACTTCTGCTTGCTGCACAATAGAAGTAACCCATCCCACAACGGCCACCGGCCAGGTAAGCATATTTACATAGATAATGAATTCTGCAATAACACCGATGTTTTCTATTTCACCATTGATGTATTGCATCCCACCGATATAGATGACCAGGATATTACTGATCCCTATTAATAGGAGCATTAATGGAAAAAACAAGGCTTGAGCTTTATATAGCGAAATATTTTTATCCCTACTCGTATTGGATAGATCCTCAAATGAATTTGATGTAAAGCCTTCAATCGTATAAGCTTTCACCACATTAATTCCTGAAAAGGTTTCCTGGGCATAGGTCGTTAGTTTGGACAAATACTGCTGTACAATATTGCTCCTTTTATTGATGATGCCGCTGAGTACATATATCGATAAGGAAAGCACCGGTAAAGGCAAAAGGGTATAAATTGTCAATTTGGTATCAATGTTCCACATCTTGGTGATCGCAATGATAAACAGCACCAGCATGTTCATGGTATACATAATGGCAGGTCCAAAATACATCCTGACCTTTCCAACATCCTCACTGATACGGTTCATTAGATCACCCGTTCGGTTTCTTTTATAAAAATTTAGCGATAGTTGCTCATATTGATGAAAAATCTCATTTTTTAAGTCATATTCTATAAGCCTTGACATCACAATAAGGGTTTGTCTCATCAGAAAGGTAAAAAAACCTGAGAGCAAGGCGGCTCCGATAATATATAAAATATTGACGACGAGTTGAGACTTTACAATTTCAAGATCGGTGATCCTGTTGGCACTATAATCCTCTACGATATTAAGAGATTCTTTGATCAATTGAGGGATTTGCAAAGCGAAAACCTTGGAAACCACCGTGATTAAAATTCCCAGAACTAATCTCGATCTGTATTTGAAGAAAAATTTATTTAGATACTTTAATGCTTTCATAAACAAACAACGCTATTCGTTGTGAACGCGAAGATACACAAATAATAGATGTTGACATTTTAAGGATTCTTATTGGATTAAATTTTAACCTTTTCTTTACAATTAGAAAATAGGGTTTCAAAAAAAAGTGGTAATTTTGCCAGCAATAAAAATATCAAATAATTTATTTGAATTACGATCTTTATTATCATGGTAAATAGAAGACATATTCGTATCAAAGTGATGCAATCCATCTATGCTGTGCTCCAGTCCAAGAGCGACAACCTACCGAAAGAAGAAAAATTCCTTTTATTCAATATTAAAAAAGCAACTGATCTCTACATTCTTCAACTCTTGTTGATGGTTGAGATAAGAAATCTTGCTTTGGAACATATGGAGATCAAAAAGAAAAAATATCTTGCAACAGATGAGGATAAGAACCCAAATCTAAGGTTTATCAACAATGAAATTATTCAATTGATTTCAGATAGTCCGGAAATAAAGGAATATAAATCTAAATCAAAATTGATCGATTGGAAGGATAACCGGGAATATGTGAGGATCCTGTTGGATGAAATGATGGAAAGTGATATTTACAAAGACTATTTGAGTTCGGATAAAGAAGGCTTTTTCGAGGACAGGAGTTTTGTCATTGAGCTTTTTAAGAACATCGTTGCACCCAATGAAAAACTCTTTGATTATTATGAAAGCCTGAATTTGAGTTGGGTCGATGATTATCCTCTGGTAAATACCACTATACTCAAAGCGCTGAAGCAAATGGAAAAAGGTCAATTCATTACTTTAAAGCAGTTAGAAGTGAAGCAAGATGATGAAGAATTTTTAGTGGAACTATTTAGAAAGACCATACTTCATCAACAGGAATTTACAAGTGAGGTCGATGAAAAGACACCGAATTGGGATACTGAAAGAATTGCTGATATGGATATGATCCTTATCAAAATGGCTTTGACTGAATTTTTATATTTCCCTTCTATCCCTACAAAGGTAACCATCAATGAGTATATTGAGATTGCTAAGGACTATTCTACTCGAAAGAGCAGTTATTTTATCAATGGGGTATTAGACAAGCTTTTGAAAGATTACAACAAAACCGGCAGATTAAATAAAATCGGAAGGGGATTGTTGTAAAAAATTATATTTTTACACAATAAAATTAGATACAAATGAAAAAAGTAATTGCTTTATCAATTTTGAGTTTGAGTTTGATGACAATTTCCTGCAATGAAAATGCAGCAAAAAAGATTAAAACTGAGAATTTGGAATTGGCAAAAGAACGAGACAAAGAGATCAAAATTGGAGGACCCAAACTAAAGTTTAATAAAACGGAACATGATTTTGGGGTGATCAATGAAGGAGACGTTGTTGAAACTGTATTTTCCTTTACAAATTCTGGCAAATCAGAATTGATCATTACTTCTGCAAAAGGGAGTTGTGGATGTACTGTTCCTGAATGGCCAAAAGAACCTATTATGCCTGGTGAAGCGGGCGAGATTAAGGTGAAATTTAATTCTGACAGAAAACCTAATTTACAACAGAAGCAAATTACTTTGGTGACCAATACCGACCAAGGAAAGGAAATTTTAAAGATCAAGGCACAAGTAACGCCGAAATCAAAAGTAGAACAGAATAGCTAATCAAAACTATGTATCAAACAATATTTTTACAAGCCGGAGGAGGTGGAATAGGTAATTATGTATTAATTCCTTTAATGTTTTTAGTACTGTATCTATTTATGATCCGCCCACAAATGAAAAGACAGAAGAATGAGAAAAAATTCCAGGCGTCTATAAAAAAAGGGGCTAAGGTAGTGACGACAAGTGGTATTCATGGAAAGATCGTCGATTTGATCGATGCGGATAGTACTTGCGTGATCGAAACCGGAGCCGGGAAGATTAAATTTGAAAGATCAGCTATTTCTATGGAAATGAGCAAAAAATACGCACCTCAGGAAGTGAAGAAAAAATAATTTTTCAAGCTGAATATAAAGGAGGCTATCTTGAATATATGTTTTTAAGATAGCCTCTTTTTTTATACATTTAAACTTATTAGAAAAATGCATATCAATGGCTGAAATAAACAGTTCAAAAAATTCAGAAGTCAGGCAAAACCAGAAGAAATTAAGGATATTCTTGTTGTTTTTGTTGTTGGCTACCTTGTTTTGGTCATTGATAAAACTCTCCAAAGAATATATCGCTGAAGTAGAATTTGAACTTGCTTATTCTGATATTCCAAACAACAAATTGATTCAGAACGAACCTGATAAGAAGGTAAAACTCACTTTAAAGACGGTAGGGTTTAAATTGTTGAATTATGAATTCAAAAAAAGGGTGTTGGATTATAGTTTGACCGAGATAGAAAGAAAAGGGGGGTCAATGTATTTTAGCGAAACCCGATCTAACACAAATTATTTACAAGCACAGCTTTCGGCGGAAACTGTTGTGCTCAATATAGAACCCGACACTTTATTTTTTGATTTGGGCGTAAAACGATCGAAGAAAGTACCGGTTGTTTCTCAAATGGATTTTGAGTTTAAAACAGGTTTTAGTTTTGTTGGAGATTTCATACTGAGCCCTTCAGAAATAAGTATCTCAGGGCCGGAAAAAGTGATTGACACCATTGACGAAATATTTACGGTCAAAGATGAATTAAAAGACATATCGGAAACTTTTGAGTATACAGTTTCATTAGCGCATCCCAATGATGTGATTGTGTTGTCTGAGGAAAACATTGTGGTTAAGGGAGAGGTCGATAAAATTACTGATGGTTCCTATAACTTAGCGTTTAAAGTGATCAATTTACCCAGAAACGTGATCATAAGTACTTATCCTAAAGAAGTCAAGGTGGTTTATCAGGTTGCACTTAAGGATTATAATAAGATTCCGGAGAACAGTTTTAGGGTACAATGTGACTATAAGCAAACAGAAGAGAATAATCTGGATTACCTGATCCCGAAATTGGTGGATAAACCCGAAATTATTACCAATGTAAAGATCATACCTAACAAAATTGAATTTCTGATCAAGAAATAAAAGTTGTTTTATCTTAAAAAATAATATATTGAAGGTTATCGGTTTAACTGGTGGAATTGGCAGTGGTAAAAGTACTGTGGCCCGAATGTTTGAGTTGTTAGACGTTCCGGTATATTATGCTGATCAAGAGGCTAAAAGATTGATGACTAGCAGCACTACGCTGAAATTGGGTATAGTACAGCTTTTTGGAGAAAAAGCATATATCAATAATAAGCTTAACAGAAGGTATATTGCTGACGTCGTTTTTAGAGACAAAGTAAAACTAGGGGCTTTGAATGCCTTGGTTCATCCTGAAGTAAGAAAGCATTTTTTACAATGGGTTGATGCACAACAGGCACCCTACGTGATACAAGAAAACCCCTTGATCTTTGAAAAAAATGATCAGGAACTCTTTGATAAAGTCATTATTGTAACTGCTGACAAAGAGGTGAAGATCCAAAGGATCATTGATCGTGATGGCCTGAGTAAAGACCAGGTGCTTGATCGAATGGCAAACCAATTGGATGATACAGAAAAAACTGAATTGGCTGACTTTGTGATCTCTAATGAAAGCCTAGAAAACACAAAGGCTCAGGTCAATCGAATTCATCATCAACTAATAGGTTGATTTCTTAAAAAAATCTACAACTCCTTAAAATTTTGTTAAATTAATCGAAATCTTCGTAAATATTTGTTAAAGGATTAATTATAAACTAAAGAAACTCTAAATTTGTTTTAATGAGTAAACGGATTTTTGTACTTTTAATAGTATTGATGGTGATTTCCTTATTAGGAATCATAACGGTTCAGATATTTTGGATCCGTTCTTCAATTGAAATGAGAGAAGAACAATTTTCGACCAGTGTGAAGTTTGCCTTGGCCAGAGTATCTGAAAATATACAAAAAAGAGAATTTAAAGAAAATATTTCCCGATATGCTCCCCTGATTGACAGTATGCAGAAGTCAAAGGAAAGCAATGTTAGGGATTTTGTTTTTCAGCAAATAGATACAAGTAGAAATGAGATCTTTACTTTTCGTCAGAGTATTTTAGAAAGTAATTATAAATCACAAATTTCTCCCTTTGAAGCGGATACGGTTAATTTTAAAACCTTTTTAAGCAGAGAAGAGACACAGATTGAAAAGATAGAGTTTACTTCAAAAGACTTTACAGAATTGTCGCCAAAAGACCGGATGGTCAAAGTGGAAAGGTTAGACAAGTACGATAAGTTGGAGCTGGAAGGTATTTTTAAAAATATTGTGGCAAGAACGCCTATCCATGACAGGGTGAGCAACAATGAGATAAGAATGAATCTCGATAATGAGCTCAGGGCGAGAAATATTGATACAAAATTTGAATTTGGTGTTTTTAATGAAGATTTGATCACCAAGGTAAAGTCAGACAGGTTTGTAGAAAAGAGGGGGTATACTTATAATGTGCCATTGTTTATGACTGATGATAGTATAGATTATACGCTGTATGTCAGTTTTCCTGAGAAAAAGGAATATATATTGTCAACAATATCCTGGATCCTGATTTTGTCTGCGATTTTTATTTTTATCATTATCGTGTCTTTTGCAAGCGCTCTGTATCAGTTGATAAGACAGAAGCAAATTTCAGAGATCAAAACTGATTTTATCAATAATATGACGCATGAATTTAAGACACCAATCGCTACGATAAACTTGGCTATAGATTCGATTAGGAATCCAAAAATAATAGGAGACAAGGAGAAGATCATTAGGTATGCTGAGATGATCAGAGAAGAGAACAAGAGAATGCATGCACAGGTTGAAAATGTATTGAGGATCTCAAAACTTGAAAAGAATCAACTCGACTTAAGTAAGGATGTAGTCGATTTTCACGACATCATAGGAGATGCAGTGAACCATGTAGATTTGATCATCCGGGATAGAGAAGGGAAAATCAAAAAAAATCTTGACGCTAAACAAACAGAGATTTTAGCGAGTAAGTTTCATATGACCAATGTAATTACAAATATATTAGACAATGCCATCAAATATTCTGAAGGAGCTCCAAATATTATTGTTGAAACGGTTAATGCCGGAAACAATATCGTTTTGAAGATCTCGGATAATGGCATTGGCATGTCAAAAAATGTACAGAGAAAAGTTTTTAATAAATTTTACAGAGAACAAACCGGAAATATTCACAATGTAAAAGGACATGGCTTGGGTCTCTCATATGTAAAAAGCATTGTGGAGAGACATCAGGGAAATGTGTATGTGGAAAGTGAAAAAGGGAAGGGAAGTACTTTTACAGTTAAATTACCAATAATTTGAAAATATATTCACCATGGCAAATAAAAAAATACTACTTGTAGAGGATGATCCTAATTTTGGGACAGTATTAAAAGATTATTTAGCACTAAATGATTACGACGTTCACCATGCTAAGGATGGCCTTGATGGTTTGATCGCGTTTAAAAATGATGATTTTGACATTTGTATACTAGATGTAATGATGCCAAAAAAGGACGGATTTTCACTTGCCAAAGATATCAGGGCTGTGAATCTCGACATTCCCATCATCTTTTTGACCGCTAAATCAATGAAAGAAGATGTGCTTAAGGGTTACCAGGTTGGAGCGGATGATTATCTGAATAAACCGTTTGATTCTGAAATCTTGCTCCATAAAATCAAAGCGATTTTGCAAAGAAAGGAGTCCGATGCGGCTAATGATGATCTTCAGTTTGAGTTTGAGATAGGTAAATTTCATCTGAATTCGAAATTGCGCCAATTGATATTTGACGGTGGAGAGCCGAGAAAATTATCGCCTAAAGAAAACAAACTTTTAAAGTTGCTGGCCATGTATAAGAATGACCTGCTTCCGAGAGACCTCGCGCTCACAAAGATTTGGAGAGATGATAATTATTTCACTTCGAGGAGTATGGACGTATACATTGCAAAGTTAAGGAAGTACTTGAAACCTGATGAAAATGTAGAAATTATAAATATTCACGGTGAAGGTTTTAGGCTGGTAGTGAATTAAGTTCTATTAAAAAGTTTAAAAAGGCTGTATCATCTTGATACAGCCTTTTTATTTGTAATTTTACCGGGATGTAAAGCTTACTGAACGAATCGCTATGGCAAAATTTCTAAAAATATATGAGAATAATCCTGATCCCAGAGTTGTGGACCAGGCCGTTGAAATCCTTCGAAAGGGAGGGCTTATCATTTACCCTACAGATACTGTATATGGATTAGGTTGCGATATTACCAAGCTAAGAGCGCTTGAAAAGGTGGCAAGAATTAAGGAGGTCAAACTCGAAAAGGCAAATTTTTCATTTATCTGCTATGATCTTAGCAATTTATCAGAATATGTTAAACAAATAGAGACCCCTACTTATAAGATCCTGAAAAGAGCCTTGCCAGGACCCTATACTTTTATTTTAAAGGGAAATAATAACTTACCCAAGGCTTTTAAGAAAAAGAAGACGGTAGGGATAAGGGTTCCTGATAATCATATTATCAGAACAATTGTTAAGGAACTTGGAAATCCAATTGTATCTACTTCAATTCGTGATGAAGATGACGTGATAGAATATACAACAGATCCCGAATTGATATATGAAAAATGGCGTGATAAGGTAGATCTCGTTCTCGACGGAGGATATGGTGGGAATATCGCTTCCACCATTATTGACCTCTCTGAAGATGATATAGTTGTCATCAGAGAAGGAAAAGGTTCTCTGGATATTTTATAACTCGTCTCTTTGAGATAATGCAGCGTAATTACGCTTTAATTTTTTGAGAAAGAATCCGTATAAGATCCTGTAAAACAGCCAAAAAATTAACAACGCCAAGCAAAGAAATATGATGGATAAAATCCAAATCTTGACCATGCTGGTGCCCGATGTTAAGCTACTTTGGAATTCTTCAGAATTGAAAACCGCATAAAATATATTAAGACCTATAATACCCATGATGGTAAGGTTGTAATAAATATAGTATTTAACGGTTCTTCTGGTTTTTAATATGTCACTGAGTAGTATTCGTACCGTGCTCCCGGCCGATATATTTCGATAATTCTTATAGAAAATATAAATAAATAAGACGATGACAGCAATATGAACTGCTGAGTAGATCATCATAGTGGTAGTTAATCCATATTGCTCATAAAATTGTTTGGTAGCGTCAAAATCGGTAAACAGGAATATCAGGTTTGGCAAAATGAATTCCAGTAAACTGATGATCAGAATCCATTTTACGATAGAAGAAGATTTCTTCTGCACCATTTTATGGATGTCTTTCTCGGTAAATCTTATGGTGGATTCCTCCTGATTTTTCCAGAGATCTTTTAAATTGTCTAAATTTTCCATACCTATGGATTTAATATATTTTTTAATTTAGTTTTTGTCCTGTTCATTTTTACTCTGGCATTTACTTCGGTAATACCAAGGGTTTTGGCGATTTCTCTATAACTTTTATCTTCGAGATACATGAGAGCCAGTGCCTTTTCAATGTCATTTAAACTGTATATGGCCTGGTATAAGAGCTGTAACTGTTTGTCTTTAGAGTCATCATAATCTTGAAATTCCAGTTCTTTAAGATTATCATAAATTTGGGTTGTCTCAACATTTCTTTTATTCTTTCGGTACAATGAAATGGCAGTATTAAATGACACTCGATACATCCAGGTACTGAATTTGGATTCTCCTCTGAATTTTGGATAGGCCTTCCATAGCTGAATGGTAATCTCTTGAAAAAGATCCTTATGAGCCGCTTCATTATTCGTGTATGACCTGCATACTTTGTGAATAATACTTTGATGCTGCTCCAATTCTTTAGCAAATTTTTGTTCCAGTGTTTTGGTCACCAATAGTTGATTTACTTATTAGTAGTATTTTCTTTTAAATTGTTACTAATTTTTCTTTTTAAGGTGTAAAAATCAGTAAGAAGGGAGTAAAAATACAATTCATCCTCAATATATGACAATTGGGTAAATGTAAATTTTAAAATGAGAAGTCTCGTTGCATATTTGCTTCATCAAACAATAACAATATTAAAACTTCAAATGATGATACGAATTTTTATTACAGCAGTGCTTTACCTGATCACTCTTATTACTCAAGCTCAGGGCAATTCAAATCAAGAGAACCAGCTAGTTACTGAGCCTTCTTTTGCCATAGAGGTTAAGATCAGTCAACTGAATAGCGATAAAGGCACTGTTTATTTTGGACTTTATGCGTCTGCTGAGGATTTTGCCAACAGAAACTATATGCAGAGTAAAAAAGTCAAGGCTGATAAAGATGGCGTAGTGGTTTCTTTTGATAATATTCCTAAAGGAGTCTATGCGATTAGTTGCTTTTACGATGCGAATGACAATGGTAAAATGGATTTTGATAGCAATGGTATGCCCATGGAAGATTATGGATCAACGAATAATGTGATGCATTATGGACCACCAAGGTTCAGCGATGCAAAATTTGAAGTAAGCGATAAAGACCTTACATTTGAGATAAGATTTTAATATAAAAAGATAGTGATATGAATAGAAATCTGAAAAATATAATCATAGTATTTGTAATAGGAACATTAATCTTTATTGCAGGAAGTGGTTTCTTTGACAAGTTTCAATATGATAGTTTGAATGATTTCTTAACAGATTTTGCTTTTTATCAACTATACGCCTTCGTTTTAGGATTTTCAAACATGACTTTTTTTAGTTATTTACAGAGAAGGAAATGGGAGCAAGGATCCGGAAATAAAAGGTTACTTGTCGGAATAATTGGATCATTCTTTATTTCAATGTTGGGACTTTTCTTATTGAGAATGGCAACCGCCGTATTTTATCAAGGTATTTCCTTTTCAGAGTATGTAAACAATGAACGTATTGAAAATTTTTATTTTGGCATATGGGCAACGAGTTCAGTCATTATTGTATTTCATATCATATATTATTATAACAGGTATCAAAAAAACAAAGTACAAGAGTCTCAGATTGTTGCTAAGAACCAAACGGCTAAGTTTGAATCTCTAAAGAATCAGTTAGATCCTCACTTCTTATTCAATAGCCTGAATGTCCTTACTTCTTTGATCGGAGAAAACCCCAATCAAGCAGAAAAATTCACGACTAAACTTTCAAAGGTATACCGATACGTGCTTGAACAGAAGGATAAGGACCTGACTTCTCTAGAGGAGGAATTGAAATTTGCAAAATCATATATGGAGTTGCTTCAAATGCGGTTCGAAGATGCTATTGAGTTCGTAATTCCTGAATCTGTTAGCTCTGAAGAGTTGAAAATAGTTCCTTTATCACTGCAGTTACTGCTTGAAAATGCCGTAAAGCATAATGTAATTACCTCAAGTCAGCCGCTAAAAATAAGTATCTATGAAAGCAACGGATTTTTAGTCATAGAGAATACAGTAAACCCAAAAGAATCCTTAGGAAAGAGCACAAAAGTTGGTTTAAAAAATATCCAACAGCGCTATGAACTGATTTCATCTAATAAGATGACAGTAGAGAATAATGGTAAATATTTTAAAGTGAAATTACCTTTGTTAACCCAAAAAATTAAAATTATGAGAACTGATTATATGAATGAAAGTGCTAAGTATTTAAGAGCAAAAAAGAGAGTGGAAAATTTAAAAGGTTTTTATGGAAGCTTAATGGCCTATTGTGTCGTTATTCCCTTCTTGATTTTTATCAATTACAGAACGGGATGGAATTTTCAATGGTTTTGGTTTCCACTTTTCGGTTGGGGCCTTGGACTGCTGATTGGCGCATTCAGTATTTTTGGAATAGGAGGAAATTGGGAGGAACGGAAAATAAAAGAGATCATGGAAAAAAACAATCAAAAAAACTATTAATATAATATTATGGAAAAAGAATCAAATAATTTGAACGAAGAGTATTTAAGAGCAAACTCTAGAATGCAAGAGTTAAAAGCATTTTATTCAAACATCGCAGCTTACATATTGGTCATTCCTTTTCTGATCTTTATCAACTATATGACTTATTGGGATTATCAATGGTTTTGGTATCCCTTGTTTGGCTGGGGTCTTGGTGTGGCGATACATGCAATTGTAACATTTGGATTGGGATCTGAATGGGAGAGAAGGAAAATAAAAGAAATTATGGACAAAGAAAAAAATAACTGATCATGGAAGATAAATATGCAAAAGAAGAACTTTATAGAAGAGCGGAGAAAAGGGTAAAGGATATTAAAGGCTTTTACTGGCACTTATTTTGGTACCTGGCAGTTAATATTTATCTAACTTTTGGTGGCCCAATTTGGGCATTCGTAACAGGAAGGTCTGTCGAACTTCACAGTTTGAATTACGGAAACTTTTCAGTTTGGTTTTTTTGGGGTATTGGTTTAGCCGGTCATTGGCTGCATGTTTTTGGTAGAAATATTTTTTTCTCTAAAGACTGGGAGGATAGAAAAATAAAGGAATTCATGGATAAAGACAAGTTTGATAACTAAAAATTGGGTAGCATGATTAAAGTAATTATCATTGAAGACGAGAAGCCATCGGCAAGAAGATTGAAAAGGATGCTTTCGCATATTGGCATTGAGGCTCAGGCCATGCTGCATTCAGTCAGTGAAGCCATAACATGGTTTGAAGCCAACGAGCATCCAGATCTCATATTGCTTGACATTCAGTTGTCTGACGGTTTATCATTTGAGATATTTGAAAGAGTGGAAGTGAAAAGTGCCATTATATTTACAACGGCCTATGATGAATATGCTTTAAAGGCTTTTAAGTTAAATAGTATTGATTATCTATTGAAGCCAATAGATGATGAAGAGTTAGAAACAGCCATTGAAAAATTTAAGACCAATCATTCTAATCCGCATGATCTATTAGTTGATATCAATCAAATTAAAAAACTATTAATCAATCCATTAGATAGAGATTACAAAAAGAGATTTACAATTAAGGTAGGCCAACATTTAAGGGTTGTGGAGACTGAAGACATCGAGTGTTTTTACAGTGAGCAAAAAGCTACCTACTGCTATACGATTGATAGAAAAAATTATCTTTTGGATTTCAGTCTTGAACAATTGGAAGAAAAGCTGGATCCATTAAAATTTTGTAGAGTTAATAGAAAGTTCATCATCAATGTAGATGGTATTTCGGATATCATCTCTTATACCAACAGTAGATTGCAGGTTAAATTAAAGCACTTTACAGAGCAGGAAATCATTGTGAGCAGAGAAAGGGTCAAGGATTTTAGAAAATGGCTGGATTAGCTGATAAAGCCTTACTTTGAGCTCGTGTGTTCGCAGGATTTTTAGAACTTAAAGAAACTAAAAACATTACTACCATATTTTCTCTCTTTTTCAAATTTAGGATGGTCAGCAAGTTTTGTTTGCTTGGCATGCTCAATGATCAAAGTTCCTTCTTTATTCAGCATCTTAGCTTCGTAAACAAGATCTAAAAGCTGCCTAAACTTTTCGGTTTCCATATCATATGGAGGGTCGGCAAAAATAATGTCATAGGATTGAGAACTCCGTTGCAAAAACGAAAATACATCACTTTTCACTGTTTGCAGATCAATTTCTAGTTCTTTACTTGTCTTTTCTAAAAACTTGATACATCCAAAATGCTCATCTACAGCCGTAATATCTGTACAACCCCTTGAGGCAAATTCAAAACTAATACTACCAATTCCTGCAAAAAGGTCCAAGACCTTTAAGTCTTCAAAGTAATATGAATTGTTTAAAATATTAAACAGGGCCTCCTTGGCCATGTCGGTGGTGGGTCTTACGGGTAAATTATTTGGCGCCGTTATGCGTCTGCTTCTAAACTTTCCCGCAACAATTCTCATGAATACTGATTTAAGAGTGTGAAATATTTTCTCTTGGTCTCTTCTTTGATATTTGAAGGAAATTTAAACTGGGACCTGTTTTCAAGGAGGCTTACCTTGCGTACATAGGTATAAGCCATTTTATAAAAATCACTTTCCGCATCAATTTTTCCGGCCAGCACCAATTCAAAATTTTCAGGGTTCAGGTCCAATTGCTCTGCTGTAAAAAGAATATAATAGATAAAATCCTCCTTGGTTTGGTAGCTGAAACTATTATAAAATACTAGTTTGTCATGTGCAATGACCATAATTTCGAATTGCTTTTCACCAATATGAGCGAACATATGAGGATGTTCACTGAACTTAAAAGTATTTAAAAGCGTATTTACAAATACCGTAGAGAAATGCTTGTATTCAAAGCTTCCAAAACGTTCTAGAAAGAAATTATTAACATTTACAAATGGAATATAAACATTGATCAAATCATGATTTTCTAATTCGTCATTCACCAAATAGTCATTGGTATAGGTTTTAGAAGAAAATTTTATATAATCTCTTATACGATCTTCATCAAACAATGATTTAGGGACTAGAGTAGAGAGTTGATTAACATGCGTGATATTAACCGATCCGTATCGTTTTTGAAGGACTTTTTCTTTTCTGAATAGGTCCTCTATGTTTTTGAGTAATGTTTCAGGGCTGGGTGAGTTGTCCTTGAAAGGAAAGTGTTCAAGCTTTTCAACTTGTTTTTCAGTTTTGTTGATTATACAAAATGAAAATCCATCCAAACTAAGTTGGATGGATAAATGTTTTTCATTAAGATTGTTAAAATCTACAGAGATATTAGTTTTCTGATTCTTCTTTAGATCCATCATAAAAAGGAGGCCAGTTACCATTTGAGTTAACATCTTCCAAAGATCCTACAGCGATATATTCACCAGGAACATTTACACCACCTAAAGCTTCTTTTTCCTGACGGATAAGATCTTTGTCCATGCCATCAAGAACGACTGCCTTGTCAACCTTAGCTTCGAATACCGATGCCATGACTCCTTGGACTTTTTCCACAGAACCTGTTTTTAATTCAAATTTAGCGTCTGTACCAGGAACATTCATCATTCCTTTATAATCTCTACCCTCAAAAGAGTTTCTAACCATTTCAAAACCTACTGTATCAACGACCCTTTTTTCAACATCAATGGTAATTCTACCTCTTTGCTCCGTTACTACAATGTTTTTTACTTCTGTGATTGCAAATGAATCTGTTTCTATAAAATGAACCAACTCGTCAAATTTATCCGTAAACTTTCTGTTCACAGAAGCGTAAGCTAATTCCGCATCACGTATGGTCTTTAAGTTTTCAATAACCAAGGCATATCGTTGCTTTTTAACTTTATTGAAATTGATTGGTGTCATGATACTACTATATATCTGATAGCCAAAATACACGATAACCACCCATAAAACAATCGATAAGACAGGCTTCATCTTGGCCGGCAACTTATTTACAATTAAGAATGCCAGACCTGCTACCGCAAGAATAGACACTATAATTATTAAAATAGAAATCATTTTTTAATTTATTTTAAATTACGTTAGTGACAAATCTACAAAATTTTTTCAATCAGGAAAGTAATATTTTCAGTTTATCTACTTATTTTTTGAAGCAAACTGGCCGTGAATAAGCCAAGTCTTATTAATTCTGTTAAAACCAGTTGAGACTGAGTATAGATCTTCATAAATTCCAAGAAAACAAGACGAGAACTATGATTAATTCTAGTTAAGTTTGTGTAGTGGATAATATTCAATAGCAAGGGGTTATAATGGAACAGAATGTAAGTCTTTATCATGAATTTTTAAAAGGTTTTCATTTTCAGCCCACAAAAAGGCAAGATGAACTTTTAAGGAAATTGGCTGATTTTGCAATCAACGGATCGGCACATAGTCTTTTTTTGATCCGCGGTTATGCCGGTACCGGAAAAACAACCATTATAAGTACCGTGGTCAATCATTTGAATCCTGTCGGGATCAAATCTGTCTTATTGGCGCCTACCGGAAGAGCGGCTAAGGTAATGGGGAGTTATGCCAAGAAACAATCACTGACCATTCATAAAAAGATATATTACCCCAAGAATGATCCCGATACAGGCATGAGTTTTGTTTTACAACAAAATAAGCATCAAAATACGATCTTTATAGTTGATGAAGCCTCAATGATCCCTGACAGGGCTCCTGATGCAAGGGTATTCAACAACAGATCTCTTTTACTTGACTTAATGACTTATGTGTATTCAGGAAAGAACTGTAAACTTATTCTTGTTGGTGACACTGCCCAGCTTCCCCCAGTAAAGCTGGATCTCAGCCCTGCGCTTGATCAGCAATATCTTGAGGTGGAATTCAATATGGAGGTGTTAAGCCTTGAGCTGAATGAGGTGATGCGTCAGCATGAGACTTCGGGTATTCTGCATAATGCGACATTGATCAGAGATTTATCATCAAGAAATGTGTTGAATCAGTTTAAATTTGATTTGAACTTTAAGGATGTGCAACGCCTGACTGATAGCTATGATATTCAAGATGCCATCTTTAATGCCTATAATGAAGGGATGGAAAATACCGTTTTTATTGTGAGGTCCAATAAGAGAGCCAATCTCTATAACCAACAAATAAGGAATGGTATTTTAGGTTATGATAGTGAGATGACAGCAGGTGATTTGATCATGGTCGTAAAAAACAATTATTTCTGGCTTAAAGATGCTCCAAAGGTTGGATTTATTGCCAATGGTGATATTTGTGAAGTGCTAGAGATCTTTAATTTTAAAGAATTATATGGTTTTAAATTCGCAGAAGTAAAACTTCGTCTGGTTGATTACGAGGAACAAAGACCTTTTGAAACTGTACTCTTACTTGATACCTTGCACAGTGAGGCTCCTTCGCTAACTTATGAGGAAAGCAACAGGTTGTATCATGCAGTATCTGAGGATTATGCAGAAGAAAGATCAAAGTACAAAAGGCTTTTGGCTGTTAAGAGCAACAAATATTTTAATGCACTTCAAGTCAAATTCTCCTATGCCTTAACCTGCCATAAAACACAAGGGGGGCAATGGGATAACGTATTTGTAGAACAACCTTATTTGCCCGAAGGAGAAGATATTTCATATCTTAGATGGCTGTATACTGCTGTAACACGCGCACAGAAAAATTTATTTTTAATCGGGTTTAAGGATGATTATTTTGAGGAATAATTGGGTTTTTATTTTGCTATGGTCATTGCTTTTGACAAGTTGTTCTGTTTCTAAAAAAATTCAGAAGGACCTGCAGGTGTCTTCGGGCGAAGATCTGTATTTTAAAGGAATTTCAGTATTGAATGCAGAAACAGGGGAGCATATTATAGACTTTAAGGGAGATAAGTATTTTACACCTGCATCAAATGTTAAACTATTCACATTGTATACAGCCTGGAAAACGTTGCAGGATTCAATCGCATCCTTTGAATATGTAATAAAAGGAGATTCTCTCATTCTCCGCGGAACTGCGAATCCATTGTTCTTAAGTGATTCGATCGATGGCAGCACTTTGCAATTCTTAAAAAACAGTCATGAAAAAATATATCTAAAAGATGAGGAAATAGAAGAACCGGTGTATGGAATTGGCTGGTCCTGGGATGATTACCTTTATGCATACATGCCTGAGAAGCATCTTTTTCCAATTTATGGTAATGTGGTCACAGTAAGTAAAATGGATGATAGCGTCAAAGTTGGTCCGGATTTTTTTAGGGATAAGATACATCTCACCGAGTCGTCAAGAGTGGTTCGTGACAGGGATGCAAACGAATTCTATATCGGAAGATTAAATGACTACCCCAAAAAGCAGGTTCCTTTCAAAACTTCAAATCAATTGGTTGCTGATCTTTTGAGTAATGAATTGAACAGGAAAGTAGTTTTGATAAAAAATGATCAAGTATATAATTTTAAGCCTTTTAAGGAAATTCCTTATGATACGCTTTATACGAGGATGATGGTGAATTCTGATAATTTCTTAGCAGAACAAGTGATGCTTAGGGTTGGAAGGGTTGCCGCAGGGAAGTACAGTGTGAAGCAGGCAATACAATACGCACTTGAGCATTTTTTTTCGGATATTCCTCAAAAGCCAAGATGGGTTGATGGTTCGGGATTGTCCAGATACAACTTATTTAGTCCCAAAGGTATCTCCTATCTATTGAAGAAAATGTATGATGAGATGCCTCATGATCAACTGTTTTCTTATTTACCACAGGGAGGAATAAGCGGGACGTTAAAAGATAATTTTATCGGCCAGTCTTATATTCATGCCAAATCAGGAACGCTTTCAAATAATTATTCTCTTTCAGGGTATATCACCACTAAAAAAGGGCAGGTACTTGTTTTTAGTTATATGAACAATCATTTCCAGGGAAGTAGTTTGCAAAGAAAAAAGGAGGTAGCTGCTTTCTTAAAAAAACTGCATGAGTCCTATTGAGTTATTCATACAGGATTCGTCCTTCTGCATCAAACCATGACCTGTACATGGGCATATGAATTTTTTCAACCTGGCTTCTTTTGATCTTCAAGGTTGGGGTCATCAATCCGTTTTCCACCGTCCAGTCTTCCTTCATGATGATGGCTTTCTCTATTTTTTCATGTTTTTCCAGAGTCGGATTTACTTCAAGTATAGATTGAAGTAAACTCTCACTAAGCTCTGTTTTTGATTTAGTTTGACCTATCAATGAAGGTATGACAAGCATGATGGGTTGTGGGATTCCCATCCCAACGATACATACCTGTTCAATATCTGCGTTTTTTGAAATGAACAATTCAATTGGGGCAGGTGAAATATATTTACCCTTGTCAGTTTTAAACTGATCTTTGGCTCTTCCCGTGATCGTAAGAAATCCGTCATGGTCATATTCTCCAATATCTCCTGTTTTTAAATAACCATCCTTGTCAAAGACCTTAGCTGTCTCTTCAGGGTTTTTATAATAGCCCAGCAGCAAGCAGTCATTCATAACGCAAATTTCTCCTATATCCGATAATTTAGCTGTGGCCCCATAGGTAAATGTGCCTACTGTGCCAAATTTATTAGATTTTGGAAGGTTACAATGAGAAATGATGCAGTCTTCTGTCATGCCATAAGCCTGTATGATCTCAATTCCTAATTTTTTATACCATTGCATGATGCCTACTGAAAGAGGAGCAGCACCCGAAGCGATATACTTTGCTTTTGACAGTCCTAGTTTTGATTTTAATTTGTTCTTAAAAATTGTATTAAGAAACGGAATGTTAAGTATGATATTCAATTTTTTTTGAGAAAGGCCTTCAAGGATTTTTTCTTGAAATTTTGCATAAATTCTTGGTACAGCAAAGAACAAATCCGGTTGCGTGACTTCCAAATTCGACGCAAAAGTATCTAATGACTCAGAAAAAGTAAGCATTCCGCCCAAACTAATGGCTCCCATTTCCAAGCCAATCCTTTCTGCAATATGAGAAAGAGGAAGATAAGAAAAGTATCGTGGATGTTCAGGCAATGACAGTGTCTGGGATAAATTAAAAGCCGCGTTTGCAAAATTCTGGTGGCTATGCATGACACCTTTAGGATTTCCTGTAGTTCCTGATGTATAGATGATCGTGATCAAAGTTTCAGGATCCGGAAGGCTAATTTTCTGAAGGGGATCATGACTCTCCATCAGTGCTTCCCAGGTGTCATCTTCCTGGATACCGTATTTTTCCACACTGATCTTAGGGATATTTTTAAAGGCATCTTTTTGAGAGTCATAATTATCTAATTTACCAATAAATAGTAACTTAGACTCGCTGTGTTCAATTATTGGTTTAATAGAATCCGAATTGAGAGTGGGATAAATTGGGATTGAAACATGTCCACTCATCATTATGGCAAGATCCGCCATGACCCAAAACTCACAATTCTTAGAAAGCAAAGCAATATTACTATGTGGAGGTAAATTTCTTTTTATGATGGCATGGGCCATTTTACGTATCTGTTGCCCACTTTGTCTAAAGCTTAAACTGTCAATTTTTCCTTTGTGAAATTGTCTCAAAAAAACATGATCAGGACTAGTATGCTCCCAGTGTAGAAAAGCTTCCAGGGGAGAGTTGAATTTTGTCATAGGTGATTAAAAAAAAACTTATTTGGTACAATTTAAGAAAAAAAAACAAAAAAACTGACCTATTTGGATTGTTGACGGCAAGGTGGTTAGGTCAAAGCTTTGTCAAAAATTTATTTGTAAACCTGGTTTTCAATATAGCTTTTGATCTCATTGGGCCCCGTTTTATAATCAAACCATTTGATCTCTGGGTCACGTCTAAACCAGGTTCCTTGCCTTTTGGCAAATCTTCTTGTGTTTTTTTTGATCTCGTTGATAGCTTCTTCTAGGGTAAGCAAACCATCGAAATAGTTAAATAATTCTCGATAGCCTACTGTTTGAAGTGCATTCAAATGTTTGTGCGCGTATAAACTGCGAGCCTCTTCAAGCAGCCCTTGTTCCATCATCAGGTCTACTCGATGATTAATTCGGTCATAAATTACTTGACGATCAGCAGTAAGACCAATTTTGACGGTATCAAAACTACGCTTCTTTGTATGTAACCCCAAATAATGAGAATAGGGTTTATCCAGTCCGATACATATTTCCAAGGCTCTGATGAGCCGTTGTTTGTTGTACACATCCATTCTGTCATAAGAAAGAGGGTCCAATTCTTTTAATTGGTTCTGAAGTGCTTCTATTCCTTCCTTGTTCAATTTAATTTTTAAATCTTCTCGTATTTGTGGATCGACTTTGGGAAAATCATCAAGGCCTTTAATCACGGCATCAACATAAAGACCGCTGCCTCCAACCATGACCATCACTGATTGTTTTTTAAACAAGTCATCTAGCAGGTTTAGGGCATCATGTTCAAAGGCTCCAACACTATAGTCCTCAAAAATTGATCGATTCTGGATAAAGTGGTGTTTAACCGCAAGTAGTTCTTCTTTTGAGGGAACTGCCGTACCAATACTCATTTCCTTATAGAATTGACGTGAATCACTTGAAATGATGTCGGTTTGAAAATGTTTTGCCAACAAAATGCTCAGTGAAGTCTTACCTATGGCTGTAGGTCCGCAAAGGGAAATCAAAAAATTCGGTTTCATTAGGTCAAAAGTAGTGAAATGACTTGATTCATGCAGCCTTCATTGGTTCAATATTATTAGCGAATTGTTAAAATAAATGATTAGAATTTCCGTTACAGGGATAGTCATTATGAAGCTATTAATTTGCTATGTTTAAAAGGTTTGTTTTACTAGTTACTATTTTAGGGTCATTTTCTTTCGCTTATGCTCAAGATATTGAGATCTTGGGAAATGGTTTTCCTATTGCATCAGATGGTAGTAATGTGCCAAGTGTAACAGATGGGACTCAGTATGAGCAAACCCCGGTGTCTGCAAGCAGAATTCACGACTTTGTGCTGAATAATACAGGTCAAGAAACTATCCAAGTCATTGCTATTACATCGTTAACAACCGAATTTAGGGTAAATTCAAGAATTAGAAGAATTAGAAGTGGTCAGTCGGCCACCTTGGAGCTCGCCTTTGAACCCACTTCAATTGGAACATATCAGGGCACAGTATTGCTATTCGTTATAGAAGGAAGAGCATTTAGGTTTTATCGGTTTAATGTTTCTGGAGATGCTTCAGAGGTATCAGGTGATTCGGAAATAATGATTTCACAATATTATGAAAACGGTAATAATGACAAGATTGAAATTAAAAATGTAGCTGATTATACGATTCGTAGAAATGAATATTTCTTAGCTAAGTTTAGTAGCAATGATGATTTAGATGCGCCACCTAGAGGTGGAAATGTCATTCGAATAGGTGATCTTGACCCTGGTGAAGTGGTTACATATGATGATTTTAATTTAAATGGCGATGAAGTCATCGTTGTTTCAACTTCTAGAGGGAGGAATTGCTACGCAGATCGCATTGACATCATAGGAACTCAAAATGAGACCTGGGGTAAGGACATTTCATTTAGTAAGGGAGGCTGCGCGAGTGAAACGGCCCATGATAGTTTTAATATTGATCATTGGATAGCATTGAGCAACGACGAAGTAGATAGTGCCCTTTCAAGCCAAAATACTTTTTTAGGAACTTATCAATCAGGCGAAATCATTTGGGACGGAACAAGCTGGACTTCAAATGCCTTACCTGACAGAACCAGAACCGTGAAAATTGATGGTGCATATTCATCTCAAAATTTAAGAAACATTGAAGCTTGCGACTTAATTGTTGAAAGTGAACTTGATTTTGACAATGATGGTAAGAAATCTGTGGTAGTCCATAGAAACTTATCCGTATCTGAAAATGGAACATTTCAACTTGGCGACCAGGAATCTCTTGTCATGTATGATAATACAGCCCAAATAGAGGGAACCATCGCTAAAATAGAGAAATCAACTACTTTGAATAATTCTCGTGATTTTACCTACTGGAGTTCACCTATTTCATCCGCTTCCATAGCTGATGTGTTTTTAGGAGTACGTTCAGGAAGAACCTATTATTTTGATCAATCTAAGACCACGGCATCATCTCCCGATAATGATCCAGAAGGTACCTATTGGCACGTTTGGGTTCCAGCAAATGGATCTATGAAGCCGGGTAGAGGATATGCCTCTGAAGGAATGACAGACCAACCAAATATGCATCAAATTACTTTTGAAGGCACACCAAACAACGGTGTCATATATGAACAGGTTCATTTTAATGATGACGAGGATGATAACAATGATTATAATCTTATCGGGAACCCTTACCCATCTGCCATTGATATTGATTTATTTTTTGATAAAAATGAAGAGGTGATTGATCCTGCAATTTATTTATGGACACATACAACACCTGTTTCAGAAGAATCAGGCGATTATTCATTCAATGACTATGCAACCTACAACAGAACTGGAGGAACAGCGGTAGGTGCAGGCCCTGTTCCTGAAAAAAATATAGGATCTGCACAAGGTTTCCTCGTAAGAGCTGTTGCCGGAGCTCAAATTGAATTTAATAATTCGATGCGAATCACAGATGGCAATGATCAGTTTTTTAAAAGCAGGGTTGTCAAGAAGAAAAATAAAGAGCATGAGAAAGACCGAATTTGGTTGAATCTTTCTACCGATCAAGGCGGTTTTAATCAATTGCTCCTTGGTTTCGTTGAGGGAGCTTCCTCTGGGTTTGACAGAGGGTATGACGCCTTAAAAAATCAAGGATCCAATAAAATCAGTTTCTATTCACTTTTGGATGATAAAAAATTAGCCATACAAGGTATGGGCAGGTTCGAATCGAGAGCAGAAGTGCCACTTGGTTTTGACACGAATGTGACCAATAGAACCTATACCATTGAAGTATCAGCCGTCGAGGGTAATTTGAGAGCTGCTAAGATCATTTTACATGATCACTATCTAGATATGAGTCATGATCTTAGAAATTCCAACTATGAATTTGAACAAGTTGACCAAGGTTCATTTCAAGACAGATTTAGTTTAACCTTTACAAAAGAAGTTGAGTCTGAAAGAGACATCGCTGTTGAGAAAGATGAATTAGTTGTCTATAATAATGGCGATACTTTTAGGATTCAGGCCTCTAAAAGGGTGGAAACAGTTCGTATGTATGATATTCTCGGAAATATGATCTTAGAAAAACATCCAAGGAATGCGTCCTTTGAAATAGTTGAACCATCATCTAAACGCGGTGATGTGCTCTTATTACAGATCATACATGCTGATCAGCAACATAAAATAAAGAAAGTTTACAAGCAATAAATTCTCATAATTTCTCTCCGCATTTATAGCAAAAATTTGCATCATCCTTGTGTTTGTCGGTGGAGCAATTTCGGCAGGAATAGGTGTTCAAATGAATAATTGGACCTTTGTCCTTGGCCATCTCGACCCCAACAATACCCGTTGGGATAGCGATAATACCATAACCTAAAATCATCACCAGACTGGCTAACAATTGTCCTATAGCCGTTTGCGGTGCAATATCTCCATAACCAACTGTCGTTAAGGTAACTATGGCCCAATAGATGCTTCTTGGGATACTTGTAAAGCCACTTGGATCTCCCTCAAGGAGATACATGAGGGTGCCAATGATCACACAAATGATCATTACAGCCGAAATAAATACAAGAATCTTGTATCTACTCGCTTTTAATGCCTTTCCCAGCATATCTGTGGCCCCGACAAATCTGACCAGTTTTAGAATTCTAAAGATCCTCAGTAAGCGTAAGGCCCTAAGAGCCACCAAGGCATGAGCTCCACCAATGAAAAGGGAAAGGTATTTTGGAATAGTCGATAGCAAATCTATAATCCCGTAAAAGCTAAATATATATTGCTTTGGTTTTTTGACCACAATGATCCTAAGTGCATATTCAATCGTAAATAGAATCGTGATCACCCATTCAGATATATTAAATAGATCATGGTATCTCGCATCCAGTTCTTTTACACTTTCGAGCATAACCAGAACAATACTGAATAAGATGGCGACAATTAAAACAATATCAAAAATCTTTCCTTCACGAGAATCAGCCTCGTAAATAATTTCATGCCATTTTTCTCTCCAAGAATTTATTTTTGGGTTATTTTTCAAGAACCTGAAGTTTTTTCTAAAGATATTAAACTATTATTAGTTTTTATGATTTCCTTAAACATTTCCTTGAGTACTTTATATTTTTCTGGTTTATAAATGGCATAATTGAATCTTAAATGTGAGTATATCAGAATTTTATTGTCTTTCTCCGTGAAAACAGTTATAAACGAGCCTCCATTGTTGGGAAGTTTAAATTGAACGGGGTTGGGCAATGTTTTTATTTTATAACCGTCAGGTAATTCAATAGACGTTTTAGTAACGTCATTGATCTTGTATCCAAAGTTAACAGGATAATTTCTTTCTTCTAATTGGAATGGGTTGTTTTTATATTTGTATAAAAAGGGATTTACATATATTTCGTTGCCAATAGTCTCTACGGCTTCAAACTCAATATCAAAGCGCTCCGTAAGTGTTGAATCCAATTGTTTTAATTGTTTATTTTCATAGTTAATGACCATCATATCACCATCACCTGTTTCCAAATAGTCCAAATAATCATCCTGCGACATTTCGTCGATCCATTGTCTTTTGGCAGAAGCGTCATATCCTTCACTTTTAATTGTGACTTCTCCATTCAATGCGCCTTCTTCATCGAGTTTCAGGGATATTTCTTTTAACTCCATAGAGGATATTTTGGGAGATGTGGAATACCAATAACTCCCATTTTCAAAATCCAGAACACGACCTTGTCCATTGAGTGTTTTAAAGGGAGTTTGCCCGAATGACATGAATCGGTCAGAGGGATCAAGGAGTATGCTGCCATCATCAATTTTTAATGAAGTAACCATATAATTGAAGTCAGACAAAACAGGATGATTTTTCGTCGGAACCCCATTGTCTCGAGTTGAAAGCAGCATAATTTCAGCATGCAGTCCAGCTGCTCTCAAGGCATTTATCAAAGCAAGATTTATTTCAGCATTTGATCCATATTTTTTGTCATACGCTTTTTTTGTGTTTACATTCCTTAAGATATGATGATTATCTTCATCGAGTTTGAAATGATTTTGAATGTAATAGTAGATAGACATGGCTTTCTCATGATCATCTTTTATTTTGAATATCTCTTTTGGTATGACTTTCTTAAAATAACTGCTGAGTTTTAATTGCTTTCCAACACTTGAGTCCTCTTCAAGATATTTGTCAGTATCTAACCACGAAGAAGTGAATTCCTTAGAAGTTCCGTCAGTATAATTGATCCGTGCCAATTCGAATTCGATTTTGGCAATATGATTATTTTTGGTTGTACTGTACTTTTCTTCCTCAATAAAGGCAGGGACATTGATCATGGCATATGTAAGGTCTTCACAATTTGCTTTAGCACTCCTGATTTCAAAGCAATTGTTTTTGAGGCTTGCATTATTGACGGATAATCTAAGGGGTCCATTTAGGTGGCGATTATAGACCCAAAAACCAGGAATGACTGCATGAAACTCACTGTATAGCTTCGGAATTGAAGATTGAAAGTTCCATCCAACCAAATTGAAAAAATATTCTGATTTAATTTCATATTGATATTCTATGACGCTTCCGGGCTTAAGGTTTGGTAATGTAAAGCTTACTTCGTCATGTTTTTCGTCTAAACTGGTAGTAAAAATTTGCTGTTCATCAAGAACAGTTTTTTCAAATGGAGTATTGTATGTCACTGCCCTTATGTTTTGGACTCTTTCTCTGTCACCAGACTCACTTTTGTATAAATGCAGTTTTATCGTCGCATAATCATATCCCTTTTCATTCAATATTTTAATTTTTCTGTAAACAGTATTTGTAAAATAGGCACTAGTAGTATTTTGCTTAAATGCAATATTTCCATGTTCAAAAAGCACTACAGCATTTGCAGTAGTATCTTTTAAAAATTTCTTCATTTGAATTTCCTCTGATTGAACTTCACCAAATTCATAGGGTAATTGAGCATTTTTTTGACTTTGAAGACAATAGTTGGATAGCACCATTAGGAGTATTAAGAACTTTTTCACAGCTTGAATAATTAAAGTTTGATTCCAAATCTAACGATAATAATGAGCCGATATTATGACAAAAATCAATAAAATTCTTTTAAAACCTGATAATCTTTTCAACCTTGTTTCCAGACAGGTATTTTTTAATGATCATATTCTGTTTCGCGTAATTTTCAGCACTGTTGATCAGCGTTTTCAGTACATCCAAATTGTTGATCTGATGCTGTAATTCTGCATAGGCATAGCCTTGATATTGATTGTTTTCAATCAGTATGACAGATTTTTCACCGGTAATTCGACCCTTGTCAATTAAAATCATGTTTTCATGATTAAAAGTGACAGATTCGATACTCCATTTTATATTTCTGTTATGTTTTGGTTTATGAATTGAAACGACTTCCTCATATTTGATCCGGGCCACCAATTCACTTCCGGTGAGTTCAAAAGTAACCGAATCCATTTCTTTTAATAAGGTCCTTGTTCGATTGGAGTTCCTTAAAAAAACCTGATTGACAACCTTCTGTATATTTTTTCCCTTGCCTATATAAATGATATCACCATTGAATCTGTGGAAATAAAACAAGCCAGATTGCAGGGGCAAAGTATCGAGTATTTTCAACAATTTGCCCGATAGATCGCGTTGATTTCCTTCCTTGATCGTTTTTTTAACGATCATTTTGTCTTTGTCTTTTTGAAGCAGGAGCTCAAATAATTTTATAGTTGCCAGGGCGTCTCCGTTTGCTCGATGTCTGTCACTTGTCGGGATGCCAATGGTTCTACACAGTTTCCCAAGACTATAAGATTCAAGTCCAGGCAACAAGGTTTTACTCAGTTCTACCGTGCAAAGGGTTGGAACTTCAAATTCGTATCCCAATCTGGAAAACTCATTTCTGACGACCCTATAATCAAAGCTGCTGTTATGTGCCACCATAATACAACCATCCATAATTTCAATGATCCTTTTGGCCACTTCGTAAAACTTAGGTGCATTCTTTAACATTTTAGCATTGATCCCGGTAAGATTTACAACAAAAGGCTGGATCTCCCTTTCAGGATTGATCAGGCTAATAAAAGAGTCTACAACATCTACACCGTCAAATTTATGAATCGCGATTTCGGTAATACCCTCTTCATTAAACTTACCTCCTGTGGTTTCTACATCTATAATGGCAAAATTCATAAGACTTCCTCTATTTTATTTGGTGTCGAGAGCTGGTCTCTGTTCTCTATTGGCGATTTCCCAGGCGGTATAAAACACCAATCGGGTTCTGAGTGCCAACAATTCAAAGTCTATTTTATCTGCTGTATCAGTAGTTCTGTGATAATCTGCATGAGTTCCATTAAAATAGAAAATAACAGGGATATTGTTCTTTGCAAAATTGTAATGATCTGACCTTGAATAGTAACGATTTGGATCTTCCTCACTATTGTACGTATAATCCAATTTTAAATGGGTGTATGTTTTATTCGCCTCCTGCGAAATTCTATGTACATCCTGACTTAATCGGTTCGATCCAATGAGGTAGATGTATGCTTTATTATTGAAGTGTTTTTCATCAACTCTCCCCACCATATCGATGTTCAGATCAACTACAGTACTATCAAGCGAGAAAGCGGGATGTTCTATATAAAATTTTGAACCAAAAAGACCTAGTTCTTCTCCTGTAAAATGTAGAAAAAGAATGGATCGCTTTGGACCATTACCTTGTTTTTTGGCCAATTGAAATGACTGGGCCAATTCCATAACGGCAGAGCTTCCTGAAGCATTGTCGTCAGCACCGTTATACACCTCTTCACCTTTCATGCCTAGATGGTCATAATGAGCCGAGATCACAATAACTTCATTCGGAAATTCACTTCCCTTAATATAAGCCAGGACGTTTTGAGACGGTCCGTTTGATTTTCCTTCAAAATACTCTTGAGGAATGCTTTGAATATAGTCGGGGTATTTTGCAGGAGCAAGTAAATTATGATGTTCGTAGTAGGCAGTAAAGTAGTTTACAGCCATTTTTTGCCTTTTTTCACCTGTTTTTCTGCCTTCCAGAATATCCGAAGACAGCAGGTAGAGATGTTCCTTTAAATCATCTGCCTTGATCTCGCTGGCATATTTTTCTTTGACCGATTCCTTTATGCTTCCATCCGGATTGACCGAGCCACAAGAAAAAATGATCAAAGCCAGAAAAGCTATTATTAATTTTTGCATCTAGTATAATTCTCCGGCAAAAATAGAAATATATTTTCCCTATTGCATGATAAATTGCTTACTTTCTTTATCGAAGTAAATCGAGTTGCTGTCAAAAAGTAGGTTTATCTGATCCGATTCAATCAGTTCGGAGGGCTTTCCGCTAATGATATTTTCTTCGGTCATTAACCATAACGAATCGGCGATTTGCGTGGCAAGTTGAATTTCATGCGTTGAAATCAGGATGGCTCTGTTCAATTCATGCGCTAATTTTTTAAGTAGTCTGAATGTTTCAATTTTGTGTTGAACATCCAAATGCGCTGTTGGTTCATCAAGGATGATCAGGTTGGTGTTTTGCGCTAAAGCCCTGCAAATCATAGCTCTTTGTAATTGTCCGTCACTCAGTTTGTCGCATCGGTCATGCATTAATTCAGTCAAATGTGACTGGTTAATAGCCTCTTTGATGTGTTCAAGGTCCTCTTGAAGTAATTTCCCGATCCAGTTCGTATAAGGCTGTCTTCCTAAGGCAATAAGTTCATATACGGTTAAATTACTGGATGGTATTCTTTCGGTGAGCACAAGACTGATTATTTTGGCAAGATCAATTCTTGAATAGTCATCGATATTTTTATTTTCCAGATATATTTCACCCCCTAGTCGCGGTTGCATTTTACTCAATGTGCGCAATAATGTGGATTTTCCTATTCCATTTCGGCCAACCAAACAAACCAATTCCCCTTTGTGCAATTCAACATCTATATTTTTGGCAATTTCTTTGTCGCCTTTTTTTGAACCATAGCCAATACTAAGGTTTTTGGTGTGCAGCACTTTATGAATTTCCTGTTTTGTCATAGCCAATTAGAGTACCATTTTCTTTTTACGCAACAATAACCAAATCACTATAGGAGCCCCAAACATAGTGGTGATGGCATTGATAGGTAAGGTGAATTCACTATTGGGGAGCTGGGCTACTGTATCACTGATCAACATTATATTGGCACCCAAAAGCGCCGCAGCAGGAATAATCAGTTTGTGTTCAGAGGTATTCAAGATCAATTTGGTCATATGCGGTGCTGCAAGTCCGATAAAGGCTATAGGTCCGGCAAAAGCAGTGATGACACCTGTTAATAAACTTGTTGCGATTAAAACAAGGTTCTTGGTTCTTTTGATATTGATTCCAATACTTTTTGCATAATTCTCTCCCAGAAGCAGACTATTTAAGGATTTGACAACAGGAAGGATCAAAATTCCCGCTAGCAAATAGATACAAGTAAAGATCAATACTTCTGACCATGTTAAGTTCCCAAGGCTTCCAAATCCCCAAAACATATATTGCTGAAGATTTTCAGCACTGCTAAAATAAGCCAGAACACTTATGACAGCCGAGGTCAGGCTGCTGAACATGAGTCCGATGATCAAAATGCTCATGGTATTTTTCACTTGTCTTGATACGATCATTACGGCAAACAACACCAAAAAAGAACCAGCACTTGCTGCCATAGAGATCAGTAACTGAGACTGGCCCAAAAGACTGAAGCTACCTCCGATGATTGAGGATCCTAAAATTAAGAGGGCTACGCCTAAACTTGCTCCAGAACTTATCCCGAGAACATAGGGGCCTGCCAAAGGGTTGCGAAACAAGGTTTGCATTAAAAGGCCACTAATGGCCAAACCTGAGCCCACCAAAATAGCGGTAATGGCTTTGGGTAGCCGATAGTTGATGATGATATAATTCCAGGTTTCTTTACTACCTCCATTACCGGATAAACTATTAAAAACCGAACTCAGGGGTATGTCTACTGAACCCAGGCTAATATTTACAATAAAAAGCACCAACAGCAGCAGGATAAAAACGAGCGATTTTAATTTATATGAATTTTTGGGATGCAAGACAGGGTGTTGGATTTTGTATAAAGTTAGAATTTTTAATGCAATCAAAAATATTTAATCCAGTTTTTGAAGAAAGTAGGGCTCGTAGTTTGGTAATAGTTCCGGATGCACCACCTTGATAAGGTCCTTTAGGACAACATCAGGATGTAAGGGTCCAAATTCAAAGTATTCGACTCCGCCATTCTCACTTCTTCTTTTGGAGAATGAATAAATTTGCTTGGTTTTAAAGGTCTCAAATTGTTGATAATGTGCATTGGCAGCTGCCACTTCTTCCATAGCAGTGTAATAGCCAGACCCGATCCAGTATTCGGCTTTTTCGGCTTTTTCAAAGACTGTTTCAAAACTCAGCACCAAACTTCCCTGACCTTCTGAATTTTTCCAAAGGTAGTCAGTATTGGCATCTTTATAGAGTTGGGCAGTAAAACTTTCGCCGGCTGGCAAGTTCCATTTGTCTTTATACAAGACGCCAGACATGATTGTTGGCTTTTTCTGCGCCTGAAGTGCAATATTTTTTGCCTTTAGGTATTCTAACTCTATGGCCTGGAAGATACTATCAGCTTCTTCATTTTTATCGTACAGGGCACCGAAGAATTTGATCCATTCTGCTCGCCCCAAGGGACTATCCTCAAGCCAATCGCCATTGAAAATAACAGGAATTCCATTTTGCTCTATATTTTCATACAGCTTACTTGATTTGCCCATAGAGAATGCGATCATCACCTCGGGTTGCAAACTAATCAGAACTTCTGTGTTAAAATCCTGCTCATTTCCCAGGTCTTTAATTTTACCTTGTTTGACTCGCTCAATTGTTTTCTTTGAAGAAATATAGTTGGTTGTGGGAAAACCGATCAAGCTATTGGTTTCATTCAGAATTTCTATCATTGGGATATGAGTAGTAGAGGTGGCGACCAATTTTTTTACGGGAACATGAATTTTAGAATCCCCGTCAAAATCCATTTCCTTATCTGAAATCAATATAAACTCCTGGTACTGTGTTGCGTCTGGGTAAGGAGATTTGATAATTAATTTTGAATATCCTTTATAAATTTGAATATCAAACCCTTTAGCATATTTAATTAAAGTTTTAGATTTATTATTTTTTTGATTTACTTGGATTTCTTTTTTTGGTTTATTACAGGAAGTAACGGTCCATAAGAGCCCTAATAGTATCAGATGAAGTATGGGTATTCTACTATTTTTCATAGATGTTTATCAGGTTATTTTTAAATGCTCAAATGTTGGGCAAGTTTACGATTATTTCTAATAATAGCCTCTAATTTATTTTTTTGCTAGTGATAAAGCCAGTACATTTGTCTCCGATTTGGTCCCGCCTTGGCGGGATAAAAAAAGGGAATCTCGTGCAAAACGAGAGCTGTCTCCGCAACTGTAAGCTTAGCTGTATTCGCAGCGCTTGTTGTTCATAATTAGGTCACTTTCACATCTGAAGGGAAGGCCAACAACAAGACGTAAGCCAGGAAACCTGCCAGATTTTTAAACAGCAATGTTTTCGGAAGAAAAACGATTGGCATGAAACGATTATATCTATTATTCATTTTTGCTTTTGGGACAGTTTATGCTCAAAGCGATAGCATCAATAAACTTGACGAGATTGTATTGCATGGGAATTTTTCTCCTGTGATCAATAGTGGCTATGAGGTTCAGGTCATCACTGATTCTGTACTCAACACCAACTACGAAAGCCTTGGAGAGCTGTTACAAAAACAAGCCAATTTTTATTTTAAACAGAACGGCAATGGAATGGTCTCTTCTATCTCCTTAAGAGGGACCAGCGCCTCACAGACTGGTGTTTACTGGAATGGTATCGGGATCAATTCAGCCTTAAACGGACAAACAGATTTCAATACTTTGCAAGCCAATAGTTTTGATAAATTGGAAATTCGAAAGGGTGGAGGAAGTGTCTTATTTGGTAATGGTTCGGTTGGTGGTGCGATCAACCTGAAGAATGAAGTGAATTTTAAAAATATAAGGCAAGCTCGAGTCATGCTGGGTTTGGCCAGTTTTGACACTTATTATACGCAACTGACCGGTATTTGGAGTTCTGACAGCTTTTATGCTAAAATTTCGGGAGGCGCACAGACTTCTGAGAATGATTATCCCTATCTCAATACGGACTTGAAGAATGACAACGGAGCTTATGTTAATTATAACATTAACGCAACCTTAGGATATAAAATAAACGACTTGCATGCGCTGCGTTTCAATATGAGTGTTTTTGATAATGACAGAGAGCTTTCTAGAACTTTGAGCTCAGAAAGCCAAGCCAAGCTTGAAAATAATGACCAGCGCTTCCTCTTAGATTGGACTTATTTAGGCAATAGATTTACTTCGTCTGCAAAAATTGCTTTTTTACATGAAGACTTTCAATACCTTTTCGATAAAAACACCCCAAGCAATGAGTCTATAGGGTCAAGTGATCGCTGGATAGGGAAATATGACTTTACTTATTTTTTAAACAATGATTTGTTCTTTCGAGCAGGATTAGAGTTTGAGAACGCTAAAGGTAATGGAGGAAATATAAATGAAGCTTCTCGAGATGATTTTACAGGATATGTATTGATGCATCACGAACCTTGGAAAAAATTCAGCTACAATGTAAGTCTCAGGGCAGGAGCTTCTTCAGCTTATGACATACCGATCATCTATTCCTTAGATGCCAGATATTTATTCACTTCCTCTTTATCACTAAGAGGGGGGTATTCTACAAATTACAGATTACCCACTTTTAACGATTTGTATTGGGAACCCGGTGGAAACCCTGAATTGAAGCCGGAATTTAGTTCTTCAGGAGAGCTAGGATTGGAATATCAACTAAAAAAATTCAATATCGGCGTGGGATGGTATGTGATCAAGAGTAAGGATTTGATTCAATGGAGGCCCATCACACAAGATTTTTGGAGTCCGGTCAATATTAACAATGCTACCAATCATGGCCTTGAATTTATGGCCTCATATGATCATGTGATAGGAAAACATTTGATTGGTCTGAAGGCAAGCTATGATTATACATTGGCCTCAGACGATGATTCTGGCGAGCAACTTATTTATGTACCAAAACACAGGGCTGGAGGTATATTTGCTTATTCCTGGAAAAACTGGAGTTTTAATTACAACCTGCAGTATGTGGGTCAAGTGTTTATCACAACCAGCAACAGCGAAAGCCTTGATGATTATTTGTTGTCAGATATTTCCTTGGCAAGGAGTGTATGTAAGGGTTTTATTGATCTCAATTTTAAAGTAAACAATCTATTCGATGTAAATTATCAGTCGGTGGCCTTTCGTCCAATGCCCGGTAGAAACTATGTATTCCAAATTAATTTTAAACTATAAATCCAAAATGAAAAAATCAAATGTATTGCTCTTCTTCTCATTTTTAGCAATTTTCACCAGTTCATGTGCAGATGAAGATGGAGATCCGCAAGAACCGAAAGGAGATTATGTAAATGGCTATTTTGTGATAAATGAAGGCCCTTTTCAAAATGGAACAGGGACAATTACATTCGTTGAAAATGGAGGTTCGGTGAGTCAAAATGTCTATAGAATGGTCAATGGGGAGGATCTGGGAAATATTGTTAATGCTATGTATTTCGCCGATGATAAAGGATATATAGTTGTAAACAACTCGAATAAAGTAGTTGTTGTTAATCGATACACAATGCTAAAAGAGGCAGTTATAGAAGGGAATCAGATTAATAATCCCAGGCACTTTGTCGCGGGTAACGGAAAGGGGTATATTTCAAATTGGGGAGATCCATCAAATACAGAGGATGATTTCATAACAGTAATTAATCTTAATGATAACAGTGTACTAACAACCATTCCGGTAGGTGAGGGGCCAGAAAGAATGACCATCAATAGGGATAGGCTTTATGTTTGCTTGCAAGGAGGGTTCGGAAGCAATAATAAAGTTGTCGTCATAAATACCGTAAATGATGTGCTTGAAAAGAATTTGATTGTGGGTGATGTTCCCAATTCAATAGTGGTCGATAGCAGTGAAAATATTTGGGTTCTTTGCGGTGGAAATCCTTCCTGGACCGGAAATGAAACCCCGGGTTTTCTCTACGTTATTGATCCAACTGATAGTTCATTGTCGTTTTTAGAATTTGATGGCACGGAACACCCGTCTCTTTTGAGTGCAGATTTAGGAAAGATGTATTATAACCTTAACGGGAGAGTATTTGAAATGAACGATTCGGATAGGAGTCTGCCTTCAGAAGGTTTGCCTGGACTTGATGGTTTCTATTATTCCATGACCGTGCAAGATGCTGAATTATACGCCACAGATGCAGGTGATTATGCCAGTGAAGGCAGCCTCAAGGTTTTTGCCATAAGTAGCGGCTCATTGTTAGAAACTATTACTACAGGAATTGTTCCAGGTCAAGTAGTATTTCCTTAAATTAGCCTCATAATATTTATATTGTTCTTATGCAAAAATTGGTTCTGTTTTGTTTTATGTTTGTTGCGTATCATGTTAGTGCTCAGGAGATAGGAGTTAGATTTGGTGATATGTATGGGAATAATATAGCCTTGGATGCTACCATTCCAATCAAGAATAAAAGAATTCATACAACGGTTTCTTTTGGTAACAATGTTGGCGTAGATGCTATTTATGATTTTGCGGTTGAATCGATTTTTAGAAGTCCAGATCTTCACTATTATGCAGGAGTAGGGCTGACCACCTTGTTCGCCAGTGATTTTAAATTGGGCGTAATGGGAGAACTGGGTATTGAATATAGTTTTCCAAGAACACCCATCTCACTGAGTCTTGATTACAGACCCGCCATTATGATCATAGAAAAGATGGATTTTATTTATGGTAATTTTGGGTTAAATGTTCGCTATAGATTTAAATAATTACGGCTCATCTAATTGAAAGAATTTTCTTTTACCCTGGTCCAATACAATGTTTTCCCAAAGATGGGATAACCTACAAAACCACGTACTTTTAACAAATCGGATGTAACCAAAGAAATATGGCAGCTGTATTCTTTTCCGTTTTTAGCATTTAATATGTAGGCTCCTTGCCAAACGCCATCTTTAAGTGTGGCGCCCTGCAGTATCATCATGCCAAGTATGGGTTGGTTTTTGCGCTGATCATTGCATTCCGTGCATAAGTCATCTTTGTGTTCTTCGGGCAGTATCTGATCAATTCTGATGTAAAGCGCATCGTCAATGATATCGATCTCAACAATGGATTCTTCCTTATTTTGATTAAAAATATCATATGTTTTCCACTTGCCCTCTACCGTCTGAGCAACGCAAATTTCGCAAGACAGCAAACATACAAAAGCAATAAAAAAAACAGGAATTAATTTCATTCTTCCACACGGTACCAATATTCCGTTCTTCCTATAAGCGAAAATCCTATATATCCTCGAAGTTTGAGTTTATCATCACCATCAAGGGTCACATAGCATTTGTAGAGTTTACCATTCTTGGGGTCCAAAATTTTTCCACCTGTCCATTCATCTCCTTCTTTGCTTAGGCCTCTGACAATGACCAAGCCTTGAATTGGCTGATCCTTATCCTTTCCGGTACATTCGATACAAGTTTTATCCTTATCTTCTTCTTTTAAAATTTCGATAATCTTTCCGTAGATCTTGTCTCCAGTTTTATAGATCTCTATCACAGATTCTTTGGCACCTGTATCAGGATCAATACTATGCCATTTTCCCAAAACACCCTGAGCCTTTATTGAAGGTGAGATAAAGGTCAAAAGAATCAATACACACATTGTTTGTTTCATGATTTTGCTTCTAAATTTTGTTCATGCAGTTTTAACAAACTGGCATTTAATTCGAATCCGAGGAGCAATATAATGGAATTTAACCAAATAAAAAGCATGATGATCAAAACTGTACCAATTGATCCATAGAGCTGATTGTATTGGGAAAATTTCTCTACATAGATTTGAAAAATTTTAAAATTCAACAGGAATAATACAATGGTAAGTATGGTTCCTGCAGAAAAGAAAGAGCTTTTTCTACCTTCCCTTGTGCCAAAATAGTAGAGTAGTGAAATGCCTATAAATAGCATACCGATCAGTACAATGAACTGAATGGAACTCAACCAAAAGTTGGTATCACTTACCATACCTTGTTCGTTCAATGATTTTATAAAAAATTCAATGAGGACAATAATACCGACCGTGATCAGAAGTAAAAAAGCCAGTACCAGAGATATGGCCAATGAGACCATATATTGGCGGATTACAGTTCGGGTTTGAATTTCATGAAATGTATATTCAAAGCCGCTTAAAACAGCATTTACACCATTGGTCATTAAAAATATGGCTAAAATAAAACCAAACGAAAGTAATTCCCCATATTTATTATTTGCAATATCATTGAGTACGTGCGACACTGCGTCGCTCGCCTCTTTTGAGGGTAGCATTTTAAAAACAATCGACATAAAATCATCCTGAAATCCTTCAATAGGTACAAAAGGAATGAGCGTCAGTACAACCAGGGCAAAGGGAAACAAAGCAATAAAGAAGCTAAAAGCAATGCTTCCAGCCCTTGAGGTTAAGGCTCCTTTTACAATACCTGAAATATACATTTCCAGCAAATCATAAAGATTCATTCCCTCAAATCCGGGAATCTTAATCTTATGAAGCAGTTTATAAAGCCAATCGACTATAGGAATATGTAAAGATTCTTTCCTACTACTCATCATATTTAATCATATTTGGCATCATAATGACCTTGCCATTTATCCTGTACTTTTAAAACTTGTTCAATGACATCTCTAACGCAACCTTTTCCACCTTTTTTCTGTGAAATATAGCCCGAAATTCGCTGTACTTCAGGAACTGCATCTTTAGGACAGGTGGCCAGGCCACAAATTTGCATTACAGGAATATCCGGAATGTCATCACCCATATATAACACATTTGAAGGGTCAATATTATAAATATCGAGATATTCATCCATTTGCTCCATTTTATGATGAGCCCCTAAATAAATATCAGTGATACCAAGAGCTTGTAACCTTGATTTAACAGCAGGGTTGGTTCCACCAGAGATAATGCACACATTATAGCCCATGTCAACCGCAGTTTTTAAAGCATATCCATCCTTTATATTCATCGTTCTTACCAATTCTCCATCTGGAAATATAGTTACTGTCCCATCAGTAAGTACGCCATCAACATCAAAGATAAAGGTACTTATTTGTGGCATGATTTCTTTATAACTTTTTTCCATTTTTTTATTTTTTGAGTTGATAAGCTTTAGATATGGCGTCTGATAATAATGTATAAATGTGTTTTTTTTCTCCTTGTAACAGCTCCAGGTGTTTTTCAATTACAGCTCGATCATTTCTTCTTGCCGGCCCTGTTTGAGCCTCCAGGGGATCCATGGTTTGAATCTTCTTTCCGGTTTCCAGAATGATAGGTCTTAAAATATCAAAAGGAAGATTGAACTCCTTGCACAAAGACTCTGCACATGTAAACATATAATTACTAAAATTATTGGCAAAGACCGCTGAAACGTGTAACTGCTCCCTTTCTAAAGAATTGAGTTCAAAAACCTGTTCACTCAATGAAGTAGCCAGAGTCTGTAATAATTGAAAATCATCTTTAGTGTCTGCTTCGATCACCAGAGGGACTTTTTTAAAATCGATGTTTTGCTTGATTGTAAAAGTCTGCACCGGATAAAGTACGCCTCTTTTTAATCCAGAATGAAGCGCTTTTATACCGATACTGCCAGAAGTATGTACAACTAAACCCTTAAGATGTTGCAGTTTTTCAGACAAACTACCAATGCTCTCATCCTTGATGGCAAGAATATAAATATCCGCTTTTTTAAGATCTTGAAGATTGTTTGAACAGGGTAGGGAGGCGTCGAAAAAGGCATCGTTGTTTCCCTTTCGACTATAACGCTGAATCAGTTCAACTTGTTCTGCTGATTTCAGTGCCAGGGCCAAATGATAAGCGACATTTCCGGAGCCGAGCAACACTACTTTGATCATATAGCGAATATACAGAGTTAAACCTTTAGATAAAAAAATTTTTATCAGTCCTTTAAAGTATACATACCAAAAAAGGGACAAATAAATTTATCCCTTTTTCACAATTAACTCTAACAAAAATAATATCAAGAAGCCTTAATCTGAGCCTGAGCTGCAGATAAACGCGCAATTGGTACTCTAAATGGAGAACAACTCACATAATTTAAGTTGGTATTATAACAGAACTCTATAGAACTTGGTTCACCTCCATGTTCACCACAAATACCTACTTTAAGGTTAGGTTTTGTACTTCTACCTCTTTCTGTTCCGAGTTGCACTAATTGACCCACACCTTCCTGGTCAAGGGCTTCAAATGGATCTACTTTCAGGATTCCTTTTTCGATATAAATTGGTAAAAATTTACCAGCATCATCACGTGAGTATCCAAAGGCCATTTGGGTTAAATCATTGGTTCCAAAAGAGAAAAACTCAGCACGTTGTGCAATCAAATTTGCCGTTAGGGCAGCTCTTGGAATTTCGATCATGGTACCCACTAAAAATTCAATGGTATCATTTCTTTCTTCAAACACTTTTTTTGCCGTAGCTCTGATGATTTCTTCCTGACTTACAAATTCAGCCAGTGTACCAATCAATGGAACCATAATTTCAGGTTTCGCTTCTATACCTTTTTCTTTAAGATTTAAAGCTGCCTCAATAATCGCTCTTGTCTGCATTTCAGTAATCTCTGGATAAGTAATTCCAAGTCTACACCCTCTATGACCCAACATTGGATTAAACTCTTCCAATTCGACTATTTTAGCTTTTACAGCGTCTAAAGAAATATGCATCTCTTCTGCCAATTCTTTTTGATGCGCCAATTGATGAGGTACAAACTCATGTAGTGGCGGATCCAATAATCTAACTGTAACCGGCAAACCTTCCATAGCTTCAAAGATTCCTTCAAAATCTTCACGTTGCATAGGTAATAATTGTTCAAGTGCTTCTTTTCTTCCCTTAATGGTTTCTGCAAGAATCATTTCACGCATCGCTTTGATACGATCTACTTCAAAGAACATATGCTCCGTTCTTGTCAATCCAATTCCCTGGGCCCCGAAATTACGAGCAACTCTCGCATCTTTTGGTGTATCGGCATTGGTTCTCACTTTCATTTTAGAATATTTGGCTGATAATTCCATGATCTCAGCAAATTCTCCACTTAATTCTGGTTCAATAGTAGCAACTTTCCCCTCAATGATGTTACCTGTTGATCCATTTAAAGAAATCCAGTCACCTTCATGATATTCATGACCGTCTACGGTTAGTGTACGGTTCTTATAATTTATTTTTAATGCTCCGGCACCTGAAACACAACATTTACCCATACCTCTGGCAACAACAGCTGCGTGAGAAGTCATCCCTCCACGAGCAGTTAAAATACCTTTGGCAATATTCATCCCTTCTAAATCTTCAGGAGAAGTTTCAATACGGGTCAAAATGGTGTTCTTGTATTTGTTTGCTTCGTCAGCGAAGAAAACGATTTGACCTGTTGCGGCACCAGGAGATGCTGGCAAACCCTGAGCGATTACGTTCGCTCTTTTTAAGGCTTTAGGGTCAAAAACAGGGTGCAACAATTCATCTAGTTTGTTGGGTTCAATTCTTAGCAAGGCTTCTTTTTCATCTATTGAACCTTCTTTTAGTTTGTCAATGGCAATTTTAACCATGGCAGCACCAGTACGTTTACCATTTCGAGTTTGTAGAATCCAAAGTTTACCGTCTTGCATGGTAAACTCCATATCCTGCATATCTTTGTAATGGTCTTCCAGTTTTTGCTGATATTCATTTAATTCGTGATAAATTGCAGGCATTAATTCTTCTAATGAAGGATAATTTTTTAACCTGTCTTCCTCTTCAACTTTTGCCAATTCAGCCCATCGAAGTGATCCAAGTTTTGTGATCTGTTGAGGTGTTCTTGTTCCGGCAACCACATCTTCACCCTGTGCATTGATCAAGTATTCACCATTAAAAACATCTTCTCCGGTTCCGGCATCTCTCGTAAAACAAACACCAGTACCTGAATTCTCACCCATATTACCATAAACCATGGCCTGAACATTTACAGCTGTACCCCAATCTGCAGGGTAGCCATGCATATTTCTATAGTAAACGGCTCTATCTCCATTCCAGCTATCAAATACAGCTACTACGGCTCCCCATAACTGATCCCATGGATTCGTTGGGAAATCATGACCTGTACGTTTTTTTACGGCTTCTTTAAAATCATAAACGAGATCTTTTAGATCCTGAATGCTAAACTCTGTATCAAGTTCAATTTCTCTTTTATGTTTTAAGGCCTCCATGATTTCTTCAAAAGGATCAATATCCTCTTTTGATTCAGGTTTCATCCCTAAAACAACATCTCCATACATTTGTATAAAACGACGGTATGAATCCCAGGCAAAACGCTCGTTTCCAGTTCTTTTGGCCAGACCTATAACTACTTCATCATTTAAACCAAGATTTAACACAGTATCCATCATACCAGGCATAGATACTCTTGCTCCTGATCTTACAGATATCAATAAAGGATTGTCTTTATCACCAAATGTCGACCCCATAATGAATTCTACATTCTTGATCGCCTCTTCAACATCGGTTTTGATCATGGACACGGTTTGTTCCTGACCAACCTCATTATATTTTGTACATACCTCTGTAGTAATTGTAAAACCAGCAGGTACAGGAATTCCTAATAAACTCATCTCGGCAAGGTTGGCTCCTTTACCTCCAAGCAGGTTTTTCATACTTGTATTACCATCGGCAGTCTTGTTGCCAAATTTGTATACATTCATCTTAACGTCTTGTATTGTCTCCATTTTTAGTATTTTTGATAGTTATTAATTGAGACGCAAAATTAAGCATGATTATAGCCTAGAATTATGATATAAGTCATATGAGATTTATTGTGTATGATTTGTTACATAAAAAAAGAGATCATTTGTAAAAATGATCTCTTTTTTATGGGTTAGAAACGAATGACCTAGTAATTGGCACCTATCAGATTTCCGCCCAATTGCAACAATCTCAATTCAGCGACTTTGGCCGTATATTTGGCTTGATTATAACTGTTTATTGCGCTGAGCAGATTCACCTGAGCCAATCTGAATTCAACGGTTATGATCTGACCTAATTTAAACTGCTCCTCACTTCTTTCAAAATTCCGCCTATTCGTTTCAACGTTCTTTTTTTCAGCGCTTAAAACAAATAATGAATTTTGATATGTCTCCCAGGCATTGGCAACATTTCTCTCCAGGTCTTTTTCAGCCAACTCCTTTTCTATGTTTCTGTTGTCAATGGCGATTTTGGCATTTTGAACTCGTGTTTTGGTCAATCCGCCATCAAAAACATTCCAAGATACAGTAAGACCTCCTACGAGACCCGTTGAGGTATTTGAGGCCAATGCAAAAGGGTTGTTGATATTTGATTCTGTATTGGCGTTTCTCCAGTTGTAGGCTCCGTTAATACCGACATTTGGCACCCATGATGATTTGTTGATCTTTAAATCATAATCACTCAGGGTGACATTCTTTTCAGCCTGTAAAAGCAACGCATTATTGATTTTTGCCGATTGTAACATACTCTCATAAGTAAGGTTCATCGCATAGTTTACAGTTGTATCCACTGCGAAATCAATATTGACCTCTCTTCCCAGGATCACATTTAAGTCTCTTTTTGCGTTGGCCAATTCTCTTTGAATATTCAAAAGATTGATGCTGTCCTGGTTTACATTGACTTCAGTATTCAACACATCCAATTGGGTTTTTTGTCCGTATTGATAGCCGTATTGTTCTCTTAATAATTGACTTTTTGAAATTGCCAGTGACTGCTCAAGGTTATATTGGTTTTCGGTGAGTCTGGCAACATCATAATAAGAAACAAGCAGGCCAAGTAAAGTGTTTTCAATGACCTGTCTAACGCGGATTTCAGAAATATTGTACTGCTCCTGAAGTCTTTTGTAATTGTATTTTCTACCAAAACCATCAAAAATTAAATAATCAACACCTACAGAAGCGGAATATGAATTTGTAGTATTTGTAATGTCGTCTTGTACATTGCCATTCTGAAATTCAATTTTACTCTTATTATCTTGGTAATCAGCACCTCCAGAAGCAAAAACAGATGGCAGATACCCACTGTTGTAGATGCTGGAACTGTTTTTTGCGACCTCAAGATCGTTGTTGGAGACCTTGATGTCATAGTTATTCTCTAAGGCAATGTTTACAGCTCCGTTCTTTTCAAGTAATTCCTGGGCATTCATTGAGAAACTCAGGATCAATAGTAGAATAGTTAAAAATTTATTCTGTATCATTTTGTTCAATTTTTAATTCTTTAACAGCGCGTGTTACTTCTTCTTTAGTTACTTTTTTTCCGGTCAACAGCCATTTTATTTTCACAGTTAAACTATTGTTGATAGACAATAAAAGAGGCAGCATCAATAAGGTTAAAAATGTGGCAATCATAATTCCATATGAAATTGAAATAGCCATTGGCTTTAGGAATTGCGCCTGTCTGCTTTTCTCCAAAAGTAAGGGCATCAATCCGGCCACTGTTGTTAATGAAGTCAGAATGATCGCTCTAAACCTGGATTTTCCAGCCTGAAATAAAGCGTCATTGAATGTCATTCCTTCTTTAAGGTAGGTGTTGAATTTTCCGACCAGTACCAAACCATCATTTACCATGATCCCAACAAGGGCAATGATTCCCAGCCAAGACAATATGTTGATCGCAAAGCCATGGATGTAGTGCCCCCAAACAATACCGATCAAACTAAAAGGGACCATAATGAATAATAATAAAGGCTGACTGTAAGATCTGAATGTAAAAGCAATGACTATATAAATTAAAACCAAAACAATAAGTCCTGCTCTGTTGGCTGAATCTATTGTTTTAGCAGCCTCCCTGTTTTGACCTTCAAAACTGGGTTGTACTGAAGGGTATTTAGATAAAATTCCCGGGAGAATATTATCTTTTATATCTGTCATAACATCAGTGGCACTCTCTTTCGCATTCGCCATGTCTGCAGTGATTTGAATCTCACGTCTTCCAGCCAAATGATTGATGGCCACATCGCCTCTTGCGATATCATAAGTGGCAATTTCCGAAAAAGGTACTTTACTGCCGTTAGGGGTGGAGATCCACATGTCGTCAAGGTTCCTGATGGAAGACCTGTCTTCTTTTTCATACCTAACCCAAACCTTGATCTCATCTTGTCCACGTTGAAAACGCTGGGCCTGAAAGCCAAAGAAACCTGATCTCACTTGACTCATCACTGATTGAAGCGTCAGCCCTAAGATATAGGCATCATTTTTTAATTTGATCCTTACCTCCTTGATTCCGGCAGGATCTGTATCTGAAACATCTTTTAGCGTTGGATTAGCCATAAGTATTTGTTTCAACTCGGCTTTGGCAGCTTTTAATTCTGGGATATTATTTCCCAAGAGAGAAACCGCAACCGGACTTCCTCCAAAATTACTTCCAGAACCAAAAGTGAGACTTTCGGCGCCGTAAACTACACCCGTTTTTTCTCTTATCGCATTTGTAATGTCAATAGAAGGGAAATCTCGAAATTCACCTTGTAATAAATTGATCGTAAGACTGGCATTGCTGGAGCCGGGACCAATTCTTTTGATAATATTTTCTACTACCGGAGTATTACCTGATTGCTTTTCAGTGAATTCATCAGCAACCAACCAGGCAGCTTCTTCAATATTCGAGATGATAGAATCAGTTATTTTTTCATTGGTTCCTTGTGGCATTGACAGTGATATGGCAACCCTGTCACTCGCAATACTGGGAAAAAATGAAGTACGCACTAGTTTACTTTGAATACCACCAAACGAAAGGATAAGCAATGCAAAAGGTATAGCCAGCCCTAAAAACCGGTTCCGTATAAAGAAATGCAAATAAGGACCATATAATCTGTCTCTGCAAAAAACCATTAATTGATCTGCCTTTACATTAATTTGATTGAAGGCTCCAAAAAGTCCTGTTGTAGGCTTTTTACGGTTACGTATCAAAGCTTTGGAATGTGCTATATGCGCAGGTAAAATGATCAGGGCTTCAACCAGAGATACAGCTAATGTCAAGATTACAACCGTAGCAACTTCCCCGAAAAAATTTCCAATTCGACCATCCAAAAAGAAAAAGATGGAAAAGGCCAGCATGGTCGTTAAGATGGCAGAAATGATCGGTGGAATTACTTCCAAAGTTCCATCAATAGCTGCCCTTACGGGAGATTTTCCTTTTTCGTAATGATGGTAGATATTTTCACCGATCACAATACCATCATCTACCAGGATACCAATCACGATGATCATTCCAAATAATGACAAAACATTGATCGTAACACCTAGATTTGCAGCAAATATAAACATTCCTAAAAATGAAATGGGCAATCCGGCTGCTACCCAAAAGGCAATGCGAACATTTAGAAAAAGTGACAGAAAAAGCAATACCAAGACAATACCAATAATCGCATTTTCGGTTAACAATTGGGTTCTTTGTTTTAAGGTGATTGAGCGGTCACTGGATATATTCAATTGAACATTGTCATGCTCGGCATTAAATTTTTCAATATAAACTTTGATCATATCAGCAGAAGCAATCATGTCCTCACTATTGGTATTGCTTACCTGTATGCTAATAGCTACTTCGTCATTGTAAAAAAGTCGATCCGGGTTTTCGTTCCAGCGATCTCTTACCGTGGCCACGTCTTTTAAGTAAATCACATTACCTGACTGATCTGCCTTCACAATAATATTGGTTAGGTCAGCACCATAATATTTACGGTTTCTAGCCCGTATCAAATAGTCTTCATAGTCGGTTTTGATATTCCCTCCAGAGACCAAGAGGTTAGATTGCTGTATCGCCTGTGCAACATCCGCAAAAGTGAGGTCAAAAGCCCTTAGGTCGATCTCCCTAACAGCTATCTCAATTTCTTCATCCGGAAAACCGGTAATAGAAATTTGAGAAATTCCCGGCATGGCACGAAGATCATTTTCAACATCACGGGCATATTTTTTAAGTGTGATCAGCGGAAGATCATTACCACTAACCGTAAAATCAATGGTTGGAGCAATGGATTCAATTTTTGCAATGACTGGTGGCTCCATACCTGAAGGAAATGAAGGGACACGATCAACAGCATTTTTTACATCTGCCAATACCACGTCAATATCAGAATCAACATAAGTTTCGATACTAATTGTCGCCGAGTTTTCCCGAGAAACAGAAGTCACCCTGTCTATGCCAACAAGGCCTTTTAAATTGTCCTCTATTTTCAGTACAACTCCTTCTTCCATCTCCTGAGGAGAAGCGCCCGGGTAAACCACTGAAATATTAATAAATTGGGATTCGGTCAATGGAAAAAACGATGATTTCATCGATTTTGTTCCCAGATAGCCAAAAATAACCACCGCAATGATGATGATGTTTACTGCGACATGATATTTAATAAAATAGGATATAATTTTTTTCATAATCAGATTTGCAAGATTATTATTGACGTGGGTTAGATCCGTAAACGGTTACTTTCATTCCGGGGTATGCTCCGGGAACAGACCTGCTCAAGACGGGTGTTCCGTCTTCTAATCCTTTGATCACAACAGTATTGTCGGTGAAAAAAACAGGGTTGACTTTTACAAGATCAATAATACTGTCTTTTAACACATAAACACTTTCATTATTGACCAGTAATTTTCTTTCCATTTCATAGGCATTGTTTTCAGATTTGGCCACAAGTTCCGCCTCCAGGTAAATCCCTTCTTTTAGATCTTTTCCTTCAACCTCTATATAAGCTTTTACAGTTTGAGATGCCTGATCAACACGTCCGTTAACACGGGCAATTTTACCATCCCAGGTTTGATCAGTGTCTCGACTGGTTACTTTAACAGAATTTCCCTTTTGAAGAAGGTCCATGTATTTGGCATTGATAGCGACCTCCATTTCATAAACTCTTGGATTGATAAATTCTCCAAGCTTTTGCCCTGATCGTATCAAAGAACCGGGATTCACCATGGCATCGGTTAAAATACCGTCATATGGAGCGCGTATCGTATATTTTGTCAAGCGTACTTCCATATTTTTTACATTGTAGAAGGTTGTATAAATATTTCTACCTGAAATAAAGAATTTTTCCTTTTCAGAGTTTATTTCGGGCAATTTTGGAGTTGGTTTTTCAAAATCAAAATCTCTCAAATATTGCTCCCATTTTTCATATTGTTCGGGGTAATCCAATCGGATATCGGGCATGATGGAAGTAATGCTGTTATACAGATTACTTTTCTGAGCCTGCACATTTGCATAATGCTCTTCACTATTCAATTTGAGGATTACTTCACCTTTACGGTATGAGTTACCTGGCCTGAATTCTTTTGAACTAGGTTGCAGAACTCCTTGAACTTCCGAAAAGATTTCAATTTTATTTTTTGCCACCAAATTTCCATTAGCTGTAATGGTAATAGGTACTGTCCCGTTTTTTACATTGTCGATAAATACGGTTTTCACTATTTTAACCGGGGTTTTCTCAGGTCTTGTATTGCTGAGGACCATAACTTTTACCAGCCAAAAAGCCAAGGCGATCAATAAGATCCCTAACACTATATTGATATACTTTCTCATCGTTTCTATTGGTTAATCGTTGTTTTTAAATTAATATTTTTTTGTATTTGTTTCATTACGTTTTGTGCGTTAAGCAAATCTTCCTTAGAGATACCCCTTTGCAATTCATCAACTATTTGAAGAAAAAACGGGAAGGATTTTTTCCAGATTTCCCGCCCCAAAGAAGTAAGATAAATATGGTTGATCCTCATGTCTGTTTCACAGACTGAACGAGAGACATACCCTTTCTTCTCCATGGTATGGATCAATCTTGTTAAAGCCGTTTTGGATCGATTGGTGATAAAAGCAAGATCATTTTGTTTTCTACCATCTTTTTCATTGAGGTATTTTAAGACGATAAACTGCTCTTTGGTTAAATTAATACCATGACTCTTCATATAATCTCCTATATAGTAATCCATATACTTGGCTGTTTTGCCAATCCATGGAATCAGGGAAATAGTATCGAGAGTGGTTTTGTTCAAATCTTAAAATTTTGCCAAAAGTACAAATAAGTTAAAATTAGTTGCATATGCAACTATGTTAATCTTTTCTTAAATAACTTAAACAAAATTAAAAAGAGTAAGCTTTTCAAGTACTGATATGACATTAGACCATAAATTCAGTACTAAGTTTAATTTCCTATGGAGAAATAATTGAAGTTTATTGGTTTTAAACTAAAAAACCATCCGTTAGGTAACGGATGGTTTTTTTTAACACTAAGTTGAGATGTAAGCTATTCTGCCAATGTTCTCATATAATTGACTACTAACCACATATCCTCTTCATCTGGAATTTTCTTTTCATAATTGGGCATGTCATCTCTTCCAAAATAGCTTTTGTAGAATAAAGCTCCATCAGATTGAGACTGGAAATCGGCTGAGGAAAAATCACCGAGATCACCATCGACCTCATCTGCTTTTTTTCCATCACCTAAACCAGTTTTACCATGACATGATTGGCAATGTTTACTGTACAATTGTTTACCAATGTCCTGATCTTCATTAGGATCTGTTGGGTTTTTCATTTTTTGGTATTTTTCGGGAACTACCCACTCATCTTGGTCCAAAGCCGTAAAAGACAGCATGACCACCGATAGTAAACCAAAAATCATTAAAATTTTAAATGTTTTCATTTGTAAAATATTAAAAGTTAATTTAAAATGGACCTTGTCAAGATATTTATTATTAGTGAATTATCAAACGTTTGATCCAAGTTTTTTTATTTTCCATAATTTAATGATGGTATAGAGGTAATTGGCCCAGACACCAACCAGTAAAAATGTGAGTACAACATACATCCAGATAGGAGCTGCTTCAGTCCATAATTGATTTTTTTCAGGTTTTACAACATCATCAAAAACACCCCAATTACTTTGAGTACTTTGAAGTACAGTGCCAAAATCATCATGATCATCAACAAATACGAAAAGTTGAAAGTCACCATTGAGGTCTCCCGGAATATCGTTGGGCATTTCAAATTCATAGGTACCGTCTTCAATAGAGGCTTCCTCCAAGGGCAATCTTGATAACATACCGCCCACTGAGAAAACGACATCTAATTCTTCCACAGAAATCTGATTTCCCAAACTGTCTTTGGTAAAGGCATTCAGCGTGACGATTTGCGTACTGTCTTGCTCAGTAAGATTCAAATCGAGTATCAAATCCTTAACCTGTACAGATTTCTTTTGCCTTTTTAGAGATTCAGTCTTATCAAATTGAGCGATAAAATTAAAATAACCCTCCTCATCCATTTCAAGAGGCATGGATGCAGGTACCGTCATACTCGCAATTCCTTGTTTATTCGTCTTTGATTCTCCGATAAGTAGTAAGGTGTCTTTCCCTGAGTGGTAAAATTTGATCAAGGCTTCGGTCACAGGAATACGATCTTTTCTGTCTTTTTTATTAGCTGCCAAAAAGTTGACTTCCAACAGCCTGTTGTTAGCCGTGTCTTTTTGGGTACTAAATGTAAATCTCATTTTATAATCAGAGAGGTTGAACTCCTGGGCATAAACATGACTGCAGTAGCCGATCAAAATGATCGCTATTACATATATTCGGGTGAGTTTTTTGAAATCAGTTTTCATTGGATGTGTCTTTTTTTTCTGATTTTGATTTTTTCTTGGATTTACGCTTGCCATTTTTTGTGCCTTCAGCCAATTCATAAACCGGAATTATTGGAACAAATCTTACTAAAAGGGTAAACATCAAACAGAATGAGGCAAGACCTGCTGCACTTAAGGCCCATTCGATCCAGGTAGCTGAATAAAAAATAAATTCAGGTCGTGTATCCTGTATGGGGAGGTAAGGTGTTTCCAAAGTAGGAATAACAATTAAATATCTGTTAAGCCATAACCCTAGTACTGCGATTACAGCAGCAAAGGTTATAAAATTAATTGTTCTAAATCGTTTAAAAAATAATAGCATAATAGGAACTAACACCCCGATATAATTGGCAAAAATAAATTCCCAAAAATAATTGCTGAATAAGGTATCCAATAATTGCATATCATTTTTTTTGTGGCTAAACCAACGAGGAAAATATTCGCTAAATGTAAAATAACCATATAATAAGGCAAGCACTAAAAGAATGACTCCTGCACCTATGAAATGGACCTTTCTAATATACCTTTCCAGTTTAAAGTACTTCCTTACCGTAAACATACAAATGATAATCACTCCAACGCCTGAATACAAACCGGCAATGATAAAATAAGGAGCAAAAATGGAACTGTTCCATCCTGGTTGCAGGGTAAGACTAAAGATCCATGCCAATACCGTGTAAGCTACTATAGCCAGTGCAATAATCATAGCAGACATTGTTCGGGTAATCTTTTTTAGACTTGCTCTTTGCTCATCTGTATCATGATAATTCATGGCCAGAAAGCGATATACTTTTTTTCTCCAGGGTGCAACATTCAGATCCTTATCATCTCTTAAAATGGCAAAATCAGGAATAAAAGTCAGATATAAATAAACAAAGCAACCGATGAGGTCTGTAATTATCGCAATGATATCCCATGTGATAGGAGACTGAATTCTTGGGTATAGAAATAAATAATGTAGTCTGTCCAGACGCCCAATACACAATAAGATAAAAATAGGACCAACAATAAGTGACAAAACAGTAACAATTTCTACAATTCTGGATACTGCATTTTTCCAGGGGGTATCAAAAAAATGGAGGATACCTGAAATAAAAGCCCCAGAGTAACTAATACCTACAAAAAAGATAAAATTTATAATATAAACCCCCCAAACAACATTATCTCTCATTCCTGTAACCTCGTGTCCATAGATAATTTGAAAAATGAAGGCCACTAATCCTACAGCTATTACAGCTAGCAATCCGGCAATCCAGATTTTTGAGGAATTGGGTGTGCTCTCAAGAATTTTGACAAATTCTTTATCAATGATTCTTTTTTTTATAACGTCTGCCATTTCAAATCAATTAACCGGTTAAATTTTTCCTTTTTTCTTCAGATCCTGAACATAGGGTACGTCTTTATACCTTTCAATAACCTCTTCGTCAACATTGAATCCTCTTTCAAGTGGGAACTGTCTGTTTACAGCAGGTAAATAATATACATTAGGCTTGGTGCCTAAATGTTCTAAGTGCCTGTAACCACCTCTTTCTTTGATCAGTTCAGAAAACCTGACGGTTTCTTCACCATTGGTCACAATGTCTTCGTTTTTATCTCCAAAATAAATAACACCCATAGGGCAGGACTTGGCACAATAAGGCAATTCTCCTGCTCTTAGCAAGTCGGGGCAGAAGTCACATTTCATGACGGTACCTTCTGAAGCGGGTAATTGTGTTTCAGGTGAGTAGGCTTGATCTTTATTGTCAAATTTATCTTTATGTCCCCAATTGAACTGTCTTGCGGAATAGGGGCAACTGGTAATACAGAACTTGCAACCAATACAACGTTCATTATCTATGAGTACGATATTGTCTTCACGCTTAAAAGTGGCACCTGTAGGGCATACGGTCACACAAGGAGGTTCTTCACAATGGAAACATGGTTTTGGAAACCAATAAGGCGAGGCTTCCTCATTATCTTGAATCAATTGGACTTTCATAAATTCCTCATGATAATCCAGATTATGACCTTTTTGACAGGCTTCAACACATTTTCTGGCATTTTTACATTTTGCCAAATCTATGACCATGACAAACTTTCGATTCGGAATTCCTTTCCTTGCTTCTTTTGGTGTAATATGAGCTTCAGGATAGTGATTTAAACTTTCAGCTGGAACTTCCACCAATTTTCCATCTGGAGTTAAAACCTTTGTCATTTCGCCGGAACCCTCTTTTTTTCCTTCCAAAGGATCCTCTGAAAGACTTGAAATTAAGGAGGTTCCAGCCACTGCTGAGACCCCAGATAATAGCCCTAATTGAAGGAATTTCCTTCGATTATTTTCTTTTTTATTGTCTTTGTTAGTTTCCATATGGTTGAATAAAAGTTAATAGTAAATAAAACTGCCAGACTAAATGGCCTGGCAGTGTAGTATTGAATCCAAGCTAATTCTCGCTACTTAGAAATTGTAAATTCTCGTAATATTAAATCCTAATAAAATGTCACCATTGAAGAAATCATTTTTATTCCAAACATAATTCTCCTGATTCACGATGCCCCATTGGTTACTCACAAAAACCTGAAAGGCATGTCCTGAGGTTCCAAACTCAAACCCTAAACTCAATCCGGGATGGTTGGTATATCTGGTTTCATCTTTTGATACATCAAATTGTGTAATTGGTTGACTATAATCTAACAATATTGAAGTATTCGGTGTGATTTTATATCGACCACCAAAGGCTACTGCAATTCTATCATTTGACATCCCGTCATAAACAGCATTATAATGCGAAAGACTAGGTGCTAATTGAAGCGATAGTTTTGAACTGAACCTTCTTGCCAGTATAAGTTGGTGGAAATAAGAGAGTCTGTCAGGAGCGTAATTTAGTGGAGGCGTTTGACCAGCAGATTGTTTTCTGGCGTCATAAGCCAAATTACCATAATAAGTAAGACTAAGAGGCATTTTACCTGATCGAGTTTGCCTTAAGATGGCTACTTTTATGTTAAGATCCTGATATCTTCTGTTCTTCGTTGTTCCAAATCCAATAGTTACCCTTTCATGGATACCATAAGAGGCTGCCAAACGAATGTTTGCCGCTCCCCAAACACCATAAAAATCTTCCCAGCCATTTTCAGTCCCGTTGAAAGGACCAAACCTGTGTTGCATCATTACTTCCAATGCATTCTCATTAAGAAGCACATTGGTTTGGTTATCAATAATATAGGAGCTTTCAAATGCAGCTCTTTCAAGCTTATCTACTTTTTCAGCGTCAGTATCTTGAACCGTTTCTTCATTTTCCTGTGCATTTCCAATGAATGGAACTATCAAAAGAACCACTAGTATTTTAAATATATTTTTCATGTCTAAATGCTTAATGGTTAATTATTTTCTGCACCTTGGTTGATCCAGGTTTCTACAATATTTCTATTGCTATCTGGCCATGGTCCAGTAGGTTTCGGTGGCATCAAAGAAATCCCTGTCCCTTCAAATAAAGAAAGATAAAGGTTACTTGCATCTGCATCACCTTTGACTACAAATCCACCTTTTATCAGGGCGTCATATGATCGATCAGGCCTGAGGTCCGGTGCTATGTTACCACTATGGCATTCCACGCAATCATTATCCCATAAGGGTTGTATATTGTCCTGATAGGAAACCACGTCTGGAACAGTTGCTTCGGGAAATTCATCGTAATAACAGGAGTTGAGAAACAAGCCCATGCCCATTAATATCAATATTTTAATTGTATTTTTCATGCTTAAAGTTTTAAATGAAATTGTAAAACACTATACTAAAAATGCAGATGCTGGCATCTGCATTTTTAGCTTCAGTATCATTTAATTGGCAGATAATGCATCAATAGAATTGTTGACCAAATCTTTAGCATATTCTGGGTTGTGAACTCCGTGGCTATGGTCGTAATAGAGCATTCTATAGTTCCAAAGCGCAGCTGCGGGAATCAGGTCAGCATTGGGATTTGAAATAATACTTGTTTCCCCATCTTCGTTAATTTCCAAAAGTCCCTCAGCCAAAAGAAGATCTTCCAGGGTCTGGTAGGCTTCTGCCAAGAAGTCATCGTCTGGAACACCATTTTGGTGACATCCTGTACATGATGTTTCTGTCCAATTCAATGAGTGAAGACCATCGTTATTGCCTGTAGATTCTCCCATATGACATTGGGTACAGCTTGATCCTGCTCTATGCGCTGCACTTCCATCGGCACCATCATAGGTATATCCAGCAAGTTCTGCTCCCTGGATTCCTTCAAGAAGTGTGGATTGCGCCCCATAGTGAGGTCCGAATCGGCCGGATACATTTACTGTTCCATCGTCGTTGATCGCGCCCTCAAAGGTACTTCTGGGCTGGTGACAGGTCGCACAAGTATGACTTCCTATGTTTTCACCGTAATCTAAAGTAACAGACGCATCAGCCATAAGAGTTACCGGGGCTAATATTCTGAGTGCAGAGTCAAAGCCATCAGTTTCGAAATCAAAGCTTGTGTGTTCGCCATGACAAGTAGTACATGTAATTGTCTGAGTACCTGGGTATGCGTCTCCCGTGACACTTCCTACCGTAGCATAGTCAATAAACCCGTCACTGGTATGGCAGGCTGTACATGAACTTCGGTTCCCGTATGCGGACAGAGGCCCGTCACCATGATCCATATTTTCATTGAAATGACCAGAGAACATATAAGAAGCGTGTACTTCTTCTGATTTGGCCACATTGTGACATGCTGCACATTCGGCAGTTCCTGAGACTCCATCGACTCCATCGACTCCGTCTTGGCCATCCGGACCTGGAATTGGGTCTGTGGTACAATTGACAAGGAGTAAACTTGTCGCTACAATTAATAAGAGATTTATAAGCTTGAAATTTTTCATGATACTTGAAATTTACATGTTAAAATAATGTTAAGTAAAAATAAAATGATGTTGGGATATATTCCATGACAAATATCATTTTTAAAAAAAAATAATTAATTGATTAACAGGTGCCTAAGTTTAAAGATTGATATTTATCATGGTTTGAATGTAATTATTGTTACATCTGGCGGCTATAAATGTGACCTAAACTTGAACATTTAACGACTTCTAATTGATATTCCAAAATTGAGCCCTTCAAATTGAAGTTTTTCAAAAGTTTTGATAGAAATTTTAGTAAATTTGCAACTTCGTATGAAACAATTTCTCCACATGAAAAAAGTTGCTAGTTTTTTATTTTCGACACGCCTTACGGCTATTTTATTTATCATTTTTGCTGCGGCTATGGCTATCTCAACGTTTATTGAGAATGATTATGGCACACAAACTTCAAAAGCGCTTGTTTACAATGCCTGGTGGTTTGAGCTGGTGATGTTATTGCTGATGCTAAATTTTATTGGAAACATCAAAAAATATGACCTGCTGCAGCGCAAGAAATTCTCAGTATTGATGTTCCACCTTTCTTTTATCCTGATTATTCTTGGAGCCGGTATTACGAGATATATCAGTTATGAGGGAATCATGCCGATCTATGAAGGTGAAACAACCAATAAGATGCTTTCTGATAAAGCGTTTATTGATATTCATATAGACGACGATCAGGAGCAAAAGGCTCCTTTATATGAGCATTATTTATTTGCTTCAACTTATGGCAATAGCAGTAATTTTATTTACAATACGGCAAAATTCCTGAACTGGTTAAGAGGAGGTAATGATTTCTCGATCAAGACTGACTTTAAAGGAGATCCGATAGAGATCAATTATGTCAATTATATTCCAAATGCCTATGAAGAGTTTCAATTAAATGAGAATGGAGAATCCTATTTAAAAATTGTAGAGTCTGGTGGGGGCGGAAGGCATGAACATTATATCAAAGCGGGGCAGACCATTAATATGCACAATGCCTTATTCTCTTTTGAGAATCGAACTCAAGGTGCCACCAATATTTTTACAGAAAACGATACTTTAAGAATTCAAGCTGCCAGTGACGGTCAATATATGATCATGGCAAGCCAGACCCAAGGGAAAGTCGTAAAGGATTCGGTTCAAATCTTTAACCTAAGATCGCTTTATCAGTTAAGTGGCAACCAATTCGTTATTCCAGAACCCCCTGTTAAGGGAGAAATGACTTTAGTGTCGGGGAACAAAGATGAACATCCCAGTGACATGTTGGAAGTAGAGGTCGTCACGAAGAATACAAAGCAAAATATAAAACTAATGGGAAGCGCTTTACAGATTTCTGCTCCGAAAGTTTTTTCTCAGGACGGCTTGAATTTCAGGCTGAATTATGGTTCAAAACAATTTCAGATACCATTTTCTGTCAAGTTAAGAGATTTTCAATTAGAACGTTACCCAGGCTCTATGAGTCCAAAATCGTATGCCAGTGAAATTACAGTAGTAGATGGTGAAGATGTGTTTGATTTTAGAATATTTATGAACCACGTACTTGACCATAAGGGCTACAGATTTTTTCAATCAAGTTATAACGATCAGGGAGAGGTAGAGCAGACTTTTCTATCAGTCAATTACGACCAGGCGGGCACATGGACCTCTTATGTAGGTTATTTCCTCTTGTTTTTTGGTCTGATCTGGACCCTTTTTGATAAAAACACAAGATTTGGTGCATTGAGAAAAACCTTGAAAAAATTAAAGAAAAAGAAAGCCAAATTGGTCAGTGTGTTATTTCTCATAACTGGACTGTCCTATGGGCAAACTGATCATGCATCTCATGCTTCACACGACCAGCAATATAAAACGATTGATTCTGTCATAGCAGCGCAAGCATCCAGTAAGACACATGCGAGAGAATTTGGAAAGCTGATTATACAGGATGCCGGAGGAAGAATGAAGCCAGTCAATACTTTTGCCTCCGAACTATTGAGAAAGGTGAGCAAAAAAGACAGCTATAAGGATATGGACGCCAGTCAGGTTGTGGTATCGATGTTGACCAATCCCAGGGCATGGTATTTCGTTCCTTTTATTTATATAAAGAAAGAGAACACCAAAGTTCGAGACTTGATTGGAATTCCTCATGATCAAAAGTATGCGAGATTCTCTGATCTTTTTTCAGAAAAAGGAGAGTATAAACTGACCGATGAGGTGGCCAAGGCGCACAAGAAAAAGATCAAGGATAAATATGAAGAAAGTATTTTAAATATAGATGGTCGTGCAAATTTATTATTTGGCGCACTGGGAGGCACTATTTTTAAATTCTTTCCGCTTCCTGAAGATCAAAACAATAAATGGTTCTCATTTGTTGAGGTAAGGAATGCCGGTTTTAAAGGTGAGGATTCCTTATATGTGAGTAATATCCTTCCTTTATATGCAGGTGAGCTTGTTGCTGCAACAAAATCTGACGATTATTCCACAGCAGAAGAATATTTGGAAAGCATTCATCAGTTCCAGAGAAAATATGGATCAGAGGTCATGCCTTCTGAAAGAAAAGTTGAATTAGAATTATTCTATAATGAATATGATATTTTCAAATCTTTGTTCAGTTATTATATGCTTGCCAGTTTACTGATGTTCATTGTGGTGATCATCAATATTTTTAACGATAAGAAATTGATACGTGTTTTGATCAAAATATGTATGGGTATCATTTTGTTACTTTTTGCTTATCACACGGTTGGTCTGGGTATCAGATGGTATATTTCAGGGCATGCTCCTTGGAGTAATGGTTATGAATCCATGATCTATGTGTCTTGGGCCACCATGCTATTTGGTGTTATTTTTGGTAAAAGATCACCCCTTACCCTGGCGGCAACAACATTTGTGACTTCAATGCTTTTGATGGTAGCACATTGGAACTGGATGGACCCTTCTATTGGCAACCTGGTACCTGTTCTTGATTCCTATTGGTTGATGGTTCATGTGGCGATCATCGTGGCAAGTTACGGGCCCTTTACCATTGCAATGGTGCTTGGGATGTTGTCACTCATCCTGTATATATTTACCAATAAAAAGAATAAAAAGAAAATGAATCTGGCGATCAATGAGATCACTACCATCAATGAAATGTCGATTACCATAGGACTGGTCATGTTGACCATAGGAAACTTTTTAGGAGGGATCTGGGCCAATGAGAGTTGGGGTAGGTATTGGGGTTGGGATCCAAAAGAAACATGGGCCTTGATCAGTATCATTGTCTATTCATTTGTATTGCATATGAGGATCATTCCGGGTTTAAAAAGCAAGTACACTTTTAATCTGATGTCTGTATTTGCCTTTGCTTCAATTCTAATGACTTATTTAGGGGTGAATCATTTACTCTCAGGTTTGCATTCTTATGCTGCAGGAGAATCGGCAGCTGTTCCCAACCAGATTTGGGGCTGGCTAATTGTGTCATTAATTTTAAGTATCTTGGCTTACTTTAAGTTTAAAAAGTTTTATAGAAAAAAAAACAAAAAATAATTATGAAGCAAATCATTATTTCATTGTGTCTTGTGATGTTTTTAGTAGCAGGATGTAAAAAGGAGAAATCGGAAAGTGCTGATGCAAAAGAGGCAATAACCAATAATATGGAACAAGCATCAGAGAATATATATCAATATCAGGTAACTGATTTATATGGAGAATCCTTTGATTTTTCGAACCTGAAAGGGAAAAAGGTCATGGTGGTTAATACTGCTTCTGAATGTGGATTAACACCTCAATATGAGGACCTTCAGAAATTATATGATACCTATAAGGATAAGAACTTTGTCATTGTAGGATTTCCTGCCAATAATTTTGGCGGACAGGAACCAGGTTCAGATGCCCAAATTGCTACTTTCTGTAAAGAGAACTATGGGGTTACTTTTCCGATGATGTCTAAGATCTCTGTAAAAGGAGGGGATATGCATGAGGTATATCACTTTTTAACCGAAAAGCAAAAGAATGGCCTTCAGGATTCTGAAGTCGCCTGGAATTTTCAAAAATATTTGTTGGATGAACAAGGTGAACTTGTTATGGTTGTGCCACCTAAGACACTTCCAACAGACCCATCGATCGTAAATTGGATCGAAACCAACTAACACAGTAATTTCAATTTCCCCAATGTTAAACACCTTCATTTTTTCGAAGGTGTTTTTTTTGTCTTGTTATATTTGTTCAGAAGCAATAAACCTATTAGTTTCGTAAGTGTGCCGAAGGTTCTGCAACTAAAGAAATTCCTGAGGTTTACAAGAGCATACCAATTCAATAATAGTAGAATTCATTCATAAAATCACTGACTATCAATTTTATCAATGTCATATTACCTATACCACTTCAGAAACTGTTTACTTATCGTATTACAGCAGCCGAAGCTGATTTTATCAAGATAGGTACACGTGTGGCGGTTCCTTTTGGAAAATCCAAGATCTATACCGCGATTGTTTATGAAAAACATCTTGAAGAACCCACCGCGTATGAGGCCAAGGAAATCTATCAGATTCTGGACGAAACACCGATTGTGACAGCAATTCAATTAAAACAATGGGAATGGATCGCTTCTTATTATATGTGCTCCTTAGGGGATGTATTACGAGCAGCCTTACCCAAAGCGTTTTTATTGGAGAGTGAGACACTGGTACTTAAAAATGCCACATTTGAAGAGGAAGCGACCCTGACTGATGAAGAATACCTGATCTGGGAAGCTTTGGAACATCAATCCAAATTAAAGATTCAGGACATAGGCAAGATCCTCGACAGAAAAGGAGTCATATCTATTGTAAATTCCTTGCTGTCAAAAGAAGCCATTGAAGTAAAGGAAGAAATTTACGAACAGTACAAGCCCAAATTTGTAAAGTATGTGCAGCTGCATAAAAATTATCAAACTGAAGAAAGCCTCCATTCACTGCTTGATGACCTAAGCAGAGCACCCAAGCAAAGAGAGATCATGCTTTCTTTTTTTCAGCTCAAACACGGATCTCAGGAACCGGTATTGGTTCAGGATCTGATCAAAAAAAGCCATACAACATCTGGAATTGTTCAGGCATTGGTTAAAAAAGAGGTTTTTGAATTGCTTCAGGTTCGAGAAGACAGGGTTTCCTTTGATACGGATATCAGGCCGATTCATGATCTTAATGAACCACAGTTAAAAGCTTTGGCCCAGATCAAAGCTGTTTTTGAACAGAAAGAAGTTTGCTTACTACATGGAGTCACTTCCAGTGGTAAGACCGAGATTTATTCTCATTTGATCTCTCAAACCCTGGAACAAGGAAAGCAGGTGCTTTATCTGTTGCCGGAAATTGCTTTAACTACACATATTATCAACAGGTTACAGCAGTTTTACGGAGACAAAATTTCAGTATTCCATTCCAGATATTCCGTGGATGAAAGGGTTGAGGTATGGAACAATTTGGTATCCCAATCAGACAAGGCCCAGATTGTGTTAGGAGCCAGATCTTCGGTACTATTACCCTTTAGCAATTTAGGATTGATCATTGTTGACGAAGAGCATGAAACTTCCTTTAAGCAGTTTGAACCCTCACCCAGATACCATGCCCGTGACACAGCTATCATGCTCGGCTATTTGCACAAGGCTAATGTGTTGCTGGGAAGTGCGACGCCATCTGTTGAAACATTTTACAATGCGAGACAATCAAAATATGGCTATGTAAAACTAGAGATGCGTTATGGGAATGTTCAATTACCCGAGATCGAACTGGTTGATATTAAGGAAAAACACAGAAAAAAGAGAATGACGGGCCACTTTTCAGATCGTTTGCTGGGCTTGATGGAAGAGGCCCTATCCGAAAAAGAACAAATCATCCTGTTTCAAAATCGAAGAGGTTTTGCACCCGTTGTGGAATGCAGTACTTGTGGCGTAGCTCCCCAATGTCCAAATTGTGATGTTAGTCTTACGTTTCATAAATTCAATAATGAACTCAGGTGTCACTATTGTGGACATCAACAAGCTTTACCTAAAACTTGTCCGGCCTGTGAAAACCCTACCTTGGATACCAAGGGTTTTGGGACAGAACAGATCGAGTTGGAGCTCAAGGAGCTCTTTCCAGAAGCCAAAGTCGCAAGAATGGATTTGGATACCACCAGAGGTAAGTACGGTTATCAGAAGCTCTTACGATCGTTCCATGACCATGAGATCGATATATTGGTAGGTACACAAATGCTGACCAAGGGCTTGGATTTTAAGAATGTGAGCCTTGTAGGGGTACTCAATGCTGATAATTTGTTGAATTTCCCTGATTTTAGGGCTCATGAACGCACTTATCAATTGATGGTTCAGGTATCGGGTAGGGCCGGGCGTGACCAGAAAAGAGGGAAGGTTGCCATTCAAAGTTTTAATCCCTATCATCAGATCCTGCAGCAAGTAACGGTTCATGATTATGAGGCCATGTATCAGGACCAAATGAATGAGCGCCATCAATTCAGTTATCCTCCGCTGGTCAGACTGGTTCGTGTTGTTTTAAAGCATAAGGACTTTATCAAAGTAGATACAGCTGCCAATTGGATGGGGAAGTCTTTGGTAAATAGTTTTGGGGATCAGGTACTTGGACCAACCAGTCCGTCTATAGGTAGGATCAGAAATAAGTATATCAAATCAATTCTTATCAAACTTCCGGCTCATATTTCTTTAAAACAATCAAAGGATCAGATCCAAAGAATCAAAGATTCCTTTATGGCCATTGCTGACTTTAGAGCGGTTCAGGTCATTGTGGATGTGGATTGTTATTAGGTAATGCTGTAATGCTGAAATTCTACAATAATAATGCATGAATGCGTGAATGCGTGAATGGGAAATTACTTCAGAAATCAACAATCATCAATCCCTGCCTGCCGGCAGGCAGGTCCAATGATCAATCAAAATGGCACTTCGAAATTCGATATTCCTTGTTCGAAATTCGATATTCAATTTCTACAATGAGGAAATGATCAGATATTCTGTTCGTTTTTCTTTTCCCATTCCTTTCGCAGGTCTGAGGAGACCATTCCGGTTCCGTCGTGTCTCCAGCCTGGTGGTTTGATAAAGTACTTCAATTTATTGGTTAAGGTAGTTTTTGATTCAAGGACATCCGTAAACATCAAGTACCACTCAACAAAGGCAATTTTTATCGGATTATAGGTGTCAATATTTTTTACAAGACCGTAAACAGGTTTTTCAACTTCCGGTTCAAAGGTGCCGAACATTTTATCCCAAATAATGAGGATCCCTGCATGATTTCTGTCCAGGTACTGTGGGTTGGTGGCATGATGAACCCTGTGGTGAGAGGGCGTGTTAAAAATCGCTTCAAACCATTTGGGTAATTTGTCGATCAATTCAGTATGGATCCAGTATTGGTATAACAGACTTATTGACATTTGGGCAAGGATCATTACCGGATGAAATCCCAGCAGGGCCATGGGTAACCAGAAGATAAATGACATAAAACTTCCGGACCAGGTCTGCCTTAAAGCGGTGCTTAGATTATATTTTTGAGAAGAATGGTGCACCACATGAGACGCCCAGAACAATCTGTTTTCATGGCTAATCCTATGAAACCAATAATAACAAAAATCATCCGCAAAGAACACCAAAACCCAGGCCCACCAAACAAATGGAATGGTAAAAAATCTGAAGTTTACATAGATCAAGGTGAGTATTCCTAATACCATGGCCTTAGCGAGCAATCCAATAAAAACATTTCCCAAGCCCATTGTGATAGAGGCGGCCGCATCTTTAAAGGTGTATGAAGCCATTTGCTTCTTACTCGTTACGATAATCTCAATGATCAGCGTCAGGATAAAAAACGGAATGGCGTAATGGATGAGATTCGGTAAATCGGGTATGTTCAGGCTGATATCCATTTCTTTATTAGGTCATCCAATTTTACAATAATTAAATTGAATAGCAAAAAAATGGCTTTGAATTTTCGAGGTGATCGGAGGTGAGGTGCTCACTTGCGAACCCTCGGAGCTGAACCCTTCGGAGGTGAACCCTTCGGAAGTGAGGGGGTGAGCCCACAAATTTGCATAAAAAAAGACCGGATTGACATGTCAATCCGGTCTTTAAAGTGGTTGTAATTAACCTTAGTTTGCTTCTGCAGTTACTTCAAAAGGAAGTTCAACAATAACATCTCTGTGTAATCTCACAGAGGCATTGTATTTTCCTAATCTTTTCACTAGTCCACCAGCAATAGTGATGAATTTCTTCTCAATTTCCTGACCTTCAGTTGCAAGAGCCTCGGCTATATTTGCATTACTGATCGATCCGAATAATTTATCACCTTCACCAGTTTTGGCAGTAATTTTCAATTCAAGAGCTTTTAAAGCTTCTGCAGCTTTATTCGCTTCTTTTACAACGTTTTGTTCCTTGTAAGCTCTTTGTTTAAGCGTTTCTGCTAAAACTTTTTTGGCTGAAGAAGTCGCTAAAACTGCATATCCGTGAGGGATCAAATAGTTACGGCCATAACCGTTCTTTACAGTAACCACGTCATCTTTAAACCCTAAATTAGCTACGTCTTGTTTTAATATCAATTCCATAATACGATCCGGTTTATTATTTTAACATATCACCTACATATGGCATTAATGCCAAATGACGAGCTCTTTTAATTGCCTGAGAAACTTTACGTTGGTATTTCAACGATGTTCCGGTTAACCTACGAGGTAAGATTTTACCTTGTTCGTTCACTAAGTACATCAAAAAGTCAGCATCTTTATAATCAATATATTTGATACCGTTCTTTTTAAAACGACAGTACTTAACTTTTACCTTAGTATCTATTTCTAAAGGAGTAAGATATCTGATCTCTCCTTTACTTCCGCCTTTCGCTTGTTGTTCTAATGTTGCCATTACTTCTTAGGTTTGCTAGATTTAACTCTTTCTTTTCTCTTCTCAGCCCAGGCAGCAGCATGCTTATCCAACCTTACAGTCAGGTATCTCATGATGCTATCGTCTCTTCTAAATTCAAGTTCGTAGGAAGAAATTTCTTCTCCAGGACATTTGAATTCGAATAAATGATAAAATCCGGTTTTTTTCTTTTGGATCGGGTAGGCAAGTTTTTTCAAGCCCCAATCTTCTTTCCAAATCATTTCGGCACCTTTAGAAACCAAGTAGTCTTCAAACTTCTTTACTGTTTCCTTTACCTGTGTATCAGATAAAACGGGATTCAAAATGAAAACAGTTTCGTAATGATTCATAATAATAGTATAAATTGTTAATTTTTAAGCGTGCAAATATACAATATTATTTTTGTTTTTGATTACTTTTGCATCTTTTAAAATGCATAATTGATTCGCGAAATTAAGTCGTTGAATTTTAATAAATATTTGGGAATGAAATATACCAAGCTTAGCAAAGAACAGTTTGAAGAATTGAATGAAGAATTTGCTGTTTTTCTGGCAGCTCAAAGTATAGATGCCAAAGAATGGACCAGTATTAAGGAGGATAAACCGGAACTGGCAGATAAGGAAATGGAAGTGTTCAGTGATTTTGTTTGGGAAAAAGTGCTTAGCAAAGCGAATTATTTGGAACATTTTTCGCCAGATTCATTGAATCTTTTTAAATGTGATGAGGATACGATTCAGCGAATTGTCGTCAAAGTCAATAAAGAAGGCATCAATTTATTGGAGTCAAATGACTTTGAATGGCTGCTGGACAATTCCAAGGATCCGCGAATTGAATACCTGAAGGGTGTAAAAGCATATAATCAGGAAAGAAATGGTGAGGTATTTGATCTGATACAAAAAGGAAGCGTTGTCTCAGATGGTAAATTATACGAGGCCATTTTTAAAATGCTGGTAGCTTAGTATTTAGCCTATTAAATCAATAAATCTTTCCATTCCCTTTACCGCTTTTTCCGAAATAACAGTTAAATTATTGAAATCTCTGTGCACTGATGGCAGGTTTAGGATCTATAAAATAAATAGGTGTTTCGCTTTTAATATAGTTGATCAGACTGGCTGCTGGGTAAACTTGCATTGAGGTTCCAATAATCAACAATATATCCGCAGAAGCGGTGATCTCAATTGCTTTTTCTAATAAAGGAACGGCCTCTCCAAACCAAACGATATGGGGTCTTAACTGACTTCCTGATTCACAAAGATCTCCTTGAATTAAATCCTTTTCCCAATGGTAAACCAAATGTTCATGTCGGGTACTTCTAACTTTTAATAATTCACCATGAAGGTGTAATACATTTTTACTACCTGCTCTTTCGTGAAGGTCATCTACATTTTGAGTGATGATATCAACTAAATAAGTCTGTTCTAAACTTGCAAGTAATTCATGCCCTTTGTTAGGATTTACCTCGAGAAGTCTCCTTCTTCGTTGGTTGTAAAAATCAAGTACCAGAGCCGGATTGTTATTCCAACCTTGAGGGGAGGCAACCTCCATAACATCGTGTCCTTCCCAAAGGCCATCAGCATCTCTGAAGGTATTGATTCCGCTCTCAGCGCTCATGCCGGCTCCGGTAAGTACAACGATTCGTTTCATGGTTATTTAGCCCTGTATTTTGAACTGATTTCAAAGATGTGTTTCATGATTTTTTTATCTTCTTCTGTAAAATCCTCATGCTTTCTATCTATCACTAATTCAGCTGTTTCATATGCTTTAGATAAAGCATATGTTGTAAGACCTGCGGCGCCACCCCAGGAGAATGAAGGGATGAAGTTTCGAGGAAAATTACTTCCGTAAATATTGGTACTCACGCCGATAACCGTACCTGTATTGAACATGGTGTTGATCCCGCATTTAGAATGGTCCCCCATGATCAATCCGCAAAACTGCAATCCGGTATCTACAAATCTCTCAGATGAATATTCCCAGATTTTCACATTGGCATAGTTGTTTTTAAGGTTTGAATTATTGCTGTCAGCTCCGATATTACACCATTCGCCGATGACTGCATTTCCAAGGTATCCGTCATGCCCCTTGCTGCAATATCCTGATAGAATTGCATTGTTCACTTCACCTCCGATTTTGCTTTTAGGGCCAAGTGTTGTAGGGCCGTAAACCTTAGTACCCATTTTGACCACTGAATGTTCACCCATGGCAAAAGGGCCTCTAATCATACTACCTTCCATCACCTGTGCGTGTTTACCTATATAAATGGCGCCTTTGCTGGCGTTTAGAACACCAATTTCAATCTCTACATCTTCTTCTAAAAATATGCGATCCCTATTCATGCAATGAACCGTTTCGGGAATAGGTGCCGACTCCCTACCTTGAGTGATCAAATCAAAATCGGCTTCCAAAGCCTCGCCATTATTTGAAAAAAGATCCCAGCTATGTTTGATTTGTATCAGATCATCTGAATATTCGTATTTATGAAATTTATCAAAATCAATTTCTTCTTGCTCTTTTGAATAGAAGGCAATGAGCTCATCAGATTTATAAATGGCCTCAGAAGCTTTAAGGTTTTTGATCATTGCTACGAGCCCAGCATTGGGAAGCACTGAGGCATTGATCATAATATTTTCTTCCATTTCCACCATCGGAAATTTTTCTGAAAGGTATTCCTCTGTAATAGTAGTGGTCGTATAACCTAAATACTTTTCCCATTTTTCTCTGATGGTCAGTATGCCTATCCTAAGATCGGCTACAGGTTTTGTATAGGTGAGGGGAAGTAAATTATCCCTGTATTCACCATCAAATAAAATATAATTCATGAGTCAATTTTTTTGAGCAAATATAAGTTTTTTCGCTTTATGCTTGTTTTCAATTCAGGTATAAAAATTGGCTGGAGTGAAGGGGTCACTTAAGTAAGGGGCTGACTTAAGTGAAGGGCTCACTTAAGTGACCCCTTCACTAAACACAAAAAAAGCCCGAAAATTTCACTTTCGGGCCTTACTATATCTAAAAGATCTAAATTACTTACTTAAATACATTTTTCTTCTTGAATAGAGCTCGTAAAATTCATCATCCTTTAAGCTGTCAATAAACAAGATGCTTTCTCCGGTTGATTTCATTTCTGGTCCAAGGCTCTTATTGACATTAGGAAACTTATTGAATGAAAACACGGGTTGTTTGATAGCAAAACCTTCAAGTTGCGGATTGAAATCAAAGTCAGTTACCTTGTTTTCGCCAAGCATTACTTTAGTGGCATAATTCACATAAGGCTCATTATAGGCCTTTGAGATAAAAGGTACGGTTCGAGACGCCCTTGGATTTGCTTCAATGATGTATACAATATCATCCTTTATAGCGAATTGAATATTGATCAATCCTTTAGTTTCAAGGGCTAAAGCAATTTTTTTCGTATGATCCTTGATCTGTTGCATTACAAATTCACCCAAATTAAATGGAGGTAAGGTGGCATTTGAATCTCCGGAGTGGACCCCACATGGTTCAATATGTTCCATGATCCCAATAATATAAACGTTTTCACCATCACAGATAGCATCCGCTTCGGCTTCAATTGCGCCGTCCAGGTAATGGTCAAGCAAGAGTACGTTATTAGGAATTTTTCTAAGGATATCAATCACATGGCTTTCCAAATCTTCTTTGTTGATCACGATTTTCATACCCTGACCACCTAATACATAACTTGGTCTTACGAGAATAGGGAAATCCAGTTGATCTGCAACCGCATCAGCTTCTTCTGCTGAAGTAGCAGTTCCAAATCTAGGAAATGGAATATCCAGTTTCGTAAGCAATTCGGAAAAATGCCCTCTGTCTTCAGCCAGATCCAGGGCTTCAAAACTTGTACCAATAATTTTCACCCCGTATTTACTCAGTTTTTCAGCCAACTTCAAGGCCGTTTGTCCACCGAGCTGAACGATGACTCCTTCTGGTTTTTCTAATTGGATAATATCCCATAAATGCTCCCAGAATACTGGTTCAAAATAAAGCTTGTCTGCAATATCAAAATCTGTCGAAACCGTTTCAGGATTGCAGTTGATCATGATGGTTTCATAGCCGCATTCCTTCGCCGCCAGAACCCCGTGTACACAGCAATAGTCAAACTCTATTCCCTGACCAATACGATTTGGTCCGGAACCTAATACAACGATCTTTTTTCGATCGGTTACCACGCTTTCATTTTCAGAATATACCTTACCATCAACGATCATGTCACTTTCAAAAGTAGAGTAGTAGTAAGGTGTTTGCGCCTGAAATTCAGCAGCACAAGTATCAACCAGTTTAAAAACCCTATTGATATTGAATTCTTTTCGTTTGGTATGAACCTCGCTTTCCCAACAATCTATCATATGCGCTATTTGCCTGTCTGCAAAACCTTTTTGTTTCGCCTCTAGCAATAGCTCTTTAGGCAGAGAATCTAGATTGTTATACGTCGAAATCTCTTTTTCAAGTAAGTACAATTCTTCATATTGTCTTAAAAACCACATATCAATCTTCGTGATTTCATGAATCCTTTTTAGCGGAATTCCAATTTGAATCGCATCATAAATAATAAAAACACGGTCCCAACTGGCATTTTCTAATTTCTCGATTATTTTATTATAATCTTTCAATCCTTTTCCGTCAGCACCTAGGCCATTGCGGCTTACTTCCAAAGATTGTGTTGCCTTGTGAAGTGCTTCCTGAAAAGACCTTCCGATCCCCATGACTTCACCAACTGATTTCATTTGTAAACCTAAAGTTCGATCAGATCCTTCAAATTTATCAAAATTCCATCTCGGTATTTTTACGATGACATAATCAAGTGTTGGTTCAAATAGGGCAGAAGTCGTTTTTGTAATTTGATTTTCTAATTCATCCAAGTGGTACCCAATAGCTAATTTGGAAGCTATTTTTGCAATTGGATATCCGGTTGCCTTTGACGCTAAAGCGGATGATCTTGATACACGAGGATTTATTTCAATGGCTATAATATCTTCTTTTTCATCAGGACTTACAGCGAATTGAACATTACAACCTCCTGCAAAATCCCCTATACTTCTCATCATATGGATGGCCATGTCACGCATTCTTTGAAATGCAGTATCAGATAAGGTCATGGCAGGAGCAACTGTGATGGAATCTCCGGTATGAATCCCCATTGGATCCATATTTTCGATCGTACATATAATAACAACGTTATCGTTTTTATCTCGAAGCAATTCTAATTCATATTCTTTCCAGCCTAATAAAGCCTTGTCGATCATCACTTCGTGGATCGGAGAAATTTCAAGACCACGACTTAATAATTCGTCAAAATCTTCTTTTCTATGAACGATAGAAGCACCAGCGCCACCCAAAGTATAAGAGGCTCTAATGACCAAAGGGAACCCGAATTCCTGTGCGATTTCCTTTCCTTTCAAAAAAGAAGTGGCAGTTGCTTGAGGCGCCATTCCAACACCTATTTTCAACATGAGTTCACGAAATTGTTCGCGGTCTTCAGTAATGTTGATGGCACTAATATCAACACCAATAAGTTCTACACCAAAATCTTCCCAAATACCTTTTTCATCAGCTTCAATACATAAATTTAAGGCAGTTTGACCTCCCATGGTTGGTAAAACAGCATCAATTTTGTGTTTCTTTAAAATTTCAATTATAGACTTGGTGGTCAAAGGTTTAAGATAAACATGATCGGCCATCTGTGGATCGGTCATGATCGTTGCAGGATTTGAATTGATCAGAATAACTTCAATACCTTCATCTCTTAAAGACCTTATCGCCTGCGTACCAGCGTAATCAAATTCACATGCCTGACCTATGACGATGGGACCAGAACCTATAATTAAAACGGATTTTAAAGAATTATTTTTTGGCATTTTTGTTTTTTTTTAAGCTAATTTATTGAAAAGTAATTAATTATCTGTGTTAGTTTGAAATTGTTAAATTTTGGGTATAAAAAAAGGTGTTACTCTTTAAAGTAACACCTTCAATATATATATGTTTTGACATATTATTTTTTGTGATCTGGTACAGATGAAACTGAAAGTTTTGCTCTTCCTTTAGCTCTTCTTCTCGCCAGGATCTTTCTTCCATTCACACTAGACATTCTTTCACGAAATCCGTGTTTGTTTTTTTTCTTTCTATTCGATGGCTGGAACGTTCTTTTCATTTCTAAATATCTTAATAATTGTGTGTTGTCCTATTTTTCTCTAAAAGTCCGGCAAATATACAAAGGTTTTTAGTTCTGACAAGTAGTTAATCAAAAAAAAACGAAGAATATCCATGAGTTTTTAACAATTTAAAAGTGTATTTTTACGAAAAAATTACAACCTATGGATTATAGTAAACCCATGTTGCGGGATAATGCCTTGAAGGATGAAGTGATTATTGTTACTGGAGGAGGCAGTGGTTTAGGAAAAGCAATGACAACCTATTTTCTTGAATTAGGAGCTAAAGTGGTGATTACCTCAAGAAATCTGGATAAGTTGTTAACAACTGCAAAAGAACTTGAAGAAAAAACAGGAGGAGAAGTGTTATCGGTGAGTTGTGATGTAAGACATTACGACCAGGTGGAAGCCATGCTAGCTGCGACACTTGAAAAATTTGGTAAAGTTGACGGCTTGCTCAATAACGCAGCAGGGAATTTTATCAGTCCAACAGAAAGATTATCGGCCAATGCCTTTGACACGATTATCGATATTGTCCTTAAGGGATCAAAGAACTGTACATTGGCGCTGGGTAAACATTGGATAGATACAAAACAAAAAAGGGCTACTGTGTTGAATATCGTTACGACTTATGCCTGGACGGGATCGGCTTATGTTGTGCCTTCAGCAACAGCCAAGGCCGGTGTTTTGGCGATGACCAGATCTTTGGCCGTTGAATGGGCCAAATATGGCATAAGGACCAATGCTATAGCACCAGGGCCGTTTCCAACCAAAGGTGCCTGGGACAGATTACTGCCGGGGGAGTTGAAGGAGGAATTCGATATGAAGAAAAAGATCCCGGTTGGAAGATTGGGAGTTCATCAGGAGTTGGCTAATCTGGCAGCCTATCTGATGTCTGACTTTTCTGCTTTTGTCAACGGTGAAGTGGTCACAATTGATGGTGGAGAATGGTTAAAAGGAGCTGGAGAATTTAATATGCTTGAAAAGATTCCTGAAGAAATGTGGGATATGCTTGAAATGATGATAAGAAGCAAAAAAAATAAATAACCAGCCTTTTATCGAGGATAACCTCATTTATTTTTTGACTATTCAATTTATACTCAACCTCTTGGTTGACAATGAATTCATAAAGACATAAAAACTTGTGGATAATCAAGGGTTTTATGTTAAAAACTTCGTTTCATAAGCTCATAAATAATTGTATTTTTACAGCGATTAAAATTCAATATTTGAATGGGAAAAATTATAGCGATTGCTAATCAAAAAGGCGGAGTTGGCAAAACCACAACTACGGTTAATCTGGCAGCGGCACTTGGAGTGCTTGAGCAAAAAGTTTTGCTCCTTGATGCAGATCCTCAGGCCAATGCTACTTCTGGATTAGGAATTGAAGTTGAAAGTGTTGAAAAAGGCACTTATCAGGTGCTGGAACATACTGTGTCGGCAAGAGAGGCTATAGTAAAGACCAATTCGCCAAATGTGGATATCATCCCTGCCCATATTGATCTGGTTGCCATCGAAATTGAACTGGTTGATAAGGAAAAAAGAGAGTCGATGTTAAAGCAGGCCCTTGCTCCGATAAAGGATGATTATGATTATATCATTATTGATTGCGCACCCTCTTTGGGTTTAATTACGGTAAATGCGCTGACTAGTGCAGACTCTGTCATTATCCCTATACAATGCGAATACTACGCGTTGGAAGGACTGGGCAAACTGCTGAATACCATTAAGAGTATCCAAAAAATTCACAACCCTGATCTAGAAATAGAAGGTTTGTTGCTGACCATGTATGATTCTCGACTAAGACTGTCAAATCAAGTCGTGGCTGAAGTGAAGAAACATTTTCACAATATGGTTTTTAAGACAATAATTCAGCGAAATATTAGGTTGGGCGAGGCCCCTAGTTTCGGAGAAAGTATTATTTCTTACGATGCCACAAGCAGAGGAGCTGTAAATTATATTAATTTGGCTCATGAAATTATAAAAAACAATAGTAATAATGGCCAAAGCGACTAAGAAGCAGGTTTTAGGAAGAGGTTTATCAGCTCTATTGAGTGATACGAAGGAAGATATAACTTCTATTCAGGACAAGAACGCAGAAAAACTTGTTGGTAATATCCTTGAAATTGAATTAGATGCCATATCGGTCAATCCATTTCAGCCAAGAACCAATTTTAATGAAGAAGCTTTAAAAGAGCTTGCAGGTTCTATAAGGGAATTAGGTGTGATACAGCCTATTACAGTTAGAAAACTTGAAGGAAATAAATTTCAGCTGGTTTCAGGTGAAAGAAGGTTTAGAGCGTCCAGATTGATTGGCGCTACATCGATTCCTGCCTATGTGAGAATTGCAAATGACCAGGAAATGCTGGAAATGGCATTGGTGGAGAATATACAAAGAAAAGATCTTGATCCTATTGAAGTAGCCTTGTCATATAGACAACTAATTGAAGAAGTGAAGCTTACCCAGGAGCAATTGAGTATCCGAGTGGGTAAAAATCGCTCAACAGTAACCAATTTTTTAAGATTGTTAAAATTGGATCCTATTATTCAGACCGGTATTCGAGATGGGTTTTTAAGTATGGGTCATGGACGAGCTCTTATTAATATCTATGAGCCCGAATTGCAATTGGAGGTGTATCAAAAGATCATTAAGGATAAACTATCCGTTCGTCAAACCGAACAATTGGTAAAAAGTGTCAAAGCAGGGAAACCAGTAGAGGCTTTACCTGCAGCCAAAAAAGAAATTCCGGATCATTTTAAGGAAGCCATCAAAGAAATAAGTGCCTTTTTCGGGCATAAAGTTGATGTGAAACTTTCAGGAAAGGAAAAAGGAAATATTATCATCCCTTTTCATTCAGAAGAGGATTTTGCCCGTATTAAAAAATTACTTGAGTAAATGTTGCAAAAAATTACATTTAGTTTAATTATTTGCATTTTTTGTTGGAACCTTTGTCAATCTCAAGAAGAGAAGAAGGATAAAAAAAAGAAGAAAGACCAGACAGAGGAAGGAGTTCTAACACTGGAATCGCAAATGATAGACCCACTGTCGCCTGCCAGGGCTGCATTTTACTCTGCCGTATTGCCTGGTTTGGGTCAGGCCTATAATAAAAAGTACTGGAAAATTCCAATTGTCTATGCCGCCATTGGTACAGGAGTATATTTCATAGTAGACAATCAAGAAAAATACAATCGATATCAAGAGGCTTATAAATTTAGAATATCTGGTCGTCCAGATGATTTTGATGGTACGGGAGATAACCCTAACATTAGCGAAGACGGACTGATCAGGGCACAGGAAGTTTACAAACAGAATAGAGATCTCGCCATTTTTATTACAATTGGCTTGTATGCTTTGAATATCATAGAAGCGAATGTTGATGCGCATTTGGATGATAAAGCTTTTAATAGAAATCTATCCTGGAGACCGTCTTTACAATTTAATCCTGTAAATAATCAGGCGGTTGCAGGTTTGAATTTAAAATTCAACTTTTAATTTAGAAAGAAAATTTAACAATGAAAATTGCATTATTAGGTTACGGTAGAATGGGACGGGCTATAGAGAAAGTAGCCTTGGAGCGAGGTCACGAAATAGTGATAAGAAAAGATATTGAACCTCTGGAGGTCGATTTGAGCATCGCAGACGCAGCAATAGATTTTAGTCATCCCACTGCTGCATTTGACAATATCAAGTCTTGTATCGATAAGTGGAGTTGCCATAGTTTCAGGTACAACTGGATGGTTGGATAAATTTGAAGAAATTGAGACCTATTGCAGGGATCAAAAAGGATCATTTATTTATGCCTCCAATTTTAGTATAGGCGTCAATTTGTTTTTTAACTTAAATACCTACCTTGCCCAAATGATGAAAAATATCAAGGGATATGAGGCCAGTATGGAAGAAATTCATCATGTACATAAATTGGATGCCCCCAGTGGTACGGCAATTTCTCTGGCAAATGATATTCTCGCTCATTCGGATAAAAATAACTGGACCATTTCATCTCAGGAGCAAGATGAGCTGTTGCATAGGGGTAAAACGAGAAGGAGAGGTTCCCGGAACCCATTCGGTGACATATACTTCAGCCATTGACGCAATTGAGATCAAACACACCGCTTTTAACAGGGAAGGATTTGCACTTGGAGCCGTTGTGGCCGCAGAATGGTTACAGAGTAAAAAAGGTGTTTTTAACATGAAAGATGTACTAAGTTTGTAAGATGATAAGATTATTTTTAGGAAAAGGGTAACAATTCCAAATGTAATTCTACTTATAGTGAACAATAATAATTAAATAGACATACGATTATGACCTTAATTCAATGGTTACTTTTTATATTAATTCTGCAGGTAATTCATTTTCTGGGGACCTGGAAGTTATATGTTAAGGCGGGAAGGAAGGCTTGGGAAGCCATCATACCAGTTTATAATGCGGTGGTTTTAATGCAAATTATCAACAGGCCTAAATGGTGGGTGATTTTATTGTTTATTCCTATCATCAATTTGCTGATGTTCCCCATCATTTGGGTGGAAACCATAAGAAGTTTTGGTAAGAACACGACCAAAGACAGTTTCTTGGTGATTTTAAGTCTTGGATTTTATATTTTCTATGTAAACTATATGGAAGACGTAACTTACATTGAGAACCGAAGTCTAAAGCCAAGGACAGCTGCTGGAGAATGGGTAAGTTCAATAGCTTTTGCCATCATTGCCGCTACTTTGGTGCATACTTATTTTATGCAGCCTTATACCATTCCAACATCATCTTTGGAAAAGTCTTTATTGATTGGAGATTTTCTTTTTGTGAGTAAATTCCATTACGGGGCCAGAGTACCTATGACAACTGTCGCAGCTCCTATGGTACATGATACCCTCCCAATTATTAAGGTAAAAAGTTATTTGGATTTTCCAAAATTACCTTATTTGAGATTGCCTGCGCTGCAAAAGATCAAACAAAACGATATCGTTGTTTTTAGCTGGCCCGTTGATACTGTGGAACAGTTCTTTAAGAGAACCAATAGAAGGATCAGAAAACCTGTCGATAAAAAATCAAACTACGTAAAAAGGTGTGTGGGTATTGCAGGAGATTCCTTGGAAATCAAGGATGGTTACGTATACATCAATGGTAAAAGGAATGAGTTGCCGGATAGAGCAAGGTTGCAATTCTTTTATGAAGCAGATACAGACGGAAAAGCTTTGAGTGTAAAAAGTTTAAAAAGTCGTTATCACGTAAGGGAAGGCGGAAGACTGCAGGATGGTAATTATATACTGAATTTGTCAGACGAAGATGCAGCATTGATCAGCAAAAACCCAACAGTAAAGGGGTTAAGAAAGCGAATCAGTCCAAAGGGAGAAAGAGAAGAAGTCTTTCCAAATATTGCTTCACTAAATTGGAACAAGGATAATTTTGGTCCTGTTTATATCCCGGAAGCAGGAAAAACGGTAGCATTAAATCTGGAAACGCTACCTTTTTACAAGCAAATTATCGTAGAATATGAAAAGAATAGTTTAAGTGTTAGTGATGGACAGATTTATTTGAATGGTGACTCCAATCCGGTAAGCTCTTATACCTTTAAGCAAGACTATTACTGGATGATGGGTGACAACAGACATAACTCGGAAGACTCGCGATATTGGGGTTTTGTTCCTTTTGATCATGTAGTGGGAAAACCTGTATTTATTTGGTTTAGCTGGGACTCAGATGGTCAGGGCCTAAGTAAGGTCAGATGGAATCGCTTGTTTACTACAGTAGGTGGAAGCGGAAAGCCTGTTTCCTATTTTTATCCTTTTGTTGGCTTAATGTTGTTACTATACGGTGTTAATTGGTATCGTAAAAGAAAAAAAGCTGCTTAATTTGTTAGTTAATGTCATGGGTTTGTTGATACAACCTACTTTTTTCGGCCCAATAATCCAATATGTGGTGATGGCCAGCCAGACTGATATCCTTTTTGAAAAACAGGATAACTTTCAAAAGCAGACCTATAGGAACAGGTGTTATATTTATGGAGCCAATGGAAAGCAGTTACTGACGGTACCAATCTTGCATTCTAAATCCAAGGGCAGGCAAAAAACCAAAGAGGTTAAAATTGATAACAGTTATGCCTGGCAGAAGATCTTTATAAAATCTTTAGAGTCAAGCTATCGTTCCTCGCCTTATTTTGAGTTTTATGAGGATGAGATCATGGAAGTATTTAAGAGGCCGTTATACATTTTTACTGGATTTGAATCTAAAAGGACATGAATTAATAGGTTCCTGTCTTCAATTGGAAAATAACATCATATATACAGATACTTATGAAGAATTATACACCGATAGTTGAGGATTATCGCTTTTTAGTAGAGGCCAAAAAAGAACCTGTTTATGACTTGAATTCGTATACTCAGGTTTTTGATAATAAATATGGTTTTATAGGCAATTTAAGTATTCTCGATCTTTTGTTTCATGAGGGAACAAATGCCTTAACTTATTTGGAATCTCATAGAGGGATTTTAACCAAAAAAAATGAAAATTCATAAATGAATTTATGTCAATTTTCTAACGAGAAGGAATAGGTGGGGGGCCTTCTGGAATCATGGCCTTATAAATTTCGGCTCCTTTTCTTTCTTTGTATTCTTGACTGAATCTTTTCAACCATTTTTGGATTTTCATACAAATCAAACATGGTCATGGCCATGGCTTTAGCTGCATAGATCATACCTTTATGGCCAATGGACATACCTCCACAGGCAACAACGGCCCAAGAATGCCATGGTGTTCCATTTGGAGCAGTAGTTACCATAAGATTTATATTAGGAACATTCCAGCTCACATCACCTACATCTGTAGAACCTGCTCCTTCCAGGTTTTCAACCGTTGCTTTTAACGGATTGATATTGCTATTGAACCCAACCTGTGGTTTGTTGGTTGATTCTTGTATTTTTTTTCCAAAATCTATCTCTTCTTGGGTATAAGTTATTGGGCCAAGAAGCTCTAAATTATTTTGCATGATTTCGCCTCCTGTTCTATTGACAAGTACTTCATAGATGCCAGAAATTAAAGATATTTTATAATCAACATCAGCCATGATCGCAGCGCCTTCTGCCATTTCTTTTACTCTTTCATATACGGGAAGCATTCCGGCACGTTTTGTATCTCTGATACGTACCCAAACCCTTGCGTAGTCAGGAACAACATTAACGACTTGTCCCTGCATCCTGAATATGATAATGCATTCTCACACTTGGCTTCACATGTTCCCTATAGTAATTGATGCCAGTTGTGTATAATTCAAGTGCATCAGAAGCACTTTTTCCATTCCATGGATCCATGGCTGCATGGGCTGCCTGACCAAAAAACTCCACTTTAAAATCAACCAAGGCTAAAGTACTTTGAACATCGGCTTCTGTCATGGCACTTGGATGCCAGCTAATATTTACATCAACATCATCCCAAAGCCCTTCTCTTACCATCCAGATCTTTCCGAAAAATTTCTCTTCACTTGGGGTTCCGAAAAACTTAACGGTTCCTTTGATCTTTCCGGCCTCGATCATTTCTTTAATCGCTATTGCCGCTCCTAAACTTGCTGAACCAAATAAATTATGCCCACAACCATGTCCTGGAGCACCTGCTTTCAATGGATCTTTAGTGGGTACTGCTTTTTGAGAAATTCCAGGTAAGGCATCAAACTCACCCAATATGCTTATTACTGGTTTGCCAGAGCCATAAGTAGCAACAAAAGCTGTCGGCATACCTGCAACTCCCTTCTCTACCGTAAAACCATTTTCTTCAGCAAAATCTGATAGAATTTTTGATGACCCATACTCTTCGAATGCGGTTTCTGCTTTGGCCCAGATTTCATCACTTATCGCAATGAGTTCAGTTTTATGGCTTTCAACAGAAGCTTCTATAAGCGCTTTGTTTTTTGGTAATTTTTGTTGTGCAAGTATCAAGCTACTTGTCAAGGCGAAGAAAAGGATAGTTAATTGTTTCAAAGTTCAAATATTTAGTGCTAAAAATAATAATTTAAGAATGAATCTTCCACTGTTTCCATAAAAACCTTATAACGATATTGTTATAAATCAAAAATAATATACCATCTAAGATTAGTGCATAAAAAAAGCCGAATAACAATACTATTCGGCTTTTTTTATGATCGTGTTTTGTAAGCTTATTTTTTACCTTTCTTATCAGCGTATTTTTGCTTGTTCAGCTCATCCTGAAGTTCTCTTCTTACTTTTTGTTCTCTTTCAAGTGCTTTAGCCTTATATGCCTCAAATTCTTTTTCAGTATCACTTAATAGATCTCTTGCTTGAACCGTAATGGCATTACTTGATCTAAATCTGAAAATAAAGAATAAGAGCAGGGCGACCAAACTAAAAATAATGGTCCATAGCAAACTATTATAGCCTGTTTTTGTCATTGGAAAACCCAAGAAATTTAATATTGTCTTTTTCTTTGGTTACAGAAATAAGGTTATCGTTGGTAGTTTGAAGGTCGGCCTTTAAACTCGTAATTTCGTTTCCTTGTACTTCAACCAGTTTTTTTGTATCACCAAGGTCCTTTTTTAGCGCTTGCATGGAGTCTAGTACATTGCCTTTGATCTTTTGGTAAAACGTTTTTTTGACAACTTTATATTCCTGATAGGAACTTGATTTTCTATATAAATAATCAAACTGACTTTCGATTGTGCCATTGTCTAAAGATGGTTTTGGGCCGGATTCTGCTTCAGCCTGCCCGAAAGCGATTCCACTAAAGCATAAAAAAAAGGTGAAAGTTAAAACAGTAATGAATTTTTTCATTTCAAGGTTATTTGATTAATAAAATTATAATATACTATTAAACAGCCATATAGCTCTATTTTCTTAAGTAGAAAATCTAAGATATGAGGTTGAAGAAGGTATTATAACCGTTCTCTCACTAAATGTAAGAGGGCTCTAAAATTAAATAAATTTAGCATGTCTGCAAAAATTATTTTAAAGCTTCTTTAAATAAACTAATTGGATGTTTGGCGCTTCTTTTTGTTCCGTCGGCAATCTGATGTCTACAGCTTGTTCCTGAAGCAATAATCTCAACATGCTGACCATAATTACGGACCTTGGGAAACAAGGTATCTTCTCCCACTTGCATACTTAATTCATAGTGTTCTTTTTCGTAACCAAAAGAACCTGCCATACCACAACAACCTGTATTCATAATGCTTACCTGATAATTTTTAGGAAGGCTCAACATACTAAAGCTTGCTTTCATATTAGAAAGCGATTTTTGCTGGCAATGACCGTGTACTTTAATGTTTTTAGATTTTGAGGTAAACTGATTCTCCCTGATGTGTCCCTTTCTTTATTTCTTTTTCGATAAATTCCTCAATGGTATAGGCACATGCAGCTATTTCTTTTGCTGCTTCCTTGTCATCCGCAAGCCTCAGATACTCATCTCTGAATGTCAGGAGGGCAGAAGGCTCTATACCAACTAATGGAGCGTCTTGATGTACTTTATCTTTAAAAAAGTCAATATTTTGATTCGCCAATTGTTTGGCCTCGTCAAGCAATCCTTTTGAAATAAAACTTCTCCCGCTTTCCTCATGATCGGTAATGATCACTTCATAGCCTAGCTTCGACAAAGCTTCAATGCAGTCTCTACCGACGATAGCGTCGTAAAAGTTGGTAAATTCATCCAAAAACAAATAGACCTGCCCCTTGGAATTTGTTTTTTGAGGGCAAATTGGTTCTTATGTTTTTGATACCATTTTCTAGTTGTGATCTGCGCTAATTTTGGGATACTTCTCTCTACCGCGATCCCCATGAATCGTTTCGCTAGCATTGGTGCTGAGCACGAAATTGGTCACAGAAGGCATAAGAGATCCAAGTTTATTGTATTTCACATTGTCTGCGAATAAACGAGTTCTAAACGAGACGCCATTCTCTTTTTGGTATTGATATAGAAATTCAGCTTTTAATGCAGCTACGTCAACATTGCTCGGGACACTCACTTGCGCATGCCTTACAGCTTAGGCATAGATCAAATACTTCTTTTAATTCTTCATGATCAAAGCGATTTGCCTTATCACTATTTGTCAGAAACTCTCTTAGCACATTTGCTCGTGCGCGTGTGGTATCTTTTTCATTTTTTGTGGCTCTGTAACTGGGACACATCGTTCCCCCAGCAAAAACCGGTTTTCTGCAATCCCCGAACCATTGCATTTTTCTGCCGCTCTTAAGATGCCTTGTGAATCAGAAAAATCCTGGATAGTTTCAATGACAGGTTCTTCCCTATTTGGAACATACCTTAGAGGAGGCATCCATGGGCCAGGGATCAATAATTTTCCCGGGTTAAATATTTGTTGAGGATCAAAAACAGTTTTGATCTTTCTCATGAGTTCCACATTTTTTTTGCCAAGCATCAGTGTCAGAAATTCTGACCTGACAATACCGTCCCCATGTTCACCACTCATCGAGCCTTTATATTTTTTGACGAGTTGGCGACGTTGGTCGTGATTTCGCGGAACAATTGAAGGTCTTCCTCTTTCTTAAGATTTAAGATAGGTCTCAGATGCAATTCGCCAGCTCCCGCATGTGCGTAGTATACCGCTTCTTGATTGTACTGCTTTCATCATTGCGGTGAACTCAGCAATGTATTGTGGTAAATCACTTACTTCTACAGCTGTATCTTCGATACAGGCCACAGCTTTTCTGTCGCCTACAATATTCCCTAGTAGACCCAATCCGGCCTTTCTTAATGTACCGGCCTTTTCAATATTGTTTCCTTCAAGGATAGGGTAGGCATAACCAAAGTTATGGTTCTTAAGATCGTCAACCAGTTTTTTAGCAAGTTTTGCCGTTTTATCGGCATCGTCACTGGCGATTTCCAGCATTAAAATGGCTTCAGGATCATCTTGTACAAAGAATCGATTCAAGAGTTGTTCGCGATTATTTTTGGTGCAATCGAGAATTGTTTTATCCATTAATTCGCAAGTGTAGAGATTGTGCTCCATCGCTACGACAACAGCTTCGAGGCTTTCCTGGATAGTCGAAAAGTGTGCCGCAACAAGCATGTTGTGTCTTGGAGGAAGTTCATCGAGTGATAAAGTGATGTCTGTTGTAAAAGCCAGACGTGCCTTCACTACCACAAAGTAATTTCGATAGATTAATTGGAGTTGAACTATCTGAAAAAACCTCATTATTCAGGATGGCATCAATCGCATAACCGTTATTTCGTCTGTGGATTCCAGGTTTGGGAAATTCTTTTTCAATTTCTTCCCGCGTTTCCGTTTTGGACAGTTCGCGAAATAATAGATTGTAAATCTTACTTTCAAGGCTGTTTCCTTTTAGTTTTTCTTTAAAAGCTTGGCGGATAGTGATCCAAATAAAGATTCCGAGCCATCAGATAATATCGTATTCATTTCCAGTACCTTATCCCTGGTTACCCCATACTGTATGGAAGTGGTACCGGAGGAGTTATTACCCACCATACCACCCATCATACATCGATTTGAAGTAGAGGTATTAGGTCCGAAAAAAAGGCCAAAAGGTTTTAAAAATTCATTCAACTCATCTCGCACTACACCCGGTTCAACACATACTGTTTTGTTGCGTTCATCAAAGGCCAGAATGCGGGTAAAATATTTAGACGTATCTACAATGATTCCCTCTCCAACGCATTGCCCGGCTAAGGAGGTTCCCGCTGTTCTTGGAACAAGTGAGACCTTGTGTTGTGAGGCAAAAGAAATGATTTTTTTAAGATCATTTTTATCTTTGGGGTAAGCTACTGCCAGTGGGATTTTTCTGTAAACCGAGGCATCAGTAGCATAGATATTTTTATGTAAATCATCATAATGAAGTTCTCCCTGAAGTACTTGCGATAATTGTTGCAATTCTTTGTTTATAGTCATGCCTGATTATGATCACAATTTGAATTCGAATTTATAAGACCTGAGTACCATTATTTACTGTATCAGCAGCATGTAAAAGTACTACATCTTTGCCATTTTGTATACCTAAAACCAAGGCATTCACTCTTAAAATTTGCTATTTGTTTGGCTTCAAAATTTACCACTGCTAACACTTTTTTGTGTATCAGTGAATCCTTCGAATACAGAGAAGTAATTTGTGCGCTCGATTTTTTAATTCCCAGATCTCCGAAATCAATTTTCAGTTGGAAGGCCGGGGTTCTGGCCTTAGGAAAATCGAGTACTTCAATGATGGTGCCGACACGGATGTCAACCTTCTGAAAATCTTCAAATGATATATTTGTACTTGTCATGATCTGGAAAGTTTTTCAAAAACCCAGGCAGGCCCGATCAAAAGAAATTGCAAATCCTTAAAAAATGAGGGCTTTTTACCTTCGATTTTATGACCATAAAATTGTCCGATCCAGGCCACGATAAAAATGATCAATGAAGTTGTAAAAAGCGGGAGGTATTTTCCGAGATAATAGTTGCCCATGACACATAGTATGGAGAAACCCAGCATCCTCAAAAACAAGGAAAAAGACAAACGTAAATAAAATAGAAGCAAGAGAACCAGTAAAACTGATGCCCAGTTGCCAAGCATAGGATTCGCAATACCCAGCGTTTTTTGGATAAAGCCTGAAGGTATACTCATGATCATCCCAACAATGCTAAAAAAAATGGCAGGCACACAGATATAATGAATTTTTTGATTGGTTTTATTTTGATGACTTACCGCATAATCATCATACCATTGTTGAATTGTTTTCATAATTGAAGATATTAATTTCGTCTTATATATGAATCACCAAAAACCTTTGAAGTTTAAGAATTTATAACTCAAATTATATAAATATTGTATTTTTGAACTGCTTAGAAGTAAATATAGAAATAAATTGTGATTTATGGCAAATACACCTTCCAATATGCTTCCTTTGGGTTCCAAGGCTGCTGATTTTGAATTGATCGATACGGTTTCTGACAAAAAAATGTCCTTACAGCATTAAAAGGAAACAAAGGAACCGTCATGTTTTTTATTTGTAACCATTGTCCTTTTGTGATTCATGTGAATAAAGAATTGGTAAAGATTGCCAATGAATATAAAACAAAAGGAATTTCGTTTATAGCCATTTCATCAAATGATGTTGAAAATTATCCACAGGATGGTCCTGAGTTGATGAAAGAGAATGCAAAAATTTTTAATTACCCTTTTCCTTATTTGTATGACGAGACCCAGGAAGTGGCTAAAGCATATGATGCGGCTTGTACACCAGATACTTATGTATTCAATGAACATCTGAATTTGGTCTATAGAGGGCAAATTGATGATTCAAGACCTGGTAAACATTACCAGTTTCCGGAGCAGACCTCAGAACGGCCTTGGATCACTTATTAATAAATAGAGGTGCAGTTAAGAACCAGAAACCAAGTATCGGTTGCAATATCAAATGGAAGTAACCTTGATAAAAACATCATTTATAACCAGCCTTTTCTTTTTATCAGGTTTTCAATATGGGCATAGTGATGATCGCTATGCCAAGCATAAATACCGATATTTTTACTCCAGAGCTACCTCGTTTTTGCGTTTCAGGATGAATAAAAGTTCTTTTAAGATCGTTATTCTGAAAGTCCTCGTAATAGATATACTAATTTGGCATGAAGACTCTCCAAGGCTTTTAAAGACAGTTCAATCGGAGCATTGTAATCGTGTAATTCGGCCCATAGTTCTTCGCGGTATGCCTTAATGATCGGTTTTTCTTCAGTAAGTGCCCATTTGAATCTGATATAACTGTGAGAATGACTATCGACTACATGGTGAACCACTTGTCTTATGGTCCAGCCACCGGGTCTATAAGGCGTATCAAGTTGTTCCTCAGTTAAGTTTTGGGTAATGAATCGGATTTTTCCAGGAAAAGAATCTAAAACACCAATCCACGTATTGATATCATTACCGAAATAGCCTCAGGTATTATGGCTTTTCCAATAGGATACTTTAGCTGCTCAATTGGATCATTTTCCATTGATCAAAAGTTACCATGAAGTGTTATAGAAGGGCCGGAAAAGTTCATGTCGAAATTTCCATTCCAATTATTTTGATTGACCCTGGCGGAGAGCAATAAAATGCGATAATCTATACCAATACCGAAGTTATTAATGATCTGATACCTGACTCCCGGAGCCAAGTTCCAAAGACCACCAGAGTATTCATCTATTGTAATTCCAAACCAATCAGCACGAGCAATAAAAGCCCATTTTTTGATTAGGGGCCCAATGGTACCAGGCTCCAATATTAGGTAAAGGAATCAATGCACTTACGCGCCTTCTTTGAAATGTACCGTCGATACGATCATCATTTGATATCACTTCACCTTCAATAAAAGCACCAACATTTAAGGCATGCACACCTAATCCAGCACCTAGCGAATGTTTGGGTCCTGAAGATATTAACCTTCCTACAAATACCCTATATAGAGAAAAATCAATTCCTGCTCTTACGAAGCTACCTTTTTCAAAAGTTACATCGTCAAAAACATAAGTTGAATCCAAGGTTGCTCTCGCCGCATTGTTTACGGCAAAAGTTTCAGCGGTTAATCTCCATTTTTTATTCCAGCGCCATTCGAAATTAAAAAAGTAAGTTGCCTGATTGTCATTGAAATCAAAAGTATTTCCAAAATCAATTCCCTCTTCGGGTGCAGAGGCATCAGCACCAAGTTTGACTTTTTTTGCTGGGAAAAAGACCCCTGCTTCAAAATAAAATTTATCAGTGAGTAAAGGATGTTTTTCTTCTTCTTGACCATAGCCAGTAGCGCTGATTCCTAAAACAAAAATTAATAAAATGAAATATTTCATGAGGGGTTTTTTTTAAGTCATACTTAAAGTTACGACAAAAAGTTTTAATAAAAAAGCACCTGAATCTGTAATCCGGGTGCTTTTTCCATAAATATTTTCAATTCTATTTCACGTCCATTAATTCAACGTCAAAAATAAGCGTTGCATCTGGTGGTATAACGCCTCCGGCTCCTTGAGAGCCATAAGCCAAATGCGAAGGAATCACTAATCTTGCTTTATCGCCAACTTGTAATAATTGTAATCCTTCATCCCATCCTTTGATCACTTGACCAACACCTACTTGAAAGTCAATAGGTTGTTTTCTGTCATAAGAAGAATCGAAAACCTTTCCATCAGCCAGTTGACCTTTATAGTGCACTGAAATTTGTTTTCCTTTTGTTGCTTTTGCTCCAGTTCCTTTTTGGATGATCTGGTATCTCAAGCCACTGTCTGTTTTTTCAAATCCAGCTGCTATTTTATCTAGTTCCTCATCCATTTTGGCTTTGGCCTCAGCAATTCGTTTTTCTCTTGCTCCTTCAAATGTTCTAAAAGCTTCAATAGCGTTGAATGCTTCCGCAGCTGCACCAACTCTGATGATCTCAACTGATTCCAGGATATCATCCTGAGCAATAGCGTCAATAACATCTTGTCCTTCAAGCACTTCACCGAACACAGTATGTTTGTTGTCTAGCCAGGGTGTTGGTACATGTGTGATAAAAAACTGACTTCCATTAGTCCCTGGTCCGGCATTGGCCATAGACAGAATACCTGGCTTGTCGTGTTTCAAGTCTGTATGAAATTCGTCTTCAAAGCTATAGCCTGGATTCCCAGTACCCGTACCTTGAGGACATCCTCCCTGTACCATAAAATCAGGAATTACCCTATGAAATTTTAAGCCATCATAATATTTTTGACCTTGTGGTTTTGCAGAATTTTCCATATTCCCTTCTGCAAGTGCGACAAAATTACCCACAGTTCCGGGAGTTTTTTCAAATTCCAGCTTTAAAAGGATATCTCCTTTAGAACTTTTAATTTTCGTATATAAACCGTCGTTCATCTTATATTTTTTAAAATTCTTGCAAAGATAAAATATTCAGAAGCAAATGAAGAGACCTTAAAGGTTTTATTCATTTTTTTTAAGGAAATTTTAGCACTTTTTGATACGTCGGAGATAAAATATTAATTCGTTTACAGCGTTATTATAGTGTAATATTAAATTAATTGCAATGAAAAAAATCGGATTTATAATCGTTGCTTTGTTTTTTGGACAGGCAGTTTCTGCTCAAATACAACAAGAAAGCTTTGATGCCTCAGAAATTCCTGATGGATGGATCTATGAAATCAATTCTGATGCTACGAACTGGCAATTCGGGTATACAGGTGTGATGCCTCATAGTGGGCCTACTATAGAATCTGAGTTTGCTACAGGTGCAGCTTTATTCAATGATCACAATCATGGTAAAAAGTCAAACGACAAAACGAGTCTTACAACTCCTGCTGTTGATATGTCTGATATAAAAGAAGCCCAGATAGCAGTTACTTATAATTTACAAGTAGCCGATGATAAAGGAGAATTCTCAATAGAGGTTTATAATGGCAGGAGATGGAAAGAAGTTTATTTTCAAGACACTTCCTCACCAAAGAATACAGGTATGAATGAAGTTGTATTGCTTGAAGTCAGTGAATTTCTTAACGATGAGTTTCAAGTGAGATTTAATTATGATGATGAAGGTCAGGAGATTACTCAAGGGCTTGGAATCGATCATTATGAATTGATCGATGTATCTAACAAGAACCTGGTCAATGAAGATGCTATCGGAGCCATCAACGTGTTAAACTTACCAGACAATGTACTTGTTTTGGATAGCAATGAGCAACTGGATCGTGAAAATATGCTTCAGGATCTTTCAGAACATTTAAATAGCACAGAACTCACTACAGATTCAATTATGTATAACCTTATTCAATTTCCAGGCGGAAGCGAAATGTTTAGGGTGAAAGAAGAAACAAATGTGGGCTCATATAAAGCCTTAAAAAAATAAGTAAGAGAACATTTTAGATTTATTTAGTGAAAGACCGTTTGTGTAAACAAGCGGTCTTTTTTTTATGATCATCTCTGTAAAGTTTATGACCCGTCCTGATTTTTGTCTTCTTTTATGTGTAAACCTATTTCAGGACAAGTCACATTATATCATTACATCAATATATCATTACATCAATATATCATTACATCAATATATCATTGCATCAATATATCATTACATCAATATATCATTACATCAATATATCATTATATCAATATGTCAATACATCATTAGCACAAACAAAAGACCGCTATGAAATTTTTATCTTCCAGTAGCGGTCCAAAAAAAGGGATCTTTAGGGCTTTGTGGGTAAATTCACAAAGCCATATACAGCCAAGACGACTTAAACTCCAGCACAGTTGCCTTGTGGAGTTAATTTTATCATTTTTGCAATATAATTTAGGGGAGAAAGGAAAACGGGCTTCCTAACAAAAAATATAATTTGATTCAATTTATTCATAGACAATTTCGATCTAAAATCATGCGGCTTCTATATATACAGAAATCAGCATGGTGTGTTATGCGCACAATGACGCATAGTATTTATTTTGGAGAAAATTGTTAATTGTAGAAGGTGAGTCAGCTCTTATTAAGTTCTGACTTATGCTTAAACGCATGAATTAAATTTTTATTTTAAATGGTATAGAATTATTACTTTTACCCTTGCGAAAAAACGCTTTTAACTTTGCTCTGGTCTATGGGGTAAATTATTATAGTATAGTCATCATGATGAACATAAAGGTTGCCGCCCCTTACAGTGAGCATAAAGTACTCGAGATTATTGATGCCTTTGGTCATTCTGGAAAAACGTATTGGAAAAAAAGAAATACCATCAAGGTATTTGAAGAGGGGAATGACAAATGGAACGTGAAATCATTTCAGGTTCCGCATTTGATCAATCGATTTGCCTATAAATATGTTCGCAAATCGAAAGCAAGAAGATCCTTTGAACATGCAGAAATATTGCTTAAAAAAGGAATTTTAACACCAAAACCAATTGGCTATGTTGAATATTCAGAAGCAATTGGCTTAACCAACAGTTTTTATATCTCCCAAAACTTGAGTTATGATTTTGATTTTGGAGATGTGATCGAGAAAAAATTTCCCGACCGGGAGAATATCTTGAATCAATTTACTGAATTTACCTACCAACTTCACGAGAATGACGTTCATCATTTTGATCATTCCAAAGGAAATACACTGATGTGTAAAACTGGTGAGGGGCAATATGATTTTTACCTTATAGATCTCAACAGAATGAAATTTGAGGAAATGACCTATGAAAAAAGAATAGACAATTTTAACAGACTTTCATTAACAGCTGATATGATCGAAATTGTGGGTAAAAAATACGCTTCTTTGATAGGTCATGACGAAACCAAGGTTATTGATGACATCAAAAAATCCTGTGAAAAATTCAAAGAATTTGCACGTCGTAAGGGGAGATGGAAAAAGCGTATCGGGCTTTGATCAACTTCTCGCTCTGGCCATTAAATAGAAATCAGCCATCACCATGGCGCTCAAAGCTTCAACTATAGGAACCGCTCTCGGAACCACACAGGGATCATGTCGGCCACGGCCTTGCATTTCTACTTTATTCCCTTTGGAATCTATGGTTTGTTGCTTCTGAATCAAGGTGGCTACCGGTTTGAAAGCTACTCTGAAATAAATATCCATCCCATTTGAAATACCTCCTTGTATTCCACCTGACAGATTGCTTTTAGTCGTTCCATCCTGATTGAACAGGTCATTGTGGTCACTGCCCTTCATTTTAGCACCGCAAAATCCACTACCGTACTCAAATCCTTTGACAGCATTGATTGATAGCATAGCGCCTCCTAGGGCCGCATGAAGTTTGTCAAATATAGGTTCGCCAAGCCCGGCAGGAACATTTTGAATCACACAAGTAATTGTGCCTCCAACAGTATCACCTTGTTTTTTGACCTCTCCGATGTGTTCGATCATCATTTTTGCGGCTACAGGATCGGCACACCTTACTATATTGTTTTCTATTTCAGAAAAATCTAACTCCTGATAAGGCTTATCAATAAATATCTCACCAACCGATGAAGTAAAGGCTGTGATCTTTATGTCTTTAATGACTTCTTTTGCCACGGCACCGCCGACGATCCAATTGGCTGTTTCACGAGCAGAACTTCTTCCTCCTCCGCGATGGTCTCTTATCCCGTATTTCTGGTCATAGGTATAATCAGCATGTGATGGCCTGTATACATCAACATTATGCGAATAATCTTTACTTTTTTGATTGGTGTTTTGAATCTGAAATCCAATAGAAGTCCCAGTGGTCTTCCCTTCGAAGATTCCTGATAAAAACTCGACTTGATCAGGCTCCTTTCTCTGGGTAGTAATTTTTGATTGCCCCGGCTTTCTGCGATCCAGTTGATGTTGTACGGTTTCAAGATCCAATGAAATTCCTGCCGGACATCCGTCTATAACGCCACCTATCGCAGGTCCGTGAGATTCACCAAAGGTGGTTAGTGTAAAAAGCTTTCCAAAAGAATTACTCATGAATAAGGATTAAAAAATTCGAAAAGCAAAGGTAATATATTAAGGGATAAGTGAGAAGTGAGAAGTGAGAAGTTTAAGGCTTAAGTTTAAATTTTAGATTTTTAATGAGTTCTGAGGTGATGGGAGCTGAGGTGATAGGAGCTGAGGTGCTCACCTACGATCACCTCAGAAATTCAAAACTTTAAACTATTTTTAAAGTATGGTAAAAAACTATAGAATTAACGTTTTAGGAAAAGTTCAGGGGGTGTGGTTTAGAAAATACACGAAAGAAGCTGCCACGAGTTATCATATAAGAGGATTGGTTAAAAATGAAATTGATGGCAGTGTATATATTGAAGCAGAAGGTGAGGAAAAAGACTTGAATTCATTTCTTCAATGGCTCCATAAGGGATCGCCTTTGTCAACTGTTGAGCAAATTAAATGGGAGGAAGGGCTCATAAAAGGGTATACCGAATTCAAAATTAGTCGGTAAAGAACCAAAGTTTGATCGCCATGATGATCACCATGATCACTAAAAATATTTTAACCAGACCGTCTCCTTTCTTTACAGACCATCTGCTTGCAAACCATCCACCTATGGCATTTCCAAATGCCAGGATTAATCCGTATTCCCAATTCATTTTATCATTGATAATAAAAATGATTACGGCAAAAACTGTATAAATACCAGTGATGACAATTTTTAAAGCATTGCTTTTTACCAGTGAAAACCGATTGACTCCTGACAAGACAAGCAGCATTAAAAAACCTACACCTGCTTGAATAAATCCGCCATAAATACCTACGAAGAAAAATAATATGATACTGATCCAAAGATGTTTACCACTAACTCGTTCAATAAGATCTTCCATCCTGGATTTTCGATTCAATACCAGATAAGCCACAACAATCACCATAATGATGGCAAGTATTTTGTTAAATAGTTCACCATCGATTTCTATAGCTAATTGTGCACCTAGAATAGCTCCAAGAGTTGCAGAGATACCAAAGTAGATACTAAAGGGGTAAGTGTTGATACCTTTACTTCTAAATCCAGCATTCGTAACGATACTTTGAATTAAAATAGCGATTCGGTTTGTACCATTTGCCACACTAGGGGGGAGTCCTAGAAAAATAAGCATAGGCAGGGTTAGCAATGAGCCTCCACCGGCTAAAGTATTGATAACGCCGGTTACTATTCCAATAAAGGCTAACAGTAGTAACTCTAATTCCATAAATAATTGTATGTGCTAAAAATAGCTTTTTTTAATTATATCTTACAATGAAAGTTCCCAGAAAAAAATCTGTAAAATACTTTAGTAAAACAAAAAAGCGTATTATATTTGCGCTCGCATTTGAGCAATCGAATACACTCATGGAGAAATGGCAGAGTGGTCGAATGCACTGGTCTTGAAAACCAGCGAGGGTCACACCTCCGGGGGTTCGAATCCCTCTTTCTCCGCGAAAGTCAAAACCCACAACGATAGTTGTGGGTTTTTTGTTTTCAAGAGCGTTGAAAATTTATTTTCAAAAGCAATTGAAAACAAAAAACCAAACAAGCGGAGCTTGTTTTGGGTTTTGACATTCGCTCAGGAACCCCACTTTGGGATCAACGAAGTTAATCCCCCTTTAGGAATGTGGAATAATCGAATATCGAATTTCAGTCGAAGTTGCTGGTTTATTGGTTTTGACATTCGCTCAGGACTCCCCTCCGGGATCAACGAAGTTAATCCCGACGTAAGGCCTAAGTCTTAAGGCTTAAGTCCTCATATCTTAATCGAAAATGTATTAATAGCAGCCAAACAATTTGCAGTTTCTATTTGCAGTTTCTTAAGATTTGCTTAAAAAATCCCCGCTTCCTAAAATTTAACAAAAGAAAAGTATCATAACCAGGAAGTGCCGAAAACAATATAAAAGGCAAAATCTTTACCATTGCCCCAGGCAAAGTCTGTACCCATGTTGACTCCCAGCAGTCTTGCGATTTTATATCGGAATCCTGTACCTACGGTATAAGCCCATTCATCCGACCCAAAATCACTAAAATCTTTAAAGGCCTTACCACCTCCAAAAAATCCTAATAATGACCATCGCTTATATACATTATAGCTCCATTCGGTCTCAGAGACCAGGGTATTGTCACCCTGATATCGCAAAGCCGCTATCCCTCTCAGTTCAATAAATGGATAGGCATAAAAAGGAGCATCCCCTAAAAGGTAGCTTCCCTGAAAGCGCCAGGCTGAATTTAGCCTGGAAGTGACAGGCAGGTACGCAAAAAAATCAGTGTTCAGGGTGCTGAAATCATCTGAGGACCCAAGCCATTCTGCGCTATAGTTCATAGAAATTTGAGCGTTTAATCCTCGGGTAGGTGTAAAGGCATTGTCACGGCTATCGTAGGTAACAGCTGGTTTAATGGCGCTGATTGTTGAATTGACATTCAATCTTTTCAGTATTTCGCTGATAATGGGCCTGTTAGCAATCGTATCGAAGGAAACATCTGTGGTAAAATAGGTATAGGTAGCTCCCGGCGTAAAATTTTGATTTTCCTAGTTTTACCTCCGCCTTCTGCATGAATACCCAGGAATCCAGTGAAATACCCAAGGGATTATTATCCAGGATGGGGTTATTGTTACCGAAATACTTAATCCGAAGATCCGCTTTCAAAAGCGCCGTCAAGGTTCGTACCCGGTTCTCTCCGAAGATATGGCTGTGAAAGGCACCTGCGCCCCAGGTCTTATTTTGGGTATACAAGCCCACAACACCAGAAACGCTTGGGGGCACATAGCTGTCGTACTTTTTTTTTCGCTTGTGAAAATACAAAAGGGCTGCTCCTCCTCCATAGCCCACTGCCGGTTCTGTGATAGGAATTATCACAGGAAGGACTCCATTGGCCTCCAGCAGGAACTCGCTCAGGTCGATGGCGCCGTCTTCAGGATCCTTAAAGCTGAGTTTCTTTTTTTTCTGGATGCTGTCAATTTGTCCAAATGAATTAACCGGACCCATCAGTAAAAAGATAGTGAAACAGAAGGTGAATAAACGAAGTTTTAAGGTCATAGGAAATTATTTATGTTTTTTTATATAATGTATTTGATCATGAATTGAAGTCTTCTTCCAACTCCGGAGTTATCATCTGTATTTACACGTTCTAAAACCATGAATTCAACCCCTGTATTTATTTTTTTTATAGGTGACCAAATGAGGTTTAAATGTCCTGAACTACCACTTTTCATTTTTTGTCCATCTCTGTATATAGATGGGTCTATTGAATAGTAATTTAAATTAAAATTAGTTACCAATGTTTTAGAAAGATTAAAGCATACACCTGTACCTAGGTTCCAAGCAGGCATTGTTTCAAGTTTACCATCGTCATTCAAAACTGCAGAACTTTGAGTACCAACAGTTGCTACAATTTGACTCCCCCATCCCTGTCCATAAGCAGCCATCCATCTAAACCAATGTTTTTTATCTCCAAAATATTCACGTCCACTAAAGCTAAATCCCCAACCTACCGCTGTGGAATTCGGGATTACCTCTTCGCCGTCCCATCTCAATTGAAACAATGAGGCTCCTAAAAATAAGCGTCCTCCTGCTTTTGTTGATTTAGTAATTCTACCCGCTAAAAGTGGTAAAATCTGGCTGGATTGACCTTCAAAATCTCGACCGTCAATTCCAGGGAATTCCAACATTTCCAAACCAACGGCATATTTAAATTTAGAATTTTTTATAGCATCTTCAAATCTTATTTGAGCTCTTCTGGTTCCTGTTAAAGCATCGCCTGCAGCAAAATCAACAGTAGCAGGTACTGCATATAAATCAGACATAGTTCCCCAAGTACGTCCAATTAATAAACGCCCTACAACACCATAAAAATGTCTTAACCTTGGTGTCATGTTAAAAGGACCACGATCGAGATTGTAAAAGTCTAATTCTAAAAAAACTTGCATTGGCATGCCTCTCTCAGTAATACTTCTTATATCAAAGTTTATACGAGACTCTCTAGAATGTATATTTACATAACCACTTTGTTCCGGTCTGCCATCTCCTTCCACAGGAACATTCTGAATTTCATATTGAAAACGATCATAGCCTCCGTCAAAATCTTGGATATAATCTAACCTGGCATAACCTCCAATAGCCATTCTAGTTTTAGTACCAAAAATTGGCCAAGAATTAGGAAAGGAAGCATCTATTAAATCCTGCCCTGTATAATTCAAGGTATTGCCTCTAAACTGATCAATACGTGCTGTATCTTTTTGAACGGTGTTAAGCGTATCTCCTGCCTTCCATTGTTGCCCGTAGATACCATAAGAGCAAAGGCATAAAATAGTTAAAAGCTTTAATGTTTTTTGAACAGTCATTGTGTTATTTGATTTTTAGTTTGATTGATTAAATATAATCATTTACCATTTACGTCTATTGCAATTCATTTTTAATAGTATTATTACCAAGGTAATGGAACAACAGGCGAAACAGTTAAACGCACTTGATGTTGTGGACCAAAATTATCTGGTGATGCCACATAGTACCAATATTGCAGATCAAACTTTATAGGCATTTTACCAAAAATCTGCGTTTTAGACGCACCAGTACCAAGAGGTAGGGTTAATTTATTTCCTTTTGAGGCTTTGTGGTTATAGGAATATGTTGGCGTACCTACAATCTGCCAACCATTTTTTAAATTAACAACATAAAACCATTGCCCAGACGTAATACTTGCAGATTCGCCTCCTGCAGCTGTAGCCCAATTGTCGTCTGCAAGAATTGTAAAACTATCCGGATCTGCATCAAGGCTATTAACACTCCATGCATGATTGACCATTAGTCCAGCTGCACCCCAATTAAATATTTGAGCAACCAACAACTCTGGACCTAATAAGGTATAATTTGATTTTAAGGCATCATTGGTTGCCGTCCGAAAACTAGCAAATGCACCAATTGTTGCAATTGTTTTAGAAGGAAATGTTTTTCCTAGCGCAATATCGGCGCTGATATTTCCCAGATTGAATCCCTGATTTTCAAACCCATTCGCCCCATATGTTGGTTGCGTAAAATAAACGGGGATTTGAGGTCTTACGAAAAGATTTACCGTCTTACTTAATGGTATCGGAAGGACAGGTTGAAATTCCATGACAACGCTATTTTGGCTTCCCGCACCTGGCAAATCTCCCTGATAATGTATATAATCGAAATTGAAGTTCATGGTACCTAATGTATTGTTGGGATTCGCTAATTCTGCCGCTATTTCTGATGCTGATTTTGGTTTGTCATCTTGCTCAGACATTGCTGGTTTGTCATCCTGTGCATACAATGAAATAGGCATAACAGTACATAATAATATTAAAACGCTTTTTAAATAATTATTTTTCATCTGATTTTACTTTAATTAGTACTTTATTTTATAAACTTTAACTGTTTTATTAATTCTTAAATTAATATTTGCATGTATGTAGTTCTACAAACTATCCACCGGTTTAACAATGGTATAACCTATCACTATTCCAACAAGAATGGTCATGGCCACAATAAACATTTGAAAAAACTGCTGTATACCCAAATGTATGTCTCCTACAGCCATTGAGGCTAAACCGCGAAAACCAATACTACCACTAACAAGCAACACAATGGCCGGAATCAGCACAATCGAGGTCGGGCGGCCCGTTTTTCGAGCCCAAAGGTTGGCAATAACCACGGCTACGATTGTTCCTACGAGATTGCCAAGATTACTGTCTAAAATAGAACTCCCTGCCAGTACGCCTAAATAAGCCACACCAGACACTGCTATGGCCCAGGGCAAATCTCTACGGGAAGTTTGGAAGGCCAGACATAAACCAAAAAGAAGCAAAGGGAAAAGCAGCACCATCCACTTTTGGTCTACAGGGGTTGCCGGTTCGGCAGTTGAAACACTAAACAAAAGTTCAGCTATGCCAATTCCAATTACGGCTCCTGCAATTTGTTTGAAAAGGGTAATCAAACCGTTAATCAGGTTTGACATACCCGATAAGATGTGTTGTGCTACCAATTCACCGGCACCGAGACTGATCGAGAATCCAGGCAGAATAATCGCAACAGCCGATAGAATGACCAAAACAAGATTTAGTTCGGGTACCCAGTGTTTAACCAGGGTTGCCAGAAAGCCTGTAATTAACGCCGTTGAAAGTGGCATCCACGACATCGCGGTAGCACCCATACGTGCAGAAAGCAACACCAAACCATAAACCAACATACTAAATAATGTAGCAAAGAGGGTATCGGTCCAACCCGCACCCAAAAGAGGGGCTAATCCTAGTCCGGTTAGCACGTAACCGAGCATACTCATAAACTTTCCCCATGGTGGCGGAACCTGGTCGATGGCATCAATTCGTGCATCGGCATCATTTATAGACAAGGTTCCAGCGTCAATCTCATTCAACAAATCGCCTAGTCGGGCCAACTTATCTAAATCCGTATCCGGAGGTGGTGTAGCCATGTACTCAATACGCTGAAGTGAATCCTTGGATTCCTTTAAAGCAAAAACGATTTCTACCGGGGTAGACTCAAATACACCCACGTAGCCCATTTTTTTTGATAAGCCGGTGAGAAAAGTCTCCAATCGGGTTGAGGTAGAACCGTATTTATGAGCGGCAACACCCACCTTTAAGATGAAACGCCATGCATCGTCAAAGGGAACCTTTGAGCCTTCAGACAATTTTGATCCTTTCATTGAAATTATTTTTTTAAAGGGCTCTGCCAAGAGTATAGCCCTCTTCTATTTATTAATTGAATTTTTGTAGATCACGCCGTCTTTCATGATGATAACGAAGTTTTTATGCGGATCGGCAATGAGGTTAATGTCCTCCAGGGGATTTCCATCTACCAAAAGCAGGTCGGCTAAAGCGCCTTCTTTAACCACACCGTTCTCGCCCGGATAGGGATCGCGAGGCCCGGAACGCTTCATGATCTTATAGTTCTGGCTGGTCGCAACCTTTAGCACTTCCCACGGCTCGAAATAGCGGGCTAGCTTCGCTAACTGAGCCCCCTGACGCTCTGCGAGTGCCGGATTACCCTGTGTATCTGTCCCAAATCCGAAGAGCAAGTCATATTTCTTTGCTAACTCATAGGCATTATCGGTTCCTGATATCAGAACCTGGTATTTTTCTTCCGCAAATGATCCTGGAGGCAGTGGGATGGCATCCTCATCGTTATAGAAGGGCTGCATGACAACTGAAGTATTCGTCTCCTTCATAAGTTTTGCTGTTTCTTCGTCAATCAACTGGCCGTGCTCTACATTCCGCACACCACCACGGATTGCGTTCTGGATCGCCTTCGCGGAATAGGAGTGAACGGTTACATATGTGCCCCAGTTCTCCGCGACTTCAACCGCTGCAGCGATTTCATCGATGGTGTATTGCGATACGTCGAGTGGATCCGAGGGTGAGGCGACACCTCCACCGCCCATGAGCTTAATAAAGGCCGCCCCTTGCATCAGGTTCTCGCGCACGCGCTGCATGACTTGCGCCCTGCCGTCTGCGATCGCGACCGTACCCATCCTTTCTGACGGAGTAAGATCCCGTGAATAGCTTCGAGGGATATCAACCGTGCTACGGAAATCGGCATGTCCACCCGTTTGGGAGATCATCGAACCCGCAGCGTAGATCCGGGGGCCAACGAACAGACCCTCGTCGATTACCTCCTTTAAATCAAATACAGGTCCGCCCGGGTCTCTCACTGTGGTGAAGCCCCGCATAAGCGTCTTTTCCATCCCAGCGGCCGCTATGAGATTCAGTTTGCCCGCACCAGCCGAAAACGGGTCCAAAGTCATATAGGCCGCCATGCTGTGCCAATGAGCATCTGTAAGGCCAGGCATCAGCGTGCGCCCTTCACCGTTTATGATGGTCACATTATCGGTTTGCGAAACCATCAAAGGGTCTTTAGATATTTGTTTGATGATGTTTCCTTCAACCAAAACATCCGATTTGAACCGTTTATCGGATACGCCATCAAAGACCTGTACATTGGTAAAAAGTGTAATTTGTTTTGGTTTGTCCTGTGCAATAGCTACGGAACACAATCCAATGATGGCGATTGCTGTGGTCAGTAGTTTCATAAGTTTTATTTTTAAGTTTTTCATAGAGCTCTCTTCTGTTTATTTACACCACGAATTACTTCAAGGTGTTTTTGTATGTTTTTCCATCTTTGATAATCAGTTTTAGATTATTTTCATAATCCTCAACAATACTTACATCTTCCAAAGGATTCTTGCTGTAGATTAAAATATCTGCCATGGCACCTTCTTCAATCACACCCACTTTTCCGTAGGGGTTGCGCTGTCCAGTAAGACCAATAAGTTCTCCACCATTACCCGTTGCCTGAATCATAATCTCAGGAGAGGTGTACCATTGCTTTCTAAGGGTCAAGTCTGCTAATTGCTGTTTACGCCCTTCGCGGGAAAATATAAGGTCAGTTCCAAAAACAACTTTTACATTGTATTTTTTAGCGTATTTAAACATGTTGTCCATACCGGTCAACGCTTCTTCCAGCTTTCCTTTTCGAATAGGATCTGTATAAAGTGGTTTCAGTTGTTCGAAGACCTGACACTGGGTAGAGAGAAAAACTCCCTTTTCGGCCATCAGTTTTGCATCTTCTTCATTCAACAGATGTCCATGTTCAATAGATTTTACACCTGCCTCAATTGCCCTTTTAACACCAACCTCGTTGAATACATGTGTCATCACATAGGTGCCATAATCAGCAGCTGCTTCAACAGCTGCTTGTATTTCTGCTGCTGTATATTCGTTTACATAAAGTGGATCTTCAAAAGATGACACCCCTCCACCAACAGCAAGTTTTATTTGTGTAGCACCCAAAAACAATTGTTGACGAACAGCCGCCCTTACCTGATCTGGACCGTTTGCAAGCAAAGCATGTCCATTCACTTCTCCGATTGAAATTTGACCGCCCCATTCTTTAGGTAAATTTGTATGTACCGGACTCCTAAAATCAGCATGACCTGAATATTGTGAAATCATAGCACCAGAAGGGTAGATTCTTGGTCCATCAAAAATCCCATCATCAATTGCTTTCTTCAAGGCGAAGACATTACCTCCAGGATCACGGGTAGTCGTTACGCCACGTAGCAACATTTCTTCCAATTCCATCGTCGCGTAAAGTTGAACATAATTTTGATCGCCGTTGATAAAGGTGTTTTCATCTCCTCCCTGAACAGCATGAGTATGACAGTCGATAAGACCTGGAGACAAGTAACCACCTTTACCGTCAATCACTTCGTCAAATGTGCTTTCATCTCCACCTGCGGAAACAATGCTTTTAATTGTATTACCTTCTACAACCACATCTTTTCCAGTGATGAGTTTCTCGGAATTCCCATCAAAAATGCTGACATTTTTAATGAGGATTTGTTTTTCTGCCGGTGCGTCTTGAGCCGACACATTGATACTGAGCATCATCAGTAAAGAAAATGCTGCTAAAACTAATTTTGATTGTTTTCTCATGTTAAATTGTTTTAAATTATGGTTAATTACTAGTTTATTATTTTTTTATCTCCAGCTAACAATTTAGCAGCTGTTCTAATAAAACCAGGGGCATAATCAGTGCCTCAGATGTAGTTACATGGATTATCCCACAACGTCTCTCATTACCCGCAACATATTGCCGCCCAATCACCTTTCCCTACTTCAAAAGCAGCTCTAAACCACTTCGCAATCAACGTATCGGGATTCATAAGATTCTTCATAGTTTCTTCAATGTTATGTCCGGATGACATGTTCATTGCACTTTCCCAACACTGGTCATTCACCGTGCTATAGCAACAGTCTATGATATAACCGCAAGGTAAAAATACCGTGTAAGAAATGATCTACAACTTAAGTAGTAAAAAAGTCGTATTTATCCCAAATCTAATTTTTTTAGCTATAAATTATATTATTTTTATCATTGATTTGAAATAGATTGTTGAGAATTAAAAAATAAAATCAATATTTAAATGGCTATTTAAATGGCTATTTAAAAGACGCCAAACTGGATAGCCTTCATATCTTAAATTAAACAAAAATGAATTCTAAAGAAATAATACTGGCAGCTGCCCTGGTTATGTTAAGTTTTTTTTATAGCTACGGTCAAGTTTCACCAGCCGATTCTTCTAATGTTGAATCTAGTCATAAGGCGCATCAAGATCTTGTTACAGCTTCGCAAAACCCCATTGCATCACTAATTAGTATACCTTTTCAATTCAACTTTTTTTTGGGTAATGGCGAGTATGATAGAACTCAATATGTATTGAATGTAGAGCCGGTAATTCCTGCTAAAATTTCTGAAAATTGGAATATGATTAATCGGATTATTATTCCTATCCAGATACAGCCAGATCTCAATTCAGAAACAGGGCAGACTTTTGGAGTTGGGGCAATCAATTATACTGCGTTTTTTTCGCCAAAGCCTATCGGTAAAACCTCCTACGGATTTGGTCCGAGCCTAATCATTCCTACCACAACATCACCAGAATTGGGCAATGGCAGATTTGCCGTTGGCCCCTCTGTAGTTATGTTTTCCAGTATTGGAAAATGGACATTAGGTTTTGTGGCAGCTCAAAACTGGGGCTATTATAAAGCCAGCTCAGAAGAGATACCTCAAAATTCATTTTTTACTCAATATTTTATTAATTACAACTTACCAAAAGGTTGGACAATAGGCACTGGACCTACCATTACTGTAAACTGGAATGCAGAGAAAGATCAAAAAGCCGTTGTTCCTTTCGGATTAAGTGTATCACACGTACATATGTTTAGAAATCAAGGTATTAAAGGCTCGCTAGCTTACTATTATAATGCAGTCAGACCAGATCTTGGAGCCAAGGGAGGTCAAATTCAGTTTACGTTTTCTTTTCTGTTTCCTGAGTAGGTGTTCCTGAATATCCTGGACTTGCTAGATTAGAGTTTACAGTACATTAAGCAAGCTGTAAATAAGTGTTTTAAGATGGTTTATGGATGTTAGCTTTTGGTCTCCATTTTAAAAGAGCTCTGCTTTACTGGCAGAGCTCTTTTCGTTACTGATTTATTATTTCCCTGCTAACTTTTTTGCTGCAGCTCTTAAATACCCAGGAGAATGATCGATTCCTGAAATTTCATCTTGATTTGGGGCTAAACCAAAGTATATTCCACAAAAGTCACGCTTCGGATCTACGTAGATTCCTTGACCCATATTTCCATGTTTGAACATGCCTCCATCAGGAAAATAATGATCCCATTGTGCTGTGTTTTTTTCCGGAACTTCTCCAAACCAATCTGAACCATACTGTTCTTCTGTAGATCCTTTATAAGCTTTATGGTTTCCTAGATCTTGGATGGCTTTAAGTACATTATCTGAAACGATCTGTTCGCTTGCTACTACATTCCAACTTGGTGTATGTATTAATGCAAAACGAAGAAAATCTTCTGGTGTACAATTGTGAAGCCCTGCACCTAATGGAATGCCCTCTGCAAGCGCACAAATAAACTGACCTTTAGCTCCCATTTTAGACCATACGCGTTCATTAAAGTATTCTTGCCACCGCATACCTGTTACATGTTCAGTTGCAAGCACCAGCATCATGGTATTCGCACCAGAATATCTGAAACGCTCACCTGGAGATTCATTGGGTAAAGGTTGTGCGTCTTGAGCCATTGCTATCCAATCACCTTTTCCTTCTTCAAAAGCAGCGGTAAACCAATTCGCAATCCAGGTTTTTGGATTCAATAGATTCTCTATCGTTTCTTCAATATCAAGTCCGGATGACATGTTCATGGCATTTTTTACACTTACCTTTTCCCATGCAGTACCTTTCAATCTCGGTACATAGTTAGCTATTGGTTTTTCAAGGTCTATTTTACCATCTTCAGCCAGTAGCATAATCAATAAACCCACCGTTGTTTTAGCTGCCGACATCCATATGTGTATATCATTTGGATTCATTCCCGGATAGGTTTCAAAGACTACTTTTCCTTTGTGCGCCATCATCATGGCTTGCACCTGACGTTTTCCACCTAAATAGTCTTTTAAAGTAGGTGTAGTAGTGCCATCAAATGCGGTATAAGTTAAATCCAATAAATCAGGATGAAGATCTCGTTCTATAGTAGTTGTATTCGATGGTGCTGGTACCACACAACATTTAAAAAATTCCGTGATATGTAAATTGTAATAAATGGAATCTTCGCTTCCTGATTGCCAGTTTGGAAAGCTATATCGTTTTGTAGCAGCATCAACAAAATCAGCTGATTGAGGCTTTTTCCATTTGCTCATAGGAGTTACTAGGTTTAGCATCTCGTTTATTCTGTCTTGTTTACTCATAATGTTTAATTTTTAATGGTTAAATGGATATTTGTTTTAATGATTTTATAATTTACAAGACTACAAGGTCTTTGAAATTGCTCTCATATAACCAGCAGCCAGGTTCTCTGCACTTCCGGTTGGTTGTGTAGAAAAGTATACACCGGCAAAGTCTCTTTTAGGATCAAGATAGATTCCCTGGCTATGGTGACCATGCTTGGAGAAGGCACCATCTTCAAAGAAAAAGTCAAAAAGACTACCTGCAGATACAGGATGATCGGCTCCATAATTAGCTTGTCCCATCGCATATAGATTACCCTTTGCAAAGACTTCCGGATCAATTTTGTTTTTAAACAAGAAATCAATCGCAGCTTGAGGGATTCCATCTCTTCCGGTAAGTCTCTTGTAGCTTGGCGTATACGAAAAAGCGTATCTCGCAAAGTCTTCTAGCGTAGTAGAAATTCCCCCAACACCTTGAGCAATTCCATCATCCATAAGCATTACAGAGATGGTATCGGTGTTTCCAGATGAGTGAAAGAGACGTTCTTCCAGGATGGTTCTGAAAGGTTTTCCAAGCGCATTTTCAACCACTTTACACATTGACTGCGCGCTAATGTTGGAGTATCTATGAACAGTTCCCGGAGCGTGCAATTTCTTAACTCCTTTACATAATTCTACCCACGGGGTGTAATCTCCGTATCGATAAAGAGAAGCTACGAAATGATCGGCAAGGCGATCAGGTGTACCAATATCTTGTGAAAATTCTTCTTGTACATTAAGACCGGTAGTCATGTTCATGTTATCATGCACAGAAACATCATCCCAAGGCGTATTCTTCCATTCAGGAATATAGTAAGAGACAGGCTTAGTGATGTCTATCTTTCCTTCAGTAGCTAAAATAGCATTAAGAATACCAGGCGTACTCTTAGAGGCAGAATTCCAAAGATGACGGTCTTCTTTTGGCATTCCAGGATAGCTCTCAAAAATAACCTTCCCTTTATGTATCATTAAAATGGCTTGTAGTCTGTTACCAGGCTCATTAATAAATTCATTCAAGGTAGGGGTGGTGCTTCCATCCACACGTTTAAAAGAGGCATTTCCTAAAGAAGGGTTAAGTTCTCTTTCAATGTTATAGCTAGAAGGTGCTTTGTCAATAAGAGCTGAAGGAAAATATTCTTCCATTCTAGAGTATTGATAAGGCACAAATCTAAGTCCGGTAGCCATCTGTGGAAGTGAAGATTCACGATGCGCTTGTTTATCAAACTCTAGGGACAATCCAGCCTCTTTCATTTTCTTGTACTCAACCAAATCTTTTGGAGCTAGATCTTCAACGGTGCTTTTGTTATCTTGTTTTTTATTCATCTTATTATGATTTTTTTTAACTATCAAGAATTGAGTTTATCTGATTCGAGAACCTAAGTCCTTGGTTGAGCAGCGATATTTCGACCGCCCGTTGCAACCAAGGCCTTAGGTATGAAAAAGGTTATTTGCCTTATGACTGTAAATAATAAAAGTCATATAAAGCGCGGGCAACTTCCGCAATAGCCCGTTCTCTGTCCTCAGCGGGTGTCATGCTGCTGTTGGTGAACACGGCAATGGCAAATCGTCGACCGTCAGGGAGCGTGATATAACCAACGTCGTTGGCAACTCCGCCTAAGGTCCCGGTCTTGTGTGCTACGGGCGTTCCCTTGGGCAACAATCCCTTGAGTCGGCCATCACCGGTGCGCGTGCGCGACATAACACCTAGCAGGAACTCACGGCTTTTCGGGCTCATCGCCGTGCCACTGTCGATGGCAAGCAGGAGTTGCAGGTACGCATTGGGCGATGTGTGATCGCGGGGATCCGCCTCGAAGTCTAGATTGCAATCAACCTGGGCCGCCACCAGTGCCGGGTTCTTGCCGATGGCCTCAACGATAGCAACTGGGTTGACCGCTGACAGGCTGTAGAAATCCATGAGAATCTCGCGGACAGGCCTGTCGACTCTGAAGTCGGTGATCCCGAGCCTGCGCAGGTTCTCGGTCACCGCTGCTGGTCCACCTACCAGCTTCATGCAGACGTCGGTCGCCGTGTTGTCACTCTCTGTGATCATCGGATATATCAAGTTCGCTAACGAGAACTGGACCCCGGGGTAAGGGAATCTCTCGGCAATCGCAACTACACCGGCAACATACATGTCATGCGGGACGTCAACCATTTGGTCGAGACTGAGTTCCCCCTTGTCCACGAGATCCATCACTTTCGCGGCGATCGCTACTTTATAAGCACTCGCCATACAAAAGGTTTCATCGCCATTTATGCTGACATTCAGCCCTGAACTAAGTTCCTGTGCTGCCACACCAATGCGGCCAACCAGCCCTTGCGTAATTTTTTCAATCTTCTGAGCAATACTTTTGTCAGCAGATACTGTTTTTGTTTCTTTCATGATTTTTGTTTTTAAATATTAATAATTGTGTTTATCTAAATTCAGTGCCTGATATATAATTCTACAGCCTTTATGTGCCATATTCATTCCTGAACTTATTTTTTTTATAATTTTCTTTTTAATTCTTTATTTTTTGTACACAGATTTTCCGCGTCTTATAGATTCTACTATTTTAATATCGTGTATTTCCATAGGATCTATTTTAATTGGGTTTTTGTCTAAGATTACAAAATCAGCATACTTATTCGTTGAAATAGTCCCTTTATTATCTTCTTCAAAATATTGGTAAGCAGCCCAAATTGTTAAGCGTTCTTAATCCATCAAAGGCTGAAAGTCTTTGGTCAGGACCTAATATTTTACCACTTCGCGTTACCCTGTTTACAGTGGCATCAAGCACACGCATGGCGTTAGGAAAGGTAACAGGAGCATCATGGTGTGAAGTAATATTTAACCCGGCCATCAGGGCATCTTTCATAGGCGAAATATAATCGGCTCTTGGATGTCCTAAAACAGATTCTACGTGCCAATCTCCCCAATAAAAGGTATGCATTGGGAATAGTGAAGCATCTACATTTAATTTCGCGGCTCTTTCTATTTGATCTTTCCTTATGGTTTGACCATGAATAATTACTGTTCTATGGTCATCGTAATTATATTGAACTTGTGCTTTTTCAATGGCATTTAAATATTGGTCTATAGCAGCATCTCCATTGGTATGACATAAAAGTTGCCATTTGTTTTCAAATGCATCTGCAACAGATTGGTTTGCTGCTTCATCATCCATAATAGGAAAACCTTTATAGTCCGCATTTTCTCCTTGAGGAGGTCTATGATAGTGCTGTGTTAGCCAGGCTGTTTTACCTTGAGGTGAACCGTCTAAAGTTAATTTAGCTCCACCAAGTCTAAAATTATTTTTATAGGTATGCTCATTATTATAATACTCCCCTTTCAGTAAATCATATGCTCCAGTCATTCGCATATCCGGATAGGATACCACATCGATATAAAGGTTTCCCGCATTTGCTTCTTTGATAATACCTTTTACCTGAGAAGGTGCTGTTCTGCCTTCTTGTGCGGTTAGATAGCCATTTTCTGCGTATTGTAGTTGACCAAGTTTAACGGCTTTAGCATTTACTTCGTCATCAGTATTTCCGAGTACTTTTCCTAATACCGTAAAAAATGCATTTTCTTCTAACACACCATTCGGAGTTCCATCCGTATTACGTCTTAGCTTCCCTTCTTTAGGATTAGGTGTATCTTTAGAAGCCCACCCCATAAGTTCCAGTCCTTTTGAGTTAATAGAACCCAGGTGACCTGATTGGTGCATGACAACTACAGGAAAATCTGTACTCACCTTATCTAAATCTGTTGCTTTAGGATGATCTTTTTCTGTTAATTGAGAATCGTCATATCCATTTCCTATAATCCAACCGAATTTATTCATACACCATTTTCCATCTTCAGTGTCTTTAAATTCATTTAAAGTTTTTACAATACTGTTAAAGTCAGCGCCTGGTCCGTCAGGAGGAGGGAGAATATTAGCCAACATAGATGCAATACCCACCATATACATGTGTCCATGTCCGTCTAAAAAAGCAGGAAGCATGGTGGCGCCATTTAAATTGTAATGCTCTGAATCTTTAAATTGCTTTTTTGCATCATCCAGAGCACCTACAAAAACAATATGATCCCCTTTTCTAACAACGGCTTCAGCATATTGCGCTTCTTCTCCTTCCATGGTAATAATATCACCACCAAAATAGAGGGTTGTTTCTGAAGTAGATGGAGGCGTTTCCTTATTATCTTTTGGCATCTATCTTTACAAGAAGACAGTAATACAAAGATTAGGACTATGTATAACGCTTTTAATATTAATGTTTTATTTCTCATTTGATTTTCATGATTTATGAAAAGGATTAATTGGATTCATTATTTTCATAGACCTGTTTCCCTTCTTTGATGGTTTCTACCACTTTTATGGTATGAATCTTCATGGGATCAATTTTTAGCGGATTTTGGTCTAAAATCACAAAATCAGCCAATTTACCCACAGTGAGCGTTCCTTTATGGTCTTCCTCAAAATACTGATAAGCGCCCCAACGCGTTTGTGAAAGCAACGCTTCATAAGGAGTCGTTCGCTGTCCTGGACCGAGTATCAATCCACTTCGGGTTACCCGGTTTGTGGTGGCATCGATTATTCTTAATGAATTGGGTGGTATCACCGGGCAGTCTGAATGGCTGGTTAAATTAATGCCCGCATCTATAAGATCTCTGGTAGGCGAGATATATTCAGCACGTGGCGATCCTAACACAGAGTTTAAATGCCAGTCTCCCCAATAGAAGGTATGTACGGCATACTCTGAAGCGAGCACGTTTAAATCAGCAATTTGTGGAATCTGATCTTTCCGAATCACCTGGCCATGTATTATTGTGGAACGATGATCATCGTAGCCATGATTTTTTAAGGCTTCCTTGATGTAAAAAAGAAATTCATCTACTGCAGCATCGCCATTGGTGTGCGCCAATAATTGCCATTGATTTTGGAACGCCTGATTAACAAATTTTTCCGCATCTTCTTTTGTATATTTAGGGTACCCATGATAATGATTGTCTTTTCCTGAAGGTGGTATTAAATAGGGCTTGGTAAGCCATGCCGTTTTTCCCTGTGGTGACCCATCAAAAACTAATTTTACACCGCCTATACGATAATGGTTCAAGTAACTATGATCTTTTGAATAATACTTACCGGTCATAGCCTCTAAGCCCATATCCATAACCGAGTAGGTTACCAGGTCAATATACAGTTCTCCGTTATCTGCCGCTTTTTCCAAAGAATTGTTAAAGCCCGTATTGCCGCCACCTTCCTGTGCCGTGGTGTACCCAAATTGGGCATACATTTTTTGTCCGTTTTCAACAATTTTAGCATCTGTTTCATCGTCTATTTTGGGCAACATTTGCAATTGTAAGGGCTGAAATGCGGTTTCTTCAAGGATTCCATTTGGATTGCCATCGGCATCTTTTCTGATGTGACCTCCCGCGGGATCTTGACTATCTTTAGTGATTTTGAAAACTTCCAATGCCTTATGGTTCACCGAACCCAAATGACCGGATTGATGTACAATAATTACAGGAACTTCCGTGCTTACTTTGTCCAGGTCATCTGCTGTGGGATGGTCTTTTTCTGCCAATTGAGAATCGTCATACCCAAAGCCGACCAGCCATCCAAACTTGTTTAAGAAGAACTTCCCTTTTTCTGAATCTTTCCAGGTATTCATCTCATCTACTACGCCTTGAATGCTATTGCAATTTCCATCTGGCGGAGGCATTAGATTGGCCATCATATTGTAAAAACCTGTGAGATAAAGGTGTCCATGCCCATCAATAAATCCAGGTAAAAGTGTTTTGCCTTTCAAATCTATTTTGTTGGCTTTTGGAAATTGTTTTTCTGCGTCTTCTAGAGAACCTACAAAAGTAATTTTCCCATTTTGCTGAACCACGGCTTCAGCATATTGCGCTTCTTCTCCTTCCATGGTAATAATATCACCACCATAATAGATCGTCATTTCAGACGAGTCTTTTTTCTGAGCATCTTTCTTCTCAATGCTGTCGTTGCAAGACAACAATAAAAGTGAGATTCCAATAAGTGATAATAAGACGCGTTTCATTTTGGCTTGCTTGTTACAAGTACTCTATTCGGTAATTAATATGTTTTTGTAAAACTTTCCGCCTTTCTTTTTAATTTTTAAATTTTCTGTATTTGTCACTAATCCAATATCTTCATGGGGTTTTCTGTTCTTGAATTGCTGCCCGGATTGGTTGGCCGGGAAAAACATCCTTCAAAACCTTAGAGTTCTTAACCACGACAGTACCATTGACAATAACGTAGGGGATTCCCGTAGACGGCAAGGTACCCATCGCAGGTGTTGCATTGTCTTTGACGGTAGCTGGATCAAAAATCGTAAGGTCTGCATCTTTCCCCACCTGTATGCGCCCCTTATTCGCCATTTGGGGTACACCGTTTTCCTGAAGAAATTTAGCTGGCATGAAGCTCATCTTGGAAACTGCCAACATTAAGGGCATTAGATGATCTTCTCGTACTAACTTTAAAATTCGAGCATGGGTACCCGCACCTCTAGGGTGCGCATTTATAGATTCATAAGGTGTATCCCAATCTATAGGTAACGATCCGTCCGACTTAGAAACACCCGGAAACGCATCGCTTCCAATCATGGAATTTGGGTACGAAAGCGCCCAATATAAGTCTTCCTTAGTGGCATTTTCAAACGTTACGTTGGTTAATGGAGCTTCTTTCATCAATTGCTCGTACGTTTCCTTTGTTAAAGGCTGCATGTTCGAAATATTGGTAATATCTTTATAATCATGCCCCATATTATTTTGGTAATTATCTGGTTGAAGATAGTCCGCAGCAACAATTGTAGAACCATAGGTATAAGCGTAGATTTCAGACATTACAGGAATGCCTTTCCTGGCTGCGGCATCAATGAGTGCCTGAGCCTGTTTTGTTTGACTCAAGGTCTGTGCTGTCATATGAGCAATCACCAAACCTCCACCATATGCCTCTGCAGCACCTAGCTGTTGTAGCGTTCCGATCAGGCCGTCATTGGGCGGTAATTGCCCCGAGAAACGCCCGTGTAAATAAACGAAACGTCCGTATTTTCCAGCCAGCTTTTGGGCACCAATGCCTTCTTCAGATCTTGCACCATAAACCATGTAGCCAGGTGTGTAGCCAATACCAAGACCGCCTTGCTTTAATCCCTCTTCCACTAAATTGATGATCTGTTCAACCTGTTGGTCGGTAGCAACACCTTTAGACCACGCCATGGTTAAATGCGTCTCGTCCTGTATACCGCTATCATTGATAAGCGCTCCATCTTTGGTTTTATAGTTGGGGTTGAGCACCATTTCACGAGCGGCTTCAAGACTGGCAGTGGCTCCGTAATTGGTTTGTGATTTGCCCTGCATCCCGTCATACCAAAAAGCAATTGGGAGTACTCCTAATTCTAATTCTAACGCCGTTGTAACACCATCTCGTAAGGCTAGCTTTTGTCCAAATGGAGTTGGTACATTGTGACTGTGCGGATCAATAAAACCTGGCGCAACTACATGTCCGGCGGCATCAATCGTTTCTTTACCTTTAATGTCACTTTCGGTAATAATAGCTATTTTCCCATCTTTGACCCCAACATTGGCAACATCGTTGAACAGGGTTTCAGGGTCCATAACCCGGCCGTTTATTATGACTAAATCGTAGGTTTCGTTCGAAATGGTTTTCTTTTGACCGTAAGAGAATGATACCAGGAAAGCAAATAAAATAATGAGATAGTTTTTCATAATATAGTTGTTTACCAGCTTTTTCTTATTTAATTGTTAATACCATAGATTAATATTTTTGATTTATTTATAAAGAAAAACTCAGGATGTGCTTTCTTTTGGAAAAACAAATCCTGAGATGCTTTAATTATTTTAAGATTGATTTGGATCAAACACTCTAGGTTCAATCTCTATTTGATCTAAGCGTCCTTTTTCTTCAACAGGGAAACGGATAGGTTTTCCCGGGAAAACTTTTTGTACTTCAGAATCTTTAACAACCGTAACTCCATTCACCAATACATAAGGAATACCGGTAGATGGAATAGCCCCCATTCCTACCTCGTAAGTAGAATTATCTCTCACTGTTTCGGGATTGAAAACGACAATATCGGCATCCATTCCTTCTTGCATACGCCCTTTAGTCTTAAACTGAGGGATACCCCCTAATTCGCCTAAATACTTGGCGTGCAGGTAACTCATCTTGGAAATGGCATCCATCAAAGTCTGGTTTTTATCTTCACGCACCATACGCAACACCTTGGCGCGGGTACCTGCACTACGTGGGTGACATGTTTTTCCTTCATAGGGTGAATCCCAAGGATAGTATTCGCCATTTTCATCTATGATAGCCATACCGTCTGAGACAACAACTACTCCTGGCATAGCCATCCATTTAGCTTCGTTCTCAGCAGGATTGATGTAAACCAAAACCGTTCTGCCCGCATCATTCTTGCGAACGTCATCATGCATCTCCTTATCCCAAGGGGTGCCATCAAGGTTAGTAATATCTGAATATTTTAAATTCATCTGAGCCATGCCCGACTCTGAGAGAACATCTGCCGCAGCAAAGGTACTGGCACCTCCATATGGGTAAACTTCACCCCATACTTTTGCCCCTCTTTTTTCTCTGGCATCGTTAATCAAAGGAATGGTGTATTCCCAGTCCATATTACTGTTTAGGTGAGAAGCCAAAAAAGGTGCATCTAATACCATAGCATTGGCCAGCATTTCCTGAATTCCCAACTGCCCTTCTGTTGGAGGTCTAACACCGGCAAATCTTACATGAGCATCCGAAACGCGACCGTATTTTGATGCCAACTCCTGGTATTTGTACAATTCATACTGCGTAACTCCTGCGGTCATATAACCCACTGGAGCACCCACACCCAAAGCGCCCTGGCGAAGACCTTCATCAATACGAGCCATAATCTGGGTCATTTCTTCTTTATTTGGAAGCGTTGACGACCAGCCTGGCTTGCGCCCTTGTTTTTGGGCGTTTTCGGCCGCGCGACCCACCAAAGGGAACAGGCCGCCCATGTCATTAGCGTCAGCCACTATGTCAGCACCGTCCAGCACCGTTGCCCGGGCAAGCGTTGCGAGCACAACCATACCGTAGTTGGCCTGGGTTTTACCCTCGGCCTCTGCATACCATTTAGGAATATCTCCGGCACCTGCCTCAAAATCCATTTGGGTAGTTAAGCCATCACGTAAATTAACCTTGCGACTAAATTGATCTGTGGCGTGCTGGTGCGTATCAATAAACCCTGGTGCAACCACGTGTCCTTCGGCATTGATCGTTTCTTTACCTTTAATGTCGCTTTCGGTAATAATGATTATTTTGCCATCTTTTACCCCAACATTTCTGACGCCGTCAAAATTGGTTTCCGGGTCCATGACGCGACCGTTAAGGATGACCACGTCAAATTCCTGATTTGGATCGGCACCTTTTTTAGATGCTATTTCATTACAACTACTAAAAAGAAGTGCGGTAATAAATAGGGTTAATAGTGATGTTTTCATATGATGTCTTTGAGTTAAAATTTATTATTAATCTTTAAGCAATGCCCCTGCACCAGAGTCATCGTGATTATGAATTTGAAGATTTGGATTAATGCCAATAGTATGCTTCACCCTCCAATCCTCTTTATCAATAGGCGTAAATCTTCCTTTATCTTCAACTGGGTAACGAATTGCTTGACCAGCTTTTACAGGCAATACTTCATTGTTTTTTACTGCGATAACTCCATTTACAATAACATAAGGAATACCCGTAGTAGGGATACCATTTTCACCTATTTTAAACGTAGAATTATCTGTGATCGTTTCAGGGTCAAAGATGGTAATGTCTGCAACTTTCCCTATTTGAATTCTTCCTCTTTGCTTGCATAGACTCAAGCCCAGCATCACCAAGGTGTAACGCTGCCCAATAGCTTGATTGCGCAATCGTAAACATTAAAGGGACACCATTGTTCACGAGCCATACGAAAAGCTGTACCACGCGTACCAGCCGTTCTGGGGTGGCCTCTATAATCCTTCCAATCTGCTTCCCATGGTAAAGATTCTCCATCGGGACCAACACCAACCATGGCATCAGCTGCTATAGTCATATGAGGTATTGTTAAAAAATCTTTCAACCAAGGCTTACGGTATGGAAATACTACGACAACCGATCTTCCTGGTTCTTTTTTCATCAATGCTTCATAGGTTTCGTTGGTAAGGTATGCATTATCAATAGGGTCGAAGATGGTTTCTTCGTATTTGAAACCACGCTTTTCTACCCATTCAGAAGGTTTCAAGAAATCTGCAGTAACTGCTGTGGCTCCAGCAGCGTAAGGATAGTACTCTGACCACATATTCAAACCTTTTGCTCTGGCCAATTGCAATTTTTCTTCTATTTCCCACCAACCATAATCATTATTATGGCAAATTAAAAATGGAGCGCCTAACAACATGGCATTGGTAAACATCTCATCAAAAGCTATTGGCGCTTCTGTAGGTGTGTCGCTTAATAAATGATATCTGGTATGAGAAGCTGTCATACGGTTATAATTAGCAGCTGCTTTTTGAGCCATAAAAACTTCGTAACTACTTGTTCCCATAGTTATGTAAGCAACAGGAGCTGCCATACCTATTGCACCTTGTCTTAGATCTTCATCTAACATTTTCATCATGGTATTCATTTCGTCCAAAGTTGATTTTGTTGTTGCCCAACCTTGAACGCCATCTTCTGCAGCATTTGGCAACGTATGGTCTTGCTTCAGTATAATCCATTGTACCAACCATCTTCAATTCAGGGTCATGAATAGCCATTCTTGTCCACAATAAACTTGCAGTAGTCCCATAGTTTACCTGCCAGCCCGTTTTTGCTTTTTCATCATACCATTCTTTCACATTGAATGATCCGGCTTCAAGGTCCATCCCGGAAGTTACACCGTCTCGAAGTGCCATTTTAGTACTAAAAACATCCATTGAATGGTAGTGTGTGTCAATAAACCCGGGAGCCACCACATGCCCTTTAGCATCAATGGTCTCTTTACCTTTAATTGGAGATTTGGTAATTGCAACGATTTTACCGTCTGTGACTCCCACATTGGCGACATCGTCGAACATGGTTTCAGGGTCCATTACGCGACCGTTTAATATGACTAGGTCATAAGTTTCATTTGAAGTTGTTTTCTGCTGACCGTATGAGAACGATACTAAGAAAATAAATAGCATTAGTAAATTGTTTTTCATGTTTTTAAAGATTTGATGTTTATAGTTGTTTTGATAAAGATAAAGGTTAATTAATTATTAGTGGAGGTTGAAATAATGCGTACTGAAATGATTTCTTGACGGATGTTGTTCAATCCATTGAGAAGACCTATTAAAGATGACTGGTCCGGAAGCCAACCGATAAGACTTATCATATCTTGGTCGGTCTCTCTTCGCATTTGCAAACTATCAACAATATGAATCAATGAATCGGTCACTTCACCTCTTATAACGATGTGATAAATCGCTTCAGTTTTATACGGAAGTGTTTCCCGGAAGAATGTGTCTTGAATTTTCATGCTACAATTTACAAATAGCTGGGATGAAAAGTTCTAAGACTTAAGTCGCAAAAAAGTAGGGTATTGGAGTGCTTAACTGCCTTTACTTCATTATTGATCAGTTCTAAATGGAAATTATGGAGGGTGCAATGCTTCTACCTTCCTTTAATATTCCGCTAAGCTTCGAACTAGTTAAGCATCAAAGGTTCCAGGGAATTATGGTCATTATTTATGCTATATGAACTCAACTTTTGGGAATTGCTTATAGGTATTCAATCTAATCCCGGGGTGCCATTCCATTTTATGTAAGTGGTAATCTGCTAAAACGTCATGCCAGACATTAAATTCTTGCCTTTAATACCAAAGCGGTAGTTAAATCCAAAAACAAACTGCTCCCGACTCCCAAGAAACGTATAGACGGCATTAAAATTCCAACGGGGATTCAACTGGTAGTTTGCCCCCAGGGTCATACTGACCGGATAATATAAGCGTTTATCAAAATCGTAATAGAGCGCTGCATTGCTGGGAGTATTTAGCCAGTCTGACAGCCCTCCGTATAAGCCTCCAAAAATTTCTTTTTCTGGATCGGAGAGGTCTTCATACCAGGCGTCCAAATCATCGGAGGCTTCTTGTTTCTTTTCCGGGGTTATTCCCAGTAGCTTTTCCAGTTTGACCTCACCGCTGCTATTTGCATTGATTCCGAGATATTGTGCCCCAACCAGGAAAACGATGTTTGACTTTGGATTGTGACGGAACCTGTGCATATAGCCCGCCCTTGCATCTATGATGGTAGATTTGGATGGTTGTTTCAACGACCCTATCCACGTCCAATTTTGAACGAAATTTGCACTCATTACCATGGGACCGATACCTCCGGCAACAATGGCACCCCACCCGAGGCTCGTCCCAGCGTTATTTACTTGAAACTGCAGGTCTATGGGAAGTCCCAAGTCCACATCCGTACTGCTTTCAATGCGCCCCACCAACCCAAAGACATTTACAAATGGCAGCAACCAAACGTCCACTCGAGCAACATAGGCATCCACAGTAGCCTCTACTTCCCTGAAGCGGGCCAGGTTATCCACGTTGACAAGGCGGTCCGGGTCGAAGCCTACCTGGAGCTCGCTGATGAGCACATCCTGTACCGAATGTGCGTAATTAAAGCCAATACCGGTAGGGTAAGGGAGGTCAAATCCCAGTTTTCGCACCTTGGAACCGAGGATGGGTAAGGTCCAATCATACGGTGTATTCTTAAGGCTGTCACGATACTTTTCATACATGTCACTTTCACTAAAACTCAGGTTTGCCGGTTGTTGGCCGAAAGCAGAGGCCGATAACAGTCCAATTAAAAGAATGGGTATAATAAATGTTCTATGTAGTCTAATCATGGCTAAGTAGTATGGTAACTTCCTCGAAGTTGTTAGCAATCTTTACATCCTCCCATAAGTTGGTATAAATAAGCAGGGATATTATGGTAGCCACCCGATCTTCGGTAATGACATCCTCAAAAATGCCACTTTGGACAATGGCTTTAACAATATCCTGAGCCAGATTGTCCACATTCGACTCCTTAATCGCCTCAAGAACGGGTAGGATGAGGGCAGCGATGTTTTCTTCATTGACCAGGTCCTCAATAATCTCCAGCTGCAGGATCTTTTGGGCCAGGTATTTGGCCAGAACATCAGCATTTATATTGGAAATAGCTTCAACCAATGGCAGGATGAGCGCATTGATTGCTTCCGGGGTAACATTTTCCTGTATAAAGCTATTGAGCGCCTCTGCAATTCTCAGGGAGGTTGTCTGCGGATCGATATTATCGAGAATCGGACTGAGGAATTCGCTCAAATAGATAATAATTTCCGGGGAGGCTTCCTCGGCCAGGTTGGAAATCCAGGTAGAAATGGCATTCGCAGCCACTTCCGGATCCACATCCTGAAGCCTTGTGATGGCACTGATGAACAACTGATTGATGTTTTCACTGCTTAGGAATTGTGACAGGATCAGATTCGCCACATCCTCAGCTGCCTTTTCAGGTCCGCCAACAAGTCCGATTACCGGTTTGGCGGCGATAAATATGTTCCTGATGCTATTTTGCATGGATTCGTAATCTGGTTGCAGTTTCAGGTCAGGGAAACGGACGTTGAGATTGTTCACCAGAACTTCTAAATTATCAGTTGCTTCCTGAGCAAGCTCCCCTAATTTTAGCAATGACGTTTCATCGATTCGCTGCGTTATCGGGAGGAAAAGTCCGGTAAGATTATCCTGATTGATAAAGGAATCTTCAATCAGGGTGGTCAGTGTACCGGCAACCGTGGTTATCTGCTCTTCATCAAGCCGGGTAAAGGAATCCCAAGCGTTAAAAATGATGGGGCGCAGTGTTTCTTCATCAAAAACTTCCAAGAATTTTCCGATAATCAGTTTCGAAATAGCATCAGCTGTTTGGTCAGGATTGGTAGCTATTTGATCGATAAACGGAAATATAATTGACTGGATGTTCTCTGTGGAAAGCGATTCGTTGATCCGCTCAGCCACTGCAGCTGCAATTTCTGCCGCCACCTGATCAGGGTCAATATTGGTGATCTTCTCCAATTCGGTTCTCAGCAGATCGGTAAGCTCCTGTTCCCAGTCGATCTGCCGGAGCGCCTCCAGAATTCTGGCAGCCAACTCCTCTGAAACCTGATCGGGATCAAAATCATTGATGAATTCCAGCTGCCCCGCCAGAGCCGAAACCACCAGCTCGTTCAACAGGCGTTGAATGGGTTCATTATTATAGATCAGTCCGGCGATCAAATCCCCGACCTTGTTCGGGGTCTGGCCCGAAATGGCATCCAGAAGTTTATCATTGTAATCGGATATGATACGGTCAGCCTGCTCTGCGGAAAGGGTCAAAGCGAGTGTTTTCTTATTTTCGTCGTATATATAGGAATAATTCAGCTTTCTTTTAGGGGTGGTAATTCGAATGGTTTGGTCGTTGAAGATAAAATAACTGGCGATAGAATCTCCTATCGCATCTATAGATCCATTACTGGAAATAATCTTGCGCTCCTCGGGTTCAAAGATAACCGTGGTTTCCCTCATATCTGTGGCGTCCAAAGCCAGATCATCCAGACCGTATTTAAAGGGCCGGATCAGGGAGTCCCCAAAACTGAACAGAATAGGTGGCGGGACATCCTTATTGCGCACATTGATGCTCAAATCCTCCAAATTCCAAACATATCGCTGCAACAGGGCCCCTGTTTCATCGACGGCTTCGATGATGGGGTCTACAGGTTGTTCACAGGAAGTTCCTATTGCCAACAGTACACTGAATATAAAAATATATGCTCGTTTCATAACAAAATGGTTAAGGTAATTCTTTACCTGGTGTCCTAAGCCCCGGCAGCAAGCCTTGAAAAACTTCCTAGAAGGGCTCATAATTTTTTTTTTAGTTTCAATCTTGTTTTTCACTTTTAAAATATAAATAGATATATCCTTAGAGAATGTATCTTGAATTTTAGCGGTGCAATGTACAAACACATTTTTAAAACTGCAAACACCTCGGATGAAAAATGATGTCCTACTAAAGTCGCAAAAAAGTAGGACATTGGATTGAAATGCATTTAAAATTTCTAAAGATGTTGTACCTTTAGTCATATATTCGGGATTCCACATATTGAATTGGAGGCCTGACAATTATTAACGAATAAGGTCACTCACCCGATATTACAAAAAATATTAATTATAACTTAATTTTAACTAAAAATCTAAAAAGATGAACAAAATCGTAAAAAAAGAAGAGTTAGTCAATTACATTGGGACTAAAGTTGAGCCAACCGGTTGGTATGTAGTTGGGCAGGATCGCATTAACGAATTTGCCCACTGTACAGGGGATGACTACTTTATGCATGTTGATCCCGAAAAAGCGTCAAAAACTGATATGGGTGGAACTATTGCTCACGGCTTATTGACCCTGGGGCTGACACCTTATATAATGGCTAACTTTCCAGTGCCTGAGAATATGCCACATGGTTTTAATTATGGGTATGATAAGATTCGTTTCCTGGCCCCGGTACACACTGGTAAGCGGGTACGTATACACGGAGAGGTGAAGGATGTTATTTGGAAGGACGAACACAACTGTAAATTCATCACTGCTCTGACTGTTGAAATTGAAGGTGAGGAAAAGCCAGCACTTTACTGCGAATGGATACTTTACTACGAAACCGAATCCTAAGATTAAAGCCGGATGAGTTCGCTCACCGGATATTACAAGAGATATTAAATACAATTCATTAACAATTAAAAACAAAAATTATGAGTAAAACTTCAAACCTTCCGTTAGACGGAATACGCGTTATAGATTTCACGCAGGCTGAGCAGGGTCCCATTGGTACGCTACAGCTCGCTGATTTTGGTGCCGATGTAATCAAGATTGAGCGCCCGGGCGTAGGGGACCTGAGTCGGCATACCGTTGGCGGGACCTCTATAGAGGCAACGAACAATCCGACATATGTCGCCATGAATCGCAACAAGCGTTCGATGGAACTTGATACGAAAAGTGAAGCCGGAAAGAAGGTTATTTATGAACTCGTCAAAGTGTCGGATGTGGTCGTAAACAATTTTCGCCCTGGCGTGATGGATAAGCTCGGCTTCAGCTATGAGAAGCTAAAAGAGATTAATCCACGCATTATTTTTGCGTCTGCAACAGGCTACGGACCTGTCGGACCAAATGAGAAAAAACCTGGGCAGGACATGGTGGCCCAAGCTGTAACAGGCTTTATGTATGAGACCGCGGACCCGTCAGTTCCACAATCGATAGTTCCAACAGCTATCTGCGATTATACCGGAGGTATGCATCTCTGTCAAGGCATTTTAGCCGCGTTGGTTGGGCGAAATAAAACTGGCCTTGGTCGAAAAGTGGATGTGTGTCTTTATGATTCGATGATTCATACGCAACTGCAGGAAGCAGCCTACTGGAGCAAATACAAACAAGTGCTTAACTGGGCGGCAATGCCACTAGCTATTCACGCCGAGGCCAAGGATGGACCAATTGTGATGATTGGAGCGTTTATGATTAACCCGCTAAGGGCTATGTGCGCTGCATTCGAAATAGATGATCTTACCATACCCTATCCTGATATGGCTTCTCAGATCAAAAACAAGGCGCTTATACAGGATACACTCCGCAAGGAAATTGCCAAATACACCATGGACGAAGCTTTGGCACGTCTTGAAGGGAAGGATGTACTTTGTTCCAAGGTTCGCAAATTAAGTGAAGTAATGGATGACCCACAAACGAAGATTAACAATATGATAATCGATATTGATCACCCGATTCTTGGAAAAATGACGACCATCGGTTGCCCTGTTCATATCAGTGACGCTCCTGTTACTACGAGAATAATGGCGCCACAGCTTGGTGAGCACACTGAAGAGATCCTTAAGGAGCTTGGTTTGTCTGGAAAATAGCGCTGGACAAGTGTTTTGTTTGACTTAATAGACGGCTTACTTGGTTGATATTAATCGTCAAATGAAAAAGAATATAATATTCCTCCAGGCAAATGCGCCTGGAGGTAAGCTAAAAGCGTTCTAAGCGATAAGAACACATAAATTATATAAACAATTAATAAAAAAGATAAATCATGAGTACTACTTATAAAACAATTAATACATACGATAAAGACAGTGTTTTCTATTTAGAAGTAAATCGACCTGACAAGCTAAATGCACTTAATAAAACAGTGTTAGATGAATTGTTGGATGCGATAAAAAACATCGATGTTTTTAAATATAAAGGCGCTATTCTAACAA